>JBDWAQ010000006.1:2500-11520 GCA_039978835.1 Parasphingorhabdus sp.
CGACCGCTTGTAAGCGTATGGTTTCAGGGTCTATTTCACTCCCTTATTCAGGGTTCTTTTCACCTTTCCCTCACGGTACTAGTTCACTATCGGTCTCTCAGGAGTATTTAGCCTTAGCGGATGGTCCCGCCAAATTCACACAGGGTTACACGTGCCCCGCGCTACTCAGGATACCACTATCAATAATTAATCTTACCTATACGGGACTATCACCCTCTTTGGTCTGTCTTTCCAAACAGTTCTAATTTAATTAACATCAAATGTCGTGGTCCTACAACCCCAATATTGCCGTAACAACATTGGTTTGGGCTATTCCGCGTTCGCTCGCCACTACTAGCGGAATCACTTTTGTTTTCTTCTCCTCCGGGTACTTAGATGTTTCAGTTCTCCGGGTTTGCTCATCTTACGATGTGACATATCTTCAATATGCCGGGTTGCCCCATTCGGATATCTGCGGATCAATATGTATGTGCCACTCCCCACAGCTTTTCGCAGCTTATCACGTCCTTCTTCGCCTCTGAGAGCCTAGGCATTCCCCATACGCCCTTACTTAGCTTATTGTACTTTTTGCTCTTTATTATTTATTTTTGTTCTCTCGAAGATTATTAAATTTAATCTCGTTTCTCTTTTATCTCAATATGTCAATGAACTTTTTCAACTATTACAGTTGATCGTGGAGAATATCGGAGTCGAACCGATGACCTCCTGCGTGCAAGGCAGGCGCTCTAGCCAGCTGAGCTAATCCCCCATAATGAATTCCAGAATGTTATATTCAGATTCATGAATGTAGAATCCTCTAACTTCCAGAATTTCCTTAAAATATATACAAATTAGTAGTCTCAGGCAGACTCGAACTGCCGACCTCTACATTATCAGTGTAGCGCTCTAACCAGCTGAGCTATGAGACTCTACTTGTGTATATTTTGTTCAATTTCTTAATTAACAGCTAAGCAAAAACAATCTCTCGATTGTTATCTATAATTCTTCTTCGTCGCTCTAGAAAGGAGGTGTTCCAGCCGCACCTTCCGGTACGGCTACCTTGTTACGACTTAGCCCCAGTTACCAGTTTTACCCTAGGCGGCTCCTTGCGGTGACCGACTTCAGGTACCCCCAGCTTCCATGGCTTGACGGGCGGTGTGTACAAGGCCCGGGAACGTATTCACCGGATCATGGCTGATATCCGATTACTAGCGATTCCAGCTTCACGGAGTCGAGTTGCAGACTCCGATCCGAACTGAGATAGGTTTTGTAGATTCGCTCCTACTTGCGTAGTGGCTGCTCTCTGTACCTACCATTGTAGCACGTGTGTAGCCCAGGACGTAAGGGCCGTGATGATTTGACGTCATCCCCACCTTCCTCACGGTTTGCACCGGCAGTCTTGTTAGAGTCCCCACCACTACGTGCTGGTAACTAACAACAGGGGTTGCGCTCGTTATAGGACTTAACCTGACACCTCACGGCACGAGCTGACGACAACCATGCAGCACCTTGTAATGTGTCCGAAGAAAAAGGCGTCTCTGCCCCTGTCACACTACATTTAAGCCCTGGTAAGGTTCCTCGCGTATCATCGAATTAAACCACATGCTCCACCGCTTGTGCGGGCCCCCGTCAATTCCTTTGAGTTTCAATCTTGCGATCGTACTCCCCAGGTGGGTTACTTATCACTTTCGCTTAGCCACTCAGACCGAAGTCCAAACAGCTAGTAACCATCGTTTACGGCGTGGACTACCAGGGTATCTAATCCTGTTCGCTCCCCACGCTTTCGTCCCTCAGCGTCAGTATATAATTAGTGATCTGCCTTCGCAATCGGTATTCTATGTAATATCTATGCATTTCACCGCTACACTACATATTCTAACCACTTCATTATAACTCAAGTCATCCAGTATCAAAGGCAATTTTACAGTTGAGCTGCAAACTTTCACCTCTGACTTAAACAACAGCCTGCGGACCCTTTAAACCCAATGATTCCGGATAACGCTTGGATCCTCCGTATTACCGCGGCTGCTGGCACGGAGTTAGCCGATCCTTATTCGTAGAGTACCGTCAAACAAATACACGTATCTGCGTTTCTTCCTCTATAAAAGAAGTTTACAACCCATAGGGCAGTCTTCCTTCACGCGGCATGGCTGGATCAGAGTTGCCTCCATTGTCCAATATTCCTCACTGCTGCCTCCCGTAGGAGTCTGGTCCGTGTCTCAGTACCAGTGTGGGGGATCCCCCTCTCAGGGCCCCTATCTATCGATGTCTTGGTAAGCCGTTACCTTACCAACTAACTAATAGAACGCATGACCATCTAATACCGATAAATCTTTAACTATAATCTCATGCGAGATCACAGTACTATGAGGTATTAATCCAAATTTCTCTGGGCTATCCCTCTGTATTAGGTAGGTTTCATACGCGTTACGCACCCGTGCGCCGGTCGTCATCTGTAGCAAGCTACAATGTTACCCCTCGACTTGCATGTGTTAAGCCTGCCGCTAGCGTTCATCCTGAGCCAGGATCAAACTCTTCATCGTTGTTCTTTAATTATTTTTGAACTCCGAAAAATTATTCGTACTTCTCAAAAGATGTCTTTGCTTATGTTTTTTATCATTACTTTGTCTCCAAAATAATTGCTGCTAATCAATATGTCAATGAACTTCTAATTCTTCTATTTCTCTAAACTTTCAATCTGAAAGCGGGTGCAAATATAAAACCCTTTTTTCATTCTCACAAAACTTTTTTGAGATTTTTTTTGAAGCTCTTTCGCAAGCTTCTTGCCTCTCACATAAAGTATGTTATTTCTAAGAACTAATCTATAAACGTTCCCGTTTTTAGCGGCTGCAAACATACAACCTTTTTTAATTCTCAGCAAAATCTTTTTTAAAGTTTTTTAAACTTTTTTTCTGACTCATACTTTACTCTAAAATTTTATCCTGAACGTACTTTTCTCGCCGCAACTATTCCTGTTTTAGCGGCTGCAAATATAGAACCCTTTTCATAACTTCCTAACCTTTTTACAACCTTTTTTATTTTTTATTTAATCACCCTTTTTAATACCCTATTTTCTAGCTACTTGCAGCGATTTTTTTTTTGGCTACTGGTTGCTGGTTGCTGGCTACTGGTTGCTAGTTACTGGTTGCTGGTTACTGGTTGATGGTTGATGGTTGCTGGTTGCTGGTTGATGGTTGATGGTTGATGGTTGATGGTTGCTGGTTGCTGGTTGCTGGTTGCTGGTTGATGGTTGCTGGTTGATGGTTGCTGGTTGCTGGTTGATGGTTGCTGGTTGCTGGTTGCTGGTTGATGGTTGCTGGTTGATGGTTGCTGGTTGCTGGTTGATGGTTGCTGGTTGCTGGTTGCTGGTTGATGGTTGCTGGTTGCTGGTTGCTGGTTGCTGGTTGCTGGTTGCTGGTTGCTGGTTAAGTTGTTTACTTCCAGTTTTATTTCAAAGCACAAACTCTTAAACTTATAAACAGTTAAACTTCATTGGGCGATTTGCGCCTTTTATATTTCTGCTTTGTCTTTATATATAGTATAGTTTCTTATCCTTATATATATGTACTTGATTTTCGGGTTAACGATTGAGCATTTGTTGGAGCTCCTCGCTTCGGCTCCGCTCAGCGGACTTTGTTTTGTACTTATTATAGTACTTGCCCGAAATGAAAGAGAGCGACTGGCGAAAGCGTGACCAAATTTCTTTTTTCTAATAAAAAAGAAAATGGGAACCCACTTCGACTCCGCTCAGTGGCCTTAATTTGATAAGTGTTAGATGTTGGTGTTTATTTTTATGAAAAGAAGTTCCATACGAGACCGAAGCGAACAACGAAATCGCGATATGGTTGGTTTGGCGCAGCAAAAAAGTTGTATCCTGTGAAGGAAGAGTTTAAGTGCTCTAGTTTGAAATAGATTCGTGTGCGCCTTACTTTGGCATTGAAAAATACATCAAATCGTGGAAAACCTCCAATTTTTTGTTGATTCTGACTGTAGAATTCTCCTAACAATGGACTGTATGCGTTTCCGAAGTATTCCGTGAAGTAACTGAATGTAACTCCTGTTTGAATGAAAAGCGCTTTTTTGAACCATTTGTCCGTATAGTATAGTGTGTTTCTTGTTACCAATTCAGGTACATTGAATACATCGCCAGTTTGCGTTACTTGTTGATACATTACTGTATTGTTGAGCGCAAATTTTCCGTAACGGAATTCTTTACCAACTTTTACTTTTAAATATGTGATTCCATCCTGACTTTGTTGCGGTGCTATTTGTGCTCCTGCTGTGAGTCCTGAGAAGTATGTGTAGTTATCTAACGACGTAAAACTAACATCTGCATTTCCCCATTTTTTAGATTTTATACTAAAGTTGATACTTTGCGTTCGCTCATTTTTGAGATTGTTACGCCAATTGTAGTTTATGTAATCACTGTGATTGATGATGAAATTAAAGTTTGGCGCTTTGGAATTGATTACAATGGAAGCTTCTGCATTTATGTCATCATTGAATTTGTATCGCGCACGACCTGTAAAATAGTTTCCTCCAAGTTCTCCTGAAACGTTTGCTAATAAATCAGCCTTCAGTTGAATTCCAGCAATGGTATGTCGCCATTCACCTCCAACAGCAATTACATCGCCTTCTATTCTGCTAGGCACAATATTATCTGGTGAGAGATATAGTATTTTATCAAAGAAGTAATCGTATTTGGTATGATTGGCTTTGAATTTTACATCACCAAAGGTTTTTGTGGTATAACTTAAACTCGCTTGATTGAATAGTTTTCGCAGTTGCGAGCGATCTCTTAGCGCCGATCCTACATAAGCATCTCCAAACAATGCATTTGCATTTGTTTGACTGTAGATGTTATATTTTGTTTCATAATTAAATGTATGTCCAACACGCAGGTTATTATCTCGAAGCGAATCTTTTTGTCGTACTATTTTGTAATCATGCTCTAAGTAGTATCGTTTTCCTACGAGTATGTTTTCTGCATCTTGAAATTGCACCGACAAACGTGATCGATCAGTGAATTCTTCGACTCCAGTTTCAAAGTCCGTTACTGCTTCTGCGGTCAATCCTCCGTTTTCATCATTAAATACATCTTGTGAGTAGAAATGAGCTCGCAATCCGTAACGATCATTTTTGGTTCGGTAGTTTGCTGTAAATCTAAAGTTTCCAGAACTACTTAGTACGTTTTGATATTTCCCTAGCGAACGCATTCCTTTATATGAAATAGAGAAATTCATACGTTTAGATGTATTCATCGTAATAAAAGCATTCAACAATTGCCCTTGCTCCATTGCCGTTTTAAAAAACAACTCGGTTGTTGGTGTTGGCACATTGAAATACTTTACATCTTCCACCTCATCGTAGTTAAAGTGTTTTGCGCGCATTCCTATACTTGGAAATGCCGATGGTCTGTCAAATGAATATCCTAAACTATTATAAGTTTGTCCTAAGTTTGAGAAAGCTATTAACTCAAAATCATCTTTTCGTAAGTAATTGTACTTGTATTCTTTTTCAATAGTTAGTGTTGTATCAATAATCGTTGTGTCGCGATCGTGCGAGATTATTTTATACAGATTGATATCGTATTCTTTTCGTTTCGCCGTTTTGTCTTTTTCAGAGCCTTTGTTTTCCCTATTTATAGGTTCTTCTCCTCGCTGGCTCATTTTTTGCTTTTTCTCTGGTACTGGCTGAAACTTTTCCTGCGCTTGTACAGCAGAAATAGTAATACATATAAATATAACGAAAAGGATGTGCTTCACTTCTTTGATTTTTTTAGCGTGTTCTTCTTCATGTCATCAAACATTTTACGCTAGTATGGAACAAAAGTATACTTTTTGATCGAAATAAAAAGCCAAGATTTGTTATTGAAATCATAAATTGTTGTTTTTAAGCGACTATGTTTTGTTTTTCTATTTTGATTTGACTTACAGAACGAATAGTTTTGTCTCTTAATATTTTAGGCATGTTAGCATTACAATTATTGGATGGATTAGAAGCTGGTACTGACGAAGCAGGACGCGGATGTCTTGCTGGACCTGTAACTGCAGCCGCTGTTATATTACCCAAAGACTTTTCGAACAACATATTAAACGACTCCAAACAGTTGAGTGAGAAGAAGCGTGAAATTTTACGTCCTATTATTGAATTGGAAGCCATAACTTTTGGTGTAGCGCATATTTTTCCTAAAGAAATTGACGTCATTAATATATTAAATGCTTCTATTTTGGGAATGCATAAAGCGATTGACCAACTTTCTGTATCGCCTGAACATATTATTGTAGACGGAAATAAATTTAAACCGTATAAAGAAATTCCGCATCAAACAATTATTAAAGGTGATGGAAAGTATATGAATATTGCTGCTGCTTCTGTGTTAGCCAAAACATATAGAGATGCATATATGGAAAAGATTCATGAAGAGTTTCCTATGTACAATTGGAAGAAAAATAAAGGATATCCAACTGTAGAACATCGCGAAGCAATTAGAAAGTACGGAACAACAAAATACCATCGCATGTCATTTCGGTTGCTTCCAGAACAATATACGCTTGACTTATAATATTTAAAGTGTGCGTACGTTTATTTCGTATATTTAAACTTTAAAACCGATTACCATGAGAACCAAGATTTTTTTAATATTATTAACAGGGCTTTTAATTTCCTGTAATAACAACGATGACATTTCTGCTAACAACAACCCAATTTCAGGCATTTGGAAATTGGTTGATGTTTCTTGCGAATGTGCACCACCAAATTTTCAAGCAAATCATATTTGGAATTTCGATCTTTCACAAAATAAACTTACCGTTGATAACGAAGTAGATGAAACTTTACAAATCTTCGACTCTGGTATTTATTTTTTTGCTTTAGGAAGTGACACCATTACATTATTAGATATTCCATATGAATATTTCTTTGAAGATGGCAAACTTTTTATTGGTCACGAATATCACAGTGATGGACCATTAATGAGTTTTGAAAAGCAATAGACTGTAACATTTTTAAAAAACATTGCTCTCTAAGGTAAATACAAACCACCATGAGAGCTTTTTTTATATTTCTGTTTGTCGCTTTTTATGCTAATATGTCTTTCGGACAAGTTTCGCCAAGTGATTTTCAACTTGAGCATGGAACGTACCAAGTAGGCTTTAAAAATTATGAAAAAGTTGATGCAACACGAACTTACAAACGTGTTTTTGAATGGACAAATAAAGCAATTCTACGTCCAATTCCAATTAGTATATGGTATCCAAGCACAGAAACAACTTCACAAAAGACAACTATTTTAAGTTATTTAGAGATTTTTAAAAACGAACGCGAGTGGGAACATTTACCAAATGAACAGTTATTAAATTGGTTTCCATATCCTATCAATAATTCACACAACAACGCAATACTTAACAATACAACCAAAGCATTTGTAAAAAGTAACATTGCAAAAGGAAAATTCCCAGTCATTATATACGCGCCAAGCTATGAAGCCTCTTCTATCGAAAATTTTGTGCTGTGCGAATATTTAGCGAGTCATGGATATATTGTGATTTCGAGTCCGAGTCGTGGCGCAGAGATTAAATATTTTTCTGGTGGAACACATAAAGATATGGAAGCACAAGCACGCGATATTGAATTCCTATTACAAGAAGTTTTAAAATTTGAACACGCAGATACTAGCAAAATTGCCACCATGGGATTTAGCTTTGGCGGATTGTCTAATGTATTAGCACAACTTCGCAACGATTACATTAAAGCAATTGTGAGTTTGGATGGAAGTATTCGGTATAATTATAAAGTTTTAAAAGAATCTCCTTTTCATAATATTAAGAAAGTTGATGTTCCTTTTATACATTTCGCACAAAAGGACATTCCAGAAACGGTATTGAAAGCTGATAAAATTGCCCCGAAATTAAATTATGAATTCGAATTTTACGATAGTTTGATTCATAGTGATGCATACAAACTTAAGTTTCACGATTTGACACATTCAAATTTTAGCTCGTTTGGTATTCTATTTCGTCCAAGAGACAAACGACAAGATAGAAGTGACAAAAAGATTCTCGCTTCGTACAAATTGGTTTCAAATTATACATTACAGTTCTTAAATGCATACTTAAAGAACGATCAGGCTTCCTTAGCGTTTTTGACAAATACACCTGAACAAAATGGAATTTCGTCCAATATTCTTTCGAAAGAATCAAAAAAAGCGACCGAAAAACCATTCACAATTCAAGATTTTAATGATTTGGCTGCAAAACAAGATTATCAAAATTTAGAAGATTTACACAAAAAACTGATTCAAAAATATTCAAATTTAGAATTGCCTGAATGGAAATTGAACAATCTCGGCTTGCAACTCACTTTCAATCCGAAAACATCAAAACAAGGAATTTTAGTATTTAAGTTCGGCGTTTATCTCTATCCAAAATCAGCGAATTTGTTTGATAGTTTTGCGGAAGCGTATTTATTTCTGAATGATAAAGAGAACGCAATCATCAATTTTAAAAAATCGCTTGCGTTGAATCCAGAAAATCAAAATGCAATCAACCGATTGAAAGAATTAAATAAATAATAAAAGTTCCCGTTATACATATTTAGTACAATTACATTCATTCATCAACCAAAAAAACATTTCAAATGAGAAATACACTCGTCTTACTACTAATTCTATTCACTCATCAACTTTTTGCGCAGATTCCAAATGAAATATCTCCTGAAGATAAAGTGTACGGACTTTCCAAGTTTTGGCAAGAAGTAAACTATAATTTTATATATCTAGATAAAGTAGATAGAACCGAATGGAATGAACTATATAAGAAGCTTATTTTAGAAGTTCAGAAAACAGAAAACGATTATGAATATTACCGATTATTGCAACGATTTTGTGCTTCTTTAAAAGACGGACACACCAACGTATTTTTCCCGAAAAAAATTCAAGATAGCATCTACAACACCTATTTTGGCGAATATCGATTGTTTTTATCAAATATTGATGGCAAAGCAATTTTGACACGTGTCAATGCCAGCAAAAAAGAGGAGTT
>JBDWAQ010000007.1:0-129611 GCA_039978835.1 Parasphingorhabdus sp.
TTTGGTTTTTCATGGAAGCAATCATAACCAATGTGGTTATATGTAGGAAAGCAGCTTTCCAGAGCATGAAAAAAAATCATTCAACTATCGGTAACTGCCCTCGCGCTAACTAATGTCCGCAACATCCCGAAAGCGGATATTAGAAATCGCGCAAAATGCGACCCAATTTAACCAACCATTCGCTTCAACGCACCTTCATGCTTGTCGATAAAATGATGCTTCATGGCCCCAAGGATATGGGCTCCCAGGGCGATATACAGAATATAGGGCAGGATATATTTGTGGAACGTTCCCCAGATTATGTACGCATCGCTTTTCCCCCAAAATGGCTGAATTTCCAAAACGAAGAAGTATGTTGGAAAACCATGGAAACTGGTCATTACATAACCAGTAACCGGTACCGCGATCATCATCACGTAAAGAATGATATGGACTCGATGCGCCCACTTGCGCTCGTTGGGTTTTAGAGATGCATCCAACTCGGGGCGTTGAGAACGTCGGTTCCAGAATAGTCTCACAAGTATGAGTACAAATACCAGCACACCAATTGTTTTGTGCACCACATAATATTGGTTCCGGAACCATGTACCTTCAGGGATCATCGATGCAAACATTCCGATTGGGATGAGAGACAGAAACAATATCGCGATTGTCCAGTGCAACATCCGTGAAACAAAGCCGTATCGATCTGGTTCGTTCTCCGAAGACAGCTCTAGAGGTTCAGCGCTTTTGTTTTGCTGGAAAGCGGCTCGAAGCAAGAGCAAACCACCGATCAAAGCGATAGCCGCCTGTATCCAGAGCAATGCCGGTTTCGCAGAATCCATGGGCGTTTGATTAGGTTTTGGGTTGTCCAGTATGCCAGTTCCCAAGATAACAGCAAACCAGAAAACAACTGCAAAACAACCCAAGGCAGCCAGCAATGTACCCATTACCCGCACCTTCGGCGCGCGATAATTCATAAACCAAGCCGTTAGGACCGACGTGACAATTATTGCCAAAGCGATCCAACTGTCACCATTTGATATCGACATTAATTTGCTCCATTCCCACGGGGTTGGTCGGCCTATTCGACTTGTGTAACCATGGTTTCGCGCGACTTGCGTACCTTTGGCATCGGCAGGAGCCAATCTCCCGTTGGATCACGATAGCCCAGCGGTAAAAGAACAACCGAACGCAAGCCGCGCTCACTCAGGCCTAAGATTTTATCCACCGCTGCTGGATCGAATCCTTCCATTGGCGTGCTGTCCACTTCTTGCTCAGCGGCCGCAACTAGCGCTACACCCACCGCAATATAGGCCTGACGAGCCGCATGTGCGTAATTTGTTTCAGCTTCACGCGGCACATAACTGGTCTTCAAATTGCCATAATACTCGTGGATCAACGGAATCTCTCCGCGCGCTTCTATATTCAGACTA
Organism: Parasphingorhabdus sp.; assembly: GCA_039978835.1. Classification (GTDB taxonomy): domain Bacteria; phylum Pseudomonadota; class Alphaproteobacteria; order Sphingomonadales; family Sphingomonadaceae; genus Parasphingorhabdus. Next base: position 1,416 of record JBDWAQ010000007.1, read on the forward strand.
GTGACTTCGTCGATACGCTCGTCGGTGTAATTATCCCATGCCGCGAACACCAATAGATGAGAGCCATCAGTGATAGGTGTCTGGTCACCGGCGGCTGCACGAACATCGGCCAAGACTTCCGGATTGGTTACCAGAACAACCTCAAATGGCTGCGTACCACTAGAAGTTGGTGCCAGGCGGATAGCTTCCAGGATTGCATCAACCTTTTCTTTGGGTACTGCCTTTGCCGGATCCATTTTCTTTGTGGCATAGCGCCAATTCAAATGTTCGATGAGGGTCTTGCTGGTCATTTTCTGATTCCTGTTTTCGGTGTTTGCATTGCGTAGTATACTTTTGTAACTAGAGATATATTGAGAACCAGAATATCTTGCAAGAAGGCACATTTCTGCACCCCGGTTACACGAAGGGAACCATCATGACAGTATCAGAAACAGCAGCGTCAAATGTTGCAGAAACAACTTCACAACAATGCCCGAATTGTCAGCGCATCAACGAAGTACTGACGCGCGTTGGGGACCGTTGGAGCGTCCTCGTGATCATATCGCTCGCCGAATACGGGACGCTGCGCTTCAACGAACTGAAGCGAAATCTGGGAATTTCACAGCGAATGCTCAGTCGGACTTTGCGTGAGTTGGAGCGCGACGGCCTTGTCAATCGTACCTATTATCCAACGATCCCGCCGAAGGTGGAATATAACCTGACTCCCATGGGCGAGTCATTCCGTGAACCGGTGAACGCATTGGGGAGTTGGGCACTTGAGAACTTAGCCACAATCGATGCGGCCCGTGAAATTTACGATACTGCGGCGGAAAAGCAGGTGGCATCGATATCCTAACGTCCGCTTTTGCGCCGATAGCGGACATTAGGGGCAATCCAACGGTGAGTGACTATGAATGCTGTGAACGGAGGTTTGTCGGTCTCCGGCTCCGCCATTTACTTCTGTATCGATAGATACCACTCGCTCAGCTTTTGAAAAAACGATTGAGGCTCCTCTAGAACACGGCCGCTGCTTGTTTGGAATCCGTCCTTTTTATGAGCTCCAAGGTGTATCGTATAAGGCATCATTGCATCGATCCATTCTATTCATTGATCAACGGATGAGGGAAGAGAGGATGGATTGAGTTCGGACCTTCGATCTTCCGCCAGAAGACGATTGAAGTGCGCTTCACCTTTTCCCACTGTGAATCAAAATCTGACGGCTATTGTACCACAAGGAAAAGTGCGATCGGTTGCAGACATGCCAATGGTGAACCGTTGGAGCTCAACTGTGTACGATTCAGCTGTATCGCCTGCGAGTTCAGTCCTGGAGGCCCGGCATATTTCAGCCAATGTTGCGCCTGACGAAGGGGAATGGTGGACAGGATAGGATTCGAACCTATGTACGCTTACGCGGGCAGATTTACAGTCTGCTGCCTTTAACCACTCGGCCACCTGTCCAGATGTCCTATATTCGACAATCGCGGCTCAATGACGAACAGACGGCACAGTGTCAATGCCCTGCGTTTCAAATTGATAGAAAAAGGGGCTGTTTCCTAGCTAGTGACGCGCTAGAGAGGCAGTATGTCACGCAAAAATCGATCAATAAAAAAAACAGGCGGTGGGCTCAAATTCTGGGGCCGGCATGCAATTGCCGCAGCTCTTGATAATCCGCACCGCAATGTAAAAAAAATATCTGGCACACGAGACGCGGTAGCTTCACTCGATCTACCAACCGACATTCCGGTTGTTTATTGTGATGCTGCCGACTTGGGGCGCATGGTGCCCCGTGATGCGCCGCATCAAGGGATGGTCGCGGATGTAGATCCGCTGGCCGATATATGGCTTGCCGATATTATGGATGAAGATTCCGATCGACCGCTGCTGTTGCTTGATCAAGTTACTGATCCACACAATGTCGGTGCCATATTGCGATCCGCAGCGGCATTTAATGCAGCGGCAATTATTACACAGGACCGTCACGCACCACCTGAATCAGGTGTATTGGCAAAATCTGCTTCCGGCGCGCTTGAGCTGGTGCCTTGGATCCGTGTCGTGAACCTTTCACGTGCGCTAGATGAAATTGCAGAGGCTGGTTACTGGCGCATTGGGATGGATGGTGAAGCTGATGATATGCTGGGCACCGCTATGGGAACTAGTAAGCTGGCCTTGGTCATGGGTGCAGAGGGAGAGGGCCTGCGCCAAAATGTTGCGGCACACTGCGATGCTTTGGCAAAACTCCCGATGCATCCGAAAATGGAAAGCTTGAATGTGTCCAACGCTGCGGCAATTGCGTTATACGCCGAATATACTCGTGATAAGGAGAATTGATCGATGAACAGGATTATCAAATTGCTAACCGCGCTGGCGGCTCCACTGATACTCACTGGCTGTTTCTTTTTGCCGGGTAAATTTGATGCCACATTGAAGCTACTCCAGGGCGGTCAATATGAGTTTTCTTATGTCGGTGAGATGCAGATTTTCTCTGGTGACGAAAAAGATATGAAGCAACCTGTGCTCAAACCTTTTGATCTCAAAAAGGCAAAATGCAGCGATTGGGTTGAAGCGGACGGCTCGCGATCACCAAGCTCATATTATGATAGCTATACTGACAGTGCCGATGCTGCTGAAGCGGCGGCTGATGCCGCTGAAGCGGTGACAGAAGCAGATGGTTCGCCCAAGCGAGAGAACCGACAATGCACAGATGAGGAGTTGACTGAGCTCGAAGAGCAAGAAAAAGCAATCTATGAACGCCGCAAGAAAGATTACGACCAACGCTCAGGCATGATGGCTGCAATGTTTGGCGGTGCCGTTCCCGGCAATGATGAAGCGCTGAAGAAATTTGCCGCAAATCTCAGCAAATATGATGGTTGGGACAAGGTCGAATATGCAGGCGACAATGTCTTCAATGTCGAATATCGGGCGAGTGGAAATTTTGACCGCTATTTTGGTTTTCCGATTATCAACGACGCCTCTATGCAATATCCATTTTTCCAGATCGTTCCCCGCAAATCTGGCGAGCTAGAGCTCCAAGCGCCAGGCTTGGGCAGTCAGGGCGGTGTTATGGGTATGGCGATGCTGGGCGGGATGCCTGGTGCACGAGCCAGTCAAGACATGCCGATCAAACCGATTGAAGGCAGCTTTACGCTGGAAACCAATGGTGAGGTGCTCGGAAACAACAGCCCGGATGGTTATACTTCGGAGGGCGATCTAAAGGTAATGCGCTGGAACGTGAAGAACCTCACTGAGAGCCCGCGCGCGCTTATCAAAGTCAACTAGAGGCTCAAAAGAAAAGGGGAGCAGATTTATGCTCCCCTTTTCATATCTATTTATGTGACGATTAGTCTTCGTCGGCAACTTTGACTTTCAATCCATCCAAATCATCAGACATTTCAATCTGGCAGCTAAGGCGTGAGAATTCGTCACGGTGATCGCTGCTTTCGAGGAGATCATCTTCATCTTCGCTCATTTCCGGTAGTTTGGCTTTCCAGCTCTCATCCACATGAATGTGACAGGTTGCACAGGAACAGCAACCTCCGCAAAGCGCTAGCAATTCGTCAAAACCATTGTCGCGTATCGCTTCCATCACGCTGATGCCGTTATCAACGGTAATCGCTTTTTCCTCGCCTTCACGGCCTGTTACATGAATTGTTGGCATAGATACCTCTCGTAAGACTGTTATTCCAAAATCCCGCACGCTATGTCCGCTGCTCAATGAAATATCAAGACCCGAAACGGGCAAGGAAAGCGGATGGGCCTATCAAAAGAATTGATACAGCAGGGGCTTGATGCCGTTTGTCAGGCGGAGCCCAAAATGGCGACGGCTTTAAAGACATGCGGTTATCCCGAACCCAGGATCAGGCCAGAAGGCTATGCCACTTTGCTGCGGACGATATTGGGGCAACAGGTAAGCGTGGCATCTGCCGCTTCGGTATGGGACAAATTGGAGCTTCTTTTAGGGGCTGGGTGCCCACCTGAAAAACTCATTGCCCGGGACTTTGATGAATTGCGTGCGTGCGGTATGTCTCGTCAGAAGCAAGGCTATGCAAGGAGTCTGGCCGAACTTATTATTTCCGGCGAATTGGATTTGGAAAATCTACCTGATGATGACGAACAAGCCATAGCCGAACTGGTCCAGATCAAGGGTATTGGACGCTGGTCGGCAGAGGTTTATTTGCTTTTCGCATTGGGCCGGCCGGATATCTGGCCAGCTGGAGATCTTGCCGTGCAAATTGGCATTGGTAAGATCATGGGACATGAGGGACGACCCTCAGAACAAGACTTGCGCGTATTGGCAGAACCATGGTCCCCGCATCGCGGTGCCGTGGCGATCTTCACCTGGCATATGTATAATACAACTGCGCTTTAGTCGGGCTATAAGTCCAGTGGATGGTTCCACCAAGCGGTATCGGTAAACGCACGCATATCTAGTTCAAATGTCCATGCTGAGCGATGTTGATGCGCTATGTGATAATAAGTATCGGCAATCGCTGACGGCTCCATAACCTCATCTTTGCCATTGCCTTTGGCTTCGAGCAGTTTCTCAAAACGTTCTTTTCCGAGCAACTTGCCTAGCGTATCGGGTGCATTTACTGCGCTATCGATCAGGATATGCGCGATATGAATATTTTTCGAAGCAAATTCGGCGTTGAGTGCCTGACACAGCATACGCCGCCCGCCCATAGCTGCGGCATGGCTGGATTGGCCGGCATTGCCCCGCATCGCCGATGTGGCTGAGGTTACTAGCATGGCCCCGCCGCCGCGCTCTTCCATCTTTGGAAACAGCTTTTGTGCGATCCGGAATACAGCGAATGTTCCCATCCTCCAGCCCAGCTCAAACGTCTTGAGCGGTGTATCCGCAACGGGCCGGTTACCAATTTGTGCGCCCAAATTATAGATTACAACATTGATCGGGCCGATGTCGGTTTCAATATCATCAATCAGCTTTTCAAGCGCGCCCTCATCAACCGCATTGAGAAGATGTCCGGAAGCCGACCCTCCAGCAGCTTCAATCTCTGAAGCCATCTTTTCGAGACCTTCCTGATCGCTGCGACGACATAGCGCGGCATGATAACCCTCAGCAGCAAAGCGTTTCGCAACATGGCCGCCAATACCGGCGCCAGCACCCACTACTAAACATACATCAGGCATATTATTTCCCCTATTTCAAACCCGGATTGAGGGTTTTGATTTCCTTCATAAATGAAGTCGGCTTCTTTCGATACTTCGTCTTGGGATTGGTTTTATAGCCGAGTAACTTGATCGCATCTTCGACAAAATGAACACAGTTGCGCTTGTTCAGATTATAGCTTTTCTGTTTGATGTTTTTCCATTTGGAAACATGCGCCATAAGTTTGCTATATTGCGTATCGTTGATGGTCACGGTGAATTGCGCATCGCTTTTGGTAATATATTTGGCAGACGGTGCTTTTACGATACCCTTTACCGATCCCCATAAAATGCCTGGTGAGACATTGACTGCTGTAAAACCATGCGCACCGTTTATCGTTTTCCCGTTTTCCAATTCACCCTTCATGGTGAAAAATGCATGGGGGAAACTGCTACCAAATTCATGGCTATAGAAAGTCACCGCAACGTCGGCCCGGGCTACGCCAGGCAACATTGTCATGGACATGATAGCCATCAGAACCGCAAGTTTTTTCAACCAATATGCCTTCACTACGCTATTCCCTTATTTGCTCTTCCAGCCAAGCAGCCGCCTGACGCGGTGTTTTCTTGTCTTCGTCGCGGTCGACCATATAATTGGCCTCCCGCATTATTTCTACCGTGATCGCACCCGCTAGAGGTTGGATTGCATTCACCAGTTTCTCATCAGCAGCACTATCAGATGAAACCAGCAGCAAGGCTTCATAAGATGGCACTGCGCCTTTTTCATCTTCCAAAACCACAAAACCATTGGCAGCAATCCGGCCATCAGATGAAAAGGCCGAAATCACATCCGCTTCTCCGCTGGCTAGCGCGGGATACATGAAGGTGGGATTAAACGAGCGTTCTTCCTTGAACCGCAACGGGTAAGCATCTTTGACCATCTGCCATTCGGGTCTTTCAAGAAATTCCAAATCCGTACCAAAGGTGAACTCGGGCGATACACGAGCCAGATCATCGAGAGTTTTCAAATCTTTCGATGCCGCATCTTCGGGACGAATGGCAAAGGCATATGTATTTTCAAACCCCAACGCACCCAGCATGGCTATGCCATGTTTCTGATCGGCCCACTGTCCGATTTCACTTAGCATTTGCTCGGTTGGCGGCGCATCGGTGCGCTTCATTTGGTTGGTCCAAATGGTACCGGAATAGTCGACATAAATATCAATATCATCGGCTGCCACGGCCTGAAACACCACAGCGGACCCCAACCCATCACGATATTCTATGGCATAGCCCTGCGCTTCCAAACGCGACCCGATCAGCCGCGCTAATATGAATTGTTCAGAGAAGCCTTTTGCGCCAATGACAATCACGTTTTCGCGCGATTGGAGAGTGGGTAACAGGGCAATTGCCAATCCGACACCCAAAATTGCTGCTGCGATCCAGACGCGGGCCTTGTTACGTTGAGCGATTGATTTTTCGATTATGCCGAGTAGCAGATCGACGATGATGGCCAGACCCGCCGACGCCAGACAGCCAGCCAATACCAAGGTCCAGTTTTGAGTCTGTAATCCGGCAAATATCATATCGCCAAGACTGGCCTGCCCGACTGTAGTGGAAAGCGTCGCCGCACCGATGGTCCACACCGCCGCGGTTCTAATGCCCGCCATGATTGTAGGCGCAGCAAGCGGTGCTTCCACCAATCGCAATTTTTGCGAGGCGGTCATTCCCAGTCCATCGGCGGCTTCCTTTGCCGCCGGATCAACCCCGGTTAGTCCTGTGACTGCATTGCGTAATATTGGTAGCAGGGCATAAAGTGTTAGTGCCAATAATGCCGGCAGGAACCCAAGAGCGGTAATTCCGCCGCCCACCAATAGCGAAAGCCCGAGCAGCACTGGATAGAATAGGGCCAGCAAGGCCAATGCTGGAATCGTTTGAATCAGGCTAGCAAATCCCAAAATAACGGCTGCAACTTTAGGTGCACGTGCAGCCCAAATCGCCAGCGGCAGACAAATTGCCATGGCAAGCAAAAGCGCAGAAAAACTGAGCTGGACATGGGCCGCCAGCAGATCCGGAACCCGGGCGAAGGCATTGCGCCAAGCTTCGTTCATGACTGCTTGCCTAGTGCATGGAAATGCTCAGCCTGCGCGCGCGGGATGGCAACAAGTGCCTCCGCCTCTTCGCCAACTTTTCCGGATAATAACTCTGCCGGTGTGGCATCGGCCTTTATCTGACCGTCCTGCATTACGAGGATACGATCGGCTAAATATAGCGCTTCGGCCATGTCATGGGTAACGATGATCGTCGTCAGCTCTAATTTGTGATGTAGCTTTTTATATTGTTCGGTCAGGTTATCACGAGTCACAGGGTCAAGCGCACCAAATGGCTCGTCCATGAGCATCAGACCAGGGCGGGTTGCCAAAGCCCTTGCCACGCCAACACGTTGTTGTTGTCCGCCGCTCAGTTGGTCGGGCATGCGCAGCGCCATTTCCTGCGGCAGCTCGACCAAATCCAGCAGCTCTGCAACGCGGCTATCCTGTCCCTGAAGTCCACCCGCCAATTCAAGACCAATCGCAATATTGCGTGCAATCGTCATATGCGGAAACAGACCAATATTTTGGAAAACATAGCCAATCCCGCGGCGCAGAACATGCGGATCAACAATATCTACTTGATCATCCCCAATCAGAATGGACCCGCTGCTTGGCTCCACTAACCGGTTGATCATTTTTAATAGCGTCGACTTTCCGGATCCAGACAGACCCACCAGTGCCACAAGACTGCCGGCTTCGATCTCCAACGATAGTTCGTCCACAGCCTTTACTGCACCATAATGGCGACTGACATTGTTCAAACTGATGGAGGGACCGATGGTGGACATTTGCTGTCATAGTGACGCGCTTTGCCGATGATGTCCAACCTCACTTGACGAATCCATCAAAAACCTCTCGTATGAACATCAATGTCAATAATAAGCAGGAGTGGAATCATGTCGTTTCAAAGCGGGCAAAAATCAATTTTTATTACCGGTGGAGCATCTGGACTGGGCCGTGAAGTTGCTCGCTATTTTGCCAGTAAAGGTTGGTTTGTCGGCATTACCGACGTGAATGATGCAGGCGTAGCTGAAACGGCTGCCATGTTGCCTGAAGGACAAAGTTCCACCCACCATCTTGACGTGACGGACCGCGAGCAATGGAAAAAGGCGGTTGCCGATTTTGGGACCATTACTGGTAATACTATGACCGTTTTGTTCAACAATGCCGGAATTGGCATTGGCGGACCCATTGAGGAAATGACCGACGAAGATATCGATCTGCAAATCGCGATTAACTTTACTGGTTGCATCAGCGGTACCCGCGCCTGTTTCGAAATGCTGAAAAACACGCCCGATAGCTGCATACTCTACACCGCTTCAGCAGCAGGCATTTACGGCGTCGCCGATCTAAGTGTCTATAGTGCAACAAAATTTGCTGTGCGCGGACTGGCGGAATCCCACGATTTGGAATTTAAGAAACATGGCATCAAATCCAGATCGTTGATGCCCGGCTTTATCGATACAAATATTATTGGAGAGGTTGTGGAAGGCACCAATCAAAGCGGCAAGGAGCGATTGGAAGAAGCGGGTGTGCTGGTCAGTCCGGTCTCCGTAATCGGTCCCGAAGCATGGGAAGCCGTCCATGGTGACAAGGTGCACAGACCAGTCAACAAAATGGCCAAGCAGCTTGCTTTCGCGGCGCGCTGGATGCCGGGACGATTGCGCAAACAGCAAACCCAACTTGCCGATCTCGGGGATGTGCTGGCGGGGGCCGATGACAATTAGCTGCTAGAGAAAACTCTCAATCTTTTTCGCCAAATCGACATCGCGAAGAGACAGTCCTCCATTTGCTCCCGCATCGTGTGTGGTAAGCGTGATATCGACTTTGTTATAGACGTTAAACCATTCGGGATGATGATCTGATTTCTCGGCATGGATCGCCACGCGGGTCATGAAAGCAAATGCTTGCGCAAAATCGGCGAAGACAAACTTTCGGCTAATCGCATCGCGCTCTGCGTCATATGTCCAGTCCGATAGCTCCGCTAGAACCGCTTTGCGCTCGTCGTCGGTCAGTTGCGCTACCATATTCTTCGTCTCCACTTGGCTTTCGCGTCAATTCGTGCCTTAAGACCTAGCTATGAACGGGGGACAGTCAACCATAAGCGAAAACGCGCTCATCGCCGATGGCCTTTGCTGCGTGCGCGGCGACCGGATACTGTTCAAGGATTTGAATTTTCAACTACAGCCCGGACAAGCCGGATTGCTAACTGGACCCAATGGGGTCGGGAAATCCAGTCTATTGCGGTTAGTCTCAGAATTGCTGGAACCCTTTGCGGGAACCATATCTGTGCCAAATAGCAAAGCCCTATGCGATGACAAACTACCATTGGATGAGCACCTACCGCTTGGAAAGGCATTGCAATTTTGGGCCAAACTGGATGGCCGTACAGATAGCGATGTACAGGCCGCTTTGGAAAAATCGGGTCTAGATCATTTGACCGAAGTACCTGTCCGTTATTTCTCGACTGGGCAGCGTCAGCGAGCGAGATTAGCGCGGACGTATTTGAGTGATGCTAACATATGGCTCTTGGACGAACCGGCCAATGGATTGGATGCGGCATCAGTCGAACATTTGGGTGCCGTTTTGCAGAGCCACCTAGATAGCGGCGGCATTATTCTGGCGGCTAGCCATATTCCGCTCCCGATTGGTTTCGATCTTAACCTGACCCTAGAACCGATGGTTCAGGCAGCATGATTGGCACGCTCTCCACTCTGATCTGGCGCGACGTCCGGCAGAGCTACGCCAGCGGCGGCACATGGCTTCCGGTGGTTTTTTACCTTTCCGCAGCAACGCTTTTCCCGTTCGCCGTCGGACCGGATCGCGAGTTGCTGTTGCAAACTGGCGGAGGGATATTGTGGATCGCTGCTTTGCTAGCGACTCTGTTGCCGCTTGACCGCCTGATCCAACCTGATTTGGACAACGGTATTTATGACCAACTCATAACCCGCGGTCTCACAGATGAGATCATTGCCTTCGCAAGATTGATTTCACACTGGCTCTCCTTCGGACCGCCACTATTGTTGGCGGCGTTTCTGGCCAGCGGCCTGATGGGACTCGAAGGCTCATCGCTTTGGACGCTGTTAGCAAGCTTGGCTATCGCCACCCCGGCATTGGCCGGATTGGCGGTCATGATCGCGGCGATAACTGCGGGGCTAAAAGGGGCGAGCGCATTGGGCGGATTGCTTCTTATTCCTTTGGCAATACCACTGCTGATTTTCGGAGCCGGAAGTCTTTCGAATTTTGCCGGGAATGCGCTGCTATTTTTAGGCGCCGTGTCTTTGCTATTGGTCGCAATGACGCCTTTTGCAGCAGGTGCTGCCTTAAGGGCCACCCGTGAGTAAAAGCTTGTAACGTAACTTCTCCCACTATTGATACGTATGGAATATTCGCTATCGGCCATTTCAGGGGAACGAAATGCGTCTAATTATCTTTGCTTCACTGGGCCTGTTTGGAATGTCAGTATTGGCTTCTGGGTTGTCGAACACTGCCAATGCAATTTCCAAAGAGCATATCAGGGGAACCGTAACAAATGTCTATAATGGCGGAACGATCGCCATTGATGGCTATGGGTCGCATTTGAAAATAGAAGGCTTCAGCGATGGTTTTCCTGAGGCCATATCGGAACTACGAACACGCCAGTCATTATCCTCTCTGATCAAGGGATCAGAAATTTCCTGCCAGCGGCATAAAATAGACAATTATGGAGCGGTAGTGGCGCGTTGTTGGGATGATTTGGACCGCGAAATCACCAATAAATTGGTTCGCCAGAATATGGCACAAATCGAATAGGCTAAAGCCCGCCCTCAGTCACTTCATAGCCAGCTTCTTCCAAGCCAGCCTTTAAAGCCATTCGGCATGTTTCCAATCGGCCTTTATCGGTAGATCGAATCACGAAATTTCCGCCCACTGTACCACTGCGGAAAAACGGATAGCTACCGATTGCGCAGCCTTCGTTTGCTTTTTCGCACTCGCGCAAGACGTCAGCAATTTCACTCTCCGGAGCCCAGGCACCGAGTGTGGCAGATAGCAGTGGCGCCCCACCCTCTAAAGTGCCGGTCAACGCATCAAGCATGCCTGCGGTAATCGCGGGAACGCCGGCCATGATGAAAATATTATCGATTTTGATTCCTGGTGCGCCGGAACGTTTATTCTCAATCAGGTCGGCACCGTCAGGAACACGGGCCATACGCAGGCGACCTTCATTGATGCCGCCTTTATCCAAATAATATTTCTCAAGCACAGCACGGGCGGTCGGATGCACGACGACATCCACTTCCAACGCCTGCGAAATTGCGTCGACGGTAATATCATCATGGGTTGGGCCAATGCCGCCGGTAGTGAACAGATAGTCATTACGTTCGCGTAAAATGTTTACCGCTTCGACAATTGCATCCATGTCGTCCGCAACCACACGGACTTCGCCAAGACGGATGCCTTGCACATTTAGCCAACTAGCAATTTGTCCAATATTCTTGTCCTGTGTCCGGCCAGAGAGGATTTCATCGCCGATTACGATCAGGGCTGCGGTATAAATGCGGTCATTGCTCATAGCGCTATCTATAGAAGGAAAACAGAGCGATTGGGAATATCAAATGCGCAAAGGTTTTAGTTCTTCTTGCTATAATCCGATTCAGGAGGATGCGCTACTTGATCGAGTGGAATATGCTTCCAAACCGGCTTACCACCCAATCGTGCATTGAATTTGACATTGAACGTAAAAGGGTCTGGGTCGGGTGCCAACATGTCGGGACCATAGACCGGTTTTACCGCTTTTTCCGCATATCCCATTGCCTGTAACAAGGTGGGAAATATCCTGTAGTGAGACAGGCCATCCTTGCTCTGCTTTACCGCACTGGCCCAACGCTCTTGATTCTTTTGATCACCGATCACCACCAGTGGGGCCAACCCTTCCTCAATCTCGGGGCTAGGTGTGCAGTGGGTTGCCTTCCCTTTTTCTCCGCGCTCATGAAATGTCTGCCCATGATCGGAAGTATATATAATCGTCGCGCTGTCCAGGTTGGCCCTTTCAAACAAACGGTCGAAAAAACCACCCACATTCCATGTCAAACTATTGCGGTAGCTGTTGCGGTAGAGAATCCAGTTACTCTGCCGTCCATCAAGATGATCCCTCGTTGCCGTGTCGGTCACATCCGCCATTGTTCCCCGCTTCAGCATCGGTCGATACTGCGCATGACTATCAGGGAATTTGTCATTCACAGGAAAATGAGCACCTACCTTGTTGACTAAAATAAACTGCTTCGTGCCATCATTCAAATAGCCAGAAAGACGATCGGCCACAGCATGATCGCGATGTAATACTGCGACATCCTCAAACTGATGCCATTGGTCGATCTCGGCCCGTTCGGCATCATCCATCAGATTTTGATATTGGCCGCCGGTCCTTTGCGCATCGATGTAAATGGTCTCAAATCCTGCTGTTTTGGCATAGGACCAGATCGACGGTTTGTTCCGAATAACCTCGCGGTAATTGTCTCTTGTACCGCCAAAGCGCAGCACAACGTTCGAACCGACGCTGCAATGCGTAATCGAAGCCGCCAGTCCAAAATTATGGATGGGAACGTCGCCTTGTTGCTTTAGCAAGCCCGAATAAACGCCTGTATCGCTGTTAATATCAAGATAGGCGCCGGCAATACTTTCGTCGATGACGAGCACGATGTCTTGATCTGAATTTTCTCTCGATGGTTCGATGGAAACAACTTCGCGAGGCCCGTGATCATTTGTCAGATACTCATATCCGAAGAGTAGAGCAAAGCTCGCACCGCTATGAGATGTTGGCAATCCACTGCCCCCCTCGCCGCCTCGAAAGAACAGCAATACCGTCAACAGAGCCAAAATGGGCAATGAAACTAGTCGCGTCATACGGACAAGTAGATTCGAAGAAACAACAGACTTCGGGCCTATGCCGAAAAATAACAAAAGGCCCTTGCCAAGAGCCATCAGCATAGCTTGACTCTGTTGCGCAAAGGCATTGCCCAAATCGCCGGCGCTTTGCATCATGGTGACAAAGCCGTCATATTCCATAAAGTCGCCAACCGCCCATTGATAGCTATCTACTGTTACCGAACTGACAGCGAAAATCGCAGCCAGTGACCAGCGAATCCAGCCGCGATTAATATATGCAGCTCCGACAAGGCTGGCCGTGCACATCGCAAATAATATGCAGTAAGCGATCAAGCCAGCGGGTTGAATCTCTGGTGTTGTCACCATATCCAATCTGCGCCAGATTTCCGCGCCACCACACAGCACGTAAGCAAAGATCAGCAGCAATTTTAGGCGATTTCGCATCAGGTTTCCGTGAAAGACTACTCCAACTCAAACAATAGCTTACGGGAACTTGATTAATTTTCCCCAAAACCGTTGCTGGCGGGGAAAATAGGGGTATCGCCAAATTGTCAAATAACTCTTATATGGACCCTATGACACAATATCAGACCGTTGAAGAGGCGACTCCACAAAACCGGACCGGAGCCATTAAACTGCATGGCCCAGAGGGCTTTGAAGGAATGCGTAAAGCTGGCCGCTTGGCTGCAGAGATACTGGATTCTCTCGTGCCTCATGTTGAACCCGGTGTTACCACAGGCGCGCTTGATGACATGGTCCGTGAACAAGCGTTTGCTGCGGGAGCCGTGCCAGCAACTCTGGGCTATCGAGGCTTTACCCACAGTTGCTGCACGTCGATTAATCATGTTGTTTGCCACGGTATTCCGGGCGACAAAAAATTGAACGAGGGTGATATCGTCAATATCGACGTCACCGTGATCGTTGACGGTTGGCACGGCGATACGAGCCGCATGTTCCTGGTTGGCAAGACACCAATTAAGGCCAGCAAGCTGGTGCAGGTCACCTATGAATGTTTGATGCTGGGCATTGAACAGGCCAAGCCCGGCAATCGGATGGGAGACGTTTCTCACGCAATCCAGACTCATGCTGAAGGCCATCGATATAGTGTAGTGCGCGATTTTTGCGGGCATGGACTGGGGCGACTTTTTCATGATGCGCCGGAAGTGGTTCACGCCGGTCGTCCCGGCACGGGCCCTGAATTGCGTCCGGGCATGTTCTTCACCATCGAGCCGATGATCAATATCGGCAAATATACCTCCAAAATGTTGGAAGACGGTTGGACAGCCGTGACCCGGGACAAAAAACTTTCGGCGCAGTTTGAACATAGTATCGGGATTACCGAGGACGGCTGCGAAATCTTTACCAAAAGCCCGACTGGTTTAGACGCCCCGCCCTATTAGAAACCTTATAGTTCTTGACCAAGGCACGGATATTTAGCTAGTCGATTAAATCAAACGGAAAGCATAGACTTTCCGGTGATTTGGGAGACAGATGATGCGCAGGCTAGGACTATTGTTGGCACCCCTTTTGCTGGTGGCTTGTGAGAGCGAAGTCCCCGAAGCAGACACAACCGAAGCGGCTGCCGCAACGGATGGCTCGGAATGGTCGAATATTGGTTTTGATGCCAAGGAACAACGCCACAGTCCCCTAACCCAAATAAACGAAGAAAATGTCGGCGAGCTTGGCATAACCTGGTTCAAAGATCTCCCCGACGCGCGTGGTCAGGAAGCAACCCCCGTCATGGTCGATGGGAAACTCTATATTTCAACGGCCTGGTCAAAAGTCTTCGCCTATGATGCAAAAACCGGCGAAGAACTATGGTCCTATGACCCAGAAGTTCCTGGCGAAAAAGCCGTTGATGCTTGTTGCGACGTCGTCAATCGCGGGGTTGCCATTAATCGCGGAAAATTGTTCTTTGGGACTATAGATGGCCGCCTGATCGCACTGGATGCCAATACGGGCGCACGGCTTTGGGAAACGCAGACGACGGACGAGTCAAAGCCTTACACCATTACTGGTGCGCCGCGCGTGGTCAAAAACATGGTGATAATCGGCAACGGCGGCGCGGAATTTGGCGTCCGCGGCTATCTTTCAGCCTATGACGTTAGCGATGGTTCGATGAACTGGCGTTTCTACACCACACCCAATCCTGAAGGCAAAGCCGACGGTGCGGCTAGTGATGAAATTTTTGAAAAAGCTGCCAACAAGACTTGGGGCGATGGCAATTGGCGTGAATCCGGTGGTGGCGGAACAGTCTGGGATTCAATCGTTTACGACGAAGACCTCGATCAGCTTTATTTTGGGGTCGGCAATGGTAACCCATGGAATCACAGTGTGCGCTCCGGCGGTGAAGGTGATAATTTATTCCTGTCTTCCGTCGTTGCGGTAAATCCTGATACCGGAAAATATCTCTGGCATTATCAAGAAATACCCGGTGAAAACTGGGACTATACCGCGACCCAGCATATTATTCAGGCTGAGCTCGAGATTGATGGCCAAATGCGCAAGGTGCTCTACCACGCGCCGAAAAACGGTTTCTTCTTTGTAATTGATCGTGTTGATGGAACGCTGCTGAGTGCAGAACCCTATGTTGACGGCATTAACTGGGCCACTGGCTATGATCTGGAAACTGGTCGCCCGATTGAGACGGCTGAGGCACGTTACAATAAAACGGGCGAGCCCTTTATTGCGATCCCAGGTGCACTGGGCGCGCATAACTGGCACCCCATGAGCTATAATCCAAAGACCGGATTGGTTTACATCCCTGCACAGCAAATTCCGCAAGGCTATCTAAACCCGGCATCGGAAGGCGATAAGAGCCGCGAAAGATTGGGCTTTAACGTAGGGATAGCTTGGGCAATCGGTCAACTTCCCGATGACAAGTTGGCCTTCAAGGCGGCGATTGCTGCGACGACTGGCAAGTTGGTCGCATTTAATCCGAAAACTGGCAAGGTTCAGTGGAGCCAAGACCATCCCTCGGCCTGGAATGGTGGCACCATGACCACAGCTAGTAATTTGGTGTTCCAAGGCACTGCGACTGGCAAGTTTAAGGCCTATACGGCGGACGCTGGTAAAGAGTTGCTGAGTCTCGATATGCAATCAGGCATTGTTAGCGCACCTTCGACTTATATTGTCGACGGAGAGCAATATGTAGCATTTCTAACCAGTAAAGGCGGTGCCTTTCCTTTGGTTGCTGGTGTTGCGGGTGGCGCGTCTCGTACGATACCCAATATTCCGCGATTGGTCGTTCTAAAGGTTGGCGGCACAGCCAAATTACCTGATCTACCGGCGAAATCCGAAGTAGTCTGGGACCCACCAGAACAAACCGGTACCCCAGAGCAAATTACGCTGGGCAAAGAGCTTTTTGGTCGCAATTGTATTGTCTGCCATGGCGATAGTGCCATTGGTAATGGCTTCACTCCCGACCTCCGCGTCTCGGGAGCATTGCTATCTGCCGAGGGATGGAAATCAATTGTTGGCGATGGCGCATTAAAAGATCGCGGCATGGTTGGATTTGGCACGCAAGTCGATGATGCTGGCATTGAAGCCATGCGTCACTATGTCATCGAACGCTCGCATTGGACCAAGGCCAATGTCGCTGATCTTAGCGCTCCTATCGCTCGCTGATCGACCTCATATCTTGCCTATTTAATGGGCATGCAATCACGAACATGCCTGAAATATAGGCAGCATTGTCTCGCGCCTGTTTTGCGTTTAGCAAGCGGCTATTGGATTCCAGCGATTCTTTCAAAGAATCGATTCTGGCATGAGAATTGAATTGAAATGGGCAAATGCGCCCGACTTTGGTGCCGCTCAGCTGTGCCAGAGAAATTTGGGAAACGGGGACGAATACCGATATGAAGAAAATTGAAGCCATTATCAAACCGTTTAAATTGGATGAAGTCAAAGAAGCGCTGCACGAAGTTGGCGTATCCGGCATCACCGTAACCGAGGCAAAAGGCTTTGGTCGACAAAAAGGGCATACGGAACTGTATCGCGGTGCAGAATATGTGGTGGACTTTCTCCCTAAAGTGAAACTGGAAGTCGTAGTCGAAGACAATCTTGCCGATGGCACAGTTGAGGCTATCTCTCAGGCCGCGCAAACCGGTCGCATCGGTGATGGTAAAATTTTCGTCATCCCTGTGGAAGCCGCCCTTCGCATCCGGACTGGCGAACGCGACAACGAAGCAATTTAAGGCGATCCTAGCAAAAAATATCCAAATTTAATCAATTCAAACTCTCAAACCAGAACCAAGGAATACAATATGGGCAATTCACCTGCAGACATTATGAAAATGATCAAAGAGCATGAAATCGAGTGGGTTGATGTTCGCTTCACCGATCCGCGCGGTAAATGGCAGCACCTGTCCATGTGTGCGGAAGTAATTGACGAAGATGTGCTCGAAGAAGGCTTTATGTTTGATGGTTCTTCTATCGAAGGCTGGAAAGCGATTAACGAATCCGACATGATCCTTCGACCTGACCTGGATGCTGTCTACATGGATCCATTTTCAGCGACACCGATGATGATCTTGGTTTGTAACATTGTCGAACCGGGCGATGGTTCGCTTTATTCCCGTGATCCTCGTTCCACTGCTGTTCGTGCAGAAGCCTATCTCAAATCTACCGGCATTGGCGACACCGTCTATGTTGGTCCCGAGCCTGAATTTTTCATGTTCGACAACGTGCAATTTGAAGACGGCTATGACCGTTCTGGTTTCCGCATTGACGATATTGAGCTGCCAACGAATACTGGTCGCGAATATGATGTAGGCAATATGGGTCACCGTCCCCGTGCCAAAGGCGGTTACTTCCCAGTGGCTCCGGTGGACAGCGCCGTGGATATCCGCGGTGAAATGGTTGCGACCATGATGGAAATGGGCCTGCCGATGGATAAGCACCATCACGAAGTGGCAGCTGCCCAGCACGAACTCGGCATTACCTTTGGTAAGCTGACCGAAACCGCTGATCGGACACAGGTTTATAAATATGTCGTGCAGCAAGTTGCGCATGCCTATGGCAAGACAGCTACCTTTATGCCGAAGCCAATCAAGGAAGATAATGGCAGCGGGATGCATACCCACATGTCGATCTGGAAAGAAGGCAAGCCACTTTTCGCAGGCAATGAATATGCTGGTCTGTCCGAAACCTGCCTCCACTATATTGGCGGTGTCATCAAACATGCCAAGGCGTGTAATGCGTTCACCAACGCCACAACCAACAGCTACAAACGTTTGGTTCCTGGCTTTGAAGCACCTGTGCTGCTAGCCTATTCCAGCCGCAACCGCTCGGCTTCTTGCCGGATTCCCTATGGTACTGGCGATAAAGCGAAGCGGGTTGAATTCCGTTTCCCGGATGCTTTGGCTAACCCGTATCTGTCGGCTGCAGCATTGCTGATGGCTGGCCTCGATGGCATTGAGAATAAAATCCATCCGGGCGACGCGATGGATAAAAACCTCTATGATCTGCCACCTGCAGAACTGGCTGATGTGCCAACCGTTTGTGGTTCTTTGCGTGAAGCTCTGGAAGCGCTCGAAGCTGATCATGAATTCTTGCTCAAAGGCGATGTCTTCTCAAAAGACCAGATCGACGCTTATGCGGAACTGAAGTGGGAAGAAGTCAGCCGGATGGAAACCACTCCCAATCCGGTCGAATTTGACATGTACTATAGCTCCTGATTTTTACACTCAGGATCAAAATCTGAAGGCCCGGAGCATGCAATTGCTTCGGGCTTTTTTCTGCTCTTGATAAAAACACTGCGTTGGAAGTTTGGGCAATTTAAAATTGGGAGTTTACTTACGCGCCCGCCATAACATTATATGAAACGGTATAGGTTCTTGAGGTCGTATTGAGACCGGACTTAGTTTGAGGGATATGCCCGTGAACGAAATTATATGGGAGTGCATGCAATGGACTTAAGCGGGAAGAACATATTATTGACCGGTGGAAGTGCGGGTATTGGGCGCGAGATCGCTCGTCAGTTAAAAGAAAAAGGTGCGCATGTGGCGCTGACCGGTCGCAATCCGGAACGTTTGGCCGCTATGAACGACGAAGGTTTTGAAGTTATTGCGGCCGATCTATCCACTGCGAGCGGCGTCGACGCGTTGCTTGCTGAATGGGGGGAGAAAGATGTCGACCTTCTGCTCAACAATGCTGGTCAGCTCGTCGACTATGATTTCAGGAACAGCGATCCAAGTGCTGATGCGACTGATGTGTGTATCTATTCCAATCTTAACGCGCCGATCCGATTGATCACCGGACTAATGCCGAAACTGCGTACTCGTCCGCAGGCCACCATTGTCAACGTCACCTCTGGTCTCGCAATCGCTCCTGCCGCACGAACGCCCATATATTGTGCGACAAAGTCAGCGTTACGTTTCTACACACTTGGTCTGCGTGAACAGCTTAAGGACACTAACATTAGTGTTGTGGAAGCACTACCTCCCGTTGTCGATACGCAGATGAATGATGGCAATCCAATGAAAAAAATGTCTCCTCAAGAATGCGCAAGGCAGATTATCGCAGCGGTTGAACGAGACCAGAATGAGGCAAATATTGGTTCCACCAAAGCGTTGCGAATCGTCGAGTCAATCTCACCAGCTCTTGCTCGGAAAATCACTCTGGGGTTTTGAGAGATCGAACCGACGGGTCGTCGTTATGGGCGATTCCGCGATACCCAGGCTTCCTTTGAGGCCGGCTATGTCAGCCAATCATTCGTTCGATAAACCAATAGGTGGCGATAATGCCGATCCCATAGGCTGTCGCGGTTTTGATTGGTTGTAGCCATGAAATTTGAAATCGCTTGATCAGCGCGAGTACCGCAAGGCCGATGGCAACAATGGCTAGCTGCCCGATTTCAACACCAAGATTGAAGGTTAGGAGGGCTAGAGGGACATCATCTTTGGGCAGACCTATTTCCGCCAATGCTCCGGCAAATCCAAAGCCGTGAAGCAGGCCGAATAGGAAAGCCACGATCCATGGGAAGCGTTCTGAAAGGCGCTGTTCGTCCGGTTTTGCTTTTACAATCTCAACTGCGAGAAACACGATCGATAACGCAATCACCGCCTCGACTGGTTGTGATGGCAGCGAGAGATAGCCAAGCGTTGTACCAATCAAAGTGACGCTATGCGCAATAGTGAATGCAGTCACTGTCTTAGCTACCAACCATCCGCCCTTTAGCAGCAGCACCAGAGCCAATACGAACAGCAAATGGTCAAAGCCGAGTACGATATGCTCGATGCCGATGATGGTATAGGTCGATGCCACATTGACGATCTCATCCTCTCCGGCGATGGTCGCGACTGGTTCATCGGGCGTCAGACGAAGTGTTTGCACTTCTTCTTTCAGAGGTGCGACCCTAACCAGGGCATCAGTGGAAGAGAGCTCCAGCGCTTTAAGTCCTATTTTCTGCCCAGCCATAGGGCCGTTGCAGGACAGGTTGATTGTGGTCAGTATATTGCTGGCTGCAAACCGTTTTTGAGGTTCGCCAATCGGCGTGCAAATTTCGGGGATGATGGCTTCCCCTGTCGCGCCTAGTCGCGATTGGGCGGAGGCCTTCCACAATAATTTCCAATCGCTGCCCTCTTGCTGGGTCAGCTCGACATAGGCTGGCCGCAATTCATCAGCGAAAGCCGGTGCTCCGAGTATCAGGCAAGAAAGCAGGGCAAGAAAAAACCTCATTCGCGGCCTGCCACCCTGATATCATATTGCGAGCGATATTGTTCGAGTGCGGTTTCTTCCTGTTGGGCCGTTTGCGCAGCACGCCAGTCGTTGGTGACCGCCTGTCGCACGTCATCCAACATTGCTGGTTTGCCAGGAGTCTTGGACATGATGTAGATCAGGTGTTCGCCAAAACCGGAAGTTACCGGACCAACCCATTTTCCTGTTTCTTGTTCAGCCAGGTCTACAGAAAATTGCTCACCAAACTGACGAGAGATGCTTCTATTGTCGGCGCTCATCAGTTTTTGGGGCAGCGATATTGGTTTGGAAATGTCGGATGCTTCAACAGCACCGCTGTTTAAGTCTTGCAGTAATTTTACGACCTCTGTTTCGCTCAATGTCCCGCCTTGCCCCAGATAGATTTGTTCCAAATCGTAAGTGGCCGAAAGACTATACTTCCCCTGATTTTGTCTGATCCATTGCTGTAACTCGGTATCATTCGGCTCGCTTGCGGCGGAATCCTGATTGTTGAGAAAACGCATCTTGGTAAACATCCGTCGCCGGATCACCGCATCATTGCGGTCCAGCCCTAGACGCAAGGCTTCGCGATAATATATCTCTTCGGTAACCTCCTGATCAATCAGAGCATCTAGCTCTTGTTGAGTAGGAGGGCGTCTGAAGTTTTGAATCCAGCCCGCGCGCAGACGGTCAATATTGGATTGATCCACGCTGATCGTATAGTCGGCTGGATCACGATTGGTGCCGGTCGCCCAGAAAAACCCGAATACCAACAATGCACCGCCTAAAAAATGGATCAGTGGTTCTTTGAGAATTTTAGGCATCTTGTTTGGCACGCATCCTTATTACTATTCGGTCTTGCCATGTCGATGCAATTTCGCTCATGCTTTCGATAGACTCAGGGCAAATATGAGTGCGTCAAACTATGCCTTTGGCGTATACCAGATGGGTGATGAGTAAGCCCGTTCCTGTTGAATTCTAATAACATCATCCGCCAATGTGATACCAAATTTTATGGCATCATATACCGGCCATGTTGGTGTCGGAATTTCGAGCACACGGACATAATAAAACGCATTTTGCGAAGCATCGAAGTCAGGATCTTGCCAAAAACTGACAAGCTCTGGTGTACCGCTATCTTTATCCCAAGTGCCTTTTGTCAGATCGACTGTATTGGGAACCGGAGTAAGTTTACCATCTGCACCAATGCTGCGATCGTCTGCATTGCTCCAACTGACATTATAGATTTTTTCTTGTGATTGGCCGTTGGCGTCAACCCAACCTTTTACGACTTGTACGCGGTCGAGACCGGCGCTTTCCGGGTCCATCATCGCGCTTACTAGGAAGGTTGGCGCTTTGCCATCACCCCCGGTTATATCACCGCCCATGGGCACACCTTTGGCATAGCCGGACTTGACCAGATCGGCGGTGTCACCTTCAGCAAATTCAAACCCGCCAAAGAAACGTACCGTCATGCGCGGACCGGTTGTCGCATAGACTTCGCGGCGTTGAAACGCATCGAAAATGGCTTCACGGCTGTTGCTGGTCGCCCATGCAGCAGCATAGCCACTCGACAGATAGTGCCAACCAAAACGACCTTCGCGTGTGCCTAGATTTTGAGGCTGCATGGCGCGGTCTTCGCGATTAAGCTCGTTTTGGCTGTGTTTGCCGAAAAAATTGTCTTCATCTGCGGTGGCCAAAGATGTGTGACTATCTGTCGAGCCAATCATACCGAATTTAAACGGATTGGCGCCGACGGTTTGCATCAATTCCAGTCCGCGTTTCAGCGCTTCACGTGCATAGCTACCGGCATAGTCTTCTGGCTTCGTTTTGCCACTGCAACTCAGATTGCACTGATCCCAACCGGCATCACCAAAACCGGCAAATTCATCATTGGGTGAAAGAAACGGATGGGCTTCGCTATCCCCTTTAATCTGGGTCACCTCAACAACTGGCTCGTATTTCGCGCGTGTTTCGGCATAGGCTTTGTCAATCGGGCTGCCGTCATATTTCTGCATCTCAAACATGCGCCCGTTCGACACATTGCTGTTATGCGGCATGGCTAGCATTTGGCCGCCAGTGTCTTTCTCATAAGCTGCCATATGTTCCCAGAGTTTCTCTGGATTGCCGGCAAATCCTTGTGAAGAATAGGGGAGAACTTTAGTTGCCTTTTCTGCGCCATCGCGGAACATCACAACACGGTGCAAATTATCCCCGCCCGGCATCGGGGTAAACTCATAACCCATGAAGGCTGTGAATTTTCCGGGATCATTATATTCATCGACCGTCTCGCCATGGGCTTCCCACAGGTCTTTGGTGCGCTCGGTTTGCGCTTCTGGATCAGTCAGATTTTCCGGTAAAGTACCATTGGCGGCGCCATCTATGAGTTCCGCCGTCACTTTGAGAGCACCTTCATCACTTTCATTGAGCATATCATGCCAGCGCAACAGGAACTCATCGCCCAGCAAGGCAATACGCGGGGCATCTTTAATCGCTTTTGTGGCGCCCATCGCGTCACTATGATCGGCGATGACCAGGAAATCGAGCGGACGAGAGAGCTTTGCTTTCGCGCCCTTTGTAGCGGTTACTTCTTCACCGCGTGCAAAGCGAAGCGCCTGTTCAGCGTTCAACCGGTTACCAAAGCCAAATGCGTCAACGCTATTGTCGGTATGAAGGTGGGTATCGCCCCAGAAGACCTGTTCCGGAAACTCAGTATTTTCAACGCTGCTGCCCGATCCATTTGGATCATCACCAACATATTTGCATCCCGAAATGGCCAGAGCTGCACTGCAAGCGGCTATAAGTAAAGCTTTACGCATTGGTAATCCCCTCATCCTTTGGCAGAAAACTATAGGGTCAAGAGCCATCACGCAAGAGATTCGTCACCATCAGTGCCGATAACAAGAAACCGTAGCGTCAACCCAGAACCCGCCCGAGAAATGATCTTTCTCGTAAAATGGCTTTTGCTGCATTGTGGCCAGGTGCACCAGTCACGCCGCCGCCGGGATGGGTTCCCGATCCGCACATATATAAACCTTTGAGAGGGCCCTTGTAATTGGCTGAACCAATTACGGGCCGAGCCGCCCAAAGCTGATCGAGAGACATGCGGCCATGGAAAATATCGCCACCGATCAAACCAAATTTTCGTTCCAGATCGAGCGGCGATAGCGCCATTTCACCGAGGATAAGTTTTCGGAAGCCGGGGGCGTGGCTTTCAACCACATTGAGGATCGCGTCCACTGCGTTGCCACGTTCAACATCCCAGGATCGATCACCGGTTAGTAAGGGCGCAAACTGCTGGCAAAACAGGCTGGCGACATGCTTACCTGGAGGGGCCAGACTATCATCGATCAGGCTAGGGATCAGCATCTCGACCACGGGTTTGCTGGAAAACCCGTGAGCGCGAGCTTCCTGGTAGGCGAGGTCCATATAATCCAGTGAGGGTGCCATAATGATCCCGGATCTCAGATGTTCGCCGCCGCCTGGCAGATCGACAAAATTGGGTAGACCGTCCAAGGCAAGATTCATCCGAAACGCTCCTGAACCGCATTGAAAACCATTGATCATGTGCCGAAAATCAGTCGGTAGATGCTCGGGTGCGATCAAGCGATCATATAGTAATTTCGGCCCGATATTGGCGATGATGCAGTCAGCATGGAAGGTCTCTCCACCAGCGGTTCGGATGGCATGAGTTATGCCATTTTCAATGAGAACTTCCTCGACCGGCATATCCAATTGTATCTCGACACCGGCCTCTTCACATGCCTCAGCCATCAGTGCTGTGATCTGCCCCATTCCGCCGACCACATGGCCCCATTGCCCTTGCTTGCCATTCACTTCACCAAAGACATGATGCAGCAGCACATAGGCGCTGCCCGGTGTATCGGGACTGGCATAGTTGCCGACAATGGCATCAAAACCAAACGCTGCCTTTATCGGATCACTTTCAAACCATTGGTCGAGTAGCTCGCGCGCACTGAGCGTGAACAGTTTGATGATATGATGTTGTTCCAGTGGAGACAATTTGATGAATCTTCTTCCCTGCTGAATGGCGGCAAGTATTGACGCCCCTCCGCCCGCGCTGTTCGGCGGAATGTGCAAAGCGAGATCGCGAAGAATTGATGCAGCGGTTTCCAGCATGTCATAATAGACCGGAAGACGGTCTGCATCTTTGGTTGAGAATTTTTTGATCTCCTGCTGGGTGGCTTGGATCCCACCACCAACCAAAAGATACTGTCCATCTCCCAGCGGCAGAAAATTGCTCTTCGGTCGTTCAATGACTCTGTAGCCGCGGGCCTCCAGTCCCATATCGGCGATGATCTTTGGTTGAAGCAACGAGACGGTATAGCTGGCCGTGCTGTTGCGAAATCCAGGGTGGAATTCTTCGGTCACGGCCGCACCGCCAATGACATTACGCGCCTCTAGTATGCGCACTTTCATCCCGGCACGTGCCAGATAATAGGCACAGACTAGGCCGTTATGACCCCCACCAATGATTAGCGCATCGGGCTCGGCGATCACGGGTTATCCGTTGGCATCAAAATAAGGACGGTCACCCTTTATTGTCGCGCGTTGCATGATCCGACGCGCAGGAAAATAATCAGACGAGGCAAAATGCTGGCATGCTCGGTTGTCCCAAAAGGCAATGGCGCCTTTAGTCCAGCGGAACCGGCACTGGATTTCCGGATTGGCTGCGGTCGCGTATAGACGCTTAAGTAGGGCAGCGCTTTCTTCTGGTTCCAGGTCGACAATGTGACTGGTGAAAGCGGCGTTTACATAAAGTGTGCGGAGGCCTGTTTCTGGATGGGTGCGCACAACAGGGTGTTCTTCTGGCGGATATTTGTCGTGCAATTCCTCCGGTTTCTTATTGAGCCGCTTTGCAAAGACACGCGCAATATCATGCATCGCAGTCATGCCGGTAATTTGTTCGCGAATATCTTCGGGTAGGTTTTCATAAGCAAGATTCATATTGGCAAACAGAGTGTCTCCGCCAACCGGTGGGATCTCGATGGCATTTAAAACGGATCCTAATGACGGCTCTGCGCGCCATGTGACGTCGCTGTGCCACATATTCTCTTGGCCCTTGCTCTTGGGTCCATGCTCGATGCGCAGAACTTCTGGATTGGGCTGGTCTTTCGGGGTTGCCGGGTGGATTTCCAAATCCCCAAATCGCTTGGCGAAGGCCAAAAGTTGTTCCTGTGTCAAATCCTGATCGCGGAAAAAAATTACTTTGTGATCGAGCAACGCCTGCCTGATTTCTGCAATGACTTCATCGCCCAATTCGGTAGCGGTTGAAACCCCGACTATCTCGGCTCCAATGGCTGGAGTCAGTTGTTGAATTTCAAGACTGCCAGTTGTTTCTGGCATGGAAGCGACACTCGCCATGATCATCCTCTCTCATATCTTTGAACCTTGTCTAGCATGAAAAACCGGCAAACTGCCAATTGCAATTCTTGAAATCGAAAAAGAGCTTTCTAGATACCGCAACCCTTTGCTAGTCAAAAGTAAAGCACCAAGCAGTACCAAGGCCATCAAGAGGAATATGCAATGGGATCACAAGCTGTCCATATTGAACCCGTTTTAAATATCTCCCATGAGGAGCGGTCCTTTTGTGAAGGGCAGGCCAATCATGTGGATTATGACGGCTTGGATCGGCTTCATTATTTGGGAAACTACCAACGCGAACTGCCCGTCAATATAGCACGGATGATGGAAAATGCGCATGACTGGGAACATCTACCGTTTGTCCATCCCTCTGCTTTCTCGGCCATCGAGAAAATTGACAGCGGTGCCTGGGGCTGGCGTACGAAAGTCGAGTTGCCAGGAAGCGGTGAAACACAATTGCTTCAACTATTGGTTGATAATGAACAGAATTATTGGGCGACAACTGTGCTTTTCGGTTCAGGGCAAGGCGTTCATATCCATACCCAGGCTACGTCGATTTCTGATGAGAAGATCAGTGTTGATGTTCGTTTCTATCTAGAAGAAAAGCCTGTTTCGGTTGAGATGGCAACCATGACGCATGGTTATCTGCAAGCTCTTTATGCGCAGCTATACGATGAAGATCAGGTGTTGATGACGGGAAGGCAACAGGCTCTGGATCGCAGATCGGAAACCGCTGTAACCGAGATGGATACGCTGGAACTGGGACTGGTAGAAGATCTACAACAAGCTTTGCCCATTGTGTTTGATTTCCAGGACAATCGGTACTGTCTGAATCAATGGAAGGGGGAATGGGTCGTTTATGGCGCCACCTGTCCGCACTTGCTTGGGCCGCTTGGTGATGGGACAGTTGGTGAGGATGGCAGTGTGTCCTGTCCCTGGCATGGCTATCGGTTTGACATTAAATCAGGACGTAACCTGGACGGTAAGTGTGGCGACCTTCCAACCCCTCCACAAGTAGAAGAGCGATCTGGATATATTATTATCAAACCCTGTTGAAGTGGCAGCCTGAAACAGGAAAAACGCTCTTAAACTATCGTTAAATTTGTGCATTGCGGTTTCAGATGTTACGAAACCTTCTGTTGAGTAGAAACGAAAGTTACACAGTCATGAAATTATATGTTATTTTAGCCGCAACGACGATGTTGGCCGCCTGTGGTGCAAATGGAGCGGGCGTCACCAGCGCGAGTGATAGTCCGGCAGCGAGTGTCACTGACGTGCCAACAAGCACAGCAAATGCCGAAATGGCAAAACTTTTCAATGACTATGACAAGCAGGAACTGTCCTTTTCTCCTTTGGGTAAAGCATATCGCGGCATTCGCGATGACGATTATGGCAAGTGGGATGACCCGAGTGATGAAGCTGCTGTTGCCAACTATGAGCGTGGTCAAAGGACTCTTACTGAACTGGAGTCTCGGTTCGATCCGTCAAATTTGAACGATTCTGATCAACTTAGCTATCGGCTTTTTCAAGCTAGAGCTGACCGTGCCAAAGCGGCTTTTGGATTTCGTGAAAACTATTATATTTTTGACCAGATGAACGGGGTCCAAAGTGATCTGCCGGCTTTTTTAATCAATATTCATCGTGTGACCAACAAAGCGGATGCTGAGGCCTATATTAGCCGCCTGGAAGCTGTCGGCACACAAATGGATGTTTTGATTTTGCAATCGCGAAAACGGGCCGACAATGGTGTGATCGTACCCGATTGGGTGTTCCCATATGTGATAAATGATTCAAAAAATATCATCAGCGGTGCACCGTTTGATGATGGAGACGATTCGCCCATTTTCGCTGATCTGAAAAAGAAAGTCAGTGCGCTAGGCATTGCAGAATCCGAGAAGTCGGATCTCATTGCAAAGGGAGCGGCGGCGCTGACCAACAGTTTTGGACCCGCCTATGAAAGACTGATCGTTGAAATGAAAAGGCAGCAATCCACTGCCGTTGATGGCGATGGTGTTTGGCGGTTTAAAGATGGCGCGGCTTATTATGCGGAACGGCTAAAAAATTACACGACCACCGATCTTACCGCCAACGAGATTCATCAAATTGGCCTGGACAATGTCGCTCGTATCCATGGTGAGATGCGTAAAATTATGGCAAAAGTTGGTTTTGAGGGAACATTGGGTGAGTTTTTTGTTCACCTGCGGACCAGCGATCAATATTTCCACACCAGTCGCGAGGATTATCTGGCCGAAGCCAATACCAAATTGGCAGCGATGGAAAAGAAGCTTCCGGAATTTTTCAATACCCTCCCAAAAGCACCTTTTGTCATCAAACCGGTCGAGGCGTTTCGCGAAAAATCTGCGGGCAAAGCTTTTTATCAGCGACCCGCGCCGGACGGATCACGGCCTGGAACTTACTATGTCAATCTCTATGATTTGAAGGGTATGTCGAAGACGGAACTTGAAGCACTGGCCTATCATGAGGCGCTTCCGGGACATCATCTGCAGCTCGCCATCCAGACCGAACTGGGGGATGTGCCAGCATTTCGAAAATTTGGCGGTGTCACCGCTTATAGCGAAGGTTGGGGGCTCTATACGGAGGAGTTAGGTAAGGACATGGGGTTCTACACTGACCCCTATTCAGATTTTGGTCGACTGGGCATGGAATTGTGGCGGGCATGCCGGCTGGTGGTTGATACGGGCATGCATGACAAGCGCTGGAGTAGAGAAAAGGCAATTGCCTATCTCACCGAAAACACACCCAATCCAGATAGTGACATTCGCAAGGCTATTGAGCGCTATATTGTCTATCCCGGTCAGGCCACCGCTTATATGATTGGTAAGCTCAAAATTTTGGAATTGCGCGGAAGAGCACAAAAAGAACTGGGATCAAAATTCACGATGGGCGATTTCCATGATGTGATTTTAAAGAGCGGCCCCGTTCCGCTTAATATCATGGAAGAACGGGTTGATAGTTGGATAGCTGCAAATAAACCCTAGCCTTGAGGCTATTCGATTCAGGAAATATATTTGTTCGCGAATTTGGTAT
The DNA here is from genome assembly GCA_039978835.1 of Parasphingorhabdus sp. GTDB lineage: Bacteria > Pseudomonadota > Alphaproteobacteria > Sphingomonadales > Sphingomonadaceae > Parasphingorhabdus. The sequence continues at coordinate 30,569 of JBDWAQ010000007.1, forward strand.
TTGTCCAATAATGTCAATGGTTGCAGCAAAAAGTGTCGTTTTTGTCCAATATTTTAAAGAGGAAAATGGTCCATGTCCTTCATGCGACCCGAAGAGCTCTGGATAGTGATTTATCGCTAGTACAGGGGTCTTTTCCTTTACGGCCTGGCTGAAATTTTCAGTCAGGCTTTTTTTTCCTTTTAATTTCAGCGATAAAGGCGCAACTATCGCCTGACTGGTTTGAGGAATGGCCAGCAAAAAGGGATCGCGCTTTGGTTAGTTTGAAATATTTTGCCCCCGCTGAGGACGTGCGGAGCCTTGTCTCAGTCTACTATTTTTTTGATGTGGAAGAACCTAATTTCGCGGACAATGAGCGCGCGGCCATTGCTCAGCTGCGATTTATTTTGGACGGAAAGGGAAAGCTTAGCTTCGCTGATGGCTCTTCCTATCCAGTAGAGGGAGCAATGCTGGTCGGGCCATCGACAGGAGCGATGCATTTCGACGTCAATGGGCCGTTTCGGATGTTCGGTGTGGGTATGTTGCCACTCGGTTGGGCCACGACCACAAAAAAATCCGCAGCCGATTATGCGGACCTCGTGCTTCCTGCACGAGAGGTGTTTACAGACGAAATTGAAAAGAATCTCGATACTTTGCGCGGCTGTAGTTCAGCCGAAGAGATGGTGGAATGGGCGGACAAAGTCTACCGCTCGATGAAGCCGCGCATAAAGCCGGAGACCGTTGCATTTACCGAAATGGTGGATCAGTGGCTCTCTTCGGATCCCTCTCCGCCGGTGAGTGCATTGATGGCGCTTTCCAAGCAAAGTTCGCGGCAAGTTTTGCGAATGGTCAACAAACTCTATGGTATGCCGCCCAAATATTTGGCGCGAAAATATCGTGCTTTGCGGGCTGCCCGAGCCTTTGCAGAAGACAATGAAGATGAGCTGCTGGAACTCGAAGACGCATTTTATGATCAATCCCATATGATTCGCGAGATCAAGTTTTTTGCGGGTGTTACGCCTACCAAATTGCGTGTGTCGGAAGGGGCGACCGCCAAACTAATTGATAAGCGTAAGGATTTGAAGGGCAAAATCCCGCCTTTGGTTTCTGACACCTGACCAACTTATGAGAATAGATGGAAGCCTCATCGGCCTGGAAATCGGGGCTTAGGTTCCAACAAGTCTTGCCAAGTTGGATAAAGTGGACTAAATTAATCTTGTTTAAATAAAACAACGATTGATTCGAGAAAAATGCGCCTTTCCAACCTTGCCGACTATGCCGTCGTCCTGATGTCCGCCGCCGCGCGGCATTGCGGGGCTGCGCTGTTGGCGGAAGGCAAGTTAAATGCTGCGAAATTGGCGGAAGAGACCGGTGTTCCACTGCCGACCGCGAAGAAGCTGGTCAGCAAACTCACCACCGCCGGTCTCATCGAGTCCACCCGCGGTATCGGCGGCGGCATAAGGCTTGCGCGTCCGCCGGCCTCCATCAGTCTAGCTAATATTATTGAGGCGGTTGAAGGGCCTCTGGCGATTACATCCTGCACGATCGACGGCAATCATGACTGCAAACTGGAAACCGGCTGTACCGTGAAACCGCATTGGGGCGTTGTGAATAATACCATTCGCAAAGCACTGGACGACGTTAGTCTGGCTAGTCTTTCCGATCTGCCTACCGCACCCAAATTACATATAATGGAACAAGCATGAGCGAAGATCTCAAACTAGACGACCGTGATGATGAACGCGCAGAAATGAATGCCGAAGCGCAGGAGGCGGTCGACAAGGCCTCGACCTACGAGTTCGGTTGGTCATCCGACATCGAACAAGATTTCGCGCCAAAGGGTCTGAACGAAGGCACGGTGCGTTTCATTTCCGATAAAAAGGGTGAGCCAGAATGGATGCTCGATTGGCGTCTGAAGGCTTTCCGCATGTGGCAGGAAATGGAATCGCCGGATTGGGCCAAGTTGGAAATCCCGATGATCGATTATCAGGACGCCTATTATTATGCCGAGCCGAAGAAAAAACCCGAGCTGAATTCACTGGATGAAGTCGATCCGGTGATTCTCGATACGTATAAAAAATTGGGCATTCCCATTGCCGAGCAGGAAGTGCTTGCCGGAGTGAAGGGCGCGCGTAAAGTTGCCGTCGATGCAGTTTTTGACAGTGTTAGCGTCGCGACTACTTTCCGCGAAGAATTGGAAAGCGCCGGTGTGATCTTCATGTCGATTTCGGAGGCGATCAAAGAGCATCCGGAGCTTGTCAAAAAACATCTGGGCAAGGTTGTGCCGATGCGTGACAATTATTTCGCGACGCTCAACTGCGCCGTCTTCTCTGACGGCACGTTTGTTTATATTCCCAAAGGCGTCCGTTGCCCAATGGAGCTCAGCACGTACTTCCGGATTAACGCGGAAAATACAGGACAGTTTGAGCGTACCCTGATCGTCGCCGATGAAGGCAGCTATGTCAGCTATCTGGAAGGCTGCACTGCGCCGCAACGGGACGAAAACCAACTTCATGCTGCGGTGGTCGAACTGGTTGCGATGGATGATGCAGAGATTAAATATTCTACCGTTCAGAACTGGTATCCCGGCGATGAAGAAGGCAAGGGCGGCATCTATAATTTCGTGACCAAGCGCGGACTGTGTCAGGGTAAGAATTCAAAAATATCCTGGACGCAGGTGGAAACCGGCAGTGCGGTTACCTGGAAATACCCGAGCTGTGTTTTGAATGGCGAAAACAGTGTCGGCGAATTCTACTCCGTTGCGCTGACCAATAATTATCAGCAGGCCGATACCGGCACAAAAATGATTCACAACGGTAAGAACACGCGTTCAACGATCATCTCCAAGGGCATCAGCGCCGGCAAATCGGACAACACGTATCGCGGGCTTGTTCGTGTCGGTGCCAATGCCGAAAATGTACGTAACTTCACACAGTGTGATTCACTGCTGCTCGGTGACCAATGCGGCGCACATACGGTGCCCTATATCGAGGTGAAAAACCCGACCGCGACGATCGAGCATGAAGCGACGACATCCAAGATCTCCGACGACCAGATGTTCTATGCCCAGCAACGCGGGCTGGATGAAGAGGAAGCGGTAAGCCTGATCGTCAATGGCTTTGCCAAGGAAGTGCTGAAAGAATTGCCGATGGAATTTGCGGTGGAAGCACAGAAATTGCTGGCAATCTCGCTTGAGGGCTCCGTTGGATGACCAACCTGTCCATCCGGGATGTGCGTAGCGAGGATTCGGCTGAACTGGCCGATTTGCTCAATGCTATTATTGCACAAGGCGGAACGACCGCGTTGGAAACGGCATTCTCGGCCGCACAATTGGATGAGGTCTATTTGACCGGCCCGGATGTTCTGTGTTGTTTTGTCGCGGCCAATGACAATGAATTGGTCGGATTTCAGACGGTAGTCAAAGAACCACATCTGCCAGATGGTTGCGCCGACATAGCCACGTTTGCGCAGATTGATGGCACGCAAAAAGGCATTGGAACACATCTATTCTCCGCGACTAAAAAGCGCGCAAATGAGCTTGGCCTGACAGAAATTAACGCCTGCATCCGCGCCGACAATGTTGGCGGGCTGGCTTTTTACAGCAAACAGGGCTTTCGCGATCATTCGGTCGATAAAGCGATACCACTTAATGACGGAACACCGGTTGACCGGATCAATAAAAGGTTTTCACTCTAATGTTAAAAATTGATAATCTCCACGCGACCGTTGGCGATACAGAAATCCTCAAAGGGCTTTCGCTCGAAATCAACGCGGGCGAAATCCATGCGATTATGGGGCCCAATGGTGCGGGCAAGTCGACGCTGGCTTATGCTCTTGGTGGGCGACCCGGTTATGAAGTGACCGCGGGCAGCGCTTCCTTTGACGGCACAGATTTGCTCGATATGGATCCGCATGAACGCGCCGCCGTTGGTCTGTTTCTGGGCTTTCAATATCCGGTCGAAATTCCCGGCGTATCCAACCTGCAATTCTTACGTGAGAGCTTGAACAGTCAGCGCAAGGAGCGGGGTGAAGAACCGCTTAATGGTGCGGAGTTTATCAAACTTGCCAAAGAAAAAGCTGCCTTGCTTAAAATGGACATGGACATGCTGAAGCGGGCGGTGAATGTCGGTTTTTCCGGCGGTGAGAAGAAACGCAACGAGATGGTGCAGATGGGAATTATCAATCCCAAGCTGGCGATCCTTGATGAAACCGATAGCGGCCTCGATATCGACGCGCTGCGCATTGTCGGTAGCGGGATCAATTCGATCATGCGTAAACCGGATAAGGCGGTGCTCTTGATCACCCACTATCAACGCTTGCTCGACGAAGTGAAGCCGGATTTTGTCCATGTGCTCGCCGATGGTCGCATTGTAAAAACGGGCGGCCCGGAACTGGCATTGCAGCTGGAAAACGAAGGCTATGAAGGCACTGTCCTTGACGGGGCAGAGGCGGCATGATGATCACGTCACTGCTCCTTGCCCTTGCTGCTGCTTCAACTGAGCCGCCGATGACGGTGGACCAGGAAATCGTGGTGATCGGTAAGCGATTGGAAGGCATTTCCGTGATGATGGGTCAGACGCCGGAAGGAAAGCTGACTTGCTCGGTCGACCGGACATCGGGCAGCGTGCGACTGGATAAAAGACTCTGCAAAACCGCCGCCAAATGTGTGCGGAAAAACAAAGACAATCCGTCAGACTCGGCAATAAAATCTTGCATCAATGAGAAAAAACCGAAGCTGCTGGCAAAACTCCGCAAGGAAATGAGGAGTGAGCGACGATGACCCTCGCACAAACTCTCCCAACCAGGGCCGATGAAGCCTGGCGCTATGCCGATCTGAAAGCGGTCGAGAGCATTTGGCAGGCTGTTGAAGCGCACGAGCCTCTTGTCGTGGCGGCAGGGGAACATGCAACTGAGACGATCATACTGGACGCTGGTGAAGCCAAGATGCGGCGGCTGCATATCGTACTGGAAGAAGGTGCGCGGATGGACCTTGCCTGTCTTGCAGCTGCCCCCGATTATGGCCGGATCGATATTGATGTTGATATTGCCAGCGGCGCGCATTTTGAGATGGGCGGGGCGATTATCGGCAGCGCCGATCAGGTTTTGGAAATCGTGAGTCACGTCAATCACCACGCGCCGGGTGCGACCAGCAATCAGACCGTGCGCAGCATATTGGCGGAGAAAGCCACGGGTAATGTCCTGGGCAAAATCAAAGTCGCCCGCGATGCGCAAAAGACCGATGCTGCGCTATCAGTGAAATCCATGCTGCTCGACCGGACTGCAACGGCCAATACCAAGCCGGAACTGGAAATTTTCGCCGACGATGTGAAATGCGCGCATGGCGCGACCGTGGGCGAACTGGATAAACAGGCGCTGTTTTACATGGCATCGCGCGGGCTCGACCCGGTGACGGCCAAGCGTTTGATGCTGCAAGCCTTTGTGGCCGATGCGTTTGTATCGCTGGAAGGCGATGCAGATGAGGTTGAAGCGAAGGCACTGGAAGTTTTGGAGGCGCAATCTTGAACGAAGTCGCTCCTCTTGCCCGTTGGGAAAATGAAGGTGGTCGGGTAGTCGCCGATACACGCCGCGCGGACTTCCCCGGCCTGGGCGAAGACTGGCATTATCTCGACAGTGCCGCAACTGCGCAGAAACCCAAGGCCGTGCTTGATGCAATCGCGCGTGCCTATGGGCCTGAATATGCGACGGTTCATCGCGGGGTTTACGAACGTTCTGCCAATATGACTTTGGCCTATGAGGCGGCCCGCAAACGGGTGGCTGGTTTCCTCAATGCCGCATCAGAAAACGAAATAGTTTTTACCAGCGGTGCAACGGACAGCATCAATCTTGTTGCTGAAAGCTGGGGCAATAAGTTCGTCTCCAAGGGCGACCGCATCATATTGTCGCAACTGGAACACCACTCCAACATCGTGCCGTGGCAATTGCTGGCGGAGCAGGTTGGCGCGCATATTGATATCGCGCCTTTAACCAGCGACGGTCAGATTGATCTCGATTGGATCGAGGAGAATATCACTCAGCAGCATAAGCTGGTTGCCTTGGCACATGTCTCTAATGTGCTGGGCAGCCTGCTCTACGCAAAACGGGCTGCTGCCATTGCCCATAAAGTGGGCGCGAAATTGCTGCTGGACGGTTGTCAGGCCGCGCCGCGATTGCCGGTTGATGTGCAAGCACTGGGTTGCGATTTCTATGTTTTCTCCGGCCACAAAATTTATGGCCCAACGGGCATTGGTGCTCTGTGGGCGCCCTATGAAACACTCGACGCCATGCCCCCTTGGAAGGGCGGCGGGTCGATGATCGACCGGGTGTCTTTTGAAGGAACAACCTATGCACCGCCGCCGGGCCGGTTTGAGGCGGGTACCCCGCATATTGCGGGCGTGGTCGGTCTGGATGCCGCGATCCAATATGTTGAGGGCATCGGTCTGGATGTGATTTCCGATCACGAGAACGCCACGCTGGCCAAGGCGCGGGCAGCGCTGTCGGGTATCAACAGCGTGCGCGTATTTGGTCCTGATAAAAGCATGGGCATTTTGAGTTTTGCGGTCGGTGACGTGCATCCGCATGATGTCGCCACTATATTGGATGAAGGTGGCCCAAATTATTCAAGCGTTGCAATCCGCGCTGGTCACCATTGTGCGCAGCCGCTGATGGATTACTTGGGTGTTCCGGCAACGGCCCGGGCGAGCTTTGGAATATACAGTGATGACAGTGATGTCGCAGCATTGGTTGACGGTATTAACCGCGTCAGAAAGATTTTCGGATAGGGAAGAGCTATGAACGAAGAGAGCAAAATATTGGTCGAGGAAGTGGACTCGGTAGCGAAGCCGCCCTTGGCAAAAGTGGACGATGCCGTGGATGACAAGCCCGAGCCCGTTGTTGCACCCTCCCCTTATGAAGCCGAATCAGACGCGGCAAAGCTGGGCCGCAAGAAGGATTATCTCGAAGGTTTCCTTGCGCAACAACCTACTGCGACACCGGCCGGTGAAGCGGGTGGCGATCTTTATGAAGCTGTCGTGGATACGCTGAAATCGATTTACGATCCGGAAATCCCAGTGAACATCTATGACCTTGGCCTGATTTATGGAGTCGAGATCACGCCTGATAACCATGCGATTGTCACCATGACGCTGACCACACCGCATTGCCCGGTGGCGGAATCGATGCCCGGCGAGATTGAATTGCAAGTCGGCAGCGTACCGGGTGTTGGTCATAGCGAAGTTAATCTGGTCTGGGATCCACCATGGGATCCCGGCAAAATGAGTGACGAAGCAAAATTAGAATTGGGAATGCTTTGAGCGATACGGCCACTCTTTCTGCGACTATCGTGCGCGCTGACTATGATGATCCAAAGCATGCGGCGGATGTCGTCACCATGCTGCGCAGCTACGCAATGGACCCGATGGGTGGCGGTGAAGACTTGTCGGATCAGGTAAAGCGTGATTTGGTTCCCGGATTGGCCGCGACACCAGCGGCATCTTCGCTTCTGGCTTACATCGGCGATGAGGCAGTGGGCCTGGTCAATCTAATGACAACCTTCTCCTCTTTCGCGGCTAAACCGCTACTGAATATACATGATGTCGCTGTATCAAAAAACCATCGCGGCGCGGGCATTGGCCGGAAGCTATTTGATGAAATCCACGCGATCGCTGATGAGATAGGCGCCTGTAAGGTAACGCTTGAGGTTCTTGAAGGAAACGAACCGGCCAAGGCGCTTTATGCGTCGCTCGGCTATGGAGATTATGTGCTGGATCCCGAAATGGGCAAGGCAATGTTTTGGCAGAAAAGGCTTTAGCTATGACTGACACGAAAACAAAAACACGAGAAATTCCGGCAGCGATCATCCTGACGCCTGCGGCCGAGGAACGCGTTGCGGACCTGATGGCCAAGGCGCCGGAGGATGTTATCGGAGTGAAACTCTCGACCCCGCGGCGCGGTTGCTCAGGCCTCGCTTACTCGGTTGATTATGTCACTGAAGAAACGCCGTTTGACGAAAAAATCGTCACACCCGGCGGCATATTCTATGTCGATGGCCCCAGTGTGCTCTATCTAATTGGTAGCACCATGGATTGGCAGGAAGATGATTTCACTGCAGGTTTCGTATTCCAAAACCCCAATTCCAAAGGCGATTGCGGCTGCGGAGAAAGCTTCACGGTCTGACATTATCCGTATGTTAAAGGATATCGTGTAAATACACTGCAATCCAGCATCCACAATGAGTACCGCAAACATGACGCAGCTTAGCCAAGGGCATGAAAGATAGCGGCAACGCCATAGCGCGGAGCTTGTTTGCCCGCTGGATCACCGCGGTTTTGTGTGCGGCACTATTGGCTATTGGTGGTGCGGCTTCTCTGGTGCTTGCCGTCGGTCTTTTTGAACGGTTTGATCTGATTGGCCTGATATTACTCTTCGCTTGGCTCACGGCGATGGGCGCAATATTTTTACGCATGCCCCTGTTAGGACGTGAGTGGGGGCTGGTAGTCTTTATCGCAGCCCTTTCGCTAATGCTCAGATACTGGTCCGCCACGCTGACATTAGATGTCGCACTGGGCGCGGATCCGATGAATTATACCAATTTGGCGATGGCGGTGCTCGAAGGGCGCGGGCTGATTACTGACGATTGGCACTATGGTGATGATTTGCGTGCCTATTTCCCGCCACTCTATCCGCTTGCGTTAGCGGGGTTCTGGTGGATTTTTGGGACCAGTGCCTGGTCCACACTGGCGATGAATACTGCTATTGATTGCATTGCCGCTTGGGCGCTCGGCGATGCGGGCCGTCGTCTATATGGCAAGGGTTCGCATGGCAAAAATGTCGGCTTGGTCGCCGGGATTGCCTATTTCGCCTGGCCAGCCTTTGCGCTGGGTGCAGGTATCCCGCAAAAAGAAGCCCTGACCCTGTTGTTTATTATATTGCTGCTCCGGACGATGGTGGTCTGGATGCAGGCCGACGTGCAGAATGCCACACGCTGGCGCCATGGCCTGTTTGCCGGATTGTGGTGGGGGCTGCTTAGTCTCACCCAGCCATCACTCGCCCTCGCGCCAGGGTTTGTCGGACTGATATTGGTCTGGCAAAAAGGCTTTATGCCGGTTGTTTTCTTTGGCCTCAAAGCGCTGCCTGCTTTGCTCTTGGTCCTGATGCCATGGTGGATACGCAATTGGATTCTGTTTGGAACATTTATACCTTTTACGACCGCCTCAGGCATGATGCTCAACTCTGCCTGGCGGGATTTACGTGTTCCTTTTCCGTCCGGCTTGTTTGACTTGCCGGAACCCGAACGTGCGTCGATTATGGGTGCGAAAGCCGCAGAGGCGATTGGCGAAAACCCTTTGGAATTCGCTAAACAGGCGCTGGTCAGCATGACGTCCGGTTTCGCTTATGAAGAAGCACCTCTGGCCCGATATCGTCACACGACGCCGCCAATTGGTGCCGTGGAACATGCGCAGCTCGCGCCCGTTCTTCAGGGCAGTTATGCGGCACTTTTGCTATCGGCCATGGCCGGCACCTGGGCGCAATTTCGTATGCGCCATGTTGATCCCATATTGCTTTATGCGTTCGTGCTGTTGACGTCGATTGTGATGGTCAATTTCTGGTTCGAATTTGGCGAACGACATCGTCTGGCGCTGACACCGTTTTTGATTTTACTGGCCGCCAGCTTCTGGCTGAGTTTTCGATCTATCGGAAAAGATGCCCCGGCAGAACAGGCTTAACAGTATTTTAAGCGCTGAACAGTAGGTTATAGGCCAATTGGGGACCAGGCCATGACATCAAAACTATTCCTGCTTATCCTTTTTAGTGTCACCCTTTCGGCGCTCGCACAGCTTGCGTTGAAGACTGGCACGGCGGCCGCACGCGTGCCGAACAGCCCGGGCGTCGGCAATGAGGCCTTTGCTCTCGCGCAAAATCCGCTGATCTGGTCTGGTCTTTTTCTGTACGGACTGGGTGCGGTACTCTGGCTTTTCGTGCTGGGCCGCGTGCCTTTGTCGGTGGCCTATCCGTTTGTCGGTATGGGTTTCATACTCACCATGGCCGCAGGCGCCTTGGTCCTTGGGGAAGAAATGAGCGCCGCTCGCATTGGCGGCACATTATTGATCGCGGCGGGATGTGTTCTCGTCGCTCGGTCGGCTTGAACGAGGCGAGACTATGCGCAACGAGAAAGTCGAGGCCGCTGCCGAACTGGTTCCGCTCTTTGTTGATGTCGATGGGACGTTAACCCGCGCAGATGTGTCGCTGGAAAACTTTATCCGTGTGGCGCGATCCAGTTTGCTCGATGCGATACAAATGTTTTTGTGGATATTGTCGGGCAGAGCGCTCGCCAAGGCGATGGCGGCACGCCGCAGCCCAATCGATCCAGTCATCCTGCCATACCGTGACGACGTGCTGAACCTTATCAAACAGGCGCAGGCAGAGGGACGGCCAGTGATCCTGGCCAGCGCGAGCCACTGGCGCAATATTGTCCGTATCGCACGGCACCTGGATCTTTCGGAAGCCGTGATTGCCTCCAAAGCGCGTTACAATTGCAAGGGCCGCACGAAACTCTCCGCCATCCGGGAGGCGGTTGGTGGAGACACGGAATTTGATTATATTGGTGACAGCCGCGCAGATTTTCCCATCTGGCGATCGGCGCGCCTTGGCTGGACAGCTGGCAAAAAGCCCTCTGATACCAAAGTCCAGCGGCTTGGTTCGGCCCCTAAGTCTTTTGGGGCGATACTGATCAAAGCCATGCGCCCACATCAATGGGCCAAGAACGTGCTGGTTTTTGTACCGGCCCTGACATCTGGTCTGTTTATGCAGCCTGCGACTTTGGCAATTGCGGCTGGCGCAGCAGCATGCATGTCAGTGGTGGCTTCGGCTATTTATCTGATCAACGATATGCTCGATATCGATGCTGATCGCGCGCATCGCAGCAAGTGGCAGCGCCCGCTGGCACATGGTGATTTGTCAATTCCGGCTGCTTTGGGTTCCAGCCTAGTACTTGCTAGTGCAGGACTGACGGGCGCGGCTTTGCTTGGCGGCGGCGCGCTTATCTTTTGGTTTTTTGTCTATATCGCCCTCACCATCGCCTATTCGGTCCGGCTGAAATCCGCGATGGTGGTTGATGCGATTACGCTGGCCATGCTCTATACGATTCGGATCTGGATTGGCGGCGTGGCGATCGGCGTGCCGCTCAGTTTTTGGTTGCTGCTTTTTTCGGTCTTTCTGTTTCTCAGCCTGTCCTATCTTAAACGCTATATCGAGATGCGCGATGCGGCCGATTCAACCATATTAATATCCGGTCGCGGCTATGTCGGCGATGACCTGGATGTCGTCATGGCGTCGGGCGTTTCGGCCAGTATGGCGGCCATATTGGTGCTTGCTCTTTTCGTTCACGACCCCAGCGCAACGGCCCATTATGCGGCACCGGATATGCTGCTGCTGCTGTGCATACCCTTGCTCTACTGGATCAATCGCATCTGGATGATGGCCCGGCGCGGCCAAGTCGAGGGTGACCCGGTGGCGTTCGCCTTACAAGACCGGCGCACCTTCTATGTTGGCGGCGTCATGGCCTCGATTTTCGCAGCGGCTCTATTTGGGGTGCCTGGATTTATGGAAACATCCGGTATTTCGCACTAAATCTCATCAGATGAGAGGGATATTTGAATCGGCTTACAAAAAGGGCGCAAAGATTACTCTTCGCGCCCTCCTTTCCTTTGGCCACTAAACCAGCGACCTAGTCACCGGATAGTTTGACGAGATCATTCATCAATCCCGCCGTACCGTTGGTCACGGTCAGTTTATCGACCTTGCCCGCGATGCTTTCCAGAGCCTCAAGCTCTTTCAGCCGCAGCATGATCGGGTTGTCGGCCATCACCTTTGCGGTGTTCAGAAGCGACCGCGTGGCGTTCGTTTCTTCCCGGCGCTTGATGACGTTGGCCTCTGCTGCTTTCTGCGCAGAAACCACCTGGTTCAATAGCTCCCGCATATCACCCGGCAGGATCACGTCCTTCAGGGTAATCTCGGTTACTTCCAGACCAATGGCTGCCATATCGCTCCGGACTTTCTGGGCCGCCTCGGCATCGACGGTCACCTGTTGTTCCAGGATCTGGTCGAGCGTCATTGCGCCCAGCGTTTTCCGAAACGCATATTGTAGCGCCCGGTACAGCGCATCGGCAAAGTTCTTGACCTCGGTCACGGCTTTTACAGGATCTACGACCCGGTATTCCGCCGCCACGTTGATCCGCAAAGTCACGCGGTCTTTGGTCAAAAGCTCCTGACCGGTAACGTCAAGCGGTTGCCGCGTCAGATCAACGATCTTCACGGCAACCTTCTGACCCACCATCCAGTAGCCGGTGACACCCGGTGTCAATTCGCCGGCCATCTGACCATCGACGGTGAGCAGGCCAACCTGACCTTTATCCACCTCGACAATCCGGACCTGGCTGAGCAAGTGTGCCTGCCCCGCCTTCATCAGCCGCTTTAGCATGGCGTCCGCGATCACTGGGTTTTGCTCCAGCGCGATCACCTCTGCCTTCCACGGACCGGCGTCGGTCCACACGGTGAGCTTGCTATCCGGTGCCAGAACGGAGTGAATCCGTCCGTCGCATTCTATGACAGCAATCTCGCCCGTCCCGGTCCGGTATTGGGTCAGATGCGCAGCCGCCTGATCAGGCAGCTTTTCAAAAAGCACCTTCTCATAGGCCGAGACAAATGCGCCGCTCGTTAAAGCCATGCGCTCAACGCGCAGCTGCTTGTTCCGGTTCGGCAGGACATGCTCGCCCGCTCCCAATATTCCGCGTAGCTCGCCCTTATAGAGCCAGATCGCCCGTTCATTTTCGTTGATGGTCAACCGCGTGCGGCCCATCAGGCTATCAATCAAATACAACATACTTCACCTTCTAGTATCAGCTCACGCCAATCTCCTTCTTCATTTGCCCGCACCGGAATTGGTGCAAGGCTTCTCCCCGATTAAAAAAGATCCGGGGACCGGTGGCATGGCGCATAGTGGGCCGCGGCGGAGCGGATGTTGCAGCGCGCGGGGCGGAGCAGCGGGCATTCGAAAATATCCGCTATCGACCCCGGCACAGCGTCATCATCACGCCTGACCGAACCATTTGCCATGGCGGCGAGCGCATTGCCGTTGGCGTTTGGACATCCGAAGATTCCCGCCCACCGCAGACGCCGCGCCGTTCACATGCCGGTCCCCGAACCCGGTATTTTCTCAAACAGCATTATGAGTGCTGGGTTGGTTTTTCAGGCCAACTGTGGAGCAGGAATCGAACCTGCGACATCAGAATTACAATTTCTGTGCTCTACCCATCTGAGCTATCCAGTGGTGCGTTGAGACGAGAATCGAACTCGCTTACCCAGCTTATGTCGCTGGTGCTCTGCCATTGAGCTACTCATGCAACCAACCAAAGACAAAGCAGCATCCGTACATGCGGGCATCAGGGATGCTGCATGCGGGCGGGCTTCATGAAACCCTGACCGTTGACGTCCGCCCCATCCATCGATCGGGGAGCGCGCCTTTGGGGAGCGTTTGTGGATCGCGCAAGAGGGAGGGGTGGTTTTAGCGGTGAGGCGGGGTGTGAGAGCGGTAAGTGGTTACAGGTGATACTATTATTGCTCTTAAGGTCTCGTCATGTGGCATGTTTGAACTACTATCGAGATGACGGCCAATGCCATGTTGGCGCATCGTTTTGCTGAACGATTGTTTCTCCCAATATTTTTTCCAGCACTATCTCAACGACTTCCGATTGACCCGACAAATGTTGCACCAGTTTGTCCGAATGTGAAACGACAATCATTTGGGTTGATTTTGATGCATGCGCGATCAGTCGGGCCAGGGGTGCTATGAGTTCTGGATGGAGGCTAGTTTCAGGCTCGTTCAAAACCATCAGTTTTGGTGGTCGCGGAGACAATAAAGCTGCAACCAACAGCAGATAGCGCAAAGTTCCATCTGACAACTCTGATGCGGACAATGGGCGTAGTAGTCCATGTTGTATCATTTCCAGAGTGAATCCACCCGATGTCGAAACACTGACGGAGGCTCCACCAAATGCGTCGGCGATGGTGGACTCAAGTTGCTGATGCTCTCCAATTTCGCGAATTGTTTGTATGGCTGCAGCTAGATCATGGCCATCACCACTTAGTACGGGCGTATAGGTTCCGGTCTGAGCAGATCGAGAGGGTGCCATACTGTCTGTACGAAAATGATCATAGAATCGCCAATCACGCATCTGCTCCCGAGCAATGAGCAATTCTGCCGCTCTCACTGGATCACTGCAATGCGTCATCATACTGTCGGTAGAGGCAAGTTGGTTAAACACCTGCTGCCAACCATCATCATCTGACCTTATGGTAACACCGGGGCCATTGCGCTTTGCCAGCATATTGGCCGGCCTGCTGATCGGCCCCATCCACAAATGTTCGGATTTTATCTCCGGGTCTTGAGAGAAGAAGGACGTGCTTGGCGTGGGTAGTCCAAGGTCAATTGCATAGCTGTAGTCATCACTACCAAAGCCCAGTTTCAGAGAGATTGATTTTTTTCGACCTATTCCTTGTATCGGATGTTCACCGCTCTTCATGGTGCGTGAGAACGATTCTGGACCTGCCCAAAGTGTCGACATTAAGCCGCCTTCCTGCGCAAGGCTGCTAATTACTCGACCCTGCGCACAATCCGCCAACAATCGCAGAGCGCGATAGAGACTAGATTTGCCGGTGCCGTTGCCGCCGCTTACGATGGTCAAATTACTCAAGGAAACGGTGACTTCTCGCAACGAGCGATAACCAGAAATTGCAAGCGAGGTGATCATGGGATCATCTTGGCGTTTTGTTATGATAATTCAAGAACTGTGTCAGTAGAGATGGCATAGAAAAAACCCGGCGCTTTTACACCGGGTATTTCCAATTTCATCATCCTGAACTTGTTTCAGGATCTCATGCGGTTCGCGCTTCCCGCTGGAGATGCTGAAACAAGTTCAGCATGACGGGTGGGCGGGGTTGCTGTGTTGAGTTCAGACCTTCCCGGTCAACTCCGGAACCGCATCAAACAAATCAGCCACAAGCCCGATATCGGCAACCTGAAAAATCGGTGCGTCTTCGTCTTTGTTGATCGCGACGATGACTTTCGAGTCTTTCATGCCTGCCAGATGCTGGATCGCGCCGGAGATGCCGATCGCGACATAGACTTCTGGTGCGACGATCTTGCCGGTTTGACCAACTTGATAATCGTTCGGGACATAGCCTGCGTCGACTGCAGCGCGTGATGCGCCGATGCCTGCGCCGAGCTTGTCGGCGAGCGGCGTGATGACTTCCTCGAATTTTTCCGAAGATCCCAAAGCACGGCCACCGGAAACGATGATCTTTGCGCTGGTTAGTTCCGGCCGTTCGGACTTGGCGATTTCTTCGCTGACGAAGCTCGACAAGCCTGCATCTGCCGCGCCACTGACGGCTTCAACCGAAGCACTGCCACCTTCGGCAGCAGCTTTGTCAAACGCCGTACCGCGAACCGTAATGACTTTCTTCGCATCGGAAGAGGTCACGGTTGCAATCGCGTTACCCGCATAGATGGGACGCGTGAACGTGTCAGCGCTTTCAACCGAGAGAATGTCAGAAATCTGCATCACGTCGAGCAAAGCGGCTACGCGTGGTGCGATATTCTTGCCGGTGGTGGTTGCGGGGGCGAGGAACGCATCGTGCGATCCCATCAATTCCGCAATCAACGGCGCGGCATTTTCCGGCAATTGATTGGCTAGGGAAGCATCATCCGCAACGTGCACGGTGGAGACGCCAGCGACTTTTGCAGCCTGTTCGCCAACGGAACCACAGCCTGAACCGAGGACCAATGCGTGAACTTCACCCAATTGCGATGCGGCGGTGACAACAGCCAGCGTCGCGTCTTTCATATCGGCGTTGTCATGTTCTACTAATACGAGAGTTTTCATTTTTGTAACTCCTAAATTCTTATCCGCCGTTCGTATCGAGCATCGTCGAGATACACTTCTCGACTACGCTCGAAGCGAACGGAAATCAGCCTAGATGGCTCCCACAGCTTTAAGTTTCGCGACCAGCGCATCGACATCTTCAACAATTTCACCTGCCTGGCGAACCGGAGGCTCGCTGACATTGGTGGTGGTCAGACGCGGTGTAATGTCCACACCATAATCGGCTGGTGTTTTCTCATCCATCGGCTTTTTCTTGGCTTTCATGATATTTGGCAGAGACGCATAACGCGGCTCGTTCAAGCGCAGGTCAGTGGTGACAACAGCGGGAAGCGGCAGGCTGACAGTTTGTAGGCCGCCATCAATTTCGCGCTTCACGGTGATCGCATCGCCATCAATATCGACTTCATTGGCGAACGTACCTTGACCCCAACCGAGCAATGCAGCGAGCATTTGGCCGGTTTGATTCGAATCGTCATCAATCGCCTGCTTGCCGGTAATGACCAGCTTCGGTGCTTCTTCTTCGACGATTTTCGCAAGGATTTTGGCGACGCCCAGTGGTTCGACTTCATCGTCGGTCATCACCAGGATCGCGCGGTCTGCACCCATGGCGAGCGCGGTACGTAATGTTTCCTGCGCCTTTTGTGGTCCCACAGAAACCGCGATAATTTCTTCCGCTTTGCCAGCCTCTTTCAGGCGAATAGCTTCTTCGACGGAGATTTCATCAAATGGGTTCATCGACATTTTGACATTGGCGAGATCGACGCCGCTGCCGTCGGATTTGACCCGTGGTTTCACGTTATAATCTATGACCCGTTTGACGGGCACCAGGATTTTCATTGCTGTTTCCTTCTTTAAATTCTCAAGTTTCTTAGCTTACGTTCACGTAAACGTCAAATATTTGCGCTGCGGTGCAACATTTTGTCTTCCCCTCCTCTTTAGGGGAGGGGATCGAGGGGTGGGGGGCGTTCGTTTAACAAATTCTTTTGAGGGTAGGCCCCACCCCAACCCCTCCCCTAAAGGAGAGGGGCTTAATCAGTTCAGGCGGCTTCTTTTACCTGTGCGACAATTTTCTTCGCGGCATCGCCCAGGTCTTCGGCTGGAACGATGGGTAGACCGCTATTGGCCAAAATCTCTTTGCCCTTCGCAACATTGGTGCCTTCCAGACGGACCACCAATGGCACATCCAGTTCGACTTCCTTCGCCGCGATGACAATACCTTCGGCAATCACATCGCATTTCATGATGCCTCCGAAAATATTCACGAGAATGCCTTCAACGGCATCATCCGCCAATATGATCTTAAAGGCAGCGGTCACTTTCTCGGTGGTTGCGCCGCCGCCTACGTCGAGGAAGTTGGCTGGAAACGCACCGTTGAGTTTGATGATATCCATCGTCGCCATCGCCAGACCAGCGCCGTTGACCATGCAGCCGATGCTGCCGTCCAACTTAATATATGCTAGGTCATATTCAGACGCCTCGACTTCTGCCGGATCTTCCTCGGTCACATCGCGCAATTCGGCGAGATCGGGGTGACGCATCAGCGCATTGCCGTCGAAGCTCATTTTTGTGTCGAGCACGATCAGCTGCTGATCTTCGGTAACCACAAGCGGGTTAATTTCGACCATCTCGCAATCCATCGCTAGGAAGGCATCGTATAATTTCTTGCCGAGCTTCTGCGCCTGCTTGTTGAGATCGCCTTCCAATTCCAGTGCAAAGGCCATTGTCCGGCCATGATGCGGCATAAAGCCTTGTGCAGGATCAATGGTAATTGTGTGGATTTTTTCAGGCGTGCTATGCGCAACTTCCTCAATATCCATGCCGCCTTCGGTGGAAACCACCATCGCGATACGCCCGGTGGCCCGGTCGACCAGCATGGACAGGTAAAATTCTTTCTCAATATCTACACCGTCAGTGACATAGAGCCGGTTTACCTGCTTACCCGCATCGCCGGTTTGAATAGTGACCAATGTATTGCCGAGCATTTCCTCCGCATTGGCGCGCACTTCGTCGATCGATTGCGCAAGCCGCACGCCGCCTTTGGCATCCGGGCCGAGTTCTTTATATTTACCCTTGCCGCGACCACCTGCGTGAATCTGCGCTTTTACCACGTAAAGTGGTCCGGGTAGTTTTTCTGCCGCAGCAACGGCTTCCTCAACGGTAAGCGCCGCGTGTCCGGCTGGAACGGCGATGCCGTGTTTTGCGAGCAATTCTTTGCCCTGATATTCATGAATGTTCATGGAGAGAGGCGGTGCCTTTCATTGGATTGAAAACGGAGTCTTTCTGCGGGAGCTAAAGCATAGTTGGATAGGGATTTCCAGCCCTAGCTTTCACCAAAACCGTCAATATCGCATGGCTTGGTTGCTGCTGTAACGATCAAAGCCGCATCGACATAGCACAGCGACGTTCTGTGGGCAGCCCGTTTTCGGCCTCAGCACTCAAAATGTCGCGCAATCGCGGTGATAATTTATCGGATTCCAATGTTTGGAAGCCTAGTTTCTGGTAAAATTTTTCATTAAATGCCAGATCACGGAAAGTGGTCAGGGTGATGCCGGTTAGATTTTCTTCTGATGCATATTTAGCAACGGTATCGAATAGTTTCCGACCGATTCCCTGCCCCTGTTGCTCGCTATCAACAGCAATCTCAAGAATGTGCAGGTTCTTTTCATCAAATTCCAACCGCGTGGTAACGAATCCAACTAGACGATCTTTCGCCTCGGCAACCCAAACCGTGCCTTCGTCTATATATATTTCATGCAATTCCGCAGACATAACGTCATCATCGGCAATCCATTCCAGGCCGGGAACAGAACGAAAGGCTGCGCCCGCCGATACTTCAATATCCGGCAGGTGCAATGCGTCTGCCTTTTTTGCTGGTCGGATTAAAATATTGGACATGCCTGCGCCTATTTAACCGCACAGATCACGCCAGAAGACGTGACCACACCTACAATCTCCGGGTCGCGCAAAGACTTTGTCTGTTTCACAAACTCGTTGAAACTAACATCGCCCGGATCGCGTTTACGGAGCTTGCCCAGTCCGTTTAGCTTGTTCAGCTGACCCAGCGACAGCCGGTCCACCATCCGTCCGGCCATACAGCGCGAAATGGGCTCGGATAAGCCCACGCTCATCAGACCATTTCGCACTCTGGTTTCCGGTGTTGCACAGGCGGCAAGTCCGGCAACAAGCGCCATTCCGATGGAAAAGCGCATCACGATCATTTTTTCGAACGCGCCAATTCTATTGCATCGAGGATCACCTGTTTGGCTTCCTCGGCATCACCCCATTTGCCGACACGAACCCATTTTTCCGGTTCGAGATCTTTGTAATGGGTAAAGAAATGCTCGATTTGCTGCATGATGATCTCGGGCAAATCATTGCCTTCGCCAATCTTCCGATAATAAGGGAAGGTGGCGTCAATCGGGACGCAAAGCAGCTTTTCATCACCGCCATGCTCGTCCTCAAGATTGAGCACAGCAATCGGCCGGCAGCGTACAACACAGCCCGGCATGAAGGGCGAGCGCGCGACGACCAATGCATCAAGCGGATCGCCATCGGGTGAAAGCGTATGTGGGACAAAGCCGTAATTAGCTGGATAGCGCATTGGAGTATGCAGGATTCGATCAACGAACAGCGCGCCGCTATCCTTATCAAATTCATATTTTACCGGCTCACCACCAACGGGCACTTCGATAATAACGTTCAGGCTTTCCGGCGGATTATCGCCGATAGCAATTTTGGAAATATCCATTAAGGTCGGGTTCCTTATTTAAATTTCGGCTGTAACAGCTCGTCTATGCCCCGCTCATTAGCACCCTCTCCGGTGATTTTTTCCAGCGCCGGATAGCGCAATCCATCGGCATATGCGACCATAAAATTATGATAAGCATCGCCATTTTTTGCAAATATTTCAATTGGGCCTGTTTTGCCGCTATTTTCCTCTATCGCCTGTTTCAATGCATCATCAGAATAAGCCGTGCCATTGACCGCTGAAATTGTAAGGCCTGCTTTTAGACCCGCTTTGAACGCTGGGCTGTCCCACATGACAGATTTAATCGCGCCGTTCCCGCCCATGATGAGGCCGATACTGTGGCTGAGGTCCATCTGTTTGCGGCGCTTGTCGTTGGCGCGGATATAGGCTGAGGGTTTGTCAACATAGTGCAGTCGGTAGCCGCCCAGTGTCAGGCCATCTTTCGGTGCTTCTTGCGTTGTTCGGTGTACGCGCTCATCAATAAAGGACACCCAATCATAAGGTTGAACCTTGTTCAGGGCGTCAACAACATCTTGCTGATTATAAGTAACCACACCCCAGTCGCCATTTTTGCCTCCAAAAAAGGCTTTCGCAAAATTTTCGAGTGATTTTTTGCCACCAGATTCGCGGCGAATAATCTGATCAGCTTCTAACCAGATTAACAGGCCTTCATTGTAATAATCTTCTTGCCGTTGCCAGGTTGACCAAGGTTTCGGCTTGCGGGCGGCAATAATCGGATCATGTGTGGTATCGATAAGCGGGCGCCATTTACGGCCAACGCGCAGGTCCATGCCCGCAGCGATCGCGGCGAATGCATCAAGTGTATCTTGTTTCGAATAAAGACCCGACCGTGCGCCCAACACATAGCCCCAAAACTGCGTCTGACCCTCATAGACCCAAAGCAGATTGTCGCGAGTGGGTGTTTTGAAATCAGGCGTCCACATCGCTTGCGGGCGGCGATACTTTCCGTTCCATGCATGGACCACTTCATGCGGTAGCAAGTTGCGACGGCCGGGGCCGTCGTTCCAGTTGGTAAAATATTCTCGGTTTACTGCGTTTTCCGACGAGCGGTGATGCTCGATACCAATTCCGCCCATCTCCTCGGTCAGTGCGAGTAGAAAATCATAATGATCATACGGATGGCTGCCAAACAATGATTCTGCTTCGCGCACTAATTTCCTATGCTTGGCCAAATGATCCTTCTTGGGTTTCAGGAATTTCGCATCATCCGCAACAATGTTGAGGGTTACGCGATTGGACAGCTTATGCCTCTGAAAATGTCTGCCGGCAAAAACGGGACTGTCGACTAGAGTGTCATAGTCTGTGGTCTTGTAAACGTACGTGCTACCTTCAAGGTTAGAAGGACGTAAACTGGTCGCCGCTTGCCAGCCATCTGGATAAATGGCTGTCGCCTGTACCGGAATCTGACGTGTATAATAGCCCGCTGGATAGAGCGATACTTGATGCCAACGCAGGTTTAACATCGAAGGCGCCATCACGATGCGGCCTTGGTTGGAACGGGTGGCCGAAACAAATTGGAAATAGGCCACCACCGAAGAAACACCCTCTGGCACATCAATGTGAAAAGCAAATACATCCACCGGATCACGAATCCACGGAATTTCCTTTCCTCCTGCCGTTATCTTCAGGCCCGTTAGCTTCTCTATCTCTCCGCGCGGTGCGTGATTTCCGGGTAACCATTCGGGGTAAAGCAATGTCATTTTGCCCGGTTTAACCGTAGGTATGGTTTGGGTGATATTGAACACGCCCTGTCCACTATCTCGTGCATCCACAACCAAGGTCATGGTTCCGGGATAGGGAATATCTTGTGCAGCAGGGATAGTGTGTTCCGGCGCTTCATAGCTGGGCTTGCTGAGATTGTCCGGCATGGGTTGTGCGAGCGCCGAAACTGCATGTGTTAAAGCTGCGGACAGCCCAAGCAAAGTAACGATACGCATATACTGAAAACCCTCTATTCGAATTTGTTCCTGAATGACTGGTTTTCCTGAAAACGTCCAGTAGCGGAGTGAAAAATATGCTATCTTTCGCTTTTGATCCTTAGGCGCTAAAGGCTCCCCATGGCAAAGGTACAGACACCCAAACCCGTGCGCGGCACGCAGGACATTTTCGGCGAAGAGCAAGAGCGCTTCCAACATGTCGTGGAGACATTCGAACGCGTACGTAGATTATATGGGTTTAAAGGTGTGCAGATGCCGATCTTTGAACCGACAGCTGTGTTCGCTCGATCGCTGGGGGAGACCACCGATGTGGTGTCCAAGGAAATGTACTCGTTCGAGGATCGCGGCGGAGATAGTCTGACTTTGCGGCCCGAGTTCACTGCCGGAATTTGTCGCGCATTTTTGACAAACGGCTGGCAGCAACATGCGCCGATGAAATTATCTGCTCATGGGCCGCTTTTTCGATATGAGCGCCCGCAAAAAGGACGCTATCGCCAGTTTCACCAACTCGATGCTGAAATTATTGGCGCGGGCGAAGCCGCTGCGGATGTGGAATTGCTTTGCTTTGCCGATCAGCTTTTGAACGAGCTTGGTATATCCGACGGTGTGACGTTGCAGTTGAATACCCTCGGCGATGCCGAGAGCCGCGATGCCTGGCGCGCCGCTTTGGTCGAACATTTCTCCGATCATCAGGCGGAATTGTCGGAAGATAGCAAGACGCGGTTAGACAAAAACCCGCTTCGGATATTGGATAGCAAGGCCCCGAATGATCAGGCGATTGTCGCGGACGCGCCGACTATCGACCCCTATCTCACAGGCGAGGCATCGGAGTTTTTTGCGGAGGTTACCGAGGGGCTAGATGCCTGCAGGGTGCCTTGGACGCGCGACAGCAATTTGGTGCGGGGCTTCGACTATTATCGCCACACCGCATTTGAATTTGTAACCGACCGATTGGGTGCCCAGGGAACAGTGCTGGGCGGCGGCCGGTTTGATGGTCTGATCGAAGCACTGGGTGGGCAACCTACGCCTGCCGTAGGTTGGGCCGCCGGGATTGAGCGTTTGGGGATGTTGTTGAATCCATCACAACTACCTACGCATCCATTGGATATCCTTTTGGTTGTGGAGAACGATGACGCGCTGAGCTATGGTCAAAAAGTGGCCTGGCTCGCTCGCAAAGAAGGTTTGTCGGTCCAGTTGATGGCAACTGGGTCTCCAAAGAAAAGATATAACAAGGCGGTGAAAATCCCGGCCCGTACATTGATCACTGTCGATATGAAGGACAACTCTCCTCGGCACAACTATCGTGCTCCGGCAGTACCGACGGCAGATAACTCTCGCGTTTGGAAAAAGGTTGAACCATTGCTTGGTGAAGCGCGAACATGACCACAATCACCCCCCAACGGATCGCTCAGATCGAAGCGCGTTTTGCGGAACTGCAAGCGATGATGGCATCCGGCGAACTCGACGGCGATAAGTTTGTCGCTGTCTCGAAGGAATATGCCGAGATAGAACCGGTGGCGGAGGCCGCTGCAACCGTCCAGAATCTGCGGGCCGAGCAAGAAGGTCTCGAGGAAATGCTCGCAGGGGATGACGCCGAGATGAAGGCGATGGCTGCCGATGAAGTGGATAGCGTCAAGAAAGCGCTGGCTGATGCGGAACTGGCTTTGGCGTTGAAACTGTTGCCGCGTGATTCTGCAGATGATCGCCCGGCCATGCTCGAAATTCGTGCCGGCACCGGCGGCGATGAAGCGGCGCTTTTTGCTGGCGATCTGTACCGCATGTATACGCGCTATGCTGAGCTGCAAGGCTGGAAGGTCGAACTGATCTCCGCCAATGCCAGCGAAGTCGGCGGCTTTAAGGAGGTGGTTGCCAATATCAATGGCAAGGGCGTGTTTGCAAAGTTTAAGTTCGAAAGCGGTGTGCACCGGGTACAACGCGTCCCCGAGACCGAATCGGGCGGGCGCATCCATACCTCTGCGGCAACGGTGGCGATCCTGCCTGAACCGGAAGAGGTGGACATTAAAATCCGTACCGAAGATCTTCGTATCGATACCTATCGGGCGAGCGGTTCCGGGGGGCAGCATGTCAACAAGACCGATAGCGCCATCCGCATAACCCACTTGCCAACGGGAATTGTGGTGCAATGTCAGGACGGAAAATCGCAGCACAAGAACAAGGCGCAAGCGATGAAGGTGCTCGCAGCCCGAATGTACGAAGCGGAACGCGAAGCCGCCCAAAGCGAAGAAGCCGATGCGCGCAAAGAGATGGTCGGTAGTGGCGATCGCAGCGAACGCATCCGTACCTATAACTATCCGCAAGGCCGTGTGACCGATCATAGAATCAACCTGACCCTGCATAAGCTACCCGAAATTGTCGAGGGCGGCGCGCTCGGTGATATGATCGATGCCCTAATTGCCGAGGATGAAGCCAGCAGGCTTGCCAATCTAGATGGCTAAAAATCGCACTCAAACCCCTCCCCTTCAGGGGAGGGGCAAGGGGTGGGGAATATCCAAAGCGCGTTTAGCGATCCTACAAAAACGTGCCAAAGCAATGCGTCTAAACCCAACTGAGCCTGAAAAAATTTTGTGGAGACATCTTTCTCGTTCGCAAATAGGCGGTCATAAATTTAGACGTCAGGCAGTTATTGGGGAATATATCGCGGATTTTTATTGCCCGGGTCGCTCATTGATTGTTGAGGTTGATGGTGACACACACGACAGCGAAAAAGACGGCATTAGGGACAGAAACCTGATGGGTTTTGGGTGTCGCACGCTTCGTTTCACCAACGAGGAAGTGATGCAAAACATGAGT
Organism: Parasphingorhabdus sp.; assembly: GCA_039978835.1. Classification (GTDB taxonomy): domain Bacteria; phylum Pseudomonadota; class Alphaproteobacteria; order Sphingomonadales; family Sphingomonadaceae; genus Parasphingorhabdus. The sequence goes on from JBDWAQ010000007.1 coordinate 54,997, forward strand.
GGGGTTTTGGAGAGGATATCACTTTCGCTCAGGGAAGCCGTGTCTTCACAGTCAGGTTTGCCCCACCCCAACCCCTCCCCTGAAGGGGAGGGGCTTAGCGCCGCCAATGCGCTGCGCGAGGCGGCGCAAAGGCTATCCGATATTTCTGATACACCGCGATTGGATGCAGAGCTTTTGCTGGCCCACAGTCTTGGCATTTCCCGCGAAAAGCTGTTGCTTGATCTGCCCAATCTATCCGCGCCATCGGAATTTTCTGATCTTGTCGCTCGCCGGGAAAAGTCCGAACCGGTTGCGCATCTGATCGGGACCAAGGAATTTTGGGGTCTGGAATTTGCGGTTTCACCGAATGTCCTAATCCCGCGCCCCGACAGTGAATTGCTGATCGAACAAGCGGTACAGGCTTTTGCACAAAACCCTCCAGAGAATATTCTCGATCTCGGCACGGGAAGCGGGGCGCTTTTGCTAGCGGCACTCTCAGAATTTCCGAAAGCAAAAGGGGTCGGCATTGATGCCAGCGCGAAAGCGTTGGGGGTTGCGCACAATAATGCTGATAGTCTCAAACTGACCGATCGAGCACAATTTCACCTGGTCGACTGGACAACGCTGAATTGGGTGCAATCACTTGTTGGTCGTTTCGACCTAATTCTGGCTAACCCGCCTTATGTATCCAGCAAGGCCTTGCTTTCACAAGATGTTGCTGGCTTTGAACCCCATAACGCGCTCTTCGCGGGAGCCGACGGTCTGGATGACTATAAAATCATCATCCCCGCATTGACCGATTTATTGATCCCAAATGGCATTGTGCTGTTGGAGATCGGCTTTGACCAGCAAGAATCCGTGTCTAAAATTGCATTAGAAAACGGCTATGTTGTTGAATGTAAACAGGATTTAGGCGAGAATGATCGTTTGTTGATCCTGACACGCTAAAAAGGGCTTGGTTTTGCGAAAATGAGTCGCTAAGACTCGCTTAGGCCCAGATATTTTCTGGCTTTTCCCTTAAATCTCTGGCCTGTCCCCAACTCGATAAACTTGCTGGTTTTCGGCAGATATTTGTCTTGTATGGGCTGTAACGGATATGTTTGTCCGTTGCGCAATTGCCGACCGTGGGTCGGCGCTGGTGAGGAAGACCGAGTATTAACGGTATAAGGATACCCAGAATTTGATGAATAATCGTCAGCAGCGTGGCCGTGGTCGCGGGCGTAACAACAATAATAATCGCAACAATAATCGGGGCGGTGGCGGTATAGATCGCGATAACCGGATTGATAATCGTGCGCGCGGTAACGCAGCGCAGATGCTCGATAAATACAAAAAAATGGCCCATGACGCACAGGTCAATGATGATCGCGTCAACGCCGAATATTACCTGCAATTTGCTGATCATTATTTCCGCGTCAACGCCGACATGCAGGCCCGCCGCGAAGAACAGCGGATCGCTCGCGAAGAACAACGTGCCGCCAATGGCCATGACCGTGATGATAACCGCGGTAATGAAGGTGCCAGAGACAATGAAGGCGACGAAAACGACAATCGTCGTGGTCGTCCGCAGCGTAGTCGTCCACAACGTGATGAGCGTAATGACCGTAATGATCGGGATGATCAGCCTGTGGAAGCCGGCGAAGAAAAAAAGCCGGTTCGTGCACGACGTCCCAGAAAAGTTGAAAATAGCAAAGTTGCAGACAAGGCGCCCAATGGCGACGCTTCGGATAATGCGGAAGAGCCAAAAGGTTTGGACGCTGGCGTATTGCCGCCGGCAATTTCAATCTCCAGCGATGCTGATGAAGTGAAAGTGGAAAAGAAGCCAGCGCGCAAAAAGCGGGTTGTGAAGCCTAAAGCCGCCGCCAAAGCTGAAGAGGGTGATGCGGCTTAGAGCGCTTTACTAAGCCAAGCGGGCAATGTCAGTCCATCCATATCATCAACTTTTCGGTGCTCGACTGATAGGCCGAGTTCCGGATAAGCGGTTCGCTGTCTTTTTTCGTCAGCTTGGTCTATTGGCACTACAACCATCCGCCGGTTGATCTTTTGCCGATAGTTCATGCGGGCGGTATTTTCCTGACCGATGTAACAACCTTTGGTGAAACTGACACCGTTTAGCTCGTCTGCATTGCATTCCAGCCAGAGTATTTTTTCCGCCCCCAGTTCAGCCTGTCCTTCGGTAACGCCGAGCGATAAGCGATGCGCGAGATACAGCTCATCTACACCGCCGCCTTCAACGGTGTCCGAAAGCCAGCGATGACCAAGTTCTGAGAGACGTGGATCGGTAGGTTGCTCCACCGCATTTTTGCTCCAGTGAACCGTTTTCTTGTCATCGAGTTCGATGCCGATTTTACGTCGCAGACGATAAAGCTTCAATCGTTTGGCGAGTGCTTCCGCGCCATTACTCTCGCAATCGATCAGGATGTCATCTTCATCTGCCCACAAGAAAAAATCATACATGATTTTCCCTTGTGCATTAAGCAGCGCCGACCATTGCGGGGCTCTGGGCTGCACCAATTGCAGATCCTGTGTTATCAGGCCTTGTAGAAATTCTCGGACATCTTCTGCTGGGTCAGTTGCTGAAATCCGAATGATAGCGCGGTTTGAAAATTGGGTATCTGTCATTGCTACAATCTAGTCCTTGGTGCTGTCCGGTAAAAGAGGCCGTTTAGGTGGTAGCCGGTTTTTTCGACGCGGCACCCCAGAATGTCTCCAGTGAAAAAATAGCGAGACTGATCCAAATGAGTCCGAAACAGATCATATGCGATGTTGTGAGTGGTTCGTTGTAGACAAAAACAGCGATCAGGAATTGCAAGCTAGGTGCGACATATTGCAGTGGTCCCAAGATCGTCAAAGGTACTTTTTGCACGGCGGAAGCAAATAGCAGAAGTGGTACAGCGGTCATAATCGCGCCACCAGCGAGCAACGCATCTACGGTCCAATCCTGACCAAAGCCGGTTCCCACCGGTGATGCTGTCAGCCATAAAAAATAGCCGAGCGCGATAGGAAACAATAATCCGGTTTCGACCGTCAAACCGACCATCGGACCGGCTGGCGCTATTTTGCGGATCAGGCTGTACAACCCCCATGATCCAGCGAGGGCCATGCTGACCCAAAGAGTTTGCCAAGCCTCAATCGCTAATATCGAAACGCCAAGGGCGGCGATGGCTACGGCAATCCATTGGTTGCGGGTGAATTTCTCTTTTAGCGCAACCATGCCCAGAAATACCGTAAGCAAAGGACTGACGAAATATCCCAAGCTGGCAGCGACAATATGATCTGAATTTACGGCCCAAACATAGATCGACCAATTGGCGGCGATCAGACCGGAACTGAGCAGCAAGAAAAGCCGGGTCCTGCGATTGCGCAAAATGTCTCTGAGGGCGGGAAACGATTTTCGTAGCCACACGATGACAAGCAATAAGGGCACTGACCAGATGATCCGGTGTGCCACAATCTCTAGCGATGGGACACTTTGCAGCAGCTTGAAATAAACCGGCATTACACCCCATAGCGCACAAGCGAGCAAAGCATGGGCTAGACCAGTTCGACTAAGGGGAGCGGGCGTATTCATAGGTCGCGACTAGGCCGACCGGCCAATACTGGCAATCAAGATTTGCTTTGTCGGGGAAAAGTCTTCGCGTTTTGGAGGCGCTAAATTAAGCCGCCGCCCATCCACAGTCGAAGCGCGCAAATTCCCATGACGATCAGACAGAACTTCATGCCACTACTTTTGGAAGAGATCAGCCCAAACAAAGCTCCGAGGCCAGCCAGCGCGATGATGAACCAGTTGGTCCAGCCAAGCAGCGGGATAAAACCGATAATGGCAAGGACGAGGGCGATCAGCCCGATGAGGATAGAAAGTAAATTAGCCATAACTGTATTATAAGCATAACTCACTTAAATTTCAAGTCATTGCGCTTTGAAAATTGCGCATTAAGGTTATTTTCAAAGGAGAATTGCAATGGCCGAAGATATTTACCTGGATCCCACGCGCGAAAGTTTTGATGCTTTCAAGGCGCTTCCCCGTGATGTGCCCATCAATATGCTCAACTTGCTGCGTTTTCGTGAGCATGCCCAATATCCGGATGGCCATGCAAATGCGGATAAAGGTTGGAGCGGTGCGCGAGCCTATGAAGAATATGGCAGTACCAGCGGGCCGGTTTTTAAGCGCGTAGGTGGAACTGTCATGTGGCGCGGGCAAATGGAATCGATGTTGATTGGGCCGACAGATAAGTTCTGGGAAGTGGCCTTCATCGCCTATTATCCCAATAGCGGCGCGTTCCTAGAAATGATCACAGATCCGGAATATCAGAAAGCTGTCATCAATAGGCAGGCCGCGGTTTCAACCTCACGTCTGATTAGGTTCGGGGAAGTGGATGGCCCCGATACGTTTGGATGAATCTCATTTTGGGACAATGGGTTAATGAAAACATACCGGGTTAACCCTATATTCTAACGGATTATTAAGCCTTTTCGGTGCATTGCTTCTGCCAAATTCAGGAGCATTTCGCATGTCACAAATTACCCGTTCCCTTTTGCTGTCCGTAACAGCTTTTGCGCTCCCATTGACGCTGGCAGCCTGTGGAACCAATGAAGAGAATGATGCTGAACTGGCACAATTGGATGAAAATCTAACCGATCCTTCGTCTGATCCGGCAATGAATGATGCGCTGGAAGATGCTATTTTGGTGGACCCTGATCTGACGGATCAGGCCAACAACAATGCTATACGCAGTGCCAATGGTGCTATTGATGGTTCGGTTCCTCCCGGTGCCAGCTATGCTGGCGCTGCAGAGGGCGGGAAGGCCGCTGCCAATGCTCAGCTAAAAGGCAAGATGCTACGTGCACCCGAACCACGTCTGATGACATCTGACGATGAATGCACATCCTGTGGTTCGAACAAAGGGATGACCCTCGGCGCTAAAGCTGAGTCTCAATATGCACAGCGCGGCAAAGGCACATGTGATGCGAAGCTTAGCTATGACATGGGTTGGGCCAACCGTATGCCTCCAGAATTCCCGATCTATCCAAAAGCCAATGTTAAAGAAGCTGCTGGTGTAGAAGGTGGCCTTTGCGATCTGCGCGTGGTCAGCTTTACTTCGGCTTCATCAATGAAGAGCATTGTCGATTATTATTACACGCAGGCCAAACGCGGCGGTTATAGCGCAGAATATCTGTTGCGCGGTGGCGAGCATGTACTCGGCGGGACCCGCGGCAATGATGATGGTGCGTTTGTGATCACACTGAATAAACGTTCAAACGGCGGCACAGTGGTTGATATTGTGGCCAGCAACGGACGTTGATCTATTGGAGATCATAGAATGATTTTGGGGCGGCTTCGGTCGCCCTTTTCTATTCTGGCGCATCCCCCATTTGCGCAACGACATTAAAGACCCGCTTGCTGTAGAGCCACTGTCCGTCAACCTTGCGGAATTCATCGTCATAGCGGCCACCGGCCATTCGCGTGACGCCTTTTTCGACCAGAACCTCATGGGTTTGATAGCGACCGGATGCCGTATCGCCATTGACTTCCAAACTTCCGGAAATACCCAGAAAGCTGACCGCGTCAAAAGCACTCATTGCGCCGTTCCATAGGTTCACGATATTCTCGCGACCAACCACTTCTGTTCCCATGAGCGACCAGACAGCATCCTCGGTCCAAAGAGCACCCCAGTCATCCGGGTCGCGGCGCAACACCGCATCGCAATAGCTGTCATGCAGTTCGCGTATCGCCAGCCGGTCTTCGATTGATCCTGTAAAAGCCATTTCTAGTCCTCTCATATCTTTGGAGAGGATTACACGGCAAAAGCGCTGGTCATGCAAGTTGGCATAAGTGTTAGCGGGTTCAGTTAGTCTCCACTAATCCGCTCGATATCCGCGCCTACGGCAGCCAGTTTTTCTTCAAACCGTTCATAGCCGCGGTCAAGATGATAGATACGCTGCAATCGGGTTTCCCCTTCGGCTGCGAGGCCAGCAATGGCGAGACTCATGGAAGCGCGCAGGTCGGTGGCCATAACGGGCGCGCCGGTTAGTTTCTCAACACCGCGAACCACCGCGGTGCGGCCTTTTGTTTCGATATCTGCGCCCATTCGATTGAGTTCGGGTACGTGCATATAACGATTCTCAAAAATGGTCTCGGTGAGGACGCTGGCCCCATCGGCCATACATAGCATCGCCATTAGCTGCGCCTGCATATCGGTGGCGAGGCCAGGGTAAGGAGCCGTTTCGAGAGTGAGCGGTTGTAACTTTCCATCGGCTGCGACCTTGATACCTTTTGCGTGGGGCTCAACATGCAGGCCCGCCTGTTGCAAAGCGCCGAGTGTGGCCTCCATCTCGTCCGCTTTGGCCGCAACAAGATCTACTTCGCCTCCCGTAATCCCAACAGCGCAGGCATAGCTTCCCGCTTCAATACGGTCCGACATTACCCGGTAGGTGCAACCATGCAAACGATCGACGCCATGAATAGTGAGGGTCGAGGAGCCTACACCCTCAATTTCTGCACCCATGGCAACCAACATATTGCAAAGATCAACAATTTCCGGCTCACGAGCTGCGTTTTTCAGCGTGCTGGTGCCATTGGCAAGCACGGCTGCCATGAGAGCATTTTCCGTCGCGCCCACTGATACAACGGGAAAGGTAAACTCTCCGCCTTTCAATCCGCCATCCGGTTGCCGTGCCGTCACGTAACCGCTGGTGGTTTCTAGTTCTGCACCTAAAGCTTCAATTGCTTTAAGATGCAGATCGATCGGCCGGTTGCCAATGGCACAGCCACCGGGAAGCGATACCCGGCATTCTCCAGCACGCGCCAAAAGCGGGCCGAGAACCAGGATCGATGCCCGCATTTTGCGGACAATATCGTAGGGCGCTTCGGTCGAGGTAATCTTGCCAGCCTTCAGCGTCATGACCCGGCCAAAATCTTCGGGCCGGGAGCCTTCAATTGCCGTCGATACACCTAGCTGGTTGAGCAAATGACCGAAGCTATCGACATCGGCCAGACGCGGTAAGTTGCGCAAGGTCACTGGTTCATCGGTGAGCAGCGCACAAGGCAGTAGTGTTAGCGCGCTATTTTTGGCACCCGAAATGGGAATGGTTCCAGACAGCGTGTTGCCGCCGCGTATTGCAATAATATCCATGGGCTAGCGTTTAGCGAAAACGCACGCGCTGGCAAGTGGCTCCTAGTAATCATACCCAGGATTGGTGCGATTCAGTTTCCGCATCAGGCCAGGCCAGATCAAATTGTCTCCCATACCTTGCGTAAAAGCAGGAGCACTTTGTTGAATGACACGTGCCGCCATTGCTTCCGGTTCTTCATGCAGCTTGTCTTCGCTGCCTACCGATTGCGCCAGAATTTGCGTCTTGCAGGCATTTTCAAGGAAGTACATGCGCAGGAAAGCAATCGCGCAATTGGTCCCCAGAGTCAGTGTGCCATGATTGCGTAAGATCAGCAGGTTATTCTCACCCATATCATTGATGAGCCGCTCACGCTCGTCGAGATCCAGTGCAATGCCTTCATAGTCATGATAGGCCACATCATCATGCACTTGCATGGCAAATTGGGTGTAGCGACGCAGGCCGTCTTTTTGAACTGATACCGCAATTCCATATGGCGTGTGCACATGGATCACGCATCCGGCATCCTCACGCGCACTATGGACAGCGCTGTGGATCGTGAAACCAGCTGGATTGGTAAAATAAGGTGTGTCCTGTTTGATATTGCCATCGAGGTCGATCTTGACCAGCGAAGACGCAGTCATCTCGTCAAACATCACACCATAAGGATTAATCAGGAAGCGTTCTTCGCCGTCTTCGTCAGGCAGTCGCGCGGAGATGTGGGTGAAGACCAGATCGGTCCAGGCATGCATTGCACACAGACGGTATGTGGCGGCCAGGTCACAGCGAAGCTTCCACTCAACATCGGACACTTTGTCTTCCAGACGCTCTATCTCTTGTGGATCGGGAATGTTAAATCCTGCTTCTACACCTACGGCGCTGTCAGTGACTTCATTTGCTGCGGTTGCCATGACCATGATCTCCTTTTGATTCGCGCTTTTAGTAGCGCATCGCCAGGACATTTGGCCAGAATAAAGCGGATTGTCAGATTCTCAAAAATGGGAATCAACATTGTATGATTGGAAGCTGCGGGTTTTATTGTTGTTCAAACCATTAAAATCAACAGGCGCACAATAGATGGTCTTTATCAAGGCGTATGACTCTTGACAAATATGCTTTAGAACGACGTTTAGGCATTAGAAGAGCGATTGCTCAGGGACAAGATCATATGGATAGCGTAGGCAAGCAGCAATCGACGGGCTTGTTTGGCTGGATCGAACGAACCGGCAACAAGCTGCCCGATCCAGTTTTTCTGTTCTTTTTTCTGATTTTATTCTTGATCGCTTTGTCGGTTGTTGCTGATTTGTCGGGCTGGTCTGCGGTTCACCCGATAGACGTTGATCCCGATACAGGAACCAACGCCGTCATCGCCGCCGTCAGTTTGCTTGGTGCCGACAATATTCAGAGATTCTGGGTAGAGATGCCAAAAACATTCACTCATTTTCATCCGCTTGGTTACGTATTGGTGGTCATGCTGGGGGCTGGAGTCGCCGAACGGTCGGGTCTGTTTGCAACAGCAATGCGCGCGGGTGTTCGCGGAGCTCCGACGACCCTTTTGACGCCCATTGTGGCGCTAGTTGGTATAATCGGAAATCTGGCGTCCGATGCTGCCCATGTCGTTCTTATTCCTTTGGCCGGCGTTATTTTTGCAGCGGCGGGACGCCACCCGATAGCTGGAATTGCCGTAGCCTTTGCAGGTGTTTCGGGCGGTTTTTCCGCAAACCTTTTCCCTGCACAGCTGGATGCCTCGCTGTTTGGTATCACACAAGCAGCCGCCGAAACTGTCTTCGTCGGTTGGGAAGCTAATATGGCTGGCAACTGGTATTTCATGTGTGCCATGACTTTTGTTTTCTTACCGGTCATTTGGTTTGTTACAGACCGAATTGTTGAACCGCGTTTGGGCGACTATTCTGGTGCGCTTAACCCCGGTGACAAAGAGGGTGAAAATGCGATCTCAGTTGATGATGCGCAAAATAGACTGCTTGATGAAAATGAAAAGCGCGGGCTGCGTTATGCCGGATTGGCGGCGTCGGGTGTAATTGCACTTTGGTTGTTCATGCTATTCGGTCCTGGCACCCCACTCGTCAATGAGAGCGCGGTAGCGGAGGCCCAGTTCACACCATTTTATCGGTCTCTGGTGGGCGGATTCTTCATATTCTTCCTGCTTGCGGGATGGGCCTATGGCTTGGGATTTGGCAGCATTAAGAGCCATCGCGATGTGGTTAAAATGATGAGCGATAGCATGACCAACATGGCTTATTTCTTGGTCCTCGTCTTCATGGTGGCGCATTTTGTGGCGATGTTTAGCTGGTCCAACCTGGGTTTGATTTCGGCGGTACACGGCGCTGAATCGTTGCAAAGTCTTGATATGCCTGCACCGATATTGTTGGCGTTGGTGGTGATTTTTGTTGGTATCATGAATCTGTTTGTTGGTTCCGCAAGCGCGAAATGGGCATTGCTCGCACCAATCTTGGTACCGATGCTGATGCTCATCGGTGTTAGTGCAGAAGCCACCACGGCCGCTTATCGTGTTGGAGATAGTGCGACGAATATCATTACGCCGTTAATGGTCTATTTCCCGTTGATTCTGATCTTCTGTCAGCGTTGGAACAAAGGTTTTGGTATTGGTAACCTAACGGCGTTGATGTTGCCCTATGCGATGGGTCTAATGGGTGCAGGTCTCGTGATGATCATGATCTGGGTGGGCCTGGAGATTCCGCTAGGACCAAATGCGCCAGTCTTTATCCAGCCGCCAACCGGTACATAAATCAACGCTGATTTCTTTCGTGGACATGGCGGCCGCTGTCTGAAACAAGACGCGCCTGTCTTAAAAAGAGGAATCAAGCATGAAAAACCTGTTCGACGTAAGCGGTAAAGTAGCGGTGGTAACCGGAGGATCGAGCGGGATTGGAGCGATGATGGCGCGTGGGCTTTTGGAAAATGGCGCAAAGGTCTACATCACTGCTCGCAAAGAAGAGCGCTTGAACGCGATGGCCGAAGAGCTTTCCCAATATGGCGAGTGTATTCCAATCGCGGCCGATATGTCCGATGTTGACGCTATCGAAGCCTTTGTCGCGGCGGTGAGTGCAAAGGAAGACAAACTGGATATCCTGATCAACAATGCAGGTGCCAATTGGGCTGCTCCGATTGATCAGTTTCCCGAAGGCGGCTGGGACAAAGTAATGGATATCAATATCAAGTCGATTTTCTTCACCACTCAGAAATTTATTCCGCTGATGAAGGCAGCGGCCACCGCTGACAATCCGGCGCGTGTGATCAATATTGCTTCGATCAACGGCATCCGCAATTCGGGTATGCCGACTTATGCGTATACGGCCAGCAAATCGGGTGTGATCAACCTGACCACCCATATGGCAACCGATATGGCGCACTGGAATATCAATGTGAACGCAATTGCACCCGGTTTCTTTCCGAGCAATATGACCAAGCAAATTGTCGAAAATGAAGCGATGACCAAGGCTGCTTTGGCTCAAATCCCGCGCGGCCGTGCCGGTAAGCCGGAGGATATTGCGGGCACTGCGCTTTATCTATGCTCAGAGGCTTCATCATGGTTGGTCGGTCAAACCATCCCGCTCGATGGTGGCATGATTTCAAAGGCGTAAAAGATGGAACTGAAACTCGAAGGTAAGACCGTTCTGGTTACCGCTGGTAGTAAGGGCATCGGTCTGGCCACCGCTCTTGGATATCACTCATGCGGAGCCAAGGTTGCGATTTGCGGTCGGTCACAGGATAATCTGGATACCGCTGCTGCGCAAATGCAGGGTTGTTTGGCTGTGCAGGCGGATGTCTCCAAAACGGATGACATTGACCGGCTTGTCGCAACGGTAAATGAAAAGCTGGGCGGCATAGACATTCTTGTGAACAACGCAGGAGGCCCGCCGCCCGGCCTGTTTGAACAGTTGGATGATGAGGCTTGGGAAAAGGCTGTTCAGCTGACTTTGATGTCGGTCGTGCGGCTAACACGCAAAGTCCTGCCGCATATGCGGACCCAAAAATGGGGGCGGGTGATCAACATATCCTCATCCGGGGTCCGACAACCGGTTCCGAATCTAACCCTGTCCAACAGCATCCGTATGGGCGTATTGGGTTGGGCGAAGACGTTGGCCAATCAAGTGGCGGGCGATAATATTTTGGTCAACACGGTCTGCCCAGGCTTCACCAATACCGATCGGATCAAGGAGATTCTCGCCAATCAGTCGGCGGCAACCGGAAAATCCGTAGATGAAATCGCGGCCGGCATGGCTGCGCAAATTCCGGTGGGCCGGATCGGCGAAGCCCGCGAAATTGGCGAAGTTGCTGTCTTCCTCGGCTCACAAGCGGCTAGCTTTATCACCGGCCAAGCCATCACCGTCGACGGCGGTGCAGCTCAGCATTATTAACGCAGCAGACCCAAAGCCTGATAACTAGCGTCCACGGTCGGCTGGCCCAGTTCCCTTGCCCGTGTTGATCCGTCGATTAATATCTGATCAATTGCGGTTTGATCTTCACGCAATGCCTCAAACCGTGCGCGGATGGGCGACAGTTTGCTAACCACCAGATCGGCGAGCGCAGGTTTGAAATCACCAAAGCCTTTGCCCGAAAATTCAGATAGCACGGTTTGCTGTTCCATATCCGCCAAGGCCGCGTAGATGCCAATCAGGTTCTGTGCTTCTGCCCGGCCTTCCAATGCCTCCAGCTTTTCGGGTAGCGGCTCGGGATCGGTTCGCGCTTTTTTGATCTTCTTGGCAATGGTGTCATCATCATCGGTCATATTGATACGTGATAGATCGGATGGATCAGACTTGCTCATCTTGGCATTGCCATCACGCAGAGACATGATCCGCGCGGCGGTTTTGCCGATAAACGGCTCGGGCAACGTAAACACGTCCTGACCGGTATCGCTGTTAAACTTGGTCGCAATATCGCGGGCCAGTTCGAGATGCTGTTTCTGATCTTCGCCTACCGGCACATGTGTAGCTTGATAGATGAGCACATCCGCAGCCTGTAGAACCGGGTAGCCATAAAGGCCCAATGAAGCGCGCTGTTTATGTTTTCCGGATTTTTCCTTGAACTGCGTCATCCGGTCGAGCCATCCCATTGGCGTGTTGCAGATCAGCATCCAGGCAAGCTCGGCATGACCGGGTACGCGGGCCTGATTGAACAAAATGGATTTTGCTGGATCAACGCCTGAGGCGACCAATGCCGCGGCCATTTCCCGGCAGTTTGCCGATAGTTCGGCGGGATCGTTGTGAACGGTTATGGCGTGCAAATCGGCGAGGAAGAACAGGCATTCCATTTCATCCTGCATCTTTACCCAGTTTTTGATCGCGCCCAGATAGTTGCCGAGATGGAGATTACCGGTAGGCTGGATGCCCGATACTGTACGCATGTCCTATTGTCCTTCTTGTGCAGATTCTTCTGCCGCTTTCTTCTTGGTCAGCATGGTGATCTTGTCGCGGTCTATGGCGCCCGTCACCCATGCGAGCGCCGCATAGACCAGACCGCCGACGCTGACCAGAGCGGTGATGGATCCGACCCGTTCCCAAAGAGAGCCATCATATAATCCTTCGCCAATGGGCGCGGCAAAATAGAGTGCGGCTGCCATGCCGATGGCCGACAACGTGATCTTGGCGATGCGACCGAGTAAGGACAATTCCAGATGGAAATGGCCGCGTCGATGCAGCATCGTATAGAGCATCGCGCAATTGCACCAAGCTGCCAGGGCGCCCGCCAATGCAACACCAACAATGCCGTAAATAGGAATTAGAATGAGATTCAATGCGATATTGATGAGCAGGGATATGCCCGCAGTATAGACTGGTGTTTTGGTATCTTTGCGGGCAAAAAATCCGGGGATCAGAACCTTCACCAATACATAGGCGGGTAGACCGACGACCAACGCCGCGACCACAGCTGACGTGGTCTGGCCATGTTCGGCTGTGAAATTGCCACCGACATAGAAGGATGAAACCAAGGGGCCAGCGGCGACAAATAATGCGATGGCGGCCGGGATGGTGAGCAACATACCCAGTTCAATGGCGTTGGATTGAATACGTTGCGCCCCGCCGTGATCATCTTTGGCGATGAAGCGAGAGAGCGCGGGCAATATGGCAGTGCCCAGGGCAATGCCAATAATGCCCAGCGGCAATTGATTCAACCGGTCAGCAAAGGCCATGAAGGCAAAACTGCCCTCGGGAAGACGACCCAAAAAGAACAGATCAATGAAGCGGCTGATCTGATAGATACCTGCGCCAAACACGGCCGGGAGGATCAATATGCCTAGTTCTTTTACATCCGGCGTAAACTTGGGCTTGCGAATGGGGAAACGGAAACCCGCCTTGCGCGCCCAGTAGTAGAGCCACAACATTTGCAGAAGCCCTGCTGTTGCTGTCGCTATGGCCAGAAAATAGGCGGTTTGCCTTGGATCTTCGCCATTGTTGATAAATGCCGCGATGAGCATCGCACTGATCAAGCAGATATTAAGCAAGATTGGTGCAGCAGCCGCGGCGGCAAACCGGCTGAGGCTGTTCAATATCGCCGCGAACAATGTGGTGAGGCTGATGAGCGTGAGATAGGGAAATGCTATGCGTGCCAGCGAGACTGTAAAATCATTGGTGCGCCCACCCTCACCAAAATCATCAATCAACCAAATAATCCCCGGCATGATCAACATCATGATAGCCGAGAAAATCAGCAATATCGGCACAAAGACCGACAGCACATCGATTGCAAAATTCTGTGCCGCCGTGCGCTGTTCGTCTTCTTCCATCTTGCGATTAAACAGAGGAACAAAGGCTGCAGAAAACGCGCCTTCGGCAAATAGCCGGCGGAAGATATTGGGTAGCTGAAAAGCCAGTTGCCAGGCATCGGCCGCCGCGCCCGCGCCTAATATGCGGGCCAGTAATATGTCGCGCGCAAATCCAAATATCCGGCTGACCATGGTCAACCCGGCAATGGTTCCAGTGGATTTGAGCAGGTTCATACCCGCTTCTCTAGCAGGAAGGTTTAAGCGTTACCAATCGGTTGCTCGCCTTCGCCTTGTCCGTCAGCTTGTGCTTCACGTTGCTGCATATAGAGCGCGGTAAAGTCGATCGGCTCGAGCATTAGTGGTTGGAAACCGGCATCCCGAACAGCATCCGAGATAATCGCTCGTGCAAATGGGAAGAGCAAACGCGGCGCTTCAGCAAACAGAAACGGATGGGCTTGCTCATCGGAAACATTACGAAGACCGAACAGGCCGCAATAAAGAAGTTCAACACCGAAAGCGACGCCTTGGTCAGCCTTGGCGGTGACTTCGATTTTCAGCTCGACTTCATTGACTTCATCGGAAACTTTGTAAGAACCAATGTTGAATTGAACGTCGATTTGCGGTTGTCCTTCCCACTGATAAACATCCGGCGCATTGGGGTTTTCGACCGACAAATCCTTCACATATTGTTGGATCACGCCAATTTGCGGTTGGTTGTCAGCACCATTAGCCATTGCTTCTGGGGTGGTTACATTGCCGTTGTCTTCATCTGCCATTTGGCTTGCCCTTTCGGAAAATCATCAATTACGTCATTTGGCGCCTATTGCGGCGCTGTTCGCAGCGCGCCTAGCAGGGGATTTCCGGAGGTGCAATGGCTGTTGAACATGCCGATATCAGTGCCTTGCTAAGCGTCGGTTCACAATTTCCTAGCTAGTGATCGGGTCAAACGGCAAGAATTTACCGATGGGAAGCGTAAACCTATTTGAAACTGGCGCGTTTCCGTCCTATGTCAGAAGAAAGAAAGAAGATTGGATATATTGTGACGATCGAAATTATACTGTTGGCGATGGTAGCGGCTTTTCTAGGTCTGCGTCTATATTCTGTTCTCGGTAAACGCACCGGGCATGAACAGGAGCATACGCCCCGGAAAATCGAACCGCACGCTCGAGATATGCAGCAGACCGACGACCAGCAACCACATGTACCGGACATCAAGCCAGCAACTCCGGCAAAACCGGCCATGGTATATGATGAGGCCGCAGAACCTGGAATGCGGGCAATTTTGGGCGCCGATCGTAATTTTGACGTGGCGCGTTTCGTCGAGGGATCGAAAGCGGCCTATGGAATGATTCTCGAAGCCTTTTGGAAAGGCGATCGTGACGAATTGAAATCACTCTGCGATGATGATGTTTATGAGAGCTTTGTTGCGGCAATTGATGATCGCGAAAAAAAAGGTGAAGTCCTAGAAAACCAGTTAATCCGGGTTGAAAATGCACGGATTTCTGGAGCGGAGCTCAATGGTCGTGTTGCCAGCATCACCGTATTGTTTGATTCGGACATTGCTGCGGTGGTCAGAGACAAAGACGGTAATCTAATTGGTGGTTCTATGTCAGACGCTGTAGAAACTCATGATATCTGGACATTCAGTCGTGATCTTTCCAGCGCCGATCCAAACTGGTTGCTTGACGAAACCGATGAGGCATAGCTCCCACACGGGGCAAATCAGAAAGTCGGACTGGGGCGGAATCATGAAATTAACGGGGTTTTCAGGAGCGCTGATTCTGCTCAGCGCTTGCTCGCTAACATTGGTTCCAGAGGCGCCCGCCAAGGGAGCTTCTTCACAACAAGAGGGTGAATGGACGCAAGGCGCACCGCAATCGACTCCGGCGCCATCTGCCAACTCTTCAAATAGCACATCTCGTTTCAATGTTGCGCTTGCAGCGGTTGCATCGAATAAGCTTGTTCGCGTGGCAGCGGATCAGACTCGGGCCAGTGGATCCGGTATTGCAATGGGTCCGCAGATATCTTCGCTCGCTATTAAGCCGAACAGAGCAACCAAAGCGCTGCAATCTTTTCGCACCAGTTGCGATTCGTTGGTTCGCCGTGTCGATCAAAGCGGCTTGACGCAAGGGGCAGATTGGCAACTGGCCTGTGACGCCTCGAAAGGCTGGCAGGAAAATGATGCTTTGCGCTTCTTCATCAGCTATTTTGAAGCGGTTCAAGTGGGTGACGGACAGGCCCATGCCACCGGATATTTTGAACCGCAGATACAAGGATCGCGTGTTCGCAACGCAAACTATCAAGTGCCAATTTATCGCCGCCCACCCAATTTAGTCGACGTTGATTTAGGCGCGTTTTCCAATGAGCTGAAAGACAAACGCGTTCGTGGAAAGGTGGAAGGCAACAAGCTTATCCTGTTTGAAGATCGCGGTCAGATTGACGACGGCGCTCTGGCGGGCAAAGGCCTCGAGATAGGCTGGGCACAGGATTATATCGACTTTTTCTTCCTACAGATTCAGGGTTCTGGACGGCTAGCGCTGCCCGATGGCCGGGTCATGCGGATCGGATATGCCGGTCAAAATGGTCGCGATTATACCGGTATTGGCCGAGTGATGCGCGCGCGCGGACTGCTCGCTGATGGCAAGACCAATATGCAGGGTATCGTCGAGTGGCTGCGCGCCAATCCAGACGAAGGCATGAAGATCATGCGTGAGAATAAAAGCTATATTTTCTTCCAGGAGCTGACAGGCCCCGGTCCTTTGGGCGCCATGGGACATCCTGTCATTCCCCGTACCTCTGTCGCTGCTGATCGTATGTTTGTGCCACTAGGCGCACCGGTATTCCTTGATATGGAGCATAATATTGCTGACGGTATCTGGGTGGCTCAAGATACCGGTGGGGCGATCAAAGGCTCGAACCGGTTTGATACTTTTTGGGGCACTGGAGAAGAGGCCAAGCAGATTGCTGGCGGCATGTCTTCACGCGGACAGGCTTTGGTTTTCCTCCCAAAAGGCACATTTTCCAAACTGACTGGACGGTAACTCAAATGGCCGATCGGCCCCTATCTGCCGGCGAAAAAGCGCTCTGGCAGAAATTTATCGAGACAGTTGAGCCCCTAGACCAAGGGCGTGTAAGGCGCATTGATAGTCTGCCAGTGCAAAAAAGACTGTCCGAAGTGAAGGGGCCGATTACGGCCGCGACTTTTGGCGGGGTAGCCAAAGCTGTGCCGCTCAGGGATCAAAAACCTGTTCCCGAAACGGCAGGCTTGGATGGCAATTGGGATCGCCGTATCTCCAAAGGTGTGATCCATCCAGATGTCACAGTTGATCTGCATGGATATAGTCTGTCTTCTGCGCATGGGCGGTTAGACAGCTCGCTGGAACTTAGCATTGCTGCGGGCCACCGTGCGATCCTTCTTATCACCGGCAAAGCGCGTAGCGAAGATCAACGAAGGCGCGAGGGCGGACGCGGTGCAATTCGTGCGGCTATATCAGACTGGCTGGCAGCCTCTCGTCATGCGTCCAATATCGCTGCTGTGCGGCGCGCACATCCTCGACACGGCGGCGCGGGCGCGTTATACATAATCCTGCGGCGCAGGCGGTAACCTCTATTCAGATTTGTAGACGACGCCGTCTTTCATCACAAATGGTACTGTTTCCAATGTTGTAATATCGCTCAACGGATTGTCGCTTACCGCAATGATATCTGCTGCCATACCTGGAGCAATTTTTCCGAACTTTCCTTTTTGGCCCAACGCATCGGCGGCGTTCAATGTCGCAGCGCGGAGGGCCTCTGCTGGGGTCATACCAAAGCGGACCATACGCGATAACTGTTTCATATTGTCGCCATGGGGATAAACACCGGCATCAGTGCCCATCACCATTTTAACACCGGCTTGATGTGCACGGCGGAAACTTTCCCTTTGGGTCGCACCGGTCATGCGTTCCTTGGCCAGGCTTTCTTCCAGAAACCCGGCTTTCTCTCCCTCACCAAGAATATATTCGGTATTGTAGATATCCATCGACAAATAGGTGCCCTGTCGCTTGGCCATGGCAATCCCTTCATCCGAGATGAAGCTGGCATGCTCGATAGTATCCACGCCGGCTTTCAGCGCGTTGATGATACCTTCTGCACCATGGGCATGGGATGCAACCTTGCGTCCATGGCTATGCGCTTCCTCGGTAAGAGCGGTCAATTCTTCGACTGTATATTGAGGCGCACCTACTTGCGTACCTTTGGAAAGAACCCCGCCGGTGGAACAGGTTTTGATGAGATCCACACCATATTTGATATGGCGGCGAACCTTTGTTCGGGCTGCCCAGGGACCGTCGGCAACGCCTTCGCCGACAATGCCATATTCTTCGGGCAGCAAGTTATTGTCACTGCAATGCCCGCCGGTAATACCAATGGATGGTCCCGAAACAAACATCCGTGGGCCCGGCACATCACCTTCGTTGATAGCATCGCGAAGAGCCACATCAGAATAGCTTGGTGCGCCGACATTGCGAGCAGTTGTGATACCGGCCATGAGCGTTTTACGCGCATTCACCACCCCTGTAATCGCAGCGCGTTCGTGAGAGATAACTAGTCTACGATATCCCTGGTCGGTGGCTTTGCCGGTGAAGTGCACATGCATGTCCACCAGACCGGGGAGGATGGTTTTTGTGCCGAGATCAATGATCTGAGCATCGCCGCTATCATCGGGAGCAGACGATGAGACCGATTGGATAATGCCGTCGGCGATAGTGATATGGGGATTGGCGACGATGGTTCCGTTTTCCACGTCAACCATTGCCGCAGCTTTGAGAATAATGGTCTCAGCCTTAACTCCAGAAATGGCGAAGGTGGCAACGATCATTGCGAGGAAGGTGTATTTCATCATGTGCTCTCCCGGAATGTCGGTGGAATTAAGCTATCGCGAGCAGCGTAAAATGCTCGTAAATTTTGGTCAGGGTTTTCAGGTCTTCTATCGCAACCGCCTCATCGACCTTGTGCATGGTGGCGTTGCACAGACCGAATTCGATTACTGGGCATATTTTGGAAAGGAACCGCGCATCGGATGTACCGCCACTGGTACTCAGTTCCGGGTCGACACCTGTGGCGCTTTTTATAGCTGTGCTGAGCAGGTCTGAAAACTCTCCCGGTGGGGTCAAAAATGGCTCACCCGAAATAATCGGATCAAGTTCCCCGCCATGTCTTTCAACAATTTCTCGGATCAAATCAGACAGGCTTGCCCCGCTATGACGGTCATTAAACCGGATCGACAACCGTGCCTTTGCTTGCGCCGGGATAACATTATGAGCCGGATTGGGTGCGGTGATTTCGGTAAATTCTATGTTACTCGGCTGAAACCAGTCTGTGCCTTGATCAAGTTCCAGTTCGTCTATTTCGCTCAGTATCTTACCAAGCTTGGTGATCGGATTGTCTGCATTGTGCGGATAGGCAACATGGCCCTGCGTCCCGTTGACGGTGATCCACATATTGACCGAACCACGTCGGCCTATCTTCATCATATCGCCTAAGCGGTTTACTGACGTTGGTTCACCAACCAGACAAAGGTCCGGTTTGATATCCCGTTCAGCCATCCACGCCATCAAGGCAACGGTACCAAAACGTGCCGGACCTTCTTCATCGCCCGTAATGATTAGACTGATTGTGCCGATATCATGGGGCAAGACTTGCAGCGCTGCGACATAGGCAGCGATGCTTCCCTTCATATCAACCGCGCCGCGCCCATATAGCAGATCACCGCGTTCTTCGGGTTCAAATGGATTGCTCTCCCAACCCACACCGGGCGGCACCACATCAAGATGGCCAGCAAAGGAAAAATGCGGTTGATTCTCTGTTCCTCTGCGGATGGCGAAGAGGTTTTCCACCGGACCATCGGGCGCTTCACCGGCGATGAATCGGGTGACTTCAAACCCTAAAGGGTCAAGCATCGATTCCAATTCGCCAAATACGCTGCCGGTGGCAGGTGTGATGCTGGGATGCGCGATCAGGCGCTTGGCAAGTTCTAAGGCACTGTTTTGAGTCATATATACTGATTAGGTTTCGGCTTTGCCGGCGGCATCAAACTTCTCGATCACCCATGGCTCCTCTTCGGCAGCTTCCATCCATTGAGCGGTCCATTCATGCTCCAATATCGTCTGCATATAGGCTTGAGCAAACCCAGGAAGTTCAAAACCATAAGTCAGGAAACGGGAAACGATCGGTGCATACATAATATCCGCTGCGCCATAGGTGCCAAATAGATAAGGTCCGCTCTTGGCAAACCGCGCACGGGCTTCAGCCCATAAGCGCAGGATACGATCTGCATCCTGTACCACGGCCTCATCAAATTGAAGGCCCTGATATTGTTTACGCGTATTCATCGGGCAGCTTTTACGCAAAGCCATAAAACTGCTGTGCATTTCGGCCACCATTGATCGCGCCATACCGCGAGCGGTTTCATCCTTGGGCCAGAAACGATCCCGGTGCGTCTTGTCCGCTAGCCAGTCGATGATCGCCAGACTGTCCCAGATGACGGTTTCATTGTCCCATAGGATGGGTACCTTGCCGCCGGAGGGAGCAAAATTCTCACCAACCCGGACATCGTCCCAATCTTCACCGTAAAGCGGGACGGTTAGCTCTTCGAAAGAAAGCCCGGATTGTTTGCATGCAAGCCAGCCGCGCATTGACCAGCTGGAATAGGCTTTATTTCCGATTATCAGTTTCATTTGGGTAGCTTAGCTTACTCGTCATTATAGCGAAAGCGCGAATCTGTATCGGATAGACGTCGCTAAATTTGTACCGCGTCCAGAACGGCCATGCGCAATTCATCAATACCGTGCTTTTTCTCGGAAGATGTCAGGATCAACTCAGGATGGGCTGCCGGGTGTTTCTTGGCCATTTCCGCAACCTTGGCTTTGGTCTTTTCGAGCTCAGCCGATTTAACCTTGTCTGTCTTGGTCATCACGATCCGGTAACTCACTGCTGCCTCATCCAGCATGGTCATCACTTCTTCGTCGACCGGTTTGATCCCATGGCGAGAGTCAATGAGGACAAAGCTGCGCTTTAAAACCGCCCGTCCGCGCAGATAATCGTTAATCAGGAACCGCCATTTTTTGACCGTCTTGGGTGGGGCCTTGGCATAGCCATAGCCGGGCATATCGCAAATTCGAAATATCGGCTTTCGGCCATCATTGATTGGCCCGATATCAAAGAAATTAAGTTCCTGTGTGCGACCTGGCGTATTCGATGTCCGCGCCAGTCCGTTACGTCCGCATAGGGCATTGATCAAAGATGACTTGCCGACATTGGATCGACCGGCAAACGCGATCTCTGGCACATCAGCATCTGGCAGAAACTGCAGCTCGGGCGCTGATTTCAGGAACGAGATCGGTCCCGAAAATAGTTTTGGATGGAGCGGTTCCACATCCTACCCTTTGGCTTCTGCCTCAGCTTCTTTCGCCTTTTCTTCTGCTTCCTTCGCGGCCTGTTCCTTCAACTGTGGATGGCGTGAGTAGAGCCATTTTTGTTGGGCAATGGTGAGGATGTTGGAAACGGTCCAATATAGCTGCAAACCTGCTGCAAATGGTGCCATGATGAACACCAATATCCACGGCATGATGGCAAAAATCTGCTTCTGCATTTCTTCCATCGGGGCCGGATTGAGCTTGAACTGAAGGTGCATGGTGATGCCCATCAGGATTGGCAAGATTCCGACTGCTAAGAAGGACGGTGGATCAAAGGGCAATAGTCCAAACAGGTTGACCGGCGTCATCGGATCGGGCGCGCTCAAATCCTGAATCCAAAGTGCGAAAGGCTGATGACGCATTTCAATCGACAGCATCAACACCTTGTAGAGTGCAAAGAAGATTGGAATTTGCAGGAAAATGGGAAGACAACCGGCTAGCGGATTAACTTTCTCATCCTTGTACAGCTTCATGATTTCTTGCTGTTGCTTTTGCTTGTCTTCCTTGAAGCGCTCCTGAATTTTCTTCATTTTTGGTTGGACAGCCCGCATTTGTGCCATGCTGGCAAATTGCTTTTGGGCAATCGGGAACATGATACCGCGAACAACAAAGGTCATCAGGATGATGGCAACACCGAAGTTCCCGACCTGTTTGAACAACCAATCGAGCATATAGAAAAGCGGTTTTTCAAACCAGTAAAACCAGCCCCAATCAACTGCGCGATCAAGCAATGGAATATTATATTGCTCTTTATAGGTATCGAGCAGGGTCGTTTCCTTAGCGCCAGCAAATATACGGGTAGTAGTTTGTAATATTTTGCCCGGTGCAATGATCTCGGCATTTTCGCCAGCCACCTGAGCTTGATAGATATTGTTGCCGCCAGAGCGAAATTTGGCATCAACTTTCGCTGTGGTTTCGGGAATCAATGCGCCCAGCCAATAGCGATCCGTAAAGCCGATCCAGCCCTTGTCTGCATCGACGGTGACTCCGTTTGCACCGGCTTCGGCAACATCTTCATAGTCATAGTCGAAATTGGCAACGTCTTCGAAAACACCCATCGGACCTAGTCTGATGGTCCAACTGCTTTGTTCGGATGCCGGAAGATTTTCGAGATCGCGCACCCTACTGAGCAAGCCAAAAGGGTTCAGAGCAACCGGTGCTTCGCCGTTATTTGTGACGTTTTGTTCTGCGGTAATCAGATAGTTTTCGTCAATCGAATAGGTGATAGCATAAGTCTGACCGGTTTCATTGCTCCAGCTCAGCGTTACCGGCGTGGTGGGTGTTAGCTTACCAACGTCAGCAGCCCATATGGTATCATTATCCGGGACGGCAACGCCATCTGCGGCCCAGCCGAAGCGGCTGAAATAAGCATCTTTCGTACCCGATGGTGCGAATAGCCGAACCGGCGGGCTGTCTTTATCTTGACTAGTGCGATGATCAGTCAAGGTCAGGTCATCAAGGCGAGCGCCTTTCAAATTGATCGATCCGTTCACCCGCGGCGTTTCAATGGCAATGCGCGGACTGGCTTTCAATGCTTTGGGAAGGCTTATGGCGGTTCCTGCAACCTCAGTGGCAATCGAAGAAGTTCCCGGCGCTGTCGAAACAGTTGGTGCATCGCCATTGGCGGCCTGCGCCTTAGTGGTTGTGGTCTGCTCTGCAGTCTGTTCTGTCTGTACCATATCAGGGAAAGCAAATTCCACGACATATTGCCAACCAAACAGGATAATGCCGGTGAGCAGCACTGCCATGATAATATTACGCTTATCGTCCACTAAACTGTCCCTGTTTTGCTCTTTGTTTCATGTAGGAATGACGCGATGCCGATGCCACCTTTATTCAGGGAACCGGGTCGTAACCCGAGCCACCCCAAGGATGGCAGCGCAATAGCCGTTTCGCACCCAACCAGCTACCCCTAATCGCACCATGTTTTTCAATCGCTTCGATAGTATAGGCCGAGCAGGTAGGTTGAAACCGGCAAGTCGGTGGCAAAATCCGTGACGGCCCCCATTGCCAACAGCGCACAAAGAAGATGAAAACTGGTTTCAGCATTGCCTAGAACTTCTTCGCCAAATGTTTCAGGCCCTTTTCCAGATCAGCCTGCATAGCGCCAAAAGCCGGCCCTTTGTCCTGTTTGCGGCCAATTAAAATATGATCCGCACCATCAAGTCCATATTTGGGGAGAATATCGGAAATCAAAGCGCGAAACCGACGCTTCATCCGGTTGCGGACAACGGCATTGCCAATTTTCTTGGTCACGGTGATGCCGAAGCGAACCGCCTGATGGTCAGCGGCATGTCCGTTACGGCGTTTGTGAATCAAAAGAACGAACCCTGGCGACACGAAACGTTTGCCGCGATTGGCTGCGACAAAGTCGGGCCGCTTGCGAATCACTGAAATCGGTTTTTGGGAAGTTGCGGGCTCTATGCTTTGGGAGTCGAGCAGTTCTGAAGGCTCGACGTTAACGGAACTGTCCGTTTTAGGCAGAGAGTGTTTTGCGGCCACGGGCACGGCGGGCAGCCAGCACTTTGCGGCCTCCAACAGTGGCTTTGCGGGCGCGGAAACCATGGCGCCGTTTGCGAACGAGTCGGCTTGGTTGAAATGTGCGCTTCATCGCGAAAATCCTAAATCAAATGTCGATAAAAAAGGCCGCGCAAAGCCGCGACCACTTGTTGATGGGAGCGATTAGGTGGAGAATCGCTGAAAGTCAAGCGTCAGCGCGCCGGCTTTTCCTTTTTATTGCCGGTTTTCACTTTGCCAAAGATAGGCAGCTCAAAATCGTCCGGAAGTGTTTTGTGACGCGGACGCCGCATGACCCAATCGGTCCATTGTCCATATTTTGGAAAGCGACGCTTGAAGTGCACATAGCGTTTCTTCGCAAAAAGAGAGTTATGCAGAACCAGCGCCAGACCGATTGGGAACAGGATTATAAAGCCTGGCCCGGGAATCGCGCCGATAATCGGCGATATCAGGATCAATATGACACCGAGTACAGACAGGGCAAACCGCGAACCCGAGGTATATCGCCTACGCCTTTTTTTCTGTTTTTCGTCCATCACTCTGTAAACATGGTGGGTTCGGGGATTCCCCACAAGCCTTTCGGTCGATCCGTTGGTGCAACTGGTCGATAATCAGGCTTTGATGGCTGGAATGTGAACGTTCGCTATTGCAGCAGTGAATATTGTGCCAGATCGTTACGGGAAAGCCGCAGTTGACCAGAGAATGGAACGCTGTTGGTTAGGGCGTAAAATGCACGTGCTTTGTCTGCGGGAACACCCATTTCCTGATAATAGTCCAAATATTCAGCATGAACCGGATCGGTTGGCGGATAGTCATTGGCCTCCAACCCGTCTTCGTCCATCCAGCTATGTACCACAAATTCCGCGCCTGGATCGGCGGTGTTGGTCACGCCAGACAAGAAAAGCTCAACCGCGCCAGAGCGAACCGAACCATTGGCGGGCACATGCGTGCTGATGCCAGCGCGGCGAATCATCCGTGCGAGGGTGAGATTGGCCTCTTCATCAACCGAACCATCGCAATCAATCATCTCGATCCGTTTGATACCGGGGAAACGCTGCATCATCTGACGAAACTGTTGCGGTGTATAGCTATCCACCGTGCCAACCATTTCGGCTTTGTAAGGAGCGACAACACGAAACGGACCATATTCGCCCAAAACAGCCGATGGCGGTGCATATGAAGATGCATACCCACCGGGTTCGACAATTGCATATTCAATCGTCTCAACCGTTTCGGTAACGGTATAGCTGCCGGACGCATTGGCGGGATTGGCGGGAGCCAGGATGAGTGCAAGGAGGAAGAACGCACCGATGAACAGGCCGCCGAAGCTGCCTTTTTCATCTTCCTGACTCCCAGCCAAAATTTCGTTGTCCCTCAACATGCTCAGAGTTTTGCACCGCAAGCCGTTTGAAAATCGTAACTTTGGCTGGTTGGCGCGGCGTTAACCACTGCACGCGCGGCCTTTAGACTGGTTTTGACCCTTCCGGCCAGTGGCGCCATGCCGCTCGACTCTGATTCATACGCTTGCCAATGTTGCTCGTATGAAATCTGGCGGATCATCATGGTAGCATTGGTCCAGACCGTGGCATATTTGGGGTTGGAAGCACGAGGCGTAGAGGTGCAATGTCAGGTGGCACCCGGTTTACCAGCATTTAACGTGGTTGGCTTGCCGGACAAGGCGGTGGCCGAAAGCCGGGAACGGGTCCGTGCCGCAATAGCGTCAATGGGATTGTCGCTGCCACCTAAGCGGATCACGATAAACCTCTCTCCGGCAGATTTACCGAAAGAGGGATCGCACTATGATCTACC
The DNA here is from genome assembly GCA_039978835.1 of Parasphingorhabdus sp. Lineage (GTDB taxonomy): Bacteria > Pseudomonadota > Alphaproteobacteria > Sphingomonadales > Sphingomonadaceae > Parasphingorhabdus. The sequence goes on from JBDWAQ010000007.1 coordinate 80,614, forward strand.
CATCGCACTGGCTTTGCTGGGAGCGATGGGAATTATCGATGCAGAGACATTGGCCGGTTATATAGTGGTCGGGGAATTGTCGCTAGATGGACGGTTAGCAGAAACACCAGGTGTTTTATTGGCTGCACTTCATGCTTCGGGAGAAGAACTCGGTTTGATTTGTCCCGCCCTGCAAGGTTCGGAAGCGGCATGGGCGGGCGATGTTGAAGTGCTGGCTCCAAAAGACCTGTTATCCTTGCTTAATCATTTCAAGGGGCAGTCGATACTGGCCCCGCCGGAAACGGGCGATGCACCAGAACCCAAATACGGACCAAATCTGAAGGATGTGAAAGGCCAGGAGACGGCGAAGCGCGCGTTGGAAATAGCAGCAGCGGGTGGACATAATCTACTAATGAATGGACCGCCTGGTTCCGGTAAATCTCTTCTCGCTTCTTGTTTGCCAGGAATATTACCGCCTCTTTCTCCAGCCGAGGCACTGGAAGTCTCCATGGTGGCCTCGGTTGCAGGGACATTGGAGGGCGGGCAGATGAGCCGTGAACGTCCGTTCCGTGCACCCCACCATAGCGCATCTATGGCCGCTCTGGTTGGCGGCGGGCTAAAGGTGAAGCCAGGTGAGGTTAGTCTGGCACATTTAGGGGTGTTGTTTCTGGATGAATTGCCGGAGTTCCAGCGATCCGTTCTGGATTCGCTTCGGCAACCTTTGGAGAGCGGAGAAGTTAGTGTGGCGCGCGCCAATGCGCATGTGACTTTTCCTGCACGAGTGCAGATGATAGCCGCCATGAACCCCTGTCGATGTGGCCATTTGGGAGATGCCGCTTTGGCTTGTTCCCGTGCGCCGAAATGCGCAGCGGATTATCAGGCGAAGGTATCGGGACCGCTTTTGGATCGCATTGACTTGCATATCGAGGTCGAGGCTTTGTCCGCCAGTGATCTTACAATGCCGCCGCCAGCGGAAGGCTCCGAAATTGTGGCGGCCAGAGTAGCAAGAGCGCGCAATATCCAACGCGACCGTTACATTGATCTGTCGGCCCGAACCAATACCGAGATTGATGGTGACGCACTGGAAAAATATGCGACACCAGATGACGCCGGACGTGCATTATTGGCGCAGGCAGCTGACGTAATGCGGCTAACCGCGCGTGGTTATACGCGCGTGCTAAGAGTAGCGCGCACCATTGCTGATTTAGCCAGAATGGAAAATATCAACCGCATCCATGTTGCCGAAGCACTAAGTTATCGCAGGCAGGCGCCTAGAAATTAAGCCGCTTTGTCACCGTTCGTCAGTTCGAGCGGGATGGCCATTTCGGCCTTGTTCACGGTCGACTTTGCCAGATTCGGGCTTTTCGAGCTCTTATGTTTGAACTTGCCGTCGACATGTCCACCTTGCTCAATGGTGACATTTTCATAGGTCACGTCGCCGCCAATACGAGCGCTTGAGGAGATCACCAGATCGCCTGCATCGATAGACCCTTCGACTGAACCGGACAGGCTGGCATTCTGGGCCGTAATAGCACCTTGAATTTTGCTGGACGGGCCCTGAACCAAGGACAGGCATTTAATATCGCCAATCACTTCGCCATCAATATGCAGGTCCACGGTCGAGTCGATATTACCGGTAATGGTTATTCCGTCTCCGATAATCGAAAAACTTGAGCCGCTGCTACCGTTGGATCTAGCCACGGCTGGTGCCTGACTTCTCTGCGTTGGTTTTGGCACGCTGTCGTGCGTTGGCTTTGACTTTGAGAACATCTGAATTCGTCTCCAAAAATGGCCGGGGGTTAATTGCTCTTCCGTTTAGCCGCACTTCGAAATGAAGATGCGTTCCGGTCGAACGTCCCGTACTTCCCATTGCCCCCACTTGTAATCCCTGTTGCACTTCCTGACCAGTGGTCACCTTGATCCGCGATAGATGCGCGTATCGAGTCATCAAACCATTACCATGTGTGATTTCCACCGTTTTACCATATCCGGATTGCCACCCTGCATGGGTTACGGTGCCGCTCGCCGCAGCCAGGATTGGTTCACCATGCGGGCCTTTAAAGTCGATGCCATTATGCATTGCGCCGCCGCCGGTAAACGGGTCACGACGATAGCCATAATTACTAGACATATTGGCTATATTGGCCGGCATAGCCGATGGAATGGCTAGCAATGTCCGCTCTAGAGCATCCATGCGTTGTAAGGCATTGCTCAGGCGCTCCAGGGTTGGGTGAATGTCATCATCACCTTCGAAAAGCGGGATAAGCGGACCACCCATTGCGGCACCGGATCCCAGATTGGCTGATAGCTTGTCGGGATTAAGCCCGAAATTGCGAATCGCCATTTCTGCCTCTTCCGTGCGCTTTTGAGCGGCGCGGGTCAGTCTTTTTGCAAATGCCAATTGGCGCGCTTCAAATTTTGCTAGCTCGCTGGCTGCCGGGAAGGCTGCACTAATCTTCTTGGTGTTTTCGAGAAGAGTTTTTTCGTCCGTGGTAAGCGTTTCGCTTTCCGCAGCGATGGGCTGAGTGCCCTCTTCGCCAATAAACTGCTTAGTAATCTGATCGAGTACATTTTGACGGTCATTCAGGTCGGCCGCCACATCGTCTATCGAGTCTTTATAGGCTGCAACACGGGTTTCCGTGCTGTTCAACTGTGCTTCTTTTTCCGCTAGCGCCATGCGTTCGCTGGATACTGTTAGCTGATTCACCGTCATCGCCAATGTGATCACCAGCCATATGCCAAGCACGGCAACAATTGCCCCCGCAATCCGTTTTTGCAATGTGGCTGAAAATTTTAGAAACCGGACCTGTCCGTGAGATCGCATGAAAAACTCACGATCTGTAAACATATGGTCCAACCGGGCGAGAAGCCCTGGTTTGGTATCGTTATTGTGCATGACCCGCCGTTATTTTTTTACTAATCCCGTATTTCGGCTAGCAGAAGGGTCATAAGGTTGCGAATCGCAACAGTTTGACTCGTGATGAATCGAACGAGTCATGCGATGAGTTGACATATTCATAGTTAATTAACCGCATTTTCCCTGATTTTTGCGAGTCGTTTGTTACATTTGTTCCTATTCATGTTGCCAACGGTGCTGTTGATTGAGGGTTAAGTTGACGCGAGGATCGTGCTAGCAGCGCCGCATGACCGATTATCAACAACTTATTGCCGACATGGGCCAGAAAGCACGGGCGGCTTTTGTGCAGATTGCTGAGGCGAGCGACGCCGAGAAAGCGGCTGCATTGCGTGCGTCGGCAAAGAGTTTGCGCGCAGATGCAGCGCAAATATTGATAGCCAACGAAAAAGACATGGAAAACGGTCAAGACCGAGGCTTAAGCGATGCCATGCTTGACCGGCTGATGATCAACAAGGAGCGATTGGAGGCGATTGCCCAAGCGGTCGAGAATGTCGCCGATTTACCGGATCCTGTTGGTTCCATCATTGATCGCAATCAACAACCCAATGGCCTGATCATGGAACGGGTGCGCGTACCGTTAGGCGTGATCGGCATCATTTATGAAAGCCGTCCCAATGTGACGGCCGATGCGGCTGCACTGGGTTTGCGCAGCGGCAATGCTGTTATCCTGCGCGGCGGCTCTGAAGCGATCGAAAGCAATCGTGCAATTCACCAAGCGATGATTGCCGGCTTAAGAGAAACGGGTTTGTCCGAAGAGGTAATGCAATTCGTCCATACTACAGATCGCGAAGCCGTTGGCGCGTTGTTGAAGGCGGATGGCTTGATCGACATGGTTATTCCGCGCGGCGGAAAATCGCTGGTCAAGCGCGTGCAAGAAGAGGCTCGAGTGCCGGTGCTCGCGCATCTCGATGGGGTTTGTCATACCTTTGTCGGCAAAGACGCTGATCAGGACAAGGCAATAGCAATCGCTGTGAATGCCAAGATGCGACGCACTGGTATTTGCGGAGCGATGGAAACATTGCTGATTGATCAGGATTATCCTGCGCCCGGACCGCTTCTGCGAGCGTTGCTGGACAATGGCTGCGAAATACGCGGCGATGCCATGATTATGGAACTCGATCCGCGCACCGTCGAAGCGACGGAAGAGGATTGGGGTACCGAGTATCTTGAACCAATCATATCGGTGCGCATGGTGCACGGATTGGATGAAGCACTGACGCATATTGCCCAATATGGTTCCAACCATACGGACGTGATTGTGACCGAAGATCAGGCCGAAGCCGAAGCATTTATCCTCCGCGCTGATAGCGCCATCGTGATGCATAATACTTCCAGTCAATTTGCCGATGGCGGCGAATTTGGACTGGGCGCGGAGATTGGAATTTCCACTGGACGCCTGCATGCGCGCGGGCCGGTCGCGCTCGAAGGACTGACCACTTACAAATGGGTTGTCCGGGGCACAGGTCAGGTCCGCCCCTGATGGAAGCATCAATCGCTTTGGGTCAAAAATTGCTCATCATAGGCGGTGTGTTAAGTCTGATCGCCAGCATCCTGCACATCGGTGTGATCATTGGTGGACCGGACTGGTATCGGTTCTTCGGAGCTGGTGAAGATATGGCGAAAATGGCAGAGCAAGGCATGTTACGCCCCATGATTATTACATTGGGTATTGCGTTGATACTGGCGGCATGGGCCTATTTCGCGTTTGCCGGGGCTGGCTTGGTGTGGAAACCGCCGCTGCTGCGCACTGGCTTGATCGCGATCTGTGCGGTATATCTGCTGCGCGGACTGGTGCTGTTCCCGATGTTGATATTTGTCTCCGAAAAAGTAAACGGTTTTGCGGTCTGGAGTTCGCTCATAGTATTTGTCTATGGCCTATTTTACGCAGTCGGCACCTGGAAAGCCTGGCCAAGCCTGTCATGATAACCACAGGCCTTCTTGGCGGGTCCTTCAACCCTGCCCATGGCGCGCATCGGTCGATCAGTCTTTTCGCGATGCAGGAACTGGAGCTGGATGAATTCTGGTGGCTGGTATCGCCGGGCAATCCTTTAAAAGACGGTGCGAAGGACATGGCATCGCTGCATGCGCGGCTCGCCTCTGCACAAAAAATGGCGCGGCGATCTACAATCCAACCCACTGCAATCGAACAACAATTAGGTACGCGTTACACATACAATACGTTGCTCGCATTGGTCCGAAAATACCCCAAACGGAATTTTGTCTGGATCATGGGAGCGGATAATTTGGCGCAGTTTCATCGTTGGAAAGACTGGCGAAAAATCGCGCGACTATTGCCGATTGCAGTTATTTCCAGACCCGGCTATGATGACGATGCTTTTGCGGCACCCGCAATGGCCTGGCTCCGGCGATTCGTCCATCCCGCAAGCCAGCGCGGAAACTGGACAAATTGGAGTACGCCAGCGCTGACATTTTTGCGCTATCGTTCCGACCCTCGCTCGGCCACCGCACTTCGGATGGCCCAGCCCCATTGGCATCAGCAATATGATAATCGCTGCGTACGTGATGCAGTGACCCATAAATTGCTTTGCTCAGAAGACTAGGACTTGAGTTGAAAGAATCGAAAGTAAAAAACCTGAAATCTGCCGATTCCGAATCCGGAAAAGCGGAATCTGAAGCCTTGCATGCTCTTGTCATGAAATCGCTCGATGATGATCAGGCACAGGACATTATTTCCATCCCGCTGGATGGGAAAAGCAATATTGCTGACCATATGGTGATCGCCGAGGGGCGTTCGACTCGCCAAGTGGCGTCTATCGCCCAGAAATTGGCTGAGCGGATCAAGCAGGCTGGTGGCAGCGCGCGGATCGAAGGTTTGGCCAATGCGGACTGGGTCCTGATTGACGCCGGAGATGTGATTATCCATCTTTTCCGTCCTGAGGTACGCAGTTTTTATAACCTAGAACGCATGTGGACTGTCGATGAAGATGACGATGCTGAGCCGTCAGAGGCTGCGGAAGCCTAAGTACGGGTTGACGGAAACAGGCGATGAAATTGCATATTGTCGCACGCGGAAAAATAGGCCGCAGCCCCGAGGCAGATCTGGTTGATCGTTATTTGAAGCGGATCAAATGGGATACTAAAGTAAGCGAACTGCCTGATCAGGGTGGTAAGATGCCCAAAATTGATGGCGAAACCAAAATCATCGCGATGGATGAAACCGGTGAAAATTGGACTTCAAAGAAATTTGCTGAGCAGCTTTCTCGTTGGCGCGATGATGGTGCACGGGAAACTCGATTTCTAATTGGCGCCGCCGATGGGTTAAGTAGTGAAGAGCGCGCAAACGCTGATCTGTTTTTCTCCTTTGGCAAAGCGACTTGGCCGCATATGATGGCCCGCGCTATGCTGGCTGAACAACTATTCCGGGCGACGGCGATCATCGCTGGCCACCCCTATCATCGGGAAGGGTGATAGATGCTGCGGATTATCATTGGCTCACTAACTCTGGTTGTTGCAGGGGCGCTCGTAGCAGCAGCTCTACCTGCCCAGACTCCCGGCCCCTCCCTTTCAGAACAGCAGCGTTCTCTAACCACCGCTCGCGAACAATCAGAGCGCTCTAGACAGCGCGGAGATGCCTTGCGCCGACAGGCAGAAGCAGCGACCAACGAAGCCGACCGCATTTCTAGTCAGGCGGCTTCGCTCGCGGCCCGCATACAGGGCGCCGAAGCCGATATTCAGGCGGCACGTGCCCGGATTGCTATTGTCCAGCGGCTACAACAACAGCAACAGGCACGATTGGCGGAAAAGCAGGAGCCAGTTTTGCGCCTCACTGCTGCCCTGCAAATGATGACGCGCAAGCCAACGGCGCTGGCATTGGTCGAACCGCGCTCGCTCGATGAAATTGTCTATATCCGTTCGCTCATGTCGGCGATAATGCCGGAGATTCAGGAACGTACCGCCAGTCTGCGCCAAGAGGTTGAGCAAGGCGAGAAGTTGCGCATCCAAGCCAATCGGGCAATCGCATCACTCAACGAAAGCCAAGAACGTCTTAATGATCGCCGCCAGCAACTGGCCAGCCTTGCGGCAAATGAACGCATTTCCGCATCACAGTTTAGCGGCGATGCCGGATTGGAAGAAGAGCGTGCTTTGGCTTTGGGTGAAGAGGCCCGAGATATATTGGATTTGATGGATCAAATACGCGAAAGCGGAGCGGTCCGGGAATCCTTGGCTGAATTGGATGGGCCTCTATTACGACCCAGTCAGGGACAGGATCCTGCGGTTGCCGGTTTAGTCGGCGGTTCTGATGTTGCAAATGCCTATCGGCTTCCGGTGATCGGGGATATCATAACGGGCCTTGGAGAAATATCGGAAAGTGGTTTTCGGTCACGCGGCCTTACGATCGCTGTGCAGCCGGATGCTCAAATTGTTGCCCCGGCGGCTGGCAGAATTGCGTATTCTGGACGCTATCGCGGTTATGGCAATATAATCATCATTGAGCATGAACAGGGTTGGACAAGTCTGATTACAAACATGGCCACGGCCAGTGTTGAGGTTGGTAACAATGTCGTACAAGGATCGCCAGTGGGGCGTTCCGGGCCGGAGGATCCAACCGTGACAGTTGAGTTACGCCGCAATGGCAGGCCGATTGATATCGCTGCACTGATTGGCTGATACTCGACAAAAAATGCTGTTTGCAGAAGCAGATCGTCATTTTTGGTTAAGGTGCTTGGCTTTAGGCCGCATTCCAGCTTATATTTAACGCATATTAGGATTCACAGGACCGAACCCATGAAAAAGCCCATTTTGCAAGCCGCTGCCGTTGTTTTGACGCTATCAATGGTGCCCGCCACCACTTCTGCGTTGTCGGCTGTCGATGCTGAAACCTATCGTGAGATGGAACATTTCATGAGCGTGTTCGACCGAGTGCGGAATGATTATGTCGATGACGTGAGTGATGCCGACCTGATTAAGGGCGCTATTGATGGGATGCTGGCCAGCCTCGATCCACATAGCAGTTTCCTTGATGCTCGTGATTTTGATAATCTGCGGACACAGACTGACGGTAACTATGGCGGTCTTGGTCTTTCAGTGACGATGGAGGACGGCGCGGTGAAAGTGATTGCGCCGTTTAAGGATACACCAGCAGACAAAGCGGGCGTTAAAGCCGGCGACTATATTACGCATATTGATGGAGAGCTTATTTACGGCGGCACGCTGGATGAGGCGGTTGAGGAAATGCGCGGTGCACCCGGTACAGATATTGGACTGACAATTGTGCGTCCGGGCCGCGACAAGCCGTTTGACGTGTCGATGAAACGGGCAATTATTGATCTGAAACCGGTCACTTGGGAAGTGAAGGATAATATTGGCGTGATCAGCTTGAACAGCTTCTCTGCCGATGTGGGTGCCGATGTAAAAGCTGCCATCGTTGGCATCGATCAATCGCTCGGTAAGAAACCATTGGGTTATATTTTGGACATGCGTTCTAATCCCGGTGGTTTGTTGGATGAAGCCGTGGCCGTGTCCGATGTGTTCCTTACTCGCGGCGAGATTGTTTCGCAGCGGGGCCGTGAAAAATCCGACATTGAGCGCTATTTTGCCAAGAGCGGCGATGCGGCACAGGGTCTTCCGGTCATCGTGTTGATTGACGCTGGTTCTGCTTCTGCCTCTGAAATTGTTGCTGGCGCGTTACAGGACCACCATCGCGGCTTGGTCATGGGCGAACGCAGCTTTGGTAAAGGTTCGGTGCAAACTTTGTTGCCACTATCCAATACTTCGGCTCTCCGGTTGACCACTGCGCGCTATTATACGCCGTCTGGCAAATCGGTACAGGAAGGCGGCATCGAGCCGGACATTACCGTGCCGCAACTTTCAGACCCAGATTATAAAACGCGTCCACGTTTCCGTGAGGCAGACCTTCGTCGCCACTTAGTGAATGAAGTGAAACTCGAAGATGACGTGCTCGAGGAGGATACTAAGGATGATCCGCGTTTCACCCAAACATCTGAAGAGCTGAAAGAACAAGGTGTTGAAGACTTCCAGATGGACTATGCTTTGAAAACTATTAGCCGGCTTGGTCCGGATGGTTTGAAAGTGGCGATGAACGAGGCGGCCAAGAAGAAAACCACAGTTGCCAAAAATTAGGACATAGATAATGTCCAGATATTCCGCTCACTGGCTTGCCCTATTGCTCCCGTCAGCATTGCTTGGCGGAGCATTGATCAGCGAACATTTCTTTGGCCTATACCCCTGTGAAATGTGCATGTGGCAACGTTGGCCGCATTTGGTTGCTATCATTCTCGCGCTTCCGGCTTTGATCTTGCGCAAACAAAGTTGGTCTTTGTTTTTGGTATTAGGCGCTGCGCTGGCGATTATCGTGAGTGGCTCAATCGGCGGGTTTCACGCCGGTGTCGAATATGGATGGTGGGAAGGTATTACATCCTGTGCAACCGATCTGGGCGATAGCGATGATTTGCTCGGTTCAATCATGAATGCGCCGCTGGTACGCTGTGATGTTGCGCCATGGTCGTTGTTTGGAATTTCTTTGGCAGGCTATAATTTCCTATTGTCTGTTGGCGGCGGAATGCTCATCTTATGGATGATCGTGGCCGGCAAAAAAAGGAACTGACATGGCAGAATCCCCCGTTGGAGCTATCCGTCCCGATATCCATTCGATGATCCGGGTCAATCAGGCAGGCGAATATGGTGCGGCACAAATCTATAAAGGCCAACTGGCAGTGATGGGTGACCATGCTCCCGATAGCGGTGCGATCCATCATATGGCCGAACAAGAACAAGTTCATTTGGATGCCTTTGACAAGATGATTGCCGAGCGCGGTGTACGCCCGACCGTGTTGCAACCCTTTTGGAAGGTTGCTGGTTATGCTTTGGGTGCTACCACCGCCGCCATGGGGCCGCGCGCAGCCATGGCCTGCACCGCTGCGGTAGAGACCGAAATTGACGCCCATTATCAGGAACAGCTTGAGGCGCTCGAAACGGAAAACGAGCCAGAACTTTCAGCAATGATCGCAAAATTCCGTGAAGAAGAATTGGAGCATAAGGAAACCGCGATCGCCGCGGGCGCCGAAGACGCGCCGGGTTATCCGATTCTGAGCGCAGCGATCCGGCTGGGTTGCCGCGTTGCCATCGGCCTCTCCAAGCGCGTATAGAGATAAAATTGCTTCAGCGCGGGTTCAGCAGGCCGCATGCAAAGGAACAGTCATGAAAAAGATCGCATCCCTTTCGACCGCCGCCTTGGTTGCGGCGGCATTTGTAAGCTTTCCCGCTTCTGCACAAGATCAACCGGGAGATAAGGTCAATCAACTCATTATCTATGGTGATGACGTATGTCCCGAGAGCAAAGAAGGTGAGATTGTTGTCTGCGCCCGCAAAGATGAGGGTGATCGTTATCGTATCCCCGAGAATTTGCGGGCTGGTGAACTGGGTCAGGCGAAAAATGAAGCTTGGGCACAGCGCGTCAAATCGTATGAATATGTTGGTGCATCTGGCACCAGTAGTTGTTCGCCGACAGGCGCGGGCGGCTTTACCGGCTGTACTCAATCTTTGCTCCGCCAAGCTTATGCGGAGCGCGGTATTGACGATACCGTAAATTGGGGAAAATTGATTGAGGAAGAACGGCAAAAACGCCTGTCTCGTATCGACGGAGAGTCCGATGCGGTCGAAGAACGGCTACTGGAAATTGAAGCCCAGCGCGAAGCACGTTTGCGTGCCGCAGCGGATGCGCAGGGAAGACTTGCTGAACAGGATGAAGAAGCTAATCGGGCAACGAGTGATCTGGTCACACCGCCAGCTGCGAATGAAACACCGACGACCTCTCCACAGGAAAACTAAAGCTTTCGACAAGCAGATAGATAAATTTCTTTAGAATCAAAAAGGCCCGCTGAGACTATCAGCGGGCCTTTTTTGTTATTCGGTAGTTTACTAGAGACCGAGTTTTAGACCCAAGCGAACAAATCGGCCCAGCGGGTTGCCCGTGAATGGGTTGTAGCCGAGCTGTGTTCTTGCAGCCGGTGGATCTTCGTTAGTGAAGTTCTCCACCGAGAACTGCAACTGCACATCAAAAGATTGAATTGGCAGGTCATAGGCAAGATGTATGTCATGCTGTGTAAAGCTCGAGACGTTCTGACCGAAAAACGTGTCACCAAAGTTTGGCACGTTTTCGAAACCAGCAACGTCGTAACGTTCATCACGCACACCATCGACATATTTCACACCATAGCGCGCATTGATCCCGGCAATGTTGAAGTTGATATAAGCATTTCCACGCCATGGTGCGACTGTACCCGGGTTGCGGTCGAGATTGGCAAGGCCAACGGCGCTGAAGCCCGGTCGCAATAGTGTACCATTGAGATTAAAGTCGCCAACATTATAGGTCAAAATATGACTGGCATTTGCACCAACGGTCAAAACGCCTGTCCCGATATCTGTTGTATAACTTGCCGCAAAATCCAGACCCGTAGTCTTTGTTGTCGGTCCGTTGACCCACTGGGTGAAGACACGTGAGATATCATCTCCCGTGGTGGTTCCCTGAACACAGGCACCGCCAGCGAAGGTGATCAAACCAGCAAACGGGCTCGAACAATTTGCTAAACCGTCAGGTATAGGCACAACATTGCTCGCAATGGCTTGTCCATCTGTTGTGGTAATTTCATCTTCGAAATCAAAGCTCCAATAGTCCACTGAGAAGTTAAAACCGCCAAAGTCTACAATAGCGCCAACGTTATAAGTAAACGCTGTTTCCGGTCCTAAATCTATTGGATTACCAGCAATGTCGACTGCTTTAAAGTCGCCACCTGCAGCCGCTAGGCCAGCAAGCGAGGTTACAGCATTGGTCGACACTTGAGCGGCTAACGGCGCGCGGAAGGTTGTGCCAACCGATCCGCGAAGCACCAACCAATCGGTTGGTTCCCAACGGATAGAGCCTTTTGGATTAAAGGTTGACCCAATGGATCCACCATAATCCTCAAATCGCGCGGCGGCTGTAATCTCCAAAGTTTCACCAATAGGCACCTTCACCTCCGCAAAGACGGCTTTAACATCTTGCGTTAGATCTGCGTTTCTTTGGCCGCCAAGGAAAATAAACGAACCGGCCCCATCAAGTGCGCCACCGACACAGCTTTGATCTCCCAAAATCGGGCATGGGTTCAAGTCCAAATTGCCGAATTCATTTAGCGGCTTGTTATTGAAGCGTGATTTGCGATATTGGCCACCAGCTGCCCAACCAACGGGGCCACCACCAAAATCAAGACCGAATTCACCGGAGAAAATCATATCCGCAACAACCGTATCTTCGCTTTGATCGTTACCATTCGGAACTGAGATCCAATTAGCCAGTTCTGCTGTGTTTTCAGCACCTGGAACATAGAATGGGTTGTCTAAGCCCAGTGTAGGGTTGCCGGGACCGGCATTGGTGAACGGGTTGAACCACAGGCAGCCATTGGTGCCCGGAGTATTGCCGGTACAATTTGGCCCACCTAGACCATTTAGCGCAGATTGTAATCTAGAGCCAATAATACCCGGTGAACCGCCGCGTCTGTCATAGTTCATCATTGTCAAAGAGAACTGACCGCGGAGTGTATCGGAAAAATCTTTCTCGAATGTGCCGGAAAACCTGTAGGCTTTACTGTTAACAAATTGACGGCCTGATCCTCTGTCATCGGTGGGATTACCCAGCCAACCATAAGGACGCCAGAAGAAAGGAAACAGGCGACCTCCTAAAGGCGATGTCGCCCCGGTTTGCGCCAGGAACGGAGCAACGCCAGGGTTGGCAACAGGTACGCTAAAGCCTCCAAAGGCTGGACCGCCTCCTAGACCAGCGCCTCCAGGGCCTTGAAGTGGAGGATATCCTGGAGATGTTCCGATCGAATCGAGATCGGTTTGTGCGTAGGTAAATTCACCGCGGAAACGGAATGTATCTGTGAAGTTGACGTCGGCTTGGATATAGCCTTGATAACGGTCTGTTTCTTCTACAAGATTATCAAATGGCACAAAGCTAAATCGGCATACAGGGAAAAGACCGGAAATCGTATCTTCGAGGCCGCCCAAGTTCGAACAACCCACGTCGCGTGTGCTGCCGCCGAAGCCGGGATTGCCAGGTACAAAGAAATGACCAGGTGTGCCCAGTGACGACCAAGCTGCTGGATTTACTGGATATGGTTGCGAGGAGAATACACGTTCCGTGGTCGGTAGTTCCGAACGATGCTGCCAACCAAAGCCAGCCAGTAAGTTTACATCACCAAAAGTTTTGCCGACTAAGATAGACCCGGTGTAATTGTCATCCGAACCGTCAATAAACTCATAGTCACTTTTAATTTCGACGCCTTCGAAGCCTTTTTTCGTGACAAAGTTAGCAACACCGGCGATCGCATCAGAACCATAAGTAGCTGCCGCGCCATCTTTCAGGATTTCAATCCGATCGAGAGCAAACAAAGGAACTGCATTGGTATCACCAAAACCGCCGCCAACAGCACCCGGGGCCGTGAAAGTTCTTCTGCCGTTAAAAAGTACAAGTGTCCGTTGTGGGCCAAGGCCGCGAAGGTTGATCGAACCGAGACCCTGATTACCTTGTGCTGCGGTTGAAAATTGGTTGGTATCACCGAGAACGCTACCGACTTGGGGCAGATCCTTGATAAATTCGAGCGGAGAGGAAACACCAGCGCTATCCAAATCCGCGGAGCTGAAAGTATCCACGGGTTGGGCTGCATCTTCGGGCGTGCCGCGAATGAATGAGCCTGTAACAACAATTACTCTATCGTTTTCAGCATTCTCATCTGCGTCTTGTGCATGGGCCAAGCCGGGCGTCATGCCCAATGCTAGGGTCAACGCACCCAAAGCGCATTTGTTGCGTAAAATGGATTTCTTCATTAAATTTCCTCCCTCAAAAGCCGCTGCAGTTTATATTGCAATCGTCTTATGGGCCAAGGTGCAACTTATTATGGCTCCACGTCAAGGGGGATTGATAGATTATGTCATCTCAAATTGACTATTTGTACAATTATATTGTTAATGTTGCTATTTTGTCGCAATCCAACGATTAACCTGTGCTTCCAATATGTCGAGCGGAACGGCTCCCTGACCCAATACAACATCGTGAAACTCGCGAAGATCAAATTTATCGCCAAGTTCTGAAGTCGCCTTACGACGAAGCTCACGGATTTTAAGTTCACCAATTTTGTACGCAAGCGCTTGACCGGGCCATGAGATATAGCGATTCACCTCTGCCTCGATATTTGCTTCGCTCAGTGCCGTGTTATCGGTCATGAAATCGATAGCTCGTTGCTTGCTCCAACCTTTGCTATGCATGCCGGTATCGACCACCAACCTGGTGGCGCGCCACATTTCATAGGATAGACGCCCCATGTTTTTCGCAGGGGTATCATATAGCTCCATCTCAATGCCGAGGCGTTCCGAATAAAGGCCCCAACCCTCCACAAAAGCCGTAAAGAATGCACCATATTTGCGGAAATCGGGCATGTCGAGTTCCTGCTGCAACGCAATCTGCATATGATGGCCCGGCACTGCCTCGTGCACGCTCAGCGCTGGTATTTCCCAAAACGGGCGTTGATCCAGTTTTGATGTGTTGACGTAATAGAATCCTGCAATGCCAACATCAGGTGAACCCGGATTATAATAAGCGGTTGTCGTGCCTTCCGCGGTTTCGGCCGGGATTTCTTTAATACCATAGGGAAGGCGGGCAAGTTTACCGATAATCGAAGGCATTTTTCCGTCGATAATCTTGGTCACTCGCGCGACCTTTTCCATCAATTCTTCGGGTGTCTTTGCGTAATATTGTGGGTCAGTGCGCAAATGTTCGATAAACGCTTCGCGTGTGTCATAGCCCGCTTCCTTTGAAACCTCGACCATTTCGGCGCGAATGCGAGCAACTTCCGACAATCCGATATTGTGAATCTCGTCCGCGCTCAATTTGGTTGTTGTCATCTGGCGAATGCGGAAATCATAATATTTGTCACCGCCGGGTTGCGCAGAAACACCAGGGCTTTTCTGGCAATTTGGTGCGTATTTTGTGTTGTACCAATTGAGATGTTTTTTCAGTGCCGGGTTGATCAATTGCCCAATCGTCACCATCGCGCTGCCGGCTAGACCTTCAAAGTCTTCCGTATTCATCCCGTCTGGAATTTTCCGGGTAAACGGTTTGAAGAAACGAGATTCTCTAGGATCATCGGTGATCAGGCCGGATATGGTTTTCTCGTAGCCCACCATCGAGACGCAGGGTTGAACATAGCCGCCAGCAATGGCTTGATCAGCAACCGCGATGGATTGATCATTGACCTTCGCATATTGTTTCAACCGATTGACGTAGGTTTGATAATCTTGCTTGTTCCGGAAGGGCAGGTTGTTTTGCATGCTGGCGAAACTCTGATGCCAGCCACCGCGATTGGTGAAGTTGATCGTGCGCTGACCATATCCGAAAGCTTCGACTTGTTCGGCCAGACTGCGGTGTAATATCCCATAGTTGGTTTTGTCATTCTCAGAAAGAGCGGTAGCATCGATGGCGTCCAGTTTTTTGAGCCATGTTTTTGCTTTCTCGACGCGCTTACCTTCCGCTTCCAGACTGCGCTCGCTTACGCGGCCGACGGGATCTTCGATGCCGAGAGAGGATGCAAATACCGGAGATTGGTCGAGTTGGTAGGTCCAGTAGTCATCGACAATGGATTTCAGTTGTTCATTGCTTTGCGCTTGAACCGGTGCCGCTCCCAGACCAATTGCAACACCCAATATAAGACTAGCCCTGCGCATCCCCATTTCTCCCTCTTTTCTCACTTTCCACCTTTAGTGAAGTGTTCAGAAAATGGCCAGTACAGGTTTCACATGTAATCAATTAAGCTGACGATTTTTTGGAATCGGCGGTTTCAACTCGGCAATAGCTGGTTGCGCAGGGAGACTGCTTTGTCGGCCTCGATATCCATGATTCTGAGAGGGCTAAGCGCTGATCCACCCGCTATCCCGATGGTCAGCGTAGCCAAATCCAGAGGATGATCCAACGGTGACTGGCTGATATCGGCGGTCTGTATTTTGCGTAGCGGCAACATAGTCAGTTTGCGTTTCCACCAACCGGAACGCACAAAGAGCTGGCTCTCCGTGAGCGCAAATTGATGATGTCGCCAATTCAGAAACTGTAACGCGATCAAGGGTAAGGCCAGCAAGATGAGAGCGAAAAAACCGGTATGGACAAAAAAGCCCAATCCAAGTGCAGCGATTTTCAACACCAACCATATAATCACAGAATCGCGCCACCAGAAGGCATGATTGACAGGATGAAATATAGTGCCGTCCGGCAAGCTATGAATCTGCGTTTCTGCAATGATAGGATCGATTTCTTCGGGCTTGGCACAGGGAGCGGCGCTGTGATCGGTTTCGCCGCTTTGATCACCCGCGAGTGATTGAAACTTTAGATGATGCCATCCAAAAGATTGTCGCACTGGGCCGGTTGAAATAATCGCTGCCTGCACGCGGTGGATCGGCATGACCATGTCGGTCAGTGTAAACAAACCTCTGCGGCGCCGAAATCCGGGTTGACCGGTATCAACTTGATCCAGCCGAAATCCATATTCGCGAATGAAGGTGCGTACGACACCGCTGAAGACTCCAATTGCGATGAGCGACGCAATTGCGGCAATCACCCCGCCAATCCGTGCAGCCATGCTCAGGCCGTTCAAATTGTTTTGCTGTGATATTGTCTCGATCCAGTTTCGCGGATCGAAAAACCCTTCGGGGATCAGAAAGTCCAGGTTTTGGGCTATCGTGCCCAGTACAGCTAATAGAATGAAGGAGAAATTGAAAATTCCAGCTGTTAGTATTCGCCGATTGTCCATCGCAAAAAGAGGCGGTTTTTCTGGCGTTTCTTCAGCGACAGTGTTTTTTGCTCCGTCCCCGGTTACACCCGACTTATAATCCCGGATGACATCTCGCAATGCTTCGCCATCGGAAAGTTTCAGTGCATCCAAAGCGCCGTCTTCTCCGCCACCGGAACCGGTTTCAAATCGCACTGTAGTCAATCCAAGCAACCGGCTCAGCAGCTTCTGTTCCAAGCTAACATCTTGAATCCGGTCAAATGGAATGGAGCGGTTATTGCGATTAATTAGTCCGCTTTTGATACGGATTTCCTTGGCTTCAACCTGATAGGTGAAGCGCGACCAGATCAAAGCGGTCAACCCAAAGACGATGACCATAATCGCCAGCGCGGCTAAAGCTGTGTAGAGCAGGTTCTGATCAAACAGGCTGAAATAGAGAACGCCGATCAGAATAATGTTCCGTCCGAGGAGGGAAACGGATTTTAGGACTATGCTGAGCGGATGCAGATGCTGGAACGGTGCCTCTGGCTCCACCGCATCCACCTGCTCATCTATGGCTGAGATAGCCTCGTTCATATCATATCTTGGCGAATATGACCCTTGATCACCTCACGCATATCTTCGGCATCGGCCGTCGCCAGTCCGGGTAGAGTGACAATACTATTATGCGTGCCAGCGGTATGGACGATCAGTGTGGAGAGCCCGAAGAAGCGCTGTAACGGTCCTTGAGCAACATCTATATGCTGAATCCGATTAAACGGAACAATTGTATCGGTGCGCCATAAGAAGCCGCGCAATACTCGGAGTTGTTCGATGCCCATGTCGTAACCCCAGCGCCGATACACACGGTGCGGCAGGACAAAGATAAGTGCCACTGCGAGCAGCACGGCGGCGCCAATAATGTAACCGCCGGACATGCCCAATTCTCTTTGCAGGAAATATTCACCAACAAGTGCAAAAATCAATAATATTGCCGCGCGGATGGCCGCACGCAATCGAATGAGCGATTTCTGTGGTGGATGTAGCGGAGTTAAGCCCTGATTGTAGAGTCGCGATTCATCCACGTCTGTTGCGAGACCGGGAATATCCGGAGATGAGGAGGCGGTCGCTTCTACCATGGTTGCAATATGGCTATGACACGTAAATTGGCAAGACTAATTGATAGACTGCCTTAGCGTGCCAGTGCCGCCTCTGCTTCTGTTGTCAATGCCGTGATGATATCTACAACACTCTCCTCGGTCTTGACCATGCCAACCGATTGACCGGCCATGACGCTGCCATATTCGACATCTCCATCAATTACCGCCTTGCGCAGTGCACCGGCCCAAAAATGTTCAATCTGCAATTGCGCCTCGCCCATTTCAATTTGCCCGGAGTCCAACAATTTTGCGACTTCGATTTGTTTGGCGGTGAATTCTTCGGTGCCTTTGTTCTTTAACGCGCGAACCGGAATGACGGGCAAACGCGGATCAACTTGTACCGAGGTGATCGCATCACGGGCGTTGCCGCGCATAAACGCTTTTTTGAAGTCCGGATGAGCAATGGATTCGTGAGCGCAAACAAAGCGCGTGCCGAGTTGCACGCCACTTGCACCCATTTCCAGATAGGCCGCGATCATATCGCCAGTACCAATTCCGCCGGCAACGAATACCGGAAGCTGTTCCGCAATATCAGGCAGGATTTCCTGTGCTAATACAGAAGTTGCTACTGGACCGATATGCCCGCCCGCCTCCATGCCTTCGATTACAATCGCATCAACGCCCGATCGAATAAATTTCTTTGCCAGCGCCATGGCTGGGGCAAAACAGATCACCTTTGCGCCGGTTTCCTTGATGGCCTCCAGACTACCCTTAGGTGGTAGACCGCCCGCCAGCACAACATGGCTGACTTGATGTTTCCCGCAGATGGCAATCAGGTCCATCAAATCGGGATGCATGGTGATCAGGTTCACCCCAAAAGATTTGGATGTTAGTTTCTTGGTTTCGGCAATTTCAGTATCGAGCAGGTCCGGTGTCATTGCACCACAGGCAATCACGCCAAAGCCACCGGCATTGGATATGGCGCTGACCAAATTGCGCTCAGACACCCATGACATGGCGCCGCACATGATGGCGGTTTCGCAACCGAGGAAATCGGTGCCGCGCTGCATGAGGTTCGATAGATTGGATTGGGTCATGTCATTATTCTTTCAACAAACCGTCATCCTGAACTTGTTTCAGGATCTCATCAGAAGTCCGCGCCGTGGGAGATACTGAAACGAGTTCAGCATGACGGCATTCAACTACGCCGCATCCTCAGAATCCAGACCATAAGCGGTATGGAGCACCCGCAGCGCAAGCTCGGTATAGTCTTCCTCGATTAGCACGCTGACTTTAATCTCCGACGTTGTAATCGCTTGGATGTTCACGCCTCTGTCCGCCAGCGCTTTAAACATCGTTGATGCAATACCGGCGTGACTTTTCATACCGACACCGACCACCGATATCTTCGAGACGTTGCTGTCGGAGATCAGTCGGTTATATCCAATATCGGGTTGCGCCGCCTCGAGCACTTGCATCGTTTTGTCCAAGTCTATCGTTGGCGCAGTGAAGGTCACATCGGTCTCACCCTTATCGCGACCGACATTCTGGACGATCATATCGACGTTAATCGCGGCTTCGGCCAGTGGTTCGAAAATATTGGCCACCGCACCCGGTTTATCGGGCACCCGGGTCAGCGTGATTTTCGATTCATTCTTGTCATGGGCGATGCCGGTAATCAGTTGGCGCTCCATATCGTCTGTCTCCATTTCATCTTCGCTAATGATCAGCGTTCCGGGCAAGTCATCGGCGGTGTAGTTGACGCTTTCGTCGGTAAAGGACGAGAGTACCTGAATGCGTACCCCTTCCTTCATCGCCAGTCCGACCGAGCGGGTTTGCAATACTTTTGCTCCGACGCTCGCCAGTTCCAGCATCTCTTCAAAGGTTACCGTTTTGAGCTTGCGCGCCTTGGTCACAATCCGTGGATCGGTGGTATAAACACCATCGACATCAGTATAAATGTCGCAGCGGTCCGCCTTTACCGCAGCGGCAATGGCGACAGCGCTGGTATCCGATCCACCGCGGCCCAATGTGGTGATGCGTCCGTCTTTGCTAATACCCTGAAAGCCTGGAATAATCGCAATCTGTCCGCTCTGCATCGATTGGATGAGATCTGCGGCATCGATGGTCTCAATCCGCGCCTTGCTATGCGATTCTATTGTTCGGATGGGCATTTGCCAACCCAGCCAACTACGCGCTTTGGCACCCAGTGATTGCAATGCGATGGAAAGAAGCCCGGATGTAACCTGTTCGCCCGAGGCGACCACCACATCATATTCTGCCGGATCGTAAAGCGAGCTGGCTTCGCGGCAGAAATTGACAAGCCGGTCTGTATCACCCGCCATAGCTGACACAACAACCGCGACTTCGTGCCCGGCGTCGGCTTGCTGCTTGACGATCTGCGCTACACGGCGGATGCGTTCAATGCCTGCCATCGACGTGCCGCCAAATTTCATCACAATGCGTGCCATGGGGTGTTGCTTGAATCTTTCGTTAAAAAAAGGGCCTGAACAGGAACGAAAAGCCTGATAAAGAGGCGTTATGACAAAGGCAAGCACCGCAAATAACACGATCAATCCAGCCGAAGCTGCACATTTTGGCGCACTGGCTGCGGATTGGTGGGATCCAAAGGGATCATCCGCCATGCTGCATAAGCTGAATCCTGTGCGGCTGGGCTATATTCGGGCACAGATCGACCTGCATTTCGAAATTGATTTTGCGGAACTAAAACCGTTGGCGGGCAAGCGCGTACTCGATGTCGGGTGCGGGGCTGGATTGCTCTGCGAACCGCTAGCCCGTTTAGGAGCGAAGGTAACCGGGCTGGATGCTGCGCCAGAAAATATCGAGGCGGCCAAGGCACATGCAAAAGCGCAAGGTTTGGACATAGACTATCGCAATCAAGCGATCGAGCAACTGCCTGATAACGGCTTTGATCTGGTCACATCACTCGAAGTGATTGAACATGTCGACGATCCTGAGGGGTTCGTTGCTGGACTGACTCACGCCCTGTCCGGTGGGGGTCTTATGATATTGTCCACGCCGAACCGGACATCCAAGTCAAAACTCCTATTGGTTGAGATAGCGGAAATGGTTGGTCAAATCCCGCGCGGGACGCATGATCACGACAAGTTTTTCACGCCAGGGGAGCTTGCCAAACTATTGGCGGCCGAAGGCATGGAGTTGATCGATACTACAGGGATTAATTTCAACCCATTGCAAGGCTTCGAATTATCGGATGATCTGTCGCTCAACTACTTGATGACCTTACATCGGAAATGACGACCTCTATCCGTACTTATCAAATAGCCGATAAAGTTGCATGCCTCAGAATCTTTGACAGCAATATCCCTGACTTTTTCGATAGGTCCGAACGGGATTTATTATCCCATTTTCTGGACAGCCCGATAGGTGCTTATTTTGTAGTTGAACGCGATGGTGCTGTTATTGGTAGCGGCGGATTTAGAAAAGAAGATCGCGGACAAGCCCGGTTCACTTGGGGTATGGTGCATCGGAAACATCACGGTGATGGGTTGGGGCAGTTATTGGCTGAACATCGATTGCAAGAGATTGAGAAATCCGGCGAGTATTCCGAAGTAGAGATTCACACGACGCCTAAAGTTGCGCCCTTTTTTGAAAAATTTGGTTTTGAATCCCGAAAGATTGAGCCGGATGGTTTTGCCTCCGGAATGGATCAAGTTCAGATGACTAAGCCGTTATGATTTTCGGTTTTTTGGAATGTCATGGCATATCGTGAAGTATCAAAAATCCACTTTCTCATAATGCTCGGGTGGAGCAATGACTTCCATGCGTTCGGACAGTAAAGGCCGGAATGACGGGCGTGATTTAAACATCTGGTACCAGGCTTTGGTCTGCTCATGTCCGGTCCAATCGATCCCGCCCAGATAATCTGCAACCGACAATTGTGCGGCCGCCGCAAGATCGGCGAGGCTCATCGTTGCGCCGGCGAGCCAACTGCGATGATCGATCAGATAGTCTATATAGTCCAAATGCACATTGGCCCGCCGCATAGCTTCGCGCAAAACCTTGGCATCGGGCGGCTGGCGGTGGATCAACCGTTTATGCATGCGTTCGTATAATAGCGGCGCGGTAACATCGCCATAAAGCTGCTCATCAAACCAGGCTACCAGGCGCCGGATTTCGGCACGATTGGTTGCTGTGCCGTTGATCATCGGTGCTTTTTCAACCGTCTCTTCGACATATTCGCAGATCGCCATGCTGTCGACGAGCGTTGTTCCGCGCTGTGCATGTTTCATCACAGGCGTGCGACCGGCTGGGTTCATGTCGAGAAATTCATCACGCTGATCCCAGGGCGATTCGCGCACCAGCTCATAGGCGACCGACTTCTCGCCCAGAAGTAACCGGACTTTGCGTGAAAATGGACAGAGAGGAAACTGGTAGAGTTGCCACATAGGCTTTGCTGATAGTCAGTTATTTGGCGTTGGGAAAGGGATTTAGTCGAGCCGTTCCATACGCTCTTTCATTCGTTCGCCCAGGGCGCGGAGTTCAGGTAGCAATGCGCCAAATTCCGAAGCCATAAACCCCATCATCGCTGTGCTTTGGCGCATCTTGCTTTCTATATTCCGATCAAAGTCGGGGTTATCGCGTCGCGCCAAATCACCTACCGTCGCATCCCTGTTAATATCGGAAAAATCGCGATCATCGCGCATAGTTTCTGGGATTGCGTTTTCAATCGAATGAGCAAATTCGCCGATGGGCAATGCCATCATCGCGCCCATAAAACCGCTCATCATCGAGGTTAGGTTGTCCTGAAATTCTGGATCATTGAGTTTTTCAATCATCTCTGATTCGGGAACCTGTTCAGCAGCTATCACTGGATTTGCTATCGCCATCGATGCTGCCAGAATGGGCAGGGATAAAAGTCGGCGCATAGTTTCCTCCGGTTCAAGCTGTATTGATGGTTCTTGGATAGCAGGAGGTCACTGAGTCAAAGCTGAACCAATTCAGTTTGGCGCGCAAAATATGTAAACATATGTAACACATCAACATCACCTAGCTCGTTTGATAAATGGCCAGCCGGTTTCCGGAAGGATCAAGGCATTCAAACCGCTTGCCGCCAGGATATTCAAAAATTTCGGCCACTATTTCCGCACCTGTTGATTGCACCTGAGCCAAAGCAGCATCCAGATCATCGGTTTCAAAAGTCGGCATCGGGGCGGGGGGATTGTCACCCGCGGCCAGACCGATTTGTATCAGTCCGCCTTCGACGGCAGCATATTCCGGGCCATAGTCCGTAAAGGCAAAACCAAAGGCTTGTTCATAAAAGGCTTTGCTGGCTGGCAGGTCGGTTGCCTTCATCTCCAGATAGTTGGGCGTTATTTTTGGCATGATCTTTTCTCCACTGAAGCTGGTAGTTGACGCAGAAACGCAACTGGGCAGGCTCAGCACACCCAATCCTGTAATCACGACTCGACGATCAATCATGCTGAAAAGGTTAAGGGATAGACTAGATCAAAACAAGAACATAAATTTATGCCTCCGCTGTCACCAATGGATTGGAGAGCAAGAAGTCGAAACAATACGATAGGATGATGCCTCGCCTTCAATTGACCTGTTTAGGCGAACCGCAACTTTGTCTCCTATTGAACATGATCGCAGATTTTTTGATAGCCCAACGGCAGCCACAATTTTTCCATCGGGCAAACTGACTGAGATTTTCTGTATTTTATTGTATCGTATCAATATTCTTTCGCGCTTATCCGATACGATCGTTCCAACAATATTATTTTTTGCGTTAGATTCGCTGAATATATCCCACGGATCAAACGTGTAAATCAAAGCCATAGCCACCAGTAAAATTGCGAAGGCTAGCAACAATTTCGGGCTGATTGGTTTGGGAAACAATTTATTTTGCCATTTTGATCAATTCGTCACCTTCGCCTTTGCCTTTTCCCGGGCATTTTCGAGCGCATCATAATAGTTGCTAAATGCAGTATCAGATGCCGCTTCTAGTTTTTCGACATTCTCGCGATCTGCCGCTGTCCAGTTTTCGGGATCATTCCAGTCGGAATCTTCATCTAGGTCTTCGGCGACTTCCTCTGCTATCTCAGACAATTCTTCGATATCTCCACCGCCCATCGAGCTGCGTTCAATGCCCATAATTTCACTCATCTTGTCGAGCTCTTCATCGCTAAGGTCGCTGAACTTTCTGGGCGGCGGCAGGTCTTCTGAGCCTTTGGTAATGGCTTCCATTTCTCCAAAAAACCGCTCCATGAATTTCGGCATCATTTCCATCGAGGCGGACATGACTTCTGGGCTGGCAAAAATCCCGAGACTCTCGCCGGCAATCTTTGCGCCTGATTCTGTTTCGTAAAACGCAGCAACCGCTTCCAAATCTTCTGCCGAGAAACGCCGTGCATAGGCCTTGGCCATACCGCCTCTAATCGATGGTTCGATATCATCGGACAGATCAATCATGATGTCCGACAATTTGCTCACCATCGTCCGATTACGCTGCTTGTAATAAGGATCCACGATCTGCATCAGATCTGACAATTTGGCGCCTTCTTTCAGCTTGATATCCTCTTCACCGACACCTGCGAAGTTGGCGATGACGGAAAGCGGAATTTGGTCGACACCCTCCATCATCGGTTCGACCACTTTTTTGAAAGTTTCGGCCATAATCTTACGATAGCTACCTTTGGGAACCACGGCGTTGGCGATGCGTTCTCCTTTTGCGAGCAGTGCCGGCTCAATTGGAGTATCGTCTTTTTCAATCACGTTCTGGAACATCTTTGTGAAAGCTTCCAGTTCGCTAGCGCCTTGTTCGGCGGGCGTTTCCACAGTTGTCTGTTGCTCCGTCTGCGCCAAAGCTGGGCTGGAAAGCGCCATGGCGGCCATGGCAGTGCCTGCAAATAGAAATCTTCTCACGCTTGTTCTCCAAAACCGAATAGAAATAAGTATTCTTGTCACCTCTTTTTCAGTTATTGTGTTGGTACGCAATTGTTTATGCATATGTTTGGCAAGATCTCCGCCGCGTAAAAACTCCAGATCACAAGACTGAACTGGTGGGCAATGTCGCCCTTTTTTTCAGGCGACAGCGCGTTTTGAACAAGCTAATGGGCGACTAATCCAATCTACAGGGCCTGTTATGACCTTTCTTCAGATGTTACTTCTTGCCGTCGTCCAGGGTGTTACCGAGTTTTTGCCGATTTCGTCGTCGGGGCACTTGATCCTGCTACCGGTTTTTACCGGATATGCCGATCAGGGACCAATGATCGACATCGCGGTTCACGTAGGGTCTTTGTTGGCGATCATCACCTATTTTTTCAAAGATGTAATATCCTTGGGCAAAGGCGGCTTCGCCAGCATTGGCATTGGTCAGGCTCCTGCCGAAAGGCGCCTTTTCTGGTGGATCATCATTGGAACTATTCCCGCCGTCATTGTTGGACTTTTCTTAAAAACCGGTGGTTATCTGGATGGGTTTCGCAGCACTACATTGGTCGCTGTCAACCTGATCATTTATGGTGTTCTGTTGGGGGTGGCCGATCATTTTGGCAAACAGATCAAGTCTTTCGAAGATATGACCCTGAAGGATGGTATCATTGTGGGATTGGCACAGGCGTTGGCCTTGATACCGGGCACAAGCAGATCGGGCGTAACGATGACTGCCGCTCGTTTCCTGGGTTATAGCCGGGTTGAGGCGGCCCGCTTCTCATTCCTGCTTTCCATTCCGGCGGTTGCTGGCGCCGGGGTCTTGATTATCCCGGATTTGATGGAGGCCAGTGGAGAGTTGCTCAAAGAGGCTCTGATTACCGGGGTGCTGACCTTCATCGCGGCCTTTGCAACCATGACCTTCTTGATGCAGTTTCTCAAAAAAGCATCGATGCTGATATTTGTCGTCTACCGCGTCGCTATGGGTGTAGCGCTGCTAGCCTTCTTCTGACGCTTTGGAATGGTCAGGCGGCTTTTGCCCGAGCCCCGAAACGGCCTTGCTCGGCAAATTGTTCCAACCATCCCGGTGCGACGGCCGCCAGTGACGTTGGCGAAACGCCAAGATCGTCTAGGCCCTCCGTTTTGTTGGCGACAATATTGTCAACAGCCAGCATCTTATACTGATCAGTTGAAATTGGAGAGCCGGGAAGCATTGCCAATATTTTTGCGGCCAAATCCGGGACATCAACAAAGTCTCGCTCACGGCTTGCCAATTTGGCGATGCGGCGATTTAAATCTCCCATCGACATAACTTCGGGACCGCCCAGCTCAAACGTCTTGCCAGCATGCTCCGCCGCCGATGCCAAAATATTGGTTACAGCGTCGGCAACGTCACCGACAAATACGGGTTGAAATTTGGTGTCGCTACCAATGACCGGAACTATCGGGAGCATTTGGATCATACCCGCAAACCGGTTGATAAACTCATCTTCACGGCCGAAAACGATCGAGGGGCGCAAGATGATTGTGCCGGGAAAAGCGTCTTGTGCCGCTTTTTCACCACCAGCTTTGCTCCGCCCATAAAGTGATGGAGACTCTGGATCCGCCCCAATAGCTGACATCTGTATCAACGACGCGCATCCGGATGAAGCCGCGGCTTCTGCAACATTGCGCGCGCCTTCGACATTGACCTTTTCCATATCGCTGCCGAACACACCGACCAGATTAATCACCGTATCACAGCCATGAACTGCGCGCTCTACGCTTTCTTTTTTGGTTACATCAGCGCTGGCAAGTTGGGTCTGGCCCAAATTACCCAACGGTTTGATGTGCACGGCATTTTTGACGCTGCGCTCTGCAATGCGAACTCTTGCCCCAAGAGATAGCAATCTCTGGGAGATATAGCGCCCCAGAAACCCGCCTCCGCCAAAAATACAAACCAATTTTCCGTCGAGTTTCATGGGTAGTCCGATATGAATATTATTGCTGACTTTGCTTTAGACTTGGGACATGTGGTCGCGCAATATCAGATTTGAGTCGTTCTCTTTTTTGGAGCAAAAATGATCAAGCCATTATGGCGTAGCGACCGCCATTTTTGCCACGACACATCTGTTTTGAGACGCGTGTTTCTTCTCCATCGATAAAAGCAACATCCGTTATCGTCAGGCATTTTTGGCCATTGGGCTGTGTGTTTAGCGCCGTAACGGTTGATGATCCGGACACTCCGGATCGTGTTGGGCTTTTCCATGTTGCGGTAGCGCCCACCTTTTCTTGTTGCGTTACCATTTCCGTCGCCTTGGCCGCTTGTTTTTGTTCTTTCTCATCGAGCTGGCAGGCGATTTCTCCGACGATCAATGCGCCCAAACCACTGGCAAGCAGTGTTCCAGCCTTGTTGAGACCTACTGCTTTTCCAGCCAAGCCTCCAAAAATACTGCCGAGCAGAGCACCGCGTCCGCGCGATTTCTTACATTTCCCGCCGCTCTTTTTCTTCTTGTTCTTTTTCTTTGTCGAATTTTCCGAATTGACGGCCACTTCAACCGCATCATCGTCAGAATCGGCTTCATAGCCCTTCATGCGAGTGAAACCAAAATTCTCTGGTATGGTGTATCCTTCGCAACCGGTATTGAAACAGAAGCGATCACGCAAATAGTTGCGATCAGATTCGTACAATTCAACGGCTCCGCGATACACCGCCAAATTCGGTCCATCGGGGTTGGAATCGGCATGCTCTTGCATCATTCCCTTGTAAAATCGGTCCCTGTTTGCCGCAGAATATTCCATACGGCCAGCAACTTTTTCAGTGTAGATGGCGGAGATTCGGTCCTGGTGCGCATTCATATCTTCGCGAAACTTGTTGAGGACATTCTCATAATATTGATCAAGTTTTACGGTGCAGGCGTTGATGTCATTCGCTTTGTCGAGAGGGTCCACCAGATGCTGGTGACTCTCTTTGCAATCGGGATAGTCTTTTTGCAGGAGGACAGGTGTTGGCGGTAGCGACGGCAAAGGCGGTTCATCTACCGAGGGCGGGACATAGGCAAGATCGGCGCCAGATCGAGCCATCTTGACTTCACTAGATTCCGAAGCGGGGGCAATTGTTGGAGCCGGCGCTTCGACTGGCGGCCTCGGCGTTGGTTTTGGGTCGGCTGGCTGTGCAGCAACTGAAACGGGAGGCGTGCTGGCAGCTGCCATTGGAACAACCGGCGGCGCAGGCGCGGCTTGCAGACTCTGTACCGGCGGTGTTGTCGCTACCCGTGTGGTGCGACCAGCCAGGATCGGTTGCCGCAGCTCATTGATTTTGTCCTTAGCCAGATCTGCAAATAGTCCGTCAGGAAACTCGGTCAAATAGGCGCTATAGGCGCTCGAGCTATTGGCCGAAAGCGCACCTCGCCAAGAAAGCGCATCCAATCTGGCGCGATTGCCGGTTGTGTTCGCAGAACCTGCAGCCGACACAGCGGTCGCGGTTGGTTTGGGTGGACTTTGCACAAGATAGATAGGGGTGCCGGTAATATTGGCGCTCACATAAGGACGCTGTTTACCGCCCGTCGCACTCAGAACATCATCGCGAATAGTTCCGCCTAGCATTTGGATAGGCAGGTCTGGCTGAACCAAGCGCTTGGCAAGCGAAGTTGCAAAGGGAGAATTCGGACCATTGCCATCGTCAGCGGTTTGGCCGGGAGCAGCGGCATATATGACCAGTATATCATCTGCATCGACACCGACGAGACCCCGTTGAACGCCCCGCGATCCGGAGCGCCATGTATCGCCAAAAGGGTTGTTGCGGCATGCATCAAGAACCACCATACCGATGGAAGAGCCTTCCAACGCTTCCAATATGCGATCCAGATTGATTGCCTCATAGGGCAGATCCAAGCTGGTTTGCAGCTTTGCATCGACAGGTATCAACCAATTCTTGCCCCGGCTCTCGACACCGTGACCGGCATAGTAAACCATGGCAAGGTCTGCGCCGGTCGCCTTCTCGCGAAACTCCCGGATCTTCATTTGAAAAGCCTGCATGCCCAGATCACGCGCCACGATGACGTCATCAAATCCGGCTTTTTTGGCAGATTGTGCGATGGTCAACACATCGTTGGTTGGATTGGAAAGTGAGCCTGTTTTCTCATAACTGGCATTGCCGACGACCAATGCAACGCGCTTTGCATCTAGACCTGTCGTCCACAGGATTATTGTGACAAAGCACAATGCCAGCCAATTTTTTAACATGTGGGCCCCTCCAGCGTGTTAACACGCCATCAAATTTCTACTCGCAAAGCTAGATTTCTGCAAGTCACGTGACGGCGTGGTTTAGCAGGCTGTTTAACTGAGTTGGACGCCGCAGGGTGTGAAATAGAGCACAGCTTGTTCAAACCGTCCTATTATTCTATAAGATCGCAGTAACAGGTGGGGCTCGAGTATATGCTTAAGATTATCAAATCATGTATATTGTTGGCTGCGTTAACTGCGTCACCCGCATTACCGCAAGCCGGAATGGATCCTGTTAATCCAACCTGTCCCCTGGAACCCAATTGGACAGCCAATTCTGAAATGATGATTACACCGCTGGAGATCGATGGCACGAAAGTCCTGCTAGCAGAAGGTGCAGTCGATGCGGGGTTGCCAGAGCGCATGAAAAAAGCACTGCTGGACAATCCCGATGCCGCGGAAATCTGGTTGCGATCGCCAGGCGGAGATGCCCGTGCTGGAAACGAGACTGGCCGGATCATTCGAAAGGAAGGGCGGGGCATGATTACCCGCGTGCCAAAAGGCTGGACCTGTTTCAGCGCCTGTAATTTCGTCTTCATGGGTGGTCAAATTCGGATCATCGAACAGGGCGGTAACTTCATGGTGCACATGTTCACCATGACCGGTGACCGCAATGCCATCGACTATAGTGTGGAAATGGGTACGGATTCGACCGTTGGTCTTATTAGTGAAGTAGAACAAGAAAGTGCGCAACTAGCCGCTGAAGATAGTTTCTTCCTGGTCCGAATGGGTGTTTCCATCAAGTTATTGACCGACGTCATGTATAAACAAAAGGCTGTTGCAACGCAGGATTCACTAGATAGATCTACACGCCGATGCCTGACAATTGATGAAGCGTTATATTATAGCGTGGCCAACACGCCTGGCTAAATGACTTGGTAGTTTCTGTATTTAACTTCGCATAGTTAATCGATTCGCTTATTAACCCTATCTCAATTAAGATCGTGCGAGAGCGAGTCTAATTTCGAACCCGCCCAGATAGGGGATTGATTGTGCAACAACTCAGCGCGCTGGATGCCAGTTTTGCTTATATGGAAACCTCATCAACGCCGATGCATATCGGTCAGATGTTGATTTATGATCCTTCGACAGCGCCGGGTGGGCATGTCGGGTTCAAGGACATATTGCACTATCTGGAAGGGCGTTTGGATGGCGCACGGATATTCAGGCAGAAACTAGCGCGCGTTCCGCTCGATTTGGATCACCCATATTGGGTCGATGATGCCAATTTCGATTTGGAATACCATGTGCGGCATATCGGTTTGCCGCAACCTGGTGATTGGCGTCAATTGTGCATTTTGGCCTCTCGTATTTACGCTCGGCCATTGGATATGAAGCGCCCGCTTTGGGAATTTACGGTTATTGAAGGACTGAACAACGTAAAAGGCGTGCCGAAGGGCAGTTTTGCGCTTTTGCACAAATTTCATCATGCTGCGGTCGATGGGAAATCCGGTTTAGAAATGACGCTGGCGCTGCACGACATGGATGCAGAAATGAAGCCGCGGAAATTTGATGATATCTATCATCCCGAAGCGGATCCAGCGCCGTTGTCTCTATTGGCAAAGGCACAAGTGAACAATGTTGTGAACCCTGTACGCGGGCTACGCAATCTCCAAAATTTGATTCCAGTGCCAAAACGCATTTTGGATCTAAACAAACAAATCAAGCAGGACGAGGGAGCGAAAGGCCGTGCGCCGCGTACACGATTCAACAAGAAAATTTCGCCCCATCGCGTTTTCGATGGCTATGAAATCTCCATTGCCGATGTAAAGAAAGTTCGCACCAATTTTCCCGGTGCGACGGTAAACGATGTAATGATCGCGGTTTATAGCGGGTCGCTACGTGCTTATCTGAAAGCCAAAGGCGATTTGCCAGCAAAGACATTGAAAATTGGCGCGCCGGTATCGGTTCGTTCTGATGATGCCAAGAGCGATGCTGGAAACCAGGTAACAATGATGACCGTTGGCGCCGGTACGCATCTTGAAACGGCCGCTGAACGGCTGGAATTTGTGATGGCGGAAACCAATAGATCCAAGGCGATGACCGAGGCGGTTGGTGCACGAACTTTGATGGAACTGAGCGGCGCGATGCCGGCTGGTTTGACTGCCGCAAGCACCAAGTTGATGGTTCGCATGGGCTTGATCGAAACAATGAACCCGGCAGTGAATACCGTTGTCACTAATGTTCCGGGTCCCATGGTACCTATGTATTTCTCGGGCGCGAAATTGGTAAAATCCTTTGGCATGGGAATATTGGCTGAGGGTCAGGGTATATTCCACATTGTGACGAGCTATAACGGCAATGTCATTCTGACCTTCCTGGCGGATCGCGAGATCATGCCCGATCCCGAATTTTATCGCGAGTGTATTGAACAAAGCTTTGTCGACTTGATGAAGGCTAAGCCAACGGCAGAGACAAAGGCAAAATCAAAACCGGTGGGTAAGAAGAAAACCGCGAAGAAGAAAATCGCCAAAAAGCCCAAGAAGCGTGTAGCTGCTTCTGCCGCTACGGCAGGTAGGGCACGCAAAAAGGCGGTCAAGAAATAGCTATTATTTTGGGGCGGCTATAGCGCAATCCCGTCTTGACTCACCGCATGGGATTGCCCATCGCTTTTCTTAATCACTCGATTAAAGAAAAGGATCTCCCATGAGCACAGTAGAATTTAATGATCGCGTTGCCATTGTCACCGGTGCGGGCGCTGGCCTAGGCCGCGAACATGCCAAAGAATTGGCGCGGCGCGGCGTAAAAGTTGTCGTGAATGACTTTGGTGGCGCTCGCGACGGCAGCGGCGGTTCTGCTGGCCCCGCAGAAGAAGTGGTCAACGAGATCAAGGCCGAAGGCGGCGAAGCCATGGCAGCCGTTTGCAGCGTCACCGATTATGAAGCTGTACAAAAAATGGTAGCCGATGCGATTGCTGCATGGGGCCATGTCGATATTGTCGTCAATAATGCCGGCGTACTGCGCGATAAAAGTTTCCACAAAATGGAATTGTCTGATTTTGACTTTGTCATGGACGTGCATTTGATGGGAAGCGTTAACTGCACCAAAGCGGTATGGGATCATATGCGTGAACGTGGCTATGGCCGACTGGTGATGACGACTAGTTCAACCGGGCTATATGGTAACTTTGGCCAGGCCAACTATGGAGCGGCCAAATTGGCACTAGTCGGCTTGATGAACAGCTTGCATCAGGAAGGTGCCGGAAAAGGCATTCACACCAATTGTATCGCACCGGTAGCGGCCACACGGATGACCGAAGACCTAATGCCCGAAGAAGCGTTGAAAATGCTGGTTCCAGAAGCAGTAACACCGGCGGTAGTTTATCTGTGTAGCGATGGTGCGCCATCGAAGACCATCTTGACGGCCGGCGCAGGTGGATATGCAGCTGCGAAAGTTCTGGAGACCGAAGGCGTCTGGCTTCCCGAAGCAGACCGCAGCGCTGAAGCTATCGCCGCCAATATCGATCAGATTCTCGACGAAACCGGGATGCAGGAATATGCCAATGGCGGCGGTCAGGGCGCTAAATTCTTCCGCCGGATGCAAGAAGTGATGAA
Source organism: Parasphingorhabdus sp. (assembly GCA_039978835.1). GTDB lineage: Bacteria > Pseudomonadota > Alphaproteobacteria > Sphingomonadales > Sphingomonadaceae > Parasphingorhabdus. The sequence goes on from JBDWAQ010000007.1 coordinate 113,108, forward strand.
GGGCTAAGCAGCCTTAAAAAGGAGAAATATAATGCCAGTAATTAAAGCAGAAGAACTCGACTCCTGGAAAGGTAAGGAAGTCGGTGTCTCCGACTGGGTTGAAGTCGGTCAGGACCGGATTAACAGCTTTGCCGACAGCACCGAAGACCATCAGTTCATCCATATCGATGAAGAAAAAGCTAAGGCAACGCCATTTGGCGGCACCATCGCCCACGGTCTTTTGACGCTCTCGCTTTTGCCAAAACTGTCATACGGCACCACATTGGGTCTCGAAGGTACGGTCATGGGGATTAACTACGGCTTTGATAAAGTACGTTTTTTGAATCCTGTTCGCGCTGGCTCAAAAGTGCGCGGCCGCCATGTGTTGGTCGATGCAGTTGAAAAACAACCCGGTCGCTGGTTGATGACTTATGATGTGACGGTCGAGATTGATGGTATTGAAACGCCAGCACTGATCGCTCGTTCATTGGCCATGATTGTCGTGGGATAAATCCAAATCACAAGTTTTGAGAAGGGCTTCGGAATAGTTTCGGAGCCCTTTTTTTGTTTTACATGATTCAGCACATTTGTACTCTAAGCTCAGATCTACAGCCTATTCGACCCCTTAATACTTAATAACCATGAAGTTTTTCCGTTCACAACCAAGTCAACTATGGTTTTTTGTGGATGAGGATAATGTGGGCGAAGCGCTAACGATACAAAAACTGCTCGAACTGCAACAAAGGATGTGGATATTCCTCTATCGCAATCCAATCCTTGAGAGCGAAGCCATGCTGCGCGAACAGCTGCGGTCGATGGAGCAATTTTCCCGGTTGGGGTCGGTGATTGCGGTTCCTATATTATGTTATCTGATGTTCCGGTTGGTCACTGAGGCTTCAATTGAATTTGTCATATTTGGCTCAGCTTATTTTTCCCTCGCATTGTTCATTGTCGTTCAAAACCATCTCAGTCCATCTGGGGCGGATGGCAGAATTGAACAGGTTCATCGTTCGATCCGGCGCATCAAGATAAAAAGTGTTGTAAGCGCTCTTGGTTATTCCGGTATGGTTGCTGTCCCCACTGCATTTGGCCAGTTTGATACCAATGTGGAAATGGTTCTGGTGGCGCTGGGAACCATCATTGTCGGTGGTTTCGTCTATGGTAGTGTGCCTCGTGCACAGACGTTGTTCATGTGGCTTTCTGTTGCTGGATTTGCAACGGGATTCCTTTTGGGCGGGCGCGCGTCGGCAATAGAAGCAACCGTGCTTTTTTGTTTCTTCGCAATTTGTACTGACTATATTTATCGTCTTTTCTTTTTCAATTTTGCTCAACGACACATGCAAAGTGAGAAGCTTAAGGAAAATTCGGAAACGGTGCGGTTGCTTCTGAATGATTATGCGGAGCAGAGTTCGGATTGGTTGTGGCAGCTTGATTCTCGAGGCAATATCATAGACGCCTCTGGGCGGTTCATTGATGCTGCTGATCAAGGTCGTTCAATATTGAACAAGATGCACCTAACCGAATTGTTTGAAGATTCCCTAGAGCGCAACGCTTTGGCTAACGCTCTGGATGCCAAAGCGGCCTTCCGGGATTTGGTTCTTCCACTGGAAATCGACGGAGATAGCCGCTGGTGGAAACTATCCGGTCGCCCGGTTGACTGTGCACCCAATAGCCAAATACATTTTCGAGGGGTTGCTACAGATATAACCGTTTCAAAAAAGGCCGAAGATCGCGTTGCGCATCTCGCCCATTTTGACAATCTGACGAACCTTCCCAATCGCGCTTTGTTTAATGAATCGCTTCAGCGCTCAGTACAACGGTTGCGCAATGGTCAAATTTTGGCCGTCATGTATCTAGATTTGGACAATTTCAAGTTGATCAATGACACATTGGGGCATGGCGCAGGCGATGCTGTCCTAAAAGCAGTGGCAAGCCGCCTCGAACAGGCCATTGGCATTGAAGATGTCGTGTGCCGCCTGGGTGGCGATGAGTTTGCCATTTCTCTTCGGAGCATTGCTTCGATTGCCGATGCAGAACGGACAGCGACGGCGATCATAGACTCTATCAGGCAACCTATTATGATCGAAGGACAGCCGGTATCGAGCGGAATAAGTATTGGAATGGCATTTTCTCCCGAACATGGAGATAGTGCAGAAACGCTGCTGCGTCATGCCGACATTGCGCTATATCGAACTAAGAGTGATGGCCGTGGTTTTTTCACGGTATTCTCCCCCGGTATGCGAGAAGAAGTAGAGGGTCGCCGTGATATTGAACTGGAGTTACGTGCTGCAGTTCAATGCGAGCAATTGGAATTACACTACCAACCACTGATCAATGTCGAGTCTCAGGAGGCAGTGGGTTACGAAGCTCTGCTGCGGTGGACGCATCCTGAGAGAGGTTTGATTCCGCCGGATCAGTTTATTCCTATTGCAGAAGAATGCGGATTGATAGTCCCGCTGGGTGAATGGGTCATTCGAACCGCTCTTTGGGAACTGAAAAATTGGCCGGAGCATCTGAGCGTATCGGTCAATCTATCACCGGTTCAAATGCGTAGCGAAAAGCTTATCCCGACCATCGTAAATGCGCTTGCGGCAACAGGTGTCGACCCTGGTCGATTGGAACTGGAGATTACGGAAACCGTTCTCATGAGCGACAGCCAAGCGAATGTCGAGTTGCTACATAAGATTCGCTCTCTTGGAGTTCGTGTAGCGCTGGATGATTTTGGGACCGGATATTCTTCGCTCAACTATTTGCGCAGCTTTCCTTTTGACAAGATCAAAATTGATCGCTGTTTTGTTGAAGATGTTGATAACCGTGAAGACTGCCGCGCAATTATCCGTGCCGTCACCGGCCTCGCGTCAAGTTTGGGCATGGTCACAACCGCAGAAGGCGTCGAGAGTGATGATCAGTTAAAACGGCTGCGGGCCGAAGGATGCGAACAGGTGCAGGGATATCTGTTTAGCAAGGCCGTTCCCGCCGAGCTAATCGAAGGGCGCGTTACGCCGGTTCTCAGTCAGGAAGCTCCGGTTGAATCGATAAAGCACGAAGATCAAGCCAGAAATGCACGGTCGGTAAATCGGATTGATCGGGATGTAGCCTAAGCTATTTCGGGTACTTAACCATCAAACAACCTTCGTGGCGCCAGTTAAGGCGTACCACCGATTCTCAGACATTGTCCTGTCACCCATTCCGACGCAGGCGCGGATAAATATAGGGTGAGCGCCCCGATATCCGTTGGTGTGCCTAGCCGTCCGGCTGGCAATCCCAATGTATCTTCAAAGCCGATAAAATCTTCATCGGTCATGCTGAGTGCTTCCTTGACTGTTTCTGTCGGCACGAAGCCGGGAAGGATGGCATTGACGCGCGTTTTAGGTCCCAGTTCATGCGCCAATGTTTTGGTCAGCATCAACACGCCCGCCTTGGCTGCACTATAATGGCCGCTGCCGGGGAAAGGATCCTGTCCTGCCATTGACGATGTGTTGATGATAGAACTGCCTTCGCCCATATGCTTACAAGCGGCGCGGACGCCATAGAAAACAGAGGTCAGGTTGGTGGCGATGGTTTTGTCCCACTCTGCCTCATCCAGTTCGGTGAGCGGTGCGGAGACCAGCGAACCACCGGCATTGTTCACCCAGATATCCAATCTGCCAAATTCGTCCATCGCGCGCTGGGCGAGGGACTCCATATCTTCTTCTTTGGTGACGTCGGTTGCTTGAGCAATGGCGCGGCCGCCCGAATTACTGGCGTTAATCTCTTCTGCAACCCGGTCGATTTGATCTGTGCTGCGCGAGGCACAAACGATATCGGCACCTGCATCGGCAAGCACCTTTGCCATACCTTCACCTATGCCGCGGCCGGCGCCAGTTACCACGGCAACTTTGCCGGTTAGGTCGAAAAGTGGATTGGTCATGTTATTTGTCTCCGGATAGTTTTCTCCCGGTGGGAGAAGATGGGTAAATTATTCTGCTGCCTCGAGGGTGTCTTCTTTCGCGCGAACGCGGATCGGAATGCTGCTCATCAAAGGAATGCCCGTGCGTTTGTCATAGTCTCTGTCGTTAAACGAAAGCCTGCCCGTATTGCCGCCTTCGCCGAGCGGATCTTCCTTTTCATCAGGATTGGTGCCCCAGCTATGCGGGAGTGATACGCATCCAGGCCGGACGGTTTCGTCTGCTTTGGCGACGCAACTGATAAAGGCGCGTGCAGATTCCACTTCGACCGGCTGATCTTCGGCCAGTCCCAAGCTGTCCATATCAGATGGATTCATGAAAGCCGTATGGTGCGGCACACGTTTGCGCTGCACGGGATCTTCATGCCAATTGCTATTGTGGATTTCGGTCATGCGTCTGCCAATCATCCGCATCGGAAAAGCCTCGTCTTTAACCGGCTGACCAAGACGCCCGGCATATTCCGCAAGCTCTTCCATCATGGCAGCATTACCCACGGACAATTTGCCTTCCCAATCCGCTGGTTTTGGCTGCACCAGCAAAGCCTGTGCATCAACAATTTTGCCTTTTTGCGCTTCAGGATCGGCATAGATATCTGCGACCGAAGCAGGTGATCCATTAAGCGTCGCGCTCCATGCTGCGATAGGATCGGGCGTTTCTCCCGGTCCAAAAGTTGTCGCCTTTTCTTCGCGCTCGTCTGGATGCGATACTAAGGCCCATGATTTGATTTTGAGCGGTTTGCCCATTTCGCTGGCCAGCGTGTGCAGGAATTCATATTCCTCACACAGGTTGGAGCCTTCCGGTGATTCCATAATCGGCAGACTGGCCTGCGCATAATTTTGCTCAAAACCCCATCCGGCTCCAAAACCGCCATAAAGTTCTGGTGCCGCCGTATTGCCGTGCACTTCATAATGGAGTTTTGGCGAGATGACATAATCTGCCAGTTCCGCCGTCTTGGACATGCGCGGGTCAAGGCAAACCAACAGATCAAGCGCCTTCATCGCTTCAAATGTTTTGAGTTGATCAGGCCATGCCAGCATCGGATTGCCGCCCAAACAAATTAGCGCCTTTACCTGCTTATCACCCGGAGTCAGGATCTCGTCGGGCAGTGCAGCGGTTGGCATGCCGGAAATACTTTGCTCCAGATTGCGGCTATGAAGCTTGCGGCCAAAACCCCATGCTTCCATAGGGCCGGGTGAGGCAGCGACCGGCGGTGCGGGCTTCATAAACACGCCGCTGCGCCGGTTAATATCGCCTTCGCGCAGCCAGTGTCCCATGATCGAGGTGAGCGACAGATTGAGATATTCGGTAATATTGCCGCCGCCCGCCATATTGGGACCGGTGCCCACGCTAATGCTGCCCTTTTTCCATCCGCCGTACATCCGCGCGGCCTGAACAATATCTTCTGCGCTGACATCCGCGCGCTGGGCGGCCAAGGCTGGATCAAATGGAGCAACCGCTTTTTTGAGCGCTTCAAATCCGCTGACATCATCCGCAACAAAATTTTCGTCATATAGACCCTCTTCAATCACCACTTTGGCGATCGCGCCGAGAATAATCGGATCTTCGCCAGGACGGCATTGTAGGTGCAGGTCAGCTTGCTTCGCGCTATCCGTCACCCGTGGATCAATCACTATCAATTGCATCCCGCGCTTTTTGGCATCGTGCAATTTCTTGGCCGGATTCATACCAAGTCCGCCATTCATCGAAACAACCGGATTGGTACCGACCAGCATTAATCCATCCCAATCGCCCACGCGGGGTGCGCCCGCCAGCCATGGACCCACTAAAGCGCGAGCAATACCTTTGCCGGGTTGATCAATGGTGACGCTGTCATAAACCGAAGTGGAACCAATAGCCTCCATCAGTGCCAGCATGAAGGCGTGACCGTTGAGGTTGTTGTAACCGAAAGTGCCAACATAGGATGCAACACTGTCCGGACCGTGCTCCGCTACAATTTTCTCGATTTTCTCAGCTATTTCGCTGGCCGCGTCGCGCCAACCAATGGCTTCCTTCTGACCGTGCCTCATGCCCTTATAGCTGCTCAGCAGACGCGTATCGAAACTATGATAATTGGCGAGCTGGCGTCCCTTGATACAGCTATACCCTTCAAATTCAGGGTTATCCTTGTCACCATGGGTCTTGACCGGAACACCATTTTCAAAATCGACAATCAATCCGCAATGCGCGTGACAGGCGCGGCACATAACATGTTTCTGCCCAGTGAAATTAGGATCCTGAACCGCGGTCGCCATTTCTCTCTCCAACTGTCATTTGCAGCCATTGCTTTTTCGAATTTAATCGTTCAATTAACTGCTGATTGATTCCAAGGAATATCGAACGGGCCGGCACTTCGCCACTGGCCCTATTGATAAGAGATTGAAGGAGCAGGTCCATGGCCGACAAACCAAATGCAGCTGAGCTAAAGGAATATGCTGACGAAGCGGATGCGTGGTTCAAGGAAAATACCGTTCAGGATCCGGGCTTTATGCTGCCGTTGACCTTTATGGAAGTGTCGACCGACCAGCAGTTTGATTTCCTCCGCGATTGGCAGCGCAAAGTCTATGAAGCCGGCTATTTGGGAGCCAGTTGGCCAAAGGAATATGGCGGCGGCGGGATGCACAGCGACTATCAGCGCGCAGCAACCCGGGCGATGAAGAAATCCGATGCGCCGATCATGCTCAATGCCATTGGCAATGGCTGGGCCGGGCCGCTCATCCTTGATCTTGGCACTGAGGAGCAGAAGCAGAAATATATCAAACCAATGCTCAGCGCCGAAGATATCTGGTGTCAGGGCTTCTCCGAACCCGAGAACGGCTCGGATCTTGGCAATGCACAGTTAAAAGCGGTCAAAGACGGTGATGAATATGTGCTCAATGGATCCAAAATCTGGACCTCCTTGGGTGATCGCGCCAAATATATGATCCTGCTCGGACGTACCGATTTTGATGCGCCAAATAAATATGCGGGACTAAGTTTCTTCCTCAACCCCATGGATGTCGACGGTATCACCACGACCAAGATCAAGAAACTGACGGGCGAATATGGCTTTGTGCAATGTTTCTTCACCGATGCCCGTGTCCCAGCTGATTGCCTGTTTGGCGGAGAGGGCAATGGCTGGTCAATGGCGATGAAAACGCTGGAATATGAGCGCGGCGCGAAAGTGAAACCGGTCGGTGGCTATTTCGTAAAAGAACTTGATGTCATGGACATTGTCGAGCTGGCGAAAAACTCCATGCGCGGCGGCAAGCCATTGCTTGATGATCCGGTGATGCGCGACAAGATGACGCAATTCATGATCGATATTCAAGCGCTGAACCTCAACAATACGCGCCGCCGGATGCCGCAGTTGATGCAGGACCGGCCGATGGGGTTACCCTTGATGAACAAGCTGGCGCGGACCGATTTGATCCAGCGCCTGACCGAGTTCTCCTTGGAGTTTCAGGGATCGAAAGCCGGCTATTATGTCGGTGATGAGAATGCGGTGGATGACGGCTATTGGCATCGCAGTTATTTGAACAGTTTCTCCGCAACCATTGGCGGCGGCACATCGCAAATTCAGAAAAATATCATCGGCGAGCATGCACTCGGCCTGCCAAAAACACGCTGATTGGAAAGACGGAATATGGATAATCTTGGAACCATCGGCACGACCGAAGAACAGATTGAACTGCTCGACGTCGCCACCAATTTTTGCCGCGACAAAAGCCCGATAGAGAAGGTGCGCGCGCTGATCGACGACGATCTGGGTTACGATCCCGACGTCTGGCGTGAAATTGGCGAACTGGGCTGGCTGGCCATCGCTATTCCCGAAGACCATGACGGCGTTGGCCTATCCATGGCGGAGGTGGTGCCGATTGCCGAACAGATGGGGCGTAATTTGCTCAATACACCCTTTGGCTCAACGACCTTGTCGGCGCAGGTGTTACTTGCTGGCGGCAGTGATGCACAGAAAGCTGCTTGGCTCCCTAAGCTGGCTGCTGGCACAGCTTCAACGCTGGCGCTTCAGGAGGATAATGGCGATTGGGATCTGACCAATATTGACGCGACTGGCACGGTCTCGGGCGATACCGTTGCGCTGTCGGGCAAAAAGCAATTTGTGCTTTGGGCGAATAGCGCTGAACTGATCATTGCCTCGATTAAGATTGATGGCGCAGTGTGTTTCGCTCTCATCGAGACCAGTGCTGTTCCGGAGGGCGCCCTCCGCCGTGAAGCCGTTATTGATGAAACTGCACGTAGCTTTGAACTCACGTTGGATGGCATCACCGTCTCAACCGATGCTTTGCTTGATGCCTCGCGAACCCGCGAAACACTGGAAGCGATTGAGCTGGCTGGCAGCCTGATCCACTCGGCAGAAATGACGGGCGGTACACAGGCAGTGATCGATTATACGATCGAATATCTCAACACCCGCAAGCAGTTTGATAAAATCATCGGCAGCTTTCAGGCGCTGAAGCATCCGACCGTTGAAAATTACGTCGAATATGAAAAATCACGGACGCATCTATATAGCGCTGCTCATTGCTTTAGCGATCAGGGTCGCGGGGAAGTCGCCGTTCGCATGGCGGCCTCACAAGCGCATGGCACCTATTCGCATGCTGCCGATCGGGCGATCCAATTCCACGGAGCCTTTGGTTTCACCCATGACTGTGATGCGCAATTATATCGGCGTCAGGCGATATTCAAAGGCGCACTCAATGGTGACGCTGCATGGCACCGCGATAAACTATCCGCTCTACTATTTGACTAGAATAACCCCCGCGGAAGCGGAATTCAGAAAGGAAAATTGACTCGCACGAAGCCACAAAGACACCAAGCTGGAGAATCAACTTGCTTTGTGCCTTCGTGTCTTTGTGCGAGCTAAACCAAAGGAGAAGATTATGTCTGAAGTACTCACTGACATCCAAGACGGTTTTATCATCGTTACGATCAATCGGCCCGAAGCCAAAAACGCGATGACCAAAGCAGCGGCAGAAGGCATTCACGCGGCGATGGAACAGCTCGATAATGACAACAGCCTCAACGCGGGTATTATTACCGGTGCTGGCGGTACATTCTGTTCAGGTATGGATTTGAAAGGCTTTTTGAAAGGCGAGACACCTTCGGTCAAAGGCTACGGTTTTGGCGGGATCACTGAAAAGGGACCCGAAAAACCCATTATCGCTGCTGTAGAAGGCTATGCTCTGGCGGGAGGTTTGGAACTGGCGCTTGCCTGCGATCTTTGTGTTGCCAACGACAAAGCGAAATTCGGTATTCCCGAAGTGAAACGCAGCCTGGTTGCGGCTGCTGGCGGCGTGCTAAAACTCCAGCAATTGGTTGGTAAACGCATTGCTATGGAAATGGCGTTGACCGGCGACTTCTTCTCGGCTCAACGCGCCTATGAAGTTGGTTTCGTAAACCGTCTGACCGATGGTACTGCGTTGGATGCCGCGATGGAACTAGCTGCCACTGTCGCTGCCAATGGACCGCTTGCGCTGAAAGCGACCAAGCAGATTATCAACGAAAGCTACGATTGGACATCCGACGAAATGTGGAAGAAGCAGATGGAAATCTCTGGTCATGTGTTCACATCAGAAGATGCACGCGAAGGTTCTCTTGCCTTTGCCGAAAAACGTAAACCAAATTGGCAGGGTAAGTAATCACCACTTATGGCAAGTTCTGACATAGTCAATATTTGGGCGGAGGGACAGGATCTCCCCGATTGGTTCACCGCGGCGATGGAAGTGCCTCGGGAAGAGGCATTTGTCGAAGTCGACGGCCGCAAGGTTCATTATTTTCGGTGGGGCAAACGAGGTAACCCGCCTCTCCTCATCACGCACGGCTTTCTGGCGCATGCGCGCTGCTTTGCGTTTATTGCGCCATTGTTGGCTGACGAATATGATGTCATCGCCTATGATATGGCGGGTATGGGCGATAGCGAAATGATCCCTGATTGTGATGGAGAGAAGCGCGCTGAGGAAATGATCGGCGTGGCGGACGCGCTGGATTTGTTCGCTGGGCCGGAGAAGCCAAAGATCATCGCGCATAGCTTCGGCGGCGGTGTTGCATTGACCGCTATGGAAATGGCCGGCGAACGGTTTGACGGGTTGATCATTTGCGACCTGATGATCATGCGGCCGGAAAAGCTGGCGGCGCATTTTAGCGGCGGCGGTGGTCCTCCTGGATCGGGCAAATCGGACAAGCCAAATAAAATATATCCCGATTATGAAACAGCTCGCGGACGTTTTGTGTTGGCACCGCCACAGGGTGCGCAGACGCCGTTCTTGGTTGAGTATATGGCCTATCATTCGATGCGAAAGGTTGACGGAGGCTGGTCCTGGAAATTCAATCCGCAAGTTTTTGACCGTAACGATAACGATCATTCGAAATGGCTCAGCGCGCCGCAGCGCATTGCTGATCTGCCGCACCAGCTATCCATTATCTACGGTGAAAAGAGCCGGTTATTTGATGCTGACAGTGCTGCCTATCTGCGCGAACTAGGCGGATCGGATATTCCCATGATCGCTGTGCCAGAGGCTGAGCATCATTTGATGCTCGATCAACCGCTTGCATTTGCCACTGCCTTACGATCGACGTTGGAGCATTGGCGTTAAAGTGGAGGTTGCGGCATCGTTCTGATGAGTTTAGATAAAGCTAAGATGAACAACCATCGAAACTCTGACAAATTGTTACAAAAAAGCTGAATTCCAACAAATCTCTGCGACAACTGACCGCTAGAAGTTTTTCTGACGCCGCAGTTGGCGCTGATAAAAAGGAATTCAACATGAAAAAGATTCTTATGATTTTGGCGGTCACCACCATGGCTGTTTCGCCGGTTTTGACCACACAGGCTCAAGCCGCCTCTAGGACAACGGTAACCAAGAAATTTGATGTCAAACACGGCAAGAAAACTGTCACCAAGCGAGTGATCACTAAAACTTCGACATCAAAGCTTTATAACAAAAAACCGGGCAACCATCGAAGCAAGGTTGCTGCAACCAAAGTACGTTGGTCAAAGGGGCAACGGTTTAACCGTCGTATAGCTACCAATTACAGGACCATTAACAACCCGCGTGCATATCGCCTAAAAAATGCTCCTCACGGACAGCGGTGGGTTCGGTCTGGAAATGATGCTGTTTTGATAGGAATAACAAGCGGAATCGTCAGTGCGGTAATTGCCGATGCCCTTCGGGGATAGGCAGTTTATTTCCTGCAGAAAGCCCCGGCTATTAATGTCGGAGCTTTCTATTTTTGGCGGTTTGACAGTCAGACCGTAGTTTGAATAATTTTTCAAAGGCGGACTTTGCCTACATCGCCATCATGACGGCCGCGGGTGCGAGAATGACTGTTGCGAGGACCATGAACGCATAAGCCGCGCCTGTTCCTGCCAGCGCAACAACCGCATCGACAGCCTGACCGGAATCGGCGGTTGCAACGGTGATTTCGTTTATTTCTGAACCATATGACATTTCAAATTCCTATTCATTGATGTTGTAGATCATTCGCCTATCGGGCAGTCTTGGTTACAGTTCCAAATTCAGATGACGAGTATTGAGGCCATATAATGAGTGAAAAAACAAAGCGTGTTTCGGTGGTACAGGCGGGTTCCGATCCTTTTGATACACCTTCAACACTGACAAAATTTTCTGATCTTTTGTCCGATGTGAAAGCGGCCAAAAGCGATCTGGCGGTCTTCCCTGAGGCCTTTATTGGCGGCTATCCCAAGGGCGTCGATTTCGGCGTGCGCGTCGGTTCGCGCAATGATGCAGGGCGCGAATTGTTCCGGCTCTATTCGGACAATGCGGTGGAACTAGGCTCTCCCGAGTTTGAAGCGCTCAGCGAGACAGTCGCGGCCAATGAAGTGGCGACTGTGCTCGGCGTAATCGAACGCAAAGGCGCAACGCTGCACTGTTCGACCTTCAGTTTCGAACGTGATGGCTCGTTGCTAGGGGTGCACCGCAAACTGGTGCCCACCGCGATGGAACGGCTAATCTGGGGGAAGGGTGATGGCGGCGATTTGCCGATCATAGACAGCAACGCTGGAAGACTGGTCAGTGCGATTTGCTGGGAAAATTACATGCCGCTTCTGCGCAGTTATTATTATGATGCGAATCCGGATTTCTATTGTGTGTCCACCGTCGATGACCGGCCGGTCTGGCTCCCCACCATGCAGACCATTGCACTCGAAAGCCGCGCATTCGTTCTATCTGCCTGCCAATATCTGGAGCGTGGAATGATTTGCCTGAGCGATGATCAGTTTGATGCGGTACAGGGCAATGCCGATGATGTTGTGCTGATCAGCGGAGGTAGCTGTATCATTGCACCATCGGGAGCAGTGCTGGCGGGACCAGTCTTTGGAAAAGAGACGATCTTGACCGCAGAAGTTGACTTGAACGACCGAACGCGCGGAAAATTCGATATGGATGTTGCCGGACATTATGCCCGGCCCGATGTGTTTGAGTTAAAAGCGAATGTGGAGGCGCAGAAAAATGTGCGAGAGGGTGAGGGGCGGCGCAGATCATCCTCTCCCATTGAGAGATGAATTCGTTATGTGAAAATGATTGGGATAAAACGCCGAGCCTTCGTGCCTAATCCTGATCGGGATTCATCCAGCTTCTAAATTTTGTTTCTTTATGCCCAACGTTAATGTCCGCTATGGGCGCAAAAGCGGATATTGAGAAAACAAAAGCTGTCAGTCCGCTAACGACCTAACTGCAGACTCTAAGGCCAACTTCATTCTCCTGCGGCGGCGAATTTCGCTGCTGCCGCCATGATTGCTATGGTTATGCCAGTTTCGGCAGCTGAGTGACCTGCGCCATCAACAATCTGCAAATCTGCTTCTGGCCATTGTTTGTGAATTTCCCATGCCGTCACCATTGGCGTGACAAGATCGTGTCGCCCTTGAACCATGGTCGTTGGAATATGGCGGATTTTGTCGATTCCGTTGAGTATGTGATCATCAGATTCCATGAAGCTTCCGTGCTGAAAATAGTGGCAAGATATCCGGCCCATCGCGAGTGCAAAATCATCGGTTAAATTTTCAGCATATTCTGGATTTGGAACCAGGGTCATGATTGCAAATTCCCATAGGCACCATGCGCGGCACGCTGTCAGTTTCGCCGCTTCGTCGTCTCCGGCGACACGGCGGTAATAGGCGGCAAGCATATCACCTCTTTCCTCTTCCGGTATCACTGTTTCAAAGGCTTCCCAATAATCAGGATAGACCGCCTTGGGGCCTTCCTGCATCGCCCAGTGCATTTCCTTTTTTCGATCGAGGAAAAGCCCTCTAAGAATCAATTCTGTCGTTCGTGCGGGTTGGGATTGCGCGTAGGCCAAGGCCAATGTGCTGCCCCATGATCCGCCGCAAATCTGCCACGCCTCGATACCTAGATGCTTGCGAATTTTTTCCATGTCTTCGACAAGATGCCAAGTCGTATTGGCATCCAACGAGGCATGCGGCGTGCTCTGACCGCAACCTCTTTGATCGAAATGGATTATCCGGTAAATATCAGGGTCAAAGAACTGCCGCGTTGCCGGTGAATTCCCTGCCCCTGGACCGCCGTGCAGATAGACTACCGGTTTGCCGCCGGGGTTACCTGCTTGTTCAATAAATACCGTGTGGCCGTCACCCACATCCAGAAACTCGGTTTCATAAGGTTCGATGGGTGGGAATAGTTCAGTCATGTCGGTCCAATCCGCTGGCGCTTATCGATCAATCCAAGGGCGTGCCTAAACGCTCGCCATCCGTGCGCCCGCCAACAACAAAGCTCCGCCAGCTACGCGATTGATCAGGCGGACGATCCATTCTTTGACAGCGCCGCTGGTCAACCGGTCACCAGCATAAGCGTATAGGCTGTATGAGATCAGATCGAGCACGACCGTCGTTGCTCCCATGATGAGCATTTGGAGTACGATAGGTCTTGAGACATCGAGAAACTGAGGCAGAATTGCCGCAAAATAGAGTAGCGCCTTCGGATTCGCGAACTCCACCAAAAAGCCTTTGCCAAATAATGAGACTGCAGACTGAAGATTGCCCGTGGGAAACTGAATGCCACCAGTTTTGCTGAAAATTGCGGTCAAGCCTAGATAAACCAGATACGCAACACCCACCCATTTGATGACGTTAAAGATGAAGGTCGACGCGATCAGCAGTGATGCAATGCCCATCGCTGATAAAATGAAGTACGCGGCATTGGCCGAAGCCACGCCAAGCACTCCGAAGGTTGCCCGTTTGTGGCCATTACCGGCCCCTTGGGCTGCTATTGCAATTGCAGCAGGACCCGGAACAAAAATCACGACGGCGGTGGTGAAAAAGAAGATGAAGTAGATGCCCAATTCCATAGGAAATTCCTGTTGCCGAATAATGTATAGTAATATAGATATATTGACGAATTATATTCGGCATCAAGGATTTTTGAACTTATGAATAAAGATACGAACGGCGTTCAGCAGAAACGGGTATCGGAGCTGGTTATCGACGATACAGACCGAAAATTATTAAGCGCGCTTAGCGAAGATTCATCGCAATCCTATTCTGACCTGGGCGCAAAGGTACATCTTTCGGCACCAGCGGTGCACGAACGGGTGAAGAAAATGAAAGCCGCAGGCGTGATTACGAAGAACACCATTAGCCTGGACGGCGCAAAAATCGGGCGTCCGCTTCTCGCCTTCATTCATGTGAACTACACCGGGGCCAAGGCCAGGGAAAATTTCGCCAAGCTACATGAGGACGCAGATGTTGAAGAAATTCACAGCGTGGCGGGGGACTCCTGCCTTTTGATAAAGGCGCGGTGCAAAAGCACAAATGCTCTCGACGAGCTCTTGGTCCGGATGCGGGAGTTTGGCGATGTCACTAATACTCGTAGTCATATTGTTTTGACGACGTTGCTCGAACGCGGACCGCAGGCTGGACTGGATTAGGCAAGATATATGCAGCAAATTCACTACATGGCCCCAGCAAAGCAAGTCCCCAAGCTGGGGCTAGACGCATTTGATCACATGAACCGCACCATCGCTGTGAACTTTGTTACCCTGCTTAAGGATTGAAGTTTTTTGGATATGGTGCAGTTTACTCTTTTCCCGACGGCGATCGGTGATTGTTGCATCGCTTGGCGTGGCGATGTCGTCGTCGCCGCCTCTTTGCCTGAAAAGACACCTGCCGCGACGGCCGCCCGCGTTGTCAAACGAACCGGGGCAAGAAGAGCTAAACCGCCACCGGCCATTGACCGCGCTATTCAATCAATCATTGCGCTGCTTGAAGGTGAAAAAACAGATTTGTCATTTGTCGCCTGCGACCTTGGTGAAGTCGGTGCATTCGCAGAGAAGGTCTACGCTGTTACGTGCGCAATTCCGGTTGGCGAGACGCTCACCTACGGGGAAGTCGCCTTGCAACTCGGGGACAAACTCTTTGCTCAAAGGGTTGGCCAGGCTCTCGGGCGTAACCCAATCCCGATCATTGTTCCTTGCCACCGTGTTGTTGGTGCAAATGGCAAACTTACCGGCTTTTCAGCGCCAGGCGGGGTAGAAACCAAACTCAAGATGCTCGAAATTGAAGGGGCCCAATTTGGTGGGTCTCCAACTTTGTTTGGTGACCTTCCACTAGCGGTTAAACCACAGAAGTGACCGCTTCCCACCTCACTTTCAGACGTTCGACGCGGTGAAAGCTAATATCCGCTTTCGGGACATTACGGACGCTGCGGTTTAAGGTGCAGACAGAAATTTCGGCTATCTATTCTTCCGAGATTTTTCAGTAACTGGACCACCGGTATTGCACCAAGCTGTAAAGCCACCTTTGATATGTGCAACTGGCGACAAACCAATGTCTTTTGCTGCTTTTGCCGTTAGTGCAGAACGCCATCCTGACGCACAATAGAAGATAAATTTTCTGTCTTCAGAAAATATCGATTTGTGATACGGGCTTTCGGGATGCACCCAGAATTCCATCATACCACGTGGACAATGGAAAGCGCCGGGTATCATACCATCACGTTCGAGTTCCCGAACATCGCGGATGTCAATCAAAAGGAATTTGTCATTTTGTCGTAAATCCAGAATTTCCATTGGTGAAATGGAATCGATCTCAGCGTCCGCTCGAGCGATCATTTCCTTAAAACCTATTTTGACGTTTATCATTTTAAATTCCTCTTTTGAATCGCGACAGTAATCCCTACCGAGTCAGTATAGCGATCCGTAGCACCTCCTATTCTAGAAAGAAAAGGACGACCGCTATAGGCGCACGAGCGGGCATTGGACCGACCTATTCCACGATGCTGGCGATTACCTTTGAAGTGGCGATGACATTTTAAATCGTCGAGTTAATCCGCAGTAACTTGTTGAGTTTATGTGACTTGATCCGCTAACATCGCATCCTTATTACTGGGCCGCCGTCATTGTTCAGGAAATTCCGGCAAATCCAGCAGACGCTTTCAGTCTGATTTCATCCAGTAGCTTATCATTCTTACAATATCCGCTTTCGGGATGTTGCGGACATTAGTTAGCGCGAGGGCAGTTACCGATAGTTGAATGATTTTTTTTCATGCTCTGGAAAGCTGCTTTCCTACATATAACCACATTGGTTATGATTGCTTCCATGAAAAACCAAA
>JBDWAQ010000008.1:0-490670 GCA_039978835.1 Parasphingorhabdus sp.
TGGTCAGATTGCCATTGGCATCATAGGTAAAATTGGCGGGGCCAGCACCTGTATATTGGTTGAGACCGTTGACCGAATAGTTGCGATTTACATTGACATCACCGGTCCACAGATAGGCATTGTTCGATATGGCACGGCTGATGACTTGACTAGCCGGGCTATAGCTAAAGCCAAAGGTTACATCGTTGGCGCTGCCGGACAGATTGTGGGTCAGCAAAGAGATTCGACCAATATTGTCATAGCTCATGCTACTCGCCACGCCGCCATTTAGGGAGGCTTGTTGCCCGCGATTGTTGTAAGAAAATGAGGCCAAGCTAGCTGTGCTGCGCTTAATATGATCTACCCGGTTTAGGCCATCAAACTCATAGTTAAATTGCTGCCCATCAGGATGAGACACACGGGTGCGGTTGCCGTTCTTATCATTCAAGTAAGTAAGTGTTTTGTTGAACCCGGACATATTGATCTGCGAAGAGGTCATGCGGCCAAAACCATCATAGCTGTTGGTTACGCCCTCGCCATTGATGCCGTCAAAGCGTGCCCTGAGCTGGAGCCCGCGCAAATCATATTTGCTAAAGACATTACGCGTATGCGTTGAAGATAACCCGGTGCGAGTTGGTACCGTTTTCTGGGTCATTTGATTCAGATTATCATACTGGTACGACAACACCGAACCATCGCGCTTACGGTGAGTTAGCTTATTGCCATTATCGTCATAGGTATAAGCTTCGTAATCTGATGACGATGTCGATCCTGTGCTGGTTTTATCCGGGAAATTCCATTTTGCCAGACGGTCATGGCCATCATAAGTATAGGTGGCGCGATTGCCATTGGCATCCACAACCGACGCCTGTTTGCCATTTTGGGTATAGGTGTAGGTCACATAATCCTGTTGGATTGGGGTTCCTAGTGCTTTTTGTACTCTTAAAATCTGACTCGCATTGTCGTAAATGTTCTTAGCAATACGATCAGGACCCTCACTACCTGCTGTGCCTAGGGTGCAGGCAGAAGCGGGCAGAGCCCCATAAACGGTTGGGTTCATGCGCACCGCGGTGCATTGCAACCTACCTCTATTGTCATAGCTATATTGAGTAACACCGGTTATGGCGTTGTTGCTACCTCTGGTGACGGTCTTAATCTTTCTGTCCATCACATCATAAGTCGTCTCGTTTGACGACAAAATAGTGAAGGAGCTGCCCCAAGCCGAGGGAGCTATTGCTTCACTTTTCCAGGTTGAAAGCTCACCCGTTTCGATCTTAAATGGCCGACCCTGCGTATCATATTCGGTTCTTGTCGCTGCATGCTTGATGGGACCACTGCCATCGGGATCGGGTGCTATGGTGCCAACAATACGGCCAAGGTTATCGTAGCGGGATGCTGATGTATGTGCTGATGGCGATGATTGAGCGTTGACCGCAGCTGGCAAAAGAACAGCTGCAGATAAAGTGCCGACTACCAACAGGTCTGAGATAGGTTTTACGGGGAGTCTCATGGGCAAACACTCCCCGTACCTTGGGGCTGGGTTTCAGATATCTTCCGGCCATATTGATCATAGGTGAAGCAAGTACGGAGACTTTGACCGTCGGCGGTGGTAACCGTGCCGCGCAAAAATAGATTATTGGGCCCGCTTGCCGGACCGTAGTCATAGCTTGTCACGACTTCATCAGCAGCGCCGCCAGCACACCCTGATCCTGATGCCGCAGTAGTTTTACAATATTCTTCACCACTCAATACCCACATCGGCGGCTGCGTTGCCACATAGCTGGACCCGTTTTTAACATATGCATTTTTCTGCACGTAATTGTATCGGGTTTGTGGCTGGACACCGTTAGCATCCGCAGGACCGGTTTTTGACAAAAGTCCGCCGTGCACGGTGGAATAGACATAGTCCGTTCGATTACCCCGGCCGTCCGTCTCAAATTTGGGTTTAAGGCACAGGAAATAGATAAGACAGTTATAATCGGTAGATTGTTCAATATTGGGCTGACCGCTTCCCGGCTTGGCTACGTACCGTGTTGTAGTTGGTTGTGTTGTTGTAAAACCAGAATATTCATATTCGATACGATTGCCTTCCGGCATGGTGACGGATTCAGTACGGCCAAATCTATTACAAAGAGGGAGGAACGGATTTGGATTTGGATTTGTTATTTCGCACTGGTCAGCGAGAATTTCCCGACCAAGTCCATCGACGATCCGCGTGGGGCCATTTGCCGGGAGCAAGGATAAGCTACCCTGATCAAAATAGGTTCCATATTCAACCGTGACGACTGGACTACCGGTCTCTTGATAGGTTCCGCCAGCCACGCTCGTATGTCCGGTATTGGGAATTGCAACTGGATCCCAAGTGTAGTTTATCGATCTTCCGTCCGCAAATGTCTGTGATATTATTGCTTCGTAGATCGGTGGGCGCTTGATCGTATTGGTGACATGGGGCGCGCTTTCACCCGGACGAAAATATTTTTCCGTCCAGCTATACCCTGCACGGTTTGCTTGATGACTGGCCGCATTAAAAGTCGAAGTATATTGATGAACGCGGTTCACCGCGTCGGTAAATGACGACATATGTGTTTTACTGGTATAGCTATAACTCACTTTTTGAACGCCTGATGGACAAACATATGCCGCGCTCAAACTGTGAACAGTTCGATTAATTAAGCAGATTTGAGTGGGACTTGCTGCAAGCGATCCAGAACTGCCATATAGGAACACAAGTGAAAAACCGCGATTGCTGTTGACTCGGCGTAATCGGGGCCGCGACAACACGACATCATATTCAAATGTATATTCCGTCCCGTTTGGCCGTGTCAGTTTTGATGCGGCACAATATTTGTCTTCCTCCCTACAATAACCGTGTATTCCAGACTGAAACTCAATACGGCCTAGTTCGGCGCTGTTAGCAAAATATTGTATCCGATCATTGTAGGTTCCTCCAATATTTATCGTGCAACCACCCCACGTAATCAATTGCCTTCCGATCCAAAGTGAAGGCGTGAGCGGACAAGGCTGAGGAGGGTTGTTTACACCACCCGGCCTCAGGTAGCGCTTATCGCCAATTTCAAGGTGGCGGCTAGGAAAATAACCCGTAGACGTATCCACATGGTTGTAATTTCGAATCCGGATATTCCAATTATGTGAAAATTGACCCATTGGATTATCGTCAAATGCTATCGGCTGCGGAGACTCCTCAACCGGAGGACCTGTCATGCGGGTCAGGGAGAGGCCGCCGCCATCAAGGTCGACATTTTCATAACGGAAACGACCGTTGGCCATGTTCACGCCACCAGGCGAAATAACATATTTATCTGGCCCAAATGGCTCTTCTGGTTCGCCGCTTTGAGCAGTTGCAACCGTTGAACCAAAAGCGGAGATAAGTATTAGTATATAGATCGACAACTTTCTCTGCATTGCTGAGATTGAGATTCCCTGCCCCCACATTCCTGCTTGCATGCTGCACCCCTTACTATCCATATCCATTCCTTGACCGCCCATTACTTCATCGCCCTACAAAGCCTGGTCGGCGTTGCGCCATGTGTTTGCTTAAAATTCCGCTGCAATGACCGAGGAGCAACCCGGGCAAACTTAACCATCCGCCCCTTACAGCCGGTTTTTTGAAAACTCTTGGCTTTGAACGCAGAGCGCTCGCTCTTCCTCACCACTATCGTAAACAGATTATCGCCGCCTGGTGAACCATTGGTCATTTTAGACATGCATATATGTGTCGCGTCGCTCGCCTTGGCGGGCGCCGCTAGTTGTGGGAATGGCGCAACGGTTAAGGTCACAGCCACTGCCGAAACTAAAACAGCACGCTTCATGGCGATACTCCTGTCCCATAATAGCTCGACTGCACGGTCAGCTGATTAGGAGCCGTTATTGAATAGCCCGGATCCAGAGTTACAGTCCCATTACTGCGAAAATATACCATCACGCCCGTGGCGTTCAAAGAGCAATAATCCAAATCTATTCCAAACTCAGGGACACTGACAACGTCGCAAGTGTAAGTGGAACTGTGCGCCGCCAGCACAGTCAAATTTGAATTCGTAATGGCAATCGTACTCGGTGGTGGAGGAGGCGGAGGCGGAGGCGGAGGCGGAGGTGGAGGAGGAGGAGGAGGAGGAGGAGGAGGAGGTGGCGGAGGTGGTGGCGGAGGTGGAGGTGGTGGCGGAGCAGTCCCTCCCGTAGCACCCGTCACCGTCTGGTTAGACCGATTTCCCGCAGGATCATAGCTAGTTGTCTTTTGCGTTCCAGAAGCAGGGCCACCCACCTTTGCAGATTTCATCAACCGCCCTAATGCATCGTATTGGTAGGTTGTTGTTTCGGCAGCCATGGCTGGACCAACAATTATAAACGATAACAAAGTCAGAAAACTAAATCCGGATGAATAAGTTCTGTAGTTACGAACAAATTTTATAGAACAAAACCGTTCTCTAAATTGAAGAGAGATTGGAAAGCGTGGTAATTTCAAAACATCTTTCCTCGTTTATGCGAGTGACAAGATGCGACCCTGTTTTGTTTTGTGTGCTTTAGCATCTACGATTTTACAAGCTTTGCAAGTACTAACTTTAGAATAAGTTTATTTTGGAGACATGGCATCAGTAAAATCGCCATGCTCTCTAATTTTTTGTCCACTTTACAAGATTTTTTGAGATAAAAATTTTCCTAAATCTTGTTCGAATCGATTGACGACTCGGAATTTATTTTTAATATTTCGATCCTATGTTTAAGTATATATCATGAGATAATTCCTTTAGTTCTTTATGCGGTTTGTGGATTCAAATTCGCCTTCTTTTCTAAAAAGACAAACTTCATTTCTTTTGCTTTTCTGCCGAAAATTTCGGTATAAATGAATAAATGTATTGGAAATTGATTTACCGCTTGCAAAGCGTAACGAATTGTAGATGCTAAAGCACACAAAACAAAACAGGGTCGCATCTTGTCACTCGCATAAACGGGGAAAGATGTTTTGAAATTATACTATTTGCTGAAGCCGTTATTGGTTTTCAATTTACTATTTTCCACCATGCCTTCGCATGCAGCACAGAAGTGGTCGAGTAATAGAAAAATAACGGCCATATATCCTACGGCTAGTTCTTTTGTTTTTTATCTTGGTGGCCTGGCGATTAGTGCCGCAGGATGCGAACTGAATCGATTTGCCCTTCCGGTTACATCCGCCAACTATGATGCCAAGATTAGCGTACTAATCACCGCCTTTGCAGGACAAAAAAATGTAAGAGTCAACTACGATGATTCCACAGTTCCTTCCTGTCAGATTGTGGCCAATCGTATGATAGTCTCTACATGAAATTTAACGAAGGGTATATCATGCAAAACCATTTCTTATCCGCAGCCGGTGTCACGCTTGCCGCACTCTTGTTGATGGCTTCTGGGCCGGTGCTTGCAACCGAAACAACCACCTATGAATATGACGCACTGGGCCGATTGGTGAAATCAACCAAATCGGGTGGCCCTTCATCCGGAACCGAAAAATCCACATCCTATGACGCTGCCGGGAATCGGACCAATCAAACGGTAACCGGAGCACCGGACAATGTTGGAGGCGGAGGCACAAGTGTCATTGTTCTACCGATTAATGGTTTTCTCGTGATCCCTATTCAAACTTCAAACTGAGGGTCAATATGAAATACTTATTCCTCACATTTATGTTTTTCAGTTTTGCTGGATTTGCCAATGCAGCGGTGGAAACCGGTCCAACGCAATCTCCGCTCAAAGTTGCCGGGCTTTACCAAACGACCGGCAACGCCGTCTATATAGCATTTAACACTGGCTCGATGCCAAACTGCTACAATAATAGCGGCGGTTATCTTTTTAACTCTCATCCTAATTTTGACCAGATCTATGCTCAAGTTCTGACCATAATGGCAACGGGCGGCATCCACGGGCGCGTAATATTCGATACCATCAATCCCGGCGCTGGCCAGTGGAGCGATTGCAATATCCTTGGCTTTTATTTGTTGCCGGAATGACCATGAAAAAACCTCTCATATTCATGTTATCTTTCATTTTCTTATTGGCACTTCCGACGGGCCCCGCAACCGCCGTTTACAACGCCAATGTGTCGGGCAAGATCAGTGATCTAATAACCTATACCGATGGCGATTACATATACTTCCGTTTGGATAATCAACCCGCTACGCATCCAACATGTAATCCTTCCTTTTTCGTAATTGACGGAGCAACGCCTGCCCAAAGGATTGATCGTCTTTACTCCCGTGCGGTGGCGGCAAAAGCATCAGGAGAAACTGTCTACATTGGATATGATTCTCAAGGGGATTGTGCGCATGGCTACATCCGCGTGCACAGAGTTGGATAGGTAGAGGGATCGAAATGAAAAAACTTATAATCCTAATATTGGCACTTATTACTCCAATATCATCGGCATACGGTTGGGATGGTGCCAAAACCGGAACAATATCTATGATAGATGTTGAAACGACAGGTTCAAATTATGGCCTCAGAGTGCAACTCAACGGTGAAACGTCCATGTGTGGAACCAGTGCCTCCTGGGCATATGTCAATGTCGATGCCGGAAACTACGATGCCACCGCATCAGCCTTCATGTTGGCCTATTCAACGGGAAAGACAGTAAGTATTTATTCCAACATCGATAGCGGCGGCACCTATTGCAAAATTGGGTACGTAGTGCTCCGCCCATCCCCGTAACTTGTTTTTTTGGAAAACTGTTTTGGTTTATTTTCGGGAGAAAGAAATGCGGAAATCCTTAGTTGTAACGATAGCGATTATATTAATGGCACTTCCATCAACGGGAAATGCAGCCGCATGGTGCAGTGGTAACATCACCAATACATTTACAACCTCGAGCGGAGAAGTTGTTATACTTGGTACCTGGCGAGGCACTTGGACTAGCATTTGCAATGTGAAACAAGAATGGAAGGGTGTTCCGCCAGAGGTTTGCTACGTCTGGTTTTCTCATGTGAGCAATGCCATCACTGAAAACAAAACGGTGACGGTTCAATATTCAGCGATCGACCAGACAGAATGCGCAACAATGCCAACCTATAGCACTGCACCAGCACCTTATTACGTGATGCTAAACCAATGATGAAACTTATAGGTCAAGTCATTGTCATTACATCAATGGTATTCGCCGCCACGGCTCACGCAGCGGGCGGTTGGACGGCTAACGAAGTTCCCGTAAAAGTTGAGATCGTGCGCGGACAGGGCTTTATGATCTTCGGGTCATATGGTGATCCAGGAAACACACCTTGCGGTACAGACAATGGCATCTGGGTTCCTAAAGAACACACCCAATATGCTGAACTCTTATCGACTGCCCTATCGGCGTTTGCCGGGCAGTTTAAGCTGCAAGCTTATGTGCACACATGCGTCAATATTGGATGGCACGGCGGCGAATATAATCAATTATCGAACAGCGGAGCATTGTACATTTCGAGATGAGGGAAATTCGATGTTTGGTTTTTGGGGAACAGATGTGAGAAGTTTACGCAAAGTAATAGTAGCAGCAATTATCTTAATGCTATCCATTCCAGCGAAGGCTGCGGGTGGTTCGACGGCTGATGTAGTCCCAACAAAGGTAGAAATTGTGAGGAACGAAGGTTTTATGATCTTCGGGTCATTCGGCAACCCAGGAGCGACTCCTTGTAGCCGAGCCGATGGAATATGGGTGGCCAGGACCCATACGCAATATACCGAACTCCTATCCACTGCACTATCAGCAGTTGCAGGGCAGTTAAAACTACAAGCATACGTTCATTACTGCAGTTCTGTTGGCTGGCACGGAGGAACTTGGAATCAGCTTTCTGACTCCGGGGCTCTTTATATTTCGAGATGAGCATGTTCAAAAACAAAAAGCCTGAAATAGCGAAGCTAGTGTTGATCCTCTTTTCTGGATTGGCCTTTTCGCTTTCTATGGCAAGCCCTGTTCAAGCGGCAGGTCATTGGAATCCAGTCAAGGTCCAACAGGTCGGAGTAAACTCCAGTGGCACCGCATTTATCAAAGTGCACACTAACACTTCGCAAGCGAATTCTACACCTCCGGCCTGTTCGATTAACGGATTCTGGCAAGTGGCATTTGATGCTAAATCCGATGCTGGAAAAGCAATATTGTCTATGGCCATGTCGGCCAAAATTTCGGGTCAATATATTCGGTTAATTGGTTCGAATGTCTGCACCACCTATGCTTCCATTGAAGATGTTTATGTCATTGATCTGGTTCCTGGCATCTAGATGGAGAGGAATAGAAATATTATGAAAAAATCCGCGATACCTTGCCTACACTTTTTGGCTCTCATTCTATTTTCTGCTCCCGCTCTTGCGGCAGGTCCGGTGAGTACCAACGGCATTGCATCGGTATCTTTCCAGAATAGTGACTTTTTCTTGAACGCTGATGATTGGCCCAACCCAAACAATTGTACGCGCGGTGGTTCCGTTGTGCTGCTTAAGACCGACCCGAACTACGACAAAGCTTATGCGTTACTCCTCTCTGCTTACATGTCTGGAAAAGGGGTTTCTGGATATTCGGATGGTTGCATCAATTTTGATGGTCAGACTTATAACACGATACGAGGCTTTAAATATCTGACGGTGCATGAGCCGAGCTAAAATGAAAGATTCCAAACTTATGTCCAAATTTCAGATATGCCTAAGCGGCTTTAGAACAATGAAACTAACTGCAGTTGCGCTGGTTTTCGCGGCCCTTAGCTTCCCATCCAGCGCTATGGCACAATCATTCTCATGTGCCGTTTCCCAAGGCACACCTTACTGTCAATATACCGGCAAGCTTTCCAGAGTTTATATTAACGACGATAATCTCATGTTGCTGTATTTGGAGAGTAACATAGACTTATCTGTTGTCTCGGCTTCTGGATATGGCGGCGTCTCAGGAAACTATGCGGCGGCTTATCTTACCTCCACCAATCCCAGTTTCTCCGAATATCTTTATTCTACCGCTCTAACCGCATTGGCTGGCGATAAGACTGTCAGCATTCAAATGCGCGGAACCCAAAGCGGCCTTCTCAAAATCGACAGAATTTGGATTTATAAGTGAGGAATTTTGGATGAAACCAAATGTGATCAAAAATGCCGTAACGGTAACAGCGTCTTTGTTTCTTGGGCTGACACTATCGGTTCCAACTCAAGCAGCAATTGTTGAATCAAGCTCGGCACTAATCACCAGTATTACATCCTTTTCAGAATATGGCGGTGGCGATGTTGTTGTAAAGATAGCCAACCCTGTTACCGGCTGTGAAGCGGGGCATTGGTTGCGCCCGGCCGACCCTGGTTTTGACAGAAACGTAGCGCTTTTGATGAGCGCTTATTTGGCAAACCGCCCTGTCAAAATCTATTCCCACAATAATCAAATTTGGCCAGGCTCATCAGGAAAATACTGCCTCGTCGACCTTGTAAGCATCTGATTTGCCTGTTTGGGCGCAAAGAGATTGGTCAGTTAAAATTTGAGTGGAGGATTCCAAAATGAAAAAACATGAGACGAAAAGCACCATAGCTGCAACGGCGTCTTTGTTTCTTGTATTGGCATCATCGCCTCCTGCCAATGCGGCGGCAGCTTCTTGTTATGGAACGCTATCTGGCGCCTACACCACAGCTGATGGTGGGGTTATTATAAACGGCACCTGGCGGGGCGCCTGGACAAAAATTTGCAGTCTGAACAGCGAGTGGAACGGTGTTCCAGCCCAGACCTGCTGGGCATGGTTTTCTCAAGCCAACCAAGCCGTTGCGCAGTCAAAACCCGTGCGAATTTACTATCAGGAAACGGCAAATGTAACCTGTGATCAGATCCCAACCTACAGCACATCACCTGCGCCATATTATGTGATGCTGATTGATGGGTAACGTTTTTTGCGCGGTGAAAATTTCGAAATTGGACAAAATATGGATTTACAAATGAAATCTCAAACTCTTTCTAAAAAATGGTTTGTGCTCCTTAGCCTTCTGCCATCTATTTTGTTTTTATGCGGTCATCAATTGTCAGCTCAAGTTCTGCCAAACGTCAATCCTAATATTTCCGAGCTTGGCGTTGATCTAAAATCAGGCGAATTGGTTGTTCAAGGAGATGAACTTGGCGTTGGGCCAGCAAGTGCCAGGCTTTCAGTTAAAACGTTTCTCAGTTCAAAATTCAGAGATTATGATGGCCCCTTCGGCCCCGGAACTTCCCACTCATTTAATATAAGGCTATTTGCCGAAAACAATAACTCAGGCGATCCAACTAAATGGATTTTCGCCGAAGGTTTCACCGGGCGAGACTTCCCAATAGTTAATGCTTCATGGCCGCGAGATGATCCAACTTGGACCTCTAACCCTCGGAGAGATGGGGATTTTACAATACTTCGGCAAAATGACTATTTTGCTGAGTTATGGCATGTTGATCGCTATGGAACCGAAAAGGGCTATGTTCCCGTGGCTTTGGGATGTGAACAAATTGGCCTTGGTTGTGGTCGCCTACTTGGGATTATCAGACAAGACGGAGGTAATATCGTTCCCAATTATTCAACTGACTCCAAAAAGTACCTAAAGTCAGTGATTGACTCAAATTATAATGCCCTGTTCTTCTCCTACGACAGTCTGGACCGGATAACGCTAATAAAGGCAGGAAATATTCACGGTCTAAGCTGCAACATGCAATCACAGACGTGTCCCTCTATGACGGGGAATCAATATAGTATTAGCTACGGCACAAACTACTTCAGAGTTAATCGAAGTGATGGGAGTTGGAGAAAATATAACAGGAACAGTGCCGGATATCTGATCAGTATCAACACAAACAAGTCACCCTTAACGCCATTTCTAGAATATCAATATACTGGAGAAAGGGTAACACAGATTAACCGTTTGGGTTCATTTTATAGAGGGTATCAATATCAATCAGACCGGACAATTGTTACAGATGCTTCCCTAAAAACAACGACGCACTATTTTGGTTCATCGAAAAAACCTCTTTGGGTTGAAGATAAATTGGGCCGAAGAACCACTTTTGAATATGACGGTTTTATGCGTGTCACGAAGATCATTGATCCCGAATTAGATCGTGTAGAGATAGCCTATGATGCGCGCGGGAACGTTACTAATCGCAAAAGATTTTCTAAACCCACCCCGAATTTACCTAGTATCGAAACGTCTAGCGGTTACAACGCTACATGCACAAACCCAAAAACATGTAATCGTCCTAACTACACCCAAGATGACATTGGGACGAGAACAACATTCAGCTGGCATGGCCCCAGTGGTATGTTGCAAGAGAAGATTGCCGGAGTAAATAGTTCTGGTACTTGTTTGGCGGGGTCAAGTTGCCCAAAGCAAACGCACTCTTACATCGCGTTACAGGGTGCAAAGCTATCAAATGGCACATCAACAAGCCTATATGTTCGGAACAGCTCGACTGAACAGATAAGCTCTGCACAAAATATAAGCACCAGCTTCAGTTATGCTGCTGATAGAGGTTTTGCACTGAAGTCTAAGGTGGAGGGTAGCGGCTCTTCAGCACTGCGCACGTGTTATACATATGATCGTGATGGAAACTTGATTGGCGTGACCAATCCTGAAGCCAATCTCTCGACATGTCCATAATCTATTCTGTCTGAATTGAGGTATGTAATGTTCGGAACTAGAAAAACGAAGCCACAGAAAACGTTTCTTGCTGGGAGCGTAATATTGAGTTGTTTTGTTGGAATAGCCGCCAACTTTCTATTTGCAGGCTTAGCTCACGCCGAATCCGGTCCGGTTGCACAAACGACCAGTTATAGGTGGGATTCGATGCATCGTCTTGTAGGGAGAATTGAACCACATCCTGATTTACCCAGTGCTTCCGCCTCAAATCCATTTATTGCTACAAGAAATACATATGATTCAGACGGCCTATTAATCAAAACAGAGAAGGGCACCTTGGCTAACTGGCAGTCGGAAACAACGGCGCCACTTGCCTGGTCACAATTTACGATACTTGAAACTACCCACTATACATATAGTTTAGCGGGAAACTTGATCGAGGAACGGCTCGTTGCGGGAGGTGCTGTGCAACGAGTAACGCACTCAAGTTATGATAACAATGATCGCATAATCTGCACTGCTGTTAGAATGAACTCCAACTCCATCCCTGCCGCGACAAGCAGCGCGTGCGCGTTGGGAAATGAGGGAACTGCGGGCCCTGATCGCATTACAAAATACATATATGATTATGCCGGGCAGATTCTCAAAATGCAAAAGGCGGTTGGCACTTCTCTTCAACAGGATTATGTCACTTATACCTATACAGACAATGGTTTACAGGCCTCAGTCAAGGACGCCAATAACAATCGTGCGGCATATACCTACGATGGTCACGACCGGCTAATACGTTGGAACTTCCCGCATAAAACAAGTGCAGGTACAACATCTACCTCCGACTATGAGGCCTATACATATGATACAAAAGGCAATCAACTAACGCATCGCAAGCGCGATGGCAGCACGTTGTCGTTTCAATATGATGCATTGAACAGAGTGACGCGCAAGACAGTGCCTGAGCGGACTGGCCTATCATCTACGCATACTCGCGACGTATTCTATTCCTATGATAATCGTGGACTGCAAACCAAGGCACGTTTCGACAATATAAACGGCGAGGGCGTGACCAATGTCTATGACAGCTTTGGCCGGATGACGTCGTCCCAAATCAATATGTCAGGCCTCAATAAAACACTGACATATGTTCATGATAAAAATGGCAATCGTACGAGGGTCACCCATCCGGATGGTCAGCAGTTCAATTACGAATTTGATGGTCTCAACCGGGTTGATAATATCAAACGCACAAGCACCTCGCTTGCCACGTTAAGCTATAACAATCGCGGACTACAGGCTTCACTCGGCGTCGGCGTTACAAGCAATATGATCTATGATGCCGCTGGCCGTCTCAGCAATCTAAGTCATGATCTCGCCGGTAGCGACAGTGATGTGACCTTCGGTCTTGGCTATAATCCCGCCAGCCAGATCATATCCCGGTCCATTTCTGGTGACGGTTACATTTGGGCGGAAGATGTAAACATCAGCCGCAATTACTCAGTCAATGGCCTCAATCAATATACAGCCACCAATACAGGTGCTGCGTTCACCTATGACGCCAATGGCAACCTGACAGGTGATGGTGATACAACTTATCTCTACGATATAGAAAACCGCCTGGTCAGCGCTTCGGGCGCTAAGACGGCGGGGCTACGCTATGATCCGCTGGGCCGACTGTTTGAAACATCGGGCGGCAGTGGCGGTACAACGCGCTTCCACCATGACGGTGATGAATTGATCGCAGAATATAACAGCGCAAATGCACTGATACACCGCTATGTTCATGGTGCAGGAATAGATAGTCCGATCATCTGGTATGAAGGTGCTGGTGTTGGGACCAGCGATCTGAAGCGCCTGCGAGCAGATACGCGGGGATCAATAGTTGCTGTCACCGACAATGGGGGTAATGCAATCCAGACCAATGCCTATGATGACTGGGGCATCCCCTCTCAGACAAACTTGGGGCGTTTTCAATATACCGGCCAAGCGCATATCCCGGAACTGGATATGTATTATTATAAGGCACGTATTTACTCACCAACAATGGGGAGGTTTCTGCAAACTGACCCGGTTGGGTATGTAGACCAGCTCAATCTCTATACCTATGTCGGGAATGATCCGATCGGTCGTATTGATCCAAGTGGAAAGAATACTATTGTAGTCACAGCAAATAGATGTTTTTCTAATCCGGGAGCTTGCGCTGGTGCAATCGTAGTAGGTGGTTTTATTTATGTGGCCGCCATTCGAGGAAGTTCGGTTTCACGAGATCGCCCATCGGTATTTATTCCTGCACCTCCGTTGCGGAAAGACAGTGATGAGGTTGACGTTACTGACCCCGACTCTGTTGAAGGTAAAACAGAAGAAGAAGTAAAAGAGGCTGCTGAAGCTAAATTTGGGAAAGGTAAACCCGCTAAAAATGGTAAGGGCACGGTGTATAGCGATGCTTCAGGCAACAATGGTGTTAGAGTAATGGACGGTGGCGGTCGACGGTCAGGTGAATTCGGTGAAGTTAAATCCGGAGGACCCTATGCTCAGATCTGGGGAGGGAGTGCGACCCAGGGAGGAAAAGCGGTAGTGCCCCTTGCTGGAAACAAGACGCTTGGAAGATAATGAACTCTGAAAAACTTCAATTGTGGATTCTGGATACATTAGCTGAGGATTATTATTCCTTCTGCGAACTAAAAGATTATATTCTGGCGAGCGGAGTGAGTTTTAGAGAATTGGAAAATTCTTTGAATTATCTTTTTGAAACCGGATTCATTGCAGTAAAGTACTTGTTGCCTGGAGAAACGTTTGCCGCACGAAAGTACGGTTCAATCACTAACGAAGATCAGAAAAAAGCGATTGACGCTTTTGAGGATATAGCCAGGCGTGAAAAGAGTAGTGTTTCATGTCACTATTTGGAGACCACTGAGGCGGGATTATCATACTATCATTCTTCGGGATATCAACAATAACAATATGCTAGCAATGTAGGTTGAAAACGCTGTATTTCTGAGGGTGACCAGATAAGTAAACAGCAAAATTTAACGCTCGAGCTATTTGTTCTGGCTCCCATTAGTAATTTCAACTTGGGAGAGCGTGATAAATATTTGCGACTGACCTATTAGAGTGAACGAATTCGGCATTGATAAATGAAAAATATACAGATTATAGATGATGCGATAAATGCGGCATACGATATATATGAGATTTCAGATGAGCTCTTCTCTCTACTTTTTCCTGCAGATTCGCAGAATATCGAATTTATCGAAGATTTTTTTGAGCGTGTAGGAGATACGAAAGCACAGTCACTACAGACCCAATTATGGGAACGAAAAATTCCCAAAAAAGATGTTAACGGCATACATGGCACACTATTTTACGGACTCTTGGAGAAGAAAAAATACTATCCTGAAAAGAGCGAGCCAGTGATTGATTGGAAGCTAGTAAATTGAAAAATTTTGCCGAATGACTGGAGTCTTATTTCAACATAAGATAAATTATCAACCATTCTCCAAAGTCCGCTTTGCACCCCGGTTGCGGTCATTTGCTTGGAAGAAATGCTGGCCTAAAAGCCGACGCTAAACGCTTCCATCGCCTACGGCAAGAATTGGGCTGCTAGCGGAACGTCTGCTTAGGCCGTCTCAATTCCTCGAAGCGGACCTTCCGCAACGGACGCAGAAGCAGCCATCAAATTTCGGCATTTCTTAGCCGGGAGTCATTCGCCGGGTGTTTTTTTGTACGTAGTCAAAATTCTGAAACTCTATCGCCGGTTTTCAGCCACAACATCCTTTTCAAACAACCATTTGAAGCGGCCATCAAATTTGTCTGGCGTTAATCGCGACGAAAACCACATCGGTGCATATGTCTTAACCTGTCCCCAGGCGGTTGTCTGATGATTGCTGTGCATACGGGCACGGGCTGCGCCTTGCACTTTTGAGGCTCTTGGCAATCGCTCTGTTTCATAGCGATTAAGCGCAGCGGGAATATCGTCTGACATGGTCTGTAGTTTCGCAACCAACACCCAGGCATCCTCAATGGCCATGGCCGCGCCTTGCGCCAGAAATGGCAACATCGGATGGCAAGCATCTCCAACCAGGGCAACCGGACCATCGGTCCATCGCGGTTGCGGATCACGGTCGAACAAAGCCCACCGGGAACAATCCTCTGCTGCTTCGATGACAGCAGAGATCGGTTCGCTCCATCCGCCAAAATCCTGTGCAAATTCGGATTTATCACCGGATTCAAACCAGCTTTCTGTTGTCCAGTCATCGCGCTCCACAGCACCGACAAAATTCAGCATCTCGCCGCCACGCAGCCAGTAAGTTACGCAATGCTTTTCCGGTCCCACCCAGATGCACATGGAATCCGAGATTAGTTTCCTTAACCGCTCAGTAGCGGGGACCATCGCCCGCCAGACAATATTGCCGGTGAAACGTGGCTTCTCCTTGCCCATCATCTGACCGCGTAAGACAGAATGAATACCATCAGCGGCGACTATCACATCGCCCTGTGCCTCGCTGCCATCCTCAAACTGCAAGGTCACTCCGGAAATATCCTTGCGATAGGAAGAGACGGTCTTACCGAGCTTAAGAGAGCCGGATGCGCGCTTCTCCACCGTATCTCCCAGCATCGAGATCAAATCTGCGCGATGCAAAAGATAATAGGGTGCGCCATATTTTTTCCTGGCAGCGGCGCCCAGCTCGGAGCGAAAGATGTTCAAATTCGTCGGGCCAAAGCGCATCTCCTGAGAGGCAGGCTGGCTTCCGATTTCTTCAAGCTTACTGAGCAGGTCCAGCGCGTGCAAGACCCTTGCTGCATTGGGTCCGATTTGAATACCGGCTCCAATTTCTGACAATTCCGGTGCCTGTTCAAAAATCTCAACCGTGAAACCCGCTTTCAGACAGGCCAGTGCAGCAGTCAAGCCAGCGATACCGCCACCCGCGATGAGTATGTGAAGAGGCTTAGTCACCGTCCGTTACAGCGCAATCATCACGGTTTTGGTTTCCATATAGGCGCGGATGCCATCAGCCCCCTGCTCCCGGCCTACGCCCGATTGCTTATATCCGCCGAAGGGAAGTGCCGGATCAACCTTTGCATTGCAATTGCCCCAGATGGTTCCGGCCTTAATAGCTGCTGCCAACTTGTGCATTGCAGTAAGGTCTCGGGTCCAGACGCTCGCGCTAAGTCCAAAGGGCGTGGCGTTGGCTGCCTTTATAACATCATCCATGTCTTCAAATCTTTGGGCAACCAGAACAGGCCCGAAAATTTCCTCATCGACAACGCTCATGCCAGGTTTGACATCGACGATCACAGTGGGTTCAACATAATATCCATCAGTTTCAAGGACATCACCGCCCGCAACAATAGTGCCTCCCTGTTTCTTACCGCTTTCAATATAGCCCGCGACCCGGGTGCGTTGCTCGTCGGAAACCAGCGGTCCCATTCGGCTGTTCGCGGCCAAAGAAGGTCCCATTGTCCATTGATCGGCTTGAGCCGATACACCTTCGATCATTTTGTCAAAAACCGACTTATGCGCAAATAGTCGCGATCCAGCGATACAGATCTGACCACTGTTGAAGAAGATCGAACCAGCGGAGCCTGCAACTGCGGCCTCGATATCGGCATCGGGCATCACAATGAGTGGCGCTTTCCCGCCCAGCTCCAGAGTAACCCGTTTCAGGCTATCGGTGGCAGCGATATTGATCATCTTGCCGGTTTGGGTGGAACCCGTAAACGCAATTTTATCAACGTCAGGATGGCGAACCAGCCTGTCACCAGCTGTTTCCCCGAGGCCGGTCATGATGTTTACTACGCCATCCGGGATACCGGATTGTTGCACAAGATCGGCAAGACGCAGTGCGCTCAACGATGTCTGTTCGGCAGGTTTTAGGATTACGGTGCAGCCAGCCGCCAGGGCCGGCGCAATTTTCATAACAGCCATGAAGAGCGGTAAATTCCAGGGAACGATCAGGCCGGTCACGCCGATGGGTTCGCGCCGGACATAGGCATGAAAATCGCCGGCCGGTGCAGAAAGCGGATCGAGAGAATCGCCAGGAATTTTGGCTATCCAGCCCGCCATGTAGCGCAATATCTCCGAACAGCGCGGGATATCGAAATTACGCGCAATCGAAAGTGGTTTGCCATTGTCTATGGCTTCCAGGGCCGCCAATTCATCCGCGTTGTCATCGATCAAATCAGCTAGTTTCAGCATGAACCGCTGACGAGTCGCCGGAGCCAACGCGCACCATCGGCCATCGTCAAAAGCAATTCTTGCGGCAGCGACCGCGCGGTTCACATCCTCGTCACTCGCATCAACAAACTGAGAAATTTCTTTGCCGGTTGCGGGATCATAAACTGCGGCGGTTTTGGAATGACTGGAAGCTACCCATTGCCCATCGATGAACAACGCCGGCTGCCGGGACAATGCCTGCGTAACGCTATCAGGATAGTTCAATTGATCGGCAATAACGGCTGTCATGGCAGTGACCTTTTATGTTGTTGCAAGGCTATGCTTGGAAATAAAGAGATCCACGACGCGTTCGGCCTTAGCCTGAATATCCGTTACAGAAAGAGCACCTTCCACACAAAATAGCCGAGCGAGAAGATGACGTTGAATCAATCCGCCAATGAACAGATCAGCCGCTTCCTCAATATCGTCAATGGCGAGTTGCTTCCGGGCAACCGCAACCTCCAGATAAGCTCTGAGAGAGACATAAGTCGGCTCCGGGGCATTGCGGTAAAAGAGTTCTGCGATCTGCGGTAGGCGCTGTGCTTCCGCAATAACGATCCGCATGATCCCGATATTAAGCGGTGACAAGACGCGCCTCAGGCGATTTTCCGCAAAGGCCACGAGTTCATCACGAACATTGCCATTTATCAGCGGAAAGTCCGGAGCATCAGCGGTATGACCTGTGTTCCTGATGACCGCAGCAAACAGCGACTCCTTATTGCCAAAATGACTATAGATCGTCGATTTGGAGCCGCCAATAATATCAACGATGGAATCAATGCTGGTACCGTCATAACCGTTGGCGAGAAACTGTTCGCGGGCGACCTGTAATATTTCATTGCGCTTGATTGAAGAGCGCCGTCGCCCGCGCGTTACAGAGAATTCTGTCGCTTTCTCACCCTCTCCGGAATCGGGGTCATTCTTTGCATCGGAAATTTTAAGCCAGGCCTGATCCATGTTTCCGTCGTCACTCTTGTTCCAATATATGTACTGGACGGTACGGTATTGTTTCGATATGTCAAGCCGGCCCTGGGAATTGCCAGTCGATTCTGGCCGTGAAAACCAGCCAGTTTCGTCAACAGGTTTAGGAGAGAAATATGTCGACCAGCGAAATCAAGCCAGTTCTGATAGTGGGAGGCGGTCCGACAGGCATCATGCTGGCGGCGGAACTGTCCCGGCGCAATGTGCCGTGCCGGGTCATCGATCGCAAGGAAGGACCAACGACCAGTTCCCGTGCATTCACCATCCATGCGCGAACACTGGAAATTTTTGATGCTATTGATCTTGCTGAACCATTTATCGAAACCGGCCTTAAAAGCTACGGCTTCCTGTTCAACTTCAGGGGTTTGGAAAAAAAACCGGTGCTGGACTTTCGGATGCTCGGGTCGCGCTACCCTTATATTCTGGTTTATAGCCAGGCCGAGACCGAGCGGATGTTGCGCGAGCATTTGGCCGCCACGCACAATATGGAAATCGAGTGGAACACCGAACTGAGCAAGATTGATATTGCCGATGATGGCACCATTCACGCTGAAATGAAAGACCGGAAAACGAACGAGGTTACCTCTATTGAACCTTCCTATGTGATTGGGTGCGACGGCGTGCATAGTTTTGTTCGTAAGACCATGGGCCTCCCTTTTGAAGGCGAAGCCTATGAAGGCATGATCATGCAAATGATGGATACCAGCACAGAGGGTTATGACAGTGATCCCGACTGGATTCAGTATTTCATGGAAGATAAGAACTTCCTGCTGACGACGCCGCTACCCAATGGCAACCACCGCATTTTAATCAGTGACATGGGCGAAACGGCCAAGGAGGAAGGATCACGGGTTGAGGCCTATCAAAAGGTGATTGATGGCCATAATCTCGATTTCAAAATCGTCGAACCAGAATGGGTCACACAATGGGTGATCTGGAAACGGCTCGCGAATATTTACCGCAAAGACAATGTCTTTTTGTGCGGCGACTCCGCGCATGTTCATTCCCCGTCTGGCGGACAAGGTATGAATAGCTGCATTCAAGATGCTTGGAACCTCGGTTGGAAATTGGCGATGGTTTTGCGTGGTGAGGCCAAGGAAGAATTGCTCGAAACCTACGAATTGGAGCGCAAGCCGATCGCACAGCAGGTGATTGATGGCACCGATGCCATGCACGATATCATCATGGCACACGGCCGCGGAATGGAGGAGCGCATGGCGCTTACCGAAACGCCCGATTGGCAGACGCGGGTCACAGAGCTCGTTGCCGGTATTTCCTATACCTACCGCGATCATATCAAAACCGCAGAAGGCCTTGCTTCCATGAACGGCGGTCCGGAAGCCGGTGACCGAGCGCCTGATGCAGAATTGAGTGGCGGCAATCGTCTTCATCATCTGTTCCGCAGCGGAGGCATGACATTGCTTATCCTGCCGGATGATAGCGATCACGACGCCGCAAAAGCCATCAAATC
Organism: Parasphingorhabdus sp.; assembly: GCA_039978835.1. Classification (GTDB taxonomy): domain Bacteria; phylum Pseudomonadota; class Alphaproteobacteria; order Sphingomonadales; family Sphingomonadaceae; genus Parasphingorhabdus. The sequence continues at coordinate 20,214 of JBDWAQ010000008.1, forward strand.
GAAAATGGCTGATCAATATGGTTCCGTCATTGAGACGTACATTAGCGATAGGTCCGATCATCAGGTTATGGACGCTTACGGCGGCGATGGCGGCGGGCGCGCCTATTTGATCCGGCCTGACGGCTATATCGCTTTTCGCTGTGCGGTTGGCGAAGCAGATCGACTGGACGAATATTTGCAGAATATTCTCATCGCAACGGCATAAAGTTTAGGGAAACATATAATGGGAACAGTCAAAGTTACAGACCGCGAGGGCGGCGTACATGACCTGTCTTTCGACAATGGGAAGAAGTTGATGGAGGTTTTGCGCGAGGAAGATATGGTTCGGGCCGAATGCGGCGGAATGCAAATATGCGCGACTTGCCACGTTTACATAGAGGGTAACGGAACGGACATTGTCGGTGCCGCCAGCGAGGATGAAGCAGATATGCTCGACGGAACGGGCGATTTTGAACAAGGCCGCTCGCGCCTGAGTTGTCAGATCATGTTGTCCGATGATTGCGACGGGTTGAGTTTGACTTTGGCGCCCGAGCTTTAAGGCCTCTCGTCTTGCGGAATGGTTCGGCATTCCTGATCGGCCGAGCATAAGATAATGGCGTGCTTCGAAACCTTGATCGACATCAAATCCTGCCCGGCAATCACCGGCCCTGGCCAGTAGCGCGCAGCTTCAGCCAGTAACTCAACATCGGAGACGGGTGTGCTCTTATAGTGAGAGTAGACAGCCAATCGCGGATTTGTACGTGCGAATAGCTGGCCCGTTTCGGATGCCAGTGTATGATGGTCGACTATTTTCTGCGCCTGTTCCGGTGAATAGATCCTGTTCAATATACCGATCAGAAAAGGCGGGATAACTTCTTGTATGATAACGTCAACGCCCTTGCCATAGCGGGTCAGATTGGGTGTCATCCTTGTGTCACCGGATAACATGACGCTACGGCCCTTGTAATCCACCCGGTACCCGTAAGCAGGCTTGGCCTCAGCATGATCGACGGTGAACGCCGTTACAGTCAGGCCATTCTTTTGATAGACTATGCCATCAGTTTCGATTTCCACGGCGTGATAGTCGACGCCGTCTGCCGTGGCAGGTAATCCCTCCAGTTCATGGCGTGTATATATGTCGGGGGCAAACGCATCTCGCAGACCCTTGATAAACTTCCTTGTTCCCCTGGGACCAAAAATTTGCAGCGGAGCGTTACGGCCCAATAGCCAACCGTTCATGTAGATATCGGCAACTCCCACCAGATGGTCCGAGTGCATATGGGTCAAAAAGATCTTGTCGACCTTGTTATAGAGGTCGGGCCGAGCGGCCATGAGGCGGATGCCACAGCCGCGACCACAATCAAATATTATCGCTTGGTCACCTGCCTCAATCAGGGTGCTTGCACCATATTGCGTTGTGCTGACCGGCGGTGTTCCGGTTCCAAGCAAGCTGATTTCGATCGTGTCATCGTCCCTTCCGGCTTCCGGTACTTCCGCGGCCAACGGAGATATTGTGCATAAAGTCAAAAGCAACAAAACTGCGTACGCGGAACGCTTGATGGATGTCTTCTCAAAAGCCATTATTATCCCCTGTTGACTTGTGCGCTCATCAAAGTTTGCCATTAGCATGGAGATGGTGGGATGCCCTGGCCTAAACCCGGATGAGTGTAATTCAATATTTGAATGAATGACCGATGGACGCTCAGCTATTTGAGACGGTCGGGATTTGCTTACATGCTTGAAACATGGTTTTGCGAAGCCACTTATGCGCAGTGTCAGAGTTTTCCCGGGAGTGCCAGTATTGATTAACCTGGAAATCATCGGCTTCGAACGGAGGTGCGACACCAACAAGCCCGTTTTTGCGCGTAAAATCTTCCAGAAGCTTGCTTGGTGAAGTCACGATCAGATTAAGTCTGGCTGCTGTTGTTATACCGACAAGGAAGCTGCTGACACAAATCTGCATTTTATTCGGTTCCAGCATATTCTCTATCGTGTGCTCAGCAATCCGGTGCGCATGTGCCAACCCTTTGGTGCTCACGACGACATGTTCGGCGGCCCGATAATCATCCATTGCGCCAGATTGAATAAAAGCATGTTCGGGATGACCGTAGCACCGATAACTTTCAGTATAGAGCGCCTGTACGTTTATCCCAGCGGACAGTTCGGGAAAAGCGCCCAGTGCCAAATCGACATCACCATTCTCGAGCGCAAGGATCATCTCGTGCATATGCAAGGTGACCACCCGATATCGGGCAAACGGGGCACGAATCTGCGCCAGCGGAGCAAAGATTGTACTTACGAGCAGCTGCCCTACGTCTGAGCATGCGATGACAAATTCACGCTCCAGCCGTTCCGGCGCAAAGTCGGTCCCACCATCGGCGATCATGCGCTTGAGGTTTAGTACTTCACCAATCTGATCGATGATCGCCGCCAATCGCGGTGTCGGCTCCATACCGCCACGCGCTTTGACCACAAGATCGTCCCTTAAAGCAAGGCGTAGGCGTGCAAGCGCATGGCTGGCGGTAGGTTGCGGAATGTCGAGTGAGCGTGCCGCCTCTGAAAGGCTGCGTTTGCGATAAATGGCTTCGAGCAAACGCAAATGCTTGAAATCAATCTCATCGATATTCATTATCTGAATAATGTAAATTGGACAGGCTGGCTTGTCAAGGCAACCGCCGAGGGTCCAATCCCTAACGGAACAACAATGTGCGGCCAACCAAAACCGGCCAACACAAGAGGAAGGGAAGCCATGTCAGAAAGTGAAACTCTGGACAAACCAAAGATTATCATGCCGCCAAGTCCGTCAACAGCAATGGTTGGTCACCATCATATCACCATCGGAGTAGGAGCACCGCAGGAGGATTTCGACTTCCACACAAAAGTGCTCGGTTTGAAATGCGTAAAGCGGACGTTATTTTACGACGGTCCACTGCCAATCTACCATTTCTATTATGGTAATGATCTCGGAAATGAGGGCACGCTGATCACCACTTTTCCGGTCGCCCATATCGGCGTCAAGGCAAGCAAGGGATCGGGACAAATTGAACGGTTCGGCCTTTCCGTGCCCAAAGACTCGCTTGATTACTGGAACAGGAGACTGCACGAATTCGGCTTTGATGTTAAGGAAACAAACCGGTTTGGAGAGACCCACCTAGACTTCGTGTCGCCGCATCACATCAACATGTCGCTTGTTGGGGTTGATAATGACACCCGGGCTCCGCACAGTTCCGGCCCCGTCCCAGCGGAACATATGATCCGTGGTACTCACAACATCGCTGTTTCAACTCGTGAACTCGAATTCATGGAAGAGTTTATGCAGGTTGCATGGGGTTCTAACCGTGTGGCTGATGAGAGTGGAAACGTGCGTTACGACATGGGTCAAGGTGGTTCGGGAACATATACGGACTTCATCGTGGAACCAGATCGTAAGGCTGGCAGTTGGATAGTCGGTGAAGGTGCGGTCCACCATATGGCATATAACTGCCCAGACAAAGAAACGCAGTTGAAGATAAAATTCTTCGTCGAAGGCCTGGGCTACACAGATTTTTCGGATGTCAAGGATCGTGGGTATTTTGACTCTATCTATGTCCGAACACCATCTGGCGCGCTTTTTGAAGCCTGTGTTTCGCACGACCCTTCGTTCTTGTGTGATGAACCGCTTGAATCGCTAGGCACCCGCTTGATGATGTCTCCGCAGATTGAAGCCAACAAGGAAGAGGCATTGAAAATAATAGGAATTGTTGAGGGCTAATGGCCTCATTTTTTCCGCCTATTAGAATACCGCTAAAATAAAGGGCATTTAACTCACGACAAAAAACAAATTATAATTTCGGGGAGGGGATTACAATGAATAGTCCAAAAAATCACATATCGACAACAAAGCTAATGCTGAAGTCACTGTTACATTTTTCTACCAGTGTCGCAGCGATGGGATTTGCCAGCCAGGCCTGTGCCAGTGCTCAGAATACTGAAACGGATGCAGAGGAAAAACAAGGCGGTATCCAGACCATTGTCGTAACGGCTCAAAAACGAGCAGAGAATGTGCAGGATATTCCGCTGTCGGTTACCGCTATCGGTAGCGAGGCGTTGGAAACAACCGGTTTTGACAGCCTCGCTGATCTATCCAAATTATCGCCATCGTTGCAGCTTAGCAATTTCGGCCCGATAGCATTTGTAACCCTACGTGGCATTGGTAATGAAAACACCACGGCGGGCGGCGATCCCGGTGTCGCGCTCCATTATGATGGTGTTTATCTTGGACGTCCTGTGGCAACGTTGTTTACCGCCTTTGATACTGAACGTGTTGAGGTGTTGAGGGGGCCACAGGGAACGCTATATGGACGAAACGCTACGGGCGGCTCCATCAACTATATCACCAAGAAACCAACTTCAGATTTTGAAGGTCAAGGCGACTTAACCTACGGAAACTTTGACAGAAAGCGCATTCGAGCTTCAGTCAACGTACCAGTGTCGGACTCGATCTCCACACGCATCGTTGGATTCTGGGAAGATCGTAACGGATATACACAAAATGCTTTTGCTGGCGGTCGCAATGGCAATGATGCCAATAACTGGGGCATTAGAGGGCATGTTTCCTTTGAACCAACCGATAGTGACTTTAAGGCACTTTTCTCTGCCAATTATGTGGAAACCGGGGGGGTAGGAAGCACGCCTGAGCTTCGGGAGTTTTTCCCCGGTTCAACAACTGGCCAAAATCTAGCAGGCCCGCCAATTCCCGGAACAAATAATTACCTGGTAAATGGAGTACCTATTGTAAATGATCTGCGCCCTTTTCGTGAATCCAAAGATGCTGACCAATTCCGGGATAGCGATTTTCTATTACTCTCAGCCACATTGGAATATGATTTCGGTGGCGTTACAGTAAAGTCCATCAGCGGTTATGCAGAAACCAGCTACACGGCGCTTACTGATCAGGACTATTCCCCGCTGCCTCTTGCAACGCTCTTACTCCAGGAAACATCAGAGCAATTTTCACAGGAATTGCAGATATTATCAAATAACGGCATTGGATTTAACTGGATCCTAGGTGGATATTATTTCCACGAAGACGCTACTCGGCAATCGCAGTTTTTTGGTAGCCGGTATGATATTATCGCTGGTGGCGCGTCTCAAGCTCTTGGTATCAATGTCCCGTCAGGATTTGATGTCGGCGGCGACGTTACATCGGAATCCTTCGCATTTTTCGCGCAGGCGACTTATGATATTACCGATGATCTCGCGATAACAGGTGGCATCCGTTATACCAACGATACCAAAGACGGTATTAATCGCGGCTTTCAGTTTCAGGGCGCTCCGTACAGTGGACCGGTGGCTGCAAGCTTCGACAAGATCACTTATCGTGTCGCGGTTGATTATGATATTTCAGAAGACGTACTACTCTATGGCAGTTTTTCAACTGGCTATAAGTCGGGTGGTATAAACCAGGTTGCAATACCGGCACTGACAAACCCGGTCTTCCGGCCTGAAACCGTTGACGCCATTGAGTTCGGGATGAAATCCCAATTCCTGGATCGCAGTCTGCAGTTTAATCTTTCCCTCTATCAGAATAAATATGATGATCTGCAATTTCAGGTCTTTGGATTGTTCGGCCCCGAAGCATTTAATGCCTCCGGGGCAACGGTGCAGGGCGTTGAAATTGAATTGGTCGCACTGCCGGTGGACTGGTTCCAGTTTGACGCCTCGGTCGGCTATACGGACGCTACATTCGACGCACAGGTCGTCAATGGTGTACAATTGAATGGCAACCGTGTGCAAAGAACGCCAGAATGGACTTTCAACGCTGGGACAACGATTGATTGGGATGTCGGCAGTAGCAGCATGAAATTGCGCGCTGAATTAAATCACACGTCAGAGATTTTCTATACGGCGTTCAATCGATCCGGCGGCTTTACCGCACCAGGCGGATCGGATCTCGCCGAAGGATATACGAATGCAAACTTACGGCTGTTCTGGTTCAGTGCTGATGAGCGTTTCTCGCTTGAAGGCTATGTAACCAACTTGTTTGATTCTACACAAATCGGTAATGTATTCCGGGATATCGGCTTTCTCGATACACCAGGTGGTGGCGGACCAGAAAACATAACCTATCGGCCTCCACGCCAATACGGTATTACTGCTGGATTCAAATTTTAGTAGAGATTGTTCATCAAGTAATCGGTTCAGGCGGGTTGATCTTGTCAATCAATCCACCTGAATAATTTTATGCGCGGAGATTGACGTGAAAGATTTTGTCTATACCGGCCTTCCTTCGCGAGTGATTTTTGGATCGGGTACGGTCAAAAAACTGACTGCCGAAGTTGAAGCATTGGGTATTAGCCGGGCTTTGGTTTTGACGACCTCGGAACAATCTGATCAAGGTCAGGCCCTGACGGAAATACTGGGCAGCAGAGCAGCGGGTATATTTAGCGAAGCAAAAATGCATACGCCGGCGCCCGTTACCAATGCCGCCATTGAGGTTTTTGATGACCTTTCCGCTGACGGTGTCATCGCAATTGGTGGGGGTTCAACCATTGGCCTTGGTAAAGCAATTGCGCTTCGTAATGACGCGCCGCAGATTGTAATTCCAACTACCTATGCGGGTTCCGAAATGACAACCATTATCGGACAAACGGAGGATGGGTTGAAGGTCACGGAAAAGACACTAAAAGTCCTGCCCGAAACGGTTATTTATGATGTCGATTACACCATGACGTTGCCCGCTGTTATGAGCATTACTAGCGGTCTCAACGCCATCGCACATGCGGTAGAAGCTCTGTATGCAGAAAACGCCAACCCGCTGCTCAACATCATGGCGGAACAGGGCGTCGGCGCTTTGATGCGTGCCTTACCCGTTATCGCTGGTGATCCCGTAAACAAGGCCGCGCGCGAGGACGCAGCTTATGGCGCATGGCTGTGTGCTGTATGTCTGGCGACAGGAGGCGTCGCGTTGCATCATAAACTTTGCCATGTATTGGGCGGTTCCTTCAATCTCCCGCACGCCGAAACTCACACCATCGTCCTTCCCCATGCACTTGCATATAACGCACCGGCAGCGGTAGAAGCCATGACTGCGCTGCGCCGGGCCACCAACAGCGAAACGCCCGCGGCGGCCTTTTATGATCTCGCCAAGTCGGGCGGTGCGCCAACCGCTTTGCGTGATTTGGGAATGCCTGAGGACGGCATTGATCAAGCTGTCGAAATCACACTCGCCAATCCCTATTGGAACCCTCGTCCACTAGAACGAGAAGGCGTAGGAGAAATTATCCGTGCCGCTTGGGCTGGGGATCGTCCGGCATGCTAAACCGTGATGCTAATATCTGCGAAGAACTCTGATACCATTATGACCATCAACGAAATTATCAGCAATGGCCCACTAAGTTTTGGCGCAGCATTAAGCCATCCAGTAACGATGAAACGCGGCGTTAGAGTCGCTATCATCGTTGGAACTATATTGGTCGCCATCAATCAGGGTGATCTGCTGTTAGACGGTACTTTACCTGCGGCTTGGAAGCTCATTCTAACCTATCTTGTTCCCTATTCAGTATCTTCATACTCATCAGCAATGTTCATAGTGGAATTGTCTAAAAATGTGCCCGCACCAATGGACAAAGGCATTTAGTTATGACCCAAGTTTTACCCGGATCACCCGTACCGGTACTGGATATAAAATTGTTGGATGGATCATCTTGGTTGCTGTCGAGTCAGAAGCCGGCTAATTTTACCATGCTGGTTATCTTTAGAAACAGCCATTGCAGCATCTGCCATGGGTATCTCAAACAATTGAACGATTTGGTTGATAATTTTACTGACGTTGGCGTCAATATCCTTGCTGTATCGGTCGATAGCGCATCTCGAATAACAGAAATGGCGACCAAACTTTCATTGGGTAAGTTGACTCTGGGCTGCGAACTATCCGTGGATATTGACGAGAAATGGGGGTTGTTTACCTCGGCGAAGCGCAAAGAATCAGAACCGGATCAATTTTTCGAACCCGCCCTGTTTCTTATCGATGCCACAGGAAAGCTCTATTACGTATCCATTCAATCCATGCCTTTCGGGCGGACGGCGCCATCGGAAATTTTGAAGTGGATTCCCAAAATTATCAATAATGACATTCCAGCACGTGGCGAGGCAACACAATAATGGTACAAAAAATATTCGAGAGTTCGAAGGCCGCGCTTGAGGGCATAATTAAGGATGGCGACTTGGTTATGTGCGGAGGATTTGGTTTATGCGGTATGCCGGAAAGCCTGATCTATGCGCTTCAGGAAACCGGCGTCAAAGACCTGACCGTGGTTTCGAACAATGCAGGTGTCGACGGCATTGGTTTGGGCCGATTGCTTGAGTCCCGTCAAATCAAAAAGATGATTTCTTCCTATGTTGGCAATAACAAGATTTTTGCCGAACTCTATCTGTCCGGTGCCATCGATTTGGAATTTAGTCCGCAAGGAACCATGTCAGAACGCATCCGAGCCGGTGGTGCTGGTATTCCTGGATTTTATACGAAAACCGGGGTTGGAACACAAATTGCTGAAGGCAAGAAGCACGAAGAGTTTGATGGCGAAACCTATATATTGGAGCGTGGTATCAAAGCGGATCTATCTTTAATCCGCGCGGAAATAGCAGATGAAGAAGGTAATCTCATCTACCGAAAGACGGCCCGCAACTTCAATCCAATGATGGCAACGGCTGGGAAAATGACAATTGCCGAGGTGGAAGAAATAGTTCCGGCCGGCGAGATTGCACCCGATGCAATTCATACGCCGGGTATCTTTGTGCAGAGGATCGTAAAATCGGTCTGTCCCAAACAGATTGAGTTTGTCACCAATCGCGATCGAAAGGATAGCTAATGCCCTGGTCACGTGATGAAATGGCCATGCAGGCCGCCAAAGAACTAAAAGACGGCTATTATGTCAACCTCGGCATTGGCATTCCAACCTTGGTTGCCAACCATATTCCGGATGATGTGAATGTCATATTGCAATCCGAAAACGGGATGCTCGCGATGGGCGCCTTTCCTTATCCCGGTGGTGAAGACCCCGATTTGATCAACGCCGGCAAACAGACAGTGACCGAGCTGCCGCAAACCTCTTACTTTTCTTCAGCCGACAGTTTCGGTATGATCCGCGGCGGCCATATCAATCTGGCCATATTGGGCGCTATGGAGGTCGCACAAAATGGTGATCTGGCTAACTGGATGGTACCCGGAAAAATGGTAAAGGGCATGGGCGGTGCGATGGACTTAGTCGCTGGAGTTCAGCGGGTAGTCGTCGTTATGGATCATGTAGGGAAATCCGGCGATCCGAAAATCCTCGAGCAATGCTCATTGCCGCTAACCGGTCAGAACGTCGTAGAACGTATCATCACCAATCTGGGTATATTTGATATTAATGACGAAAAGGTTATGGCCATTAAACTGGCCCCCGATGTGAGCACGGCAGAGGTGCAAGACAATACAGGTGCCGAAGTGACCTTCGCGTAACCTCTGCTGATATTGAGCCTGTGTCCGTTTTCGGACGCCAGCGGTAACTATGCGAGCGTCCGAAATTGGGGCGCAAGGCGGACCGTCCGCTTTGCGCCCCAACTTCGGACATTCTAATGATTTACGCTTTATCCCGAAAGCGGACATTGGTTTACTCTATACTCTTGATCAAAAAACTATCGAGGCCATCACTCCACTTTGATGATAGGCGGCAGAAATGGAATGCAAGCACAAAGATCAACCTAATCTATGAAGGGCTCGCGGCTTTCAACCGGTAGAAAATTCCGCTTTCATCCTGACCTGTAAGCTCGAGCACGCCGCTGACAACATGCATCTTCCTTTCGTCAGTCGGAAAGGGAATATCTGCCAGCACTTCAATAAACTGGTTGGGCATCGCGTGGAAATGGAAAGGACATCCCGGGGGATAGGCAAGGAGTACAAAACGCTTTTGCTTTGCACCTTTTCCCAGAGGGGTCATCCAACCGGCGACTTTGATACGTTTGCCAGCGAGCGATTTTACTTTCGGTGTAAACAGTGGTTTTGAGTAGAGATAGCCGTCTTTGCCCGTTCGCGTTTTTTCTTTTGTTGCTTCCAAAACGGCCCATGACACACCACCTTTAGGAGTTGCAGCAGGTTTCCAGATATCCTTTATATCCGCCTTACCACCGTCTTGCATGGCAGCAGCCACAGGCGCAGCAGTGAGGGATAATGTCGATGCGAATAACATTGCGAAAAGGGTTTTCATAGATAATCTCATGATGTTCGGGCGAGTGTGCTCGCCAGGTTAATGCGGAAAATGCGTGCTGCGGGTATAAGCGCGGCTATGCCGCCGATGAGCAGAACAGCTGCGATGATACCAAGCTCCGCAGGGAGAAATTGTGCCGCGCTTAGGCCGAGTTCGCTAAGCGTTTGAAAACTGCGGCCAGCAACAAATAGAGCTGTGTGAGCCGCGACAATTCCAAGAACCGCTCCGGCCGCTGCCGTTATCAGGCCTTCCAGCAATATCGTGCCGAAAACTTGGATCTTGCTGGCGCCCATTACTCGCAGCAATGCAAGGTCGCCTTCGCGTGTACGGGCCATGTTGAGCAGTGCGATGAAAATCGCCAGACCGCCAGTAGCCGCCAGTATCCATGCGAATATTCGCGCGCCCTCTATTCCCGCTCCAAACAAGCCGAGCAAGCGCGCGGTTTCCACAGCTGGTGCGGCGGCCTGCATCTCGGTCTGACGATTGATCATGGCCGGGATTCGGATTGCGCCTGCCGCATTGCGATAGCTAACTAAGATCGCGGTTAGTTCTGGTTCTAAGCCTCCGCGTGAGGACAATGTCCGATCATCCGCCGCATGATCGTGATCATGGCCATCGTGATCGTCGTGGCTTTCATGATCATGACCCTCATGATCATGTTCTATGCCATGTACATCCCAAACACTCTCCACCGATGTTAGGATCAACCGATCGACGACGGTCCCTGTCGGAGCCAATATGCCAACGGTTTCAAAGGGTGCATGGTCATGCCCTTGACCAGCTTCGTCTTCCGTTTCCAGACCATGACTGCCAATAAACTGCTGTCCGAGTTGCGCACCGGTAATTTTCGCCACACCAGAGCCCATGACCGCATCCATCGGCTTTTCGAACATTTTTCCCTGAGCGATTTCACCGCCATAAAAGCCCGCATAAGATGCATCTGTTCCGACAATCCGGAACCCATCGAAATTATCTCCAAGCGCAAGCGGAATGGCTTTTTTCACCGCCGGATCACGGCGTAGCATATTCAGGCTGTCGAGCGGGATATTGCCAGTCGGCTGGTCGATATGAAAAATACTCGATAGGATGAGTTGCAATGGCGAGCCCTTCGCTCCCACGACCAGATCAACGCCTTCCGCATCGCGGTCCAAGCGACTGGTGAGCTGGCTGCTGAATTGGACCAACAGGACCAGCATAGCCACAGAAAGGCCAAGCAGCAGGATATTGAGTGCAGTCGTAAGGCTGCGGTCGCGCAGATAAGCAAGAGCAAGTCCAAACATCGGTCAGGCTTCTTTCGGCATATGCTCTGATAGAGCAATACGGTTGGAGAATATCGGCGTTAGCCGGTCGTCATGAGTCGCGATCAATAGCGTGACCCCATAGTCCGCCGCACATTCTAGCAAGAGATCGGTGACCTGTTTCGCATTGGCTTCGTCGAGGGCGGAGGTGGGCTCATCGGCGATGAGCAGCTGGGGCTGAGTAACCAGCGCTCTAGCAATTGCCGCTCGCTGTGCTTCGCCGTGACTCATTTGGTGAGGTTGTGCTTTGGCCCGATGTGCTATGCCCAACCTCTCGAGAAGCGAACCGATCAGAGGTGCGTCAATCTTTCCCCGCGACAGACGCTGGGCCAGCAACAGATTGGCGGTCAAGTCCAGAGCAGAAACCAGCCTTAACGTTTGGAACACAATGCCGATGTTTTCGCGCCGGATTTTATCGCGACCGCTTTCTGAAAGGGTTGCAATATCATGGCCCGCAATGCTGATCGAGCCTTTTTCCGGTGATAACAGGCCGCAAATCAGATTGATAAGTGTTGTCTTGCCTGATCCGGAGGGGCCTACAAGAAGATGATGATGTCCTTCTTCCAGTGAAAGTCTAAAGTCAGACAATAGCGGCTTTTCGTTGGTGCTGTAGTGCAGGTTCTCGATTTCAAGTAACATGGAACTAGTGAAACATCGCCCTGTCGGCTTCCGAATCATTTGCTGTTAAAGACATCAGTTCTTGTTGACTGTAATCTTGTCCACTATCTTGCTCGAAATCGATTTGATCATCACTTCGGCCGATTTGAGCTGGTCCGGAAACTGTTCCCTCATCATTTGAATTTTGCTGATCATCCCACGTTTCTTCAGCCGATTCATCGTCAGCACTCGGTTCGTCGGAAGCCCGAGTTTGCGGCGTTTGAGAGCTTGCCCTGCTTTGGTTGAGTGAATCGTTCCATGAACTGCTTGGAGCGGCAGCTTGTGCTTGTTGGAAAGGATTAAAACGCTGCATACCAAAGCCGCCGCCATGAAAGCTGCATGCCTGCAACGGAGCACCAAAGCCGACCAATGCGATAGATAGAGGAACAGTAAGGAGTGTGTGTTTTTTCTTTAGCATAAAAGATATGATACATCATACCGCGAATTTAGCCAAGTCCATTCTAGTTTTCTCCGGATAACAATGTGTCACCACTAGCCACTACAGTCCTTGCATGTTCCGGTCATTTCCAGACAAATATGTGTGATCTGGAAAGTTTGATTGTCGCACACACGTCCGATGCTTTTGACTGCACTTGGGCATTCAACCAGTTTAAATTCACCGCATTCGCGGCAGATCGCTATTAAATCAGTATTGGTTGATATTGCCACAAATGCGTTTCGTGCGTTGATCCGCCTAGCTTTTCCGTCTTTAACTAGCCGTTCCAGAGCCCGGTAAACTTGCGCTGTTGCCACCCGGGACAGCTTGTTAGCGATTTGATATGCGCCAATGGGTTTCTTGCTTTGGAGAAGGATTTTCTCGACCTGTTCGTCAACGACAAATGCTTTCCGGCGCTTCACGCTTAGATACTGCTATTGGCCGCGCACAAGGAACGCCGCCTCCAGTTGGCAATATGGGCTAGCGCCAATCCGGTGGCGCCAACAACCGTCAGAATGACTTCATTGCTATGAAATTGCTCCGTTAGAGCGGCCATCATAGACAAAAGTCCCATAGCACCGATGACCAGTGGCGTGAGTGACCTATGTTGATGCATGCCAAATGCAAGTACCGTTAAACTTAAAGGTAGAGCCGTCACGACAAGATTAAAGTGAAAGACCTCGGGTAACTCAAGTACGGTGGACAACGCAGGAAGTGCCGCGAAAAGAAGCGGTAGTCCTAAACAGTGCAAGATGCAAAGACCCGATAAGAATAGTGCTGAGCTTTCTAGTCGGTTGGCATATTGTGGGGACACGGCTTGTATTTTCCTTGCGCGAATAGAGGTCAAATATTAGAGCGATAATGACATGATACAACATTACATGATTCGCAAGGACTAAAGTTCATGATATCAGATTCCAGTAACCGCTTACCCGTAACTGTTCTTTCCGGCTTTTTGGGAGCGGGGAAAACAACTTTGTTAAACCACATTCTCAGCAACCGTGACGGCAAGCGAGTAGCGGTTATCGTGAATGATATGTCGGAAGTGAACATCGACGCCGATCTGGTGCGTGGCGGAGAGGCGGCTTTGTCGCGATCCGAAGAAACACTGGTCGAAATGACCAACGGTTGCATCTGCTGTACCCTGCGTGACGATTTGCTGCTTGAGGTACGGAAGCTCTCCGAGGAAGGTCGCTTTGACTATCTTGTTATCGAAAGCACGGGCGTATCTGAACCTTTGCCCGTGGCGGCTACGTTTTCGTTTCGCGATGAGGATGGGCAATCCCTGAGCGATAACGCCAGACTTGATTGCATGGTCACCGTCGTAGATGCGGTTAATATTCTAAATGACTATTCCAGTCATGATTTTCTTGCGGATCGCGGTGAAACCGCGGGCGAAGGTGATGATCGTCGTCTGGTAAGCCTGCTAGTCGAACAGATTGAATTTGCCGATGTTGTTATCGTTAACAAAGTGAGTGAAGTATCTGCCGAGCAACTAGCGATGGTAAAAAAGGTTGTAGCCTCGCTCAATACCGACGCTAAGATTGTCGAAGCGGATTATGCCAAGGTCGATCTGGATTACATCCTCGACACCGGTCTGTTTGATGACGAAAAGGCGGAAATGCATCCTTTATGGGCCAAGGAGTTGTACGGATATGCAGATCACCAGCCCGAGACTGAAGAATATGGCGTTGAGAGTTTTGTCTACCGCGCCCGCCGCCCTTTTGATCCCTCGCGCTTCTATAACTTTCTAACACAAAATGGCCTAGATAATGTGATCCGGGCAAAAGGGCATTTTTGGCTCGCTACTCGCACCAATTTCTTGGGCGAGCTCGCTGTAGCGGGAAGCCAGACTATTACCGCGCGCATGGGCCGATGGTGGGCAGCCGTTCCAAAGAATCAATGGCCAGAAGATGGAACATTTGAAGAATTTGTCATGAAACATTGGGATCCAATATGGGGCGACCGGCGACAGGAGCTAGTCTTCATCGGTATCAGCATGGACGAGGCCCGCATACGCCGTGAATTGGATTCCTGCTTGGTCGAAGCCGATGCGTTTACGCCGGAACAATGGTCATCAATGCAGGATCCCTTCCCAGTCTGGGAAGCGCCACAACCTGTATTGGAGCCAGCCGAATGAGCGTCGCTGTTAGGGAACGTTCGATCGCTTTGATTGCGGGAAATACCGAAACCCTGAATGCGATCCGGGACGAGAGCGTTTCGATTGCTCTTTGGGAGCGGGTAGTGAGTTCTAGTTTATCGAAACTGAATCTAGATAGCATTGCTGATGTCCGTTTTACCGCGAGTGTTGATGCGTTGCCTGATGCGCTCAGCGATGCTCTTGATGAAGCTGACCATCAAAGAGGCAGTGCGCGGGATATCCTGCATAAAGATATTCTTGTGCTCGCCAATCGTTTCGCCCAGGTTATGGAAACCGAATATGTTGAGATCCGGCTTGAGCATATCACCACAAATGCCTGCAGGAAATTTCACACCGATTATGTGACAGCGCGATTGATTACCACCTATTTGGGTCAGGGCACAGAATGGCTTGATAGTGATGAACACGGCAACAGCGAACCAAGCAATGTTCAACAGATGCGAACAGGTGATGTTGCTCTTTTTAAGGGCCGTCTCTGGTCATCACACGCACCGGCCGTACACCGCTCCCCACCGATTGAAGGTACCGGTGAAGAACGGCTGGTGCTAGTGATCAATCCCGCCCGGTTCAGGGATACGGATTAACGAAAGCGTCAGATTCAATCGGAGGTCTTAATGGTTATCCGATTATTTTGGATCACTATTGTTGTACTCATTAAATTATCGGGAGCCGCAGCGGGAAAACTATTATGGACTATGACAACGCACCGCCGTTTGAGGTTGCTCGCTACCGCGAAATGCAAAGTGCCTTACCGGGTGTCGATGCGCTGTACCGATTGATGCTCGCTCAGCTGGAAATAGAAATGAAAACCGGTGGCCATGTTTTGGTCGTAGGCGCAGGAGGTGGCCGGGAAGTAGAAGCCCTTTGCAACAGCAAGCTGACCTTTCACGTAACCGGCGTTGATCCGTCCAAAGATATGTTGAAAATTACGCAATGGTATGCTGGCCAAAGTGCGCGCGCGGAAAATACCCAACTTCTCGAAGGAACAACTGCTGATGTCGCAGCACCATGTGGCGGTTTCGATGCTGCGACATCTATACTGGTTATGCATTTCCTGAAGGATGAAGAGGGAGAGCAAGGAAAACGGGCCTATCTGCAAGCGATCAGAGAACGCCTTAAACCCGGAGGGCTTTTTGTTCATGCAGACATCAGCTTTGATAGCAACGGCGACTTTGAGAGGCTTAAACCGGTTTTCTTGCGCCACGCCATGTTGGTCGGACTGGCCGAGGAAGATGTGAAGGCCGGTCCCGGAATGATTGCATCACTGCCAATCATCTCCCGCACAGAAACCGAGACTTTGCTGGCCGAATCCGGTTTTAGGGACGCACAGCTTTTCTTTCAGACGCTTTGGTATCGAGCCTGGATCGCTCGGGCGGAATAAACTCGCATTGCCTCAGAATTTGATCAAGCCTTCACGAAATCGGGCTGATCGAAGAGTCGTTAATCGCTCTGCCATGAGAATGTTTGACTCGCCTGTTGCCATTCCCATAAATGAGATATAGTTACATTTTGATGAGGTCGTTTTCGTACAAAGCCAAGCAGAATTTTGTGGTCGCCATTTGGCTGCCCATGCTCTTGTGCCTGTTATCGATAACACAAATCTTAGCTGCGACACACTTGCACGATGGAAATTTGGACACTGCGCC
The DNA here is from genome assembly GCA_039978835.1 of Parasphingorhabdus sp. Lineage (GTDB taxonomy): Bacteria > Pseudomonadota > Alphaproteobacteria > Sphingomonadales > Sphingomonadaceae > Parasphingorhabdus. The sequence goes on from JBDWAQ010000008.1 coordinate 36,617, forward strand.
AGAGGCCTCTTGTTCGATTTGTATTCAAGCGGGTCAGTATGATGACACCGATTTGCCAACCGCCTTAACAACATCAAACGAACACGCGTCTCAGGCATGGGCATTGCTTGCTTCAAAACAACCGGCGGTCGTTCAAACTTTTGGTGCAAAAGCGCGAGCCCCGCCATATTCCTGAAATCAGGAGTCTATCCAATATGTCATGGAGCCACATGACGCAGATATCCTGATTTTCCCGAAAATATCATCGACCGGACAAACTCGCCCGGCGATCATTTTTATTTGATCTACAGGAATATACAATGAAAATATTGAATACCGCTCGGTTGCTCATGGGCAGCGCAGCATTATGCGCCACGAGCACAGCAATTGCACAATCGGGGAACAATGAAACAGCTGATTCGGCTGCAGCGGATGACGGTGCGATTGTCGTTACCGGTACACGACAGGCGTATCGCGGTGATTTTGAGGATCTGGAAATTCCTCAGGCTGACCAGACACTCGACAAGGAAATTTTGCGCGATGTCAATGCACTGGATCTAAACACCGCATTGGATTTGTCGGCTTCGGTTTCGCGGCAGAATAATTTTGGTGGTCTGTGGAATAGCTTCTCCATCCGAGGCTTTTCGGGTGATATCAATCTGCCGAGCAATTTTCTGGTCAATGGCTTTAATGCCGGTCGCGGGTTCGGCGGACCGCGCGATGTTTCGGGGATTGAAACTATTGAGGTTTTAAAAGGACCGCGCTCTGCGGTTTACGGTCGCGGTGAGCCTGGCGGCACTATTAACCTGGTCACCAAGCGCCCGCAATTTGAGACATCAGGCTATGTCCAGTTTCAGGGCGGCTCTTTCGATCTCTACCGCGGCGACATTGATCTCCAGACCACGCTCGGGGATAGTGTCGGCATCAGGATCGCTGGATTCTATGAAGATGCGGGGAGCTTTCGCGGGCCCAAGGAAACGCAAAAGCATGGCATTTATCCATCGGTAAGTTTCAAAATGGGGGAAAATACGAGGCTAACCTATGAACTGGAATATACCTCACAGGAATTACCGCAGGATCGTGGGGTCATCTTTTCCGATCAGTTTGGTTTCTCACCGCGCAGGCTGTTCACGGGCGAACCCGATGCGCTGGTCGACACAGAGGTTCTGGGACACCAATTGGAATTCCAGCAAGATTTCGGCGACAATTGGGGTATTCTTATCGGCGCAGGATATCGGGAGACATCGCTCTTTGGGGATGCGTATGAGAATAATTTTGGCAGTCGTCAGCCTTATCTGGTCGATGGCCAAACCATTTCGCGTTTTTTCCGGTTTCGGGATTATGAGGCGGAATATCTGGCTCTGCGCGCTGAAGTGAACGGCGAGTTCAACACCGGAGGCATTCGCCACCGTGTGATTTTGGGCGTGGATTACGATGAGTTCGACAATGACCAAGTGGCCAATCGTTTTCGGCAAGCCGGTATTGGCGGCGCGCCGAGTAACACGCTCGATCCGCAAACCTACTTGCTGATTGACGTGACTAATCCACAATATGGACTTTTTCCGCGGCCCAATGCAGCTGCGCAAATTGATCGACTGGAAAAAACCAGCGGCCTTGGTTTCTACATACAGGACCAGATCGATTTAACCGACAGGCTTCAGATACGCATTGGTGGCCGGTTCGACGATTTCGATCAGGAATTGATCAACAGGCGCAGTGTTCCTGCGGCTGTGAGCGAATCGTCCAACAGTGCGTTCTCGCCGCAGGCGGGCATAGTCTATCGGGCAACTGACGGCATCAGCCTATATGCATCCTATGGAGAAGGCATCCGCCAACTGTCCGGCGCCGATTTTGAAGGAAACTCGTTCGACCCGAACAAATCGACTTCATTCGAAGCCGGTATCAAGCTTGATCTTGGCACGGTATTTCCTGGCGTGCAGGGTTCGGCTTCCGCGACTTACTTCGACGTCGATCAAAGCAATATTCTCATCTTTGATCCCCGCCCGCAAGCAAACGGAGAGTTGATCCCTGCCGGCGAGGCGCGCAGTCGCGGATTGGAACTGGATGCCAATGCGAGCTTCGATAGTGGTCTGCGTATCTGGTTTTCCTACGCCTATACGGATGCGGAGTACACCAATAGCGGGACGGACTCTGCGACTTTCACGACCTTCAACCCAGGCGAGCCGCTGATCAATTCGCCCGATCATCAGCTAAGCCTGCAAATATCCCAGAGCTTTGCAATCGGTGACCTTGCTGCGCAAATTGGCGGAGGCATGCTACATGTTGGAGAACGAAACGGCGAAGTGGGCGGCAATTTTGATCTGCCGGATTACACCACATTCCGCCTGTTCGCTCAGATCGAGCCAATCGAAAACTTTGCGATCCGGGTCGATGTCGATAATCTGTTCGACGAGACTTTTTACACGGACTCCTTTGCCAATGTCTGGGTGCAGCCGGGCGCTCCAAGAACGGCGCGCGTTTCTGCGCGATTTAAATTCTAGATAATGGAAGAGGCCAACATGATTACACCGCTTGAAGTTCGTTCGCTTTCGCTGGTTCGTGAAGGGAATGCCGTCCTCGATGGCGTTTCCTTCACGGTAGAACAGGGCGAGATATTTGCCTTATTGGGAGGTAATGGTGCCGGGAAGTCGAGCACATTGCTCACTTTTCTTGGTTTTCTTACGCCATCGGGTGGCGAGATTATGGTCAACGGCCAAAGCGTTGGCAGCGACGTCGCTGCGGCGCGATCGGCTATAGCCTATCTGCCAGAGGCAACGTCCTTATACGGCCACATGACGGCGTACGAAAACTTGGATTATTTTCTGGATCTAGCCGGGAAATCAGCGAACCAAACGGCTTATGATCAGGCGTTGGACCGGGTCGCGCTCCCCGATGAAGCCCGGTCCCGGCGCTTGCAATCCTATTCCAAGGGTATGCGGCAAAAAACAGCGATTGCGCTTGCTCTCTTGCGCGAAACACCGATTTTGTTGCTGGATGAGCCGACATCCGGCCTCGATCCTGTGGCGATTGATGAATTTCATGATTTGGTAAAAAATTTGGCAAGCGCTGGTCAGACAATTCTTATGGTTACGCATGATGTCTATGGCGCGTGCCAGGTCGCGGACCGTGTCGGGCTGCTCAGGCGTGGACAGTTGGTTGGCAGCTTCTCTGCTGAGGATGGAAAGCGTATTGATACAGAGACGGTCCACGCGGCTTTTGCAGAGCGAGAAACCGTATGAACACGATCGTCAGAATAGCAAAAGAAGAATGGCGGCTCTGGCTGCGGTCGAAGGTAATTGTGGTGGCGGCGTTGATCGTTGTAACATTGCTTGCCGTGACCAGCGTCCTCACAGTTAACCGGGTCGCGGACGAGCAATCGCAACGGCTCGCACAGCAAGTGGAAGCGGAAGCGAACTTCTTCGCCCAGCCGGATCGGCATCCACACCGTATGGTCCACTACGGTCATTATGCCTTTCGGCCACCGCCACCACTGGCCGCGTTTGAACCCGGCGTAGACGCAGTTACTGGACAGTCCATCTTCCTTGAAGGGCACCGGCAAAACACGGCAATGTTCGCCGATACAAAGGCGGCAGCTGACCTTGGCGGTTTCGCCGCGTTGACGCCGGCCAGCTTATATCAACTGCTCTTACCACTCCTCCTGATCGTGCTTGGCCATGCGCTCTTCCTGCGAGAGCGTGAGAGCGGGACACTGGCCGTGATACTGGCACAGGGACAATCTGGTGTCAGGCTGGCGATGGGCAAGGCGCTCGCGCTGCTTGCGGTCATCATTATTTTCATGATCCCGCTAGCTATCGTCGCAGCCTATTCGGTGAGCCTCGGTGAAAGTGGGCTTGGGGCGTTTTCTATGGTCGGCGGTTATTTCGCGTATCTATGCGTGTGGGGCGCCATCGTCCTCGGTGCCTCGATCATTCTCAAACAACGCGCTGTCTCGCTAGGTATGCTCATATTCGTGTGGCTGTTTGCTGCGCTGATCGTGCCGCGTTTTGCGATCAATGCCAGTAGCGCTGCAATCGATGCACCTGGCAAGATTGAAAGCGACCTGGTGATGCTCTCCGAGCAGCGCAAACTGGGAGATGGTCACAATGCCGCAGATCCAGCCTTTCAAAGACTTCAAGCTGAGGTACTGGAACAATATGACGTTGAGACCATCGAAGAGCTGCCGATAAACTGGCGCGGCGTAGTGGCGTCTTATTCTGAAGCCGAATTGACCAAATTGCTCAACAGCTACGCCGAGAACCGCATGAGCCTCGAAGCGAACCAGTCGCGCATGTTCGATCTGTTTGGCTTGGCCTCACCGACTATTGCTATCGGATCGCTATCACGCACTTTTGCTGGGACAGACCTTGCGACGCATCACCGGTTTTTACGCGAAAGCGAGAAATTACGGTTTGATTTCGTTCAGTCGCTGAACGAAGTTCACGCAAACGAGCTTAGCTACGCAGACGATATGAACCGCAACGCCGATGCAGAAGCCACGCGCCGTGCACAAGTCAATTCTGAGGCTTGGCAAGTGCTTGAAGAGTTCCGTTTTACGCCGGACACCGTTGGCGAACGTGTTAGCCGCGCGACACTTTCTCTGAGTGTATTGATCGCTTGGTTGCTGGCTTCAGTTGGCATTGTATTCCTCGCAGCCCGAAAGGTCCGTGTCTGATGGTTGGCAATATTGTTCGCGAAGCACGCTTTCTCGCCAAGGATCGCGGTGCGCTATTCTGGCTTGCGCTCGCCTTTGTCCTTTCGATCGTCGCCGTCTCATTCGGCGTGACTGAAGTTCGTGATCAACGCGCAACTATTGCCACGTTGATCGAGGAAGATGCAGCTGATCGTGCCAATGCGCTAAAAGGGCAAGAAGATTGGGGCGGCGCTGCCTATTATGCCTTTCACCTTACCCATGCACCACCTTCTGATTTTGCTTTCGCAGCCATGGGGCAGCGTGACAGCAGCCCCTGGAAACACCGCGTGCGAATGCTGGCACTCGAAGGTCAAATTCATGAGGCCGACACCAGAAATGCTGATTTCGGATTGGTCGGGCGGTTCGATTTCGCGTTCCTTGCGGCATCCGTTGCGCCGCTGCTTCTTATCTTGTTGCTTTATGATCTTCGTGCGGCTGAGCGCAGTGCAAGGCGTCATGATCTGTTGGTAGCAACAGCCGGATCAGCGATCCAACTATGGTTGCCTAGGGCCCTGGTTCGAGTGGCCGCATTGTCGCTGTTGCTGCTGATACCTATGTGGATTGCCTCGTCGATAATGGGAACATCGCTGGATATTGTCTTGAAAGCTACCGCCATTTTGATCGGTGCACTTTTTGTCTGGTGGTTGATTGTTGAACTGGTCAGCCGCGTTAACGCTTCGCCATCTGTTTTACTAACCTCATTAATTGGTTTGTGGCTGGCTTTGGCAATCGTCGTTCCAGCGCTGTCAAAATCGGTCATTGAAGCACGCCAACCATTACCCAATGGTGGTGAAATTCTTCTGCTACAACGAGAAACGGTGAACGATGCCTGGGACCTGCCCAAGGAAGCCACGATGACCCCGTTCCTCGAGGAGCATCCGGAATGGAGCGACTATGCGACCTTTGAAACCGCCTTCGAATGGAAATGGTATTATGCGTTTCATCAAGTTGGCGACCAGGTAACAGCGCCTCTGGTCGAACAATATCGCTCCGCACGCCTTGCCCGCGATCGAGAGGCAGGTATCGTTGCTTTCCTATCGCCAACGTCATTTGTCGAGCGGTCGTTTGAAAAACTTGCCGGGACAGACGCAGCCTCGATGATTGCCTATGAAGATGCCGTGCGCGATTTTCACAAACAATTGCGGGTATTTCACTATCCATTTCTGTTTCGGAATGAACCGTTTGATCAGAACATTCTAATGGATTTGCCCACATATACACCCACACCCTAGGAGTATTACATCGTGATATCCCGCCTCGTCCATCTGCTCGTCTGCAGTATGTTTGCCATTTGGGCATCAGCCTCCATTGCCGCACATGCAGAGCCATTTGAAATTGATGGCAACACCATTGAGGCTGGCACGCGCGTTGACTTTCGGATGATCGTCCCAGCCGCTAGAGGAGAGCCTGAAACCTTTATACCCGTGTCGGTCCTTCATGGCGCAAAACCGGGACCCGTAATGGCAACAATCTCGGGTGTTCATGGCTATGAGTTTGCGCCGATTATAGCGGCGGACCGGCTGGCTGACGAGGTAGATCCCAATCAATTATCCGGTACACTCATCATTGTCAGAGTCGCCAACATTCCGGCCTTTGAAGCCAGGTCGCCGTTCGTAAACCCGGTCGATGACAAGAATCTAAATCGCTCCTTTCCGGGGAGTTCGGATGGCACTCAGACCGAGCGCATTGCCAATGCACTATCCCAGAAAATTATTGCCCGATCTGATTTCCTGATGGATATTCACAGCGGAGATGGTGCAGAATTTCTGACCGCCTTTGTCGGCGTCTACGGTGGGCCACTCTCGACCGACTTTGACTTGGCGCTCAAAGTTGCCAAGGGCTTTGGTTTCCCGAATCTTGTTCGGTACAGCATGCACACTCAAGAGCAAGTAGACCGTCGTCGGTCACTTAATCGTCAAGGCGTGGCGGCTGGTGTTCCTACAATATTGGTGGAGATTGGACAAAATGGCAGCCGCGATGCGGGGCATGTTGACGCTCTGGTCAAGGGAGTCAAAAATGGACTTAGCATCATAGGCATGTCGACCAAGCCAGCGCACAAGATGCCGCCCGCACTGCGTTTGTTTGAAGCGTCAAAGGGAGTATCCGCTTCCCATTCCGGTTTGTTTACCCCGGCCAAGACCGGTGGTCGATATGTCTGGAAAGGCGAGTTAATTGGCACCGTCCGCGACTATGCTGGCAACGAAGTTGAACAGCTATTCTCCCCAATCGATGGCTATGCTCTCTATGGCATTCAAGGCCCCCCGGTCCGTGCTGGAGATGGGGTCATTACGATTGGCATACCCATCGATGGGTTCTAGCGAAGACATTATGTGATTTGAGTAATGTAAGATTATTGATGTCCGTCTTTGCGTCCAAAGCGGACATTGAGAAAAGCGAGATGAAAGGTCCGCCGTGGGGTTGCGAATTAACTGCCGTTTCTTGTCACAGAAAGACAAAAGCAGACTGTCCGCCAACCGTCTTCAAGAACGCATCCACGAAGGTCTGACCGGCGCAACGAAGCGCGAGATCGAACGACTACGCAAACGAGTCGAACGCACCGGCAAAGCTGGTCACATGCATGCGATCTCACTTAAGATTGGAACAAGGCTAGTCCGCTCATGGAACGGTAAAAGCTATCATGCGCTTGTTTGTGACGATGGTTTTGAGTTTGAAGGGCGACATTATGCCAGCCTCAGTCACATCGCACGCGAGATTACCGGCGCACATAGGTCAGGGCCACGCTTCTTCGGGTTGAAGAAGAGAAGCGGATATAAGCCGAAGTTGCCAGCGAATGTCTGAAGCCAAAAAAGGCCGAAAGCGCTGCGCTATCTACACTCGCAAGTCCACTGAGGACGGTCTGGAGCAAGACTTCAACAATCTGGACGCACAGCGAGAGGCATGTGCGGCCTATATCTTAAGCCAGACCAGCGAAGGGTGGGAGGCTGTTCCAGAACTCTATGATGATGGAGGCTGGTCGGGCGGCAACATGAAGCGACCTGCCCTTACTCAACTGCTTGAGGATGTAAAGTCAGGCAAAGTCGATATCATCGTTGTTTACAAAGTTGATCGACTAACGCGCAGTCTTGCCGACTTCGCCAAGATCGTAGAGATACTGGATGAACATGATGCATCGTTCGTAAGTGTCACCCAATCATTCAATACTACCAACAGCATGGGACGACTAACACTAAACGTCCTTCTTTCATTTGCCCAGTTTGAGCGTGAGGTCTCAGGCGAGCGAATTCGAGACAAAGTAGCTGCATCCAAGAAGAAGGGCATGTGGATGGGAGGCGGCGTACCATATGGTTATGATGTGGAAAAGCGACAGCTGGTTATCAACAAACCAGAAGCAGAAATCGTAAGACACTTGTTCCAGCGCTATACGGAACTGAAATCTGTACCCCAGCTTGTTGATGAGCTTGCTGCCAAAGACATCAAAACCAGAACCCGGGTCTCGAAGACAGGCCGTATAGTTGGTGGCATCCATTTCAAACCGGTACATTGACGCATCTGCTGCAAAATCCGATTTACGCCGGAAAAGTGAAACACAAAGACAAAATCTATGATGGAGAGCATGTTCCAATCATCACGAATGAGTTGTTTGATTTGGTACAATCAATCTTTGCTGAAAACCATTGTGATAACGCCCTTGGTAAGAAGAGCCGCATTGTCTAAGTCGCTGCCCGGAATGAACATTACCGAACAGCTCTTGGAACTAAGCGAGTTGCGAACCCGAGTTTCGGTAAAGGAAGATTCCATTGAGATCGAATTTACTCCGCCAGGTCAAGATCGGCCTGTCTCGCAGTTCATAAAAACCAAACTCGTTAACAATGGCCGTGAATTGAAACTGGCAATTGCAGCGGATCGAGGATCAGTAAAGCGCGATCCGGACCCAGTATTGTTAAGACTGATTTCTCAAGCTTTTGCAGCACGAGACCAAATCGTTCGCGGCATCCCCTCACCCATGTTGTCGGAATACAGCAAACGACATCTGCAGCAGCTTACCCGGCTCAGCTATCTGGCACCCGATATCATCTCGGCCATAATTGATGGAACTCAGCCCGTTGAACTTACTGGCCGGAAGATTTTGCGCATCGGAAGCCTACCGCTCTGCTGGACTGCTCAGTGCGCCATGCTCGGGTACAAATAACCCCCAAAACCTCCAATTTCTAAAAGTGCATCTGGTGCCAGCGTTTCGGGCCCTCGAGATCATTGGCCATTTCAAGCCCATATCGCCGCGGACAAATGGTCTCTGATAACCTGAACACCACTCATGACGGTGCTAACCTACCGAAAAGCTGGGATAAAATACATGCTCTTCTGCGAAACCTGGCGACAGTAAAAACTGAGAAAAAAAGTGGTGCCCGAAGGCGGATTCGAACCACCGACACAGCGATTTTCAGTCGCTTGCTCTACCAACTGAGCTATTCGGGCATCAGGCGGGATCATCCGATCCTGCCAATTGAGAAGCGTCGCTATAGGCGTGGCCCTTACCGCTTGTCCAGCCTAAAAATGGCGGTTTTGTTGTGCGGTTTCAACCCTCCTCTTCACGGCCGCTTTCATGGCTGAATTGGTCCATTAATCGGTCGGGTGAAACTGGCGGTCCTGGCACCTTATAGCCCTCACCCAACCATTGCAGCAAATCACGGTCTTTGCAGCCTGCACTGCAAAATGGTTTAAACTCAACAACCTGCGACTTCTTACAGACTGGGCAGCGGGCAGACTTGGAAGATGCCAAGATCAAATTATCCCAGAAGGCTTGGAAACAGGCCGAAGAGCAGGATCAGGAACACGGCAACCGGAGCCAGCCAGCCGATTAAGAAGCGATATATGCTCATCATTCCGGCCGACAATTCTGTTTCCGCTTGAACAAGTTTCTTATCCGCTTTCCAACCGATAAAAATCGAGGTGAGGAGCGCGGTTACCGGCAACAAGACCTTACCGACCAATCCATCAATCGTGTCGAATATATTGGCGTCCGCAAATAGTGACCAGAAGCCGAGCAGGCGCACATCTGACCAAATGTTGAGTGACAATGCACACGCAACGCCGACAAGAAAAATGACACCACCAGTGACCCAAGCAGCCATTGGCCTGCTCCAACCGGCCTTTTCTTTAACCCAAGCTGTAACCGCTTCGAGCAGCGAAATAGAACTAGTCAGTGCCGCGAAAAACACCAAAACGAAAAAGAGAAACCCAACCAACGAACCAGCGGGCATGGTATGGAACGCGATGGGAAGAGACTGGAAGACCAATGTTGGACCAGCCGCCGCATCCAAACCTACGGCAAACACGATTGGGAAGATCATCAGGCCAGCCAGTATTGCAACACCCGTATCGGCAAAACCGATCATCACTGCCGTCGGTGCAAGCTTGGTTTCTTTGGCGACATATCCGCCATAGGTTATCAGCGCTGCAGACGCGACGCTCATCGAAAACAGGGCTTGGCCCAGGGCCTCGTTAATGACCGAGGCATTGAGTTTGGAAAAATCGGGAGTGAACAAGAACGCAACTGCTTTGGCAAACTCACCGGTAAACGCGCCGTATATAGTGATCAGCAAAAGCAGTACGAAAAAAGCCGGCATCAGGATCGTAGCGGCCTTTTCGATACCATCAGTAACACCCCGGGCAACAATCCAGATTGTAACCCCCATAAACAACACATGCATACCAAGCAAAAGCGTATTGTTGGCGAACAAATCCGTCATACGATTGGGAATGGTTTCCGGGGTTTCAGCTGCGAGAGCACCAGCCATTGGATTGCCTGCGAAAAGAGCGCCGAAAAAATCGGCGCCCATCACGCCTACATAGTAAAGTACCCAACCAGCTACCACGCTGTAAAAAGATAGAATTGCGGCAGCGCCCAATATGCCAAAACCACCAAACAAACCCCAATGTTTGCTTACACCAGAATCCTCTGCGACTTTCACGACGCTGTGATATGCATCGCTGCGGCCATGTCGTCCGATCAAGACCTCCGAAAGCACCATCGGTAAGCCAATTAAAATAACGCATGCGATGTAAACGAGAACAAAAGCTCCGCCCCCATTCTCACCGGCCAGCGTAGGGAAACGCCAGATATTGCCTAAACCAACCGCGGCCCCCACTGCTGCCAAAACAAAAGCCCATCTAGAGGACCATCCTTCACCACCCGGTGCCACTGCGCCTGCCATTTCAACTCCCCTTAAACTGTCATTTCCGTCTTGTGCGGATCGTTACATTTGTATCTAGCCGCGCATCAGCATGGGGCCAAGCGGTTTTCCGGCAAAAATATGCACATGAAGGTGTGGGACCTCCTGATGGCCATCCTTTCCAATATTGGCCAGCAGACGATATCCGGGTTCGACCATGCCTGCTTCTCTCGAAACATGACCAACAGCACGTACAAATCCAGCGATCTCATCGGCGGTTGCGGAACTGGAAAAGTCATCCCAGCTAACATATTTCCCTTTTGGTATAACCAAAATGTGATGGGGCGCTTGCGGGTTTATGTCATGAAAGGCCAAAGCCCACTCGTCTTCATATACGGTATTGTTAGGGATCTCTCCGCGCAGGATTTTGGCAAAGATATTTGCATCATCATAAGGCAATGTGGGATCAATGGCCATTAACGTACTCCTCTTGAAGCCTTTTCTTCCAATCCGGACAGGCCCTCACGGCGTGCTAACTCGGCGATAACATCTTCCAATGATATATCCATGTCCGCGATTAAAACCATGAGATGAAACAATAAATCTGCAGACTCTCCGATTGCTCCGTTGCGATCATCCTGAACCGCAGCAATGACAGTTTCAATCGCCTCTTCCCCTAATTTTTCGGCCATTTTGGCTCGGCCCTTGGTCCGCAGCGATGCGACATAGCTGCTACCCGGATCGGCATCTCTGCGTTCGCGGATTGTCTGTTCCAACGCTTTCAATCTATCATCCATGGATTTAGCTTGGGCGAAGCAGGCAATGAAGGTCAAGCCAATATGCACACAAAAAGAGCTGCCCAATCCCCAAGACAGCCCTTTCATGCTGGAAGCTATTCAGCTTCCCAGTTGGTTTATCCTACTTGCGCCTATTTGGATTTGCGGCGGCGCGCGACCAAACGCCCAGCCACCAGTCCAACCACACCGAGCCCCAGCATCAGCAAATTGGAAGGTTCGGGAACGGGCGTTCCAACGGGATAGTTATCATTTCCGACACCGCCGGTGCCGTTTGAACTGGATGAAGAAGTGGACACGCCGGTTGATTCGGAGATACTATTGTTAGAAGTTCCGTAGCCGGATGATCCCCAACCCGAAGACTTCCAGCCTGAGCTACGCCAAGTGTACCTGCCGTCCCAATATCCTTGATCACTGGTATTCCAGGTAGCTTCCGCAGGAACAGCGACAGCGATTGCCATCGCGGCTGCACCCACCAAAGCGGCAGTTTTGATCAACTTCATTGGTCACCTCCGCATTTTTACATGCATATTTCGCGAATTTATTCGAAATTATCCAAGCAAACATCCTGCCAATAAGGCAAATATTAGGACTCTCAACGATCGCAGTGGTTAACGAAATCCGCGATATGCTTAACTATGTAATGAAATCCGACATTAACCATGTTCTAAAGGTCTTGGATTCTGGGAAATTTTACACCGACCGGATGATCAACCCTCCGTCACATTAAAAAGCGCCGCGACCATATCCCAGCCGCTGCGCTTTTTGATCATTTTGGTTTGGATGCTAGTCCTGGTTTTTGTTCTTCCGCCGGCGACGCATCACGCGACCAGCTGCCAGAGCGCCAGCCCCTAGGCCAAACAATACCAATACGCCTGGTTCTGGAACCGGTGTTCCTCCAGTTGAACCCGTCGATCCTCCAGAACTGGAAGAGCTCGAAGAACTTGATGATGAACTGCTCGAAGAGCTGCTGGAGCTAGAGCTTGATGAACCACCGAAACTGGAAGAACCTCCAGTAGAAGTTGATACACCGCCTGTTGATGTTGAAACACCGCCAGTGGATGTTGAAACACCACCGGTGGATGTGGACACACCACCTGATGAAGTAGAAACGCCGCCGGTCGATGTCGAGACGCCGCCGGTCGATGTTGAAATACCACCGGTTGAAGTAGAAGTAGAGCCTCCGGTTGATGTGCTGGAAAAACCGCCGGTAGAAGTTGATGTAGAACCGCCGGAAGTACCACCACTGGTTGTTCCGCCACCGGTTGAAGTCGAAGTGGAACCGCCACTGGTCGAAGAACCACCTGTTGAGGTTGATGTAGAACCACCGGATGATGTCGAACTCACGCCGCTCGAACCGCTTGATCCACCATAGCTTGATGAGCCGCCGCCATAGCTGCTTGATCCACCATAACTCGACGATCCATTGCCGCTAGAGCCGCCTTTGCCACCACGACCACGTTTTTGGCCACCTGAGCTGCCTTTTTTGCTACCTTGAGTTTGGTAGTCGTTACTCTGACTTGGGTAAATGGCCTGTGCCGGAACCGCAATAAAAGCCCCCGCTGATACAGTAGCGATTAGCGCTAAACGTAGTGATTTCATCTTTCCCTCCATCGGGTTGTTATTCTCTCCAACCCGTTTCCTGGAACATCGCAAACGCGCAGCACGAGGAAATGGTTTCGAAAGTGTTAATCGCCGTTCGAGGTTAATTTTCTGTAAAATTAAATAGTTAACAAAAGGTTATTTTAAACCGTCTCAATATGGATCAACTACGCGCAGGAAGGTTAGCAGCCCGCAAAGCCGCATGTGCCTCCGCTATGCTATACTCGCCAAAGTGGAAAATCGAAGCTGCCAAGACTGCATTGGCACCGCCTTTTGTGACGCCCTCAACCAGATGATCAAGATTTCCAACACCGCCACTTGCGACAACAGGAATGGATACTGCCTCCGCCATTGCTTTGGTCAGTTCCAGGTCATAGCCGTCACGCGTGCCATCGCGATCCATAGAGGTAACAAGCAACTCCCCTGCCCCCAGATCGGCCATCCGAACAGCATGCTCCAGAGCATCAATACCGGTTGACGTTCGTCCACCATGGGTGAAAATTTCCCAGCAGCCTGCCGATACTTTTCGAGCATCGATTGAAGCAACCATACATTGGCTACCAAACCGAGTTGCAATATCACTGACAACTTCGGGGCGGGATACGGCCGCGCTATTGACCGCCACTTTGTCAGCGCCTGCCATTAACAGAGCCCGCGCATCGTCCGCGGTGCGTACACCGCCGCCCACGGTTACTGGCATGAAACAAACTTCGGCGGTACGGCGCACAACGTCGATGATCGTGTCACGCCCCTCATGACTTGCTCCGATATCCAAAAAACAAAGCTCATCGGCGCCCGCTTTGTCATAGGCCTGTGCCTGCTCAACAGGATCGCCGGCATCTTGTAAATCGACGAAGTTGACGCCTTTGACCACGCGGCCATCTGCGACATCAAGGCAGGGTATGACACGAATACGGACAGTCATCTATTCGCCATCGCAATTGCGGTCGCTAAGTCCAACCGCCCATCATAAAGCGCTCGTCCGGTGATAACCCCTTCAATGCCTTCGCCAGAAAACTGGCTGAGAATATGGATATCGTCGAGGCCTTTGACGCCGCCGCTTGCTATAACCGGAATATCCACGGAACGCGCTAGATCGACCGTTGCTTCAATATTGCAACCGGTCAGCATTCCATCCCGACCAACGTCAGTGAACAGGATTGAGGCCACGCCTGCATCCTCGAACCGTCGTGCCAAATCGCGCACGCTGACATCTGAAACGTCAGCCCAACCTTCCGTCGCGACCATTCCATCACGCGCGTCAACCGCAACAACTATACCGCCGTCATAATCCTTCGCCATGTCCTTGACAAATTCTGGATCTTTGAGTGCCGCTGTTCCAATCACCAACCGCGCCACACCAAGCCCAAACCATCGCTCTACTGTTTCCCGGTTCCTGATACCGCCGCCCAATTGGACGTAGCCAGGAAAGCTCGAAATTATTGCTTCAACAGCTTCGGCATTCTTCGGTGAACCAGCAAAGGCGCCATCCAAATCAACGACATGAATATGTTCTGCCCCGGCCGTCGCAAATAGCCCGGCTTGCTCGGCCGGGTTGTCGCCATAAACCGTGGCGCGATCCATATCGCCCTCGGCCAAACGAACAACCTCGCCACCTTTCAGGTCGATTGCGGGAAATACGATCATGGTTTCCACTCCAGAAAGCGTTTTAGAAATGCCAACCCATAGGCCTGACTCTTCTCGGGATGAAATTGCACACCGATAGCTGTGCCGATCTCTATGGCGGCCACAACTTTGCCTCCATGATCGGTAGTTGCGCAGACTGATGATGGCGTCTGATTGCATTTGAATTGATAGCTGTGCAGAAAATAAGCCTCACCGGCCTCAATCAAATCATGGGCACTAGTCGGCTCGACTTCATTCCAGCCCATATGAGGAATTTTTAAGCCGTTTGCAGCATCCATCTTTTCTACCGAACCCGCAACCCAACTGAGGCCATCATGAGTTCCATGCTCAACACCATATTCCGCCATTAGCTGCATACCGACACAAATGCCTAGAAACGGGGTTCCGTCTCCCAACACTCTCTTTTCCAGCGTTTCGATCATGTCATCAATGCCGAACAAAGCATCGCGGCAGGCGCCAAAAGCACCTACTCCGGGCAAAATTATCCGGTCGGCAATTGCCACCAGCTCTGGATCGGCGGTAACTGTTACGCCGGTCGCGCCCGCTGCCTTCAAAGCGCTATGAACACTGTGGAGGTTACCTGCGCCAAAATCGATCAGCGCGATTGTCTCAGCCACCTAGCTGTCCCTTGGTCGATGGGATTGCATCACCTTTGCGCGGATCGCGTTCAACTGCCGAACGCATTGCCCGGGCAAAGCCTTTGAAGATGCTTTCAGCAATATGGTGATTATTCTCGCCGGTCAGCAAATCTATATGGAGCGTAATTCCAGCTGAGTCGGCCACACTGTGGAACCAGTGCTTAAACAACTCCGTATCCATTTCACCCAGTCGCTCCTGCGTAAACGCAGCATTCCAAACCAGATAAGGACGTCCAGATATATCCAGCGCAACCCGGCTAAGAGTCTCATCCATGGGAGAATAGGCACTGCCATATCGAACAATCCCGGCCTTATCGCCCAAGGCCTCATTGATCGCTTGCCCAACAGCTATCGCACTATCTTCGGTCGTATGATGTTGATCGACATGCAAATCACCTTTGATCCGCAGTTTCAGATCAATCAGCGAATGCCGAGAAAATTGCTCGATCATATGATCCAGAAAACCGATGCCCGTCGATACTTCATATTGCCCGGTCCCATCGAGGTTCAACTCGACAAAAATCTCGGTTTCCTTTGTGTTTCGTTCTATTTTCGCGCTTCTCATGGCGACAGCCTATAACCGCTTGAACTTGTCAGGCAAGAATTTCGCGGTGCTAGTGTCAGAAAAAGCCGCAAATCCCCTTGACCATAGCGCCGCTAATCGTCACCAAGTAACTATGAGCGATGAAGCACCAGATAGCCTGATTCCGTACGATGAGATCGTGCAAGAAGCCTTGCGCGCTGTGGTCAGCCGTGTTTTGAGCGAAGCGGAAACCAATGGGCTCCCTGGCGAACATCATTTTTACATTACATTTAAAACACGCGCACCTAGCGTCGATATTCCGCAACACCTGATCGAAAAATTTCCGGATGAAATGACCATTGTCATTCAAAACCGCTATTGGGATCTGAAGGTGAGTGAGGATCACTTTGAGGTTGGGCTAAGTTTCAATCAGATAAGCTCTATGTTGCATATACCGTTTGCAGCGATCACATCTTTTGTGGATCCAGCGGTGGATTTTGCATTGCAATTTCATGTCGATGAAGTCGAAGATGATTTGGACAGCCACGAGCCAGCAGAAAATGATGGTGAAGAACGGGCAGAACCCCAACTGGTTGAGGATGGATCCAATGTAGTCAACGTGGACTTCGGCAAGAAGAAATAGGCCACCTCCAAGTCTTATTTTTCTGATAAAGTCTGGAAAATTTGATTCCAGTGTATTATCTGTATAACACTCTACAAGGCGGATATTTCGCTTCGATAGTGGAAATGGAGATCATATGTCCGATACGCGCACTGAATCCGATAGCCTGGGTGATATTAAAGTCCCAGCAGATGCCTATTGGGGTGCACAAACTCAGCGCAGTATCGAAAACTTCCCATTCCCACGGCATGAACGGATGCCCATCCGGCTGATCCATGCACTGGCTACGGTTAAGCAAGCAGCGGCACGAGTAAACGGCATCCATGGTTTAGAAGCAGAGATATCGGCAGCGATTGAGAAAGCCGCAAAAGCGGTACGCAGCGGGGCGCATGATAATCAATTTCCGCTAAGCATCTGGCAAACCGGTTCCGGCACGCAGACAAATATGAATGTGAATGAAGTGATTGCCGGAATTGCCAATGAAGCCATTTACGGCACGCGAGGTGGCAAATATCCGGTCCACCCCAATGATCATGTCAATCGCGGACAATCCTCCAACGACAGTTTCCCAACAGCCATGCATGTTGGCGCTGCTCTGGCTTTGGAGGTCGAACTGTTTCCTGCACTGGAGCAACTGCACGATGCTCTTGCCGAAAAAGCACAGCGCTGGAAGAAAATCGTCAAAATCGGCCGCACCCATTTGCAAGATGCGACGCCGTTGACGCTGGGGCAGGAATTCTCCGGCTATGCTGCACAGCTGGTTGCCAATCGCGATCGGATTGAAGGCATATTGCCGCGCCTCTATCAACTCGCCCAGGGCGGCACGGCGGTCGGGACTGGACTGAATGCACCAGAGAATTTTGGAGAGCATATTGCCAAAGAGATTTCCAAAATCACTGGATTGAAATTCACCTCCTCTTCCAACAAATTTGCTGAACTGGCGGCTCACGATACGATGGTCGAACTATCTGGTGCGCTGAACACGCTGGCGGTATCGCTCACCAAAATCGCCAATGATATCCGGTTGCTGGGTTCTGGCCCACGCTCCGGCTTGGGCGAGATTTCCCTGCCCTCCAACGAACCGGGAAGTTCAATCATGCCCGGCAAGGTCAATCCAACCCAATGCGAGATGCTGACCATGGTAGCCGCACAGATGATCGGTAATCATCAAGCCGTTACAGTGGGCGGTATGCAAGGACATCTTGAGCTGAATGTCTTTAAGCCGATGATTGCTGCCAATGTGCTACGCTCGGTCGAAATTGCATCGATTGGAATGTCGAATTTTGCAGAACGTTGTGTCGAGGGCCTGGAGGCCAATAAGCAACGGATTACGGAACTGGTGGATAACTCACTAATGTTAGTGACGGCGCTTGCTCCTGTCATTGGGTATGACAATGCATCGAAGATCGCAAAGCACGCGCATGACAAGGGTATAACTTTGAAAGCAGCTGCGCTCGATCTGGGTCTGGTTGACGAAGCCACTTATGATGCCCACGTTAAACCTGAAAACATGATTTAGAGCGGGAGTGATTAATGTCCATATTGCGAACGGCGGCAACTGCGGTTGTAGGCAGTGAGATCATCAAGCGTAAAAAGGGCAATGGCCTTCTGGGCTTTGGCTTGGGTTTAATAGCAACTCGCATCGCAACCCGGTCCCTGCCCGGCGCTTTACTTATCGGCGGCGCCATGGTTGCTAAAGCGCTTTATGATCAAGCCCAAGAAGAGGAAGAAGAACTTCCTGCAGCGGATCAAGTGATTGATATTGAGGGTCGTTCGGTTCCGAAGGAAGAAGCTGCGGGTTAAGTGCTATAAATTTTCATTTCAAAAAGAGCGCATTGACGACCAGATTGTTCTACGACAATCTCCACGTCTTCCGCGTTTTCGTCTCGTGATATCAATCTGACGTTAAAAGGGCGATCCAGCTCTACATAGCGATTAAACTCAATAGTTCCGCTCGACAGTATCATTATCTCGCCGCGCCACAGATTTACAAACTGCCGCACCACATCTGCAAGTTGGTTTGAGTTTACATGGTCGCCAGAACCGCTGTGATAGGGATGTTGGGGCATGAAGCCGGTTGCTTTTGGAACCATAGCCTGAACGGCTGGCTGATCTCCCGCAACAAGCGGTGAAACAAAGCAGTGGCTCTGATCTGCCAAACCAACTTGCTCTACATTTGCAAATTCAAACTGTGAGACATCGACTGCTTCCGGCGCTTTTTGTTTCGCCTTTGCCCGCCAGGCTTCAAAATCGCGGTTTTGGAAAATCACTCCGATGCCGTCCATTTGATAGACTAGTGCATCCTTGGCATCGAAGAACCGAATCTGAAATCCGGGAGACCCCGATCCACCAGTTTGTTTTCCGATACCGCGCACTGCGTGACCAACACCCAGCCTTCCACATTGCCAAGTGATATGGGTCAGCGCCGACCATTTGTCCGGATCCCATGTACCGCGAGCGGTTGCCGTTTCCACCGATGCCCAAAAATTTATAGATTGAACCACGATTGGATCAAAGGGATGCAGCTCTAACCAAGGCCATTTTTCGGTGGCTGTGGAACATCGGAAAGTGACTGTACCGTCATCATCGACTTCGTGATCAAACGTGTAGCTATGTGGCGAAACCCCCTGCATAGCGCGCCTAACGTTTTGTAACCCAGATGCTATTCGCGGCTTCCTGCCACTCCTTGACCGCTTCAACTGGGAAGCTCAGCATCAGCACATTGAGCGCCAGATTGTCACGTATCGCCCAGAGTGCAATCAGCTCAAATATCACCAGCACCGCCAAGGTCCATTTCCAGCCCATTTTCCAGGCCGCGAAAAACCCCAAAGTCATCCAGCCGATATCTGCCATGCTGTTGATGATGCTATCCCCGCTATAGCCCAATCCAATGGTCGCTTCGCGATATCGGTTGATGATAATCGGAGAATTTTCCAGCACTTCCCAAAATCCCTCGAGAAAAACCGCCAAACACAACGCCAAGCCAAACCGCTTTGCATCGGGATATTTGCGGAACAACCAAGCGCCCAACCAGAAGAATAAGAACCCATGTATTATGTGGCTAAAGGTGTACCAGTCGGCGAGATGTTGGCTATTCTCCGCGCTATTCACATAGCCGTGCCAGAATTTGACCGTCCCGCATTCGCATATCGGTGGGCGGTCCATAGCGAAAAGGACCATCAGGCAAAGTATCGCGATTCCAAGAGCGCCAAATATATAGTTACGTGAGATGATGGTCATGTCTACTCCCTGCAATGATCAGAACAACAGCTTATTGAATCAGTTGCAAGAGTGTAAGGATATATTTTCCAACTGCTTCCAATTCTAACCGTGCGCATTTCTAGAAACATCTAGGTCAGGTTCGTGCCAAAAACAAAACCGACTTTCATCAGTAAGACGATCAGTTGCGTTCATGGCGAAGTTTTATATATTGGTGAGCTATGCATGCTATTACTCAATACTATACCGACTCTGCGGTAAAAACTCGGCTGGTCATGAGCATCGGTGTCGCAGTTTTCCTGAACGCGGCATATTGTCTAATTTATCGATACACATCAGGTAATCCCGCAACATTATTCGAAGCGCTATCTTGGGGGATAGTAAACATTGCCCCTTGGGTTGCGGTCGTCGAACTAGGTCGGTCCCTTAACCGACCAGCGCATTTGATGTTGCTTTTCCTGGGGGCCACATTTCTGTCTTTATGCCTCGAAGCTGCGATAACGTTGCATGTGCCGACCGCTTTCGACTTGGTAAGACGCATCCCCGGAGCCTTGGTAGCATTAGCGGCGATCGGCACGCTGAAATTTGTCGCCAGACGCAGTCAGCCAAAACGATCCGAGCCAAGCAAAAGCTTTTTGGTTGCTACTTGTGACTGGGCGAGATCTGCGGGCAACTATGTCGAAATTCACCGGCAAGGCAGCAAACCCAGCCTTATGCGTGCGACATTGGCCCATCTAACCAATCAGACCAAGCCAAAGTTGATCCGAATACATCGCAGATATGCGGTGTTGCCCAAGGCAATTGATCGCATCGAGCATAGTCACGTGCGATTAAAAGATGGAACAAGGCTTCCAGTTGGCGATCGCTATCGTGAAGAGTTGTCCAGCATAGGGCTGTTCGCCCCTTCGTCCCAAAACCGTTGATTTAGACCCGATAGCCCGGTCAATTGATCGGCATGAAACACAAAACCATTGTCCGCTGGTTCTGCCTATCATTGCTGAGCCTTTCCGTCTCCGTTCAGGCAAATGCCGAGCAAACGCAGCTTCAACATGAGCAAGCAACAGTAACCACATCGGAAGGTTTAAAACTCGCCGCTTATGTTACGCGACCCGCATCCACAAACAGTTCGTTGCCGGCGCTGTTTTTAACACAGTGGGTGTCTTGTGGCACGATTGCCCCCAATCCCGATCGCCTGAGCATGGAAGAACGCGTAGCACTAAAAGCTGGTTATGCTTTAATCAGGGTTGATCGCTCTGGAAGCGGAAACAGCGAAGGGCCGGGTTGTGATAAACTCGATTATGATACCGAAGTACGCCACTACCGCGAAGCTTTTGATCAACTCAGCCAACATCCCTGGATTAATCCAGAAAAGATTGTCGTCATGGGAAGCAGCCTTGGTTCTACGACAGCACCCCTTGTAGCGGATGGAAAGCCGGTAGCTGGCATAATTGTACAAGGTGCTGGCGCGTTGACTTACTACGAGCGGATGCTGCATTTCGACAGGATCCAGCTCGAAAGACAGAAGAATTTTCGTCCAGAGCAAATCCATCATCAGATGAAAAAGAGAATGGAATTCCAGCAATATTATCTGCACGGAATGAAAACACCGGAGCAAGTTACAGCAGAACACCCTCACCTTGCTGGCGTCTGGGAATCGCTTGCCGGCACTGATGCAGCGCCGCATTATGGGCGCCCCTATGCTTGGCACTGGCAAGCAGCCAAGCAAAACTGGCTGGCCGCTTGGGCCAAGATTGAGGCACCGATCATGGTGGTTTATGGCGGATATGAACAGTTTGAAAGTCGCCACGGTCATCGCATCATAGTGGACACGGTCAATCGCTTGAGGCCCGGTACAGCAACCTGGCTGGAAATCCCGCAGGCGGGTCATGGGCTACGAGTCTATCCCAGTAAAGTCGACGCATTTGCTCGAGAAAACGGAGAGCGAAAGCCAGAACTATTTGTGAATCCTGTCTCCGATTGGCTGAGAAAGGTCGAACAGGATACTGCTCAAGAATGACGCCAAAACAAGTCAATTGCCGACCATAGCATTGCCTGTGTAGCCATCTTCGGCCGTATCATCCAATTTGGGTAATTGATCACCGCTGACAATCATGTAAGCTCGCTCACGATTGCCACAAAGGCAACGCAGGAGAGCTTGCTTGGCAAATATCAATAGTGCGCGAAAATTCTATGGTTGGAACAATGCCGCATTGCTGTTCCTGATTCAATTTGGCGCTTCTGGCTTTGTCTACTTTGCCTATTCGGCGATCTTTCCGGCAATGGTCGAATCAATGGATTGGAACCGGGGAACAGCCTCGATTGCGCATAGCTTGGGCTTTTTGATGCTCGGCCTATTCTATCCACTCACCGCATGGTTGATCGGAAAGTGGGGTGTCAGAATGACGCTGACGGCAGGGCTAGCTGTCATGCTAACCGGACTGCTGATGGTCATATTTCTGGTCACTGAAGTCTGGCAATGGATCGCCGTCTGGGGCCTAATTGTAGGTTTATCCTTTTCCCTGACCGGGCCGATTTGCGGACAAACACTAGTCATTCATTGGTTCAATATCCGGCGCGCGACGGTGCTAGGTATTTTTGTGACTGGCAGCGCGGTTGGCGGTTTTATTGCGCAACCGGTTCTAACTGGCCTGATGGAATATTATGGCAGTTGGCAATCCGGTTGGACGGTTAGCGCGGTTGTCATTGTGCTGGCGATTATTTTAACACAGTTCCTGATCAACCGCCCCGCCGATATCGGACAGTTTCCCGATAATATTGACCCCAATCTAGCGGCACATCAAGACGATCATATCGCGGCACGACCGAGAACTTATCGCAGTGAGCATAATTGGGCATTGGGCGAAGTTTTTAAAAACCCGACGGTCTATTACATGATGATCATCGCTGTTACCTATTTGGGCATAGGTACGTTCATCATTACTCACGGCGCGCTGCATTTACAGGACATCGGCATTTCAAAACTGGAAACGGCTTCGCTTATGGGCATCTTCATTCTTGGTAGCGGAGCGGGACGTATACCAGCGGGTTTATTGGGCGACCGGATTGAGCTTCGCTGGCTGGTCGCGGCAATAATGGGCGCGTTCTGGATAAGCTTCGTTCTATTTTCACTAACCGACGATTTTGTGTTGCTGGCAATTACGGGCTTTATCGCGGGTACTTGCTATGGCGGGAAATTTGCCGTCGCACCGGCGATGATGAGCAACTATTTTGGCGAAGAGAGTTTCACCAAAATCAACAGCACATTTGCGCCCATATTGCTCCCGTTCGTCGCGATTGCACCGGCCGGAGCGGGTTATATATTTGAGGCACAGGGCAGCTATGATCTAGCTTTTCAGATCGGATCTGTCTTGCTGGGCCTTTCATTTGTTGCTTCCATATTGGCGAAACCGCCAGTCCGCCGCACGCTGGCTACAGCCTAAACATTTCCATCGCTGGATAGCAAAGCGGCAATCGGCCTTGTGCCGGGGCGGCGCGCCAATATGATCATTAAGATCGTCGTGAAGGGCACAGCCAATATCGCGCCAGGAATGCCCCACAGAGCGCTCCAGATTGCTAGTGCAATCAAAACCACCATCGGGCTAAGATTGACCGACTTGCTGAGCATTTTTGGTTCCACCACATTACCAATAATCACCTGCGCAGTGGTCATCAAACCGGTTGCAATCAAAGGCGTGGTCAATGTCCCGAACTGGGCAATCGCGAATAGTGCAGGAAACGCCACACCGACGATCGATCCAATATAAGGGATATAGTTGAGTAGCCCGATAATGATCGCCCAGAGCACGGCATATTCAACGCCCATCACCACCAATATGACCCAGCAAATAAAGCCCAGTATCACATTTATCAGCGTCTTTGTCGCCAGATAACTACCGATGTCATGATTGATCCGCGCCAACATATTGAGCGTATCTTTAGAGGCGCTGGCATTGCCGAATGCCCGGCGCACTTTTTCCGGGAAACCGGTAATTTCACTGAGCAGGAAAGAGGCATAGAGAATTGTAATGAAGACAAAACCGCCAAAGGAGGTCAGCGATGACAGAACCGATTGCGCAATGCCGGCAATATCAATTTCGGTGAAAAAGCTATTGGCAAATTCCCGCATCGATTTGCTAAATGCTTCGCTGCCGCGATCAAACATTTCTGATGGCGAGGCCATAAGCTCGGCAACCTCTGTCTCGGGCGCCGCTTCTTCCACCGGTGCCGGGAACCATGTCGCGAACAAATTTTCCAGATTGGATTGGTAGCGCGGCAAGGAAGGTACCAGGTTTTGTAGACTAGCCACCAGCATCCGCGACATCGCAAAAAGCAAGCCGAGAAAACCGATCATCGCCAGTGCCGCACGCATCCACATGGGGGTACGCCCCAATCCCGGTAGGCGGGCGACGGCAGCGCTGGCGGCATAGAGAATCTGCAACAATATGATTGCTGTTACGATTGGCAAGATGATATCCTGGCCGACGTAAAACAGCCAGCCGGTCATGATCGTAATACCTAGCGAATAGAAGATCGTGTTGACGCGGGCTTGGAACATATTTGCCGAATAGCCGGATTTTTATGGGCTGTCATCACAGAAGGATAAAAGCCATCTTGACGGACGGCCCCAGTCTCGGCCAATAGCCGCTATGGCCGACGAACTTGCATCCGATACCAACCCATCTCCATCCTCATCGGCACTTGCCCGTCGCGGGCTGCTGTTCGTGCTATCCTCACCCTCGGGCGCCGGAAAATCGACCCTGGCCCGAATGCTGCTGGAAGATGATGAAAAGATCGAAATGTCCGTCTCGGTCACCACCCGTGAGCAACGCCCGGGTGAAGAACATGGCAAAGATTATTTTTTTGTCAACGGTGATGAATTTGAAGAGATGGTCGCAGATAACAGCTTTCTGGAATATGCCACGGTGTTCGGCAATCGCTATGCGACGCCCGCTGCGCCGGTAAATAAAATGCTCGAATCGGGACGTGATGTTCTGTTCGATATTGATTGGCAGGGTACACAGCAACTGTATCAGCGCGCCGGACAAGACGTGGTTCGCATTTTCATTCTTCCGCCCTCACTCGGCGAACTGCGTGAACGTCTGGAATCGCGCAATACCGACAGCAGCGAGATCATAGACGGCCGGATGCGGCGGGCGGCAGATGAAATCAGTCATTGGGATGGCTATGACTATGTCCTGATCAATGACGACCTCAATCTATGCTTCGCCAAAGTAAAACATATTCTGACGACAGAGCGCATGCGACGTGCAAGGCAAACTGGATTGATTGGCTTTGTCCGGGACTTGATGGACGAATAATTACATCGCTGGTTGCGGGGCCTGTTTCACATCCTGCCTAACATAGAGTCCGTCAAACACATCGCTCCACGTCTTGCCTCCATCTTGGGAAGCCTGCCAATGCTGACGCACACTACCATCGTCATTTGGCGTCCAGGTAACCCGGTTTATCGGCGTTCCTTCGACATAATAGGGTGTGTTCTTATTGCTCAACACCATCGCACCTGCATCATTTA
This sequence comes from Parasphingorhabdus sp., assembly GCA_039978835.1. Classification (GTDB taxonomy): domain Bacteria; phylum Pseudomonadota; class Alphaproteobacteria; order Sphingomonadales; family Sphingomonadaceae; genus Parasphingorhabdus. The sequence goes on from JBDWAQ010000008.1 coordinate 61,995, forward strand.
GGCCGCCTTCGATGAATAGCGCACCGCCATCCATACCCATCCAGGTCTGGTGCCATTTCTTCTGCGCAGCGTCATAGAAACTCATACTCATGCCCGAATAACCGCCCTTGGTTGCATAGTCCTCTCGGATCACACAACCACGATGCTGCACGGTGATTTTATTGACTGCGGTTGAAGCGGTTTGACCTTTGGCAGTGACGTCCCAGGTCCCGAGCCAGAAATCAAACGCGCGATGATCAGTCGTCGCGCATGCTGGCGGGGGCGGAGAAGGTGCTGGAGTGGGAGCAGGTGCGGGTTGTGCCGCCTGGGCAAAAGCAGGGGATGGAGCAGCACCAATCAGAGGAAGGGCAACTGCACCAACGGCTGCGATCAGAGAAAAGGAGCTTGTCCATGCGGTAGACAATATTCTCCGAAAATCGCGATCGTCCGTTGCCCGTATCATAAGCATCCATCCCCCTTAGTTTTTAAGCCATATGCGCGACCCAAAGACTTGTGGCCTAAGAGGACGCTTTTTTGGCTGAGGATGATGTTAGCAAAGAGCCGTTCGCCGAAATATGGAATTTCGACGAACGGGGAATGGGGTTCGATTGGAGGAAGGCAAGTTCAGAATAAAAATCCAATTTCAAACGACAATTTCTTCTCATCTTCCAACGTCAATTCGTTATTTCCGTTTGTATAACTAAAGCCTAAGTCCATAGCAGCATCAGACTGGAACCAATATCTTTGCTTTAGCGTGGCTTCAAATCGTTCAATCTTTGGTGCAGTTCCGTATAAAATTGCAAGCCTGCGATAGGACACTTCGCCCAAAGATTGGGTTTTCTTGCCGTTGGGGCTAAAAATCTGGATACTGCCAAGAGCTCCAGCGGCAATATATGAGTCGAATTTCGTTGGATCTGCTAGACCTCTTTTAGTTTGGATCGCGGACTCAATATCAAGCTTTATGTTGCATCGCGTCACGAGACCGCCAATCCCCAATTGGAATCCTCGACCGAATGTGCAAAATGGTGAGGCATTCTTGGGGCTCAAAAACTCGATCAAACTCCTAGCTCTCAGCTTTCCACTATTATCAACAAAGTTTGTAACATAAGATGTGCTAGTGGTCCCAAACACTTTCCACTCACTTTCGTTTTTTGTCAATTCACCATCCGCAACAAATCCTATAGCTAAAGCATTGGTGTCGTTTTCATTTCTCCTTTTACCTTCGGCGAGAGGCGTGGCAGGTTTATCGCGCTTTCGTTCCAAATTGTAATTCGCAAAGACGTAAGCACTTGTCGTACTTCGATTCTTGACAGGATCAAATGAAGTCAACCTATAACCAATTGCTCCGTTGACCTTCAATGTAGTTGTTCTTTTCTCAACACCGTCATCATCAGTTTTCCAAACTTTCTCCAAACCTATTTTGAACGAGTCAGCTTTTTCTCGTTCATCCCCACCCAAACTAAAATCTTCTGGTTTGGCTCTGATCGCGAGCCTTGGTTTCTCCGCTACTTTTTGAACCTCCTGTATTGTTGTTTGGGTTGGAGTAGCGGCCTTTGAACCGCAGAGGATCACTACCTTGTATTTGGAATCAAAAAGCCAAGGGGTACCAATTCGAGTAGGAATTTTTGAAGCGTCCTTTACGATAGCCGGTTCATTGCCAATAGCCCCACTCTTGTGCAAAAAATTAGCGACTAAGTTAATCCCACGAAAAATGTTACTGTCGGCATCATCCTTTGGATGGCCCAAACCCGAGCTATCAATACCTTGATAGAGAGTGTTCAAATAGGTGCGGTAGGAATCAGGAGAAAGAACAGCATCTGAACTCGCAAGTATTTCAGATGGAGAACGCCCTGCACCAATCAAAATTGCTTCAGCAATCCTGTGTCGGGGTAGAACTATTTCTCCCATGGCATTTGGTGTCAGTCCGTTGCACGCATGCTTTAAAACTTGAGCTGGCTGCGGAGGTGCGGCTTTCACTTCAGTTGCTAACGAAACTGTTGCAAGACAAAAAGAACCAACGAATATCTGTATCCGGTTTTTCATGATACAGCTGCCTTTGCTTCTGCAGACACATCAGCAACAAACGCCGTTTTTGCCAGAAAATACTGGAACACTTCGACCTTTTTCGCAAGAAGGTTGTCTTTAATGTATGCAGGAACGGTAATCTCATTAGTCAAGATTGAATTGAAATCATCTACAATCACTGTAGCATCCACTCTCCAGCCGTTTCTTGTGTAATTCCATTCAGTATTTGGCGTCACCAATTGCCAAGCATAGTTGATCGACTGTGGATGATTACGAGCAACCCAACCTTCGATGATAGTTCCCGCCCGCCTATAGTACCCCATCATTCTTCTCCCTGTTTCGTCTCAACTTCCCATCCCCAATGCCGCACACCTCCCCTCCCCACCCGTGACCCCCATCACGCTTTCCAAACTCCACTCTTGCAATGCGAACATAAAGAGAACATACTGCCGCCTCACCCTGTCCTATCGACCCGCTGGACTCTCTCCGGCATCTTCGGCAAAGCACACGCATGAGTCTTACCCACATAAAAGTTAAAGGTGCCCGCGAGCATAATCTCAAAGGCATTGATATTGACCTTCCCCGCGATAAGTTGATCGTGATTACCGGCCTGTCGGGCAGCGGAAAATCATCACTCGCATTCGATACGATTTATGCCGAGGGGCAGCGGCGTTATGTGGAGTCACTGTCTGCTTATGCGCGGCAATTTCTGGAGATGATGCAGAAGCCCGATGTCGAACATATTGAAGGACTGTCTCCCGCCATCTCGATCGAGCAGAAAACAACTTCTCGCAATCCGCGTTCGACAGTTGCGACGGTAACTGAGATTTACGATTACATGCGCCTGCTCTGGGCGCGGGCCGGGGTGCCTTATTCACCGGCGACCGGCGAACCGATTACCGCGCAGACCGTCAGCCAAATGGTTGATAGGGTCATGTTGTTGAAAGAGAAAACACGGTTCTATTTGCTCGCGCCAGTCGTGCGTGGGCGTAAGGGAGAGTATCGCAAGGAGCTGCTTGAATGGCAAAAGGCCGGCTTTACCCGCGTCCGTGTCGACGGTGAATTTTACGATATCGAGGAAACACCAAAGCTCGACAAGAAATACAAGCATGACATCGAAGTTGTCGTCGACCGGCTGGTTGTGCGCGAAGGCATGGAACAGCGGTTAGCCGACAGTTTTGAGACAGCGCTGCGGCTAGCCGATGGGTTGGCGTTTATTGACTTAGCTGAAGGTACGGTTGCTGATGCCATGAGCAAATCGAGTGAAGTGAAAGAGGCCAGCGCCCTTTTCAAACCTGAGCCCGGTGTTGCTGAATTGACCAGCAAGAAGATGAAAGGCACTGGCCTGCCCGACAATCGGATTGTGTTCAGCGAACGCTTTGCCTGCCCGGTCAGTGGTTTTACCATCGAGGAAATTGCTCCTCGGCTCTTCTCATTCAACGCACCCCAAGGGGCTTGCCCCGCTTGTGATGGTCTGGGTGAAAAGCAATATTTTGATCCGCAGTTGATCGTTCCCAATCCCGCTTTGACCCTAAAAGAAGGCGCAGTAGTGCCATGGGCAAAATCCAACCCACCTTCGCCTTATTACATGCAGGTACTGGGCAGTATCGCGAAGCATTTTGAGTTTTCGCTCGAAACGCCCTGGAATGATCTGAGCGAGCATCACCGCGATATCATCCTGAACGGCACGCAGGGACTGCCCATCACATTACGTTTTCAGGACGGCCGCAAAAGCTATGAAGTGAAGAAGCCGTTTGAGGGTGTGGTTGGAAACCTCAATCGCCGGATGTTGCAAACCGAGAGCGCGTGGATGCAGGAAGAGCTCTCCAAGTTTCAAGCGGCGGCCCATTGCGAGGTGTGTAGTGGCGCACGTTTGAAACCAGAAGCACTAGCCGTGAAAATCGCGGGAGAAGATATCAGCATTTCCTCTCGGCGCAGCGTCGGCGATGCTTTGGTGTTTTTCGATGCGATGGCAGACAAGCTGAACGCGACGCAAAAACAAATCGCAGAACCGATTTTGAAAGAGATTGTCGAGCGTTTGGGTTTTCTAAACAATGTCGGGCTCGATTATCTTAATCTCGACCGAACCAGCGGGACTTTATCTGGTGGAGAGAGCCAACGCATCCGGCTGGCGAGCCAAATAGGTTCAGGATTGAGTGGCGTTTTGTACGTTTTGGATGAACCAAGCATTGGCTTGCATCAACGCGACAATGATCGTTTGTTGACTACGCTTAAACGCCTTCGTGACCTTGGGAACACTGTTATTGTGGTGGAACATGACGAAGATGCCATTCGGACAGCCGATCATGTGGTTGATATTGGACCCGGTGCCGGTGTTCACGGTGGTGAGGTCATTGCCAGCGGTACATTGAAGCAGATTTTGAAGAACAAAAAGTCACTTACTGCTCAGTACCTAAATGGTACAAAAGAGATAGAAATACCAACCAAACGGAGCAAGGGTAACGGCAAGAAACTAACCGTACACGGTGCGCAAGCCAATAATCTGGACAATGTTACCGCCAGCATCCCGCTTGGCACATTTACCTGTGTGACCGGCCTTAGCGGCTCTGGTAAATCGAGCTTCACCATCGACACGCTTTACGCCGCGGCGGCACGGACACTCAATGGCGCACGGATCATTGCGGGCAAGCATGACAAGATTACCGGCCTCGAATATTGCGACAAAGTGATCGACATCGACCAATCCCCCATTGGCCGTACACCGCGTTCTAATCCAGCGACCTATACGGGCGCGTTCACCAACATACGCGACTGGTTTGCGGGCCTGCCTGAGGCACAAGCGCGCGGCTATAAGCCCGGCCGGTTCAGTTTCAATGTGAAAGGCGGGCGCTGCGAAGTATGTCGCGGTGACGGGCTGATCAAGATTGAGATGCACTTCTTGCCCGATGTCTATGTCACCTGTGAAGAATGTGGCGGCAAACGCTATAACCGCGAGACGCTGGAAGTGAAGTTCAAGGGTAAGTCGATTGCCGACATATTGGATATGACGGTTGAGGACGCGGTGAGCTTCTTTAAAGCGGTCCCACCGATCCGCGACAAGATGGCGATGCTCTATGAAGTTGGCCTCGGCTATATCAAGGTCGGGCAACAGGCGACCACGCTCTCCGGCGGCGAGGCACAGCGGGTGAAACTGGCGAAGGAATTGTCGAAACGCTCGACTGGGCAAACGCTTTATATTCTAGATGAACCAACGACCGGCTTGCATTTTGAGGACGTCCGTAAATTGCTACAAGTGCTTCACCGGTTGGTCGAACAGGGTAACAGCGTGATCGTCATCGAGCATAATCTGGACGTCATTAAGACCGCTGACCATATCCTCGACCTCGGCCCCGAAGGCGGCGTACGGGGTGGCAAGATAGTTGCCGAGGGCACGCCGGAGCAGGTGGCCAAGGTTAAGGGAAGCTATACCGGGCAATATTTGAAAGAGATGTTGAAGTAGAGGTTGTTTGATCGCAGCAAGGCGGGAACCAGACACTCCAGCCTGAGCAGTGTTTGCTTCGCTTTGTGTAGCTGGATTCTTAAATCTCTATTTCTTGGGTTGCCGTGGTGGCAGCGCGCCTTCTGTCGCAGTCTCTTCAACTTTCGCACCTGTACTGGCATCAATAGTACCCCTGAGCTTCGCAGGGTCCTGTCCAAAACGTTTCGCCCACCGCACAATACTGACCGGGCGATATTCTGCATTGTGGCGCCACCGGTCAAACACGCTACCATCTATTGTTTCGTTTACGGACCCGACTGATCCTCCATCCACCGCTATCGGACGTTTCGCGATTGTCCGATAGTGACGTCGACCGAATTTTATCAAACGATAAAGTCCGAAAGCAAACTCAGCAAAACTGTCGTGGATGCTTCCTTTCCAGTCTTTGTCCTTTCTGACTTTCACCGTCTCCCGAAAGGTTAAACCAAGCGCGTTTGCCTTCCCAACCAGCCAATCCATGGGGAGTTGCGGCAAATCATCGCTGGGGATCCCGCCGCCAATATTGGCATGCGCACCAACAAACCATCTTTGCTCGACCTGCGTTGGTCGCCAGCTACCTTTTTTTGGGTGATCGGACCCTGTTGGTTTGAAAAGTGTCCATAACGTTGGATCAAAAGCCTTGCGATGCTCATCAACAGCGAGGGCCTGATACGCATGTTCATAGAGCTTTGACAGATCGGTATTGTGAAACCCAAAACGCCGACGACTGATACCGGGAATATTGCCGAAAGGCACACCGAGTGCGCCAACTGTATCCCACACGCCGATCATTCTGATAATCACCCTGCGCGAATGCCGCATTAGCCGTCGTTCAGCAGCGGTTGGATTATCTTTGTCGTAAAGCTCCACCAGAGATGGAGCCTTAGAATCCATCCGGTAGCGATTATAAAGTTCCTCCACTGAAAGCGGCGCACCGGCTCTCAACAACCCGCACCTAGCAATCATACCCGACAAGCTGCGCGCAGTGAAGGCACCGCGACTAAACCCAAATATATAAATTTCATCGCTGGGCGTTTCTCCCTTCTTTTGAGTAAAATTGCCCATCAGCCAGCGATAGGCCTCGATCACATCCTCGTCGAGACCATGACCCAGCGCGCCGCCCCTGATCTTCTCACCACGGGCCGTACCGACCCCGGGCGTATAGTATCGAAGCTGCCGATTGCCTTGACTATCCCGTCGCGAAACCATCTGACTGAGCCGCCAGACATTGGTATTATCGTCAATATTGTTCCAACTGCCATCGAGAAAAAGCGCCAGTTTTTTATTGGGCATAGGTCCTCCCATCCGCGATCCAGTCAGCTATGGTCAGCAACGCCTTGAGACACTCCTGTTCCAGTCGGTGAGCGGCACAAGGATGCACCTTCATCGGTAAACATTCAATATATGTTGTTACCGAAGGATAAAAGCGCGTTCTCAGCTCTTGATCACCCGCCTCTGCCACAACAGCATCACGACCGGAATAACCAGTTCGATGATCATGCCGCTGACCTGCCAATCTGCCGGCTCACCAACTGTCATCCACGACACTCCGCGGGCAAGACCGCCAACAAACCAGCCGAGCATGCCAAAGCGCAGCAACATCGCCCTGCCCTTCACATCACCAGCAGACCAGATGATCATGACTCCAATCACAAAATAAACCGCAGCGAGATAGCGGTATTGGCTATCCAGCGCAGCTGCGACCGCCTCCCCGCCAGTATGTTCAACCGCCCCCAGAAATATGCCGGTTCCGCCCAAGAACAGCGAGACCAAAGCGACTAGGATGGTGGCTATCCGAAATGCAGTCATGTTTCTTCCCCTTTGAGATAGACTAGCGCAATGCCGGAAAAGAAACCAGCATCTCCCACATATGTTTACGATGCAGGTTGTACTTTCAATTTTAGTGTATTATGCTAACAATACACTTATTGAGAAAGATTAGCCCGTGATCACATCGCCTATCGTCATTTTCCATATCATCATGGGCACATTGGCGCTAATTGGAGGATATCTCGCCGTATCTGTCCAAAAGGGCGAGTTGCTCCACCGTCAAGCCGGAACTGTCTTTTTTGTCACGATGCTTGGCATGTCGGTTAGCGCAACCTGGTTGGCCTTGCTCAAGGAAAGACCAGACTCAATTATCTCCGGCATAATGGTATTTTATTTGGTTACGACTTCATGGGTGACCGTACGCCGACGGGAAAATGAAACCGGCATGTTCGAGATTATGGCTATGCTGGGCATCATTGGCCTAAGCATATACGCATTCATTACAGCACAGAAAGCTGGCCAGGCGCCCGAAGGAACCATTCGCGGTTTCCCAGCTGGCTTTTACTATTTCCAAGGCGGCTTGTGTCTGCTCGGCGCAACATTGGATTTCAACATGATTCTACGCAAAGGCTTATCGGGAATTCAGAGGATTGGTCGGCACTTGTGGCGAATGATGCTGGCTCTGGTCATTGCGATTGGTTCTTTGGTTGGACAAGAACGGATCATCCCCGACATGCTGCGAAGCCCTTATATTCTGATACCGCCCGTGTTGATCACATTAATATTGATGATCTATTGGATCGCAAAAGTACGATTCACACGGTGGTATGAAGAGCCTTGAACGCCATCAAACATGCAGATTCGAACCAGCATTATCGCCGCACTTAACAGCCACGCAAAGCTGTGATAGCAGCGCCGCATCGAAACGTTCATCCTCTGGATTAGCCTCGCATTGACGGGAAGCGGACTGGCACTGACGCTGCGCAGTGATGTGCTGTTTGTGCGCAATGAAACGCGGCGGGTGCAGGCGAAGATTGTCCGGCATCACCGCACACGCGAAGACGGCGCGACCATGTATGCGGCGATATTGCTGCTCCCTGATAATCGCGGCGGCTTTATCGAAGTCCGTGATCCACTCTATACGCCCTTCCCCAAACCTGTAATTGGTGAGCTGGTAGAGGTTGTCCACCCGGCCGGCTATCCCGAAAAAGCCCGCATCCCGCATCCGTGGTTCCGGGCGTTGTTATATGGCGGATTGGGTTATGCGTTTGTGATGATCGGGTTGGAGATTTTGGGGGTGAGGTGAAGGGGTGTTGAAAAGGCTAGTGTCCGCTATGGGCGCAAAAGCGGACATCGGCTTTGCCTCTTCATATGATAGATTTCACTATGGATCGTGATTGAAGTGGATGATGGCATGCATGGATGGCGTGATTCCGAAGCTTCGCTGGAAGGCAGTACGAAACCCCGCCTCTGAGCGAAACCCCACTTTGGAAGCGACAACATTGATTGGAAGTTTTGCTGAAAGTAGTTTTTTTGCTCTATCCAATCTCATATCCTCCAAAAATTTTGAGGGCGATACCCCAACCTGCGCAGTAAACTTTCTGCGAAATGTACGTTCGGACATTGTTACACGATCGGCAAGCTCCTCAAGTCTCAATGGCCTGTCCAAATTTTTACCTATCCATGTGATGAGGTCTGCAAATATACCATCACCGGCAGATTGTGCCTCTAATAAACTGCTAAACTGTGATTGATTGCCTGGCCGATGAGCATAAATAACGAGCCATCTTGCTATTTGTCGCATTAAGGTCGCTCCGTGGTCCCGTTCAACCATCGCGAGCGCCATATCAATTCCAGTGGTAACACCGGCAGATGTCCACAGTCCCTCATCCACGACGTAAAGTGCATCAGATTCCACTGATGCCGATGGATAAGTCTTGGCGAGGGTCTTGCGCCCAGCCCAGTGTGTTGTCACTTTGCGGCCATCAAGCAGGCCAGCATTCGCCGCTAAAAAGGCACCTGAACAGATTGATCCATATCGCTCCGCCTCCAAAGCTACTCTGGCGAGCCAATCAGCCATTATAGTATCAGTCAGTGCATTGGATATTGATTGCCGTCCGGCCCCCGTCACAAGGATCGTATCTGATTTGCTAAGCGTCACATCTGACAATGATTCACTTGCTATACGAAGTCCGGCATTGCTTTGTATCTCGCCACCCTGTGAGGAGAGTGTCTTTACCTCGTAAAGCGTCTGTTCCATCAGGGAATTAGCAGCCGAAAAGACCGACGCTGGGCCTGACAAATCGAGTAGCTCAAAACCTTCATATATTAGGAACAAGGTTCTTCGGTTAGTTTTCATTGGCCGAATATAGTCGATAATTGTCATTTAGGACAAGACCACATTTCTCTATTGGTTCTGTGGCAAGGAGATAATCATGGAAAATTCGATCCACATTGGCTTTCTAATCTATCCAGACGTTACCCAGCTTGACGCTACCGGTCCGGCTCAAGTTTTAAGCCGGGTCCCAGGGGCTGTTATCCACATGGTCTGGAAAACGCTTGACCCCGTTAAAACGGATGCGGGCTTCTCGATCCTTCCCACGGATACATTCACAAGTTGTCCTGATCTCGATGTGGTATGCATTCCCGGCGGGATGGGGCAAATGCCGTTGATGAGCGATAGCGAAGTGTTAGAGTTTTTAAAACGCCAAGGAGGGCAAGCTGACTATTTGACATCAGTGTGCAGTGGTTCTTTGTTGTGGGGAGCAGCAGGATTTTTGGACGGATATAGATCGGCCTGTCATTGGGCCTTTCGAGAAATGTTACCCTCTTTCGGTGCAATACCGGTTAAAGAGCGTGTCGTGCAGGATCGCAACCGCGTATCGGGCGGCGGCGTGACCGCCGGAATAGACTTTGGCCTAACTCTGGCTGCTGTGCTGGCTGGGGAAGAAGTAGCGAAAGAAATTCAGTTGACCCTTGAATATGATCCACAACCTCCTTTCGATGCTGGCACTCCGGAGAAAGCTGGGCTTGAACTGGAAGCAAAGGTGCGGGCCAATTTCGCTCATAACTAGTGTCCGCTTTCGGGATAGAGCGGACATCATGGAAAGCCTTTACCCGCTTTCCTACAATACACCATATAGGTTAATGTTCTCCTTTCAATAAACCATATTTGATTGGAACTTCCCATGGGTTTTCAGAATGATATTGCGCGGGCTTTGGCGGAGCTGCGGGGTGATGGTTTGGATGGGGAGGGTTTTCGGGGGATTCCGGATCAAGTCCGGGATCGCAATGACGAAATCAATGATGGTGACGCTGTTTGTCGCCCCTCCCGTTTACGGGAGGGATCGGGGGTGGGCCTGCCTGAGGATGAGCGTGTTCCCTCCCCTAGCCCCTCCCGCAAGCGGGAGGGGCATTTAGTTGCTTCGATAGCCCCCACCCAAACCCCTCCCTTGAAGGAGAGCGGCATAGAGACGGCCTCCACGCGGCATGATGGCTGGTCACCGGATGTTCGCGTCAAGTTTCTGGAGGCCTTGGCCAATTGCGGGAATGTGGGCAGCGCGGCGGTGTTTGTGCAGCGTTCGCGGACGTCGGCTTACAATCTGAAACGCCGGGATATGGACTTTGCGCTGGCATGGGATGCGGCATTGTTGCTGGCGCGGGATGTGGCGACGGATATGTTGCAGGACCGGGCGATTAACGGCGTTGAAGAAGAAGTCTATTATCGCGGCGAAGTGATCGCGACGCGGCGGCGCTATGACAGCCGCTTACTACTCGCCCATATCGCGCGGCTCGACAAGCTGGCGGAGAGCGCCGCGACATCACGGGCGGCGGCGCGCTTTAATGCGGTGACGGAGGCGATTGCAGCCGAGGACACAATCGCGTCTTTGATCACAGAGCCGACCGAAGCGGAAAAAGTCGAGCGCGCACGAATGCTGTCAGCCGCAGGATATACGATGGAAGATAGCGACGCGGCGACATCCGACGCGCCAGTCGAGCCATTTATGTGCACGTTTAATGATGACCCGCCAGAAATCTATATGATGACCGAAAGCGAGGCGGAAGAGCTGGATGAAGAGGTGAACGGTTTGACCGTGCGGTTGGTGGATAAAGCGGAAGCAGCGGCGGTGATGGCGGAGGCGAAAGATCGGAATTTAGAGGATGACGCGACGGAAGCGGAGGATATTGAGGATGCGGAAGAGGTAGAGGAGGAAGCGGAAAACAAATATGGGTCTGTGCACGTTGTAAACTTTGAACAGGATAATGGCCCTCATCCTGAACTTAATTCAGGACCTCGTAGAGTTGAGGAATAATCTCAGGGGATCCTGAAACAAGTTCAGGATGACAGTTAGTCCATATCCTTATGCAGGAACCCCAAACAGATCGTGCTCGTCCGCTTCTTCCACCATCGCATCGATAATGTCGCCGGTCTGTAAGTCAGCGCTGACATTGCGCAGAAACATATTGCCGTCAATTTCGGGAGCATCGGCCTGCGACCGGGCGGTGGCACCGATATCGCCATCTTCGTCGGGCTCGCCGACTTCGTCGATAATGACGGGAAGCGTGCGACCGACCTTGGCTTGCAGTTTGGCGGCGCTGATCCGGGCGGTTACGTCCATGATCCGCTGGTATCGCTCTTCCTTGACCTCTTCGGGCAGCGCGCCGTCGAGATCGTTGGCGGCGGCGCCTTCGACCGGTTCGAAGCGAAAGGCTCCGACACGGTCCAATTGGGCTTCTTCGAGCCAGTCGAGCAGATATTGGAAATCCTCTTCGGTCTCTCCCGGAAAGCCGACAACAAAAGTCGAACGGATGGTGAGATCGGGGCAGATATCGCGCCAGGACTTCACACGTTGCAGCACCTTAGCCTCATTGGCGGGACGCTTCATGCGCTTCAGGACATTGGGCGCGGCATGTTGAAACGGGATGTCGAGATAAGGCGTGATCTTACCCTCAGCCATCAACGGAATGACCTTGTCGACATGCGGATAGGGATAGACATAGTGGAGTCTGGTCCACACATTTTCGCCCTCTGGTGTTCGCAGTTGGCCCAGTGCTTCGGCAAGATCGGTCATATGTGCACGGACTTCGCGGCGCTGAGCATCAGGAGCGGTCCACTCGCGGGGTTGGTGACGAATATCGACGCCGTAAGCCGAGGTATCTTGCGAAATTACCAAAATCTCTTTGGTACCCGCTGCAACCAGCTTTTCGGCTTCACGCAAGATCGCATCGGGTCGGCGCGAGACCAGATCACCGCGCAGGGACGGGATGATGCAGAAGGAACAACGATGGTTGCAACCTTCGGATATTTTCAAATAGCTATAATGACGTGGGGTCAGTTTCAGACCGGCATCGGGAACCAGATCGACAAATTCACCGCGCGCCGCAGGAGCCGCAGCGTGCACCGCAGTGACAACATCTTCATATTGATGCGCACCGGTAACGGCCAGTATATCAGGGAAACGGGCAGTAATCAAATCGGCTTCATTACCCATGCAGCCGGTGACGATCACGCGGCCATTTTCCGCCATTGCTTCGCCAATAGCTTCGAGGCTCTCTTCCTTGGCGCTATCCAGAAACCCGCAGGTGTTGACCAGCACGACGTCTGCGCCAGCATAGTCAGGCGACAGATCATAGCCGTCGCTCCTGAGCTGGGTCAGGATACGTTCGCTGTCGACCAAAGCCTTGGGACAGCCAAGCGAGACCATGCCGACTTTCGGCGGAGAAGGAATTTGGGTAGCCATATTGGGAGCGCCTTTAGGCGGAAAAGGCCACCGAGTCACGCAGAGTTCCTACAAATTTGGTATTTCGATCAACTTATGTGTAAAACATCTTCAACAAACAGATTTGGGAGGGTCTTATGAATATCTTTGACGTTAACTGGATTGCGGTCATCGGTGCTGCGGTTATGGGCTTTGTGGTCGGTGGACTTTGGTACGGACCGATCATGGGCAAAAAGTGGATGGGCGCGGTTGGTCTGACCGAGGAAGAAATTCAGGGTGGAAATATGGGAATGATCTATGGCGGTGCTTTCGCTTTTAGTATCGTAGCCTCATGGACATTAGCGCATACATTTGCGACCTATGCGACCGACTTGTCTTTCACAGTTAAAGTGCTGACCGCCTTTGGCGTTGCGCTGGGTTTCATCGTGCCGGCTATTGGGACGAATTATCTATTCTCGCAAAAGGGCAAGGCGTTATTCTTCATTGATGCTGGGTATTGGCTGCTATTCTACACAGCGATGGGAACGGTGCACGCCTGGCTGGGATAAGAACAAGACAGCTTGGCCGGGAAGCGATTTTAAGATTTTTCGGCCAGCGTATCGGCAATGATACGCCATATGTTGGCGCTAACCCCCATGGACAGATGGGTGCTGTCTACTTTTACATGGCGGGCATGATCGTTATAGTGATCCACCGCGATACTGCTTGGTACGACACCGTCATTATCGCTATAAATCACAGTCAGCGGCTGAGTAATCGGGACTAGATTGCGTTGATGCAAAGTGGCTTCCAGATCATCCATATCCGCACCGTTCTCGCGCGAGAATCGCTGCCCCGCCATGCCGTCGCGAGGCACTCCGCCCACCGGAGTACCCATGGTGATAACCTCTCGGATCAGGCTGGGATACTCACGAGCCAGTCGGCGAGATATCGCGCCGCCCAAACTCCAACCGATCAGCGTCACTGGCTCGTTATTCTCTTCTCGAAATTGCGCTGCCAGATGATCGGCATAGCTACCGACATCACCCATATTGCGGCCCAAACCCCAATGCGATACGTCATAACCAAGTTGCCCAAGGAAACCCTTGAGCGGGATCATCGACAATTCGCTGGCATAATAGCCCGGGAGCAGCATGATCGAGCGACCATCACCGCGCGGCGCACCAATAAGCTGTGGTGCCTCAAACGCAAATTTCAAAGCATCAAGCGGAAGAGCAAACTCACGCAGTTTGTTCCACTGATGACGGCGCTTTGAAATAGCGGGCCTTTCGGGTTCAGACATCGGCATCAATCGAAACTTTCTCGGCCCCATTGCCTGGAATGATTTCCACAATAATATCGCCTGCTTCCAATGACTTGGTCTCTTCCTCCCAGAAACCAAAGACATCGTTTCCACGATAAATGCGCAAACCAATACCATCATCAATCACGTCATTCAGCGCCATACCAACCTCGTCTTCGGACACGCTTCGCTGGATAAGTTTAACCCGCCCAGTGGCAGAGGCAAGGTCGCTGAGATAGTCGGAAATGCGGGCCCCTTCACAACTGCCGGCAAGCAACAACCCGGCAAAACTAACGGGATTAATCACTGTTGTTGCACCGGCTTGCCGTGCGAGCAGTTCGTTGTCCGCTGCCTTAACCGAAACACTGATTGGCAAGTGATAGGCCAGATGTCGCGCCGTCAGAACGATCAATATACTGGTATCATCGCGCCCCGCCGACACGATCAGCGACCGCGCGCGCGAAATCTTTACATCCATCAGCACGCTGTCACGGGTAGCGTCGCCGTTAATGACGGCACAGCCCATGTTTTCAGCCAGCGCCAGCGATTCATCATCGGTATCAACCACCACGATTTCTTCCGGCTTGGTTCCGCGCGCAATCAATTCCGCAACGGCTTCGCTGCCGCTCGTCCCAAACCCAGCGATCACCATATGATCGTGCAAATTGCTTTGAATAAGTTTCATACGCCATCTGTCCCAGGTTTTTTTCAGTACAAAATTATAGGCCGTGCCAAGGAATATAAGCACAACAAAGACACGAATTGGAGTCACAATCAACGCGTCGAACAAACGCGCTCGCTCCGTTACCGGGGCTATGTCGCCATAGCCCGTGGTCGTGATGGATATCATCGTAAAATAGATGACATCCAGAAAACTGACATCGCCATCATAGCTGTCCTGCAATCCGTTGCGATCAAACCAGTGCACCGCAACGGCTGCGCCAATCAGGAAAAGTACAAAACCAACCCGCACAGCAATATCGGCCCATACCGGCAAACTCGATTTCCGGGTCAGGGAAATATAGTCAGATATCCTGCGGCGTTTGCGGGCCATGGGCAGTTAAGTCCGCTTCGGCAAATGATTGATCGGATTGACCGGTTTCCGGTTTTTACGAATTTCAAAATGCAGCTGCGGTTCGCTAACATAGCCGCTATCCCCAGCAAGGCCGATCACTTCGCCCGCTTTGACTTTCTGTCCACGCGCTACATTCAGTTTATCAGCGTGACCGTAAGCGGTAACCCAACCAGAGCCGTGCGTGATTAAAACCAATCCGCCAAACACACCAATTTCATCGCCGCTATAGGCGACCACGCCATCGGCGGAAGCGCGAATGGGCGTTCCGCTTGGGACACCGATGTTTAAACCGTCATTCACTTTACCGCCGCCTTTGCTGCCAAAACTCGACAGCAACTTGCCATCCACGGGCCATGCGAATTGTCCGGCAAAACCGTTAGGAGCAACAATAGGGCGATTGGGTTCGATAGTCTTGCGCCAATCTGATGGTTCAGTCACCGCAACTTCGGTGGCAGCTGGCTGCCCGCCGGTTACGATATCATCAATATCCAATTGAAATGCGGCAGCCCGCTGCTCCACCGACAAGTTACTGGGATTGTCCGGTAACCCAGCTGGTAATCGGATTTTCTGCCCAACACGGAGTATGAACGGCTCCTCCAGTTTATTGAGCCGCACAACTTCTTTCCAAGGAGCGCCATAGGCTCGCGCAATGGCAATACCAGTCTCTCCCGTGTTCACTTGGTGATAACGTCCACCAGGAATAGTCAATTCTTGCCCTACCTGAATAATATACGGATCAACGAGGCCATTGGCATCGGCGATCAAATGAGAACCCGCGCCCGTTTTATTCGCTATCCCGCGTAATGTATCTCCGGGCTGCACTATATATGAGCCACCGCTCACATTGCTGGCATTGGGATTGACGGGTTGCGTTTGCCATGGTGCTGGAGCGCTATCAGCAAGCACTGATTGATCCGTCTCAAGGACCGGCGGCGCTTCTCTGGTAGTGGTATCATAACCCCGACCGGGCGGGATACAGGCTGACACCGCTAAAACCAATATCAGGATCGCAATAAATCGCATTTGAGACCCCATTAACCAACTCCCAACATTTTAAAAACGAATATCTAGCAGCAAATCAGAAGGTTGCCAGCGTTATGGTGAATAGATTGTCGGCATTTTCGGAAACCTTACTCTCTATAAAGAGATTTCAGCTTATCCATAGAAGCATAGTGCGTCAGGTCCAAATGCAATGGTGTCACTGCGACATAGCCGTCCTCTATTGCTTCTAAATCTGTGCTATGGGCGGGCGTTTCGACCATCGGACCCAGTCCGAACCAATGATATTCAAATCCCCGCGGATCTCGATTGCTGACAATTTGTAGCCGGCCGTAATCTCTTATGCCTTGAGATACGACGCGAACACCCTTGACCTGATCGGCAGCAACAGCGGGGAAGTTTATGTTTATCAGCGTGCGATGGTCCATGCTTTGTTTGACCAAAGGTTTCAGCACCTTCTCTCCCCATATGCGGGCGGCTTCAAAAGGTACATCATCCCCCATCCCGCCGCGTTCATACGCCTGACTAAGGGCAATAGACGGAATACCCGCTAGGGCGCCCTCCATCGTGGCGGACACTGTTCCTGAATAGGTAACATCTTCCCCAAGATTTGCGCCGCGATTAACACCTGACAGGATCAAATCGGGCGGACCGTCTTTCATAATTTTGGCAACCGCCAACATAACGCTATCCGTTGGTGTACCATCGACCGAATATTGCTGATCGCCGCGTTGGCGAATACGTAAAGGCCTTGTCAGGGTCAGTGAATGACCGGCTCCGGACTGTTCCTCCGACGGAGCGACTATCCACAGATCGTTCGACAGGCTCTGCGCAATATCAAGTAACACCTTCATGCCCGGTGCTTCAAAACCATCATCATTCGTCAGAAGTATGCGCATCAAGCTGGCTCCAGTTTCTCAATTCCGCCCATATAGCTTCGCAATACGGTTGGAATTTCCACACTGCCATCAGCCTGCTGATAATTTTCAAGGATGGCAACCAAAGTTCGGCCAACCGCTAGACCCGAACCGTTGAGAGTATGCACAAACCGCGTGCCTTTAATCTCTCCATCGGGTCGGAAACGCGTATTCATGCGACGTGCCTGGAAATCTCCTGTGTTGGAACAGGAAGAAATCTCGCGATAAGCGTTCTGCCCAGGCAACCAAACCTCCAGATCAAAGGTTTTACGTGCACCAAACCCAATGTCGCCGGTACATAACTCTATCTTACGATAGGGCAGTTCCAGCAATTGCAAGATGGATTCAGCGGCATCAGTCATCCGTTGATGCTCCGCCTCGCTATCCTCAGGCCGGACTATGCTGACCAATTCGCATTTTTCAAACTGATGCTGGCGAATGAAACCACGGGTATCGCGACCTGCGGATCCCGCTTCCGATCGAAAACAAAGAGTCAAAGCCGTCAACCGCACTGGCAAATCAGCTTCTTCAAGAATTTCGCCCATAACCGAACTGGTCAAACTGACCTCCGCAGTTGGGATAAGCCAGCGATCATCAGTAGTCCGGAAGGAATCTTCGGAAAATTTTGGCAGCTTGTCCGTGCCATACATTGCGTCATCATTCACCAGAACCGGCGGGTTACATTCAACATAGCCACGCTCTTGTGTTTGCTGGTCGAGCATATATTGGCCGAGCGCACGGTGTAGGCGCGCCATACCTCCCCTTAAAAAAGTGAAACGCGCGCCTGAAATCCGGGTGCCGCTTTCAAAATCCATGCCCAGGGCAGGCGCAAAATCGGCATGCTCCTTCGGCTCGAAATCAAATTTCCCAGGCTCACCCCAGGTCGATATTTCGACATTGCCATCCTCATCTGCACCATCGGGAACATCATCGGCAGGCAAATTTGGAATACTCGCCAGCATATCGCGCAACTTCACGCCAACATCCCGTTCTTTTTCTTCCAGCGCAGGAAGTGAAGTTTTCAATTCAGACACCTCGGACATCAACGCCTGGGCCGTCTCCTCATCTCCCTGTCCTTTGGCTTTGCCAATGGCTTTGGACGCTTCGT
Organism: Parasphingorhabdus sp.; assembly: GCA_039978835.1. Classification (GTDB taxonomy): domain Bacteria; phylum Pseudomonadota; class Alphaproteobacteria; order Sphingomonadales; family Sphingomonadaceae; genus Parasphingorhabdus. The sequence goes on from JBDWAQ010000008.1 coordinate 80,348, forward strand.
TCCGGCGTGCCTGGCCCTGCTGAAGCTCAGTGGCCAGGCTACGTCTGGTTTCATCAAGCGCAATGATTTCGGCGGCTACCGGTTCCACGCCGCGCCGCGCCAATGCCACGTCAAAGGCTTCGGGATTTTCGCGTATCAATTTAATATCATGCATAGCCAACGCCTATGCCGAGAGGGGCGGATTGGTTCAAGCGACAATTGGTCGTGATCATCAATAGGAAAAGGTTGAGATTTTACCATTTTGTCTGCACTTTATTGCAAATCATCAAGGTTCCTGGATATCTTGCGAAGAGGCCGAAGAAAATAGCTTCAATCGTTGTAGCCATTTGGTTTAGCACGCCAAATGATCAACTTGACCGATGGCTGGGGATGAGGTCGCAAAAAAGGAGTAATCTCGGCGCCTGCGATTATGCGAAATATTCGTCCTTGGGATAGTCACGATATTTCTCGCACTCGGCGCGGAAGTCATAGGGGACCTCGTCCACGCAATCTGGCCATTTTTGGGTTTCGAGCCAATATTCGACCAAGCCATAACGTGCGCAGAGTTTCACACAGCGGATATCATTGCGCATTTCCGGTGTGGCCGCAGAAAACAGGCCGCCCGTCCGATAGGCAGCGAAGCCAATATGGTCCCCGCTGGCTCCAGCTGGGCCAAGTTTGACCTGATCTATGAGGTCATAAACCGGATCGACCAGGCCCAAATGAGCGGAATATTCAAACCAGGCCGCATCAACATGCCCGGTTTCTTTCGCTGGTTGTGCCAAACTGTTGAAGACAGCCCAGATGTCTTCGTTATTCCGGTATTGTATACGCCCGACAAGAGCAGGAGTTTGTAAGTATTCCCGCAAAGGATATTGCGCGAGCCGATCAGGCGCAATCAGTTGATTTGCGGTTTCCCAATCCTCATCCTGGAGGCAGGCTAGGATCAGAAAATGCGTGGCATGGTGATTGTCCGGCGCACGTTCGAGCATACGCTCAAACAACAACCGAGCGCGCTTGAATTCACCACGATGCAATGTCGCAATGGCAAGGATTGAATCAACATCGATGTTGTCGGGGAGAAGCTTACTGCTTTCCTCGGCAACGCGCACCGCCTCAGCTGTGCGGCCGACATTTAGTAAGTGGAAGGAAAGGAGGAAACGCGCCGCACCACTGTGGCCGCTCGTTTCCGCGAGGCGGTCTATAAGGCGTTGCTGTTCAAGAAAATGTCCGAAAGACGGCAGCAAATACCATTGCCATAGAACAGGTTGGATCGATTCAGGATCGAGCGCAAGGCATCGCTTGATCGCATCTTGCGCACGCTTGCGTATCAAATCGCGGTCATCATGAGGGCGCGATAGTAAAAGCGTTACCAATGCTCCGCCGAGCGATGCCCAGCCTGGCGCAAAATCAGGCGCATCATGCGTAACAGATTCCAGTATCATCAATGTACGCTGCATATCGTCAGATCGAAAGTCGATGCCATCTTCGCGGGCACGCAAATAACGATCATATATTTCAGGCGCTATTGGCGGTACAGGTTTCGCAGAAAATCTGCGGTCCATCGCTTCGGCAATCGCTTCGGCAATTTCATCCTGAACCGCAAAAATGTCTTCAATGTCTCGGTCATATTGGTCTGACCAGATTCCGGCTTGTGAACCGGTTTCCAACAGATGTGCCGAAATGCGTATCTTGTCGCCGGCCCGCCGGATTGACCCGTCGAGAATATGCGTCGTACCCAAAACTCTATAAGCTTTTGCCTTGTCAGCGCCGCGATATTGAAAGCTGGCGGTGCGGCCAATCACATCAATATCCGACCCGCGCACGATGCGGCCCAATATTTCTTCTGATACGCCATCAGAGAAATACGCCATTTCTTTATCGCTGGATAGATTGTCGAAGGGTAGCACTGCCAGAACTATTTCCGGTGTTGTGTCGGTAGACGACGGTAATATCTGTTTTCGTGCCTCTGACGGTAAACCTGCTATAGCCGCTACAAGTCGGTAGCCCCGTTTTGGAATGGTCTCGATCTCCACTCCACCAGAAGATGGTTGGTCAAAGGTTTTTCTCAAAACATGAATGGCACGGGTCAGGCTTTCGTCCGAGCCAGGCTTACCACCCCATACTTCGTCGATCAGTTCATCGCGGGAGACAACGTCGCCGCACCGCATTGCCAGCGACAGGCAAACATTCATGATTTTGGGTTCAAGGTGGATCGATTGTTCCACTTTTTCAACAATATTGCGATCCGGGATGATTTGAAAATCACCCAGTTGAAAGCCTGCAGATAAATCCGGTGCGGCGCGCTCCATTGCTTGGTCCCCAATCGCACGAGAAAGTGCGACATCCCCTCCCGATATTTTACACTCGAATAGGAATAGCAAGATTATGAAACATATTGTCAACAAAGCAGCGGAAATTATTTCCGGATGCGGGATTTTAGTTCTTTAATTTCAATGACTTAATATTTACATCATATTAAATTCATTCGGACCACAGGACGTTCTCGAGATCATTCCTCAAAAAGAATGCGCACACAATAAAGGAGGATGGTATGAAAAAAACTCTCACAGGAATTTCCGCTCTTGCGGCGCTCAGCCTAGCGGCAACAAGCGCACAGGCACAGAACGTGACATTTGAATCGACGCTTGGTCCACCGAACTTGGTTGGTGGTGTAGGTCCAGATGGCGCAGGCGGCGGCGCCTATTGGACAGCCACATCAACCATCACAACCGAAGGCAGTGGTAAATCCACTACCACCGGTATCTGTGTTGGCATGAACCAGCCGTCTGGCGCGATATTTGATCGTCATGTGACCTGTACATCAAAAGGAGAAGGCGGCGAGATTGGTATCATAATGGGCTACATGAAGGGCGCTAAAGGTAGCGGCGAAATGACCTGCACTGGCATGGTTGTAGGGAAAACTGGTGAGGCGAAAGGTCATCAGGGACTGATCACCGAACATTATAAATTCAATACAGACGGCAGCGGTGGCACAACGACCGGAACTGGACAGTGGACCAAATAATGGTTTGAACGCGGGAGGCAATTTCGGTTGCTTCCCGCGTTCTATGCGCAAGGAGGTGGATATGCGTCAGGATTTACAGATACGCATCGTAAAGGAATTGCTCCGTCAACTGGATGACGATGAGAATGTGGATGCCAAAGTGCAGTACCGTATGCCGACAAACTCCTACACTTGTCCGGAATTGGCAGAAATGGAGTGGGACAATTTTTTCCGCGAACATCCTCAGATCATCGGGCTTTCAGGAGACCTACCCGAGCTCGGCAGCTTCTTTACAATTGATGACTTTGGCATTCCCATTTTGGCAACACGCGACAAGCAAGGACAGTTTCATGCTTTTCTCAACGCTTGTCCTCATCGCGGAGCACGCGTCGCTGATCAACCAAGAGGCAAGGCACCAGTATTCGTTTGTCCGTTCCATAGCTGGAGCTTTTCGCTAACAGGCGACTTACTTGCGGTTCCCGAAATGGATCATTTCGGCACGATAGATAAAGCCTGTCACGGTTTGGTAGCTTTGCCAGCGATTGAACAAGATGGTTTGTTATGGGTCCACCCGCAACCGGACGGCGAGCTGAAGATTGATGAGCTGCTCGGCCCGTTAGCGGAAGAACTGGCATCATATAATATGGCTCGGCGTAGTTATGTGGCAGAAAAAACTATCGACATGGATCTTAACTGGAAACTCGCGAATGATATATTTGGCGAGACATACCACTTTGCGAAACTGCACAAGGATACTTTGGGGCAAACCTATTATGGCAGCAATTTGGCCTATGAGGAATTTGGTCGCAACCATCGCTTTGTCACCGCCAGAAAATCGATTGATACGCTGCGTGAGTTACCAGAAGGGGAATGGCAACTTTTTGAAGGTGCACTGATCCTCTACTACCTGTTCCCCAATATCCAGCTCGTCATTGGTCGTGACCAGATTACACTGATTAGAATTTATCCGGATCCCAAAAACCCAGGACGGTCGATCACACGGATCAGCATGTATTACGAGCGGGACGTTATCGAGGCTATGGATGCACTTGATGATGATCAGAAAATTACCGCTGAATCGATTTATAACCGAGACAAAATCGGCAAACCTCTTACCCCTGAAGCTAATTTGGAGGTGTTCAGCAGCACGATTGAAGATGAAGACTATCTGATGGGTGAGCACCAGCAGAAGACGGCTCAATCAGACTTACTGTCTCATTCCATATTCGGTCGCAATGAGGCTCCCCTCCATCACTTTCACAATAGCTTCCGATCTGCACTGGGGATGGCACCCTTGGAGCGGGTTGAAGAATAGTACGATAAGAGGGGTTTGGCAGGATGCCACAATCAATACTGAGCTTCATGGGCAGCCTCGATACGCTCATCGCCGTTACCATCGGCGCGTTCCTAGCCACCGGCGGCGCTTTGGCGACGGAACTGATCAAGGAACGCAGAGCGCGCCGACGCAGGGAGCGCGAGGCGGCAATATTTCTTGCCGATATTATCTTGAACATTTCGAACGTGACCCGGCTTGCCAACCGCGCACAAACGATTGGAAAACCTTGGGGGCCATTTACCATCCGCTATTTTCAGACTGCTCTTAAACAGATGAGTTTTTACGAAGCCAATCGGGCGAAGCTTTTCGATTTGAAAGATTTGGAGCTACGAGGCCGTGCTGAATTCCATATCCTCGCTCAAAACGCTTATGTAAAAGGCATTGTCGATCTTAGTCAGACTATTGGGTCGCTTGAGGAAGAACTTGAGCTGTTCGAAACGAATGGGCCGGATGCCCGAAAGCGTCAAATCGAACTGAAGCTCAAACAATTGCGATTTCAACGCGAGATCTCGCTCAAAGGTCTCAGCTATAACCTCGATAAAACTGAGGAATTGGTTGCTAGTCTGGAACCGGTCGCTGGATTTGAATTTAGCAGTGTAAATCAGTTTGAGATAGCGGTTAGCGATATGCAAACCGCACTTTCCAAGTTCGCGAAGGAGTTTGACGTGGTTGACGGTGAACCCATTCCCAAAGAAAACAAAGAAGAAGCCGATCATGCAGAGCTTGAGAGCGGGGTTAATGCAAATGACACTCAGTGATTGGCAACGGGCTGCCGGACCCGGACTTCTGTTCTCAGGTTCTGCAATTGGGATTTCGCATCTGGTACAGTCCACACGCGCCGGAGCGATGTTTGGATTGGGATTGCTGGGCGTGATCCTGTTCGTCAATATCATCAAATATCCCGCCTTCCGTTTTGGCATGGATTATGCTCATGCGACGCGCAAAACGCTGATTGGCGGCTACCGGGAACTGGGGCCGTGGGCGCTGGTGCTTTATATCTTGATGGTTCTTGCCATTGGTCCAATTGGCCTTGCCGCGGTCAGCGCCACGACAGCGGCGATCTTTGCTGCTCTGACGGGAGTTAACCTGTCGATCGCCTTGCTTACGTCGATTGCCATTGCGGCAACAGTCACGCTGCTGATGATCGTTGGATACAGCTGGTTGGACCAGTTGAACAAGCTGCTCATCGCCTTCCTGACAATAGCGACAATCACCGCCACAGTCCTCGTCCTGCCCCGTGTCAAATGGGGTAGTTTGGGTAATTTCGACTGGTCGATTGACCCACTCGGCTTGCTGTTTGTTGTGGCGCTTGCCGGTTACATGCCCAATGCCATGGGATCATCGGTAGCACTCTCGCTATGGACACTCCAATCGCAAGAGGATGAGGCCGAAAGCGAGCATCTCCCCATAGGTGCCATGCGCGCGGGATTTCTGACCTCTTACGGGCTGACGGCGATTCTGGCGCTGTGCTTTTGCATAATGGGAGCAGGCGTAATGCATTCAGCGGGAGTGGCACCGGAGACTGGCGCTGCCGTATTGGCCTCGCAAATCATTGACCTTTATCGCGAGACTTTGGGGCCGGTTCCCGCAATGCTGGCTGCCATTTCCGCACTGTGTGTGATGGCGACCACCATGATTGCCGCATTCGACGGCGGTGCGCGCACATTGGGCGCGTTGCATCAGGAATATATCGGAAATGTCGGCAGACAGACCTCGACCAAAGGCTACTTTGTGTTCCTTCTAATCTCCGCAGCGTTGGCCATCATCTTTTTGGTTGGGGCGATGCGAAGCTTCAGTGCGTTCATAGACCTGGTTGCATCGATCTCATTCATCGCCGGAGCAGCACTGGCACTGATGAATCATCTGGTCATGACCCGTTGCGATATGCCCGAAGATGCCCGGCCCACGCGCGGCATGAGGGCGCTTAGCTTGACCGGCATCGTGATCATGTCGACAATGGCGTTGATGTTCTTTGTGCTGAAGTTGGGCTGAAACGCACGAAATGGCGAAGTGATCGAATGTTTGAAACAAGATCGGACTCAACGTAGTCCTAATGTTCGCTTTCGCAATAAAACGGACCTGCCGAACCACGATAACCTTTTACCGATTAGCTCGGATTACAATTGCGGTTTGTACAATGCACATGGTCAAAGATCGAATTCGGTAGAAATTGAAACCGGTTGCGCCCTTCCTACTGGCAAGACTAGCTGTTAACCTCAGTCACCGTTGAACCTGCCGACACGGATTTTATTCTGACACTATGTCACCCAAGACAGAACCGCCTTAACCAACAGAAATATAATAGAATATCAACGGAATTAATCGGGTGACACGGTGTCACCGTTGTCACTCTGCTTCCTAAATTAGCTGCACCGGTGTTGGGGCATAGAAATTGATGGAATATTTCCCAAAAAAAAGCGGCCGGGTCGCGCCAGCCGCTTTCCTGATTGATGTGGTGTTATTGCCCTATGCGGCAGCATTCTTCTTGGTTTTGCGACGGCGCGCAAAAATTGCGGCTGCCGCAGCACCAAAGAGTAGGACGACTGGCGGTGCCGGTACGTCAGTGCCGCCGGTCGACCCACCCGATGTGCCGCCGCTGCTGGCACCAGAAGAGGTGCTAGAGCTAGACGACGAACTGCTTGAACTCGAGGAGCTGGAACTAGTGCTTCCACCAAAGCTCGAAGAACCGCCGGTTGCGCCAGAAGAGGTGCTTGATGATCCTGAGGATCCGGAAGAACCGCTGCTACCGGAGGAACCAGTGCTACCGTTGGAACCACCGCTGCTAGAGCTGGACGAACTGGATGAACTGCTCGAAGAAGAGCTGGAACTGCTAGAACCGCCGGAGCCACCGCTGCTACCAGAGGACCCGGACGAACCTGAGCTTCCGGAGGAACCAGAGGAGCCTGAGCTTCCATTGGAACCGCCACTGGTATTGCCTGATGATCCGCCAGGATGTCCGCTCGATGTGTTGCCACTCGACGTCATTCCGCTGCTGCCGCCAGACGAGCTGGACGAGGAACTGCTGGATGACGAGCTTGAACTGGATGAGGAACTCGATGAAGAGCTGCTACCACCAGTTGAAGTGCTTACACCACCAGTCGATGTGGAAACTCCGCCAGTAGAAGTCGAAACTCCACCGGTTGATGTGCTCACACCACCTGTGGAAGTGGAGACACCGCCCGTTGAAGTACTAACACCGCCGGTCGAACTGCTGATGCTGCCCGAAGACGTTGAGGTAGAACCGCCGGTTGATGTGCTCGAAAAGCCGCCAGTTGATGTTGAAGTCGAACCGCCGGTGCTGGAAAAACCACCCGTTGATGTCGAAGTCGAACCGCCGCTGGTAGAGCTGCCGCCAGTTGATGTACTTGTTGAACCGCCGCTGCTGGTAGAAGAGATCACTACGGTACCGCCACCACCGCCGCCGCTACCACCGCCGCCAAAGAAGCCGCCAAAGAAGCCGCCGCCGAAACCGCCGCCGCCGCCGCTTCCGCCAATTACGACAGGTACAGAACCGCCGCCGCCTTCAAGCACCGGAATTTCCGGAAGAGGGGGTGGGATATATGGTGGAGGAGGAAGTGGGATAGGCTGAGCCGGAGCCTGTGCGATGGTAATCACGCTGGGCGCGCAGGCCGTGGTTGTCTTAGTCGTGACTGTGCGCCGGGTCCGTTTGACCTTCCTTGCCGATGCGCCCTTTTTCAAAACGCGGCCACGAATCTTCTTTTTCTTTTCAACCTTTTTGACATAAGGGGCTGCTGGTGCTTCCGTTACATGAACCGCACCGCCGCCAATCAGCGCACCACCACAGGTGCAAGCGCATAATTTTGCTAAAGCCATTCGTACCGACATAGTTCTTACTCTCTTCCGCTTTGGAACTGCTGGATTGACCTATCTAAAAAAACTGGTCGCCCTTTGCGAATTCCGGACATGCACCAAAAACGCAGAAGAAAGTCTTAATAACAATTGCGTTAACCTTGATTCATCGAAGAAAGTTAGAAAAACTCTCACCAAAGTCTGGCCAACCAAAGTTAATGTCCCGATATGAGACCTTTCAACAGATAAATCTTTCCATGTGTTAGAACTAAATGACAGGGCAATAGGAAAGCTTCGCGGGTTTGTCAGATAGAAAAAGATCCGAATTTCGTCTCATAAGAGGGGCATGGGATTCAGAATTAACTGGTTTTCAAGATTAGTTTCGGCTTGTGAATTTTGCGCCTTGTATCACCGACATCCCATAGCTATAGGCCCGCTCATAGCCATTTGGTTTCCAAATTTTAGGCGTAAAACAGGCGGAGAATAGAGTGGTGTCGACTGCAAAAAAGCCATCCAAGCCGAAAAAAGCTAACTCTGGCTCTAACGGTCTGCCGGCAGGTTACGAACCTAGCGAAGACGATGAGTTTATGAATGAATTGCAGCTCGCCTATTTTAGAAACGCGCTCGAGGAATGGAAACAATCCATTGTTGAAGAGTCCAAAGAAACACTGGCACATTTGCAGGACGGTCCGATTCAGGAAGCCGATTTGAATGATCGGGCATCCAGTGAAACAGATTGGGGCTTGGAACTCAGAACTAGGGATCGGCAGCGTAAATTAACTTCCAAAATTGATTCTGCATTACGCCGCATAGATGAAGGTGAATATGGCTATTGTCAGGTAACTGGTGAACCAATTTCGCTGGACCGCTTGAAAGCAAGGCCTATCGCAACGATGACGGTAGAAGCACAAGAAGCACACGAACGGAACGAAAAAATATCTCGGGATCAATAGCTTACTTTAAAAAGTCGCTTTGCTTTTGCTGCAATCACAGCAAATATTGAGAAACAATATCGGCTGGCTGAAAAAAACTAAAAAGCCTTAACCATTCTTCCACTCTTTGCGCTCTATATTTCTTCCCAGCGATTTTTTGATTTTACACGATGAAACAACGGGATGCTTATGCGAGAGCCATATGATGAGAATCTGGGCGCAAACAGCCAAACTAGTGGTCAACCCAAGCGGGAATTGGATCGCGATAGCCTGTTTCTAAAAGCCGAGTTAAAGTTCGTGGATGGAGATGATTGCGGCGAAGTCCGCATTCGGAACTTGTCGGCAGGCGGTTTAATGGCCGAAGCTCCGGTCCGCGCAAAAAGAGGCGACAAAGTTGAGCTAGTGATGCGCAATATTGGCAAGGTCACTGGGTATGTGGCTTGGGTTGCTCAGGGCCGATTTGGTGTCGCATTTGACTTTCCGATTGATCCAAAGTTAGCCCGTAAGCCCGTTGGCCAGAACAAGCTCGAACTTCCTAGTTATTTGCGACAACAGGCAAAGAAGCACAAGCCTCTACACCACGGCCAAAGACCGCGCTAAACATATTATCCCTTTACAATAACTACTTGATTGGGCGTCATTGACCCCATAGGACCGCTTTAATCGATTGATTAAACAGGAGCGGAATATGGCCGGACCACTGGCAGGCATTAATATTGTAGAATTTGCAGGTATAGGTCCCGGACCATTTTGCGGCATGATGCTGGCCGATCAAGGGGCTACCGTAACCGTACTCCATCGACCCGGCGGAGCCCCTGATCCACGTCTTGCCTTGTCTCGGTCTCGCAAACTGGTCGAGGTTAATCTCAAGTCGGAAGAAGGCATTGAAAAAGCAAGAGAACTAGTCAAACAAGCTGATGGATTGATAGAGGGTTTCAGGCCGGGGGTTATGGAACGCTTAGGCCTTGGCCCCGATGTTCTTTTGCAGGATAATCCACAACTAGTTTTCGGCCGTATGACGGGTTGGGGTCAATATGGGGCGCTCGCAAATGCGGCCGGCCACGACATCAACTATATATCTGTATCAGGCGCATTACATACCTTCGGCCGGGCCGGAGACAAACCCACCCCTCCGATAAACATGATTGGGGATTTTGGTGGCGGCGGCATGATGCTCGCTCTCGGGATGGTGTCTGCACTTCTGCATGCCAAAACTGGTGGAAAAGGACAGGTAGTGGATTGTGCCATGACAGACGGATCTGCTGCATTGATGGCAATGATTTTTGATTTTCACAATATTGGCCAATGGCAGGATCAGCGCGGAGTAAATCTGCTCGATACCGGCGCTCATTTTTATGACACCTATGAAACCGCTGACGGAAAGTACATATCTCTAGGGTCAATTGAACCGCAATTTTATGCAGAATTGCGAAAGGTGGCTGGATTGGAAAATGACCCCGACTTTGATCAGCAAATGAATCCAAAAATGTGGGGGCCATTGAAGGAAAAGCTGACGCACCTATTCAAGACCAAATCTCGTGATGACTGGTGCGCACTTATGGAAGGAACAGATATCTGTTTCGCACCGGTATTGTCACTCTCGGAAGCAAAGGAACATCCACATAATATTGAAAGAGAAGCATTTGTTGATGTTGGCGGTTACTTGCAGCCGGCGCCTGCCCCTCGTTATTCTAAAACAGTTTCCGGCAAACCTAAGCCGCCCGCCTAGTTAAAGAATCCATCCGCGAAACTGGCTCCGATTGTGAGATCAGTGCCGTTTTGCAGTACAATATATTTGCGCCTTCCAGATCGACGGATTTCTTTGATACAGTCTCTGCGGACCATTGTGGAACGGTGAATGCGAACGAACATATCTTGAGGCAGTAATTTTACCAAAGACTGCATTGTCCCATGAATTAAAAAACTTCGATCCAACAAACAAAGTCGCATATAGTCTTGTTCAGCTACAATATGGTCAATGTCAGAGCAACGAATCTGTAGGGAGCCCTCCCCATCCTTTACCCACAGAACGGCGTCTTTAGGTACTTCTCCAAAGTTTATTGCTTCAGTTTTCCCTAGCTTCTCAATCACTCGTTCCACCGCTTCAGAGAGCAGCGATTCTTTAACCGGCTTTAGCAAAAAATCTGCAGCATGAAGACGAAAGGCCCTGACCGCATATTTGCTATGCGCTGTCGTGAATATAATTTCCGGTTTCTTTTCCTGCAATTTGCATTTCTCGGCAACCTCAATTCCAGAAATATCTGGCATATCAACATCGAGGAGGATGACATCTGGAATCTCAACTTCTATTGCTCTCAATGCTTCAAGCCCGTTGGAAGCCAGTCTAATGTGTGAAATATCACTTAAGCGTGAACATAGCGTCTTAAGCCTATTTCGCGCAAGTGGCTCATCATCTACAATTAACGTACTTATTCCAATACCGTCAATCATCGCATCAACGTTCGCAACCTGGGCCTGTCAATGGGAATAATTATAGTCGCTACTGCCATTGCTTCATCACTATTACCCACAACAAGTGCTGCGGTTGGTCCATAAATAACCTTCAATCTGTCAGCGATGTTTACCAATCCGGTACCGATAGCATCGCCATCGGGCTTGGTTACCTTCATTCGCCCGGTGTTACATACTGATATTTTCAATCGATCTTTTTCGATCGAAGCCTCAATCGTTATTGTTACCTTACTCGAAGATCTTGCTACGCCATGTTTGACCGCATTTTCCACTAGTGGTTGAATAATCAATGCGGGAATTCTTAACTTTTCAACACCTTCTGCGATGTTCGTCTCGTAATATAATCTATCAGGGAAACGTACTTTCTCAATTTCCAGATAGCGAGCCTGCTGCGCAATCTCATTTACCACTGTCACCATTTCTTGACCTTCATCATCGAGAACGACCCGCATGTAGTCAGCTAGCTCGTCAACCAAGCGTTCCGCTTGCTCATTTTTATGATCCACAACGAGACTGCTTACGGAATTGAGGGCGTTGAATATGAAATGTGGGTTGAGCTGATATCTGAGAGCCCTCTGTTCACTCTTCCGTGTTAGATTTTGCAGGTTTTGGCTATTGCCAATGGTAATTTTCATCTCTTCATTCTGAGTTAGAGCAAGATAGATGCTGCCCCAAGCAATCAACAACAGATAGGGAACCAAAATGTTGGTTGCGCCAATCAAAGTTGAAACTCCGTAGAAAAGTTCAGGAAAGAACAATGGTTTTGCACTTTTCCATTGATCAATTTGAGTAAGTAAAAATGCCAAAACCAGCGGTGGCAATGTGAACAGAAAAACTAAGGAACGAAAAACTTCTCCACCACTAAAAATATGAATCATTCTATATAGCAGCCAGGTCGAAATCACGGAGGCAAAAGCAAGCAAAAAGTAATGAGCAAAAAAACTCTCAATAGGCTGATATTGACCAAACCGTGTTTGAATGACTGCAAAGAAAAGATAACTTACCCAAATCGCCAACATCGACCGACTAGCAATTGTTGCATGAACAGGAAATATTTTGGTGGACCATGACCTCCCTTTCTTTTGCGGCGTAGAAACTCTGCGCAAAGATGAAGGGATCAAAGCAGCCATTTACTGAGCAACTTTCAATTTGGTGATTTCTCCGTTTTTCGTAATACCGCGTTTTGTTCGCAAATAAGTAGCAAAGCTGGCGAGCCAGTGGCTGCCAGCATAATGGGGTGTGCTAACCGATTTCTCTCCTGCATCGCCATGTACCTTAGCTGCAGCTAGCAACGACAGCCTGCGTTTATCATCTTCTGGAAGCGCGCTCGCGATGCCTTCCAATGCCCAGGCACGGGACAAATTTACACCATCAAGATGCACCAATTTTCCATCGGTTGCATCTTTGACAACGCCGACAGACAACCAATCTGCACTACCATCGACGGGGATTTGAGGCAGAAATTCCGATAACCACGAAGAGAACTCAATCGGAGACATAACTCTTCGCATTAGGTCAGCCGTCATAAGACACGGTGAGAGGAAGTCTTCCCCCGATGGTTCATAGGGCAAGGGGCAGTTTTTATCATTCTTGTGAAAATCCAGTGTCTTTTCTGAAATCAATTTTTCGAAAGAACCATTGCCATTCGATCTAGCCCAATCAATGAACAGACCGAAGGCAAAGGCAGACTGGTTATGCGTCCCCAAGCGGATCGGATAAGCCAGTTTCGGAATCCAATCAGAAATTCTATCAACGATAATCGCTTCCAGCGGTTGGAAACGCTCCAACCAGATTTTCGCTTTTTCTGCATTCGGTCCTTCATCTTTGGCAATTTCATTTAATTCGGCAGTCAATTGCAGGAACCAGGCAAGACCGTAGGGTCGTTCAAAAGATGCCCGTCCTTCTGTCTGAAAATAAGCAATTTCTCCCGCTATCTTCTCCTCTGTAAAATTGCCGTCCAATGCCGTTTCGATTTCCACATCCATATCCGGAACCAGGCCCTCGCCCCATAATCGCGTCAACAACCAATGCCCATGCACTGCACTATGCCAGTCAAAACACCCGTAAAAAACCGGCGTTAGAGCAACCGGTTCAGCGACATCTTCGGAACTGGACAGTACATGACTGATTTTATTGGGATATTGTTTGTTTATGCAACTAAGCGCAGTTCGGGCAAAAGCATGTTCTATCTTACGCGGTAACTGCCCATTGTCCGCTGGGTTTGGGGCAATGTTTTTCTGCTCGAAAAGACCCTGCTCTTCGTCGAGTTCCGGCGTATCTTCTCCGTTTGATTGTACAGAGCATCCTGCCAATAAAGCTAAGGGTGCCATTGCCGATAGAATTCCAGCTTTGAAATGCATGTGTTGCTCCTTCAATCAACAGTTCTTTTCTACAGAGCAATTGACCCTTTGGCAAAAGACTATAGGGGACTTTCCAGAAATCTCATATTGCCACTTCCGGCCAATGTGAATTTATCAGGACAGCTGAGTATCGCCACCAAACCTGCAATATTTCTGACCGGCAACCCGCTGCGCCATATTACCGTGATGACACTGACTTCCAGTGTTGGATTACTGACGATGTTTATTGTCGACTTTGTCGACTTGTTATACATCGCGCAATTGGGTGATAGTGCCCTCACCGCTGCCATGGGGTTTGCGGCCACAATCCTTTTTTTTGGTACTGCGTTTAATATTGGTCTGATGATCGCGGTCAGCGCGTTAGCAGCTCGACGTATAGGCCAAGGTGACGCCGAGCATGCCCGTCGCTACCTAACCAATATATTGGCTCTCGCCTTCGCCATGGTAATTCCATTGGCAATAATATTTTTTATATTTGCGCCACAAATATTGGACCTCGCAGGCGCGACCGGAACAACAAAAGAGGCAGCAACCAGCTATATCCGAATATTTGCCCCATTCATGCCCTTTGCGGTCGGAGGAATGGTCTGTTCGGGATTTTTGCGCGCTCATGGCGCGGCCAGAGCTGCTATGAATGTCACCCTGGCGATGGGCATAACCAACGCAATTCTCGATCCGATTTTTATCTTTGGTCTAGGCTTGGGTATGAACGGTGCTGCCATTGCCTCCAGCTGCGCCGCTATTGTTTCGGCCATTGTTGCGGTCATCCCAATACTTAAGAGTTATGGTGGGTTCGAGCGATTTCATATTGACTGGTTCAAGGAAGACCTAAGGCCAGTTTCAGCCATTCTAATCCCGGCGATTTTAACAAATTTGGCCACACCACTAGGCGGTTTTATTTCCTATCGCTTCATCGCCGAATATCCCGATGAAGTAATCGCTGGGTTTGCGGTGATCGGCAGAGTTGTGCCTGTTGCATTCTGCTTACTCTTTTCACTATCCGGAGCGGTCGGACCAATTATCGGGCAAAATTTTGGCGCGCTGAACTTTGATCGTATTCGTTTAACCATTAAACAATCGATGGGTTTCGCGATGGGCTACACACTGTTAATCTGGCCCGCGCTTTGGCTGTTTAGTGAACCGATCAGCGACCTGTTTAACTTGGAAGCACAGGGCCGGCATCTATTTTCGTTATTCGCAGTAATTGTGACACCGCTCTTCTTTTTCAACGGTGTGCTCTTCATTTCCAACGCCGCATGTAACAATCTCGAACGACCCAGATGGTCAACCTATTTAAACTGGGCCCGCAATACTCTTGGTCTGATCCCATTTTTGTGGCTTGGAGAAAAATATTATGGGTTGGAAGGGGTCTTGATTGGGCCTGGGATTGGTGGGATTATTTTTGGACTGCTGGGGTATCTCGCTATTCGGTATTTGGTTGGTTTTCAAGAACAGGTCCATCAATCTGATTCGGACTAAAATCGACCAAATTCTCATTTTTCTTAGCGCTCAAACCAACTATCTTGCAGTCATTTCAGAACAAAAATCTGGTTTACGCCCGGAATTGCGTCGTTAACCATTTAACAGACGAGAGCACCTCGTCCCATCTTGAAACACCCCCTTTTTCAGGTACGAAAAGGTAAGAAAACCGCTGTATACCGGCAGTTCACCGCCCAACTGGGCCCGAAGCAGGTGTTTCGAATCTAAAATGCGTGTTCCTCCCCCATATGTTCCAGACCTTGGAAGTGGTGCGCCGGCTGTTGCTGGCCCTGCGGGATTCACCATTGCTTCATCAGCAACCGAAACTATCCATCAAGTCCCAAATGAGCCGCAACAGACACACCCGGAACGCTCCAAATCGACGGATCCTAAGCCAAAAACCTCTCAAACAGGTCACACCAAACCAAATTGGATGATCTTATCCATTCGCGAGCGCATGCTAGTAGCGATGTTAGTTGCATGCTTGATCATGGTGCCGGTCTCGATGCCTGAATCCAGCGTCGACGCACAAAAATACTATCCGAGTGATACCAATCTAGGATCAGTTGAGCGTGCGGAGGAAAATTTCGCCGGCTCTGCTTTCTATTTCATCGATCCCAACTACGCGATCCCCCAAAATTATGGCGGACTGCCAATCGATCCACTTGCGGAAACAGGTGATCAATCCTTGGGGGGGTTGGCAGACGGATCGAATATCGCAAATGATATTGGTGCTTCGTCTCATTTTATTCGTCCGGTAGCGTTCAAAGGTTCGGCGACGGACAATAACCGCTCGCTGAAATGTCTGACTGAAGCGATTTACTACGAAGCCGGTATGGAACCGAATGCGGGTCAACGGGCGGTAGCTCAGGTCATTTTAAACCGAGTTCGTCACCCCAGCTATCCCGGAACAGTTTGCGGTGTAATCTACCAAGGCAGTGAACGGCGCACTGGCTGTCAATTCTCCTACACGTGTGACGGTTCGCTCCGTCGCAAACCGAACAAGTTCCACTGGAACCGTTCGAACAAAGTCGCTGCATCCGCACTGGCTGGCAAAAGCTATACAACTGTTGGGACCGCAACTCACTATCACGCAACCTATGTTTATCCTTACTGGGCGCCAAGCCTCCGTTTTCTAGGTACAATTGGAGCGCACCGATTCTACAGCTGGAAAGGCAGTGCTGGAAAGGCAAAAGCGTTTACACAACGCTACCGGGGCGGAGAACCTCTGCCTGCACCCAAGCCGCGCAAATTTGTCTCCACTAAATCAGCTTCATCACTGGACCCAATTGCAATGGAAAGGGCCTATGAAGAGGGTCGCCGGAAGGCACAAGCTCAAGCCGTCAAATCCGAAAAGGCCGCAGCCGTAGCGGCTGACAATGCACGCCGACATGATCTACCTACGCCAGGCTTGGATATCGCAAAACCACGTTCTTATCAGACCCCAGACTACAGTCGTGAAGCCAAAGCCAAAGGTGGTGACAAAGCTTTTGCCGGCCAAAGACTCCCGGACATCGGACAAATCAAATCTGAATATCGCAACGCCGGGACATGGAAAAAGAAGCCGGGAAGTTAACAACCGGAGCAAAGGCTGGCCTGGTTTCACCAGCAACCAAACCGCGCTTTTCCTTGCCTTTGCTCTTGATTCCAGCCTAAAGGCTCCCGATTTTGTATGTAAATAACTGGAGTGCCCTAAATATGGCGACAAACTGGACGCCAAACGGCTGGAGAAATTTCGAAGGGCTGCAAATGCCCGACTACCCAGACGCGACCAAATTGGCCGAAACTGAGAAATTGCTAGGTAGCTATCCACCTCTAGTCTTTGCCGGCGAAGCAAGAAGTCTAAAGGCCCAACTGGCTGAAGTTGCGGAAGGCAAAGGATTTCTGCTGCAGGGCGGAGATTGTGCCGAGAGTTTTGCAGAATTCCATCCGAATAACATCCGCGACACATTTCGTGTGATATTGCAGATGGCCGTCGTACTGACTTATGCCTCCAAATTGCCAATTGTTAAATTGGGACGGATGGCGGGTCAGTTCGCCAAACCGCGATCAGCACCCACTGAGGTTCAAGACGGCGTCGAAATGCCAAGCTATCGTGGTGATATTATCAACGGTATTGAGTTTGAAGCAGGTCGCCGGGCGCCTGATCCGGATCGCATGGTGCGTGCCTATAACCAAGCAGCGGCAACGTTGAACCTATTGCGGGCTTTCTCTACAGGTGGATATGCCAATCTGAAAGAGGTCCACGGCTGGACACATGATTTCATGTCCCGCAGTCCTTGGGCCACGAAGTTTGAAGAAATGGCCAAGAAGATCAGCGAGGCTTTGTCCTTTATGGAAGCATGCGGGATTAACCCTGATACGGTTCCTCAGCTTAAGGCAACCTCGTTCTACACTAGTCATGAAGCACTGTTGTTGCCCTACGAGGAGGCACTCACAAGGCAAGACAGTCTGACCGGTGATTGGTATGACACCAGCGCGCATTTCCTCTGGATCGGTGATCGTACCCGGTTTGAAGGCTCGGCACATGTGGAGTTTCTGCGCGGTATTGGAAATCCGATTGGTATGAAATGTGGACCATCTCTAAAACCAGACGATTTGCTAACTATGCTAGACACATTGAACCCGGCACGCGAAGCTGGTCGTATCACCTTGATATCACGCTTCGGTCAGGACAAAATCGAAAGTGGTCTCGCACCGCTGGTCCGTGCTGTTAAAGCTGAGGGCCATCCTGTTATCTGGTCCTGTGATCCAATGCATGGTAACGTCATCAAGGCAGATAGCGGTTACAAAACCCGGCCGTTTGAACGCATCTTAGCCGAAGTGCGCGGATTTTTTGCTGTGCATCGTGCGGAAGGTACGTTCGCTGGTGGAATTCATTGTGAGATGACCGGACAAGATGTTACCGAATGCACAGGCGGCGCAGTAGCTATTACTGACGCTTCACTTGGTGATCGCTACCATACCCATTGCGACCCACGTCTCAACGCGGCACAGTCTCTCGAACTCGCTTTTTTGCTGGCCGAAATGCTTAATCAAGAATTGTCCGAACGCGAGAAGAAAGCTGCGTAATGGCTGAAAAGATCAAACCGGAGCGAATGCGCCCGGAAGATTATGCACCAGGAGAAGGCCCCATGGCTCGAGGCGCCACCTATGTTCGTAAGGAAGTCGTCAAAAACGGTGTTGGTTTTGGCAGTGCGCTTGCCATTGCCATAAGCTTTACAACACATCAATCGGTTTTGTGGGCGGTTATACATGGGGTATTTTCATGGCTCTATGTCATCTACTTTTTACTAACGCGGTAATCGAATCTGTATACTGAACATTCTAGAAGTAATTGTTCGTGACTTTATACCTTTGATTTCCTATAATAATTTCATCTTTGGATAAGCCCGGGAATCCAGATGACCCGTCTTGCCGTTAGTTTGTTGCCAATAGTGATTTTGTTTGCCGGATGTACCGGACCTATTGAGACGCGCGTTCAAACCGTAT
The DNA here is from genome assembly GCA_039978835.1 of Parasphingorhabdus sp. Lineage (GTDB taxonomy): Bacteria > Pseudomonadota > Alphaproteobacteria > Sphingomonadales > Sphingomonadaceae > Parasphingorhabdus. Next base: position 99,215 of record JBDWAQ010000008.1, read on the forward strand.
CATCCGCACAAAGCGCGAAGCCGATAAGCTTCCACTTTTTAGATGTAGCGGCCCCAAATCCGCAAATCTCGAATTTGACTCAACGAGAATTAAGGCAAGCATTGGAAGCCAAAGGATATTTGGAATCTAAATCGGCTTCCATTCTTTTAAGTTCGTCAATCGCCAACAGACCAGCTTCCATTGCCATCCAGTTGGGAGAAGGTGAAAATGCGCGAACAGTTACAAGCACCAAAGCGAACAAACTCTTTCAATCTTGCAAAGATCGTGAACATCGCTTGATTGTAACGATGGTTCAGCGAGATTCCGGAGCGCAATTATATCGGGGAACGGCATCTGAATATCATTGCAAGGCTGATCTCACTCTAAGCCTTCCTCATCTCGTCAAAGCTGCTTTGTCGGATTTGGGTCAAAGTTCAAACGGTGAAGACCATCAGAAAGTTCTAGAACGTCGAGGGATTGACTAGCTCAAACCATTTCTGGTTCCGGGGCAACTGGGAGCAAGACGGTAAACTGCGCACCACCCTTTGAACCCTTCTTATCTGGGATATTCTCCGCTCTGATCGAACCGCCATGACGTTCAATCACCGTGGCAACAAAGTTTAAACCGAGGCCAGCGCCCTTCACGCTACCCTTGGAACCGCTGTCATCACTTGCAAATCGTTCGAACAGGTTATCCAGCATGTCCTGTGATATACCGTCTCCCTCATCTTTGATGGAGACTGAGATGTAAGGTTCCTTATCAAGCTCCATAACGCGCATTACTATCCGAATGGTGCTGTTATCCGGACTGTATTTGATCGCATTGTCGATGAGGTTGACAAAAGAGCGATGGAGGCTGGATGGCTCGCCGGAGATAAATGCACCTTCAGACTCATCCTCGACGGTTGCTTTGATATTCCGGGTTTTGGCAAGCGGCCAAAGGCTATCGTTCGCTTCTATTACAAGATCTGATAGTAAAATTTCCTCACCCGAAAATTCGTTCGACTTGATCCTTGCCAGGCCGACAAAGTTATCCGCCAATGCCAAAGTCCTGCGCGCATGTTTTTCTATGCGCTGTGTTGCCTCAGATTGGGTTTGACCGTCCAACAATGCTAATATCGCGGCTTGCGGCGCACGCATATCATGCGAAAGAAGCTGTAAGACTTCTTCCCGCTCCTGGGCGGCATTCGCCACCTCAGTTATATCAGCCAAATAGTGGATGTAACCGCGCAACTCACCTTCATCAGACACTACAGAAGCACGTCGCATTGCAAATACCTCATCGTTCAATGATGTGAAATCGACATAATCGAGCTCTTTGGGTTCAGCTTGCATTGCGAGATATTCTTTGACTTCATCAAGGTCTTCAGGCGCTACAAATCGATTTAGCATATCATCAAGCGCCAAGTCCTGAGAGCCATCTTCAATACCAGTTCGCGCCAATTTGTTCACAAATTTCACTTTCCCGTCGATGCCTGTGATGAACATTGGGTCAGGGAGATTGCTCAATGCATCGGTAATGAACCGGCGGAGATCGCGTACATGAGCAATGGCATGGGTCAATTCCTCAGCCTGTCCGGTGACGATATCTACCGGTCCGGCAGAAGTGACGACCACAGGAATATCCACCTTGGCCAAACGAAAGTTCTCCAGTTCCTCGTCCATAAAGTCACTGGTGGATTGAAGGCGTCGCCAACCCCAAATTGGATAAACAAAAACTAATCCAGCAAGAGCTGCCCCTGGGGGGAACCAGATCTTTATAGAGAGCAATCCGAAGCTGGTGACCAAAATAAGTAATATTAGGGAGATCGATGCAAATATCGTTGTCCGTGGACGCCACCGCCAAAACCCGGTCAGCAATATCCAAACTGGTAGCAGAGAAAGAACCAATTGCAGCCATTCTGGTAGCGGGGAAATAAAGCTATCGTCCAATAGCGCATTGTATAAATTGGCCATAATCTCAACGCCCGCCAGCGTTCCACCATCCCTCATCGGGACGGGGTGTTGGTCTCCCAAACCTTTTGCCGTGGCTCCGATTAAAACAACTTTATCGCGTAGGAAACTGATTGGCATCTCGCCATTGACCAATGCAGCATAAGGAATAGTCGTATAGCTTCCGCGTGCAGCATAAGGCAGCAAGAGATTTTGCGTACAATCAATCTGTCGATCAAATGCGGAGGAAACTCCACCATTTGCATGTCGATAAGCCTGTTCCATCAGATGTGGCCATGCTTTGCCGTCGATATCTCTGAAGCAAAGCGAGGTTCGGCGAACCATCCCATCCTTATCAAAAACTAGATTGACATGGCCCAGACCTTCAGCGGATTCCTTGATTGGAGATACGGGCTCTTTCAAATCAAATTCAGCGCCATTGGCTCCTGGGAAAACAAAATGTATCGGTAGATAGAGATTGGGGTTTTCGGAAATGGATCGTGCTAGACGGCGATCCGTCTCGAAATCACTAGTCTCACTCAGCAAAATATCGAACGCGATAGCTTTAGAATCCGAAGCAGCTAATTTCTCAAATAGCTCTGCATGTCGGTTGCGAGACCACGGCCATTTCCCAAGTGCTGACAAGCTAACCTCATCTATCGCAACAATCAAAATGTCATCAGAGGCTTCTGGTCGATCCAAATCAGATAATTGGTCATAGATAAGGTTATCAAAGTCTGAGAGGCCATTCCAATGAATAAGCGCTACAATCAGAAGCGAAGCGGCAAGCGCTACACCCGCCCACTCAATGCCCAAGCGCCGCCTAAGTCGTGATGGGCGCGGTTTCATTTGCAGTTGGATCTCCGCTGATAGTCGCTGGTGTTGCGGAAAGAACTAGAAGCCTAACTGGCCACCGTCAATTTCTCAAATTCAGTCCATTTTTGAGAGACACCTAACTCTGCATCATTGGTAAACTGCGTAACACCAACGCGCCAATAATAATCGCCATCTGGTAGATCAGAGAGAGTTATGCTGTCCACCGTCAAATCTGTTTCATCCACCATAGCGACTGCAGTCTTATTGCCCTTTAGTAGCTGGAACCGAAACAACCGCTTTCCGCTGCCCTGACCAGACCATTTGAACTTATACCCAAATTCGTCTTGCTCAGCACTTCCCGATACAGTGTTTAACAAACGTTTGAAGGAATAGGTCGACGGCATTCCTTCAAAACCTTCGCTTGAAATTGCGGTGGCCTTAGCGAAGTAACGGCCATTTGGAATCCCTGCCAACGTGACTGTTCCGCTGTTCTGCTTTTGCTCGGTAACAATATCGATAAATCCGGCATCAGACGAAACCACAACCCGGTGTCCAACAGCCAAATCGCTTGGCGTGATGGCAAAGCTCAGAGTCTCGTCAGACTGCACTTTTGCAGGATCCATCAATTCTGGTGCTGACAACAGCTTCGCTGTCACAGTTTCGCCAGCATTATTGGCGCGTGCACCTGTGCCTTTTGGAACACCGACCACATTATCTCCAGCGGCAACCTCAATCGCTCCTTCGACCGTTTCCGAAAACGCTATTCCTGCAATATCATCAACACGGGTACGATAATCGGTCCCACGAACAGCAGAGACTGAAACAGGCGTCCGCACCTTATAGCGCCCTGGTTTACTTCCGAATGGAGTAACTTTAGAACGTAGACGGCCACGGTCGACGGCGAGCTCATAGTCAACGCTATCGGTTAGCAAGATATGCCGCAAACGTGTAATGCGGACCTTGCTATTGGATGGCATGGATATCCTTGACCCATCTTCTAACTGAATGGTTAGAAAACTTCCGGCAGCCGTAGACAATTGGCTCCCTTCATCCAAATCCAAACCTTTAACCGGTGCTAGTGTCTTTCCCATAGAAGCTATGGATACACTGCCGCGAAATGCACTGAGATTTGCTTGGCTCTTGCGATATTTCAACAAGTGGAAGGGTATACTTACTTTTTTACCCACAGAAATTCGATGGGGATCACGGATACGGTTTAGCCTCTGGACGATCCGATAATCTGAAGGTTTGCGACAATATTTCTGGGCCAGCTCAATCAAAGTATCTCCGCGTTTGAATTTATACTCAGCACGCGGATTATCACTTTGGGGCTGAGCAAGAACCGGCACTGAAATGGCGGCACACAAAAGCAGGGCTAACCACGAATATGTGAATTTCTTTACATCACGCATTGTGTTGCCTTGCATTCTTAACTCCCGTTACCCAGAGTCTCCAGACGGTATCCATAGCCGAAAACAGTGAATATCCGAAACCCATTTTCTGGGGTTAAAGACAGTTTTGAACGGACTCTTGAAACGTGCATGTCCAATGTTCGGGTCGCCAAATGTGCATTGGTGCGCCACACGGTTTCCATAATGTAACGACGTGACAGCGTCCGATCGCGATTGCGGAACATCAAGTCCGTCAACTCAAATTCCTTTGCCGTAAGCGATATATCCTTGCCTTTGTGGTGAACTTTCTGCTCGATCCGATCGAGTTTATATTCACCATATTGAGCCGATGCCTCCATTGCCGATGATCCGCTGCCGCGTCGCAAAATTGCTTGTATTCTTGCGGCAATAACCCCGGGGTCTTCTGGTTTAGTGATATAATCGTCAGCGCCCGCATTGAGGGCGTCGCTAATATCCTGCTTCGCGGCCCGACTGGTCATCATAATAACCGGCGGACGGTCCTCAATGGCGCCTTCCATCCATTCAAGAATCTGCACCCCGGTTCTTCCTGGCATATTCCAATCTAGAATAACCAAGTCAAACGTATCGCGCAAAAGTGCGCTAGACAACGCATTTCCATCCGGAAAGCCAGCAAAGACATATTCCAGACCTTCAACGATACCACCAAGGAATTCGACTATCTCTTTGTCATCATCTGCAATCGCAATGCGCATAGTTGTTCCCCGTTTCGGCTGTGAGTCAAGGTAATTAGCCTTTTCTCTCAATCCACAATTTCCTGTTTGATTCAATTCTCTTGTTTTACCCTGAAATCCGGGGGATTTGCCAGCTTTTCACGGGCAGAGTTACAATGATTTACAAATGAACCAAATATTCTCTGTTAAGAACCGACTAAATCGTCACGCGGCTGATCATATGATCAGGGTCGCAAAAAGCCGGCAGGGAAACCTGTCGGCTTTTTATTTCTATAAAGTGAATGGTTGGGGTGGCAGGATTCGAACCTGCGCATGGCGGCATCAAAAGCCGCTGCCTTACCACTTGGCGACACCCCAATGTTACCGGTCAACCGGTTGGTGAGAGGGCTATTATCCACTTTGCTGCAATGGGGCAAGGGGCAGTTCGCGCTTATTGTTTAAAAGAGGCGTTTTACCCAGCGATGATTGTCCGGAGCAGCACCTCTTTGTATATCAACCAGACGCGATCTCAGTTTCTCTGTCAGTTGTCCGGGGCCTCCTGAACCGATAGTAAATGAACCCTCAGAGGATTTAACCGTACCTACTGATGTGACAACAGCAGCGGTTCCGCAGGCAAATGTTTCGCGCAAAGCACCGCTTTTGGCGTCAGCTTCCCACTGATCAATGGAATACAGCTCCTCACTAACAATCAATCCTTCTTCACGCGCCAGTGTCATTATTGATTCTCGGGTAATACCAGGCAATATAGTTCCCATCAGTGGCGGTGTGATCAGGCGTCCATCATCCATCACATAAAACAAGTTCATTCCGCCCAGTTCTTCAACCCATTTATGTTCGGCGGCATCCAGGAAAACAACTTGATCGCAATCTTGTTTGATCGCTTCGGCTTGAGCAACGAGGCTAGCTGCATAGTTTCCACCACATTTTGCCGCGCCAGTACCGCCAGGAGCCGCCCTGCTATAATCTTCAGACACCCAAATCGTGACCGCTGATGACCCTTTCTTGAAATAGGCTCCCGCTGGCGAAGCAATAACCAAATAGAGATATTCCTTAGCTGGCCTTACGCCCAAAAACACTTCGCTCGCAAACATGAAGGGTCGCAAATAGAGCGAACCGCCCTCGATGGATGGAATCCAGTCACGATCTATATCGACCAGTTTTTCAATCGACTCCATAAACATATTTACGGGCAACTCCGGCATTGCCATGCGCTGTGCAGATGCTTGAAATCGCTTTGCATTTTCTTCGGGGCGGAAAAGCGCTGTGCTGCCATCTTGAAGCCGATAGGCTTTCATGCCTTCAAATATTTCCTGGGCATAGTGCAGCACGGACGAAGCCGGATCCATTTGGATAGACTCTCGTTTTTGCACACGGGCATCATGCCACCCCTGCCCTTCACTCCAGCGGATCATTGTCATGTGGTCGGTAAAAAGATTTCCAAACCCCGGGTCTTCCAACAACTTTTCGCGATCGGCCTTTGCGACGGGAGAATCAGTCTTCTCAATAGAAAATTGTTGGACGCTGGATTCTGCCATGTTGTTGCTTTCACTAAAGAATGGGGACCAAAACGGGAATAGATGGAGTCCTGATTTGATATCTTGCAATCAGTCGAGCAGCCTGTCAAGATACGTCAACATGACTGACGTATCTTCCTCAACTGTTTCTCCTCCTGCTTCATCGCTATATTTGCGAGAAGACGAGATTAGGCGCGGCGTAGAACTGCTATATTTCGGATATACACGACTGACAAATGCCATTGACCAGGAGCTTGCCAAGCAAGGACTGGGGCGGGCGCATCACCGGGCACTTTATTTTATCGCCAGACAGCCAGACCTGACCGTCGGCGATTTGCTGAAGCTTCTTGCCATAACGAAGCAGTCACTCGGCAGGGTGCTTAAAGAACTTCATGAGCGTAACTTGGTGATCACCAAATCAGGGCTTGTCGACCGTCGGCAGAAACTGTTGCGATTGACCGACAGCGGGTTGAAGTTGGAGCAAGAATTGTTCCAACAACTCAGCCAAAAGCTATCCTCGGCTTATGCATCTGCAGGGCAGGAAGCAGTGACTGGGTTCTGGCATGTTCTGGAAGGCTTGGTTCCCGAGGCCGACAGGCAGATGGTTTTCGACTTACGCAAAGAACCAACCTGAGGCAGGTTTTTAAGCTAGTTTTTAGCTTCTTCTGCCATTTCACGATTGCGTTCCATCGCCGCCTGCAAAACATCTTTCATCAACAAATTGACCCGGTCTTCTGCATCCAGCACGTCAAGCCCCTTGCGGGTCACGCCGCCTGGGCTTGCTACACGGTCAGCCAATATGCCGGGGCTATCTTCGGCTCCTGCAGCCAATTCTGCCGCGCCTTCAACCATCGCGAGTGCTAACCGCGCCGCTTGATCAGCTCCCATGCCCAGTTCACCGGCAGACACAGCAAGCGCATCAATGAAACGAAATAGAAAAGCCGGTCCCGATCCCGATAATGCCGTCGCCAGATGCATCTGATCCTCATTGTCGAGCCATTCAGGTCGTCCAAGCGGTGAAAACAGATTGTTCATCTGCTCTTTCAAGCTCGGATCATCCGAGCGGCTAACCATGATCATCGGGGACTTACCAACGGTAACAGCCATATTGGGCATCAAACGCACAATGTTGCCGGTATCTGGAATGGCGGCAGCCAAGATGTTAAGCTCCGTTCCCGCAAGGATCGACACCAATGTCGTTTGCGCATTGCAGTGCGGTGCCAGTTCAGATGCAATATCACCGAGCATATGTGGCTTAACCGACAGCAACACCAGTTCAGGTGGATCGCCATCCGGATAATCGGCCCGCGCGGTCAGGCCCTGAGGAAGTCTTGAAGGCGAAGGGTCAATAACGGTTATATTTGATGCTGGCGCACCCTGATCAAGCCAAGCCTGCACAATCGAACCACCCATATTGCCGCAGCCAATTACCCAAATATTCTTGGGCCAATTAATAACAGCGCTCACGCTTCGCCCTGCGTGTCGACCATCGCATGCTCAATAGCATCCTTGGGGCTTTTGTCGCTCCACAAAACAAACTGGAACACAGGATAGAAACGTTCCCACTCTTCAATGGCCATATCAACAATAGCCTGCGCTTGATCGAGGCCAAGCATTCCATCATTGCCCAGCATTGTCGCATGTCGGAATAACAAAATGCTATTGTTGGACCAAAGGTCAAAATGACCCAACCAAAGCTGTTCGTTGATCAAACCCAGCGTTTCGTAAATGGCCTGGATCTTATCATCCGGCACACGAATATCGGGCAGCAGAAGCAGTTGTAAAACGCGGTCTTCTGCTCGCCATATCCCGCGAAGCTGATAACTGGTCCAATTGCCCTTAATCTCGACAGAAATTTCTTCTTCACTGACATGATCAACTGACCAACCACGTGCCTCGAAAAAAGCCGCCAGCATATCAACCGGAGGGGCTTCCTCCTGGTCAAGCTCAGACCACTGGTCTTCAAGCATCGATTTGGTTCATGAATGTAGGCACATCCTCCCTCTGGCCTAGCCAGAGAGTCGGGGCAAGCCGATCAACCACGCCCTCCCACATTGTTTGTGGGAAGACTGTGGATAATGGATTTGCGCTATCGCAATTTAATTACTTGCCGGGATTGGGTTTTTTTGCTGCCGGCTTTGCGGCCGTCTTCCGGGTTGTGGCAGGTTTTCTAGCAGCAGGCTTTGCTTTGCTAGCAGTCTTGCGTGCTGTTGGTCGTTTCACCGCTGGCTTTCTCGCTGCGGGTGTTTTTGCTCCGCCCTTTTCCAGCGCATCAACGCGTTTTTTCAGGGCATCAGCCTCGGCGCGAGCCTTGGCCGCCATATCCTTCACCGCATCAAACTCTTCGCGCGACACAAAGTCCATACCGCCGAACCATTCTTTTGCCCGTTCCCGAGCACTAGATTCTGCCTCGCGGCCGACACCGGCCATGGTTCCCGCCAAGCCGTTTAAAACCTTGGCGAGATCATCAAAAAATTTGTTCTGACTTTGCATGTTATAACTCCATCGCAGACCCAGTTTTCGGTCCATTATCCCTTACTCAACTATATTTGGGTTCTCGCAGCCGGAACAACAAGGGTTTCGGCGTTCGGATTTAGCCAATCTATCTGTTTGTTCAGTACACCAGCAAAACAAAGCCAAGCCAGATAGGGGACCATCAACCAGGCCGCAGCCTTTCTAATCCGTCCAAAAACCATCGTCGTTGCCAAAGCGGCGATAAAAATAGTGACCAGCAACCAAAATGCAGCAGACACTTGATGCATTCCAAAAAATAACGGTGACCAGAAAAGATTGAGCGCAAACTGAACAAGAAAAAGAATGATGGCCAAACCGCGCAAAGGAGCGCCGCGGGCGTGTAATATCATCGCAAAGGCGATCCCCATCATCGCATAGAGAATACTCCAAGCCACGCCGAACAGCCAACCCGGGGGTTGCGCCGCTGGTTTTTCAAGCGCGCTAAACCAACGGTTTTCTTCGCCTGATCCAGCAACCTGACCAGCCATGAACCCGAGCAAAATAATTACTGGCACAATGAACAAAATCCACCGCAATAGAGACATTCGTAATTGGCCTTTGGATGCAATCTGGTTCAACTTCTGATCCTCAGTGGTCCCATACCCTTGAAATGGATGGAATTGTTTCGCGCGTCCCTTAAGCAAAGCTAGGTGATTCTACCAGAGCGAAGAGATTATTACGCCATCAACTGCGATATTCTGATCGAAAATCAATCAAATCTGGATATTTGAGAAACACACCCCATTTTAATTGATCATGGTGAAGCACAGTCCATCCAACTGACAAGGATTGTGACCCGCTCAACCCACTGCTAGGCGATAGAGATGAGTGATCAAAAAATAGAACAGTCCCCCGGTAAGGATAGCCTCGACGAAAATACCCACCGCAAAATTGGAAATTTGCGTATGGTTTGGGTTCGGGCCGTTCATTATCCTAAACAGATAGTCTTTGCCGGTATCGCGCTGATGGTTGCCGCTTTTGCTACTCTAGCTATTCCGATCGGATTTAAGGAAATTGTTGATAACGGATTTGCTTCTGAAGGCGGCAATGTTGCCCCATATTTTCAAGCACTTTTGGTCATTGTTGCAATTTTGGCTGTTGCAACGGCCAGCCGGTTTTATTTCGTAAGTTGGCTCGGCGAACGAGTTGTCGCAGATATCCGCCTTGCTGTGCAGAAGAACTTACTCCGTTTGGCACCCGGCTTTTTTGAAGAAAACCGGCCATCTGAAATTGCATCGAGGATGACCTCGGATACGGCGATTATTGAGCAGGTTGTGGGAACAACAGTATCCGTAGCACTTCGCAATTCGGTAGTAGGGATTGGTGGAATAATTTACCTGTTTACGCTTGCGCCGACCCTGACTGCAGGCCTCTTGCTTGGAATACCAGTTGTCATTCTTCCAATCGTGTTTATCGGACGAAAGCTGACCAATGTATCACGCTTTAGCCAGGATCGTGTAGCTGACGTTGGAGCAATGGTTGCTGAAACTCTCGGCGCGATGAAAATCGTACAGGCTTTTGGACAGGAAAAGCGCGAACATGATCGATTTGGCGGTGCCGTAAACACAACTTTCGAAACGGCCAAGCGACGGATACGATTGCGGGCTGCATTGACGGCTGTTGTAATTGCGCTGATCTTCTCCGGCATTACAATGCTTATGTGGCGCGGCGCGGTCGGCGTATCGGATGGGACAATTTCGCCTGGTTCTATAGCGGCCTTTGTCCTGACTGGCGGTCTAGTCGCTGGAGCCTTTGGCGCTCTAACAGAAGTATATGGCGATCTACTTCGTGCAGCCGGCGCCGCTGGTCGACTGGCTGAACTTCTGGAAGAAGAACCGGAAATTGCCCCACCCGCCTCACCGATCGCACTACCAGAACCACCACGGGGACAGATAACCTACGACAACGTGACGTTCGCTTACCCCACACGGCCTGCCACCAATGCTCTACAAAATTTCTCCTTGAAGGTGACACCCGGCGAGACAGTGGCAGTTGTAGGCCCATCAGGCGCCGGCAAATCGACGTTGTTCCAACTGGCGCAGCGTTTCTATGATCCCAATTCTGGTAGCGTTCGGATTGATGGAGTCTCCCTTCCCTCTGCTGATCCCGGTGATATTCGTCAGCGCATGGCTCTGGTTCCGCAGGACACAGTTCTGTTTGCGGCCAGCGCTCGGGACAATCTGCGCTATGGCCAATGGGATGCGACCGATGAAGATATTTGGAAGGCAGCACGCGCGGCTAATGCCGAAGAGTTTTTGATGGCCCTGCCCGAAGGCCTAGATACGTTCATGGGTGAAGCTGGTACACGCCTGTCTGGAGGCCAACGTCAACGTGTTGCCATTGCTCGCGCCATATTGCGAAACACACCCATATTATTGCTCGATGAAGCCACTTCGGCACTAGATGCTGAAAGCGAAAAGCTCGTTCAAGATGCACTCGAACATCTAATGGAAGATCGCACGACCTTAGTCATAGCGCACCGTCTTGCAACAATTCGATCAGCAGATCGTATCATCGTGATGGATGAAGGTCGCATCGTAGAGGAAGGTGACCATGATAGTCTCATCGGCAGAAATGGCCTGTACTCGCGATTAGCTGATTTGCAGTTCAACAGCGGTGATCTTGGTCGAAAGCCGAGCAAAGCCAAAAGCTAACTGCAAAGAGAGCCTAGACCAGAGGGAACCTAAGCCATTGTAAAACACCAATGGATAGAGAACGAACGAGGAGCGAGGGCACAAAAAAGGGCGATGCCAATGGCACCGCCCTTTGTAATTCTTGTAGCCAACTCTAGTTTGGTGGCCGGCTAGCCTTGTTGAACGTGCCATATTGCTCGTTACCAACAAATCCAAACTTGGTGATGCCGCTATTTTTGATAACTGCCAAAATACGGTCAACCGTCAAGTAGTTACTCGCAGGATCAGGCTGAAACTGCAGCTCTGGTTCTGGAACCATCGATTTGGTTTGCGCCAAATATTGCCTCACCTGATTCAACGTTGCCGGAGCGTCATTCCACAAAATTTCATTGCGGGCCGTTACACCTAGCCGGTTTTTAACCGGGTCAATCTGATTTGGCGGAGGCGGTTCATTATCCGCAACCGGAAGATCGATTTTTACCGCGTGGGTTTGGATCGGGATTGTAATGATGAACATGATGAGAAGAACCAACAGGACGTCGATGAGCGGCGTCGTGTTCATCTCCATCATTGGTTCGCCATCGTCTCTACCGCCACTCATTGCCATGTGCGCGTCTCCTTAATACTTTTAGTTCTCAGCTCGTCACAATTACGTGGTTGGAGCGATTGGTGTAGACAGGAAGCCAACCTTGGCAAATCCTGCACGCTGCATGGTGTAAACTGCACCACCGATACATTTATACGGTGTATTGATATCGCCACGAATATGAACTTCCGGCATATCTTCTGGCGTCATGTTTTCTACGCCACCCAGGCTTTCGATATGATCTTCCAGATGTTTCACAGCACGTTGAACCAATTCAGACGAATCGATCGGTGTTGTATTCCAGTAAATGCGGCAATTACCGCCTGGATTAGCACCCGCGAATTCTGGATCACCAGGATCTCGTCCAGCTGCATCTGTTGTGGTTACAGCAAGAAGAACATTTTCACGCTTTGTCGTCGTTACCTCAAATGGTAGAACTGGTAGTTCCAGTTCAACAGTTTGAATAACCACTGGCACCGCGATCAAAAAGATGATGAGCAAAACCAGCATGACGTCCACGAGTGGCGTCGTGTTAATATCCGACATCGGAGTCTCGCTACCGCCTCCGCCTCCAGCACTCATTCCCATAGGATTTTATCCTCTCAAAGCTTATTCATTAAGGCAGGCATAAGATATCCTGCCAAGCAAATAATAGTGGGCGAGCACAGAATGCCCGCCCATTCTAATTTACTTTTTCGCTGCTGGTTTTGGAGCAGCTGCTTTTGCTGGCGCAGCAGTTTTCGCCGTAGCCGGCTTAACGTTGCCGTCAGAAGCCATGTAACCCAATACGTCGTTAGAGAACGCACTCATTTGCTCAGCAATACGCTTATTACGACCTTGCAGCCAGTTATAAGCAAGAACAGCAGGAACCGCCACACCAAGACCAAGAGCGGTCATGATAAGCGCTTCACCAACCGGTCCAGCCACAGCATCAATCGAAGCCTGTCCAGCAATACCAATTTTAATCAGCGCGCGATAAATACCGATCACAGTACCGAACAAACCGATAAACGGTGAGGTAGCACCCACAGTTGCCAACCAAGGAAGGCCGGTTGCCAGTTTTGAATTGATCGTATCTTGCGAACGATTGATCGAACCGTGCAGCCAATCATGCGCTTCGACAGGATCGGTCAATTTGCTGTGATCATCATCAGCTTTAATAGCATCATCTACAATCTGACGATAAGCGGAGTTTTTGTCCAACTTCGCTGCGCCTTCTTTAAGGCTGCCTGTGCGCCAGAAAGTCGATTGTGCGGCTTCAAATTGTTTAAACACCTTGTTTTGCTCGAACAGTTTCGAAAACAAAATATAAAAGGACGAAACCGACATGATAGCAAGGATGCCTAAAGTAAACCAAGCGATAACACCGCCTTGTTCCATGGCTTCCCAGAAGCCAAATGAATTTTGCGGCGCTCCGGCACCAGCTGCCAAAATTTCAATTAACATTTTTAAATTCCCCTCAGGATAAATTTATTTGATCAGTTTTGGTCAGGTGAGACAATTATCTCGCCTGACCGAATGAAGTTATTTTGGTATCTGCCAACGAACTGCGTTGGAATAGGTACCAGTTGTAGGAGTTCCTGCAGAATCCAATGCCGGTCTAAATCGAGCCCGGCGCTGAAGGTTCTTACAAGCGGCCTGATCCAAATCAGCATGGCCACTGGAACCTGTTATCTGACAGTTAGTAACCCTTCCGTTTGAGCCAACAGTCAACCTAAACCGCGTCGTGCCTTCACGCTCCTCACGCAAAGCGCGTGACGGATAATCGTTCGCATTAGCCCATCGACCAGGGTTACCCCGAGGCTCAGGATTTGCCCGCTGTGGAGGCGGCGGTGGTGGAGGCGGTGGCGGCGGTGGAGCTGCTACCGGCGGTGGCGGAGGCGGTGCCGTAGGTACAGACGATATAGTCGGCTGCGGTGCAACTACCGGTGCCACGATCGGTGGCGGCGTTACCACTGGCGGCGGCTCAATAGGCTTATCAGGTGGCGGAGGCGGCTCCTCCACCTCTTCCGGCGGTTCTTCCTCTTCAATGTCGATTACGTCTAGTTGCGTAGCAACCTTTTTGACCGCGTCGTAAGCGAGTCCAGTAACCAAAGCATATCCAAATAACGCATGAATGATGATCACCAGTCCGATGGACACCATCTTGCTGGAACTCATCTGTTGGTCAACATAAGCCATTCAGAATTTTCACTCCTTTTCTTCCCCCGGGGAAGCATGATCTACAAAGAAGATCCCGCTTAAAAAAAGAATAGCAGCACATTCCATACCGCGACCTTTTTAATCCCCATGACAATTCATCGTTAGGTGCAAATTGTCTTACTTTTGTTTTAACGCCGGTTTTTCGGTCAGGCAATCTGTTTATCGATTCAGACTAGATTAAGCTGCATAAGGACCAATATATATGCTAGCCAAGGGCACAGAGAATGGGACTTACATAGCAAAATGAACCATCAATTTACAAAATTATTTTTAGTGCTTTTGATCACGATAAGCGCCCAGAAACCGGCATTTGGGCAGGACCCGAGGTCCATAGATCCCCTCCAATATGCTGACCTTGCAGACCTTAGTACCAAGGCTTCGATAATCGTTCATGCGACCGTTAAACGAGCTGTAAAGATTAACGATGAGAGAGCCTTGTCAGCCCCAACCGGCACTCAAAGATATTATGTCGAAGCGGAAACCAATGCTCTGATTCGGGGTGATCGAGGAGTCCCTGGAACGATTCGCTATGTCATTGACTTGCCATTGGATGACCGAGGTCGAGCTCCAAAGATAAAGAAAAAGCCGTTCATCGTGTTTGCTCGCTCCAATGGAAGGGGCAACGGACAACTGCAGCTGGTGGCCAAAGATGCTCAGATTATATGGACACCTCTACGCGATTCGCGTGTAAAAACTATTGTTCGAGAAATTCTGAGTCTGAATGCCGCACCAGGGATTGAACGCATTGGCAGTGCCTTTCACGTGCCGGGAACAATAATCGGAGAAGGTGAAACCCAGATCTTCATGGAAACAGACAGCAATGTTCCAATTTCAATTTCAGTGTTGAGCCGCGATGGACAAAGAAAAACCTGGGCAGTCTCTCTGGGTGAGATTGTCGATGAAGCGGCGAGAGCACCGGCAAAAAACAGTCTACTTTGGTATCGATTGGCTTGTTTCCTGCCGAACGACCTACCTTACGATTCGCTAGATGGACAATCTCCAACAAATGCTGATCAGGCGCGCCGGGACTACCAAATGGTGCGACGAGATCTAGGATCATGTCCCCGTTCCCGTGCTTTGTGATCGGCGACAAAGTCTGTTCTAGTATTAGAAAGTAATGACGCTATTAGAAGCGCTCTATTTTCATTGTGGATCAGCAAAGGGGTTTCGAAATGACCGCTCCACTTCGCGTAGCGCTAGCCGGTCTGGGAACCGTCGGCACAGGTGTTGTTCAACTCATCAAACAAAATGGCGACCTGATTGCCGAACGTGCCGGCCGGCGAATCGAGATTAGTGCGGTTTCGGCTCGCGACAAGAACCGAGATCGCGGAATTGACCTTTCGGAATTTAACTGGGTCGACGATCTCGAGCAACTCGCAAGTAACGACGACATCGATTGTGTGATTGAAATGATAGGCGGTTCAGATGGCCCTGCTCTTGATTTGGCTCGCAAAAGCCTTTCCAACGGCAAATCGGTGGTTACGGCCAACAAGGCCATGATTGCCCATCATGGTTTGGAATTGGCCAAGCTAGCAGAAGCCAACGATAATTTGCTCAAATATGAAGCGGCAGTCGCCGGCGGTATTCCAGTTATCAAAGGATTGAAGGAAGGTGCCGCTGCCAACGAGATTGCTCGCGTCTACGGCATCTTGAACGGCACGTGTAACTATATCCTGACGACCATGGAGAAGCATGGAAGCGATTTTGAGCTGGTGTTGAAAGAAGCTCAGAATCTTGGTTTCGCTGAGGCCGACCCAGGCTTTGATATTGATGGCGTTGATGCAGCACATAAATTGGCAATCCTGGCCAGCCTATCCTTTGGCAATGCAATAGATTTCGACGGCGTCGATACATCTGGCATCCGCAATATTATGGCCGCGGATATTAGTCAGGCTAAGGCGCTCGGCTATCGTATTCGATTATTGGGCATGGCAAGAATTGATGATGGTAAGTTATTCCAACGCGTCAATCCATATCTCGTACCCGAAAACCACCCTCTGGCTCATATTGAAGGCTCCACAAATGCCGTTGTAGCCGAGGGTAATTTTTCTGGTCGTTTGATGTTCCAGGGAGCCGGAGCAGGCGACGGTCCTACCGCTTCAGCAGTTGTTGCGGACATTATCGATATAGCCCGCGGCGACAATGGAACCGTTTTTGCCAGTCCCGCAAATCAGATGGTAGCAATTGATCGAGCAGAAAGCGGGAACCGCAAAGGGAAAAGCTATATCCGTTTTGTGGTTGCCGACAAACCAGGCGTTTTAGCGGAAATCACTGCCGCCATGCGTGATGCTGATGTTTCCATCGAAAGCCTTATCCAAACCGAGAAAACCGATGAGGGTAATGTCCTAATCTCTATGGTCACTCATGACGCAATGGAAGGAGATGTCACCAAGAGCTTGGCTTCACTTTCCAGTTCAACAAGCGTAACTGGTGAACCCATGATCATGCATTTACTCAGCGACGACGACTGATTATTTCCCGTCAGCCGATTTTACCTGCACTTGCTTGACATAATCTTCATCTGGAACCGGAGGTGCTACAAAACGCCAAAGCCTACCAACCGGGCCGCCAACACCGCCGCCACTACCCCCAAGCGATACAGACATTAGAGGCACGCCCTTGAAACAATTGCGCTCGTTCAAGGTTACGTAACACCGACCTTGTTGCACAATTTCCGCGTTAGCGTCAGGGATTGGCTCCCGGATTCGTTTATTCGGATCTGCCGCTAATGCCGGAAATGGAAGTCGTTGTTCACGATCAATTTCCGGCAAACCACATACCACGATTTCATTCGCCTCTCGATACAGAAGGCAGCCATCTGCATCGACTGCTACAAGTCTCTGGGCATGGGCCATTAACGCTTCAGTTTTATCGGACGGCTCAAACGATTGAGCAAGTGAAACCGATGGAATTAAAGCAACGAGAAGAAGCCATCTCGACATTGTAATAATGCTCCCCTATCGAGAGTTTAAAATAGGCCCCTGTGCAAAGGACTAACAATAACAATGCCTAAATCAAGTGATATTCTAGATCGTGTACTGGTTATGGAAATGGTGCGGGTCACCGAAGCTGCAGCTATATCTGCGTCTAACCTTATCGGTCGCGGTGATGAGAAGGCGGCCGATGCAGCAGCGGTTGAAGCGATGCGCGCAGCCCTGAACAAGCTCCAAATATGCGGTACAGTGGTTATCGGCGAAGGCGAACGTGACGAGGCACCTATGCTTTATATTGGCGAGAAGGTCGGTTGCGGGAACGACAACGCAGACCCAGCCATCGATATTGCGTTGGATCCATTGGAAGGCACAACAATTACAGCAAAAGCGGGCGCTAATGCTTTAGCCGTCTTGGCCATTGCCGAAGGGGGGAACCTGCTCAACGCGCCCGACGTTTACATGGATAAGCTTGCCGTTGGTCCGGGATATTCCGATGATATTATTGACCTGGATAAGTCCGTCACTGAAAATGTTTCAGCCGTTGCCAAAGAAAAAGGCGTAAAACCAAATGAAATCATCGTTTGCGTGCTTGATCGTCCACGACATGAAAAAATCATTGCAGAACTGCGTGAGATCGGATGTGGAATTATGTTGATTCCCGACGGTGATGTCGCTGGAGTTATTGCGACCACCGACGAGGATACCACGGTTGATATGTATATGGGCAGCGGCGGTGCGCCGGAAGGCGTGTTGGCGGCAGCAGCCCTTCGCTGTGTTGGCGGACAGTTCAAGGGACGACTATTGTTTCGGAATGATGATGAACGCCAAAGAGCCTATAAATGGGGCATCGAAGATCTCGACAAGATTTACGATTTGAAAGAATTGGCAATGGGAGACGTTATCTTTGCTGCGACAGGCGTGACCCATGGCTCTCTGCTAGAAGGTGTAAAGAAATTGCGTAGCGGCAAAATGACCACCGAAAGTGTGGTAATGCGCGCATCATCCGGCACCGTGCGCTGGGTTAAAAGCGAGCACCGCAAAACGTGATCTTTGTGGCCTCTCTCAATTGGGTTCGAGGTCAAAAAGCTCTTTTGCAGAATCCATTGCGATCGGCTGGCTTAGCTCTTTTACTATTGTTAGCGGGCTGTATTTCTCCTGTGGGATATGGCAAAATTCCGCATAGCGAATATGTCGCTCATCCACGATGTTCGCCGGAAAACGACACGAGTACGGCGGCAGCGAACTTTCCCTATTTTGTTGTAACAAGCCGGCTACCGGACTGCCGGAGTGATCAGGTGAAGTTGATGCATCATCGCGGCGACATGGTCCGTTATGGCCGCTTCGATGCGCCTTTCGCTGCCCCTCAAAGCAACAAGGCCGGTATATCCTCGGCCCCGCTCTTGCTGAACAATGAAACACAATGGTGGAAAGATCTAGCCGGACAAATGGGTGCCAGAGATGGCCGCGTACTTCTCTATGTACATGGCTTTCGTGAGACGTTCGTCACCAGTTCCAGAGACGCAGTACAAATAGCGCGGATAACCGATTTCGATGGTCCTGTGATACAATATAGCTGGCCTTCACAAGGCGAATTTCTCAAATATGCCGTCGATGAAACAAACATGTACTGGGATGAACGGAATTTCCGGAACTTTCTGATGAAACTGGCCCAGCAGAAATGGACCAAGGAAATTGTGCTGGTCTCACATTCTTTGGGTGCACGGTTGGTTCTACCCGCGGTTGAATATGTCGACCGTAATTCTAGCAATGCCGATTCCAGCAATATTTCCAATGTTATATTGGCTTCTCCTGATGTCGATAGGCAAGATTTTGAACGAGATATCGCGGATGAGATTCTGGCCGCTCGCCGGGTAAAAAATAAACGTAGAATAACAGTCTATGCTTCCGAGAAAGATAGAGCACTGAAACTCTCGGACGATATTCATGGCTATCCAAGGTTGGGAATGCCGCGTTGTTTTGACTCGTTTAAGGCAGCGAAACTAAAACGGCGCGGTCTGCCGGAACGGTGTTACGCAACCCACCCCAAATATGAAGATGGACCTGAACTAAGCGGGTTGACCATTGTGGATACCACCGATGTTAGTCACGGCGGCGCCGGCCATAGTGATTATCTTCGATCTGCCTCGGCTTGCCAGGATTTTGCTTCGGTGGTCAGTGGTGAAACGAATAACTTACAAGAACGCAAGCCAACCCACTTGCCCCACGTATTTCTGCTGGCTCCCTATGTAAATGGCACCGAGCCAGACCATAGGCTTGTTTGCAAAAGGGATGCTGAATAGACAATGGCAGTTGATAAAAAATTGGAGCGCCTGCTCACCAACGTGCGCACATGTACCATTTGTGAAAAGTTGCCACTTGGGCCAAGACCGTTACTTCAGGCTGGAGAAGGAGCAAAAATTCTAATCGCTGGTCAGGCCCCTGGAAGCAAGACGCACGAAAAAGGACGGCCGTTTGATGACGCTAGTGGTAAACGTCTCCGGCAATGGCTGGGTGTCACTGAAGAACAATTTTACAACCCTGACATGTTTGCGATTATCCCGATGGGCTTTTGTTTTCCAGGAACCGGGAAAGGCGGCGACCTGCCCCCTCGCCCAGAATGCGCACCGCAATGGCGCGAGCCTCTGTTGCAGGCCCTGCCCAATCTCAAACTCACCCTTGTTCTTGGTCAATATGCGCTCAACTGGCATCTGGGTGATGCAAAATCAAAAACTCTAACCGACACGGTGAAGCGGTGGGAAGAATTCTGGCCCGATCACCTGCCCCTTCCGCACCCCAGCCCGCGCAACATCCGCTGGTTCAAAGCCAATCCATGGTTTGAAGAGGAAGTAATTCCCGTCATGCAAGAACGGGTTGCCGGACTAATCTAAAATATCCCCATAGCCAGTCCTGCGGACAGGGTTGCTCCCACTTCGGCGCAGCGACTCAGATCTTTTTGATCAATAGTCTTTTGCGCCAAAATCTCTGCTTCCGTCTGAGCATGGGTACAAATAATCGGTGTATCTATTACCTTTTTCAGCCGCCAGCCGGTCGCAATCCGTTCCAATTGTTTCAATGCATTTTCGCCATCAGAGCCCGCGCAAATCATGGCGGCATAGGTCCGTCCTTCAATCTTGCCGAGCAACGGATAATAGCAACGGTCAAAAAAAGCTTTCATCACGCCGGCAATGGCGGCCAGATTCTCTGGTGTGGCAAAAACGAAACCATCAGCGGCCAGCATATCAATCGGCTGACAATCTTCAGCCTTCAAGATTTGCACTTTTATGCCTTTTTCGGCGCGCGCCGCCTCTGCCGCCGCCTTCACCATCTGTGCAGTACCGCCTGTATAGCTATGATAGATAAAGAGCAGGTTTTTCATATTTGTAGCTGTCCCTAGCCGCCTAGTTTAGATATGCCAGTCTGGTTCAAAGTCATGCAATTTTGCATTAAGCTCCTCGCTTGTCGCCTGAAATCCGGGGAAAGCGTTGACCGGCAATCGTAGGAACACAGCACCCGACTTTTCAGCTGGTGGCAATGTGCCTGCCCGAATATTCACCTGAAGGGATGGCAAGATTAGCTTAGGTGCCGCGAGATTGGCATCGCGCGCCTTCCGCATTGCAATAAACGCAGCTTCTTCAATCCCGTCATAGACGTGAATGTTGGATTGTTTCTGCTGTGCGACACTGCTTTCTGATGCATAGCGAGAACGTCCTTCCGGCAAATAGTCATGGCAGGTAAAAATGCGTGCTTCCTCCGGAAGTGAGAGAATCTTCTTGATAGATTGGTATAAAACCGCTGCATCACCGCCCGGAAAGTCACAACGCGCTGTACCAAAGTCCGGCATGAATAATGTGTCACCAACAAATACCGCATCGCCGATAACATAAGTTGCACAAGCAGGTGTGTGTCCCGGCGTATGCATGACTTTTATCTCGGCATTACCCAACGGAAGTATTTGTCCGTCGGTAAGCAGCAAATCAAATGCAGAGCCATCCAGCCCAACGTCATCTGCTTCATATATTGGAGCAAAAGCTTTTTGAACTTCGGTGATTTTGGAACCAATGCCCAGCCTCGCACCAGTATGCGCTCTAAGATAATGGCCTGCACTCAGATGATCTGCATGTGCATGGGTTTCCAAGATGTAACATATGTCCAATCCTTGGCCTTGCACATGCTTCAGCAGCTTATCTGCACTGACAGTATCAAGCCTGCCGCTGTGAAGGTCAAAATCAAGGACCGGATCAATAATCACCGCTGCCAGACTTTCCTTGTCCACAACCAGATAGGTGAACGTGTTCGTCGGTTCATCAAAATAAGCCTCTACCGCGATCGTCAAACTTCATCTCCTCAGTTCAGCACTGCTAATTTAGCAGTTGCTTAATTAGATTCAACTAATATATTAATAATATGCTTTTTGAACCAGATCAAATGAACCTGATGCGCCAACATGCAGCCGAAGCTGCAACCGTGTTACGATTGATCGGCAACGAACATCGCCTGATTGTTTTATGCTCTTTGGTGGAGGGTGAAATGGGTGTCGGCGCTTTGCAAGATCGGCTTGATCTTTCGCAGTCAGCACTTTCCCAGCATCTTGCCCGATTGCGCGCCGATGGCTTGATATCAGCGCGCCGAGAGAGCCAGAATATCTATTACAGCATTGCTGATAAGAAGATCTTCGCGCTGATTGCCGCGCTGGCTGAAATATTCTGTCCTGACGAAATCGGAAAAGGGTCAACAGCAAAATGATATTGGAGAGTTTTCCCGACGCGATACCCTTCCATGGACTGATCGGCGGACTAATGATCGGACTAGCAGCCGCGGTCCTTTTGCTAGGCGCGGGACAGATCGCCGGCATAAGCGGTCTGTTTGCACGAGCCTCAACATTAAGCAAATCGGGGCCGCCTTGGGTTTTGGCATTTGCGTTCATTCTGAGTATGTTGGCTGGTGCCCTGATCATTAGCTGGATCAATGAAGGGGTTACCGCAATATACCCCTCCTCTACTATACTACTGGTAGTAGGTGGGTTGCTGGTCGGATTTGGAACGCGTTTGGGAAGCGGCTGCACCAGCGGTCATGGCGTCTGCGGTATGTCGCGGTTTTCAATCCGTTCACTAGTTGCCACACCTGTTTTCATTGGCGCTGGCATTGCAACAGTCGCACTTATGCGGGCCATGGGAGTAACACCATGATCCGGCAGCTTCCAATATTCATCTTATCTGGTTTGTTATTTGGTGCAGGCCTGGCAATATCGGGTATGGCCGATCCGCAACGCGTTCGAGGTTTTCTTGATGTATTTGGCGATTGGGATCCAACCCTTCTTTTTGTGATGGGCGGCGCGGTCATTGTGATGATGTTGGCTTGGCCGCTGCAACGCCGGATGCTGCACCCGCTGCTCACCAACAAGTTTCAATTGCCCAGTCGCAAAGATGTGGACCGGCCGCTTATAGTCGGCGCAACGATATTTGGTATTGGCTGGGCTATTGCCGGCCTCTGTCCTGGTCCCGCATTAATTGGGCTCGTGCTGGAGCCTATCAGTGCACTGATCTTCGTTGCGGCGATGACAGTAGGGATGGCAGTGTATCGGGTTTTACCGATACCTTAAAACCGGGGCATATTACCTCTTGCACCGACATCTGGTAGGCCTAGACAGGCAGACATGAATGCTGTTCTCAATATTGAAAAATCCATCTCTGGACAGACATGGCAATGGCGTAGCACCAGTGCGGACGCCCGTGATCCAGGATTTCAACCGGACGACTTAGTTACTCAATTGCTGCTAGCGCGTGGTGCAACGAGAGACACTCTGACTGTGAACCGCGAGCCAACCATCCGCGGTTTCATGCCCGACCCTTCGGTCTTTCAGGATATGGACAAAGCTGCAGAACGCATTGCAGACGCGGTTTTGAAGCAACAGAAGGTAACAATATTTGGCGACTATGACGTTGATGGCGCCACCAGCGCAGCCTTGCTCATCCGCCTGCTTCGCGATCTCGGGCTCGACGCTGGTTACTACATTCCGGACCGATTGATGGAGGGTTATGGACCATCCGGCGAAGCATTGGTCAGGCTTGGCGAACAAGGCAGCGATCTGGTGGTTACAGTTGATTGCGGTGCTATGGCCTTTGATGCGCTTGAGATGGCGAACGACGCAGGGATCGAGGTGATCGTCGTTGACCATCACAAATGCGCGCCAGAACTGCCCAAGGCATCCGCATTGGTAAACCCCAACCGCCTAGACGAAAGCGAAGCAGGCGCCGAACATGGCCACCTCGCTGCTGTTGGAATGGCCTTCCTGCTTGGTGCGGCTCTCATTCGAACGCTACGCGGTCTCGGTCATTTCAAGGGTCGCCCAGAACCAAAGTTATTGGAGTTGCTCGATATCGTTGCGCTGGGGACGGTTGCTGATGTGGCGAAGCTTCAGGGTCTCAACCGCGCATTTGTCGCACAAGGGCTCAAGGTATTAGCCGGGCGCAAAAATATCGGCATGGCAGCCCTGATAGAAGCCAGCCGACTGAAACGCGCACCGATTTGTTCTGATTTAGGCTTTGCGTTGGGTCCACGGATCAATGCTGGCGGCCGTGTGGGTAAATCTGATCTTGGTGTGAGGCTGCTCATCACGGAGAACCCGGACGAGGCACAGCAAATTGCTGCCGAACTTAACCATCTGAACGAAGAACGGCGCGCGATCGAGGCGCATGTTCTGGAAGAAGCGGAAGCATTGTGTGCCGGTCAACAAAATCAAGCCGTTGCCGTGCTCTCTGGCAAAGGGTGGCATCCCGGGGTGATCGGCATTGTCGCCAGCCGGATCAAAGAGAAAATGGAGCGCCCCGCGATCATCATTGCCGAGGATGAAGATGGCACTGCCAAAGGATCAGGCCGCTCTATCTCCGGCGTTGATCTGGGCGCAGCAATCATTGCCGCAAAAGATCATGGCCTGCTCATCGCGGGTGGAGGCCATGCGATGGCGGCGGGCATCACAATAAAGGCAGGCAAAATTGATGCTTTCAGTGAATTTTTGAATGACCGCCTCGCAACAAACGTGACTGAAGCACAATCAAGCAAGGCGCTGCTGCTCGATGCAGTGCTATCACCAAAGGGCGTAAATCCAATCTTTATCGAGGCCATGGATGATGCTGGCCCTTATGGAATGGGTTGGCCGGCACCGCGCATCGCCACCGGCCCGGTTCGCATCATAAAATGTGATATTGTCGGCAAAGACCATGTCCGAATGATCGTCGGTGGGGATGACGGTGGTTCGATCAAGACCATCGCCTTTCGCGCGGCAGAAACCGAATTGGGACAAGCCCTGCTCAGCGCGCCGCGTGGTAGAAAACTGTGGATCGCTGGCCGCGCAAAGATAGACGATTGGGGAAGCCGACCCGCCGCGGAAATCCATCTAGAAGACGCCGCTTGGGCAGACTGACACTAAGGAGATATCGCCATGTACAGCCACATCACGCTAGGAATAGATGATTTTCCTAAGGCTGAACCCTTTTACGATGCGATCATGGACGTTCTTGGTCATCCGGTTCTTTTCGGACATGACAAAAGCAAGGCTTGGGGAGAACCGACCGGACCAAAACTGTTCATCGGCCCTGCTTTTGATGGTCAACCGACCAGCCACGGCAATGGCCAACATGCGGCATTTATTGCGACCACACGCAAACAGGTCGATGCCTTTTATGATGCAGCCTTGTCCAATGGTGGCAGCGACGAGGGCAAGCCTGGTCTGCGCGCCCATTACCATCCCAACTACTACGGCGCCTATGTCCGCGATCCCGAGGGAAACAAGCTGCAGGTTGTTTGCCACAGCGCAAATGGATAAAGCTTGAAAAAGCATCATGATTAGGGTTGACCAAAGCCTCCGACATGCCTAATTGCCGGGCTTCGCCGATCAGGCACGCTGCAAAGCACTGGTACGGCCCCTTCGTCTAGCGGTTAGGACGCGGCCCTTTCACGGCTGAAACACGGGTTCGATTCCCGTAGGGGTCACCATTTTTTCGGAAAATGAAAACGTCCTGGAGACGTTTTCCCAAAAAAATCCCAACCGCAAGCAAGGGTCTCTGGGCGGAGTCTATCGGATACGTCACAGACCAATAAATCCTCTATCGCAAGAGCGGGTGTATTCCTCCACAATCATTGGCACCTTCAAATCTCATCCCTTCATATTCGCGCTTCCTTTCCTTGCAAACTTGCCAAACTTGCCACCAAGAAGCGAAGGGTTTCTATTGAACTGCATTGCTGCAGGAGCGTCCCGAAAATCTGCGGGCGAAGTTGACAGCGCAGACGGCGGATGATGCGGGGCATCATTCTAAAGTCGAGCCCCTCAGCCGGAGCGCCGAGAATATCTCCAACGAAGTTGACAATCTTGACAGTGTTAAAGATTTAAAAAGCCTCCGCCCCTGCCCTCCGGCTTTTTGGCCTATCGCCCCCGCGCTTGTGGGA
This sequence comes from Parasphingorhabdus sp., assembly GCA_039978835.1. Taxonomy (GTDB): domain Bacteria; phylum Pseudomonadota; class Alphaproteobacteria; order Sphingomonadales; family Sphingomonadaceae; genus Parasphingorhabdus. The sequence goes on from JBDWAQ010000008.1 coordinate 124,870, forward strand.
AATAATATTACAAAACCAGGGAAGTTTAGTCCTGCCAGCGTGCGCGCCTGCGCGCGCTGCAAGGAGCGTTCCCAACATTTGGAGAAGGGTGGGAGTAAGCGCCGCGCCGGGTGATGGCGTGATGGGTTCTGGGTGCGACACGGGTTTCCCTTCCTGCGCTATAGCGATTGCTTGGCCGGGGAGCGTATCAGGGGGTGGGGGTTGTAGGAAAGGAGTGTTGAAGTTCCCCAATTCCGGCCAGCGACCACAAAGCAATTGCAAGCAATCAGCAAGCGCAGCATGTATTATCGAAATGGGTACTCATGGCGAACGAAGTACAGGCAGTTTTCGAAAAATATATCTTGGCATTGCGCGAAACGCCGATTGCCGAACAAACCGGGCATACATCGCGCGGACCTTAATCCAGATGATGCATACGAAGCGCCGTCCCATCGTCGGCGGTTATTTCCGAATAATGGGGTTTAAAATCATAGCCGGAGAGATTTTCAAACCGGCTATCGGGGGTGCGTAAAACGTCCATATTCAAGCTTCCCATGCAATTTATATTGACACTATATGTGTCAATTAAAGTGAGTCAATTTGAATTGGCTTTTTGGCGCTGGACGTTTGTTATCCACCAGTCGGAATCCAATATGATTAGTGCCCAGTCCTCGCTCCTGAAACTGACGTGCAGCGGGGCGATAACGGGCGCAGTAATTGGCCGCGCAAAGGAAGGAACCGCCCTTGATCACCTTCACGCCCTCACTGGCATCTGCGCGCGACCCGTCTGCGCTGGTCCATTCCCAGACATTGCCAAGCATATCGTATAGTCCGTATCCATTGGCCTTAAAACAACCCACAGGCGCACGGGTCTCAAAGCCGTCTTCACCCAAGTCTTTTGCTGGAAACGCGCCTTGATAATAATTGGCCTGCGGCTTGCCATCATCGTCTTTTGGTTCCGGCAGCACTTCGTCACCGCCCCGCGCGGCATATTCCCATTGCTCTTCACTGGGCAGTTCTTTGCCCGCCCATTTTGCATAAGCCAGCGCATCGTCATAAGCGATCTGCACAACCGGCGTCCGAGCTTTGCCGGTGATATTTTCATCCGGCCCCGATGGATTGCGCCACTGCGCCCCGACCTCCCAGCGCCACCAACGCGGATCATCATCGCTCGGCACATTGAACACAGCGGACCCCGGCACCAGCATTTCCGGAGGTGCGCCTGCTATTTTGGGTGGATCACGTTCGGCTAGCGTCTTGTAACCCGTTTCCTTCACAAAGGTGGCGAACTCGGCATTAGTGACTTCGTGACTATCCATCCAGAAACCATCCACACGGATTTCGCGAGGCGGACCTTCCTCTCGGTAACGCGGATTTTCTCCCATGGTGAAGCTGCCGCCAGGGACCCAGACCATTCCGCTCTTTGCTGCACCTTCACATTGGTTTGTCTGGACGGCTTCGGCAGTCTTGTTATCTTCCGCACCGCCGCAAGCCGCGCAAAACAATATCGCTGCTAGCGCAATCCAGCTGCGCATTAATCTTCAATCTGCGCGACGACATCGCGCACCATTTGCGACATGGTGGCGATAACCTGCTTGTTGCTCATCCCTTCGTCCTGCCGAAACAGCCGCCAGCTATCGAAACTGGTCGCCAGCAAGATTGCCCGGCTGCGTTGCTTGTCCTTTTGAACGGACTTGGGGAGAATCGCACCCAGCGCATCCTTCTCATATTTTAGCAGCCGCTTATAATTGGACATCAACAGTTCGGAGCGAAACCGCGCCAAGCTGGTCATTATACGGTGGGGATAGATTGCTTCATTCACCTTGGCTCGGCGCTCAACCAATTCGATCAACTGCCGCCGCCAATCGCTGGAGTCATAGGGCTTTGATAAAATGGGACCCCATTGCTCATTCAATATTCTATCGATTTCCGCATAAAGTGAATCCATATCATCAAAATGGCGAAAGACCGAGCGCAGCCCGACGCCCGCGCGTTTGGCAACCCTTGCAGCGCTCGGTGCAGGGTCACCTTCCTCAATCAGTGCCATGAAAGCGGAGACAATTTTGGAACGACTGGCCTGACTACGCTGACGCCGCCCATCGGGATGTGGTTTGTCCTTGACGGTATCGGGTCTTAGTTCTGCTTTCAGTTTGGCCATATTTTTCCCGTCTTATATTCTGGCAACACTATGGCATTCATCATGCCGAATCTCTAGCCTTTATCCGCCAGCCTACCGCTATTCGATCGCCGCCGGATTTCCGCAGCGATCAACCAGAGCCGGTCCTGTCCCCAAACCGCGATATCCGGTTCCCCATCATCGCCGCTGAGCCGGTAGCTGGGGACGCCCCATAGTCCAAGGCCATCAACCATTTCATCCTGATGCCGTTCAACCATGGCTTTCCAGTCATTGTTGCCGAGATGCTTGGACGCCTCATTCCAATCTAGTCCCGCCGCTTCAACCGCTCGCTTCATACCCTTCTTGGTGTGGAGCGGTACTCCTTTTGAAAACGCGTGAGCCAACAAGGACGACATCAGCGCCTCATCCTTCCCCCGTTCCATAGCCCAGGGGAGCAGCGAATAGGCTTGCCGGGTGGGTTCGCCAATCGGTGTTATCATCGGGCCAAAAGGTACACCGAGAAACTCCCCTTCCCGCTTTGTGTCGAAGATGATGTACATGCCCTTTGCACGCGTAGCCGGAACACCGCGCATGATCATCGGCAGGACGGGTTTGTGATTAAACTGGATGCCGCATTCGTTTTTGAGGGCAATTGTGCGGTCGTAGATGATCGAGGTGTAAGGCGAATTGAGCGAGGGATAGAAATCGAGTGTCAGCTTGCTGGCATCCACACCGCTGACATCAATGTCCGGACGGGGGCAGATGAATGGCAAGCTTGGTTCTTTGCATATACCCAGATCGCGCAATCGTTGTTCGAGATGGAACAAGCGGTCAACGCCCCAATACCATTCGCCTGCGTAATAGAATGTTGCGCCGGAATAATGACCGAGTTCGGCAAGGCGTTCGTCACCTTTATCTAGCGAGATATGGGTAAAACAGCCATCTAGGTGCTCTGAATCGTAGTTTGAAAATTGATCCAATTTACCTTTCCAAAGGGCATTACTCACCTCAGGCACCTTGATCGCAAACTCTTCAAAATCGGACAAGATGATAACATTATTAGGGTCATAAATTGCAAGTATATCTGCTGCGAAACTCATATTCTCATTGGTAGGTTTAACTGGTGCATCCTTCGGAAACTCCAACCCATAATGTGGCGCAATCAATTCTGCATCGCGCCTTGCCCATTTGGCCAGTTTCTCTGCTTCAGGCTGGTTCTTGCCCCCAGAAGCCCGGATCAGATGCGGCTTGATCACCACGTCATAGCGCTCAGCTAAGGTCGCCAGCACCTGCGCTGTCAGATGCGAATAGGGATCATCCAGCTGATGGAAATATTCCACCACATGCGGTTCGCCATTATTCTGGCGTTTCTTTTCTGCCTTCTCGCGGCGCGTGTTGACATTGCGAAGATCGGTGACCTTATCAAACTGCCGCCGCATCAAGTGGCGCAGCCAACCCGGCGGATCGACCATCATCTTCGGGTTGAGATTCTTGTCAGGCTCCAGCATCGGCGTCTCTTTTTCTATTCTGCCGCCAATCTATCAGCTTCCAGCCAAGCACACCAATGAAGAACAGCAGCAATCCCACCATCAACCGCACCTGCACAAATGTAGTGGTTGGCCGGGTGATAAACACCTCGGTATGCGCGAGTGAGGCGGTCTTAAACTTATTGCCCTCAACCATCCGCTCGTCGCGGATCATGTCGAGTAAATCGCGCAGCGAACGATAACGCACAACGGCAACACGGTCGATTTGTTCGCCATATTTACCGAGCATCAATCCGGCCCGTTCGCTCACGAAAACCGGGTGACCACCACGTTCGAGCAATAATGGCACCACGATTTCACCATATCGCACCTCGGCTTCCTTCGCCTTCACGCCCTTGTTGCGCGTTTCCAGATTGACCGCATAAAATTCCTTGCCATCATCATTGGGAAGCATCGCCAGCAGGTTGCGGCTCATGCTCCCTTCGGGTGTGTCCTCAAATTTCACGCCATGCAGCTGCTCAATCTGCCCCAGCATCTTCTCACCCTCGGCTTGCGAAATCGGATCGCCGTTGCCGCCATACCAGATCCAGAAACTGCCATATAGGATCGCCAGAAATGCAACCCATATCCATTCAGCTTTACCCATCGCAATCCTCCCCCATTTTTAAGCTTCAATTCGGTGAGTAGACATATTCATCACCCGGCTCAAATTGCTCTGCCAGCGTCTTGTCGATCATAACCGGCATATCGGTGACCGATGGGTATAGTGGCGGCGTGCGGTTCTTGTGATGCGCGTCGAGCAATGCTCGCAACTCAGCCAGCTTTTTCGGGTTTTTCTTTGCCAGATTGACCTGCTCAGTCGGATCATTGGCGAGATCAAACAACCAGTTCTTCTTCAAACGCCCGTTGACCTGCAATTTCCAGTCACCCGCCCGGACAGCCTTGGAATGCCCGCTTTGCCAGAACAGCGCATCGTTCAGGCGATTGATTGAACCGTTACCGCGCGCAAGCGGCAGGATATTCAGCCCGTCAATTGCTACACCGTCGGGCAGGTTCGCACCTGCCGCTGCTGCGAGTGTCGGCATAACATCGATATGCGCAACGGGTGTATCAACCGTTGTACCCGGCGCGATTTTGCCCGGCCATTTGATCAGCATCGGCACGCGAAGGCCGCCTTCGAACTGCGTGATTTTCCAACCGCGATAGGGGGCATTGACCTCGGGCAAACCGATATAGCCTGCTCCGCCATTATCGCTCGACAGCACGATCATGGTGTTATCGGCCAAGCCTTCATCCTCAAGCTTCTGCATGATACGGCCAACGCTGCGGTCAAGCGCCCGGATCATCGCTGCATAGACGCGGAGCCGGTGTTCCTTGATATGCGACAGTGCATCATAATCCGCTTTGGTCGCCTGCAGCGGTGTATGCGGCGCCCAATGCGCCAGATAGAGAAAGAACGGATTGTTCTTGTTGGCTTCGATGACCTTGAGCGATTCATCGGTCCAATAGTCGGTCAGATAGCCGCCCGGTTCAAACCTCTCACCGCCGTTAAATGATGCAGCAAAGCTCATTGATGCCCATAAGAAATGATCGATGGGGTCAAATTCAACTTTTGCATTGACGACACCAGGATCGTCTTCGGGCAGGAACAAGCCGCTCTGCATCAACAGGCTTTCATCAAACCCCTGATCGTGCGCAAAGAACCCAGGGGACGTGCCGAGATGCCATTTGCCGATATGGACCGTGTGATAGCCTTTCTCCTTGAGAGTCTCGGCGATAGTGATCTCGCTAGACGGCAGGCCCTGTTCTTCATAAGGCGGCTTGGTATCATCCAATGCCCCGTCATAAAATGAGGGCGGCAGATCACTGCGAATGGATTTGCCGACCATCGATACCATTGGCGCCATTCCGGATGGTGTCGGCGTAAACTCAAAACCTGTGCGCGTGGGATAACGCCCCGTCAGCAGCATGGCGCGCGATGGCGCGCAGGTCGCGTGCCCGGCATAAGCCTGATTGAAAATCGCGCCATCAGCCGCCAGCCTGTCAATATTCGGCGTCGGGACAGCCCCTCCTGCAACCCCGCCACCGAAGGTAGATAGGTCGTTTATCCCTAGGTCATCTAACAATATGAAAACGATATTGGGCGGGCGTTCCGCTGGCGGGATAGTGACCTCAGCTGGCCCCTGCTTCCATTCCACAGGCCGATTGTCGGCAACCTCCGGATGCGTGAAATTTTTGATATAGGCCAGAATGAGACTGGTGCGATTAAGATAACCGACAACGCCAACGCCGATCAGCACCGCCATCACGCCAAGAGTAATTTTCTTCCAGCCAGCCATATCATGCTCCGTAAATTTTAATGACACTTATCATGCCATAATGATCCTGAGAAGGGTTAATCTCCAATCTTGGCTGCATTCCTCGATTGCTGGAATTCACAATCGGCCTTGCCTAATCCCAATGCGCGGGATCTAGCGCCAGTAGTTCAGACAGCTGCGCATAGAGCGCTGGCTCACCGCGGTGCATCAACTGGGGTTTTTCAAAAAACGTGACAATCGCTTCGGCAAAGAACTCCTGATGGTTGTTTGCGCCATAGGGGTCGATCAAGGTGCTGTGTCCACGTTCAACACGTTCCGCATGCTCGTGGAAGGCATCCAACATGGCTTTTTCCCAGCCCTCATACGCTTGCCCCTTGCGCAAGATCGGAATGCCATTGGTGTCACCGGTCAGGCCGTCCAGCTGGTGCGCGAATTCGTGGATGACGACGTTGTGTCCATCGTCTTCCTCGAGCCCCCCATGAAGCGCATGCTCCCATGACAAAATAACCGGTCCCCTGGCCCAACTTTCACCAAGCAGCGAGTGCCTGTCCTCATGGACGACAAGTCCGTCATGAGTGTTGCGGTGTATGCGAAAGGCGGTAGGATGGACCAACACGTTTCTGAGCGTGTTGTACCAAGCCGGACTGTTGGCGATTAACAAGCAGGCCTGAGCGGCGATCGAGAGCCTGATTTCCTCGGTTATCTCGAGACCTTGATTGCCTCGGAAAGTGACCTGATCGAGGAACAGATTGATCTTCCCTTCCAACTTGGGCCGCAATGCTTCTGGTAACCGGCGCACAATCGGCACCAGCTTAGCTATCACTTCGCGCTGTTCTGAAGTAAGCGGTGTCGCCAACAGCTGTTCGCGCCGACGCTTTCTCGCCCAGCGCCAATACAAAAGCACTGCGACAATTGCCAATGCACCAAGGAGGAAGGACAACCAGCTCATCGTACTGAAGTAAAAACGAAAGGTGCAAAATACAATACCAGCACAATCAACACCTGCGCAGCCGTTCATGCCACTGGCTGTGCAACGTGGCGGTGGAATGCCAGTCAATGGATTACGGCAATTAAATCGGAACAATGGATAGCGTCCGATTTCACCCGGTTTCCAACCTTCCATTTATCCTATTGGAACGTCCGCTTTGGGGATGTTGCAGACACTAGGAAAACAAAAGTAGCCTGCCTGCCAGCGACCCAATAGCGGTCATTCATGTTCTCCGGCCCTAATGTCCGCTTTGGACACAAAAGCAGACACTAGGCACGGCGCTGAATAGGGCCGCGGCTCACATCGGGATGCGCCCCACTTTGCGGGCGAGTTCGCGCATGGACATTATGGGCATCAACAGTCTTCTCACACTCAGGACATTGCAAAACCGGCTGAATGTCATGGCCGCAAGAAACATGCCGCCGCAATATTGGTGGTCCCGCTTCATCCGAGTAATATTTATCACCCCAGTTTAGGATAGTCGAGAGAACTGGATAAAGATCACGCCCTTTGTCGGTCAGGCGATATTCGAACCGATCCGGGCTTGACTGATATTGCTTGCGATACAAGACATCATGCTGCTCTAGTTTCTGCAACCGACTGGCGAGCGTCGTGCGTGGTATTTCCAAGCGTTCTTGAAACTGGTCGAAGTTGCGTACACCCAAAAAACAGTCACTCAAAATGAGCAATGTCCATCGGTCCCCAAGCACCGATGAACTTCGCGCCACAGAGCATTGTTGCTTGTTAACTTCATCCCACTTCATTGCCACTTACGTCCGTTCTTTGGTTCAATCTGCATGGTGAATAACAGAATGACTCGACTCAGTCTAGTTTTTAGACTAACTAGATTTTGAGTGATTAGGGAGACGACCATGCCAGCAGCACCGCCATTTGATCCGCAAGCCATTGCTGATGCTAAATTTGAAGAGCGGGCAGTGCGGCCCGGCGTCACCACAAAACGTACAATCTGCCAGACTTGCGATATTGCCTGCAGCGTTGTGGCGGAAGTCGAGAAAGGGCGCGTTGTCAAAGTGCGTTCTTCGGACAATCCCATTTTTCGCGATAATATTTGTATGAAAGGGATCATGGCACCCAAAGGGCTCGCAGATCCCACCCGTATTATGCATCCTCTCAAACGAGTCGGAAAGCGTGGCTCTGGCGAGTGGGAAAAAGTGTCTTGGGCAGAAGCTATGGCTGATATCGGTCAGCGTTTGAAAGCCATTATCGAAAAACATGGTCCAGAAGCCTGGGCTGTTTCAACAAGCCAGTGGAATACGGCAACCGACCATGGACTGGGTCGCCGGATCATGAACCATGTCGGCTCGCCAAACTGGGTCAGCGGAGTGGCTTTATGTGCCGGTAACACCGCTGCGGTAAATCGTTTCACTTACGGGTGGTTTCCGTTTGGGGATTTTTCCAATACCAAATGCATCGTCCTAATGGGCCATAATCCGCGCCGTCACAGTTGGACGCCGATGTATAACTTCATCCGGCAAGCGCAGGCGCGCGGTGCCAAACTGATTGTTACGGACCCTCGCAAAAGTTCAAGCGCGGAGCGCGCAGATATCTGGCTGCCTCTAAAAGCTGGCAGCGATGCAGCGATGATGTTCGGTTGGCTAAAAGTCATTCTCGATGAAGAGCTATATGACAAGAAATTCGTTGAAAACTGGACGATTGGTTTTGACGACCTGCGCAAGCGTGTTGATGAATATCCGTTGGAAAGAGTCGCAAAACTAACCGGATGTGATCCGGAAATGATCGCCAAGGCTGCCCGTATGTATGCGACTGAAGGGCCTTCCATCATTCCATGGACACCGATTACCGACATGCAGCGCAATAGTACCTCGGCCATACGGTTGCAGAGCATATTGCGCTCGATCTGTGGTTATATAGACGTACCGGGCGGCGAACGGCTCGAAGGTTTTAACCCCGACGTCATCAATGAATCTGCCATCGAAATGCATCATGTCTTGTCGGACGAACAAAAGGCCAAACAATTAGGGTCTGACAAGCATCCCGCGTTTACTTATCGTGGGCAGGAGGCTTTTCGAGAACCGACAAAGCGCGTCTATGGCCAGGAATATGCAAATCTGGTTATGGGTTGCCACATGGCAACGCCATCGGCCACTTTTCGGGCAATGGCTGGACAGGGGCCCTATCCGGTAAAGGCCTTTTTCTTCCTCGGTAATAATCCGATGATGAGCTACGCCAATATGCCCTTGATCATCGAAGCCATGATAAACCAGGATCTTATTGTCGCGCATGAACAGTTCATGACTCCATCGGCGCAACTGGCCGATTATGTGCTGCCAGGAGACAGTTGGTTGGAACGTCCATGGCTGATGGATAGTTTTGGCTGGATGTCCACCGTTCGTCCATCGGAAAAAGCCATGGAGCCTCCTGGTGAATGCAAAAGTACATTCGAATTCTGGAAACTAATCGCGGGCTCTCTGGACAAATCAGAATTGGTTCCATGGAATACACTCGAGGATTTCTACGACTATCGCCTTGAGAGGACGGGCATGACGTTCGATCAATTGGTCAAGAAGACGGACGTCTATTTTGCCCCACCAAAGTTCCGGCAATATGAACAAAATGGTTTCGCAACACCCAGCGGAAAGGTCGAGTTGAAATCATCTATACTAGAAGATCTCGGTTTCGATCCCCTGCCTTATTTTCGGGAAGAACCATCGGTCGATCCTGAATATCCACTAAAACTGTTTACAGGAGTACGGGAAGATGGATATTTTCAGACAGGTCACCGTCACATTCCCGAGATGCGCAAAAGGCATCCCGCACCGCTGGTGTTTGTCAGCCCGGGAACTGCTAAGCAATTTCAACTCGAAGAGGATGAATGGGTTGAAGTTGAAAATCAGTTAGGCAAAATTTCAATCAAGGTGGCGATCAAAGAAGCCATGCCCGACGATCTAATCCGTATCCCCCACGGTTGGTGGAAACCGGAAATGAAGCAAGGTGCTGGTCATCTCTCAGGCGCGCTCAAATACGCAGATGCACAGCTTTGCCGGGATGATGAAGACTATCTCGATCGCGAGCAAGGCATACCGCATTTGAAAGGCGTGCCATGCCGGATCAACAAAGTGGCACAGTCGGAGCGGTCGGATGTTCCAACCTCTGCCATGGAGCCAGCGGAATGAGTACAGACCAGAAAATACTTCGAAAACAGGAACGGTCAGCGGCGTTGATGATGTGGATGGCGAAACGCAGTTCCTACAACAAGTCACTGCTCGACAAAGCCTGCAGATGGGCGGTGAACCGCGCCACCACGCTCCCCCCAGAGGAAGACTTTTTGCGCGATCCGTTGATTGACAATGACGAAGGTTTTGATCCCGATGAATTGGATCGCTATCAGCGCGGTGAAACTGTCTAAAGTAAATTTGATCGAGTGTCCGCTTTCGGGATATCACGGACACAGCACTAATGTCTGCTGATTCCCGAAAGTGGACATTAGAATCTGAATGTTTAGCAGATCAAATGGTCATTGAAGTGGGTGCTGTTTGATCTTTGTTTCGAAAGCTTCCCATGATTTTCGCCGCCAGCCGTTAAGTACGGGCCACCAAATTCCGCGTGTCATTCCTAGAATCTTGACGAAAAAACTCAATGTCAGGCGGCGAAACACACTTTGATGTATCCGGTGAAACGAAATAAACTCCAGCAAAGCACCTTGAAACACTGCTCGATTCGCTGGGTGGAAAAACAAGTCCCGGTTTCTTGTCAGTTCAACAGGACGCCCGAACAACGCTTGATGGTCTTTGGCCGATAAATAGAGAGCCTTCGAAATATCACAGCAGATTTGCGTATGGAAAGCCAAAACGACAACTACCAAATGCGAGAAGATATTGCTACGCATTGTTAACTTATCGGTGCGCTTGAAATAGCTCGCCCAGCTCCCGTTACCACAACCCTCTCCTGTTTTTGCCACTTCGATGACTTGTTTGAAATAACCTTGCATGAACCGTGCTACGAACAGCTTCAGAAACTCTGAATCTTCATCAAGAACCGGCGTATTGAACCAGTGTTTGGTGTCATAAAGGTATAGCCGCGCAAACAGGCAATGGATCCTTAGGCCGGGTTCATCGGCTTGAGATTCAAGCCAGTCGACCGCCACCGCCAGTTCCGCATATGCTTGTTCAGCGGCCAGATCACATATCCGTGATCGATCAACATCGGAAAGCGAACCGCCTGACGACAATTGTACGATCATCCTTTGACCCGGTTTGTAACAATCTTCACTTGCACCGCTATGGTTTGTTCGCTTGCTCGGCGCAAGCGAGCCATTGCGCCTAATGAAATTGGTACCATCGTCAGCAAGGTGATCACCGCTATCTCGAAATATACGGCTGTCGATATCATCCCCGTATCATGTAGATTGGCATTTCCCAACGCGCTGGCGAATATGGGATTGAGCAGATATTCCATCGGGAAAGCCAAATACATCAGTGGAACCGAGAGCCAGTATTTCCGATTGTCTACCACTATGCGTGAAGGCGCATTACGGCCAGTTTTCAAAACCAGAAGAGCAAAAATCTGAAACATCAACCAAGTGACCAGAAACCAGCCAAGAAAATTCGTGAGTGGCACGCCAAAATAGGAACCGCCATCATGCCAGTGCCAACGTTGCTCAGCAATGGCGCGAAGTGGGTCCATCGACAGGTCCCAGATCACCATCAACAGCGCCCCTATAATCGGCACGCTCATCACGAAACTCCGATCCATTGGACCATCGATCCGTTTTCGAAGCAGCAAAGCAAGTGACCAGCAAACATAAGCCATCACCCAATAAGCCGGCATGACCGCTACCGGAACATCACCAAAGAAGGGCCGCATCTTTTCACCGTAGGTGTAATTGCCAAAAGGAAACCCGGTATTGATACTGATCGTTTCGAAAATCCAGCCAACGCAGAAAATAGTGATTGCAAAAGACAGCACCCGCTGTCTTCCCCATTGGTGGCTACCATGCAATATGACGAAGGCGATCATTGAACTAGCGACAAGTGCAGGAGAATATTTTTTCAGCATTCCATCAGGAGCGCCCCATGCGTAGATGGCGTTGCCAAGCCAAGCCAGTGCGACCAGTATTAGACAGAAATTCCCAAGCTGGTTCATTTTACCAGCTTGCAACGGTTGACTGGCGATGTTCAATTCCCTCCCCCGAGCCATATCAGTTCTTCCGGTTAAATGTGATGCTACCTATTGTCGATTGGGCAGGCGTCAACTGGTCGGTATGAATTGAAAATTGCGAGCCGCGCAAGATCCAGCGATTTCTGAACATCTGCTTTTTTCCTGATTTTCTATCCTTAGCTCGAAATTCGAAACTCAATATATTGGACCGGCGTTTACCGACAATATTCATTGAGCCTACTCCGTCGGGATTGACCCAGCGTCCGGTCATTTTGTTGGTTCCAGGATAGTGAGCTAAATGCCCTAACAATGTGAAAGTGCGGCTGGTCGCTGCGCATTTCCCGCTGAAGACCAGTTTGCGCGTTGCCTTGCGGGATTTCACGGTCATACGACATCTAACCGCCTCACGTGCAGCAGAACTATCGCGCTTGCCCCAACCGGTTCCGGTCCATTTTCCAGCATATTGCGATAGTGGTACTGGCACATCGCTTTTTGCTTGGCTATCCGACAATAATATCCCGTTGGCGAGAACCAGCGCCGCGGCGAAAATCGATAAGTGTGCGGCGGAAAAACCTGAATACCAACAAGTGAATTTCAAAGCATATACCCTTGCTTCCCATTATTCGCGACCCGATGTCGGAAATAGAAAAGCCCTTGAATTCGCGATATACGAATAGCTGCGTATATTACATTTGACGATCTGCCAATAATTGCATTGTCTTGGAATGAGGGGGCTCGGGCGATTATAAGACTACATCAGATTCTTCAGTATCTGGCTTCATTTATTTTGGTCCGTGAGAAGTGGTTGGCGGCGCTGATGGTAATCTTGACCGTGGGGGCAGCCTATTCAGCAACCCAGATTCAATATCGCGATGGCGCACGCGATATCTTCGTATCTTCTTCGTCTGAATATAGACAATATCAGCAGCATGTTCAGAACTACCCCCAATCGGACACTGACATATTGATTGTCGCACAATCGCCAAAATCTTTTGATCAGACGCAATTGGGAATATTGCGAGATTTTGTCCTCGACGGACAGTTAATCGAAGGCGTTGAAATCGCAGTCTCCCTTTTTTCACAACAGGAATTTGACGTTGACACGGGCGAATACAAAACCCTGATCGCGGACGACCTATCATCTTATCCGAATATGGAGATGCCGTTGCGTGCCGGGCGGGATTCTAATCAAAAGTTGGTGCCGCTTATTAATGAAGAGCTCAACGAGACGGTGATTCTTTTTTCCGTTGAAGACCGAATGACCGACCTGGACAATGTGGCTCCCTTAATCGCCGAGCTGACAGAGCTGATGGACACCGCCTCGATTCAAGGAAACATGTCGGTTCAGATGACGGGTCTTCTTCCTATGCGTCATCGCATTGTTTCTAATCTTGCATCGGAACAAATACTTCTCAGCATGGTTGGCGGCGTTCTGGGTTCGCTGGTTACTCTCATTTTATTCCGTAGCATCTTGATTGGTGCGCTCAACGGCGTGGCACCGACCTTTGCGCTGCTGTTTACTCTCGGCAGTTTCGGCCTTCTCGGTTTTGAGATGAACGTCATTTCGAACACGGTCACTGTGTTGATTTTGGTTCTAGCGATGGCGGATTGTATTCACATGACCCATGAATTGCGGAAAAATGCCGCTGCGGGCATGGGTAAACGAGAAGCCATTGGTTCAATGATGCGCTCCATGGGGCCGCCTTGCATATTAACCAGTCTGACCACAATAATTGCGTTAGCCAGTCTTTTCTATTCCGATTCAGAAATGATCCGCGGGTTCGCTATCGCCGGTATTGCGGGTATGCTGATCGCTTTGTTCAGCGTGATTGTGATCCACCCATTGGTTTATGCTCTGACATGGGATTACGGTCCGGTTCAGAAAGCCATGACCAAAAAGACGCAACCGCAAACAGGATGGGCCAACAGGATTGGAAGTCTCTCAAAATGGCTAGTGGGGCAAAAATATGCGGTCGTGGCCGGCAGTGTCATCCTGTCCATCGCTTTGCTGACTCAATTCCTACCCATGCAGACAACTCATCAGTTTAGCGAATATCTGCACGAGGATGATCCTATGTTTCTGGCTTTGCGCCAGGCGGAGAATATCTCGGGGCCGACGCAATCATTGGATATTGTCCTAAAGAAGACAGATGACGGAACGTTATTGTCAAAGAAGAAACTCGAAGAACTGGAAAAAACACACAGCACTCTAGAAACCAAATTCCCGGATCAAACGATCATTTCACTGGCTAGCTTGCAACGGTTGCTGGTGCAAAATAACCCCGCTGCTACGGTCGGTGACATAAACAAATTTCTCCAGCAGTTACCAAAGCGTGCACTCGATGATCTTATTGGTCGAAACGAGGATGGTTTTAAAATCCTTGTCTTGATCCGCGACAATCCGTCATCACAAACTGAAGCCCTGGCAGCGCGAATCAATCGGGAAGTCGCGAAGTTGGACTTGGATGAACTACAAGCAGAACCCGTAACCGGCCTTGCCGCTCTCGCGGCGATACAATCCGACCGAATGATCCGCGAACTAACAATCAGTTTCCTCATCGCCGCCTTCGCTTGTCCTTTGCTGATCGCACTATGGTTTCGTCGATGGCGCTATGGTGTCGCGGCGATCATTCCCAATATTTTACCGATCCTGACGGTCGGAGCATTGTTGATGCTCAGTGGATGGAAATTGCAATTTACTAGCGCCCTTGCCCTTTCCATTGCGTTCGGAGTTGCGGTAGACGATACAATTCATGTGCTCAACCGGTTACAGATCAAACGCGCCAACCATCCCAACAGTTTTGCGGTGAAGGACCTGCCTCAAATCATGCAACATGTTGCACCGGCCCTGATCACAACGACGCTTGTGCTATCGGTTGGCCTGATCGCGACATTATTTAGCGTCATGCCGACCGTTGCCTACTTCGGTGTGCTTTGCATCGTGATCTTCATCCTCGCACTGGGTGCTGATGTGCTGATTTTGCTGCCGATGATTGCGGTTCTGGGCTTTGGTGGATCAGCCCCGGTCAAGACATAACGCGCAATATACGGTCAGGCATTTTTCTAATTTCCGCTTTTGCGCCCATAGTGGATACTCGTATTATGACTGCTTCATCCCAAAAAGCGGACACTAGATTGTCCGTACAATCATCCAATCATTGTCTTTCTTTTGGCGCAAACACGATTTGCGCACTTCCGTATGGCGCTGCAGTCTTGCTATTCATATTATCGGCGATTAGTCTAAAATAACCCTCTGTGAAGCGCGTGTATTGGCGCTTCCCATCCGGAAGTTCGATAAATTCGATCATACCGTGATCCGTGTTTGGAAACAGCGCAGTTGTAATTGGCATTTCGTTTTTTTGCATTTCTCGCAGCCTATCGTAGGTTAGTTGACCTGGTGCCGCCCTGTCATTTTCGGCGATTACCCAAAGCTGAGGGATAGAAAGTGATTTGATCACTGCAGCTGCGTCATAGCGCCAGTCTACATTGTCATCTTCAAAGCCGGGCGCGTGACCTTCGTTCAAATCCTGCTCAGATGCCCTGATTAAGGAGCCGGTATATTCTCCTTCAATCCTCTTCAGCCATACCTCATTTCCAAATTGATTTCTCAACTGAAGCAATTGGTCGACACCTGTACTGAAATGCGATGCGACTACTTCGCCTGTTGCATCCGTTATTTGTTTGGCTTTTGCTATATCCAAGGAACCAAAGCCCATCCTCCGCATTTCCTCAAAGACCTGCTCAGCGTCTTCCTCTGCAGGAGAGAGAATCAAGCCAAAACCAACAACCAGAAATTCAGCCTCGACCTTTGTTGCCGCCAAAGGAGCAACCCATCCTCCCTGACTGCCACCGAAAAATCCGATGCGATCATAGTTGCCATCGGCGGCCCTTTTCGCTGCTCGAAATGCGGCGGCTGCATCATTACCGAGTATTTGGAAATCCTGTGTATAACTTCCTTCAGAATTTCCAGTGCCGCGCTTATCATAAACAAACACACTCACACCTTGCGCCGCTAATATCCAAGGATATCGGGAGTGCCCCACTGTTGGCGTTCTTTCAGATCCATGGACAAATATTGCGAGGGGGTTTGTCGGACCTAACGGGTTTTGAGGGGTGATCAATCGACCAAATAATGTCGAACCATTGCTTTCAAAAGTAACATCCTGCTCGTTCAATGCTACTTGCTGATATCGCTGGAATGCGCTGTCGTAGATTACTCCTGACTCACACTTTACCTCGGCGGCCTGCGCATCCAAATTTCCCCGCCTGCCATCGATAAATGTATAAGCCGTTTGAGGCGGACCATCGCCGCGAGTACCGTCTGAAAGCACAATTTTTTTCGGCCCATTTGAATATACTCCAAATGAACATCCTTTTACGTCTTGTTGTAATGTAGAGCAGGAAACCAAAAACATCACCAGCATCATCGTAACAGAACCACAACAGGCCGTTTTGAGAGATGGGCACATATTATACTCCACCAGCAATGCTTAAAGGGTTTCGAATGAGATATTGTTCCGCTTTTTCAAGCAACGACATAAGGTCGGCACCGAGAACTGAATTCATCGCCACGAGATCTCCAGCAACTTGTCTGGATATTTCTTCGATTTTTACAGCCTCGCGGTTTCCTTGTTTCGTCAACCTCAAAATGCGGCATCGACTATCGATTGCATCGATGGTTGATTCTATGAGGCCTAGTTTTTCCAGCGGATTTGTACGAGATTGAATCAACTGATGTGATTGCCCATCTACCTTCGCAATATCAGCGATTGTCCCAGATCCATGTTTTTTTAGAAAAACTATTATCGACAGGCATGTAATTGGAGCGATTAATGCTGCTTCATCCAAAAGATCTTTGGTCTGCTTGCAGATTATTCTATCCAAGCGGTTGGCCATATGGGCCAAAAATGCTGGTCGAATATCTGCCGCATAAGCGAAAGCTTCTTGAGACATTGGTGCGTAAATCCTTAGTGAATTATAACAAAATATTGTACAAATTTTTGTATACATCAATTACAAGCTTTATGTCAATTTCATTCCCTCATCGTTCAAATTGTTTCCTTGTTACAGGCTCTAGGGAAATCTCCTTTGAGAGCCCTGGAAATGCTGGAGACTCAGAGCAGTGGATGGTCGAAAACAGGCCAAATATTGCAAACTCCCTGGCAAGCGGATAACACCCGCCAAATTCCTCGGCTTCATGTCACTCTAGACCGGTGCAGAGCCGATCAATCGAGTTTGTTTGGATCCCGACTTCATGGATTTTGCCCAGCGCATCGGCATGGTTGCGGCTTGGGACAAATATGACCGACCGGACCTGCTGCCCAAGCCTTCGGGCAACAAATAGGTCGTTATTGACGCTTTTTTGACGATAGCGCCGTTGACGCAAAGTTCCATTTCCGGGCATCAATAGCGCATTGGAATCACAGATAAGTTAGACTTTTCGGTGCGGTACGGAAAACCCGTTTCTGCCTATGGCGGAGCTTTGTCGGTTGAAGCTTGGGGGTGAAGACGTTGAATGAACTGGCCAGAACAACGATCGCGCTAGCAATAGGGTATGTTGCCGCCAGCGGATCAGCGCAATGGACCAATCATTAACCCCAATATTTACGCAGTGAATTTGGCCTGTTTAGGAGAACTATAATCGCGAGCGGAGTAGCAGAGGGGCATCATCGCCCATCTGATAACATATGGAGTTCATCAGACACTGAGTGATCAAGGATCAGCGATCTTTGCCGCACGCGTTTTGGGATGGGGTGAGAGTGCGTATGGCAACCTGTTAGGGATAAGCAACCTTATTGTCGGCGGTCTCTCTTTGCTGGTTGGCGGGGTCTTGGTCGATCGATATGGTCCAAGGGCAATGGCGTTGGTTGGAGGCTTTGCTGGGCTCGTCTTGTTCGGCGGATATGCTGTCGCCGACACATTATGGGCCAACCAGACGATCTTCATTGCCTGGTTCCTTTCGAGCTCACTTTTCATCATATTGTTCTATCTTTCGTTTCTCGTCATGGCGATGCGGGTTAGTGCGAAAGAAGTGGCCGCAACTTCGTTTTCACTGATCATTGCAAACCAAGCATTTGGGGGAAGTATAGGTGGTTTCGTACTAGGCCCACTTGAAGAGATGGGTGGCTTCGCCGCGATATTTGGAATGGCTGGGATAACGATCTTTCTCGCTAGCCTCTTTACCCTCTTCATGCGACGTGAAGCAGCGGGGCCGATTTTGACTACGGATGAAACGAAATCTGTTCTGACAACTGACTAGCTTGCCATTGACGGAAAGCAAACAGTCTGCAATCGGCCGCTTTCATAGAGATATCGGAAGTTTTCGCTGAAGCCACTCACCTTTATTCAGCAAATCCCGATAGGACGACATTTGATATTTGAGCCATGATTTGATCTTCCCTGTCATGGCCTGTGATCACAATGGTTAGATCAAGTTCATCCACCACGATGACACGTTGTCCGCCCCCGCCCCAGGCAAAGGTGGCATTATAACTTTTGTCGCCAACCTTTACAGGCGTTTGATAGAAAAAATAGCCGTAGCGATAGGTGTCCGGTATCCAATCCTCGGTCGGTTTGACGAGGCCGCTGGTGGCTTTGACGAGATAGTCTGCAGAAACGAACTGTTCACCGTTAAATTTGCCTTCGTTGAGGACTATACTGCCCCATTTTAGCATATCACGTGATGTCATGCTCGCCCTCGAACCCGCCTGTGGCAGGCCGCTTACATGGGTGCCCCAGTTGTAATTTGTGATACCCAATTTGTCCAAAACCTCATTTTTGATGAAGTCCTCAGCGGTTCCGGGCACGACAGCATCAATGACCGTCATCACCAACATTGGATTGAAATTGCCATACAGGTAGGTCTGGGACTCTCCGGTGATAGGTTCTGAATGCTCAAGAAGTGTTTGAACCAGACCCTGGCCTTGAAGCGGGGCAGGGTCTTTCTCGACCTCTTCCCATTTTTCACGATTGATTTTAAGCCCGCCGTGCATGGTGAGAGCCTTGTGGAGCGTGATTTTTTCTGCGCCCTCGACAAGTTTTGTCCGGTCTAGGTCTTTCAGAAAATCAATCAACGGCTTGTCCAGATCGGCCATGGTCAGATACCCGAGCTGGATCGCGCGGCCCAATATCAAACTAGTATGGGCTTTGGTGGCTGACGCTTGGCCGTGCGCCAGATTGATGCGCCCACGCAGATAATAGGATTCAAACAGGAGCTTATCTTTATGGGCGATGAGCAGACTGTCGTATTTACCGTGTTCACCATCAGCAATCTCCCGGGCCAGCTTGACAATATTGTCTTTCTTGCCACCGTCGATGCTCAATTCGCCCACCGAAACACCATCGTCTCTGTCTGCTGGCGACGTGTCGACAAAAGCGCTCTCAAGAAGCGGAATATCCCTGAATGAGAGTTCGGCCTGAGCAGCCGTAGCCTCCGGAGCAAGGCCGTTACTTTCTTCGGCGCTTGCGGCAGCAGCACTGCCCATTAACAAAACGACGAGCAATGTTTTGAACTTCGAACCGGTGGTCATTTCAATCTCCTAAAACTATTCATTTTTCCATCTTTCAAAAACTGCGGAGGATCATCCATCGTTTAGCTTCGCCAGCGAATTGACACCGCGAATTGCGTTCGAGGGGGGATGGGGCGCCGTGATTTGAATCTTCAATGATAATTTCTCATCGATCTATTGTCTGGACCGCAAGTTCTCAACAATCTGCGCATCCACCCAGAATATATCCACATTGCCTTCGCTTACGGTTCTGTGAAAGAAAAGAAACTTTCCGTCCGGCGTCACACTCGCAGATGCCTCCCAGGCATCAGTATTTATCTTGTCGCCCAGGTTAATGGCATCACCCCATGAGCCATCTTGCTGTCGAAAGCTGACGTAGATGTCAGAACTGCCAAAGCCGCCCTCTTTTCTACCATCCCATAAGATATAAGACTCATCTGGAGCGATGAAAGGATGGGCTAGCCATGTTCCTGTGTTGATTACCTCGCTCGCCAATCTTGGGGTTTCTCTTTTGCCATCTACCAATCGTGAATATCGAATGCGTCCATCTCCATCTGTCCCCGCCTCATCAAAATAGTACGTTCCCTTGGCTGAAGCGGTAAGGCGCATGACTCGAATGTCTTCGAATTCGCCCCCTAGGTTTTTGATCTCTGACCATCCAGATTCGGTACGCTCTTTATATCGCTTGCCCAAATGCATGGTTTCGCCATCCGGAGAGATGAAGGGTTGCCCCACTCTTCGGGATATGGGGGAATCACGCCATTCCCCGCTCTCATATTGAAAGACGACAAATGAGGTTTGCTCATTTTCATCATCCTTCAAGAGATAGAATTCTTTCATATCAGGAGAGAATACACCGCCATATTCCCACCTCTCGGTCGAAACCAATCCGGGAGCGAAGGCCTCAGGAATTAAACCGGGTAACTTCTGTCCGAGATAGGGTTTTGTGACGGTGTTTAGCTTTGCCAACCATCTAACGCCGCGTATCGCGGTTTCGGGAAAGGCCGCGCTATGATCCGATTCTTCGATTATCTCGAGGCCCGTAAGCGCCACTCCTGATCCGCTTCTCCGCTTCAGCACCGACATCAGACCCTCAACCCGTTCCTTCGCGTTTTCTTCCTTTTCGCCAAGGGACACAAAAACATTAGCATTCATCTTCTGCTGTTCAGGTGCCATTTGAACTTCGAGTTCATCGATATATTTCGCACTACGGTCATTAAAAGCGGGGCTACCCAGGATATAATTTTTGAAACTGTCGGGTTTTGATAGCAGGATATAGGCGCCAAATGCTCCGCCCAGAGAATAACCGAAATAAGAGCGTTCAGCCGGGTTCGTTCGATAATTCTTCTCGACATAGGGAATGACCTCGTCGCGAATGAAACGGAGGTGATTGCTGGCTTGCCCGGGTTGATATCTGGTTTGGGTTTCTGGGTTTGTTGACTCAACCGTCGTGTAGTCTCGAAACCTGCTGATGTTAACCCGCTGGTCTTCGTGGTTTTTCTGATATGATATGCCGACCAATATTACTTCTGGCATCAAAAACTCGGTGGAACCAGACAGCATATCCATGTGCACCTCTGCATCGGTTGTGTAGATCACTGGGTATCTGGTGTCGGTATTTTCCGCATAGTCTTCGGGCAGTTTGATATAGAGTTCATATTGTCGGTCCGTGCCGCTTTCCTGGATCGGGACGACCTCTGACCTTGGCATTTCATAAGGTTTGAGCTCGCTGGCTTGCGCGCTGGCAATGGGTTGCATGAGCAAACAAATCAAAACAGCGATTTTTGTTCGTACGTTTTCCATAGTTTCTCTACCATTTTCGAATTGCTTGATTGGCATGATATCAATGTTCATATCACGGAGGCTATGCAGTCATCGACGTCAAGCCAACATCAATATTGTATCAGAATTTCTCGAGATTCGATTTTGAGACATTTTGATACAAAAAACCTGACCGCGCAGCGGCCCATTCAGATATTACTGTCAAAAAATGCTGGACCTTAAACCTATGCTGAAAGCGCAAAGCCCACATATTCTGATCATTGATGACGAGAGCGATATCCGGCGTCCGCTCGCAAAGTATCTTGGCGAGAGCGGGTATCGGGTCAGCCACGTTGAGAATGGGCGTGAGATGGACAAGATAATGTCCAAAGCAAGTATTGACCTGATTGTGCTTGATGTAATGATGCCTGGAGAAGACGGATTTTCTATTTGCAAAAGATTGCAGGCGAGCACGCGGATACCAATTATTTTGCTAACAGCATTAAAGGACGACACCGACCGAATTGTCGGATTGGAACTGGGCGCCGATGATTATGTTTCAAAACCCTTTAACCCCAGAGAACTCAAGGCTCGTATCAAAACCGTACTCCGGCGCACCCAAATGCTGCCGCCGCGCTCGGAGCGTCTGAATGGTACGGTCAGATTTGATCGCTGGCAGTTTGACCTTTCGCAAAAACAGATTGTTGGCCCACATGAACTGATTGTACCATTGAGCTCAGGAGAGCATGCCCTCCTTCTGGCATTGATCGAACATGCAGGTACCACCCTTTCCAGAGATCAACTCCTGGATCTCACACGCGGAGTCAGTGTTCCCGTATTTGATCGCCGGATTGACAACCAGATCAGCCGCCTGCGGCGAAAACTTGAAAAAGACGCCAAGAAACCGACGATTATTCAGACGGAATGGGGCGGCGGTTATGTGTTTGCGGCGGAGCTTGTCTGGTCATGAGCGAGAAACGATCCCGATTTTCGCTGAGCTCAGCCGAGAACCAGATTTTTGTGATTCTTTTTCTGGCTTTCGTCGCCCTGTTGATTGGATCAACTGTCTATCAGGTTACCCAAAATCGCACCGCTGAGGAGCGGGCGAAAAGCGGAGACACAGCCAAGACAATCGCAATCAGACTTCTAAGCCTGGATCGTATGAGACCCGAAGAAATGCAAGGATTTGTGGAAACAATTTCATCCTGCAATTATGGATACACTTTAACGGACGATCCGTACGCGCCTCCGGCGGAAACAAAGATCACTAACGATATTCAGCGTTTCATTTTAACCAGTCTGGAAACGACTGCGGGCTCCTTGTCTCTGGACAAGTCGATGGACGACATATCTGTTGCGAATGCTACCTTTAGCGAAAAAGAC
Source organism: Parasphingorhabdus sp. (assembly GCA_039978835.1). GTDB lineage: Bacteria > Pseudomonadota > Alphaproteobacteria > Sphingomonadales > Sphingomonadaceae > Parasphingorhabdus. The sequence goes on from JBDWAQ010000008.1 coordinate 147,549, forward strand.
TTTGCTTTTACCGAATGTGATCCCGGTGGGATTGACTTTCCGAACAACGGCATCGTCATCAGTGTCCGTCTCAAAACAGGAGAATGGTTGAACCTAAGCGTCTCTGACCAAAAATTCGAATTTGACGATGAGTCAATTTATTCTGCAATGCAGTTCGGCCTGTTTTTCCTTTTGGTTGGTATAGCTGCACTCTTTTTCATTCGTCGTCTTACACGCCCCCTCTCCAACCTGACGAAAGCGGTGTCGAGATTTGGCACCAATCTGGAATTAGAGGAGGTCGAAGAAAGTGGGCCAACCGATATCAGGCATGCCATTCGAAGGTTTAATGCAATGCAACGCGATGTGCGCGACGAAGTGAAGCGACGCACACAGATGTTGGCGTCGGTTGGACATGATATCCGTACCCCGCTCACGGCTCTGCGGGTAAAGGCCGAACTCATTGAAAATGACGAAGCGCGCGAAGAAATCATCGCCAGCATTGAAAAAATGGAACGCATCACAGCATCCGCGCTTGACTATGTGCGCGGAGAATCAAGGTCTGAACCAAAACAATATGTCGATCTGCGGGCGCTCATTGAAAGTGAGTGTAGTGAATTTGACGAACTCGGGAAAAAAGTCCGTTTTAAAGGTGAAGATAACTTACATTCTCATTGTCGTCCTATCGCCCTTGCGCGCGCGGTTCGCAACTTGATTGACAATGCGATAAAATACGGTGGTAGTGCAGATGTGGTACTCATCAAAGGCGATGAGTATATTCAAATCCGGGTGCTCGATGAGGGACCTGGTATTCCAGATGGTCAGATAGCTGACGTCTTTGACCCCTTTACTCGTCTTTCAGAAGCTCGAGAAAGTGAGCAAGGGGGGCTTGGCCTCGGCCTCGCTATAACCAAAGCTATTGTAGATGGTCACGATGGTGTTTTGAGGCTTGAACCGAACGAGCCAAAAGGGTTGATAGCGGTTGTTCAGTTGCCTTTTAGCCAACGCCAGCCAGCATAACGGATGCCGAAGATCTTGGCATATGTTGATCGCAAAAAAGTTCATCTGTCATTTAAAAAAACGTCAAGCGTTCAGTAATCTCAAGCGGTATTTTGCTCATTGAGTTCACTTTCTGTAAGAAGCAGAACGTCACCACACAGTCTATTGAAATTGAATGATTTGGCTTCTCGAACGCTAGTGCGTGATAGGCAGTTTTCTGTGATTTTTCAGCACTAGGATTCCGCAACCAGACAACAGAGGCTCTGAATGGTTCAATAGATTAATGCAACATAGACCGCTGTCTATTTAGCGATTCTTCCATGTACCGGATTATCGGAAACGGGAGCGGTTTCGGTGAGAATAGAAGCCCAACAACTCTCTTGTTCAGCCCAATTCCTTCTCGCAAGAGTTCTCCTACTTTCCCCGCGCACTAGCATTCAATATGGTCGGTCAGTTTGCGCACCATTTGTGACATTGTGGCCATGACCTATTTATAGCTTAAACCCTCATCATGGCGGAAAAGCCGCCGGCTATCGAAACTTGTTGCGAGCAATATTGCGTGACTGCATCGTTTATCTTTTTGAACCGATTTCGGCAGGATCGCGTTCAGTGCATCTTTCTCATATTTGATCAATCGCTTGTAATTTGACATCAACAGGCCTGAACAAAAGCGCGCTGGCGACGGCCATCAGTATGGGGGTTTTCATGTCTCTATTCGGACTTTTTCGCAGTCGATTTTTCGCCATTGCATTCCCCTTGGCCCATCTCAAGCAATGGACAAACGCTTGCCAAAATATTTGTTGGGTTGTTTCGCAGATCACCTTTTTATCGCTGCAGCGCGCTGCCGGATGTCAGCAGTGATCAGCCGCAACCGGCCCTGCCCCTGCACCGCCAGATCAGTTTCGCCATCACCCACGCTGAGCCGGAAACTCGGCACGCCCCAAAGGCCGATGCAACCGTCATCACTCATTGCAATGATTTCCAAAAAGTTTTTCTGGGCTAACAAAACAAACAACGGTCAGCTGATACGAACTTTCTCCGCATTGGGGCACAAGTTACTCCATCCCTCCAATTGATCAGAGCCAACATAAACCTTGCTCAAAGACTAAATCACAACGACAATACTGTCATTGTGGTTGCGAAACAATGATGGGGCGTCCGAATGAGTGATGATCAAAAGATTGCCGTTGTTGATATCGGCGGTACACACGCCCGATTTGCGATTGCGCATATGGCAGAAATCGACGCAATTACAGTGAAAGACGTCATCAAGATGCGTGTTGATAAACATGCTTCGCTTCAACTCGCATGGGAGGCTTACGCCGATCAAATTGGTCAACGTCTACCCAAAGAGGGTGCTATTGCCCTAGCAGCGCCGATCCACAATGATGTGATGCAACTAACAAACTCCAGTTGGATAATTCAACCGTCATTACTTTCATCAGATATGAAACTGGATCGCTTTACCTTGGTCAATGACTTCGGCGCCGCGGCGCACGCTATCGCGGGGATGGAACAGAAGTCTTTCACACATATTTGCGGACCGCAAAATCCCTTGAATGGCGATGGGTTGATCAGTGTTGTAGGTCCCGGAACTGGCTTGGGTGTCGCGCATTTACAGCGTAACGAAGTGGGATACCGCGTAACGCAGACTGAAGGTGGACATATTGATTTTGCTCCCCTTGATATTTTGGAAGACAAGATCCTAAATAATTTGAGGCAGCAATATCAGCGTGTTTCAGTCGAACGTGTAGTATCAGGACCAGGGTTACAGAATATTTACCAAAGTTTAGCCGATCTGGAAGGCTTAGAACCCAAAAGAATGAGCGATCAGGAACTTTGGCAGAACGCATCCAACGCAGATGACCCGCTTGCAGCAGCGGCTTTGGGGCGCTTTTGCATGTGTTTCGGTGCAATAGCCGGCGACCTCGTATTGGCTCAAGGCGCCAATAATCTAGTCATCACGGGGGGGCTTGCATCACGGTTTGGAGAAAGATTACTAACATCTGGGTTTCAGCATCGGTTTGTAGCCAAAGGTCGTTTTCAATCCCATATGGAAAATATCGGCGTTTATCTTGCAGCCGATGACGACCTTGGACTTAAAGGTGCCGCCGCCGCATTTATTCAAGAACATCAATAAACTATCGTACACGGACCCTAAGTTATCGCTCAGGGATTTTGCCAGATAAACTACCGATCGGGCACTTCGGAATCTAATCATGAAGATATGTGTAGATTGCCAGCATCGACTGATTTCGATAAGCGCGGGCTGCGGAGCAACAATAAAGTTGCAAACTATCTCGTGCGGTATTGATCTATGCAGCTGTTAAAATTTATTGAGCTCTAGGAAAGAAAAGAAAATGCAGGATGAGGTCGCTGATGAAAAAATGCTAGAGCCCGGCAAGATCGATATTAATTTTTCTCCTGGATTGGCCGGCTTCTTAGCGACTAACAATATATCACTCGGTTTTACCTCTTATCAAACAGGTCGCCTATATCTGGTAGGATCTGGAGCAGATGGAAAGCTTGCCTTACATGAGGCACAATATCCCCAGGCGATGGGTGTACAAGGTGATAGCGAGCGTATCTATTTGGGCACGCTGACACAGGTTGTCCGACTGGAAAATGTTTTGACAGCAGGGCAACTAGCGAACCAGGTTCACGACAAAGTCTATGTCCCGCGCAATTTTCAGACCACAGGCAATATTGATATTCACGAACTCGGCATTCGTAACAGCGGCAAGCTTATTTTCATTAATACCCGCTATAGCTGCCTTTGCGAACTGGATATCAAGAATAGCTTTAAACCGGTTTGGAAACCGTCATTTATATCCAAACTGGCGCCAGAGGATCGTTGTCATCTCAATGGTCTCGCAATGGTTGCTGGGGAACCCAAATATGTTAGCGCCGTTTGTCGATCAGATGTTATCAGCGGCTGGCGCGACCACCGTGATGACGGGGGGGTTATCATAGATATTGATACAGATGAAATTATGGCGGAAGGCCTTACTATGCCGCACAGCCCGCGCTGGTTTGGTGGCAAGCTATGGGTATTGAATTCCGGTAGCGGCGAATTGGGGTGGATCAATCCGCAGGACAAAAGTTTCAATGCGACGGCTTTCTTCCCGGGTTTTCTGCGCGGTTTGGCATTTCACGACAGTTACGCGGTGACAACCCTTTCCAAACCCCGGCATAAACGCTTTGAAGGCCTCGCGCTTGATCACAAGATGCAGGAAAAGGATGTCGAACCGTGGTGCGGGATACAGATCATCAATCTGTCCAGCGGCAATATTGCGCAATGGCTTCGATTTGATGGCGCGATTAGCGAGCTGTTTGATGTGTGCGTGTTACCTAGCGTCAAAAACCCCCTCACACTCGGACCCAATTCAGCAGAAATTGCGGATTTTGTTACCTTTGAATAACGGCGGTTTATAGAAGGTGAGCACAGTGCGGTGTACAAGATAAGACGGCTCAAGCTCGAGATTCCTCCTCTGGCGCCGCTATATATTGACATTGGAAATGTCATATTATAATCCCTAACCGAATTAGTACTCTGGGGAGCGAATTTTGCGAAAAAAAATCTGGATTACTTTTGCCACTCTTTTAATCACTCTTGTTTTCGGAATGTTCCTCTTTCAGAAACAGTTTGGCGGTATGCTATTTGAACGGGCGCTCGAAAGCCGAGTTGGTGCTGACAATCTTATCGGGTTGAAAGATGGCCTCCATATCGGACTTTGCGGAACCGGTTCACCACTGCCCAATCCTGATCGCGCGGGCCCCTGCAATGTCGTGATTGCTGGCGAGCAAATGTACGTCGTAGATATCGGTGAAGGCGGAGCACGTAATCTCAACCTAATGGCGATACCGGTACCCGATGTGGACGGCGTTTTGCTGACTCATTTTCATTCGGATCATATCGATGGCCTGGGACCTTTGATGCTATTTCATTGGACACAGGGCGCATCAACCGCACCGCTCCCGGTTTATGGGCCTACCGGCGTGGAAGCGGTTATCGCAGGATTTAATGCGGCCTATGAAATCGACAACGGATATCGCGTCGCTCATCACGGAGAGAAAGTTGTTCCGCCGTCCGGAGGTGGAGCACAGGCGCGACAGTTTGAAATGATCGGTGACTCTATAGTCGTGATTGAAAAAGAGGGTTTGAAAGCAACAGCGTTCAAGGTTGATCATGATCCGGTATCACCCGCCGTCGGCTATCGGTTTGACTATCAGGACCGTTCTATCTGCATTAGCGGCGATACTGCCAAGTCAACCAATCTGGAGCGCGTGTGCAAAGGCGTTGATCTGCTGGTTCATGAAGCCCTAGCCTCTCACATGGTGAAGCAGATGACCACCGTTTTGGAAAAACGTGGCATGACCAATGCGGCCACCATCACAACCGATATCTTGAACTATCATGCATCTCCAACCGAAGCAGCGGAATCGGCGCAGATAGCGGGTGTGAAACAGCTGGTTCTCAGTCACCTGGTACCGCCGATCCCCAGTCGCTATTTCTATCCCGCCTTTCTGGCCGATGCACCAGATAAATATGACGGAAAAATAACGGTTGGCGAGGACGGAATGCTGTTCAGCCTGCCCGCAAACAAGACCGACATCGAACAAAAACAACTGAAATAGGAACTGCAAATGTATACTATCCACGGAGCGTTGGGTTCACCCTATTCGATGAAAATGCGCGCATTGATGCGTTATCGCAGGATAACCCACATCTGGAGCCATGGTGGCCATGCGCAGCAATTGGCTGCCGAAAAAGCGAGAGCCCCTGTCATTCCAGTAATAGAATATCCTGATGGTAGTTTTGACAATGACAGCACACCGGTTCTCTATGATCTGGAAAAACGCCACGCAGGCCGCGCAGTTGTACCACCAGATCCAGCGCAGGCATTCATTGCGCATCTACTTGAGGATTTTGCTGATGAATGGTTGACTAAGGCAATGTTTGGCTATCGTTGGTTAGAGGAAGTGGATCAGGTGCAAATGAGCCGCTGGCTTTCCTTTGATGCATTGAAGGGCGGCGGGCTGAAACAAAGCCAGGGTATGGCAGAACATTTTCGCGGGCGGCAAGTTGGCCGGATGGCGATGGTCGGTTGCTCGCAGGAGAATTTTCCGTTGATCGAAGCTTCTACACGTGCTGTCTTGCAGGCGCTGGAAGACCATGTGGTCAACGCGCATTATTTATTTGGTTCTCGGCCATCTCTGGCCGAGCTAGGCATCTATGGACAGATATCTCAACTCGGTGTCGATCCCACTGCCCAAGCGATGATGCGTGCGGATTATCCCTATGCATTTCGCTGGCTACTCCATATCGATGATATGTCCGGTATCGATGGTGATTGGGATGTGTCCGATGCACCATTGAAACCTGTCGTTGGAAAGTTGCTCGAGCAGGTTGGTGCTGTCTATGTGCCATTCCTCCTAGCCAATGCAGCAGCTATGGAGGCAGGCGAAGAAACCTTCAGCATCGAAGCGATGGGCAAACCTTATTCACAGGGCACATTCAAATATCAGATCAAATGCTTGAGTGAATTGCGGTATCGCTATGGCAAGCTAAATGCAGATGCCCGAGCGAAAGTGGATCCAATCCTCGGTGAAAATAATTGTCTGGAGTTTCTGCGATGAAAAGATTCTCCAGGTTACTGATCCTTTCAGCGACGATTTTAGTAACAACATCTCCGGCGCTTTCGCAAACCACCGCAATGATCAACCGCATGATCGACTCAAGGTTTGCGTCATCTGACACCAACAAGGACGGCAAGCTAACCAAAGCCGAAGCCAAAGCTGGAGGTATGGATAGGGTTGTCGCGAACTTTGACAGGCTTGACGCAAAGAAACGTGGATACGTCTCCAAGCCGCAAATCAAAGCAATGGCCGCGAAACGTTAGATAGGAACGGAGCAGTTCAACCGTGAAATCAGCAATGAAAAACCTCTTCCCGGCTCAAATTGATAATGTCTTTCCCGGACAGAAAATAGCGTTATGGGTTTTCTATGCCCTGACCGCCATAACACTTTGGCGCAGCCAGCATCATATGCTTTCCCCTGATGGCGGCGCGCAAAGCATCGCCACTATACCGCTCGACAGCTATTCTGATGGAGCGGCGGCCACTATCATCGCCGTTTTTGCGCAGTGGGGCCTTATCCAGCTACTGGTGGGCATGCTGATGCTGCTGGCGGCTTTCCGCTATAAATCTATGGTACCACTTTTGTGGCTGATTTTGCTTGTGGAATGGACCGGACGCGGATTGATTGGCCAGTTTAAGCCGGTCGAAACGCTTGCCACCGCACCGGGTCAGATTGGCAATCTTGTCATGCCGATCATCGCACTGACAATGTTGATCCTCTCGCTAATCCCGCCAAAAAAAACGGAGAGCTGATTTAGTCCTTCACCGCTGGCATATGGTAGGGGCCGTTGTCGGCCAGTTTGCCGTTTAAAATCTTAAAGCTTGTCTCAAGCGTGACGCTCTGGCGATATTGATGGGCTTTGGCTAGAGCCTCCGCATCCGGACCATTGCCACCCAGCTCGAAAGGTGCGCGGGATGCGCGCCAATGGGCCAGACTGGCATAGCGGGTCAACAAAATAGCTTCGTCATAGCCTGCAGATTTTTCGATATCGAGGGCACCATGATCAACCTGCCACATGCCGACAATCCGCGCGCCTATCTTTTCAAAATAAGGCCAAATTCCGGTCACGCTTTGTCGATAGAACTCGGGATAGTTGCCTTTCTTTATCTTGAAGGATCGCAGGATAGTTACTTCTTCGCCGGCCAAAGGTTGGGCATTGCGGACGGCCTTTGGAATCCCAAATTGCGATGACGTGGCGTCATCATCGGTATGCAGACCCTTATTTTGCGCGTGGGCTGCACCAATAGGAAGGCCGGCCGCCAAAGCTACCAACATCAGCATTTTGGATGGCCGTTGGATGAGACTGCTACAACCGAACATATCAAGTTACCCTCATGATACCGGAAGAAATTATCCGAGTGATCCCGCCTTGGTCTTAATGTTGAGTTGCCCCGCTAAACCAGCTGTCCGGTGCACGGAAATAGCTTGGTATTCCGGCGACATGATCATTGTCTTCATCGCTTCGAGCGACGGATATTCGGCCAGCGCAATCATATCCCAGTTTTCCTCGATCTCACCCAGCATTAGTCCGGTGACGGGTCCGCTATAACGCGGCTTTGCACCAACAGCCGCAAGGCGTTCCACTACAGCGGCTCCATATAATGCATAAGCTTCCGCTCCGCTCAGATCTGTTTCGCGGCCATCGGCATATTCCGCTTTGTCCTTGAATTTGAGCAAATTGACCATGACGAACGCGCCGTCTTCTTCACCACCGAAAAATTCTTGCATGCGCTCTGGTGAGGGATTGACCTGGTTGATAACTTTCATCTCACGCTCCATGGTTTTTGATAAAGGTGATGATCGCTGCGGACAATTCTTCCGGGCAATCTTCCTGCAGGAAGTGACCACCATCCTTGATCGTGACATGCGCAACGCCTTTCGCGCCAGGAATGCGTTCCTGAAACTGGGTTTCGCCACCTTTTGTCACAGGATCACCATCGCTAAACGCCGTTAACACGGGCTTCTCAAATTTCTCCAGTACTTCCCATGCTTTGTCATTGGCATCGCGATCGGATTGGTGTTGCGGCAATAGCGGAACACAGGATGGGAACTTCCGTGCACCTGCAATGTAACCTTCATCTGGATGCGGAGCAGCATATCCATCGAGCACAGTCTGATCTTTGATACCAGACAGGATATTGAATACCTCACGCACCGTAAATTCAGGGCTTTCTGCGGCATATTTCACCCAAAAGAGAAACGCTCCTGGTGAACCACTAGCAAATTGCTCCTGAACCATGGCGGCACTGGGAACCGGGATGGTCGGATAGAGATTCCCAAGCATTTCAGACATTTCTTGGGATACTAATTTCGACGATGGCAAGCCGGTATTGGCAATTACTAGTCGCGCAAAATGATCTACATTATCAGCAACAACTCGAAGACCGATCAGCCCGCCCCAGTCCTGACACATCAGGGTCACACTAGAGATATCCAAGCCTCGGAACCACTGGTTCATCCAGTCAACATGGTTCTGATACGTATAGTCATCAATATGACCCGGTTTATCCGATTTTCCGAAACCGATCAGATCGGGTGCAATGACACGGAAGCCAGCATCCACAAGTATAGGGATCATCTTCCGATAGAGATAAGACCATGAAGGCTGCCCGTGCATACATAAGATAATCTCACCATCGCGCGGGCCTTCATCCAGATAATGCAGACGCATAGTGGTACCATCGCCAGCTGTAACTTCGGTATAATGCGGTTCAAAATCGTAACCGGAGAGATTGTCAAAACAATTTTCGGGAGTCCGTAAGACTTTCATTAAAGAATAACCTTTCAATTTTATATTGACACTATAAATGTCATTTAATTCAAGTCAACCTTGTTCAATCTTCAAGAGCCACCTCCTCGATATCCACCAAGCGAAAACGGATATGGTTGCACGTTCCTGGAACTGGCAGGCTGATGGCCGATAACGCGCACAATAACTCGCAGCACAGAGATATGAGCCGCCCTTGATCACCTTCACGCCTTCACTAGCGTCAGTCCATGACCCATTGTTGTCAGACATTGTAATCACATAAGTTCCGGATTGGTTGATCGCCCTATCAGATCAAGAAAACTCCAGATGCAATATCCGCTCAAAAATGATCTAAACTACCGAGGTAGCGCACTTTGGCCCATTAGCTGCATGTCCACTGCCCGCGCGCATTGCCTTCCCTCACGGATCGCCCAGACGACCAGGCTCTGGCCGCGGCGCATATCACCACAGGCAAAAATACCGCTTTTGCTGGTGGTGTAGCTATTTACATTGGCTGCAACATTACCACGTTCGTCCAGTTCCACTTCCGATTGGTCCACGAGACCCATTTTACGCGGCCCCACGAAACCCATTGCCAGTAAGATTAAATCAGCTTTGAGTGTAAACTCACTGCCTTCGATTTCCTGCATCTGGCCATCGACCCAATCAATCCGAATGCATTCCAAACCTTCCACTGTGCCGTTTGTTCCGATTACGCGTTTTGCCAGAATGGCCCAGTCGCGTTCGCAACCTTCCTGATGGCTGGAAGACGTACGAAGCTTAAGCGGCCAATCGGGCCAAGACATAGATTTGTCCTCCATTTTAGGAGGTTTCGGCATAATTTCAATTTGTGTGACAGAAGCGGCACCTTGCCTATTGGAAGTACCGACGCAGTCAGAGCCGGTGTCACCGCCGCCAATGACAATTACATGCTTGCCCGTTGCGGTAATAGACCCTCGCGGAGCAGCACGCATTTCCTCATCACCAGCATTGCGCTTATTCTGTTGAACCAGAAACTCCATTGCCAAACGAATGCCCGACATTTCATATCCAGGAATATCGAGCATACGCGGCTTCTCTGCACCGCCAGACATGACCACAGCATCGTAATTTTCTTGAAGAGAATCTATCGAAACTGTGACCCCGACCTCTGTACTAGAGCGCAGTTCCACACCCTCTGCTTCCATCTGGACCAGGCGCCGATTGATGAGGTGCTTCTCCATTTTGAAATCCGGTATACCATAGCGAAGCAATCCACCCATCCGGTCATTCTTCTCAAAAAGCGTAACGCTATGCCCAGCCCGAGCCAATTGTTGCGCACATGCCATACCAGCAGGTCCTGCACCAACGACGGCAACCGATTTACCCGTTTTCTCCTCGGCAATCTGCGGTTTGATCCAGCCTTCTTCCCAACCGCGATCGACGATAGCGCATTCGATGGATTTGATATTCACCGGCACGTCATCAATGTTCAAAGTACAACTGGCTTCACAAGGCGCCGGGCAAATGCGTCCGGTGAATTCAGGAAAGTTATTGGTTGATTGCAGCGTTTCTAAAGCGGTTTTCCAATCGCCTTCATAAACCAGGTTGTTCCAGTCCGGGATAATATTGTTCACCGGACAGCCATTATGGCAATATGGAATACCGCAATCCATACAGCGCGCGGCCTGATCTTTGATCTCAGATTCCGGCAACGGATTGGTGAATTCTTTATAGTGCTTTAGCCGCTCCTTTGGATCAGCATAAGTCGCTTCTTTGCGATCAATCTCGAGAAAGCCTGTTACTTTACCCACGGTCTACTCCAATATCTTCTATTACTCTGCGGCTTCGATCGTGTCGAAACGTTCTGCTTCCAGCTGCTTTAGAGCTGCAGCATAGTCTCTCGGCATTACCTTCACGAAGCGGCCAAGCGCATCATCCCAGTTGTCAAGAATCTCGCTTGCTCGCTTGCTACCTGTGTGGAGCTTGTGGCGCTCCAACAAGATCCTTAACCGTGCCGCATCGTGATAGAGCATATCGCCCATACCATAATCGTTCACGTCCACCGGAAGCTGTTGTGGAATGGCCGTACCTTCACCATCGTCAGTATTGCCATCAATCGATTCAATATCGACCATAGCCATATTGCAACGCTGACGGAATAAACCATCTTCGTCATAGACATAGGCAACGCCACCAGACATGCCCGCCGCGAAATTGCGTCCGGTCTGACCGAGCACAGCTACAACACCACCCGTCATATATTCACAGCCATGATCGCCCGTTCCTTCAACCACGGCGACTGCGCCTGAATTGCGGACGGCGAAACGTTCGCCAGCGACACCGTTAAAATATGCTTCACCGGCTACAGCTCCATAAAGCACGGTATTACCGACAATGATATTCTCTGTTGGATTGCGATCAACATGTGCAGGCTGTTTAACAATAACACGTCCGCCCGACAGACCCTTGCCAACATAGTCATTGGCATCGCCGATCAATTCTGCAGATACGCCATGCGCCAAAAACGCTCCGAAACTCTGACCGGCAACCCCTTTAAAAGCAAGGTGGATAGTGTTGGTTGGCAATCCAGCATGTCCATAAAGTTTCGCCACTTCGCCAGACAACATAGCGCCAACCGTCCGATTGACGTTTTTCACATCACGTTCAATCTTAACCGTCTGGCCATTTTCCAAAGCCGGAGCCGCAGCATTAATCAGATCCTGATCCAAAGCAGCATCAAGACCGTGATCCTGATATGTCGTCTGGAACAGTGTTTCCCCCTCAGGAAGTTCCACGGTGTGCAGCAAGCGGGACAGATCGACGCCCTCTGCTTTCCAATGATTGATTGCTTTGTTCATATCAATCCGATCAACACGACCAACCATTTCTTCCAACGTGCGGAAGCCCATTTCCGCCATAATTTGGCGCAGTTCCTCAGCAACGAAGAAAAAGTAGTTAATTACATGTTCGGGCTGTCCGGTGAATTTTTTGCGTAACTCCGGATTCTGCGTAGCGACGCCAACAGGACAGGTGTTGAGATGGCATTTGCGCATCATGATACATCCCGCAGCGATTAATGGGGCCGTTGCAAATCCAAATTCATCTGCACCAAGCAGAGCGCCAATTGCAACATCGCGCCCAGTCCTTAGCCCGCCGTCAACCTGTACAGAGATTCTCGAACGCAGACCATTTAACAGCAATGTTTGCTGCGTTTCTGCCAATCCGATTTCCCAAGGCGATCCGGCATGCGTCAATGATGTCAAAGGTGAAGCACCGGTCCCGCCATCATAACCTGAGATGGTCAGGTGATCAGCACGCGCTTTTGAAACACCTGCCGCGACCGTGCCAACACCAACCTCGGATACCAACTTCACCGATACTCTGGCGCCGGTGTTCACGTTTTTCAGATCGTGAATTAGCTGAGCCAAATCTTCAATCGAGTAAATATCATGGTGCGGTGGGGGAGAAATCAAACCAACGCCCGGAGTAGAATGCCGGACTTTGCCGATATTCTTATCCACCTTGCTACCTGGAAGCTGCCCACCTTCACCAGGCTTCGCACCTTGCGCCATTTTGATTTGAATATCGTCCGCATTGACAAGATATTCAGCGGTCACCCCAAACCGGCCACTGGCGACCTGTTTGATCGCAGAGCGCATAGAATCACCATTTTCTTTTGGGATGAAGCGATCTGGTTCCTCACCCCCTTCACCCGTATTAGATTTGCCGCCAATGCGGTTCATTGCAACAGCAAGGGTGGTATGCGCTTCCCGGCTGATCGAACCAAAGCTCATCGCACCGGTAGCAAAGCGTTTTACGATCTCGGTCGCAGGTTCGACTGCATTGATATCAAGCGGTTGATCCGCTTTTGCCAACTGCATCAAACCGCGGATGGTCAAAAGGTTTTCATTTTGTTCATTGACCGATTTAGCGAATTCTTCGTAATTTTTGGCATCATTGCCGCGTACCGCATGCTGTAAGTTCGCAACATTGGCAGGCGTCCATGCATGATCTTCGCCGCGCAGACGATAGCCATATATACCACCCACATCGAGCATGTTTTTGTAGATCGGATTGTCACCATAGGCTTCGGTGTGGCGATACACAGTTTCGCCAGCCACCTCATCTAATCCAACACCTTCAATAGTCGTAGCAGTCCCAGTGAAATATTTTTCGATAAACTCACTGGACAAACCAACGGCATCGAAAATTTGAGCTCCGCAATAGCTTTGGTAGGTAGAAATACCCATTTTGGACATGACCTTCAAAATGCCCTTGCCGACAGCCTTGATATAATTTTGTTCCACCTCTTCCGTCGTTAGCGGAAGCTCGCGGCGTACTCGTATCTCTTCCAATGTTTCGAATGCAACATAGGGATTGACCGCTTCCGCTCCATACCCAGCAAGCACACAAAAATGATGCACTTCGCGTGCTTCGCCGGTTTCTACAACCAAGCCTGTTTGCATCCGCAAACCTTGGCGAACCAGATGATGGTGCACGGCTGCCGTTGCTAGAATTGCTGGCATGGGAATACGGTCAGGTCCCTGTGCGCGATCCGAAATAATCAGGATGTTCCGATCAGCCAGAACAGCCTCCGTCGCAGCCCAGCACATTTCCTTGATCGCCATTTCCAAACCGGCGGCTCCGGCCTCTGCGTCCCAGGTCATGTCAATTGTCTCGGTACGGAAAGCACCATCCAACGCCTCTTCAACCGAACGAATTTTCTGCAAATCTGCGTTGGTTAGAACAGGTTGGTCCACCTCAAGCCGCTTATGCGTGCCAGCATCGTGACCTAGCAAATTTGGTCGCGGGCCGATCATCGATACCAACGACATAACCAGTTCTTCTCGAATCGGATCGATGGGAGGATTGGTGACCTGAGCAAAATTCTGTTTGAAATAGTCGTACAGCAACCGTGGTTTGCCGGAAAGAACGGCAATCGGCGTGTCGGTACCCATGGACCCAATTGGATCCATACCATCGGCAGCCATGGGCTCCAAGAATTTGGTTACATCTTCTTGTGTATATCCAAAAGCTTGTTGACGATCGAGCAGCGCCGCAGGAGTATCTTCTCCCGATATCTCTGGCCGTTCAATATCATCCAACTCATCTAGATCAAGATCCTTCAGATTATATTGCGTCGATTCCAGCCATTTTGCGTAAGGTGCTGCCTTGGCAAGATCAGCCTTAATCTCCGCATCCTCGATAATGCGGCCTTGCTCCATATCGATGAGCAACATTTTCCCCGGCTGCAGACGCCATTTACGAACAATATTATCTTCTTTGACTGGAAGCACACCAGATTCAGATGCCATGATGACATAGCCATCATCAGTCACGCAAAAACGCGCGGGGCGCAGTCCATTGCGGTCCAATGTGGCACCAACCTGGCGACCATCAGTAAAGGCAACAGCCGCCGGTCCATCCCATGGCTCCATCAGTGCTGCGTGATATTCGTAAAAAGCTTTCCGCGCCGGATCCATCATTGGATCACCTGCCCAGGCTTCCGGGATCAGCATCATCACCGCATGGGCAAGAGAGAAACCGCCGGCAACCAATAGCTCCAACGCATTATCCAAACAGGCAGTATCGGACTGACCATGCGGGATAAGCGGCCACATTTTGTCAAGATCAGCGCCCAGCAAATCGGATTCCATCGTTCGGCGACGGGCATTCATCCAATTCACATTGCCGCGAACCGTATTGATTTCGCCGTTGTGGGCAATAAAACGAAACGGATGTGCTAATTTCCAAGAGGGGAAGGTATTGGTCGAAAAGCGTTGATGCACCAGCGCCACGGCGGATTTTGTCAACGGATCAGTCAAGTCTGTGAAAAATGATCCAACTTGATCCGCAAGCAACATTCCTTTGTAGACGATTGTCCGCGAAGAGAAGGAAGACATGTAAAATTCCGACAGTCCGGGCATGTCATTCTTTTCGGCATGACCATCCAACGGATTATGAACCTGCTTGCGCAGAGCAAGGATTTTACGCTCAAAAGCATCCTGATCGGCGATTGATTCGCCCTTGCCGACAATGGCCTGCCGAATCATCGGCAGATTATCGAGCACTGCCTTCCCAATGCCTGTCGTATCAATTGGCACGTCCCGCCAGCCGATAAGAACTTGTCCTTCTTTGGCAATGAAACGCTCAAAATGAGCCGTTGCAAAATCTGCTTCTGATGGTTCCGATGGAAAGAAGCACATTGCCACCGCATAGTCGCCAGCCGGCGGAAGGGTGAGATCTTTAGAATCCGCCCAAACCCGCAGTAAATCATCGGGAATCTGCATTAATATGCCTGCGCCGTCACCCAATAGAGGGTCTGCTCCAACCGCTCCGCGATGATCGATATTAACGAGAATTTCGAGGCCACGTTTGACGGTCAGGTGAGATTTGTCACCTTTAATATTTGCAACAAACCCGACGCCACATGCGTCATGTTCATTATTTGAATCGTACAGACCTTGCCGTGGCGGGAAGTTCATTTTCCGTCCTCATTTTTTCGAAAATTTTTGTAATTATGGTGTTCCTAGATGGATTTCGACGCAATTTGAAGATAAGATTTTCATAATCTGACAAAGAAATATTGAACGGTATCAAGCTTTGTTAACAAGGTACCTGCCAAAATTGCCATGATGTAGGATCGCGGTAACTCGCAAAAATACCCAAACCAGGCACAGAGAGGAAGCGATTTTTAGCTTATTTAGCACCAACGTTGAACATTTTTCCGTTTCAGCTTCATGGGTCATTCTACAGTTATCTACAGGATAGGATCTTCATCTTGTGACCCGCACAATATTGTGTGAAATTATGATCGAATTGAGTGATGATAACAGGTTTTTGGCGCTCCTAATCAAGCATGCACTTTTCCAACTACAACCAGTAGCGATCGAAACTGGCAAATCTCCATAGATTTGTTAGATTTTTAGGATTCACAACGCCGATCGAATGTGCTCTTATAGTCTTAGCAAGCGTAGTTTTATACGCGAATTGCTGAAGGGGTAGTTACTTAATGAAAGAATCAATTTTTCGTTCGTCAGAGATTCAGCATCACAATGACGATGATTCTGTCAAATTAAGCCGAACCGGGAAATCTGAAAAAACCAAATTGTCGCTTAGGCATATCCGCAAAGTCCATAAGATAAAGTCGGACGGCCTCGGCAATAGCTATTCGGCTCTTGGAGACAGTGCATGGCAGATTCTGTGCGAAATCCACCTTCATAATCTGGATGAAAAAAAAATTGATATTGCTTCGATTCAAACATCTATGTCTTTGTCACGTTCGATAGCGATACGATATTTGGAAGTACTGAAGATCGAGATGCTTGTCGAAGAATCTACAGTCAATGATCAATCAAGCCATAAAGATCTTAGACTCACCAAATGGGGACAATCCAAGGTTCAAGCTATTCTTGAAGAATGTGCTGAGGCATTCACCTCAATATTTACTTACTCGCAGCCTCGAGCTGTTCCTTCGGATTAATCATGCCGCAGCCGATTGCAGTCTTTGAGTGCATTGATTGCCTGATCAATATGCAATGCGGCAATTTCACAGCCCGCGGTTTTGTCCAGTAAAACTAGCAACTCTTCGAGCTGTTGCTCCACAACGCCCAGCTTGACGTCCAAACTGTCGTCACTGACTTTTACCTGGCTGCTACTCATTGAATCTCAATTGCCTTGAAGTTTGAATTCTGGAGTGGACTTAGCGCACATAGTCTTGGTTTTTACAACAAATTTATACCTATTTTGCAAGTTGTTGCATCTTTGAAACAACCACTTGCTGGAAAATGCTACCTCTCGTCATGCAATAATCGATTTCGACACTAGGAAGTCATTGCAATAGTAACAGATGGTAGAAAGGGCGAGCATAAGATCAGAAGCCATATTCTCACAAAATCATTCTACTGAGCCCTTTGATTAAGAAACGATCTGCGGTAACGTCAAGATTATTGATGGTGATGTTCACGTAGCAAAAAAGGAGTAGGTATGACCAAGATAAAGGCTCTCGCAGGTGCGATTGCATTGTCGGCTTTGGTTGCGGGTTGTTCTGGTGGTGGTAGCTCGGAAACGGCTGAAGAGGCGCCGGCAATCGAGGAAGCAACTGGAGGAACTGCTGAAGAAGCTCCCGCCGAAGAGACAGCAACAAATGATAATCCCATGGCAACCAAAGACGGCGTCGATTATGCGAACCTGACAGGAGATGCAGCCAAAGGTAAAATAGTGTTCGCTCAGTGTCGTACCTGTCACGTCACCGATCCAGACGTAAATCGCACTGGACCATCGCTGGCGGGTATCATTGGCCGTACTGCAGGCTCCGTTAAAGGATTCAAATATTCAACCGCCAACGCAGATAGCGGCCTGACATGGACAGAAGAACAGATGTATGTCTATTTGGAAAACCCTCAGCGGACTATTCCGAAGACAAAAATGATCTACGCCGGACTACCGAAAGCACAGGATCGCGCGGACATTATCGCTTACCTGAAAAACCCTATCTAAATCGCAGAAATCAATAAAAAAATTTGAACAAGGGGCCGGAATTTCCGGCCCCTTGTTTGCTTTCTGGGCATCAGTTGTAAAACTGGCTTCTTCAGCTTGAGATGGAGTCACACCCATCTCTTTAATCAAGCGTTATTTACGCTCGGAAGGTGGACGCTGTTTGATAGCTGGTAAGTTTCCAATCATGCCATCAGGCCGAGCAACTTCCAGCATTTTTTTATAGGCTGGTCGCGCTTGGATTTTCTTCTTCCATGCCACGATATTGGGGAATTTTTCGACATCAACTAGGTTGAGCCCTGTTCCCACATTTAATGGGAACATCATCATAATATCGGCGGAAGAAAATTCCTCTCCTCCGAACCAGGGCTGCTTGGCCAAATGGTTTTCCGAAAACTGGACTACCGCCTCACTATCAACAAGTCTGGATCGAGCAGTGGGCGGAGTTGTTCTCCATGCCCGGTAATCACTGAACAATCGAGCAGCCAGAGAACCTTCCGCGTAGTGCATCCACATTCGGTGGCTGGGATAATGCTCGCTATTTCTGGAAGGCTCCATCTTTCCAGGTGCATAGCGTGCCAGAATCACATCGATGATAGCACCCGACTCCACCAATATTTGATCGCCTATTACAACTGTGGGAACCATCGGCATTTCATGACCCAAGCTGTGAACTTTTGCCATTGAAGCACGCAGATCACCGCGAACATATTCGAGTTTGTAAGGGAGACCCAGTTCTTCCATAAGCCACACTATTCGTTCAGAGCGGCGTCCCTCTAAGTGATAAATTGTCACATCTGGCATTTCCATAGGTGAAATTTGTGCTGCACCTTCCTCTGCCTGTACTTGATACGGCGCAACAGATATTCCGGTGATCAGCGCCAGGCTTGCAACCATGGTTCGAAGCATTTTTTATTTCCTCCCAGTAACAGTTTTTTATTTTGTCCTCAAAGTTACGTTCGGTGAATTCTGCTTCACCGTCAAGCTTACCGACACAAAATGTCAAATTCCATTTTTGACTGCCATAAACGTACCATCGTAAATGACTTTTCAATTTTTAGTTGATTTGAAAGCTCAACTTTATGCCTGCACGTGCTAATATGTCCTTTTTATCAAGATCGGGACCAAAGGCTTCTTCTGTCACGGGATCACTGTTTTGGAGATCATATCCGGTTTGACTCGACAGAATAACAACAATCTCTGTTGATGGCTCAACGGCAAAAGGAAACTCATGCCAAGTTCCAACATGCATCAAGAATCCCGCCGAACCATCGAATAGAAAGGCACGTGCCGCCGAAAGATCAGGCATATCATTAGACGAAGGCGGTGCCATTACCACCACGAAGGGTTTTCCTCCCAGAGGCATGAACACCTGAGTATGCTGAAAATGCCGTTCCATGTAACGCACTTCAGGGCGCCTAGGATCGACCATTGTGAGTGACAAATCAACGGGGTGTTCGCAAAGGAATGGAGCGGGCTTACTCACCTTTACCGTTCCATCATAAAAATCAATCGGCATAAGATCGGAACGGTCCGAGTTTCCCACAAGATCGCCGAAAGGTTTCAGATTCAAAGTGTTGGCCCGTTCCAATGGAAGATGGATAGTTTCCGTCATATCAATCAATCTCTAGTTTCTATGGAAAGACAGATTGCGCAATTGCAACAATTAGGCAATTCCCTTTGTCGATGAGTATTTATCAAACTGAAGGAAACTAAGATGTCAGAATGGGTATTGGGCATAATGGGAGGGTCAGGGCTCTATCAGCTCGACATGCTTCAAAATGCGCGGTGGGAGAGCATTGACACACCTTGGGGGAAACCATCTGATGCGCTTTTAGTCGGTGAAATCGAGCAGGTAAAATGCGTCTTCCTGCCGCGTCACGGCCGCGGGCACCATATCGGCCCTAGCCAGTTAAATTTTAAAGCCAATATAGATGCGATGAAGCAGTTGGGTGTAACCGATCTCGTATCGATATCTGCTGTGGGGTCTCTTGTTGAAGAATTTCCGCCCGGTCAGTTTGTTGCCGTTGATCAGTTTATCGATCGCACCTTTGCGAGAGAAAAAAGTTTCTTTGGTGACGGCCTGGTTGCACATGTATCGATGGCGGATCCAGTATGTCCTCGATTATCGAAGTTTACTGCCGATGCAGCCAAAAGAGCAGGAGCAGATGTACATCAAGGCAGCACCTATCTCGCCATGGAAGGACCACAATTTTCCTCGAGAGCGGAGAGCCATTTGTATAAGCAATGGCGCGCACATGTCATTGGGATGACGGCGATGCCGGAGGCGAAACTCGCGCGGGAAGCAGAGCTACCCTATGCGTTGATTGGTATGGTCACCGACTATGATTGCTGGCGAGAGAATGAAGCTCCGGTTGAAGTTGAGGCGGTTATTGCACAATTGTCTGCTAACGCCGCAAAGGCACGAGATTTGATCGTAAACCTCGCCCAAAACCTCCCCGACACGCGTGATGCCAGTCCGATTGACACCGCTCTGGACTCCGCAATCATTACTGCCCCAGAGCACCGCAATTCGGAAATTACCACGAAACTGAAAAATATCGCTGGCCGGGTTTTAAGCTGAACAGCTGGCTCCACCGAGAACACAGAAGCGAGAGCAATGCGGATGATTTAGTTTGACGTCTTGGGACGATTCAACAAGTGTACCACCCATATCGAATTGAAGATCATAAGGAAGCAAAGTGCAGGCAGCAACACGCGGCATTTGCTCTCCTTTTCGCTTCACCACCATCCGGCTATTGGCGCACATTATGGAGTCTGGATTGACGCCCAATATCTGCCAACAGGATGTTGTAATTTCAGGAGTATCCAAGGTGGCATCCATCTCAGGAAATAGCGCCAGCTCCGCCTCGTTTTCCGGATCAATATTCAATGCATGCTTTTGGAAAAGCTTGGCGTACCCTTCTCGGGCAGCCTCTGTGCTTTCCTGTCCCAAATGTCTGCCAGCTATGGCAGCCTTGAAACCGTTGTCAGTCAGCCAGATTAATCCATCTATTGCCTTATTCCAACTGTTCGGGCCGCGTTCTGCTTCGTGAACTTCTTGCGTGAAGTGATCGAGACTAACGCGAACGGTCAGATTATCGCGATTGGGTAGCTGTAATAGTTCTTTTTCAAACCGACGCATTGGCCGCATCGCATTGGAAAGAACAAGCACATCAAAACCGCGGCCCAAGCATAGTTTCAACATGTCCATGAAATCGGGGTTCATAAATGGCTCGCCGCCCGTAAATGCAATTTCCCGCGTCGACAGTCCTTCATTCTCTATTTCTGCCAGATATTGCAAGACTTCGGCGAGAGTTAGGTAGACAAGCGCATCATTGATTGGAGAGCTTTCTATGTAACAATTTTTGCAGGCCAGATTGCACAGGGTGCCAGTATTGAACCATAAAGTTTCAAGCTGAGTCAGGGAAACAATGGCGCGTTGCTCTCCATCGGCAGTGATATCAGCATTCTGGAATTTCTGACGACTGATTGGCCGGGCGTCAGCGACAGAAAAAGGAGATTGTTCGTTCATGACAGATTATTCGCGCTTTGGAGGATTAATGTTACAATTCTAGCAAGTTTCGTTGTAACGAATTTGCTGATGATCCGAATAGGTATCAAATAGCTTATTTATTGATAATGCGGATCGGATCATTGGTTGCTCAGACCATAGAATAGCTCAATCTACAACTGGATTTGAAACTTCATGAAAATATTTGTTACGGGCGCTGCCGGTTTAATCGGAGGGGAGCTAGTTGCCAAGCTTTTGGACAAAGGTCATTCTGTATTGGGCTTAGTTCGATCCAATAATGAAATTCGATCCAATGCCGGTGAGCTGTTGCCCGCAACATCATACGGTCCTGATTTACCAGACACGAGCAAGCTGTCGACGATCCAAGGAGACATCTCTGACAAAGGGTTTGGATTGAATCAGGAAATCCAACAATTTCTTGCGACTACTATTGACATGGTCATTCATTGTGCTGCCATGACATCCTTCGATGCAGACCCTTCTGCGCAAGACGCAATCAATGTCCGGGGAACTAAGAACGCCTTGGATCTTTTTCCCAAAACGCCGTTTCTGCATGTCAGCACCGCTTACACCTGTGGCTTACAAAATGGGCCAGTGCTTGAAACTCTCCATGGCCCCGACACAAAATTCATGAATGGCTATGAACAGTCCAAAGCTAAGGCAGAAGCGTTAGTTTCGGAACATTCCTCAGATTATGCGATTGCACGCCCCAGCATTGTTGTCGGGGAACAAAAAACGGGTCAGATCAAATCGTTCGACACAATCTACACCGTATTTCGCCTATTGGCAGAGGGCAGAATATCCTCGATTCCCGCTAATATTGAAGCAAGTTTGGACTTCGTTCCAATCGACCATGTGATTGGTGGTTTGATTGACATAGTGGAACATTGGAACGACGCGGCTGGACAAGTTTTTCATCTGTCCTCCGGTAATCCTGTACCACCGACTATGCTGATCGATGCCATTGGTTCCTTCGACCGGCTATCAAAACCAGATTTGATCCCCAGCAACAAATTCTCCGTCGAGGAGTTACCTGCACGGGAGCGTCGCCTGTATAAAATGACGGCTTCACATTACGCTAGTTACTTTGCTCGTAATCCCGAATTTGAAACAAAAAACTTGTCCGCACTTAGCGGTCGAATTTGCCCTCCAATTGACAAGGTCATACTGCAACGCATGATCAAATTTTGTATTGATGCAGGGTTTTTGCGAACCCAATAATCACCGGATATCAGGATAATGCTTTGATAGCCTTTTTCGCGCGCCAAAGGCCCACATAATTCCAACTTTAAAATAGACCCAGTTTGCCTTTATCGGCCCCCAAGCGGCGATTCTTCGGTCTGACGTCCAAATCCATCTTGGGATCATCTTGGTTTTCCCGAACCGGGCCAGTTTGATGCAAAGGTCTGCTTCTTCCATGATCATAATATCCTCGTCGCAGCCGCCAACCTCTAAATACTGGGCGCGCCGGAAAAACATAGCATGATCACCAAATAACAGCCGGACACCTCTAACAAAAAGCCAAGGCCGCATGAGCAACGGGGCGTACCAAGTCTTTATGTAATTATGGAATGTCGTGCCCCATCGTGTGCCACCTGGTCCGGCAATACGAGGCGTAAAACTCGCCAATGCGACATTGTTATTTACCATCGTCTGGCGGATCTCCATAATAGCATTTGTCGGTAGACGTGAGTCCGCGTGCAATACGCAAACCAGCGGACCCTTGGCGTTACTGACACCATAGTTGATCTGCGCGCCGCGACCAGTGATCGGCGAATGCAGCACTTCTAGACCTGCTTGTTTTCCCAATGCACAAGTTCCATCCTCACTGCCACCGTCAACCAGTAATATTTGATCTGGTTGAGGTTCGAGGGATTTTAGATTTTCCAAGGTAACAGGTAGTGCTTTTTCTTCATTTAATGTGGGAATGAGGATTGTAACTTGTGTCATTCTGTCAACCAAGGCCAACGTACTAGGTCCTCTGGACGGTCACAGTCACTTAATGTCTCAAGAAGTCTCACAGTCAGATTGTTTCCTTTTGCGCGCGCCAGCGTTTCATCCAAAACAGCTTCAGTGCTCCAAGGCATATTCTCAAACAAATAAGTGTAAGGCTGACATATTCCGATCAGATAGTAACCCCCATCCTCCGCCGGACCAATAACCACATCATGGTTTTGTAAACCCTCTATGGCTTCTTCGATATGGCTGGCCTGTAGGTCCGGTGTATCGGATCCAAAGAATATCACCGGGCTAGGATCAATCGCTGACAATAGTTTTTTCGATAGATCTCCGTCCGGCTGCTCGGAAAACTCAATTGCGGTACCAAGCCAAGATTCAAACTGAGCAATAGTACCACCGGTATATTGAACTTCCGTAGGTTGCTCATTGAGTGATAGCAATTTGACGGTTCGTTCGGTCAGTTTTCTATGCACTTCGGCAGCTGCGGGGGCCCCTATGGCAGGGATCAAACGTGTCTTCGCCTGCCCGGCCACCGGATAACGAGTGAACAGAACCAATCTTGTCGATTTTGATCGCACCAAAATGGCCCTATGTAATTCTAGGCTGCAACATCTCGTCGTGCGAGTTCACATTGCGACCATATTTCCGATAGCGCTGAAATGAGTCGATCTATGTCACCATCGGAATGGACGGGTGACGGTGTGATACGCAGACGCTCAGTGCCTCTCGGAACCGTCGGATAGTTGATCGGCTGCACATAAATGCCGTGATTGTCCATCAACCAGTCGCTGATAAACTTACATTTATGGGCATCACCCACCATTACCGGAATAATATGGCTGGGGTTTGGCAAATGCGGGATACCCATACGGTCCAATGCGCCGCGAACTTTCTCTACACGCTCTTTATGCGTGTCCCGTTCGCGACGGCTTTCCTTCAAATGCTGGATGCTTGCACAGGCACCTGCTGCAATAGCGGGAGGCAGCGCAGTGGTGAAAATAAAACCGCTGGCGAAGGTACGGACATAGTCACAGAGATCTTTGGAAGCTGCGATATAGCCGCCCATCACACCAAAGGCCTTACCAAGCGTACCTTCAATAACAGTGATTCGATCCATCAAACCTTCACGTTCTGCAACGCCGCCACCGCGCGGACCATAAAGGCCAACCGCATGGACCTCGTCGATATAGCTCATCGCGTTATGTTTTTCACAAACATCGAGAATTTCGGCAATCGGCGCGATATCTCCGTCCATTGAGTAAACACTTTCAAAAGCCACCAATTTTGGCCGGTCGGGATCAAGCGTAGATAATTTGCGATCTAGGTCTTCTGGATCATTATGTTCAAAGATCATCCGCTCAGCCTTACTGTAGCGGATACCTTCGATCATTGAAGCGTGATTGAGTGCGTCGGAAAGTACAATGCAATTTGGGATACGCCCAGCCAATGTTCCTAAAGCCGCCCAGTTGGACACATAACCAGACGTAAATAACAGCGCGTCTTCCTTACCATGCAGGTCAGCCAGTTCATTTTCTAGCAACACATGATGGTGATTGGTGCCTGAGATATTACGTGTACCGCCTGCTCCGGCGCCGCATTCATCAATAACCTTATGCATCGCATCGGTGACTTTGGAATGTTGCCCCATTCCAAGATAGTCATTTGAGCACCAGACCGTGATTTCAGTTTTATCACCATCGATGTAGCGGGTTGCGTGAGGAAAACTACCGGCACGTCGCTCTATCTCCGCAAACACACGGTAGCGACCTTCTTCACGAACAGCTGATAATTCGCTGCCGAAAAATGACTCGTAATCCACGCCTTAACTCCCTGTTGGAAAAGCCTTCTTAGTCGACTATTCTGGGATTTCCAATGCTCAATTCAACATTTTAGAACCGAAAATTCCAATATCTTAGATCGATTCTATCTCTATCTAAACGTATCAAATCATTGATAAAGATCAATTTAGTCTCAAAAACCAAGAAATTTATTGTGACATTGGTAAATGACATCACAAAATTTATCGCCGCTTTCACTCGACATTTGTCCGGACAAATTTATGATGCATACTCGATTCTTCCAAGCAGATGAGATCAATGATGATTAGTTTAACAATGGCTTTGGCACTCGCCGCCGAACAAAATAGCAAACAACCAGACATTAATTCCCTACTATCAGGCACCTTCAGCAACGAAGAACAAGTGTATTTTGAGAAGGATGCGGGGCGAGAATCTCCTCCCTGGATTTCGTTGAAAATCGCGAAATCCGACGACGGATGGCAACTGCAGGAGGTCGATGCACATAGTCAACATCTGGGAGAGGTACAATCAGTCAGCTTGGTCAAGGGCAATATGAGAGACACCATTACCGTTGGAAATTGTTCCCGATTCTTTGACCGTGCTGAAACGGATTGGAAATATAGTTCAATTCAGAACAGAAAAGCATGTCGTCAGAAGTTCCAGATCACCGAAATCAGCGCAGAAGGCTTAAAACTGCGCCTTTCGGATGGCACCGAAACATTATTAAAACGGGGACGTGACGTCGAATGTTGGGCTGCTATTCCCAAAACCATCAAAAAGGAAGACGGTTCGACGGACTGGTTGTTCAAACGTAACCTGAACCTTCATGATCAGGGCGGGCGCGCCACGATTGGCGGTGGTGATAGTGGAGCAGAGGAAGTCACCCTTCGCATGCGTGCCGTCCATTGGCCGCCTCCCAGCACCAACAGGCCGAGCATGGTTCTCTACATTCACAAAGACGATCCCAATAGTGCCGCGAGCTATAGTTGGGCTGATATCGATGCAAGCCGAGTCGGGATTAATCTGCGTTGGATGCAGGCCAGTTGCACGATAAAAGGCGCAGAACGACCGTCGGAAGTCACCAATACCAATTTTCGTGGTTAGTTCGATCCGCCCTGGTTCGGCGGCGTGAAGACGTTGGAATCTATCAGCTTGTCGACCTTCGCCGTAGACCAGAAAACCTCATTTGATTTTCGACCATCATAGTAGAGCGTGACGTGCCGGGCCTGCAACCAACGCGGATCGTCCAGATAAAAGAAATCATCATAGGTTCGTTCATGCCAACCACGCGGAGTATCGAATCCGATTTTTCGGATCGCATGCATTTTTTGATCCACTCCAAAAAGCGTTTTGCCTCCAGTTGGATCCGTTAGTTCGACCATGTAGAGCGCGTGTCCAGCAATGCTATCATCTGCTATTCGGTTTGCAGAAAAGCCCGGCTTTCCAGCCTGTCGAATTATTCCGAACCCAAAACTGTTGGCCCAAAACTTATCCGCTAGTTTTTTCGGAACAATGCCCTTTTCGGTCCAGGTTGTTTCCCCATCAAAGCCAACCTCAAAGACAAGCTTCCCATCCGCTTTAGCTATAATCCGGACTTTACCATCTGGCCCATGGGCTGCTTTGCGATCTTCGTCAAAAACGCGCCACATGCGATAGTCATCGGATTTGGAACGTGGCTCATGCCCTTCGGGACCGTAAAAGACAGCAGAACCAGTTAATGCGAGCGAGCTGGCATTGGCCCATCCATCGCCGCCTGCCGCTTCGCGCGCCATCACCAATATGGCATCGCCATCAAGATCGTCCGCAGCCTGTGTCGGACTCGTGAATACAGCGATTAATGTCAAAAAACTCAAAAGATTGCGTAACATAGTGAATTCCAATGTTGTCCGGACAAATTGTCCTTGCCTTGCAAGCATGATTGATGTCAAATCCATTCATGTTGACATCACCAAAACATGCAATCAGCCGCCGTACATTTATTGGGGGAATGAGTGCATCGCTCGTCGCGTGTGCAGCGCCGCGTTCAACGTGGAGTAGCACAACAGCCGATGTAATTGTGATTGGAGCTGGGTTGGCGGGTTTGCACGCTACAAAGCTGATCGAGAACGCAGGCTATAAGGCCATATTGCTTGAAGCAAATGGCCGACCAGGTGGCCGCCTTTACACGCTTGATGATATGCCCGTCCCAACCGATGCAGGCGGCGTGCAAATTGGATCCAGTTACAACCGGTTTCATGAGATTGCCGATCGATTGGGTGTGGAGCGATACGTTCCGACCTCTTCCGGCCGAGGTTCACTCTATCGCGTCAATGACGCATCGTTGACACCAAAGACATGGCCAGGTGCGCAGCAGAACCAACTTCCTCAGAGCGAGAAATCCCGCACGCCTGAAAGCTTGCTTTTCTCCTATTTGGGCGGACTTCCTAAATTTGAAAAAACCTCAGACTGGATGACGGCAGAGGCGCAGTTAATTGATATTCCGCTAAAAGATTATCTGATCAAGCAAGGTGCATCTGCCGAAGCGCTGCGCCTAATCAATGCGAATCTAAATGGATATTCCCTAGAGACTTTGTCGGCGTTGCATCTAGCGAGAACCTTGGCTGGCTTTCGTCAAGGAAGTGGCCCTACAAAATTTGTGAAAAACGGATCACAGCGGATGACCGATGCTATGGCCAATGACCTGCGTAGTGATCTGATTTTAAACAGCAATGTCATCGCGATTGAAGACGAAGGAGATGGGGTTGAGATCAGCCTCGCCGATGGCCGGAAATTCGGGGCTCGACATGTGATTTGTACTGCTCCTTTTTCAGTTCTGCGAACTATGCAGATTGAAACACAACTGCCATTGGCAATGCGGAATATGATTGCTGATTTACCCTATACGATGGCAAGCTTTGCCTATCTTCAAGCCAGTGATCCATTCTGGAAACATGATGGATACCCCGAATCCATCTGGTCAGATGATCCATTACTGGGCCGTGTCTTTGCGTTGGGTGAAGACCCTCCGATGTTAAAAGTGTGGCTTAATGGGCCTAGCGCCAAAATGGTTGATCAGATGAATGATCAGGAAGCCGGATTAGCTATCATAAACAGGATTGAACAAGCTCGCCCATCGGCAAAAGGAAAACTAAAACTGCTACGCATGTTCAGCTGGCAGAAGGAGCAGTTCGCCAAAGGAACTTATCATCACATCGGCGTTGGGCAAGGCGCAATGCTAGCGGAAGTTGCACAATATGAAGGGGCCAGGCTGCATTTCGCCGGCGAACATATGGCTCAGAATAGCCCCGGTATGGAAGGTGCTTTGGAAAGCGGAGAGCGCACTGCCAACCGGATAATCGCAAGCCTTTGAGGAATATCGGCACGATGTCAGAAAACCCTTCACTATTTCCCGATCGACGCAAAGTTATGGTGGGAATGGCAGCCACAGGAGTTGCATTAACTGCGCATTCTCGAGTGAATTCAGCGCCGAAAGAAAAAGGTGGAGCAATAAGAAAAACGCAAAAAACTTACGTCCTCGTTCACGGCGCATGGCATGGTGGTTGGTGCTGGCGCGACGTCGCAGCTCCGCTGTTAGATGCTGGACATATCGTCTTCACGCCCAGCCTAACCGGCCTTGCCGAGCGCAAACATTTATTGTCTCCGGAAATTGGCCTTGGAACGCATATCGCTGATATTGCCTCTCTGATCGAATATTATGATTTACAGAACATAATCTTAGTTGGTCATAGCTATGGTGGAATGGTAATTACCGGCCTTGCCGATAATCTGAAGAATAGAATATCTCATATAGTCTACTTGGATGCCGCATTGCCTAAAAATGGCGACACAATGATTTCACAGGGACCGCCGCGAAATGAGGCAGAGATCAAAGAAGCAGAAGTTGGTCTTCGTGCATTGGCTTCAGATGGAATTGCGATGCAGGCCTTTCCGCCTGAAATATTGGGAATAGCCCAATCGCATCCGAGCTATTCCTGGGTCGCAGAGAAACTAACACCGCACCCCCTCAAAACCTGGCTTGATCCCATAAAGCTCCTAAATGGTGGATCGGATGGGCTGAACAGAACATATATTCATTGCAACAGTCCCGCGCTGCCAAATAGCAGCTTTCAGTGGCACGCGCAGCAACTGGAGAAGGATGAAAGCTGGCGATATCATGCATTGGCCACGGGGCATGATGCGATGATCACGGCGCCTGAAAAGTTGATCACCATATTGGAACAAGCAACCACAGTTTGATTTGAGGAACCAACCGTCCTTCAATGGCATGCTTTCAGACTTTGCCTATCCAAGCAATTGCTGACATTAAATAGCACTCCAAACTTGCCGCAACCGACCCAATCGCCATCTTGCTAAAAAGGCCCGCAACAGATCTTTGAAGCGGGCATTTTTTTCACGACGAAAATCAGAAAACCGTCTCCGATCAAACACTCGGTATGGTTGAAAAGTTCTCCAATTATTACCTAAATGTCATTTTCGCTCGGATACCAAACTGACGTTTGTCACGAAGTCCGACCCGGGCACCTTCAGTGCCAAAATTGAAGAAGCTTCCAAAACCGCCAGGGGGATTGCGGAATCGAACGGCGAAGCTGGTATCCGCGAAGTTGTACGCTGAGGTTGGTGCACTTTCATTGAACAAATTCTTTGCAAACAATTCTACACCATAGTTCTCGCCGCGTAGACCGACGCGCAAGTTGACATCCGTAGCTTCTTCAACCTGTGCAACATTTGCATTGCTGATGTAATATTCTCCGGTGAAGAAAAGATCCGAACGTATGAACCAACTATCAAAACCGGGAATGGCATCAAAATCATCCTCATAGGTTGCACCTAAAGAAATTGTGATGGGCGGGAAACGCGGTGCTTGTTGCCCTGCGATGTCAGAACCCGGGCCAAAAATATCTCCAAAATCACCCGTGCCGCCGCCAGCAGGGAATGATGTAATGCTGGCATCGATATATGCAAACGATCCCTGCATAGAGAAATTGTCGCTTATTTTGAATGCAGCATCCACTTCGATACCGTAAATATCCGTGCTAGCACCATTGGATGTAAAGGACACAGTACGTGTTGGATTGGCCGCCATCGGTCGTGTATCTGTGACCGTTTGAATAGATGAAAAAATTTCATCGCTCCGCTGCATATAAAATGCAGCAACGTTAAAGGCTATTCTTCCGTCTGGACTTTGCTGTTTCCAACCCAATTCATAATTGACCAGTTTTTCCTCACCAAAGGTTACAGAGGCATCAGGTGCTAGTGCGGCTAACTCAGTCAACTGTGTAGCATCCAATTGCCCAACCTCAGGATTAAAGCCGCCGGGCAGGTTCCCTTCACTATACGTCGCATACAAAGTGGTATAGTCCGATGGTTGATATCGTAGTGTAGCACGAGGTAGAAAGCTTGTAATCTTTGCGGGCGAGATTGGTATTGCAAGCCCCGAGTTAACATCTCCATCGCTTATTCTATCTTCTTGATATCTCCCTTCGAGAGTGATCGAAAATTGATCACTAATCTCGTAGTCAACGGATCCAAAAATTCCGATCGTTTCGGCACCACTGGTAAAGGGCGTAGGGCGAAAGATATCGTCAAAAAAGGTTGGAGCGACTTGATTGAGAAAAGATAAAAATGGGGGGAAAATCAAGTCCGCGAAATTGGCGGTACCGGCTAAACTCTCAATGTCAATTTTCACATAGCTTGCCCCAGCTGAAACATTGAGGCTGTCGTCCAAAAAGGATCCTGAAAGCCGTCCCTCTAAAGTCAAATCCTCAGTTTCACGTGTGTTGAAGCTTACAAAAGAAAGGTCAGGAGTAGCGTCAAAGTCTCCATAGAAACCAAATTTTTCCTCATTATATCCTGCTAGAAAACTGAGTTCCACGTTGTCCGTTATGTCGACGCTGCCTTGAGCACTAAGCTGCAAGGAATCCAGATTCAAACCAAATGCATCGACATTGAAAGGGTTGTATTTGAAATCAGATATAGCATTGTTATTTGGATCAAATCGCCCGTCCATTTGCAGAGTTCGGAATGCTTGAATGACAGAAAAATCTGTATTTTTACCAATAGCAGCCGCCCCAGGTTGCGTAATTCGTCCACTGAACACAGATTCACCGCGCCCAGCAACACCAGCACTGCCAGGGTTTACGATTGAACCAGCAGTCTGGTCAGCAATGCCATTTGCTCCAATAACAAAACCGCCAAAATTATGTGAGTTAACTCCGAAACTAGCTACATTGGCCGCCGGTCCGTCATCAATCTCCTGATAAGAACCGCGCAATTTCAAACGAATATTGTCGGTGGGCTCAATCAACAATGTACCACTAACAGACCATTGTTCCTCGTCTCCCAAACGCTGTCCAGGAACGGCCGAGTTCGCGAAATGGCCATCTTTTGTATCATAGCTACCGCTTACACGAAACGACAAGCCATCAGTTATTGGACCTTCAATACCGGCAGCAAAATTGTATTCGTCTCGCGTGGCAGCAGTTGCACTCAAATCAAAGCGAAAGTCCTCGCTAGGATCTTTGGTGACATAATTAATGGCGCCAGCAAATGTGTTACGACCAAAAAGCGCTGATTGAGGGCCTTTGATAACCTCGACACGTTCTAGTTCATTTACGCCGACAGTCTCAATACCACCACTCAGGTATACACCATCCAGAAAAACGGTTGCTGTTTGTTGCAATCGATTACCGCTTAATACACTTACACCACGAAACCTTGGCGTACTGTTGACCCTTGCAGCTCCGCTAACATTGTCCCCACCGGGCTCAACAAATGCACCCGGCGTTGTTTTTGTAATCTCAGTAATATCTCTAAATCCGCCTTGATCAAGCTCTTCTTGCCCCACAACGCTAACAGCTAACGGAGCATCCAAAAGCGTTTCTTGCTTTTTGCGCGCAGTAACGATGATAACGTTGGAATCTTCAGCATTTTCCGCGGTAGTTGGTTGTGCAATTGCCGTGGCAGGAACCATTATAGTCGCCGCCATAAGCCCGCCAATAATCGAACGATTCATCAAAATATCTCCCTATTTTCCAGTTTGCTGGATTTGTCTTCCTCGACTCGTCAATTCCCACCATCACCAAAATTTGTCCAGACAAATTTTGGTGATGGTGGTGAATCCATTGAGATAATGTGGTATTTTTATCACATTATTTGCCATTTTTTCTGAGACTCATACATTTCTCTGCTAAAAATTTGTCCGGACAAATTTTTCTTGCCATCTACATCGTAAGGAGGAAAGATGCCTTCATGGAGAGAGGACATATGCGCAACTTGATCAGGTTTTTGATTGCATTTCATTTGTTATGGTCAGGCGCAGCCTTTTCCGAAAGCGAACGCCCGACAAAGCCTTTGCAATCTGGGTTCTCTGAAATTCTGATCACAACAACAAAGCCTGGTGAATGGATCACATTTCTGACCGCTGATGCGGGATGGGAAATTCGCCATCGAAGACCTTTGGTGACGGCGGACAAAAACCTGCTCGAGTTATCAAACCATATCAAGGGCGAGTCGATATTGTTGGCAAACAAAGGTAGTGATCGGGGATTCATCCGCTTGATACTGCTGAAGAACATCAAACAGGATCATATCCGAATCGATGACCGCCCTTGGGACACAGGAGGGATATTCGATTTCAACATGCGCGTGGTTGGCCTCTACAAACTAAGAGAAAGGCTTTTGACCAAGGGATGGCATGGTGACAGCGAACCCATTCGATATGTTTTTGGACCCTTCGAAGTAATCGAGTGGATCGCCCGCGGTCCCGATGGTGTTAGAATTGCCTTTATTGAGCGATTAAAGCCTGCGCTTGAAGGATGGCCAAATGTAAAAGCGACCAGCCGTGTTTTCAACAGCACTACAGTTGTAAAAGATATGAAAACATCCCGCACCTTCTTCGAAAAGGTGTTGGGAATGAAGCCATATCTTGTCAGCAACAAACCAAGCGACAAAGCCGGCCCCAATGTACTAGGTCTCCCACATAATATCGCTACGATGATCTCCCGCGATGTTGTTATTTTGCATCCCAATGGCAAGAATGATGGATCCGTCGAACTGCTGCAATTTGTGGGTGCCACCGGTACTGATTATTCGGATCGAGCGAAACCCAGAAACCTTGGTATTTCTGCACTTCGATTTCCCGTCGAGGATCTAAATGAGTCACTGAAACTCCTTTCAGATGCTGAAGTCCAGATTGCTACTGGGCCTGTGGAAATGACATTGGAACCATATGGAAAGATTCGCATTGCGGGTATCAATAGCCCCGATGGAGTTCGGTTAGAAATATTTGAAATAACTGAGAAAGACCAAAGCAATGAATGACAAACACGGGATGTCTCGGCGGACCCTATTTGGAGCGGGCGCAGCCGCTGCGGCGGCAACTGCGTTCAATTGGAGCGATTTTGCGCAAGCGGCCGATAAGAGTAACAAACGCCCAATCAACTTCACGCCAGATGGAAAATATGAAACGGTTCCACTATCCAAGAACATGGTCAACCTCGGAATTGTTCAATCTCGTGTTGTTCCAGTGGAACTAACTAACCTTAAACAATCGCGCAAAGCCAACGTTCAACATATGTGCGATCTCATAGATGCTGCCAACGGTTTCAGCGGAAGCAAGGACCTGTTGTTCTTTCATGAATTTCCAATAACCGGATATTATCATGGATGGGATTTGAAAGAGGCTCGCCAAGTTGCCATCGAGCTTCCCGGAGAAGAGACGGAAATGCTCGCCAAAAAGGCCCGCGAATATGATTGCTGGCTAGTTTTTGGATCTTATGTCCGTGACCCAGATTGGCCGGATAGCCTTTTATCCGTCACTTCAATAATGAACGGCAAAGGCGAGATTGTCGACAAGCATTGGAAAGCCCGAAACATCAAAGGCTTTTTTCCGGGTGGTCGTGAATTGTTCACAACCACTATCTATGATGTTCTCGATCAATATATTGAAATGTATGGGGAGGATGCGGTTCTACCCGTCACCAGAACGCCTCTCGGAAACATAGTAACCAGCAGCGTTCAAAGAGAACCAGAGCTTTTCAGGGCCTTTGCAATGAAGGGTGCGGAAATTATTTTACGTACCGCCACTGGCGGATTTACGCCCGTCGATATTCAAGCCACCTCTCTTTACAACCGCGTTTATACCGCCATTGCCAACAATGCCGCTTCTCCAGAAAACAAATATTATTTCGCAGATGCTGGTGGTGGGAATTCTGCCATTTATGATCCGGGCGGCAAAGAAATCGACAAAGCAGAAACGGCATTTGAAACTTTGGTGACCGCGCGCATTCCAATTGCTGATTTCCGGACGCGCCATAGGCAGCCACTGGTCCATACCGAATTGATTATGCCGGTATATGAGAAATACAAATCTCGTTACGGCCCCAATTTGCTCGCTGACTATAAACCGACCGACTATGATGATGCTGGTCGCCACCTGCGAAATAAAGCTCGCTGGCCAAAATAGATGATTTAGCGATTGCAAAGATCGCACGCTTCAGTAATTTGTCCGGACAAATTATCGGAGAATCTTATGCCAGCCTATATGATTGTTACAGCGAGCATAAAGGATCGTGATTCCTTTATTGCTGGTTACGGTGCCGCTGCCGGGGCGCTCGTTGAAAAATTCGGTGGCAAATATGTTTTGCGTGGTCCTGGTGCAGAAATGTTGGAGGGCAATTTTGGAGATGGTGCCTCAATGGTAATTTCAGAATGGCCTGACATGCAAACTGCCCGCAATTTCTGGAATTCGCCTGAATATGGTGAAGCTAAGAAGCTCCGCGAGGGTGTCGCGGATTGCCAAGTTCTTCTAATCGAAAGTCCCAAAATCAATGGCTGATATTATAAAACGTACAACCCTAATGGTCCGCGATGGTGATCGGGCTTCCAATTGGTATGAAACTGTTTTGGGAATGACCAAATGGATGGACACTCCATTCACGTTGTCGGGCACACAGCTTGCAGCCGGTAACAAGGGTGATCAAACTAGATTAATCATCCTTAAATGTGAGGATGATCTGATTGGAATGATTGGGCTGCTCGAATGGCTAGATCCTAAAATGGATGCTCCCGATGAATTACCCACAGAAATCAAATTCGGCGCGCCAATTTTCGTTGTGCAATCCAATGACGCTAAGGGCGCGGTTGAACGCGCCCGTTCACTGGGATCGCGCATTCATAGCGAACCACGCGAGTGGCAGGTAACCGGTGCAGACGGACGCAAAAAAGATATGATTGGCTGTTCCTTTTGGGATTTGGACGGGTATTTCTACGAGGTAAATCAGGTTGTGAAGGTTCACGATTAAGTGGAAACGACCAATCTCACCACATTTGATGCACTCGCCGCTGACAAACAGATTGACGATAACGCCAATTTTCAATGGTGTGTTGCTGGTCGTCCAGATGGCAATGTTGTGCCATCTGACTTTCAATGGACGATCACCGATATTCCGGAACCTAGAGAAGGGGAAGTGCTTCTAAAAACCCACTATCTGGGCCTAGCTCCCGTTATGCGTTTCTATATGATGGGTGGCAGTCCATCAGGAGAAACCGAACTCGCCATTGGCGATGTCATTCACGGACGCGGCGTCGCGCAGATCATCAAGTCTCGTCATCCCGAATGGCGCGAAGGGGAAATGGTGCAAGGGCAGATCGGCTGGCAAACTTATAAAGTCAGTGCAATGACCGAGCAGGAAAAATTCTTTCGCATGCCACATAATGGCCTACCCGCAGCTTTAGGCTCGGGTGTCTTGGGAATGACCGGCCTATCTGCTCACGCTGGATTTTTCGCTTGCGGTGATCCCAAAGAAGGCGATCGGATGGTGCTCTCTGGTGCGGCTGGCGGTGTAGGATCGATGGTTAGTCAGATGGCTGCCAATGTTGTTGGCTGCGATGTGGTCGGCATGGCGGGTGGGCCTGAAAAATGCGCGTTCGTTAAGGACCATGGCTGCTCGGCTGCAATTGATTATAAATCCGATGACATTGAGAATATGCTTGATAGGCTGTGTTCAGATGGGGTCGATCTATATTTCGACAATGTTGGCGGTGAGACCCTAGAGGCCTGTTTGGAGCGGCTGCGTATGCATGCCCGCATAGTCCTTTGTGGTTCGATCAGCGAATATACGCGCGAAGTTCCCTTCAAACTTTCGAATTATACTCGGCTTCGCGCCACGGACAGCAGAATGCAGGGCTTTTTCGTCTATAATCATCTCCATAACTGGGACAGCGTAATGGATGATCTTGCAGGGTGGATCCATGAAGGAAACTTGAAACCCGTACAGGATGTCGAGCAAGGCTTTCAAAATATGCCAAAGGCATTGGCTAATCTATATTATGGCGCGAATGTCGGAGTACAGTGTTGCTCCGTGCGCGGAGAACCGGAGGAATGGCTATGAGTGAGAAACCACAGGTACGATTTCAACGTGCTAATTTTGTAGTCGAAGATATCGATCGAGCGCTCACTTTCTATGAAACTGTACTGGGATTTGATGTGACCTTTCGGAAAGGACATAATCCCGATAGCTATTCTATTCCGGTATTTGAGATACCTGATGGCGCAGAATTGGACTTTGCTATTCTCTCCCTGCCGGATCAACCCCGTGTCATGGCGCTATCGGGCATTAAGAATGTCGATCACGAACCTTATCCACGTCCACGTCGTAGTGCGATTGTGTTGGATGTCGCCGATCCCGACAAGGTTATGGCGGAAAGCCGAACACTAGGTCTTCAGGTCTATGAAGAAGGTCGATTGGAAACCCATGATGGTCGAATTGGGCGCGAAATTGGCATAGTCGATTTCGATGACAATCTTGTGGTGATATATCTCATCTCGGATGCCCAATAATGTCAAACGAAACACAAGCGGCTAAACCGGCAGCAGAACCAGCACCCTACCCAAGCGCAGCTGCCGGTTGGTTTTTGGTTATCATGCTGACCATTGCTTATGTTTTTAGCTTTGTTGATCGCTATATACTGGGCTTGCTCATAGAGCCAATCAAAGCAGAATTTGACCTTTCTGACCGCGCTATTGGTTGGCTCCTTAGCGCTTTTACGCTCGTCTATGGATTTGTTGGTATCTTCATGGGTTGGTTGATCGATCGCGGTAAGCGGGTCTGGATTGTTTCAATTGGTATTGCCCTCTGGTCAGCAGCGACGGTAGCGACAGGTACGGCAAAGAATTTTGTATCGTTATTTGCGGCCCGCATGGGTGTTGGTGTTGGTGAAGCGACACTGAGTCCTGCTACATTTTCTATGATCGGGGACAGTTTCCCGACAGAAAAGCGAGGGAAACCAATAGCCTTCTATTCCTCGGCTCTCCCCTTAGGGGCCGGTATTGCATCCCTGCTTAGCGGGGCCATTATCGCTTGGACGGCCGCAAGTGGCAGTCAGACTTTACCCTTCTTTGGGGAGCTTTCGCCTTGGCGTTTTACGCTAATTGTTGTCGGCCTTCCCGGTATTGTATTGGCCGCTCTGTTCTTGTTCATGAAAGAACCAGCGAGGCGTCCAACAACCGCCGCAGATGTTATAGGTGGCAGCGGTTTCTTCGATGCACTTAAATATATCTGGGACAATAAAACGCTCTACATAGGCTTTATCTTGATCATCTGCACGATGACTACAATTGCCTATAGCCAAGGATTTTTGGCGCCAACATTCGAACGCACTTGGGGTTGGTCTCCTCAAAAATATGCCTTCATCAACGGCGTTGCTTTGTTGATCATCGGGCCTGCAAACATGCTGATCATGGGAACAATTTCCGATTGGTGGACAAAAAAGGGGGTAAAAGACGCTTCCTTACGCATCCTCTACGTAGGTTTTTTCATCATGGTTCCTACGGCGTCTTTGCCACTGTTCATGCCAACGGGTGAGTTGGCCTTTGCAATTTTGTGCATCAATACAATCGGCATTGGGATCGTATCAGCCATTGGCGTCACTTCTCTTCTGGTGATTACTCCAGCGCAGGTTCGCGGGCAGATCGTTGCGCTTTACTACTTGGCAATTAGTTGGTTTGGTTCGCTCGGCCCGATTGCCGTTGGAGAATTGTCCAGCGGAGTCTTTGGCGAGGAAAATCTGCGCTATGCAGTGGCAACAGTGCCCTTCATTTTTGCGATTGTCCCTCTAGTGATGATGCCCATGACGCGAAAACTTTACCTGAAACAGATGGATAGATTGGGCGGGTCTACAGAATGATTCGAAAAGGTTATACCGATGGTCCCTTTGGGCAGATTCATTGGCGGATGATGGAACCGCAAGGTGATGCAACGCAACCCGATCTATATTGCATGCACCCCGGGCCCTTTAGCGGGATCGCCTACACGAATATCATGCCGAATCTTGCGCATAATCGGCGGGTGATCGCTCCTGATTATCCCGGCTATGGGGGCTCCGACCCTTTCAAGGAACATCCATCGATTGCGGAATACGCGCTTGCGATGTTTGCCGTGGCTGGTGACTTGACTGGGAAGGCGCAAATCGACCTAACCGGTTTTCATACTGGCAATCTGGTGGCGGGTGAAATGGCGGTTTCCAAACCATCATCCATTCATAAACTGGCTCTCGTCGATGCACCTGCATTTGATGCTGAAACCAGTGCCAAA
The DNA here is from genome assembly GCA_039978835.1 of Parasphingorhabdus sp. Classification (GTDB taxonomy): domain Bacteria; phylum Pseudomonadota; class Alphaproteobacteria; order Sphingomonadales; family Sphingomonadaceae; genus Parasphingorhabdus. Next base: position 186,277 of record JBDWAQ010000008.1, read on the forward strand.
TATCGTTCAATGGCCGCTCAACCTTTCGAAATCAGCGAGGACAAGGATAGCTTAGAGAAACCTTGGAAGCGAGGTATCTCCAGCCGCATTTCCGAACAAGGACCGGCACGAGCGCTCGAAATGTTTGCGGAACAATTACGCGCCGGAAGAAATATGCATACGGCCTTCGATGCAGCCTTTACATATGACGTATATGGCCGCCTTCCCAAAATCACACATGCCTGCCTCGTGCTAGCGACCCAATCCGAGTTATTGGAAGCAACCCGCTGGGCCGGGGAAAATATTCCAAATGCAAAACTCTTGGAACGGCTGGACATTGATAAAGGTGTGCTTGATCAATATGCTGAAACGACAGCCTCTGAAATTCTCAAATTTTTGGATGGAGCAGATTAATGTCACATTATGCGATTTATTGCCGCGATAAAGCGGGAGCAGGGGATCAACGACAAGCCGCCAGCCCCGCGCATCTCATGCATGTAGAAGAGCATCTAGAGAATTATTTTATTGCCGGGCCCATCAAGGATAATGACGGTGCAACCGTTGGATCGTTGCTTATTGTTAAAGCAGATAGCGCTGACAAGGCGCGTAATTTTCTTGAGCAAGACCCCTATTTTTCTGCTGATATTTGGGAAAGCATTGAAATCCATGATTTCATGCCCGCGGCGGGAGATTGGATCGGCGGCAAAATATGGTGACCCGCTTGGTCGGTTTCCTTGTCTTGATATTTGGACATTTACTTCCGGCTCAGGCACAAGATATTTCTCCCTGGACTGAAACGGTTATCAACGTCCGGGATCTCCAGGCATCATCCGCTCTGTTTCTGAAACTGGGTCAGTGGCGGATCGTCAGTGAAGATGCCATGACCGAAGGAGAGTTTCGGTACTGGAAGTTGCCAAGCAATAACGCGGGTCGATATCGGCTAATTTGCGCACCAAAAGCCAGTAGCGGTTGCATCAGGTTTATCCAGATCAACGGTACAGACAAACAGATGCCGATACGGGCAGCGCTACGTCCCTGGGATATTGGTGGTATATTTTCAACGATGGTGCGATCCGATAACGTCGAACAATTATATCGGGACGCGCTGAAGCTGGGCTGGTGGGCAGAAAGCCCACCCATACGGTTTCAGTTTGGGAGTTCGGACTTGCGCAACGTGGTACTGCGCGGACCCGATGGAGTAAACTTGGCCGTTTATGAGCGAATATCTCCAAGTTTTACTGGCTTTCCGCTAGGCCGCATTAGTCAGGGCTTCAATTCCATGCGGATGGTCCGCGACAAAAATATTGCTCGGGATTTCTATCGCGATAAACTTGGTTTTGGAATTTTGTTCGACGCTGATAGTGATTTTCCTGATCCGGCATTTTCCAATCTGAGCATACCACTAAACTATACGCCAAAGATTAAACGGATCGCGACTGCCCTACATCCCAAACCAGGCGAAACGGGTAGGATTGAAGTCATGCAGATTGAAGGGTTTACAGGCCGCGATGTGAGCGGTGCGGCATCTTTGCCAAACTTGGGTATCATTTCGGTCCGGTATCCGGTTGATGATCTTGGCCGCTATCAAAAACAACTTGAGTCCAAAAGCGTGGACATCGAATATTCTGCCAAGCGTGTTCCGATTGGGGGACTGGGAGTGATAAATTTAATCGCAGTGCGTGATCCTGATGGCAGCATCACAGAATTTTATGAGACAGTACAGGAATAGCTTATGGCTCGAATTAAACCACTCACAGTTGAAGAACTGCCAGAGGAAACACAGACTGCATTGCGCTTCTCGGAAAATCTAATGGGCTATGTGCCCAACTCGGTCATGACTATGGCCCATTGGCCGGAGTTACTGGCTGCTTTTCGCGGACTTGTTGCAACAATTTATGGCGTCAGCGAAATCGACAATGGCCTGAAACGCCTAATCGGCGCGGTCGTGAGCGCAGCGGCAGGTTGCCAATATTGTAAAGCACATACAACGCTAGGCGCGCTTGACGTCGGTGTTGACGAGGAAAAGATCAAAGCGGTTTGGGAATACCAATCCAGCGATCTTTTTTCCGACGCAGAAAGAGCGGCGCTTGATCTTGCATTTGCGGCCGGGCAGGTTCCCAACGCAGCCACAGACTCCCATTTTGCAGCACTCGACCCATATTATGATGAACGTCAAAAAACTGAAATCATGGCGGTCATCTCCATGTTTGGTTTTCTCAATCGCTGGAATGATAGTTTAGCTACAACGCTTGAAGACAAGCCATTTGAATCAGCAAATAATCTCTATACTTCCGATCAATGGCAACCGGGTCAGCACCGATGATCGGTGCTAAATCTATACTGATGCTTGTGCTGGTGCATCTGTCGATACCGACATATGTGTTGGCTGCACAGCCGACCGCCAATGCCGTCGTGTCAGTTGCCGACAGTCAGCAGATTACAGCATGGGCTGGGCAGTGGAAACGATTGATCGAAGCGGGGGATATCGAGCAAATGCGCGATATGTATGAACCCGATGCGGTGCTGATGTCCAACGGAGCACCGCCGCAAATCGGCGTAGATGCGATATTGAAGTTTCTTAGTCGGAATAAAGTAGCAGGCAATAAAGTCACCATCGACTTCGCTAATGAAGACCTAGCTTTGGAAGGTGATCGTGCCTATCTGACCGCCAAATACTGGATGACCGTCACTTTAGCCCGCGGTAGCACAATAAATGTGATGGGCAGATCGTTCTTAGTCTTTAAAAAGGGCCAAGATAAAAAATGGCGGCTCTGGAAAGATATAGACAATCAAGCACCGGATATTCGATCTGAAGATCGTCCGAACTAAGCGATTTCGATTAACTCCAACAATTCTCCAGCTGGACCGATAGTGGTTGCTGATCTGCGCCCAAGATAAGGAGCCACAGTAATTTTGGCTGGAGGCTTAATCCAATTCACCGAAATTGCATCCAGATTTTCGACCGCTAGACTTATCAATCCGTTTCCCGGTGGTAACATGCCTTCATGACGAGGGCGACTAGATGCCTCCACAGGATAATCATCCACCTCGGCGATGGGAAGTCGATCATTTTGAACCATGGTCAAATCGGAAGTTGTCCCCGCAGGCAATCCAAAAGCATCGTTGATCATGCTATATTCCAGCGTGTAAGTATCGCCCTCCGTGAAGTTAAGCTTCTCTTTGTACCAGTCCACCGTGGCCGCACGATCCGCTGTGGCCAGAATGACGATGAAAATATGATCCGTCAACGCGTGCGCTTTAGGTAGATCGGTAGATGGGGTATCCTCTCGGACTTCATTGAGATAAACCATCTCACGGCCGGGACCAAGCGCTTGCATCGGTACAAAATAGGGTAACCCTTCCAACTCTTTTGGTGGTCCGACAATTTCGAATTGGCTGCCCTGCAAACGATCCGGCCAGCCGAAGACATCCTGTACTGTAAACTCAAATGCGGCCCATCCATAAGTCGTTGTCGGCTTGAACTCTGGATGATCGGGTTGTTCAACAAGGCGTATATGACAATCCGCACCGCTGGCCATTTGTAACGTTGCCATGCGAGTGTCTGAGATATTGGGACAGCCCCATGCCGCCGCCAATTCAGAGCCTACCGACCCGTTCTCAATCAACTTCAATCCGAGCACATCGTGATAACTTCTGATGCCAGCTTCAATATCTGGAACTGCAGCTACACCGCCAAGGATTGCACCATGTTGAATCGCATGAGTCATTTCAGAACTCCGGTTTGCGTTTTTGAAGGAATGCACTCACTCCCTCTTTAAAATCGTCACTTTCAAAGGCCGCGTCAAACATTTGGGATGAAGCGGCGTCATCATCTGCCTGCCCTTCCAAAATGCGTTGAACAATATGCTTGCTCATCTGCTGGCTGTGGGAGGAAACTTCGGACATGGTTTTCGCTAAAGCCATCGCTTCGGCATATGGATCATCCGCAAGCTGGGTAATGAGACCGATCCGATCCGCTTCCTGCGCATCCATGATTTGGCCCGTAAACAATATCCGTTTGGCTTGTGAAGGACCAACAGCATCGACCAGAAGTTTGGTATCATGTAACGGATAAACCAAACCCAGCTTCGCAGGCGTAACCCCAAACCGTGCGCCAGGGCCAGCAATCCTCATATCGCAAGCCAATGCAATTCCGCATCCGCCGCCAACGCAGTCACCATCAACAATCGCGATCGTTGGTTTGATTGCCTGCGCCAATTCATGCTGAACTTTGCCGATAGCCGCCTGATTTTTGGCTCGCCATTCAGGATCAGTAGATCCCGTACTAAACTCACCAATATCTGCTCCAGCACAGAATGCGCTGTCCTTTTTGCTGGCATTGACGGTTAGAACACGGATCGATGAATCCGCCATTGCATCAGCAAGTAGTTCTGGGAAAAGCTCCCACATCTCTTGATTGAATGCGTTGCGCTTTTCAGGGCGATCAATGATCAAATGAGCGATCTTGCCATTTTTTTCCAGCCGAAGCGTCATACAGGATCAACCTTTGCCAAATGTTTAGCAATTTGATGGCGCGTCGTGACCCAAACATCCTGCTTTGAACGCACATGTTTGAAAAATTCTTCCAATGCCCAGATACGCCCGGGACGGCCAATGATACGTAGGTGTAAACCCAAAGACATCATCTTCGGATTGCCGTCTTCTCCTTCGCGATAAACTTGATCAAAATTGGCCTTGGCATAGTCCAACCATTGATGCGGCGTCAGCGCTGGGTCGGTCCACATTTTCATATCATTGTTATCAAGTTGATAGGGCACGATGGCAATCGGTTTCTCTGGCACTGTTTCCTTGTCCCAGAACGGAATATCACCGGAATAGTTGTCCATGTGATAATCGAAGCCTTCTTCAATTAGAATTCGCCGCGTATTGTCGGTGTGAAAATAGCGCGATAACCAGCCGTAGGGCCGCGTGCCGGTTGTTTGTTCAATCGATGTCACTGCTTTGCGGATGAAGTCGCGTTCCTTCTCCTCATCCATCTTAAATTGATGCACCCAACGATAGCCGTGGCTCACCGGTTCATGGCCCATCTCTGCGATTGCTTCACCAATCTCCGGATGATTTTCGAGGCTCATTGCCGCAACGGTCCAGCTCGCCATAATCTCATAGTTTTTGAGTAGCTTGACGATGCGCGGGGCACCGGCCTTGATACCGTATAGGTAATTGCTCTCGTTACCGTAATTGCGAATTGGCGACTTGATGTGGATACCAAGTTCATCAACCGGTTCCATCCCGCGATCACCGCGCGCAATGGTCATTTCGCTACCTTCCTCAACGTTCACAACAACGCTAAGCGCCATTTTTGCGCCACCTGGCCAATCCATGCGTTCTTCGATCAGCGGCATTAGTGCATTTCCTCCCCGCCAGAAATATTGAGTGCTTCTCCTGTCATATAGAAAGCATCTTCACTCGCCAGCCAAGCACATACCGCCGCGGTGTCTGTAGGCAGACCAGGACGCCCCATTGGATTGCTCTTGCTCATATTCGCGAGGTAATCCTCCACGGTGTCGAAGCCAAGCAGCTTCGAGAAATACTCATTCTGCTGCGCGCCCAATCCGGTTGTGACGTGATTCGGACAGACAGCATTGACGGTTATTCCGTGCGCTCCCAGTTCCACTGCACTCGCGCGCGTTAGCCCCACCATTCCGTGCTTTGATGAAACATAGGCCGGTAGATGCGGAAATCCGGTCTTGGCTGCCTGTGAGGCGATATTTATGATCCGTCCACCATTGCCAGCCTTTACCATCGCCTTGGCCGCAGCTTGTGTGCAATAAAATGCTCCAGAGAGATTGACGCCAATCACCTGATCCCATTCCTTGTCAGTATCAACCTCAAGCAATGGCTTCATCATGAACCCAATTCCGGCGTTATTGACAAAGACATCAACCGCACCAAATGCGTCCACTGACTGATCGACCAGTGCCTGACATTGTGAAGCATCGCTAACATCGCAAGCGATTGTAGCGACTTCTACACCGCGACTGCGCAGTTCGTCGGCAACACCATTTTCTTCATCACCGATGGCTAGATCGGAGACAACGCAATTTGCGCCTTCATCAGCAAAGCGTTGCAATATCCCCTGCCCCAATCCCTTTTCCTTGCCGGAACCGGTGACAACGACTGTTTTACCCTCAAACCGTTTGGACATCAGAGGTCTTCAGTCAGAATAAACGCTGGGCCATCAGCATAATCCTGAAACGGAGCGGCAGCGGCTTGAAATTCTTCATTGGACACATCGGCAACAAAATCGTCCATGTTGGTGATATCGATAATTTCGAAATATTCATAAGGCGCTTTGTCGTCCGAACCAAAAAGACCAGTCGCCTTGTGCACGGTGAAACTATTTACTGAAGGTAAGGCGCTGGCTGTTGGAACATCCTTGGTCTTCGCCCAGTCCTCATATTCTGAGACATCCGTGCCTGCTTTCAGATCAAACGGTACGATAATACGCATGATGTTTCTCCTCTCATGTCATTTCAAAATAGTTTTCAGGCCTGCGGTAGCCCAATAGTTTTTCATCCAGCGTTCGTGCCAAAGCAAACAGATCCGCCTCGCAACCTCTTGAACTGATTATCTGCAAGCCGAGAGGCATTCCATCGTCAGTAAAACCGGAAGGGATGCTTATCGCCGGAAGGTTCGCAATATTGGCAAGACAGGTATAATCAGCCTGATTAGCAGGCGCATTTTCACTTTGCGGGAAAGCGCCCTGCGGCGCGGTCGGTAAAATGCAAAACCCGTGCTTTGCAACCAATTGCTCCATCGTCTCTGCTGTCTGTTGCAAAACGACTTGGTCTTCTTGCCAATCCGCTTCTTTGCGGGTTGGCCCATATGTCAGCAGCTTCCGAAAGCCATCGGACAATTTGCTTTGATCATGGTCTGCAAAATGCCGCGCCATGAACTTTGATGTTTTGATAAACCCGGCGAATCGGACCCGCGATAACGGATTTTGTAGCTGCGAAACGGCAATAGTCTCGCCAGCCCAACGCATGATGTCTCGGAAATTTTCAATCACTTCCAGCTGGCATTCAACGCCCGTTTCTACCAACGTCGCGAGTGAACCCGTAGCGGCTTTTTCTTCTCCAAAATCACTGATAATCCGCGCTGTCTTTTCGAGCAGATCCAGATCGCGCGCCAATGGACCAATACAATCCAGTGATCGTTCAGCCAGTTCCAGTCCCTCTTGACTGATGGAGGATTGCGCCGGTTTAAATCCGTACACACCGCAATAAGCAGAAGGGATGCGAACCGACCCCATTGTATCTGTACCAAGCGCTACATCACATAGACCAGCCGCAACCGCTGCCCCGCTCCCACCTGATGAACCGCCAGGCGTGTAGCCAGATTTATGCGGATTATACGTTTTACCAAACCATGGGTTATCGGTCTTCGCGCCAAGCGCCGCCTCTTCCATGTTCAGCATGCCAATGATCATACCGCCAGCCTCAAGGATTTTTGTGACAACAGCAGCATCGCTTTCGGCAATACGTTCGCGAAAAACTTCACACCCCGCTGTCCACGGCATATCGTGAACCGCAATATTGGACTTAACGCCAATCGTCACGCCGGCCAGCGCACCAGCACCGCCATCTGCCTCTCGATCAAAGAAGGTGAAAGCGTTGAGCGGCTTGTTTGCCGATTCTAAGGCATCCCAATCAATCATATATTGCGATCATCGATCAAGCGAATGGGCTTTTGACGTGTATCGATTTGCGTATCCTTAGCTGTCTCTCCGGTTCCCACAATTTCGACACCAACCTCTATCCCAATACCTTTGCGCAACAGGTCTGCGAGCTCGGACTGATTGCTGTTACCACGGCTTTCCAGCGTCACCTGCATTTCGTCGCGACCGGAATCATCCCGCACAACGCGGCAGACATATTCTCCGGTCAGGTCACTGCGATCTTCGATGATCGCACCAATAGCATGCGGGAAAATATTAATCCCGCGCAGCTTGACCATGTTGTCGCTGCGGCCTTTGAAGCCGGTGATGCGTTTGAACACCATTCCCGTAGAATTGCTGTCGGTTCGCTCTTCGGTAATATCATGCGTATTGAAACGGATACAGGGAGCGATGTCGTCTTTGAACAGGCACGTGACAACCATATCTCCCGTTTCGCCCGAGGCAACTGGCTCGCCACTGTCGACATCAAGCAATTCGAGATACTGCGCATCTTCCCAAACATACATTCCATCGCGCTCAGGGCCTTCTCCAGCAATGGTTCCAGTATCACCGACGCCATACCAGTCATATGCTTTTGCACCTTGCCAGGCAGCCTCAGTGGAGGCGCGATCTTCTGTGCCCAAATGCCCGATGATCATTTTCAATTTGATCCGGTCGAACAGCTCTTCCGCCGCGGCCGTGTCCGCCAATTTGCGGATATAGTCGACGAACCCAACCATGCAGGTGACATTGAAATCAGCCATCAAGTTCACCTGATTGACTGATCGGGTTTCGATTCCGGTACCGGCACTCAAGAACAATGAATTGGTAAAATGAGTGACGGCCTCCCGAATATAATGGCCGCCATTGATCATACCATGACCATACACTGACTGCACAACATCTTCTCGACCAAGTCCCATCCAGCGATACATACGGCCAACCAAGAGATTGGTAATCTCTCGACCTTTAGGGCCAAACATCAGAGGTTGAGGTCGTCCCGTCGTACCGCTGGTGGTATGGAACACCACAGGCGTATCACCGCGACCGTCAAAATCGCCATAGGGCGGTGTGTCATTGACCGACGCCATCAAATCCGTCTTGTCATAGACCGGCAATTTGGTGATATCTGCTAACCCGCCAATATCGCCAGCTTCAACACCCTGATTTCCCCAAAGGCGTTGATAAAATGGAATTTCCCACCCGCGTTTCATTAGCTTTTGGAACTGCTTATCCTGTAATGCATAAAGCTCATCGCGCGACATATTGCTGTAGCGCTCCACGAACCTATCGCCGACCGGATATTGATCCAGCATCGCCTTGGCATCAAAAGATTCAAAATAGGTTGGAAAAGTCATTGTGGCTCCGTCGCATAGGCAAGAGGGTTTTCGAAAATTCTAGGGTCGCAATCGTCACTAGCTAGACGTCGACATAGATCATATTTCTGTTGTGATTGCGCTTTGCTCATTGGCGCTTCTGGACTGCCCAGATTTGCATCAATTTGCCTTTCAATCCGGTCGCCATTCTTCAGAATGACAACAAGCCTTTGGGGCGCGAGCGCATTCGTATCAACGCTGCCATCCAAAGTAACTTTAACCTTTTCACCCAATGCCGCCAGTTCGGGGGAGGACAAACCTTCCGAACAAAAAAGGTCGGGATCAATGATGCCGTCTCGCAACATCATCGGCGCCAAAAAGGGCAGACAAAGCCGGGCATAGGCAGGGGTCATAGCGACCTTAAAGGGGCGACCAACCAGACGATGAATTAGCGGCGGTGCAAACAGCTCAATTGATTGCACGTCATCGAGAGACAAATCTTGTTGATGTCGAATGTCTGCAAGCGCACCTAGCGCACCGTGACTAGCACGACCCGATGGGAAAGGTTTGATGGAAACTTCGGATATGCGCCATATCTTGCCAAGATCTTGGGTATATTTTGAAAGATCAATATCCTCTATAAGTTTGCCATATCCAAACGGCCCCTCAAGCGCATCATGTGGTCCATTCATTCCTGCTTTCACAAGATCGACTGCGCTGATCGCTGAACGAGCCGCATTGGCAATTTGTAGAGGTAACGCAATAGAAGCTTCGACATGCGCTTGCATGGTGCCACCAGCATAGCTGTATGCCAGTCCTAACACGTCACCATATTGATCGTGATCCAGACCTTCTAGTCGAGCTAAGGCTAGTGCCGCGCCAATAATCCCTGCGGTCGCTGGACGAAAAAAGGCCATGGGGCCGGTCGCTGCGATACCAAGTCCGCTTGCAATATCTACACCCACAGCCAATGCCGTGACAAATTCACTCGCGTCACTCCCGCCTCGGTGATCTGATGCTGCTAACAATGCGGCTGTCACTACCGACAATGCATGGACCACCGCCGGTTCATGCACCGCATCCCATTCCAGGCAATGGATCGCAAACCCATTGAAAAAGGCGGCTGATGAGGCCGGCAATCTACAATCATCAATCAGTAATCGTGCATCGCTACTCGTTCCCCAATCTGTCACTGCAGGCAGAAGTAGACGTGCTTCTGGTGAATTTGCTCCAGCCGTTCCTCCGGCCAGTGTATCAGCCAAAAGACGTTCTGTATCGACGCGGACACTGGCTGGCAGCTCGTGCTCTTTTGCTGCAAAATCCAAGATTCTCTGCGTTGCGGTCATGACAACCAATCCGACAGCATTTGATGAATGCTGCTTGAGTCATCGCCTTCAAGTGCCAGATGCACGGCGCGGTCGGCCTCTTTTTCTGGCAACCCACCCCAGGCAATTAGTTCCCGCGCCTTTTTGATTACTTGTTCATTGGACATCGGACGTTCCGGATCACCGAGCGTATCAACCAGCTCGACACTTTGATCGCTACATGTCGCGCGCGCGCCATAATGTTCGGGATATCGACTGGTGATATCCGATGATTCTTTGACAGTCACGCGGCTGCGACAGTCGGTAAAGCTAGCGATGGCTTTAGGTTCAAAATCAACCAGCTCGGGAACGCCCTTTTCAGCTACAACGGCAACAGCATGTTGTAATGAGAATTTTGCATCAATCACGGTTTGCGGATTGGGGCGATCACAAAAAATCAGCGCATCAGAATAAGTTTCTATCAATATCTCTCCGTCCAACGATCCGCATTTTTTTCTCAGTTCAAGCGCCGCATCGATCGCAGGATGGGCGTGACGGCAAGCACCCCATGGTTTGAAACTAACCTCATAGATACGCCATTGATCTGAAAATTCCATCTCGTTGGGTTGATCACAAGTGGCGGCGTATAAACCTTGCGGACCTTCAAGAATGAAGCGAGGACCGGATAGCCCACGCAATGCATGATATCCGGCAGCTTTTCCGGTGCGGTATGCTGAATCCACATGCCATTGCTTTGCTTCACATGGTTCATTTCGCATTTGCCAGAGACCTCCGGAAACAGATCCCGCAAGCCCCATCGCGGACATCAGCTGATTCTCATCACAATCGTTCAAACTGGCGGTTGCAACGGCGGCTCCGAATTGACCAGCTGTCGAGGTATTGTGATACATAGAGTAATGTTTGGCGTCGAAGGTTGCACCGATGGCAACCGTGGCTTCATAACCTTTGACAGCAGCATCTAATATGCGATCGATATTGACCTTACTGTTCAAAATTAGCGTTGGCCAAATTACGGGACCTGGGTGCAAGATTGAGCTACGATGGATATCGTCCATCTCCAGAACATTGCCTAACATCGCAGACGCGCCAGAAATGTCATCAGATGAATAGGGTTTGATCAAGCTACCAACCTTACTCTCTCGCGCGCCTGCCACGCAACCCAACCAATCGAGCAAATGCAGCCTTGCCCTTTGACGTGTTGCATCGTCGATCGGCCGCATCAGGTGCTTCGCCAATTTCTCGGTCAGGCTCTCTTGCGTCATCTGTCTACCCGCCGTAAGATCACAATATGTCCAGACAACAAATACAGACGAAGAAAAAGCCCCGCTACTTGGAAATGGCTGATCAATTGAGAGAAGAGGTATTGCGCGGAGACTATTCTGACCCTGGCGATTTTCCGACGGAATCTGTCCTGTGTAAGAAATATGAGGTTAGTCGTTACACGGTTAGAGAAGCACTCCGTAAACTGGCTTCTGAAGGTTTGATTTCCCGAAAACGGGGATCGGGTACTGTTGTCCAACCAGCGACCGCGAGAGCGGGTGCTCTGCACCAACCGCTTAGCAATGTGGGTGAAATCCTTCAATATGCGCGTGACACGACGATTAGTTTTGAGAAAATGGAACCGCAAACCATTCCAGCCAAAATCGCGGAACAGATTGGGACCCGGCACAAACGAAAATGGTTTGTCTTTCACGGTAAACGGCGCAAAGCAGGTCGTAAACGACCGATCGCTGTTACGGTTGCTTGGGTTAATCCCGACCTTGCAGATGCTGTTAAACAAATCGATGTGGGCGGTGCGACGCTCTTTGGTCAAATTGAAGAATATGGCAAAGTCACAGTTTCGCGGGTCACCCAAGATATTCAAGCCATTTCGGCGTCGAAACATTTTGCCAAAGATTTGGGACTTGAAAAAGGTGATCCGATTTTGCGCATTTTGCGCTGCTACTTTGACGAAAACGATCGCATGTTTGAAATTTCGGCGAGCTACCATCCTGGCGATAGATTCGCCTATTCTATGCATATTGAAGTCGACTAAGACGCTCATTTTTTTAGTTCCGGTGCATCGCTAGCCTGCCAGTTATCTTCCGACGCAAAGTGAAAAGACGGCGCGATTTGATGATTGCCGTCCGCTTCAACCAGCAAACCTCGTTCACGCAAAAAACCTTGGTCCAGAGCTTCACGGAAACTCAGAACCGGTGCAAATGCAACATCCTTGTCCTCAAACCATCGGACCCACTCATTTCGTGTTTTCGAAGAAAATGTTTCCCTTAGAAATCCGATCAACGGCGCCTGTGCTTCGCCAGCCTCATTTTCGGCTAGTGGTAACAGGTCCATTCGATCCAATGCGGTCAGCAAGTTTTTGGCAAACTTAATCTCGCGCGCGCCAAGAACGATATGCTTACAATCCGACGTTTCATAAACATTGTAAAACGCAGCACCGCCCAACGAGCGTTGGGATTTCGATACAGGCGGTTCACCACCACTTATTGCTCCACCCGCGATATGTGCACACCATGGCAACATGGAATCAAACATCGCAATGTCGACATAGTCGCCCTTGCCAGTATTTTCTCTACCGAGAAGCGCCATCAAAATGGCGGACAGACCATTCAGTCCAGCTGCCATATCGGCCGATGGCACACCCGGCACAACTGGCAAACCATCAGGTCCATCATTTACCGACAAAAACCCGGAAAGAGCCTGTACAGCCAGGTCATGAGCAGGATGATGAGCCATTTCTCCTTCTTGCCCAAAGGCAGAAATCGAACAGTAAACAATACGCGGGTTTTTGGCCGAAACTGCGTCATAGTCAAAACCTAACCGCTTCATGACACCAGGTCGAAACCCCTCGATCATAACATCAGCTGTTGCAATCAAATCCCAAAGTTGTCGCTTTCCCTCATCGCTTTTCAAATCCAGTGCGAAAGCCGCTTTACCGCGATTGAGGTTGCGGAACCAGACCGACTGACCAGACTCCAACGGTTCCATCTGCCGGGCGGGATCCCCCGTTGGCGGCTCAATCTTGATAACCTCCGCACCATGATCAGCCATCATGAGCGTAAGCATGGGGCCTGGCAAAAACAGCGACAGGTCGATGACTTTTATACCGGACAGTTTCCCCATAGGTTTACACTACCCCGTCAGCGCGCAATTCAGCTATATCACCTTCGCTGAAGCCAAGATCACCGAGGATTGCATTGCTATCCTCTCCAAGCAACGGCCCAGCTTTGTTAGGCAGACGATCACCATTTATCTTGATCGGACTGGACAGCACATCCATTTTGGCATTGTCTTGATGGCTTATGGTGTCGCGCATACCGATGGTTTCCAGCCATGGATTGTCCAACGCCTGGTCCAGTTGATAGACTGGCGCGATGGGCATTTTTCCTTCCAGCAAGTCCAGCCAGTACTGCACCGGCTGTTTGCAGAATACTGCATCCAATAACTCAGACAATTCCGAACGATTATTCAATCGATTGGCGGGCGTGTCAAAACGCGGATCAACAGTCAATTCGCTTTGCCCGATCGTATCACATAAAATCGGCCAAAATTTTGGAATCTGGGCCATCACAAACATCCAGCCGTCAGATGCTCGGAACATCTGACTGGGAGTGGCCGAAGGATGTGCGCCGCGATTGATACGCTGCGTAACATCACCTTCATTCATATACCAGATAGCGGGATAGCTGGTTTGATGCACAGCAGCCGACAGTAGATCGACATCTACATCACACCCCTCTCCCGATCTCTGTGCATCCAAAAGAGCAGCCAGCAAACCAACGGCCATCTGTGTACCCGACATGAAATCAACCATTGACAGACCGAAACGAACGGGTGGTCCTTCAGGGTCCCCCGTAAGAGAACAAAAGCCAGCTTCAGCTTGCATTAAATAATCGTATCCAGGCCATTTTGCACGCTCGTTGTCACGGCCATATGCTGAACAATGAGCACAAACGATGGCCGGGTTGGTCGCCTTTAGGCTCTCGTAATCCAGCCCGATTTTGGCAGGCACATCGCCGCGCAGGTTATTGGCCATGACATGAGAGTTTTTAACCAACTCATGGAGTATTTCGGCGCCCTTTTTGCTGCGAAGATCCAAGGTTAAGGACTTTTTGTTCAGGTTGAACGTCTGAAAATACAGACTCTCCTGTTCGCGCAGCCAATGTGGTCCAACATGGCGAGCAGTATCGCCACCTTTCGGTGGTTCAATTTTTATAACCTCTGCACCCATTTGGGCGAGGAACATCGTACCATATGGGCCGGCTCCATATTGTTCAGCGGAAAGGACACGGAAGCCCTTCAAAGGTTGCTTTACGCTCAAGCGGGATTCCTTTTCACCCATTGTTTGGAAATAATCATGCGCTGCATTTCGTTGGTGCCTTCACCAATGCACATCAGGATTGAGTCCCGATAATAACGCTCAATTTCATATTCCTTGGAATAACCGTAACCGCCGTGGATACGCAAACCTTCTTCAGAGTTTTTCACTGCCGCTTCGGATGCAAAAAATTTGGCCATACCGGCTTCCATGTCACAACGCTCGCCGCGGTCATAAGCTTCCGCGGCGTCCATGGTCAGTAAGCGTGCTGCGCGTGCTCGCGTCACCATTTCACCTATCTTCAATTGAATAGCTTGATGCTCACATATCGGCTTGCCCATCGTTTCCCTGATCTGTGCATATTCGGTAGCAAGGCGCAGTGAACCTTCAGCCAAGCCAACACCGCGTGCGGCGACGTTGATCCGACCCAATTCCAATCCCCCAGTGGCTTGGAAAAACCCCTCCCCTTCAACACCACCAATCAGATTGTCAGCTGGGATACGATAATTGTCGAATGTCAATTCGGCGCTATCAATCGATTTGTAACCAAGTTTATCGAATTTCTTGCCAACACCAAATCCGTCACCCTTTGGAGCGATCATCAAACTCAGCCCCTTGTAACGAGGATCTGCTTTTGGATCAGTTTTCACCAACAAGGCAAAACACCCGCCTTGAATGCCATTGGAAATCCAAGTTTTTGTTCCGTTGATCACATAATCATCGCCATCGCGAACAGCCGTCGTTCGGATAGCCTGTAGATCGGTGCCCGCATTGGGTTCTGTCAGCGCTAACCCACCCCTAATTTCGCCGGTGGCAAATTTCGGAAGCCATAGCTTTTTCTGCTCTTCGGTACCGAAACGCTCAACCGCCGCGGCCATTATCAAGTGCGAGTTGAAAATCCCGGTAATCGCCATCCAGTAGGAGGAAACATAAGAAACGATCTTCGCATAGGTTGTCGCGGGCAGTCCTAAGCCGCCATATTCTTGACCAATAGTAGCCCCGAACAAACCCATTTCAGCCATCTGATCCACCAGTTTTTCCGGCCAGATATCCCCATGGTCATGCTCCATGACCACTGGCCTAACTTCCCCTTCCACCCATTTTTCAATGGCGTCCAGGAAGGCTCGTTCATCATCGGGATCAATCGTTCTTGGTATAAATTCTTCTGTGGGTATTTCAGCTGCACTAGCCATTATTTACTCCTGAAATCTTTGACGCCTTTTACTTTTGGGCTTTATGAAAACTCATATTTATTCGTCGGAATTGCCAAATCCGCGTTTCCAAATGAGCATGGTGCGTTCAAACGTGCACACGATCTTGTCATTTTGGTTTTTACCAATTGATTTGATGGTGACGATGCCCTGCTCAGGGCGAGAGGAGGACTCACGTTTTTCAAGAACTTCGCTCTCGGTGTACAACGTGTCTTCGCAAAACAGAGGGTATGTCATCTTGATTTTATCCCAGCCCAGATTGGCGACGGCTTTTTGACTGGTGTCAGAGACGCTCATTCCAACCATTAAAGCAACGGTCAGAGGTGAGCATACCAATGGCTTCCCAAACTCGGTGTTTTTTGCAAATTCATAGTCGAAGTGCAAAGGATGGGTATTCATCGTTAACAATGTGAAATGTACATTGTCGGTATGTGTTATGGTCCGACCAGGACGATGCTCGTAAATATGACCCACCTCAAAATCTTCGAAATAGCGGCCAAAGGTTTCGCGGAATCTTCCGGGACTGACTTCTATAACTCCATCACGCATTTTTCATTATCCTTGCTATTTTGTTCGCTTCAAACCGAAGCCAGTATTCGGCGATATCGTTCCATAATTGGGGCCTCTAACATATGGCCATTGTGACTAATCGCTTTGCCATCCGCGGCATCATAGGCAGCAACGGCCTCTTTGGCTTCGGCAATATCTGCATCGCTTGGTCGCATCACTTTTTGAATTGTCGCAAGCTGTTTTGGATGAATAGCAGCCTTCGCACGAAAGCCCAGTTGCTTGGCTTTTTTGCACTCTTCATCAAGGCCCGCATCGTTGCTCATATCGATATAAGGGACATCTACCGCGACCACATTTGCAGACGCGCAGCACATGATAAACTGACTGCGTGCGACGAGAAGCGGTTCCCACTCTAGTTTTGTGCCTAACTCAGCCGAAAAGTCGCCGCCGCCAAACATCATCGCAGCGACACCTTCACTAGCAGCGATATCATCACCAGCGCGAAGTCCTTTCACAGTTTCTATCAACGGTATGAGACCGTCGATCCGATTCCCTATTATCGCTTGAACAATTTCAACCTCGGTAGCACTTTCGATCATTGGCAGTAAAATCACAGAAGGTTGATGCTCGCTTTCTACCAACGCCAACAAATCAGAAAGTCCTGCCTTTGTTCTCATTCCATTGATCCGAACAGCAGTTTTTTTACGTTCGAGCTTCGTCAACGCACTCAGCACAGAGTTACGCGCCTCTTCTTTTTGATCCTCAGGAACCGAGTCTTCCAGGTCAATGCAAATCATATTTGCACCGGCAGACGCCGCTTTTTCGAAGCGCTCTGGGCGGTTTCCTGGCACGAACAAAAAATTGGTAAAACTGATCATATTGTCTGAATCATCTAAATTTCCAAATTGCCCCTTCACAATTTGTCCGGACAAATCTAAAGTCAACCGGAATTTGAAATTATTTGGTCAAATCGTCTTTTGGAGAGCTTTTATGAAAACCATTTTCAATCTTGGCGCAGCGCTCGCTGTTGTTGCCGCTACAATGGTGGCAATCCCAGCATCTGCGAAGATGCTAGATCCCAATAAGCCGGAAGATGCCCTTGAAATCATGAAGCGTACACAATGCGGCGTCGCTGATGGGGTAGCGGCTGTCTATCACTGGTCGGGCAAGGTATATTCTCGTGTCCGCGGCGAACCGGACAAGCATCTGTTCAACGGTGAAGGAATGAATATCCGGCAATGTGTTCGCATCGAAGATCCAAAGCGCGGCGTTGGTTATCGGCAGGTCAGCCGGGAAGTCATGTTCTACTTGGACCCTAAGACCAATGAAGTATTGCGGAAATGGGAAAATCCATGGTCCGGCGAAACGGTTGATGTGATGCAAATTGCCAATGACCCTGTAAATAGTCGCGGCAATTACCCCTATTCAGCAGATGGTAAACCCTACAAAATTTCAACTTTGAGACGCCAGGGCAAGTGGATGTTCATGCCGTTTGAAGTTCCGCTTTTCTATCACAACGTTTTGGCTGGTGACTATCAAGACTATGTTGGCAACAAATACCACGCGATGGAAATATTTGATTTTGCTTTTTTGGCCGATGAAATGCTGGATACCAAAAACCCAACCGCCTACCCGACTATTAGCTGGGTTCGGATATCCGATTGGATGCCTTGGATGAAAATGCGCGGTCGTCAGGGCCAGATGGTCTTCAATGCTATGGGCGCAAAGTTGAAGAGCTATGACGAATTGCCCGATGTCATTAAGAACGAGATCGCCTTGAACCATCCCAAATACACAACACCTCCTCCAGGAGATGATCCACGCAAGAATGAAACAACCTGGACTGTGTTCAAGAATATGATAGATAAGCAACGAGCCGCGAAGAAGAAGGAATAACCTCCTTCACAAAATTGTTTTCTCCCTGGGAGGTCGGTGTAAAAACCGACCTTCTTTTTTATGCTCGATCCAAACAGTTAGATTGGCTTAATGTTGCCAAGAAACGCTGTCGCAAGCAGCAACAGATACACAATCCATACCCAGATACGGGTTTTGTTCATGGTGTTTAGCAGCGGAATCTCTGTTGCATCCGATGACCCTTCCTCGATCAACGTGCCCAATTGTGAACCAACCGGTTTGAACGCTACATCAATCATGATGGCCGCAGCAAAAATAACACCAAACATCAAAGCCTTGGTAGCAAGCCAGACGGGCGCAAGAGGTTCTCCCTGTACAAGAGAAACGATCCCTAGACCCAGATAAAATATGGTTAGACCGATCTTCAAGACTGATTCGATCTTGCGATCCCGCATCGCGCGTTCTGTTTGATCATGCATATGCGCATCCCAGACCAGCCAGATCCAGATTGCGCCTACCGCCCAACTGAACATAACCGCCCAACTTGGTAAGTCCCACCACCCACCAGCATCAACCATGGTAATCGTCAACGGCACCATAAGCGCCCAAGCCGTGCGAGGAACCATGTCTAAGGTTACGAGCAATTGCAGCAACACGAGCCGCTGTGGCAGATCATATTTTTCCCGGCGCCGAAATTCCTGTCCCAGCAGAAAAACACCCACGTCAGCTCCAAGCCACAACACAAATAGAATAATGTGTACAAAAACTAGCAGCTGATAAATCCCAATATCAAACATTTTCCCTCCTAATGCGTCCTTTTTGCAACATATTGTTACTCAAATTGATAGCACGCGAATCAAATTCTTGCTTATCTGTATACAAGATGTAGATTTGTCCGGACAAATAGAAAAGCCTCTGGAGACTGAAAACGTGAAAAATTTCCTTCTAGCTTCGACCGCTTTTGCCTGCGTGGCAACAGCTTCACCAGTATATGCTCAGGCCAACGATGGCGAAGAAACTCAAGAAGGTGGTTTAAATGTTATCGTCGTGACTGCGCAACGGCGCGAAGAAAGTGTCCAGAATGTCCCGATTGCGATTAGTGCGTTTGACTCTGCTGAACTTGAAACACGGGGAATATCCAATGCGCTAGAAGTAACTCAATTTGTTCCGAATCTAGTTGGTTTAAACAATACCGGTCTTGGTACGGCCAATAGTTACTATCTGAGGGGAATCGGAAACTCAGAATCTATCGCAACATTCGATCCGCCGATCGGCACTTATGTCGATGATATCTATCTGTCGCGACAGAACGCAAACAATCTTTCATTTTTCGACGTTGATCGCGTCGAAGTTCTTCGCGGTCCGCAAGGCACTCTCTTTGGTCGAAACACAACTGGTGGTGCGGTCAGCGTGTTCTTAAAAGAACCCGGCGACGAAGTGGCAGGATTTGCCGAAGTCGGATATGGAAGCTACGAACGGATTATGGGTCGAGCATCCATTGACCTTCCATTGGCCGATAGTTTTGCGATTAAAGTCTCTGGTTTTTTCCAGGAGGACGAAGGTTATGCCCAAAACACAACGACAGGCGAGCGTACCAATGAGAATGACGGTTGGGGCGTAAGACTGGGAATCCGTGGAGAGCTTTCTGACAATGCTCGCTGGACCGGATCCTATATCCGCACCTATTCCAAATCTGCTAACCTGCTCAACTTCGATTGCGATCCCAACAACCCAACCAATTGCTCTGGCCGATTCTCAGCAACCGGACTTCTTGAAAATCAAAGTTTCGGCTTTCTGACTGGCTCAAAAGACAATTTTGGTTTGGGCAATGAAGTCGATTTTAACTTCATTTCATCCAATCTCGAGATAGGCCTTGGTGACAATCTCGATGTCAATATCATCACCGGATTCGTTGATATCCAACAGGATTTCGCTCTGGATTTTGCAGATGGTCGCGGGCTTCCTGGGATTGCCAACCCCAATCCACCGGTTCTGGGTTTCACCAGCGGCGGGTTTACTATTTCCAACGAAGGCGAACACACGCAATTTACGCAGGAAGTAAAACTAACCGGATCCCTGGGCGACGGCTTGATCGATTTCGTTGCTGGAGCATATTATTTCCATGAGGATAATCGGACCGACTTTGCCGACATCTTCTCGCTCAACCTTCCATTTGCACCAGCACCGACTGGTTTTCCGTTGTTGTTAGCAGATCGCGAAATCAGGAATGAAGCAGAAGCTTGGGCCGGTTATCTCCAAGCCGATGTAAATGTGACAGATCAAATTAAACTAACTGCTGGTATCCGGTACACGGACGAAGAGAAGACATTCTCAATTCGTGACAACCGACCGGTAGTTGGCGTCAATGGAGCTGGACAACGAACTTGTCTCGGTCCTTTTCAATTTGGCCCCAGTGCTTGTATCGAAGATGCCAACTTGATCGCCGCAAATGGTCAGGCAATCCCACAGACACAAACAGTCAAAATCTGGACACCTAGATTTGCGCTCAACTACAAAGCCAATGACGATATTCTGTTGTTTGCATCAGCAACCCGCGGTTTCAAATCCGGTGGTTGGAATGCTCGTGGTACCGCTCCTGGAGAGCTTCTTCCGTTTGATGCTGAAACGGCATGGAGTTATGAGGTAGGTGCCAAAACCGAATTTCTTGATAATCGGGTAAGGTTGAACGTCACCGCATTTTGGTTGGATGTGGAAGGATTGCAAACTCCATCAGCATTTATTCGGAACAATGGATCGATCGCCTTTATCACCCGCAACTTCGCAAACTATAGAAATAGAGGGATCGAAGTGGAGCTAAACACCGCTCCTGTTGATGGCTTAAATATCTTCGCATCTTTGGGCTATCAAGACGATGAGTATCGCTTCAGTGCCAACACTCCGGCCTTTGATGCTTTTGGTGTTCAATCAGTTCCTGCACAGCAAGCAGCCTGTTTAACGCAGCTAGCTCAAGGATTGGTTCCCAACGGCCCAACGGGTACGGACCCCAGAGCAGCGGACACTGCAACCTCATGCGGTGTTGGTATTGTGGCACCAGATGGATCGATTGCCGAGCCGGTCCGTACACCGGATTGGACCTTGGCGATCGGCGGAACCTATGATGCTGATCTGGGCGGAGGGCTTTCTTTGGTGCCGTCGGTCAATGCGAACTGGCGTAGCTCCAGTGAAGTGGGCACCAGTGCAGTTACTCTTTTTGATGGTACGATAACAGGACCAAATTCCGGCTTTGTTTATCAGGCAAATACATTGGGCAACGGCAACCCAATTGTACCGGCAACTGGTTCATTCAGCGACAGCCGCTGGATTGTAAACGGTTCAATAGCCTTGAAGAGTGATACTGGCTGGTCGATCACTGCTGAATGTAAAAACTGTTTTGATGAAGAGGCCGTAGAGTCAGCGCTGGCAAATTACAGCTATCTCAATCCGCCAAGAACATTCTTGATCAAGGGTCGCTTTAACTTTTAAGTTTCGAACCAAAATCAAAAAAACCAGAAGGCGGGCCATTATGGTTCGCCTTTTTTGATCTGGCATATTACTCTAGAAGCCGTATAGTTGTCCGGACAAATTTTCGAATCTGAGGTTTTATGACAGGTACAGAAACGGAGCGCGGTGAATTTGCACTGGGGTGGAAGGTTTTATTCGCCAGTGTATTGGGCGTTGCATGTGGTGCTTCGCCGATTCCATTCAATGTTGTCGGCTTCACGGTGGAGCCGCTGATTGAAGAATTTGGTTGGTCCCGCACACAGATTCTGTTCCCCATTACAATATTCGGTATAATCGCCGCCCTCCTCGCGCCATTTTTTGGATCCCTTGCGGACAAATATGGCGTGCGTAAAGTCGCTCTCTATTCTTTGGTGGCATTTGGCGTTTCATTCGCGATGGTTTCGTTGACCCCAACAGCCGCTGTAACCTCAACTTTGTATGTTTATTATGCGTTTTGGGTGCTTATTGGGTTGGTTGGGATCGGCTCAACACCGGTCACCTGGAGCCGGGCCATCAATCTCTGGTTTTACAAAAACCGAGGATTAGCGCTCGGAATATTGCTGATGGGCACAAGCCTGGCGGCGATCGTTGTTCCTAAATTAGCGGTGTGGGCAATCGAATCATATGGTTGGCGTAACATGTTCCTGATCATTGCAGGTTTGCCTTTAATATTGGCCCTGCCCTTCGGGTATTTCCTGTTCCGCGAACCAAATGCCGATGAGCGGCCAAAAGCAATTTCGAGCGATAGTGGTAATCTGACGGGAGTTACGCTTGGCACTGCGCTCAAGGATTACCGTTTCTGGCTTATCTGGTTCTCCATTGCGATGATAGCGGGAGCTTTTGGCGGTGCGTTTATCAATATGCCTACCATGCTTTCGGACAGAGGTTTGGAAGCGCAAACCGCTGCCTCGGTAATGGGTGTGTTGGGGATCGGAATCTTTTCCGGGCGGATCATAACCGGAATGTTGCTCGACCGGTTTTGGGCCGGCTTTGTCGCCTTTCCATTGCTCTGCCTACCAGCAATATCGTGCTATATATTGCTTGGAGATACGATCATGTTCCCAATGGCCGCATTGGCCGGCTTTCTATTGGGATTTGCAGCCGGGGCAGAGAGCGATTTGATCGCTTACCTTACCGGGCGGTACTTCGGCATGGCCCATTATGGTAAAATATACGGTATGCTATATATGCCGTTCGGATTCTTCTCAGCTTTATCACCACTAATCTATGCATATGTTCGTGACAGCATGGACAGCTATGATCCCATTCTCTCGGTCGCCATTTTTATATTTGTAATTGGAGGCGGCCTGCTACTTCTGCTGGGCCGCTATCCGACAAGCTTCCCAGAAGATCGATCAGATCCAACCAACAATCTAGCAACGGAGGCAAATTGATGGCCACCAAAGTTAATCTGAGTGCAACAGATTTCATTGCCGAAACCGGCGTAGAAACCCTCACCGATGAGACAAATCTCAATTTCTATGCCCATGATGTTTATGAGCGCGGCGCCGATCTACTGGCTGTTGTAAGACCCAAGGATAAAGAGGAGTTGTCTGCTGCCATCACAGCAGCCACATCACAGAATATTGCAGTTATTCCTCGTGGTGGCGGAATGAGTTACACTGGCGGCTATACATCTGACCGGTCCGGAGCAGTGCTGTTTGATCTGGCGGCAATGAACCGCATATTAGACATTAACGAAACCGATATGACTGTGACCGTTGAAGCTGGTTGTACATGGGCGCAACTCTACGAAGCGCTGCATCCGAAAGGATTACGAACGCCTTTTTGGGGGACATTATCCGGCCTAAAAGCCAGCGTTGGCGGCGGGATGAGCCAGAACTGCTTGTTTTGGGGATCAGGGCGATATGGCACGGCAGCGCAAAGCTGTATCGCACTGGAAGTCGTATTGGCCGACGGCACAATCATGAAAACAGGCGCGGAGCACACCCGTCCCTATGGCCCCGATCTTACCGGCATTTTCCTCGCCGACACTGGTGCGCTCGGTATGAAAGCAACAATCACCATGCGGTTAATTCCGGAGGTCGAAGCTCATGGCTATGCCAGTTTCACTTTCGAAACCTATCAGGACACGCTGACAGCAATGGCGGAGATTGAGCGTTCTGGCGTAGCAACCGAATGTTTTGGATTTGATCCCAGACTCAATGCCATCCGGATGCAGCGCGATAGCCTGACCAGTGATGCCAAAGCGCTCGGCAAGATGATGAAAAAGCAAGGCTCGGTTTGGGGCGCATTGAAAGAAGGTGCCAAGGTTGTCACCGCTGGTCGCAATTTCATGGATGAAGCGAAATTTTCGCTACACGTATTGACCGAGGCGCGCATTCAAGCAGCGGCCGATGATGATTTGGAGCGCGCACGCAAACTCGCACTAGCCAATGGCGCGACAGAAACCGAAAACACTATACCCAAAATCATCCGAGCCAATCCATTCGGGCCACTCAACTCCATGCTTGGTCCCGAGGGGCAACGCTGGGCCCCGGTGCATGGCCTGTTATCGCACTCAAAAGCAGTTGGATGCTACAAAGCGCTTAAAGAACTCGAAGTTAAATATGCCTCGGAAATGGCAGACCATGGTATTTTTACCGGTACGCTTGTATCGGCGGTCAGCGGATCGGGTGCCATAATCGAACCGTGTTTATATTGGCCAGATGCTTCCAATCCCTTGCATGAAGATACGATTGAGGATGCGCATTTCGCTAAGCTTCCAAAATTGGATTCCAATGAAAAAGCGTGGGAACTGACGCAAAAAATCAAGAAAGAAATCGTAAACCTGCTCCATGAACACGGTGCGGCACATCTGCAGATTGGTAGGACGTATCGCTACCGCGACAGCCTAGATCCGGCTGCTGACAATTTGCTGCGGGATTTGAAGAAATCACTTGATCCAAAGGGTTTGATGAATCCTGGATCGCTGGGCTTGTAGGAGCTGATGGACTTTGATCGAAGACAGGTTCTTGCCACGACTATTTGCGCCGCAATGGCAACACCCAGTTTTGCGACAACAGGAAAAGATGATAAAAACGAACCAATGACAGAGATAAAAACATATTCCGCTGTCGCCATGCAATTGGCGGCGCGATCCATTGAAAAAACGCCAGACAAAGCAGCGGCGCGCGCGCAAATGATGAATATGATCGGTGAGATCGAAAGCAAAATTCGATCGGCCACAATCTTCATCAAGCAATATGCCGGGAGTCCAGTCAAACTAGCAGTATTGCCCGAATATCTGCTGACAAGTTATCCGGGGCGGATTTCCATTCCCGATTTCGCCGACAAGGCGGCTCTAGAGGTTGGTGGCCCCGAATATGAGGCATTGGGCGCCATGGCCGAACGGCTGGGCATGTTTATCGCCGGCAATGCCTATGAAATGGATGAGCATTTTCCAGGTCTGTACTTTCAGGCTTGTTTCATCATCGCACCATCGGGCGAAGTGGTTTTACGATATCGGCGATTAAACAGCATGTTCGCACCAACACCGCATGACGTCTGGTCGAAATATCTCGATATTTATGGATTGGACGGCGTGTTTCCAGTCGCGAAAACAGAGATTGGTAATTTGGCCGCGATTGCGTCAGAAGAAATACTGTATCCTGAAATTGCTAGAGCTTTGGCACTGCGAGGCGCGGAGATTTTTGCGCATAGTAGTTCTGAAATTGGGTCACCGTTGGACACACCTAAGGATATCGGCAAGCGGGCACGCGCTCAGGAAAATATGGCCTATGTTATATCCGCAAACACCGCAGGTATTGAAGAAACCTCCCTTCCTTTGGCCTCGGCAGATGGCAACAGCATGGTAGTAGATTATAAAGGCCGTGTGATGTCTGAGTCCAACACAGGTGAGACATTTACGGCCTTTGCAGACATCGACATCGGAGCTTTACAAACAGCAAGACGCAAACCCGCCATGACAAATTTCCTGGCTCGGCAGCGATTGGAATTATTTGCCGCCACCTATGCCGGAAATTCTCCACAAAAAGCGGATGGATTGATCCAGAACAATGAAGTTCAGTCTCCAGACCGCGATTATTTTCTCCGTACTCAAGAACAAACGATTGAACGTATGATCAAGGATGGCCTGATATGAATGATGATCAAAAACTCGATGTAGCACCGCCCTATAATGCCGTGGCACGGCATGGCGTCTCCCCCGAACCAAATCATGATGAAATCGCACGATTTGATTTCCTTGCCAATTTCAACAAATTTATGGCGAGTGCGTTAGGTGCTGGCAATCAACTAGCTTATGATAATCGGGTCTTGCCGAAATTCAAAAAAGAACATGGTCGTGAGCCAAAGGACAGGTTCGAGGTTCGCAGAGCAATGAACGACGATCCGTTTCATTTATTCTGGTCAGCGTTGAAGCGTAACAGCATGGAAATGCGACAACAAAACGGGCGTGCAATCGTGCTGCGCCAAATTGATGAGCTCAATGCCAAGGCCCGCCAATTTAATGAAAGTCGTGATACGCTGGAACTTAATCCTGAGATTAAAGTGCCTCGTTACCAAAGCGCGGTTGATATTCATTGTATGCCGGGAAGCTATCACGGCGAAGAATTACCGGGTGACGTTTCTGCGGGTGCCAATTATGATTGCGGAATTTTTGCTACAACCGGCGGCGGCCTTGGTGCGCTTACCGATGGCGGCGGAATGGCACTTGTTGATTGGATCAAGAACGAGCGGCCCGGTTGGGAGCCACGCCGGGTTCTTGATATCGGCTGCACTGTAGGACACAATATTGTTCCCTTGGCACTGGCTTTTCCAAATTGTGAATTTATAGCAATCGACACGGCTGCCCCAATTTTACGCTATGCCCACGCACGGGCGCAATCTTTGGGTGCGACGAATATCAAGTTTATCCAAGCCACAGCAGAGGATCTATCGCGCTGGGATGATGGAACATTTGATTGGGTGCAAACAACGATGTTCCTGCATGAAACTAGCGGCAAGGCACTGCCAAGCATCCTGAAAGAAGGATATCGCGTTCTAGCAGATGACGGCTTGATGCTTCATCTGGAACAACCAGAATATCACGATGGCATGCCACTATTCGAGCAATTCCTACGTGACTGGGATGCGTTTAACAACAACGAACCGTTTTGGTCATCCATGCATGCTCTAGATATGAAGGATGAGATGGTCTCTGCCGGGTTTGACCGAGATGAGCTCTTTGAGACTGGTGTTCGGGCGGTTGTTGATCGTGAGATATTCCCAGAGAATGCGACAGGTGAAGGTGAAGATCATGGCCGCGCAGCATATTGGCACGCTTATGGTGCATGGAAAAATGCAAGCGCTATGCAGGAGGCAGCAGAATGACTGATTCAGCATTTGATTGGATGGCAGCAGCCAACAAGAAAGCTAAGGGCAAACGCCCTGAATATTTTGGTGATCCGGAAGATGAACGGATGTTGTCGATCCTGATGGCGGTGGTCGGAGAAGTTTCGGTACTGCGCGAGCGGATGGATACGGTCGAGCGCTTGCTGGAAACCAAAGGAACAATATGCCGAGACGATATTGAAAGCTATGTTCCAGACAAAGATGCCGCATATGAACGTGGCGTGATGATCCGCGAATATATCTACCGCGTGATGCGCGGCCCGCAGCAAATGGTGGAAGAACTCAAAGAGGCGGAGCCATCGTTGGAGGAACTGAGCAAGGAGATGAAAGAGATTTAGTTTTGCTTTTTCTCTGTCGGTAGCAGTTCATATATCTCCAGCACGTGCCCACTAGGAGAGCGCAGGTACATTTGTTTGGACCTGCCGCTCCGCGATAGGCCTAGTGGTTTGAGTACAGCCCCCGCTTCTGAAGCGCGCTTGTGGAGCGCGTCAATGTCTTTTGCGACATGCACGAAAATTACACTGCCATAGGCATTGGTCGTTTTTTCAGTTCCCAAATCTGGAAAGTCCGGTTGCTTGATCTCCATCAGACCTATGCCAGCACCGTCCGGAGACTGTAGCCGCGTAAATGTAAGCACGGCCTCTTTCGTCCACCCCAGATATGTATTCTCGATCGGTGGCAATTGCCGCGGTTCAAAAAGCAACTCAAATTGCATCACATCACGCCAAAAGGGGAGAGATTTCTCCATATCTTTGACGATCAGCGATGCACGATCAAATTTCGCGGTGCCCACGGGATCGGCGTAGACAGGTATAGCCGAATAAATCGAACACATAATCACCACTGTGATGATTTTGAAGATCATACGCATGCCTGCCCCCCCCAAAACCAATGACTAAAATGGCTTCACAGCACCTAAGAAACACACGCTCGCAATTGTGATCCAGTAAATATAGGCCGATATCCGAGCCTGCCCGATTTCCCGCTCAAGTGCCGCTTCCTGTGCTGCATCCGGTCCTTGGGCAAGAATCCGAAACCGTTCCGTCCAGCGCCGCATGACCAAACGCAAGAACAGGCCAATACAAAGAGCAAAAGCATAAAGCGCCATTTTAGCCGGATACCAGAAATTGCCAGGTCCAGATTCGATAGGGCCGCTTTCAGCGAAAGCCATAAAGGAAAAGACAATTAGCGCTAGTATCAGTGGATAGCGTAGTTTCTCTTCCAGCATTGTCACTGTAATTCCAACATCGGTCTCCCGCTTGAGGAAGGCCGTCCATGTCATCGCTAGCCAGACAGCAAAGAACAACCACATCAACCAGATACCAGCGCCCTCAAGAAGCGGGACAAAGCCGTACAGTTTACCCATGTGTAATCCCAGCGGAAGCAGCAGAACAATTCCGGTTCTCGCTAAGATATCAATCCGATAGGCGGTCTCCATATGGCGCTTCCGCTCTTCCAATGATAATTCGCGATTGGTGACATTATAGCTGGTTTGAAAAACACCCCATTCGCCGCCCAGCCAATAGACCATAGCCAATATATGGATCCATCTTAGGATCGATAACTCATTTGCTGTCAAAAATTCCATCATTGCTCCCCTGCAATATTCTCAATTAATAATTTGTCCGGACAAATTGCTCTTGGCAAGAGAAAAATGGACTGGCATGATGATTTTATTGGAGAAAAACTGATGAAGCATCGAATAATTGAAGGCCGACTGGAATACACCTCACGCAAACCTGAGATGGAAGGTCAAAATCGCGGCTTCGAAACGTTCATGTTCACCCGTCACGGCGATGGCAAAGTAACCATGCGTGCACATTGTGAGATTTACGAGCCGGAACCAACGGTCATGCGCGATATCATTTATGCGATCGACGAAAACAACCAACCGATGGATTTGCATGTCAGACTGACAGTCGGCGATGCGTTTATGGGCTCTGGTTGGATGCGCTTTGATGGCGAGCATATTGAGATGGAAAGTTATGGTCCAGGCATTGGTCGGCTCTCACAAAAAGTCGAAGCAGAATTACCACTAACCGGCTTTGGTACGCACCCCATCGTGTCCGACGGCTATATGCTTTCAATGCAAGATTGGGAGGAGACAGACAAGCGCCTGCTCAACTGTTATCTGCCCTCACCCGACCACCGCGGTGCGACACCACCCCAAATTGCTCAGGTAAAAATTGGTGCGATGTATTTGGGCAAGGAAGAAGTGACAGTTCCGGCTGGTACGTTCCAATGCAAGCACCTGCAATTCATCGACGATGCCAGTATTGTTCCCGGCACGGGAGGTATGGCTGGAGAACACCCGCCTTACGATGTTTGGATTACCGATGATGAAGATGGTATTTTTGTTCAAGGTGGTGTCGGCGGATATATGATGACCTGGTATGAACTCGTCGAACTAAAGCGATAAACTTGAAGGTTCTAGTTATCGGAGCGGGGTTAGGCGGATTGACCGCAGCAATTGCGATGCGCAAGCAAGGCATCGAAGTTGAAGTTCACGAAGCCGCCAGTAAATTGGAAGAGACCGGCGCTGGTTTAACCCTCGGCCTCGGCGCACAGCATGTTTTTCGCGCACTAGAACTGCAAGCCGCCGTTGCTGCGAAAGCCTGTCCTGCCGGTACACTGCCTTTCTTGCACTATCAAAATGCCGGTGTTTTGATGGGTGATTTTGACCATGGTGATGGTAGTGCGGATGATGGCGATGCCGATATAGTAAGACATATTTACCGTGCAGATTTGCAGTCTGTCCTGATTGACACTCTTAAGGAATTGGACGGCGCAATATTCACTGGCCATGAACTAATAGAGATCGACGATAGTGGCGATCAAGCCATTGCCAAATTCGCCAACGGTGAATCAACTGCTGGCGATCTTATCGTCGGAGCAGATGGTGTCCGCTCCTCGGTCCGCGCCATTCTTCACCCGTCCGACCAACCCAGATTCACCGATCATGTCGCCTATCGTTTTCTGGTTCCTATGGCTGATGCCAGACCATTTATGGAATTGGGTAGGAGCGCAATATTCATCGGACCTCAGCGAACATTCAATCGCTATACCATGTGTCAAGGCGAAGTTGTGAACTGCGCTGGTTTGGTCGAAACCCCTGAACCCGTCCCTGAAGGTTGGTCCATTGGGGCAAATCAAAGTGAGTTGGCAGAAGCCTTTTCTGGATGGCATCCGGATGTTCTCGGTCTAATCGGCCACGCATCGCAAATAATCAAATGGGGCCTCTATGATCGCAAACCACTGGATCGTTGGTCAAATGGTCGCGTGACAATGCTTGGCGATGCGGCCCACGCGATGCTTCCCTTTTTGGGAATGGGTGCCGCAATGGCCATTGAGGATGGTTATATTCTGGCGAAAACACTGGGCCTGGAACCTGATATCTCCAGCGCATTAACCCGTTACGAAACGGCTCGAAAACCGCGCACAGAACAAGTACATGCCGCCTCCATCATGCAGGGGAAAGTCACACAGGCTATTGATCCTGATACGTTCAAGCCTTCATCAGCACCGATGAACAATATGGAAATGATGGCCTTCAATCCGGTGACTACGCCTATTTAATCGTTAGACAGTCAGTTAATCCGAACCAGAATCTTCCCAAAATGGGAACCACTTTCAAGATGCCGAAACGCTTCAGGCGCATCGGCAAAGGAGAACTCTTTGTCCACCGGATTAGCGATACCGTTTTTGGCAATCACATCAATCGCAGCAACCATCATTTCCCGACTACCAGAAGCCAATCCCTTAATGGTGATGTTCTTACCAATCAATGCGCCCTGACTGGCGCTTGCTTGTGCCTGCGGCGTGCCTGACAGCGCACCCAGCGTACCAATACGCCCATTGACTGCTGTCGCGGCCACAGTTTCCTCTAACGCCGGGAAACCGAGTGTATCCACTACAACATCTGCTCCTCGTCCGTTGGTTTGCTCCATCAATGCCGCCGCCCAATCGGGACGATCGCGATAGTTCGCGGTAAAATCAGCTCCCATTTCCCCGGCCCGTGCCAGTTTTTCATCACTCGAAGACGTAATTGCAAAATCAGCGCCCAAAGCCTTGGCCAGTTGCAAGGCAAATATCGAAACACCGCCAGTACCCTGTGATAAAACCAATTCGCCGGGTTTTACATCTCCAAAGGCGACCATTGCATGCCATACCGTTCCAGCGACTACAGACAAGGAAGCAGCAGTCTGATCCGATATCGCATCCGGCAGCGCAATGGCTGCATTTGCCGGCAGCACGATTTTCTCCGCCAACCACCCATCCATGGTTACGCCTAAATCAGCTCCAAATATTCCGAAATTGTAAGGGCCATCTAACCAAGTTGTGAAATGTGGAGCCATGACGCGATCTCCAACGTTAAAGCCATCGACACCATCGCCAACAGCCTCGATCACTCCAACACCATCAGAAAGCGGCACACGAGTTTCCGGAAGATCTGTGCCATAAACACCGCCGATAACCATCAGATCCCGATAATTCAGACCAGCAGCAGTCACTTTGATAAGCAATTGTCCCGGACCTGCGACCGGGTCATCTCGCTCAGATAATGCAAGACCATCAATCCCGGTTCTTGCACCCATTTGCCACGATTTCATACCTTACTCTCCTTCGCGCAGCGGCGCAAAAATACGATCTATAAATTCTTTGAGCTTCGCCTCTTTCTGTTCCGGAGAGGCCTCCAAACCTTCCAATGCCATCAAACGCTCTTCCTGAACCCACATTTCCTGCACCATGTTCATAATGACGGCGACGTAACGATCCATGCCGGGGTCATCAAAGAACTTCGGTTGTCCATCTGGTCCGTAAATTTCCTTCGGGGTATCATCCGGTTTAAATGCTGGCTCCGCCATCATTCTTTCCACGCTCCAAAGCCAAACCACATAATACCCTCTGCAAGGCGCCCCGTTGTTTCGCTATCCACCGAATTCGCATCTTCATTGGCAATCGCCTCCGCAACCGCCTCAGAACCGTAAATACCGATGCTGGGGACGACAAACTGGAAGTAGCTGCCGGAACCAAACCCGCCTTCTTCGCACAGTTGTTTCGGGTCTTCATCGCGATAACCCTTGTAGAACGGTTCGCTGTTATACCAGCTGTCCCAGTCCAGATAAAAGCCTTCAAAAGCGCCCATCTGATCATTTGGTGGCAATTCCATGTGCAGCAGCAACCCGCCTGGCTTCAACACGCGATATGCCTCTTCAAATGCCTTGGCTCGCGCTTTTGCAGAAAGTTCGTGCAGGAACATCGATGAAAAAACGAGATCGAAACTTTCGTCTTCATAATCCAATGCGTCTGCAGACATTTGTTTGAAATGTACTTCCTGCCCCTGCATTTTGGCGCGCGCCGATGCATAAGAAAGTCCACCGGCCGCTGCATCAATTGCGTCAACTTCGGCACCAGGAAACGTCTGTTTCCAAGGCAAAGTATTGTGGCCAATGGTACAGCCAGTATCCAATATGCGCTCTGGTTTGAAATCGGGAAACTTACCGGAAACATAAGCCGCCATGGATAATCCGATATCATCCAGATTGGCGCCCATCAGTCCCATTGAAAATACAGCCAGACCCTGATCATAAACTGCGCCCGCTTCTAGCGAGTCTCCACCGCGAGTATAGCTGCCTGGCATCAAGTGTACTTCAATGGCATCAACGTTGCGCGGAATATCCATGTCGGGATTTAGAGTGACTGAACCGGAAGCATTATCCACTTTATTGGCTTCCGCTTCCATGCGGTCCAAATCTCGTTCAACGATTGATCCAGCGGCATGCCATACCATCTTTTGCGCCTGCACCCGCATCGCCGAATAGATGTTAAATGCCGGATCGCCGCGCATCGCGACATGCGCTTCGTTGCTCGTCTCGGGAGGTCGCCCGGTCTCGCGCGTAAAAGCTGGAGCGGCTCGTTTATCATATGCGGTATGCAGATCTGCAGCGAGGTCGTTCAGAATGAAGGAGCGAATGCCAGAGACAAAACGCCCCCTTGCAGCTTCCTCTGCCGTTAGTTCCGGCTTCATCGGATGTTTCAGTTCCACGCCCATCTTGCTCTCCTATCCTACTCGTTTTTCGTCACAGAGCGTCCGCTTATACGGCACTCCATTCAGAAACCATTGCCATGTTCGCGCTCGCGATTGTCCATCATCGGCAATTTCGATCATTTCCGTATAACGCTCGCCGGGTGCGTCCTTTCGGTCAAGTCGCAATAGTAACAGTCCTTCACTATCCCAGCCATAGCCAGAGAACCGATCCGTTTCCCAATAGATCTTGCCGTCCCGATAGACACCGCCAAACTCATATTTCGCCTTTGTTCCATCGGGCCAAATCAGATCATTATGTTGAATATAAGCATATTCGCCAACGTCCGGGAATTCGCAGTGAGTGAGGACCTGATGTTCATCAATCAACGTCCCGTCCGCTGTCTGGTGGCGATACATTCCATCCCAATGGCCTTCATGTGCCAGCATGTTTGGCATATTATCAGCCAGTAACTGACGCCATCCACTCATACAAAATTCTGTTCGGCGAAATCATTGATTTTCGCCGCTTCACCGTTCTGCCTGATCAACACTCGTCTTCGAAAAAAGCGCATCAAGCCGGTACTTCCCATCCGCGAAGCACCAAGGCCCGAGTTTTTGAAACTTGATTTTTCAGCCTCCCAAACCATCGAAGTCAAAGAACCGTCATTGATAGAAACTCCTCCGGCATTTAGTCTGCACCCCACTTGCTCCGCTTCTTCTGCGCTTCCCGCAATCACTGCGGCAGACAACCCAAACTCACTGGCATTGGCCATCATGACAGCTTCATCAATCGTATCAAACGCGCGAACCGGGATGACAGGGCCGAAATTTTCGTCGGAGATCACAGACATTTGTGAGGTGACGTTTGTTAAGACCGTTGGTCGCAGATAACGACCACCATCAAGGTTCTCAACTTTACCGCCGGTCAAGATTTCCGCACCCTTTTTGACCGCATCATCAATTTGAGACTGCGCAATCTCTGCCTGCTTACCAAAGATAAACGGTCCGATATGACCTTTGTTGATATCAGGGTGATTTAGTTCCACCGCCTCGGCTTGTGTCACAAGACTGTCCAGAAATTCGCCGGCAATTTCTTTAGCGACATAAACCCGCTCAATTGACTGACAGGCTTGCCCGGTGTTCACAATGCTCGCTCTCAATGCGGTCGCGGCCGCTTTTTCAGGATCAGCACTGGCCAAAACAATCATCGGATCCTTACCGCCCAATTCCAGACTGGCCGGAATAAATGCTTTTGCAGCCGCTTCTCCAACTTTGCGCCCAGTCGCAACCGATCCAGTGAAACAAACATAATCGACATGCGCAATCATCGCAGCACCGGTCGCGCCATCTCCTTCAACAATCGACAACAATGCCGCCAGTTCGGGCACATTTTTGATCGTTTCCATCAACGGTTTGATGAAGCGCGGCGTAACTTCCGATGGTTTTATGAGAACCGCACATCCGGCCATGAGCGCTGGAATCGCGTCGATTAATGCCAGCGTCATCGGAAAGTTCCACGGACTGATTACTCCCACCAACTGATACGGTACGAGCTGCGTGGATGTTGTAATTGTTGGCTGAGAGGTAGACTGATCAGTTAACTCTCCCTGCGCAATCAAGTGTGGTGCTTGTTCTGCCCAACGCCGAATTTGGCCGGGAACCCCAGCAACTTCAATTTTTGAAATACCCGCCCGACCAGTATCCGTTGTCAGTGCAGAAATAATTGTTGCCAAATTTGCTTCTATTGCGTCGGCCCATCGACTTAGGATTTCACCTCGCTCTGCGGGCGTTTTTGCAGCCCAATCAATCTGCGCAGCGCGTAAATTTTGCGATATTGATCCAATAGATTCACCATCTAAAGGGGTGATCTCATAATCGGCCTTACCGGTCCTAGGGTTCCGCACTTGCATTATTGTGCCTTCCAACTTTCCAAAATGGCGTCGCCGCGCGCGAACTCCACTGTATCGCGAGCGGAAAGATCACCAATCAATTTTTCAAAAACAGAGATTCGATAAGGCAGTCCCATGATATATGGTGTCAAATGCATCGGCAGCATACGGCCGCCATGCGTTTCTGCTTCACCAAGCAACCAGTCCGCCGCATCCGTGATAGATTGCGCGTAGCTATCCACCGATTGTTGTTGGACATTGATAATCTGACGATCTGACAGTTCATGATTAAGCGGAATATTGACTATCGGTCCTGCGTTCGTGTCAAACTGATAGGGCAGTTCATCATTCACCCAATCACACATATATTCGACACCTGCATCGGCGAGCAATTTTGCCGTATTGAAGCTTTGGGAACGTGCAATCGACAACCAGCCTCGCGGCCTTGTGCCGGTGGCTTTTTCCAATCCATCCAGAGCGTCAGCAATTAAAGTTCGTTCGTCCGCCTCGCCCATATTACTAGCGATCGTGCCATTCATGTCCGTGCTATGCGCAACAATCTCATGCCCACCGGCAATGATATCTTGAACAAGATCGGGATAGCGTTCTGCAATTACACTGTTCGTCGCAACAGAAACCTTGGCACCGACCTTCTCAAAGGCATCAAGTAGACGATGTACACCAATCCGCGTACCATATTCTCTCGCCGTATAATGACGATAATCTGGATAGGCGGTTTGCATATGGCCGGGAGCCCTAAACGGTTCATCTGATGGAATGATCGGAAACCATTCCAAACTAATCACTGGCCAGATCAAAAGCTTGTTTCCATCAGGCCATTCGATAGGCGCCCGCTCAAAGATGTTCGAATATGGGTAATAGTCATGGTCCATCCCACGGCCGCGTTTGGGATATTCCAAATAGCTGGAGTCTAAGCTCATGATCTTGCCCCCATCTGGGCGCGATAGGCGTCCACAATATCTCCCGCTTTGGTTATCCAGGCCCGGCCATCCGCAGCGATATGTTCGAGTACTTTTTCAAATGGCCCAATACGATGTGGTTGGCCGATCAGGTAACTGTGTAAGGGAATGCACATAACCGTTCCGGACTTTTCGCCTTCACCTGCAAGCCGATCATATTGCCTTATCAACGTGTCGGCATATTCACGAGGCGACATGTTGTAGATGAAAAATCCGTAGTGATCGTTTACCTCCAGGCTATAAGGGATAGCCGTCAGCTGACCAGTTTTGACATTTATATCTGTCGGTTGGTCGTCGTGATAGAGGTCACAAGTGTAGTCGAGACCATATTCAGCGAGCAGATCTAGCGTACGCGGAGTATGAGTGAGCGCAGGCGCAAGCCAGCCACGAATTTGCTGATCGGTTGCGCGTTTCACTGTCTCAATCGAATCCTCGATTATCGCGCGCTCCTGTGCTTCATCCATGCCATAGGAATAGCGAGTATTGTAGATACCGTGGCTGAAAAATTCCCAGCCACGCTCATTGGCATCGTTCACTACTTCCGGAATGTGATCGCACAGAGCAATTGACAAGCTGACCGATCCAGGAAAACCATGTTTCGACATGACATCGGCCATACGCCAGTGGGAAACACGATTGGCATGATCCCTGTGCGAATAACCTACTACATCCGGATGAGGTTTTGGCCAGCTCTTACGATGCGGATTGACCGCTGGATCGAGCTCATAATATTCCAAATTCGGTGCCACCCAAACGGCACAGGTTTTCCCATCCGGCCATTCCAGCTTAGGACGGCCGCGATAGCCGGAATACTCATAAAGACCAGGATCTGCGGAACCTTCTTTCATCAACGCGCCTCCAACCAGTCGACCACCGCCTGCACCGGTTCCACATCAGCATATTTAATTTGGAGGTCCGTAAGGTTGGCGAAATGATAGCTTTCATGTTTATCCGCGCAGGTCTCAATCGGAACAATTGCGCGATAACCATGGCTGAGAGCATCGACTGCGGTTGCCCGAACACAACCCGATGTTGAACCACCAGTCACGACAACGGTATCGACTTTATGCCAGACCAAATAGCTCGCCAATTGCGTTTCAAAAAACGCGCTTGGCATCCGCTTCGTATATTGCAGGTCGTCTGCACTGATTTCGCAACGCGGGTCGAGTAGATGCCGCTCGGAGTCATATTTGATATTTTGCAACGAATCTTCGGTATCCGTTCGGGTACCCCAAACGCCAGCGTCGCCAGAGTCATCCTTATATGCAACGCGCGACCATATGACCGGCATTCCTTTGGTACGAGCCAGAGCAGAAATCTGGTTGATATACTCAATCTGTTTTGGGTCGGTTTCATAGGCAGTTTTAAACAGGTCCGTCCGCGTATAGGCCTGTTGCACATCGACATTCACAATTGCCAACCTCTCGCCAAAACCAAATTTCTTGCGTTCCGGATTACCGATTACCGCTTCAAATATTTCTCTCGCAGTCCGACCATCTTCAACCATTTTTGTACCGATCAAAGCGATATTCTCCTTTTCAGAATCAATTAATTTACAATAATCACAAGAAAAAGCTTGTCGAGAGAAATTTGTCCGGACAAATTGGAAAAATGATCACTCGCCACTTCATAAATATACCTTCCGATTCGGGTTCCCGCCGTGTGCACTACCGAAAATCAGGGTCCGGGCCGCCATTGTTAATGGTACACCAAAGTCCACGCAGCTCGAAGGAATATGAAGCATTGATGCTAAAATGGGCGAAGCATTTCACTTGCATTGCTCCAGACACGCCGGGATTCGGGCAATCCACCCCCCTGCCGGGCACTCCAGAAATTGACGCTTTTGCCGATGCCTTGACCGATTTGCTCGATGCTTTGGGAATAGAAAAATGTGCGGCTTACGGTTTTCACAGCGGTGGTATCATCCTGGTGACGGCGGTTAAGCGAAATCCACATCGCTTCGCTACCTTGGCGATTGGAGGCTATGCGATCTGGTCTCAAGAAGAATTGAAACTTTTTGACGAAAAATATCTACCCGAATTCCATCCGTCTCCATATGGCGAACATTTAACATGGCTGTGGAATCGCATTTTGGAGCAAACTTGGTTCTTCCCATGGTTTGCAGCGGAAGATCGATTTCGATTGACGGTAGCGCATGATGATCCGGAAAGAGTTGATGCCGTTATTCACGAAATGCTGGATGCTGGAAATGCCTATCGAGCCGGCTACGGCGCGGTGTTGCGGGCTCCGCGCGACATTCCGGATATCGACGCAGTAATTCCTCCTTGCCTGATCAGTGCCTATGATGGCGATCCGCTACAGGATCATATTGGTCGTCTAGGCGAAATGCCGCCCACCTGGTCGGCACTCAAAGTTGCAAATCCGGAAGAGCATCAACAAGCCAGTTTAAATCACCTTCTGGCCACGAATTCCTCCGATATCGTTTCGCTGAATCAAGAAAGAGACGCGGGATTCATCCATATCCAAACGGATGAATTTGATGGATTACTGCACTGGAATGGTAACCACGAGGCAGATGTTCTCAAACCCAATGCTCCCGGAAAAGCTTGGTCCAGTACACCCGACAAAGAAGCAATATATATCGAACTCCCCGGGCACGGCTGGTCTGACGATTGGACACAAGATGCTCCAACTGACTGGTCAAAATGGCAAGCTGTTCTTGACGCTTGCGCCGCGCTGTTGGGCACTAATCAAATAGAATTTCCTAAAGTTCCCGAGGGCCAGCCAGATCATCTTTATCCTGACCTTACGCCAGACCGGTTTGGTCACTATCTTCATACCGCGTGGCAGATAGTTCGCGCACAAAAAATGTTTGAGCCATGGTATAAAGCAGACAAAGATCACGCGATCGTCATAGACAGTGAAGCGCTTGAACCTGTTTTGCTGGCAAGGGATCACCGCGATCGGCTCAATGCCCGTTCAGCGAAACAATATCACCTTGCTCTCCAATCACGATAGGAACTCCAATGGGAATAAAAGAAGATATGCCAATTCTAGCACGCCATGAGGGGGTTTGGGATGGCACATACAGCTATTTCAATGCGAATAACGAAAAAATCGACGAACATGCATCGCGGCTAATTTGCCGTTTTCCGGATCAAGGATCAGTTCCATATCATCAGACAAATCACTATCAATGGTCTAGCGGGAAAACTGAGATTCGAGAGTTTCCTGCGGAATATCGAGAAAAGCGAGTCTGGTGGGATAATGAGTTGATCAAGGGGTGGGCGGCAGAAGTGCCGCTGGACGAATATAACCGCACCGTGATGCTTTACTGGCAACGTCAGGGCGATCCGTCACTATATCTATATGAGCAGATTCAGATATCCGATGATGGACAGAACCGATGCCGTACATGGCATTGGATCCGCGATGGAGCTCTTGAAACACGCACTGCGATAAATGAAAAATTTGTAACCAAAGACTGGCAAGCGATAGACGAACAAATGCAATTGGAGGCAAAAACTGACTGAAGCCAGAACACTTCTAGACAAGCTGTGGGACAGCCATGTCGTGACTGACCTGCCCGGGGGCGGATCGCTGTTAGCGATTGACCGCGTGTTCTTGCACGAGCGTACCGGAGCTGCTGCGCTAAATTCTCTGGCTGAAGAGAAGCGCAAAGTGATCGATCCATCGCGCGTTTTTGCAGTGACTGACCATATCGTCGACACCCGCCCTGGCCGAACAGATAAAACTCTAATGCCCGGCGGGCAGGCTTTCATTACAGAGACCCGGGCAGCGGCAAAGGCTGCGGGAATAACGCTTTTTGATGTGAACGACCCCGACCAAGGCATCGTTCACGTCATCTCTCCGGAACTCGGAATTGTGCTGCCCGGCTGTACCTTGATTGCGCCAGATAGCCATACATGTACGCAAGGCGCTTTTGGAGCGCTCGCCTGGGGCATAGGATCATCCGAAGCGGAACATGCCATGGCGACAGGAACATTGCGGCTCTCTAAACCCAAGTCCATGCGCGTGACTTTTACCGGAAACCTCTCCGCAGGCGTTACGCCCAAAGATATGATCATGAATCTCATCGCACATAATGGTGCAGCCGGCGGTAAAGGACATGCTGTCGAGTTTGCCGGCAGCGCGGTTAAGGCTCTTGATATGGAAGGCCGCATGACGCTCTGCAATATGGCTACTGAGTTTTCGGCAATGTCTGGATTTATTGCTCCAGATGAAACGACCTTCGAGTATCTGAAGGGTCGTCGCTATGCACCGAAGGAGAAAGTTTGGGATCATGCCGTTAAAAATTGGCGTACGCTGAATAGCGATCAGACTGCTGTTTTTGATCAAGAAATCGAAATTGATGCCGGGGAAATTACACCCATGGTAAGCTGGGGTACCAGTCCAGAACATAGTATCGGAATTGATCATGTAATTCCTGCTGAGGCTGATAAAAGTCCGCTCAACTATATGGCATTGAACGCCGGTGAACCGATCAAAAGAACAACCATTGATGCCGCATTCATTGGCAGTTGCACCAATAGTCGTTTGTCCGACTTACGTCGTGCCAGCGCACTTTTGGACGGCAGAAAAGTAGCGAACGGGATTAAGGCAATCTGTGTTCCAGGCTCATCCCATGTGAAACGTGAAGCGGAAAAGGAGGGCCTTGATCAAATCTTTTTAAACGCTGGCTTTGAATGGCGGGAAAGCGGCTGTTCGATGTGTTTCTACGCTGGTGGTGAAAGCTTTGATGCTGGAGCGCGCGTAATCTCGACCACCAATAGGAATTTCGAAAGCAGGCAAGGCCCAAATGTCAAAACCCACATTGCCAGCCCCGAAACGGTTGTCGCCAGTGCTATTGCCGGATCAATTGCCGATCCCAGAGAACTGATCGAAGGTAGCGCAGACTAATGCCTCAGCAATTCTCCTCGATCACGTCACTGCCCATGCCGCTTGTACGCGACAATGTGGATACAGATCAGATCATTCCATCCCGAGAAATGAAAAGCACGGGCAAAACTGGATTATCGGATGGCCTCTTCGCTGGTTGGCGCTACACCGAAATTGGCGGACGCGAAGAGAATACAGATTTCGTGATGAACGATCCGGACTTTGCCGACAGCCAAATCATCCTAGGAGGTACCAACTTCGGTTGTGGTTCCAGCAGGGAACATGCCGTATGGGCACTTTCTGAATATGGATTTCGCGCCGTGATCGCACCTAGTTTCGCACCCATTTTTGCCGGTAACTGTATCAGAAACGGCGTCTTGCCGGCGGTTCTGGATGAAGATGCCATCGCAGAAATCGCAAAATCACATCATCCAGTGACCATCAATCTCCCTGAACAAAATGTTTATTTGCAAGGCGTTCAAACCTGGTCCTTCGCCATAGAGGGCGAGGCAAAGATGATGTTGTTGGAAGGATTAGATGCAATAGATCTTAGCCTGAAACAAGCAGATGCAATCGCGGCCTGGCAAACGGCCGATCATGTAAAAAGACCATGGATATATTTAGGAACCAAACAATGACACAATCCGTGACAATCAGCGAAGTGGGGCCACGAGACGGCCTACAAAGTGTTGATTCAATCATGCCTACCGAGGCCAAGAAAGCATGGATTAAGGCTATGGCTGAGGCCGGCGTCAGTGAGATCGAGGTGGGGAGCTTCGTTCCACCGAAACTACTCCCTCAGTTGGCGGATACTGCGGAGATCGTCGAATATGCAAAGACTATTGCCGGTCTCGATGTTGTGACACTCGTTCCAAACTTGAAGGGAGCGGAGCGGGCTATTGCTTGCGGACCGGGCAAGATATCCATCCCATTTTCTATGTCCGAAACCCATTCAATCAATAATGTTCGAAAAGACCATCCCGCAATGATTGCTGAAATCAAGGCCATTGCCAATCTTGTTGCCGAGCAACCATTGGATCAGCGGCCGCATTTTGAAGTGGGTCTTTCAACAGCCTTTGGTTGCACTATGGAAGGTTCCATTCCCGATGATCAAATTGTCCGATTGGCAGAGGCCGCTATGGAAGCAGGTGTCGCCGAAGTCGGACTCTCCGATACAACTGGATATGCGAACCCGGCACAGGTCACACGTCTGGTCCGTAAAGTAAGAGCCGCTATTGGTGATGACAAATTGAATACGCTGCACCTTCACAATACACGAGGCTTGGGATTGGCCAATGTTATGGCCGGATTGGAAGAGGGCATCACAACCTTTGATTCTTCGCTCGGTGGTTTGGGTGGCTGTCCGTTCGCTCCTGGTGCTTCTGGTAATATTGTGACCGAGGACTTGGTGTTCATGCTGGAAGCTATGGGAATCAGCACCGGCATTGATTTGGAAAAGCTCCTCAAGGTCCGCGACATCGTTGCGCAAGCTCTTCCGGATGAATCGCTATACGGATTCACACCCGATGCCGGTCTCCCTCTTGGATTTGAAAAGGCAGCAGCATGACACAACCGACTCCTCTCGCTGGCCTGAAGATCATTGAATTTACCCATATGGTAATGGGGCCAACAGTTGGTGCTGTTCTCGCTTCACTGGGAGCCGAAGTTATCCGGATAGAACCAATTGGTGGTGATCGAACGCGAACTCTCGTTGGTTCCGGCTCAGGCTATTTCCCAATGTATAACCGGCACAAGAAGAGTATTTGCCTCAATCTTAAAGATCCTCAAGGCCTAGATATTGCCAAGAAACTGGTTGCCGGAGCGGATATCTTAGTGGAGAATTATCGTCCAGGAGCCATGGATCGATTGGGACTTGGCTATGACGAGTTATCCAAAAACAATAAGCGCCTGATCTATTGTTCAGAAAAAGGCTTCCTTCCGGGACCTTATGAGGATCGAACTGCGCTTGACGAGGTGGCGCAAATGATGGGTGGTCTCGCCTATATGACTGGTCCTCCCGGACAACCATTGCGTGCAGGCTCTAGTGTCATTGATGTAACGGGAGGCATGTTCGGTGTCATAGCCATTCTGGCAGCCGTCGAGGAACGCCATCGTACTGGCACCGGGCAAAAGGTTCAGAGTTCATTGTTTGAGACGACTGTCTATCTGATTGGACAGCATATGGCGCAAAAAGCAGTGACTGGGAAAGCAGCAGATCCCATGCCGGTGCGTATATCAGCTTGGGCGATTTACGATGTTTTTCAAACGAAAGATGATCCCATATTTATTGGTGTGGTGACGGACGCATTATGGGAAAAATTCTGCAAGCTGTTTGAATTGAATGACTTGTGGGCTGATGAATCTATCCGCGAGAATAACAACCGCGTAGCTGCGCGTGACCGGATCATGCCGCAAATTCGTGACCTGGTTTCCAATTTCACTCGTCAAGAAATGATCGATAAGTTGGAAGGAACAGGCCTTCCCTTTGCACCAATTGCGCGGCCTGAGGATATGTTCGAAGATCCACATCTAGCGGAAAGTGGGGGCCTCGAAGAGTTCACTCTGCCCGATGGCACCAAGAGCATGTTACCGACACTACCTATTGAAATGAACGGCCAACGCCTCAATACGCCCGCATCATTGCCAACCGCTGGTGCGGAAACGGATGAGATCCTTCAGTCTATTGGACTGGATGGAGACGTCATCGATCAATTGAAAGCTTCGAAAAGCGTTGCTTAGAAATGGCTTCCAAGTTTCCGGTTGACCACCTACTCTTGATAGCCGCAAAGTAACTAATAGTCTTTCAATGCGAACGGAATTGCCGCGTGTCAAAACCCATTCAGGAAAAGTCAGCATGAATGTTCCCGAACGGAAGCTACCGATGGCCGCTGATTTGTTCGGTGAGCTACAACTTTCCGAGCCGGACAAGAAGAAAAGTATATTCTCTTATTTGCCGGGACTAACCTTTGTACTGGTCGTGGCTCTGGCCGCACTTTGGCTAAGTGAGCATTATGGTGCCCCGGCAATTTTAATGGGCTTGCTCATCGGCTTGGCGTTAAACTTTGTAAACAGAGACGAAAGGCTGGCCGCTGGGTTGAACTTATCATCTCAGACTCTGCTTCGCTGGGGGATCGTCCTGATCGGCACTCAGATTACTTTCAGTCAAATTATTGGTCTTGGTATAGCCCCCTTCTTGGCGCTGGTTGGCATAATGGTGGCGGTCATATTCTCAGGGGTGTTAACCGCAAGATTTCTTAGCCAAGACTTTCGATTTGGTCTTTTGGCAGGTGGGGCAACAGCAATTTGCGGGGCGTCCGCTGCTCTAGCAATTTGGGGATTGATTGGAGAACGCAAGGTCAATCAGTCCCAGTTCACCATCGTCTTATTGGGCATTACAATTGCCAGCGCTTTTGCGATGACTTTCTATCCGACCATCGCCAGCTATCTAGGGCTAAATGATCAGCAAGCAGGATTTCTGATTGGTGCATCCATTCACGATGTTGCACAATCAATCGGCGGTGGGTTTTCCTTTTCAACAGAAGCAGGCGAAGTCGCAACGATTGTGAAATTATCACGAGTCACATTGTTGGCTCCCGTTTTGATATTAATCGCTTTGGCTCTGGGAAGTCGCAAGGAAGCAGATGGCGATAGTAAGAATAAAATCGGATTGCGAAATAGTATTCCCTGGTTTGTAGTCGGATTTCTATTGCTTGCTGGAGTTAACAGCTATCACCCGTTTCCCGAGCAATTGTCCGAGCTCACAGATCGATTTGCGCGCATGCTATTGCTGATGGCAGTTATTGCCGCAGCCGTGAAATCCAACATGTCCGGCTTGCTATCGCACGGTTGGCGGAGTTTCGGGCCCGTCATAGCGACAACCTTGGTGTCTTTTGTTCTCGCTCTTTTGGCGGCCTATTTTATCTAGGCCGCC
The DNA here is from genome assembly GCA_039978835.1 of Parasphingorhabdus sp. Taxonomy (GTDB): domain Bacteria; phylum Pseudomonadota; class Alphaproteobacteria; order Sphingomonadales; family Sphingomonadaceae; genus Parasphingorhabdus. The sequence continues at coordinate 231,012 of JBDWAQ010000008.1, forward strand.
ACAAAGCCATCTGGGACGCTAGAATTTAAATCCAGCCTCCACACCAAAGCGGCGTAGTCCACCCGGCGAAATAAACGACCCGCCAAATTCAACTGCCGGAATAACTTCGTTCAGATATTCCTCATCTAGCAAATTGTCTGCGAATGCGGTGATGCTCCAATTCTCGCCTTCAAAGCCTATACGTAAATCAAGAACACCGAATGCCTTTCGCTGTGTGATGGAGTAATCAGCATCACCAACAAAAGCGGGGAGTGCCAATGCCGAACCCGGCAACAATCCACTAAACAGTGTCGGACTGGTGTTGTTTTGCACGCTGTGGAACCAAGTTGGTCCAGTAATGCGGTAATCGGCACGCATCACCAAATCAAACGTGCTGGCGATTGGAGCGACTACTTGCGAACCAACGTTAATGGTATAGTCAGCCGTATAAGGCGACTTGTTGCCAACCGTATTCGGTCTAGATGCATTGGATTTAATTTCGCTTTCCGTAACATTGACGGAACCAAAAATATTCCAACCCTCGACAATTTCCGCATTGGCATTGAATTCTAAGCCATAAAGTTCAACTTCATCAATATTGGATACCACTCGAAGCAAACCGAACGCGCCGACGAAGAATTCAAAGAACTGCATGTCGTCAACGTCAGTGTAATAGCCTGCCAGATCGAAGGTTATCCGGCCATCTGCAATTGATCCTTTTATGCCAGCCTCAAACGCGCTGGATGTTTCCTTGCGGAAAATATCGTTGATCAGGACGTTCGTACCGATAAACTGATTGAAATTCTGATCAACAATCGTTGCAGCACCCTGATTGTTAAACCCGCCAGATTTGAAACCGATACCCCAGTTTGCATAGAAATTGAGATCGTCAGTCAGTCCATAACGCAGTGATAATTTAGGTTGGAGTTGCTTAAAAGTCTGGTTCTGATCAGGAATCGGTCCGAACGCCTGTCCCGGATTGATCGGAGCACCCGTGATCGGATCGGTTGCAATAGGTACCTGGTTAGACACTTCCCGGTCTTCGATATCATAACGAAGCGCCAATCCGACATCGAAATTATCGGCAACTTCATAGTCGAGCGAACCAAATGCCGCAAAGACATTGGTGTTGAAATTATCGGAGAATAGTTGCGAAGTCGGGTTGCTGCTATTCGCGTCATTGAACAACTGTCGCGTTATCCCCTGCCCTAAATCCGCTCCAATACTGACGCCAACATCACGATCGATATTCAGGAAATAGGCACCAATTTGCCAAGCAAGTGGTCCATCTCCATTCGAAGCCAAACGAATTTCCGCACTAATATCCGTTTGTTCACGAATTTGATATTGTGTGCCATCACAAGTTGTTGGGCTATAGGGCCCAAATGTAGAACCCGTCGCGGGATCGAAAATGAACGGAATCGGAGTTGCCCCGATAAAGCCCGGTTGATTAACCGCAAAACCGGTCAACTGAGCCGTCGTCCCAAAACAGCTATTGGACGCTGCCACGGAAGCTGGCGTTGCACCAGGAAAGGTAAACCGAGCAAAATCAGCCGAAGTTCCGTCGGCTGTCAAAGCCTGATCAACATCGCTATACAAAGCCCATGCTGTCAGGGTCATCGTATCAAACTCATGCGTGACTTTCGCCGATGCCTCGATCGTCTGTTGATCATTGGTCGGGCGGATATTGGAATAATAGTTAAACGGGTGATCGTTTACATCTTCAAAAAATGCCGGGTTAGTGGCGGCAAAATTGGGAAGATGAAAGGCCGCATTGAAGTTGATCGACGCACCAGATAGATCTGCATAGCGCGCTTTCAAATCCACCTCGGTAGAATCTCCAAGCTGCGCCACGAAACGCCCGTCGATTGACCATGTTTCCTGATCGTCGACCACTTTTGCATTATTCAGGAACGTATTCCTATAAAAACCGTCGGTTGTGTTGTAGGAACCGGAGAGCACGAGTCCGGCATCTTCGCCTACGGGTACCGATACATAAGCCGAAGCGCGATACGTATTGTCTTCCGCTGCGCTGACTTTAATGCCACCTTCCAAAATATCACTCGGTTTCAGAGTTTGAATTACAATCGCACCAGCCGCAGCATTGCGACCATAAAGAGCGCCCTGTGGCCCTTTCAGAACTTCAATCTGGCGCAATGTGCCTTGATCCTGATTAAGCTGCGCTGTGTTGGTTTTCAAAATACCATCTACAACCAACGCAACCGAGCTTTCCGCATCGCGCGCGCCATTGATACCGCGAATATTAATCTGTGTGTCGCCAGCCTCTGCTGTTCCGCTGACAATCGTCACACCAGCAGTCAATTGGACAAACTCATCGGCCTGCTGAACACCCGTGCGCTCCAACGCCTCGGCTGTAAACACGGTCACCGAAGCGGGAACCTCTGTCAACAATTCGTCTTGTCGACGTGCTGTTACGATAATCACGTTGCTGTCATCGCTATCATTGGCTTCCTGGCCAACACTCGATTGTGCAGCAGCGGGTGCAGCGGCCATCAAAGCCGCAACCCCAGCCGACAGTGATAATAAGATTTTCGTGCGACTCATTTTAAATTTCCTTCCCTGAATGGAATTTCTTTTTGGCAACGCTTCTAATGTTCAAACCAGAACATTGGCCCCGCTCATATAAACGTAGACTTCTTGAAATTTTCCGCCGCGTATGCGCCAAAAATTCGTGTTGTTGAGGATTGTAGTTTGCCCATCGGCATCTATCAGCTCTGCAATAAAATTGGCGGTGATCCTGCCATTTGCTTCATCCACTGTGCAGGTAAAGTCTTTGTGTACGATGGTTTCAAAACTAGCAAAAAAGTCTTCAAACATCCGCTTGATTTCAGGTTTACCGCTATGCCGTGTAAAGGAAGTTTGGGTGCAAAGTAACGCCTCTTCATGGAAGCAAGCCAGAGTTCCTTCCATATCCTTTTTATCAACACTGCCAAAATATTGATTGATTGCCAAATTGATCAACTCATCACGAGAGAGGCCAGGTTCGTATTGCATCAGGCGTCTCCTTCTTTGAGCAGGTTGTCACCGCTCATATAAACCGTGACATGCTGAAAGAGCCGATCCTTCAGATAGAAGCGGTTACAGTTTTCATAACGCAATTCTTCGCCGTCATTGGGTGTAATTAGCACGGTGAATTGAGAACAAACCGCATTGGTTTCCGGATCAGCCGTATGCACGAAATTGCCATGCCAGATCGATTCAAAGTCGGTGAAGAGCTTTTCGAACATCGCGCGGATTGCATCCCGGCCATCATGAGTCGTATCTGATGTCGCTTCATAGAGTATAGCATCGGGCGCAAAACAATTCAGAACCTGAGTCAGGTTTTTATTGTCCACACCATCAAAATAGCGCTTCGTCACTATATCCACATAAAATGGGTAGGGCAGCGGTTCCTGCCCAGCCATACCGGGCGTCCATTCAGTCATTAGTACCAACCCTTTCTAATATCTTCATCCTTTGGCACTTCCGGCGAAGGAAATGCTTTTTTGCTGTGCGTAAGACCCAACTCCAAGAGCGTTTCGAGGAATTTATAGGCGACCTGCCCCGGGTTCAGCACCGGAATTGGCATATTATCATCCAGATATTGCGCAGATTGATGCATGGTTGTGGAACCGAGTACGATTACATCAGCGCCATCTTCGTCCATCGCCGCCATCGCCTCTGCCTTCAGCTTGTCGAATATCACTTCTTCTTTTCCGGCGAGCAATTCTGTGACATCCGGACGTGTATTAATGGAGCGCAGCGAAGCGACGCGATCCCACCAACCATATTCGGTCAACGTCTTTTCATAGAGCGGGAGCCATTCTGGCCACATCGTGAGAACGGTAAATTTCTTGCCCAGCATCATTGCTGCTGCAAAGGCCGCTTCACCGGGACCGACAACTGGAATAGAGAGGCGCGAGCGCAGTGCCCGCATGCCGCTGTCACTAACCGTATCGATCAATACGCCAGCATAGCCCTCTTCTTCAGCTGAGATGCCTGCTTGAAACACCGTCCAGTCCATCAACATTGTATCGTGATAGCTATCGCCCAGAGCAGCGCCCCAGGGTACCGCAACAAACTCTGGCTGAAATCCTTCGCGCACAAAATCCGCCGGCAATTGCTCTGCCCGTGCCGCTACCCCAGATTCGTCCATCGGAATCGGGACAATAACTTTTATACGTTTCACATCCACCATATGAAAATCTCCACCGACCTTCTATTGTATACAATTACGGCTCGTCAAGCGGAAACTCCACCCTTCAATATGCTTGCTCCGTGAGACAATATGGGTCAAAAAGCCTGTTATGAGCAGGGCATCAGAAACAGCGTACAAGAAAATTAGAGCTTTTATTCTTCAAGGCGGTGCCGAACCCGGTATGCAATTGACGGAAGAAAAGCTGGCCGAAATTGCCGGTGTGTCCCGAACGCCAGTAAGAGATGCGGTACAGCGACTGGAAAATGAGATGCTGCTAGTGCGCAGTGAATCCAAACGCCTCTCTGTCGCAGATTGGTCGGATGGGGAAATTGATGAGATGTTTACCCTGCGTGCAATGCTGGAACGTCACGCCGCCGAACGAGCGGCTTCCAGAATGGATCAAGACAGTATTGATCAGTTGAAGGCTGTTAACGGTGTTTTGAAAAAGGCGATAAATCAAGAAGCGCCGGATGTTACGACGTTTTTGGATTCCAACAGAAAATTTCATGACCTGATTTTAGAGAGAGCGCAATCCCCGAGACTAAGTAAAATGCTGCCGGCACTGATTGAACAACCGGTTGTCCGGCGAACCGCCAACCAATATTCAAAAGCTGATTTGATGCAGTCGGGACAAGATCATGACGAACTTATTGCCGCCTTTGCTGCCCAAGACACTCATTGGGCAGGCGCGGTGATGACCAGTCATATTCGCCGGGCTTTTCATACGTTTAGCGCTATCGCTGATGGCAGCGAAGAATGATCGTTAGATAATCCTTAGATAATCCCTCGCTCTTCGAGGTCGGCCATCGTCGCACTGTCCATACCCAAAATTTCACCATAAATAAGTTCGTTATGTGCTCCCAAAGCTGGCCCCACATGATCAATATGGCCAGGCGTTTTCGATAGTTTTGGCGCCACATTTTGCATCACAAAATTGTCATGCTGCGGATGATCAACGGCGACCAATGCTTCGCGTGCGTTATAGTGCGGATCTTCCAACATCTCTGGCGCGCGGAAGACATTGCCCGCAGGGACCCCATGCTCTTCGCATAGATCTAGAAGGGCCACACTCGATATGTTCTTAGTCCATTCGGCAATCAGATCATCCAGTTCCGCCTGATTTTCACCGCGAGCGATATGAGTTGCATAGCGCGGATCTTCACCCAATTCCGGGCGCCCCATCATTTTGGCCATGCGTTTCCAAACGCTGTCCTGGTTGCCGCCAATCAATACACTCCCGTCATTTGTCGGATAAACATTGGAAGGCGCGATCTTGGGAAGAATGGAGCCAGTACGCTCGCGGATATGGCCAGCCACAGTATATTCGGCCACCGTTGATTCCATATTGGCGAGCACGGCCTCATAAATAGCCGAATCGACAACCTGCCCCTCACCCGTCACATGCCTATGTTGTAATGCCATCAGCGCCCCTAGACATGCATAGGTCGCGGCAAGCGAATCACCGATAGACAGACCCGCACGACTTGGTGGCCGGTCTGGCTCACCAATGATATAGCGCATCCCGCCCATAGCCTCCCCAATTCCACCATAACCTGCACGATGGGAGTAAGGACCTGTTTGACCATATCCCGAGACGCGGATCATGATTAGGCCCTTGTTAATCGCGGACAGAGTTTCATAATCAAGCCCCCATTTTTCCATGGTTCCTGCTCTGAAATTCTCCAACAGAAAATCGGACTTGGCCGCCAATTTCTTGACAATTTCTTGCCCTTCTTTTTCTCGTAGGTTGAGCGTGATTGACTTTTTATTCCGCCCAACAACGGAAAACCAAAGTGGAATACCCTGCCCCCAGGTCCGCATAGCATCACCAACCTTTGGCGGTTCAATCTTGATAACCTCGGCGCCATGATCCCCCATCAGTTGACCACAAAAAGGGCCTGCGATTAGTTGACCCATTTCTATTAACCGCAGACCGGATAATGCGCCTTGCGCCATAATAATTACTCCCACATGTTGCTTATAGCTATACAAAGGCAAAACTGAATTGTATACAATTTATCAAGCCGCAGTATCTAATAAGTGGTTAAAGTGAAGAGGATAATATGGGATATAGACTTGGCGTTGATGTTGGTGGCACATTCACCGACCTGCTTCTGTTTAACGAAGAATCGGGAAAATCCTGGAGAACCAAAACACCCTCAACACCGCATGACAGCTCCGAAGGTATATTGAACGGAGTCAACGCCATTTGCGAAGATGCCGACGTTATGCCCAGTGAAATTGACTACTTCCTACATGGCACAACAGTAGCCACCAACGCAGTTCTGGAGGGCAAAGGTGCTCGCGTTGGCCTTATCACCACAGAGGGCTATCGCGATATTATGCAAATCGCACGAAGCTTTGTTCCGGGCGGATTGGCTGCCTGGATTATTTGGCCAAAACCGCAACCGCTTGCCGCGCTAGAAGATACCGTTACCGTAAAAGAGCGCATGGACGCGGATGGAAATGAAATCCGACCGCTTGACGAAAACAGCGTGACAGAAGCAATCGGCCACCTCAAATCTCAAGGCGTTGAAGCGGTAACGGTGTCACTGATGAATGCCTATGCCAATGGCGCACATGAAAAACGTATTAGCGAAATGATTGCATCTGAAATCCCGGATGTACCGATTTCATTGAGTCATGAAGTACTACCCGAAATGCAAGAATATGAGCGAACATTGACCACGGTTGCCAATGCAGCTGTGCGTCCGGTTGTTGGCAACTATGTATCTAGTCTGCGTTCCAAGCTAGCCGACGCTGGTATGGAAGGGCGGTTCTCGTTACTGCGTTCAGATGGCGGCTTAATGTCCTCCCAAAAGGCAGAAGAACATCCAGTTAATATATTAATGTCAGGACCAGCCGGCGGGGTCACCGGCGCCGTTTGGGTAGCGAAAAATGCCGGACTAAAGAACATTCTCACGCTTGATGTTGGCGGTACATCAACCGATGTCGCCTTGATCGAAAATCTAGAACCTCGCAGGGTTCGTACCACGGAAGTCGGGCATTTATCAGTGCGGGCATCATCATTGGATGTGAAGACCGTCGGCGCAGGCGGAGGCTCCATTGCTTATGTACCAGAACTGACCGGAGCGCTGCGCGTTGGCCCGGAAAGCGCCGGAGCCGTTCCGGGACCAGTTGCGTATGGCAAGGGCGGCGAAGCGCCAACTGTAACAGATGCCAATGTTGTTCTAGGTTATCTCCCAGAAAATCTGCTCGGCGGATCCTTTAAGCTTGATCGTGAAGGTGCCAAAAAATCGGTCCAAACCATTGCCGATGCGTTGGGTATTGATCTGATGGCGGCGGCTCGCGGTATAATAGATATTGTGAATGAAAATATGTTTGGCGCGCTGCGGATGATTTCCGTGCAACAGGGTTATGATCCTCGCCATTTCGCCCTGATGGGTTTCGGCGGCGCTGGTCCGCTTCATGTTAACGCAGTCGCAAAATTGATGAATAGCTGGCCTGCGGTTTCGCCAGTCTCTCCCGGTGTTCTCTGCGCATTGGGTGATGCCACAACCCGAATGCGGACAGAAACCGCACGATCATTCTCGAGACTGGCAACAAAAACAGACGCATCAGAGTTGATCGCCATATTGAAAGAGATGGCTGAACAAACCCGCTCTGAATTACTAACAGAGGGTGTGGCCGAAGAAGATATTATCAGCGAGTTTGAAGTCGATGTTCGTTATGCTGGTCAGGCTTTTGAGGTTCCGCTGACCATCACCCCGAAAGTCCTTGAGCAAGATGGTGTCGACGGCATCTTGGCGCGTTTTAATGAGGAACATAATCGATTATTCACCTTCAATATGGATACGCCGCATGAAATTGTGAATTTGCGAGCCGTAGCGTTAGGGCAATCGCTCAATCTACCAGCGATTGAACTGCCAAAAGGCAATGGCGATCCCTCTGAAGCAAAAATCCGGGACCACAAATTGTGGATGGACGGAGCAGAACAGGATGGTGCGATTTATGATCGCTCCAAACTGAAACAAGGTGACAAGATTATGGGTCCCGCAATTGTTGTAGAAATGGACTCCACCACGCTCATTGAAACAAGCTGTGTTGGCGAAGTCGACGCAGTTGGCAATATCCTCATTAACCTGGCGGAGGGGCAATAAAATGGTCGCGCAAATCGTTGAAACAAACACCACACCATTTAAAAAAATTGATATTGATCCGGTTACCCTGGACATAATCGAAAACGCGCTCCGCAATGCTAGGATCGAGATGGATGCGACATTAGTTCGTACGGCCATGTCACCCGGTATCCGCGAACAAGGTGATGCATTCCCTTTGATCGCCGATCATACCGGCAAGATGATTGTCGGCCAATTCGGTAGTTACATCGGCCCATTTCTCGAAGGTTTTGACGGGACCGTCGAAGATGGTGACATGATATTCCTGTCCGATCCCTATTCGGTTGGCGGCGCGATCAGCCATAATAACGACTGGCTGGTCTTGCTTCCTGTATTCAAAGACGGACGTGTAATCGCCTATACATCCATGTTTGGGCATCAATCCGATATTGGCGGCAAAGTTGTTGGCTCGATGCCTATCGATGCACGCAGCATTTTTGAGGAAGGTGTGCGAATCCCGCCAGTTAAAATTTGGAAAAAAGGCAAGTATAATGAAGACCTGATGAAGCTCGTCATGCATCAGACGCGCAAACCCGACTGGTGTCAGGCAGACCTCAACGCCCTAATCGCTTCCTGCCGTGTAGCGGCGCGACGCGTCATTGAAATGGCAGATCGATTTGGCGACGATGTGTATGTCTCAGCAACGCAGGAATTGCTCGCACGCAACCATCGCGCCATGAAATCTCTCATTGGCCAGGCCATTGGCGAAGACCGAGTGAGTTTTGAAGACTACATCTGTGACGATGGCATGGGCACGGGGCCTTACAAAATTAAATGCACCATGTGGCGCGAAGGCGAGATGGTCATTCTCGATTTTGAAGGGACCGATCCACAAAGTCAGGCTTCGATCAATTTCTTCCTCAATGAAAGCATGTTCAAGATGTTCTTTGGCATCTACATGATCATGGTCTTTGATCCGCAAATCCTATTCAATGACGGTTTCTATGATCTGATCGATGTCCGCATTCCGGAAGGATCTTTGCTTAAACCAAAATTCCCTGCGGCCCTCTCTGGCCGGACCCATGCGTTGGGCCGGATATTTGATATTCTCGGTGGTTTGCTGGGACAGAAAACTCCGGAATTTCTTAATGCTGCGGGCTTCTCCTCATCTCCGCATCTCTTCTATTCCGGAAACGACAAAAATGGCGACTGGTTCCAACTGTTCCAGATTGGCTTTGGTGGGATACCCGGAAGGCCGCTTGGCGACGGGCCGGACGGCCACTCCCTATGGCCGGGCTTTACCAATGTACCGAACGAGTTTCTGGAACGTTACTTCCCGCTGCGGATCGAACGCTATGAAACGGAACCAGATAGTGGCGGCGCGGGTCTCCACCGCGGCGGAAATGGAATCCATCTGACCTACCGGTTCCTCGCTTCGGGAACAATTTCAATCCATGATGATCGCTGGTTCGTTCCGCCTTGGGGTGTAAACGGAGGTCAACCCGGCAAGCGCGCAAGCAAATTGCTGGAAAAGGAAGATGGCACAAAAACGATCATTGGCAACAAGGTCGAAGATATCCATGTCGAAGAAGGCGACCAGCTACATTTCGTTACATGGGGCGGCGGCGGTTGGGGTAATCCGCTGGAAAGAGATCCTGCCCTCGTACAACTGGAAATTGAGCAAGGCCTCTTAACCACTGATGGCGCTCGCGATTTTGGGGTTGTTATATCTGAAGATGGCAGTGTTGATAGTGGAGCAACCGAAGTATTACGAACGAGAATGGCCGCTGAAATTCCTGACAGCGATAGTCCGTTTAACTTTGGCCCTAATATCGAAACCTTGCGAGCTAATTGTATCGAGGAAACCGGCCTGCCCGCGCCCGTTCCGCCAAGCTACTAAGCCTTATGTGCATTGTATCTATTGCTTGGCAGCAGCACCCACGTTGGAAATTGGTGGCACTGGGCAATCGCGATGAATTGCATGCCCGGCCAGCCACTCCCATATCGCGCTGGAAAGGGAAAGATCATCTGATCGCAGGACAAGATGTTCAAGCGGGAGGAACTTGGCTCGGTGTTTCTGAACAAGGACGGTTTGCAGTCGTCACGAATGTAGCGCAATTCAAACCGCCAGCACCTAAGCCGGCTTCAAGAGGTACGCTTTTAAGCGACTTCCTCAGTGGCGACGGTCAATATTCTGATTTGGATTCGATTGATCTTTCAATTTTCAATCCGTTTAATCTGATCACCATATCTGGTGATGTAGCTACAATGGTCTCCAATCAAGATGATCAAGCGGCCCATGAGTTAAAACCCGGCATCTATGGCTTATCCAATGGCCCATTAAACAAGCCTTGGGAAAAATCTGCTCTTCTGAATCGATCATTGGAAAATTGGTTGGAGAAGGACTCCGAAAATTTTGAAATTTTGATGACAGAATTGCAAAATCAAAAACCATTTTCCGCTGATGGAACGGTTTCCAGTGGCTCAACCGAAGTTGCTCGGCCGGAGCATTCATCCATTTTCATAAAAAACCCGATCTATGGAACACGATGCAGTTCTCTGGTTGCGATTGATCATCAGGGAAACGGGGTTTTTATCGAACGCCGGTTTGAAGCGGGTGGAATAACGAGTGGACAATCCAAGATAGATTTCTCCTGGCCAGCCTAAAAATTTAACCTCTGGCGACCTCCCCCAGTCAATTGATAGAAAATGGCTATCTAAATTCCCATTGACATTTCTGTTAATAACCGCAAAATCCCGGTTGCAAATCAAGACTGACTGCATTGGTTCTACCCCTAGAACAAGAAATCGCAGCAGCGGCAGGAGATAATAAATGGCATCCGTTCCCGTAATCGACCTCGATAATCTAACAGTCTCTCCAACCGCCGATGAAGCATTGGAAACCTATTACAAGAATCATCCCCCACTTCAGGATGCTGATGCCAATCCATGGGATGTCAGTCGCGCCGATATTTATAGCAAAGATCTGTGGCGCAAACCGTTTGCAGAAATGCGTGCACAAGAGCCAATCAATAAAGTGACTGGCGGCGTGCATGGTGATTACTGGAACATCACCACCTATAAACCCATCCAGCATGTCGAGGCTTTGCCTGACATTTTCTCATCTGACGTAGAACAAGGCGGGATCACAATTGCTGATCCTGACTATGATCAGGATTTTCAGCTTCCAATGTTCATCGCCATGGATCGTCCCAAACATACGGGTCAACGGCGCACCGTAGCGCCGGCCTTTACGCCAACTGAAATGAAGCGGATGGAAGAAGAAATCCGTATGCGGACTGCCGAAGTTTTGGACAGCCTGCCCTGGGATGAGAAGTTCGACTGGGTTGATAAAGTATCGATCGAATTGACTACCGGGATGTTGGCCATCCTCTTCGGTTTCCCATGGGAAGATCGCCGGATGCTTACATTCTGGTCGGATTATGCCGGAGATGTCGAACTGGCGGTGGCGGAAGAACTAACCGACCAACGCCGTCAAATCCTTCATGAAATGGGAGCCTATTTCCTCAAACTATGGAACGAACGGGTTGATGCAGAACCAACGCCGGACCTGATATCCATGATGATCCATTCGGAACATATGAAAGATATGGATCATATGGAATTTATGGGCAATCTCGTCCTGCTGATTGTCGGTGGCAATGACACTACGCGCAACACCATGTCGGGTGTCGCTTGGGGCCTTGGTCAATTCCCTGAACAGCGCGCCAAATTGCAACAAAACCCGGATCTCATCCCCAATGCTGTGCAGGAAATTATCCGCTGGCAAACACCGCTGGCCCATATGCGCAGAACCGCTTTGGAAGACTATGACCTATTCGGGCATCAGATCAAAAAGGGCGACAAGGTTGTTATGTGGTATCTCTCCGCAAACCGCGATGAAGAGGTTTTTCCGGAAGCAGATAAAATCATCGTCGACCGCGAAAACGCGCGCCGTCACTTGGCATTTGGATATGGCATCCACCGCTGTGTTGGGGCCCGATTGGCAGAACTACAAATTCGCATCTTGTTAGAGGAAATGCATGAACGCCGGATGCAGGTGAATCCAACAGGTAAAATGCGCCGTGTTCATGCCTGTTTTGTTCATGGGTTCCGGGAAATGGAAGTCGAACTCACAAAATATTGAGAATGTGTGCCGGGTCACCGCCCGTTCAGTCTCAATCTGTAACAATTCCGGCAACTCGCACGAATACCGTGCGATAGTTGTTGTTGGAGTTTTGATATGGCCGTTTTGAATCGTCGAAAAATACTGGGCGCAGGAATACTCGGTGTTGGTGTATACGGTACGGCCACACTTGCTGGCGCATTTGGTAATGCCAATGCCAAATCCGGGAAGTCATTCAAGATCAAACGCAGCGCTGCTGAATGGAAGAAGCGGTTGGGTCCGGCGCGTTATCGGATTATGCGTCTGGAAGGAACCGAACGTGCCTATTCAAGCGCTTTGGACAAAGAGAAACGGGCAGGTGTCTTTGCGTGTGCCGGCTGCAATCTGGGTCTGTATAGTTCAAAAACCAAATATGATAGCCGAACGGGTTGGCCCAGTTTTTGGCAGCCCATTGCTAACAACCGCATCGGTAAATCCGTCGATCATAAGATTGGTTACCCACGTACGGAAGTGCATTGCTCACGATGTGGCGGCCATTTGGGACATATATTCAATGACGGTCCGAGGCCAACCGGCAAGCGCCATTGTATCAATGGATTATCGCTTAAATTTATCCCAGCCAGTTAGGCTGACACACTAGGGAGCTTGAACCTGTTCCCAGAGTTCAATCTTGACACCATCACAATCAATTAGCCACGCGAACTTGCCATAACCTTCATCGACTTCATCAAGGATATCAATCCCTTTAGCTTTTAGTTCTTTGGTAAAACCGGAAAGATCATCAACCCTCAGGTTAATCATGAACTTTGCCTCACTTGGCTTCATGTAATCGGTATCTTCACTAAAATGGCTAATCAGGCTGTACGGATTGTCACCGGTCTCTTCAGACCATTTCAGCATCGGACCATATTCACCGTCCAAACCTAAACACTCTTTATACCATTTGCGCGTTGCCGCTGGGTCTTTCACGATGTGAAAAACTCCACCCAAACCGGTGACCCTTGCCATTTTACTCTCCATGGTTCTTATTTTTTATGCGACCATGGGTTTTCTGTAGCACATTTTACATTTCATTTTCGAATGTTTTTGGCACAATTCTCCATATTTTCAGGCCACTGTCCCGCAAATGCACAGATTGCAACCATTTGGGAATGGCTTCTTTTTGAAGTGATGCGGACAGACCCTCTGGCTGTAACCGGGCATAAACCTCAAGTTCTGCTTCATTTTCACAGAGAATTATATAATGCGCGTTGCGATTCTGAAGCAATTTTCTGGCTTCATTTAGCGGTTTGGTAAATATATATATTTGGTCGGCCATCGCCTTATCATTGCGATGATGGCTCGTAGCCACAACACTATGCGGTGTTGTCACTAGTATTTCGGGCCCAAAATCTAACGGAGCCACCATGATGGCCTGCGGTAAGGCGTTCAGCCTTTCTATTGATGCCGAGGAATCACAGGACGGTGTATCGCCAACCACAGCTAGTTTTTCTTGCTCTTGTTCCACACTACCATCGAACGCATTTATGATACCCAATGCCAATGGGCCCGGAAGTATCAGTAGCACAACGGAAACAGTTGCCAGGATACGCGCCGATGGATTTGTAATTTCTCGTGCAGCTTTAAAACCATGATGCACCGCCCAAGCGACCAAAGGCAAAGCATATGCCGCGGCGACCGACGAAGCACGCTGGACAAAGATTGAAACGATAAGTGCCCACAAAAACGCATAAACAATCAGAAAGAATTTTGGTCGATCGAAACTATTTTGGCGGTGCGACCATATGAATAAAAGACTTCCCAACCCGACGATTATCGAACCACCAAACAGATTCATTACCTCTTCCAAAGGCTGGTCCCAGATCGGCAGTCCTTCGTTCACGTTGACGAGCCATGTATCGCGGACCAACGGATCGATATTGGCAAACGCACTTCCGATGCACTGCGGTGCGCTAAACCACATCGTAAACAGCGCCAATGCACCCGCCATGATCAAGGCAACTATTCGGATCCAGATTGATCGCGGAGAGAAATAGATGGTGGGCAATATGATTACGGCACCGGCACCAGTGGCTAGTAGATGCGCCGGAGATATCGCATCACAGTAATTGATCAACGCATCCAAACCACCCTGAGAACCCCAAAACAGAGCGATGCTGGTTAGCAGAAAGGAAATCAATGCCCAAAGCAGCCGACTGCCCTGCTCCAACAGAACTGACCAACGCCATGCCAACAGGGCAATGAATCCAATGGTCAGCGGCAATCCTTCCATTGAAATGGACAACCACAACGCGAGGCCAGCACCCAAAACTACTCCAGCACTTCGCCTATTTGGCCAAAACATGGTCCAAAGAGCGACCAGTGCTAGCACGATCTGCCATCCATGATGATCTATTCGCATGGGTCTGAGTTGCGCGACTACCGGCACAGCGGTCGCGGTTAATGCAGCAGCCAATACAGCGATCTGCCGGTCAAATAGCTCTGCGGTTATTTTCCAAACCAGCCACATCACACAGAGCAGTCCCACTAGCGGAACGATTGTCATTGCTGCGGATTCTGCAACTGCCGCACCCAATAATGGGGTCAACAATATTATAATCATGACCAGTGGTATTTCTATCCAACGCGTCCAATGCATCGGCTGACTATCGGGATCAGCAATGCGATATTGGGTTGTATCAAACCAGCTTTGTCCAGCCAACCAGTCGCGGATCTGCACTTGACGCAACTGGTCATCCGGTCCCCATCCAATACCCGATGCTATTTGATCACGGGTGACAAAGACCATGACTGCGCAGACCGCCAGCCAGATCAAAATAATTGATAGATTACCCTTTAAGCGTTGCATCGCTTACCCCTTAGGCTTGGTATTACCTTTAGCCCTTAGGTAAAGCCATGGAACATGCTCAGGGTCAAACTGAGAACGGTGATGACGGTCAAAATATGGAGGCATATGATCACCGACCAGCAGAATGTCTGCATCTGGAAAGTCTTTGGCTGTGATTTCGTTGACTAACGCAGCATCAATGTCATCAAAAATTGCAAACTGACGACAAATCATGGGAAATTCCTTCGCCAGCCCTGGCGAAACGCGCCCGCAATCCTCTACGTTCAAATTCAACCCCGGCGGAACCGGCAAGTGAGCATTTAGCGTCAGCCAGTATAGAAACGTCGGCTCCTTAGCATTTTTAAGGTTTTCAGCGAGCAGCTTTGGTACCTGACGGTCACAGGCGCCTGCAAACACCCCGCCGCACCATTCTGCGCCACGCTTTTGAAGTTCAGGCCAAAATTCTCGCGTTTCAAATCCGATATTGGGATACCACTGATCTCGTTTGAAAAATGCGCCTTCAAAGCTATGCATGGCATGGGTTGCGTAGCCTTTGTCAGACAACGTAGCAGGCAAGCAATTTAGTGTTGCCGCATCCGCAGCATCCAGCAACTCATAATAATCGCCCCAAGCACCACACATCTCACGAAACTCGCCTGAAGTGGTGCTATTATAGTAGAGACTGGTCCCCCGGCTGACATCATATTTCGCCTGAATTGCACTATTGTCATAATAGGCAAAAAGCTTCTCTGACATCGTCCTGTTATCATTGGGAACGCCAAGTGATTCTACCATGATTAGAACTAGATGCCGCTTACCATCGGCGCGCAACGCAAATCCGCTTTTCTTCACTGCTGATTCAAAGTTGGCGCCAGCGGGAGCTGCTCGGAAGTAATGACCGCGCATGCCCTGACCCATAAGATAATCGACACCAACCAACCCAAATATGAGCGTTCCCGCCAGCAAAATATGCGCTGGTTTCGTAAAGTTTGTATCACGTTTGAGAAGGAACCAGCTTGCGATCAATATACCGGCTACAACGACGGTTGCGGCAATATATTCCAGAGAATTGGAAGGTTTTATCTCGGCAAAAAACTGCAGTGAATAGAGCAAACTATCCATCGCAAGATTGAATAGTCCAGCAACAAATGAGAGCACCGACAACAACATGATGGTTAGGAATGCTAGCCACTGGACAAAGCGCGGCATGCGTTTCACAATCAAGCCAATAAAGCCAGCAGCCACTATTTCTGTATAGCGTGGAGGCGCACCAACAAACCACATTGCCATAAACGGCAAGTTTGCTAGTAAAATCCAAACTAGTGACCAGTCCAGAAATTTGCGAAGTTCCGCATTTGGGAAGGCTGGTTTAACCGCCTTCTTTATGGTTGCATCCATAAAACTCACCGAAACACCCCATATTTTCGGGTCAGATACACCGCAAAAAAACTCACGAACACGGCAGCACCTTTTGCCAGAACAGGCAGTGCACCGAGTTCCGTTAGCCAGCTGACGATACTAACGGTGATACCTAGGCCCAGGATAGCGGTGCCCATGAAGCCTAAACGCTGCAGTTGCAACGCTGCCCCATCACGAGTTTTACCCGGGAAGACAAAGCTCGATGAGATCAACCAATGTACAACGATACCAGCACTATATCCAGCTGCTGACGAGATGCCGGGATCGAACAAGAATGCAACCAACACCATGAACAATGCGACATCAAACGCCAGGCTAACAATGCTTGCCAGCAAATAGCGTGTGATCGAAAAACGGTTCAGAAAAGCAAGCGGGCCGGGCAAAACCCCAACCCATGTGCCGACGGTTGACCGTCTATCCTGTCCGCTGCGTTCCATCGCCGGTTACGCTGCTTTCTTGGATTTATCTTCAGGAGTCTCTTCAATTCGCGTTGGAACATCGCGCATACTTTCCAGCGCCGCCGCGCGGTCTTCGCTGATTTCTTCAGCAATGATGGTTTCCGCTCCCTCATCACCAGCTTCATGATATTCGGCGTCTTCATTGACGTTCCAAACATTCCACTTGCGTGTGCCGGCTTCGATATTCTCCACCGTCAGCATCGCGGTCATCATCGCGTGATCCTGGTTATTGTAACGATGCATGCCGTTACGTCCGACCATGTGCAGTGTTGGGAAACGCGTTTCCAAATCATCGCGCATCGTCTCGACATTATCTTCATAACTATCGTCATAGACCGGATAAGCTTTTTCCTGACGCACTACTGCGCCGCCAACGACGTCCTCTGGTTTGCAAAGGTTGAGAATCGCCATTTCTTTCTTGGCGAGTTCAATCAATTCTTCATCGGAAGATGCCCAGAGATTGTCATTCTCAAAACAGAAATACTCCAAGCCAACACAGGCGATATTTTCGTCCGGAACCATTTCGGGTGACCAGCTACGGAAGTTTTGAACCCGCCCAACCTGCACACGATCATCGTGGATGTAAATCCAGTTATCGGGAAACAAGTCTTCAGATTTCACCATGATCGCCACGGTGAGGAAATCGCGATAGTTCAAGTCTTGCGCTTCCGGCAATGATTGCGGCAGCGGGTGAATACGAGTTGCCAGCTCACGCATAGGCGCACTGGAGATAACATGCTTCGCGGTGATAACCGTTTCGCCTTCATCGCTGGAAGCACTCATCCGCCAGTTGCCATCGGCATCCTGTGCGAGCTGTTTCAATGCATGCCCCATAAGGACTTCATTGCCCTTGGCTTCGACATGCGCCTTTGCCGCGTCCCACATCATACCGGGGCCGAGGCGAGGATAGCGGAAGGTCTCCAGAAGCGTTTTCACTTCTTGACCGTCATTGGGTTTCTTGTTCAGACCGAGTGATCTTTTGAGCCCGTCGATCACCGCGTTCCAAAGGCTCAGGCCCTTAATGCGCTGCGCTGCCCAGTCCGCAGACATCTCGTCGCACGGCATGCCCCAAACTTTCTCGGTATAGGTTTTAAAAAAGATGGAGTATAATTTGTAGCCGAACTGATTAACCGTCCAGTCTTCAAAACTCTTCACATTCTTGTTCGGGAAAACCTTCGCCTTGCCATAGCTGAGCATACACAGCGTCGAACGCCAGATGCCGAGGTTCCAGAGCGCTTCAAACGCACGCAGCGGATAACTGTAAAATTTGCCTTCATAATAGATGCGGCTCATCCGGGGGCGTTGAATAAAGTCGTCGGGTAGAATTTCATTCCATAGATCGACAACTTCCTGAGATTTGGAGAAAAAGCGATGCCCACCAATATCAAAGCGAAAACCGTCATATTCTACTGTCCGGCTAATCCCGCCGACATATTGCGGGTCTTTTTCGATCACTTTAACCGAATAGCCTTTTTTGGAAAGCAGATAGGCGGCGGTTAAACCCGCAGGCCCCGCGCCAATCACTGCTACATCTACTGTTGAATTGTCAGGTGTATTCGCTTCAGTCATTTAGTCCGTTCCCTGTCCATAAAGCGCCAACGAGCGCGCGTTTTATGTTTCAGAAACCGGAGTGAACGAAATTGGTTAGCAGATAGTTAATGCGTCAAGTAATTCTGAAAAAAGCCGCAGAAAAACGTTGAATCTGAATAGTGGTTCGAATATCTATCAATCAGCTAAGGCACATGTCCTTAACGGTAACTCGGAGCGTTTTTGTTAGAGAATGTAACAATCTGCTGAACTAAGGCCCAACGGGCGCGTTAGTTCGAAGCATCAACAAAACCTGCGCGTAATTTACGCTCGGGGTTTTGTTGCGTCCTACGATTGCAATACCGAGTAAGTAAAATGAACATTTCAAAGGCCGAGCAGCGCGTTCTTCACGCGCTTGCTCAAGGTGGGCATATCCGCCATAAACGTAATAAGAACAGCAAGATAGATGAGGTAATGTGCGTAACACGTGACGGTTACATGTTATCCGACTGCACATTGAGCATATTTGCGCGGCTAAGGCGCAGAGGCTTGATTGAATCCAGAAAAGGGAATCCCTATCAAATATCACATTTGGGGAGAAGATCCGTTCGTTCGCAACTGGATAACAGATAAACACACTGCTTACATTGACTCAGGGCCTAACAAGTTGATCGCTATTCCTTGGCATCACTTGTCAGGTCCTGGGGTAACATCGGCTCGCTCAGTAACCTTTCCATCGCTTTCCAGCGCCATATTGGCGCATCGCCCTGCGCCTCGATCCATTCACGGACCATATCTAGGCCCAAGCCATAGTTGATCACATAGCTGCGATATTGGTCATTGAAGGATAACGATTGCTCAGCGCGTTTGCGGCTAACGAGTTGGTATTTCATCATATCGGCAACCGCTTGTTCGCGAGTGATTTCTTTGTCGAGATACTGTTGCGCGATGGTCATCCGTGCACCGCTGAGCGCTTGCTTCGCGATTTGTAGTGCCCAAAATGCACCCGCCGTGTCAGGATCAAGACCAGCCAACGGATAAAGCACTTCGCGTTCATATTCGAGCCGTTTTACGCCGGGAAAGGCCAGTTCGATACCATAATTGGCTGAGCCTTCTGCGATCAGCGACTGCGGCGAATAGAGCGGGTAGACAGAAAATTCCTGCCAACCTTTGCCGCGCGTCAAGTTCTGCTCGAGCAGCATATTATAGACATGATGCCCCGGATAGCCCTCATGACAGCCTAGATCGACTGCCCGTGAAATCTTGATTGGCAGGTCGGTATTGATCTGGATCAGACTTTGGTAGTTGCCCTGATAATAGTTATACCCGCTCCAGCTTTTGCCGGTGACAAATTCCATTTTGAAATTCTCAGTCTCCGGCAGCTCAAAATATTCCTCTGTCCGCCGTTTGCATTCCGCAATTGCCGTATCGAATACAGTTCTCAGCTTTTCTTTTGGGATGACATATTGGTTTTCGAATGTATCGACGCGCTCACTGAGCGGACCATCGCCGGGCACAAGCTTTTCAATTTCTTCCAGGATAGGGTCAAATTCG
Organism: Parasphingorhabdus sp.; assembly: GCA_039978835.1. Lineage (GTDB taxonomy): Bacteria > Pseudomonadota > Alphaproteobacteria > Sphingomonadales > Sphingomonadaceae > Parasphingorhabdus. The sequence goes on from JBDWAQ010000008.1 coordinate 251,179, forward strand.
GACAGCGGGCGTATATTCGGCGTTACACCGAACAAACCTTTGGCTTCACGCACAAAAGGAAGCACCTCTCCAGAAATCATCGCGTGGCGCGTATGGGCGGCTTCCAGTTGTGCGGATAGAAAGCGCTTGCGCAGTTCAAGATCTTCAGAGTCGATTACGAGCGGTGCGTCCAATCGCTCCATAAGGCGAACGATATCGTTGCCTAGTTCAACCAAATTTCTGGGATCGTTCTTGGCAGCGTCAGCCCATTCGGATGGCCCGTAATATGCATCAACATAGCCCGCTTCCTTTTCGCCCATAGCCAATGTCAGTTTGGTATATTCTTTGGCAATAGCGTTAAGTTCATGTTCGGCTCGTGATTTTGGTGCAGGTTCAGATGATGCTTGAACATCTGATACTGCTGCTTCGGGTGTCATACAGGCCGAAACCAGCACAAGAACCGCGAAGACAGAGAGCTTTCTCAAGACCCTTCTACCAACGCTTCTGCTTCTTCATCATGTTTCTTCGGCTGCGGCGCGAAACGCAAGATGCAGTAACCAACAACCGCCGACAGGAAGGACCCCATTAACACGCCGATCTTCGCTTCTTCAATCAGTAGCTCATTACCAGGGAAAGCCAGCGCACCGATAAACAGGCTCATTGTGAAACCGATACCGCAGAGTGTTGCAACGCCGTAAACCTGTAGCCAGGTCGCGCCGCCTAAACGCCCTGCGAAACCGGTTTTCACAGCCAACCAGACACTGGCGAAAATACCGACCTGCTTACCGAAGAAAAGACCCGCAGCAATACCTAGAGGAAGCGGTGCAAAAATTTGGTCCATGCCCATGCCTTCCAGCGACACCCCTGCATTGGCAAAGCCGAATACAGGAATGATAAGGAACGCGCTCCACGGTGCAATCCCATGTTCCATGATATGCAGCGGCGAGTTTTCGGCATCTGGAGAAGTCGGTGTTATCACAATCGGGATGCACAATGCGGCGAGCACACCCGCTATGGTTGCGTGCACGCCTGACATCAGGACGGCATACCACAGGACAATCGACAATATGATGTAAGGCCAGAGTTTAAGCACACCATTGCGGTTCATAGTGTACATAATCGCCAGGATTACTGCGCTCGCCAAAAGCGCCGCACCATTAATCTCTGCGGTGTAAACCAGCGCGATAATGGCAACCGCGCCCATATCATCGACAATGGCAACCGTAACGAGAAATAGTTTCAGCGATGCGGGTGCCCTTGAGCCCAGTAGCGCCAAGACTCCAATTGCAAAGGCGATATCGGTCGCCGCGGGAATGGCCCAACCGTTATAGAGGTCAGGCGCATCTTTCACGATAAAAAGATAGATCAGAGCCGGCACAACCATACCTGCAGCGGCGGCCAGAACCGGCAGTCGCCTGCGATCCCAGGTGTTCAACCGACCATCGACAAATTCTCGCTTAATCTCCAGTCCGACAAGGAAGAAGAAGATAGCCATCAAACCGTCATTGATCCATAAATGCGGGGTCATAGGCCCCAATTTCTTGGACAAGGTTGGCCCTTCCAGCTCATGCAGGAAATGGTGATACATCTCATAGAGCGGGCTGTTCGCGACGATCATCGCCAAAGCAGCGGCAACCATAAGCAGAATACCGCCTGCTGCTTCACTTTCCAAAAATTCGCGCAGTGCAGAATCTGTGCCTTTGCGCTGTGATTTATCGTCAGCCATGGATCGCCTTATAAATGGGTTTTAACTTGTCAAACTCATGCGCAGACAGACATTTAAAATCAAGACTTGTCTGATGCGATTTGCTGTTTACGCGGCGATTGAGTCCCGAACTTCTGCAGCCAGCGTATATGATTTCTCTCTCGCGATCTGATCGAATATAGAGCCTGAGACAATCAGCTCATCTGCTCCGGTTCGCTCAATGAAAGCTTCAACGGCTGACTTCACATTCTCTGGGGTACCAATCGCACTGCCTTGCATAATCCCCTGCATCATCTGCTGTACTTGGGGCGGTAGGCTTTCTCGATAACCCTCTACAGGAGGCTTCATTTTCCCCGGATTTCCTGTTCTGAGAGCAACAAAGCTCTGGATCATCGAACTGGACAGATACTCCGCTTCTTCATCCGTATCAGCCGCAAAGATGTTAAACCCGCACATCACATAGGGTTCTAATAACTGGCTGGATGGTTTGAAGTCCCGACGATAAATTTCGAGCGCTTGGTCCAACATCTGCGGCGCAAAGTGCGAAGCAAACGCATAAGGCAAACCCAATGCTGCGGCCAATTGCGCGCCAAATAAACTGCTTCCCAATATATAAAGCGGTACTTTTGACCCCTGCCCCGGTGTCGCCTGTATGGGGAGTTGTTCATCGCCCTCTAACAGCGCCTGCAATTCGACCACATCTCTCGGGAATTCGTTGGCATCAGTATTCAGATTACGTCTCAATGCCATGGCCATACGCTGATCGGAACCCGGTGCACGGCCTAGACCCAGGTCTACACGTCCGGGAAATAGCGCCTCCAGTGTTCCGAACTGTTCAGCAATCACGATTGGTGAATGATTGGGCAACATAATCCCGCCCGCTCCGATCCTGATTGTTTTCGTGCCATGACCAATATGCGAAAGCGCCACAGACGTTGCCGCGCTGGCAATGCCCTCCATACCATGATGCTCAGCCATCCAGAAACGCTCATAACCAAGCGCCTCTGCATGCTGCGCCAGTGATAGCGAGCGATCCAATGCCGTTTTCACATTGCTTCCCTGCGGGACGGGAGACAGGTCCAATATGGAAAATTTCACCGATTTCGTCATTGATTAAATCCTTGCCCTAACTGTCCTGCCATTTTGATAGCGTAGCCATCTGGCGTCTTGCTGAAACCCAGGCTTGGCAGCAATAATGTCCATGCTGCATTACCGCCAGATAGCGCAAGCCGCGCTGTATATTGACCATCACCTTCCAGTTTCAGTGTCAACTTTTCCATTCCTGAACTACTTGCGAGTGGCAGGATCAGAACACCATCCTGACATTCTGCATTGCCGAGCAAACCTCTTTGTAAATCAAGTCCAGGGATATTGGCATCAAGCGACATCCGAACTTGACCGCTTGCACTACTGCATCGACCATCGGCAAAATTTGCGCTGAAACCACTCAGTTCAATATTTGAAGCCGGCAGAGGAGCTAGCTGCCTCCCAACCGGAATTTTGGCAATCGCATCCGCAACCAAAAAGTCATTTCCCGCCTTTCCTAAGGTCGCACTGAAACTGCCACCTGCGGCATTTTCCGGGCGCTCTAAATCCATAATCATATCGCCGGACAATATCGGCCAAAACTGCATTCCTGCGTCCAAATCACCCAGATTGACCGGACCCAGTTTGGCACTTTCGATATGGCCATTCCAAATACTGCCAGAAATCTGTTTAGCGGAGAAAACCCTTTCATCGAGCTCCGCCAAGGAAACCGCCAGCCGCAGCGGCATAAAGAATAACAAAGCTCCTGCTATGCCAACTAAAATGAGTATGAATAATAGAAAGCGTCGCATCAAATCTCTGCTTCAAAATTGGCGAAATAATCGAATATCTCATCTTCGCTGCGGCTCGCCGCATTTCGCCAAGTTGGCGCGCTTTTGGGGTTAAGCAATTCGCCATCAGACGAGAGAACCAGCACGGTTGGCGTACCCTTTATCTGTTCAATGCCAAAGCGTTGAGCGATGTCGATATTTTTGTCTCGAAAGCCAACATCGATATAGACTGTTTCATATTTCATGCTCACCATTTTGGCGAGGCGCGGTGTTTGAAACCAGCCAGCCAGACCGCGACTGTCATGACACCAGTTAGCACCCATGACCAGAATGACCCGCTTGCCAAATGCCTTCGCGCGTGAAAGCGCCATGCTTACATTTACTTTGGGATCGCTATTCTCTTTCAAACCATATGGCTTCGCTTCAGGGTGATCTTTCTCATCGGTCGGTTCAAACACGCCTGACGAAACCGACGCCATGGCATCCCAAGATGTATCATCGATGGTTGCTGCCACGCCTTCCGCATTGGCAATATGCTGAAACTTGATCACGCACTGATAAGCGGCGCCAGAATCACCTTTGACGAGCAGCTCTCTCCCAGAGGAAGCGCTGGCTTTAAACGAATATATGTCTTCACTCTTATCGCCGATTTGAAAACTGCATTCATTGCTATCCGCTCCGGTAACGGTGGCGGTTAAAGGCCCTGTTTCTTCGCCTTTTACAGCGGAACAAGCAAATAGCGGTATGGCGAGCAACAGAAGCGGATATTTCATGCCATCGCTATTACACCCGAAGCGGCGTGAGGGAACAGGCTTTTGTAAGACCAAGGCCGCGTTTCATTCCCGGATAGGATCGAACGGTGGCAGCAGCAACGGCCAGCTCCAATCGCACAGTGCGACCGAAGCTTTTTTCAAGACGATCACCGAGTTCGAAAGCGCGGTCTGACTGGCTGGCTATGGCTTGTCCAAAGTCAAAACCTGTCTTGAGATCACCATCAACCTGCCCAACCAACATTTGATTGATCAGATCGCGGTCTACGCCATCCACCACCGCTCCTTGCGCAGCAGATATGGCGCATGGTCCGCAATCTTCAATCAAAGTAGCCCCGATCCGGGCCGCCGCTAACAGTTCCGCAGAAGCCGCATAGCGATGATTGGTAACCGGCATGAAGTGCTTAAGTTTTTCCATCACATAGCCCGGTGCACCGGCCATTTCGTGCATATATTCACTTTCACCGGGATTGATTTGATCGACGACTTTCAAGAACGCCCAATCCGGAATGCCGGCTGGCGCAATGCGCTGCCGAGCGAACAATATTCCCAGCGCTACAAAAACCAGCAGAGGCGGCCCCAACACGCCCGGGGCATCCGCGACAAACGCTTCCGGTGTGCATATGCCAACCGATACTTCGTAAATGTGCAAAACCCCGTGGAGCGCTAACCATAAAGCTCCGGCAAATGCGGCCAACCAGCGCATATGGATATTGGCGCTCGCATAAAGCAGAATGAACCCACAGGCCGCGTAAGCAATTCCGATATCCCGGATGAAATGCTTGTTGGGTGGTCCAGTAGCGACGACTGTAGGCAGCGATGTATACCAATCCAACGGCCAGATGATCATGAACGCGCCAAATAGAAGAGCAAATAGCCCGACTGCAAGGACAAGGATTTGCGCGAGGCGGTCAAGCCAATCTGGTTTTCCGGAGAGCATTGTTTTTCCCTTTCGTGAGTCGCCACTATATGTTATTCGGATATTTATTGTCTGAATTAATATGAGAGTCAACTGTTGCAAATTTCCAAGGGTGTAGAATGGGCCGCACATGCGGCAGCGCTGATGATCGGTTTACCAGAGGGTCGCGGGTTGAAGGCCGAGGCACTCGCCCGCTATCACGAGGTACCAACCGCCTATATGGCAAAGCAATTGCAAGCGCTTAGCAAAGCCGGGATTGTTCAAACATCGCGCGGCAAACATGGCGGGTACCGACTGGCGAAGATGGCCACCGACATCACCCTGTGGGATATCACGGCGGCAATCGAAGGCGGCAAACCCGTTTTCCGCTGTACCGAGATTCGTCAAAATGGTCCCTGTGGTCTAAAACGCAAAGATTGCAAAAACCCTTGTCAGATCGCGGGAGCTTTTGCGCTTGCCGAGCAAGCTTTCAGAGATAGTCTGAAAGGAGTGACATTGGCCGATTTAGGTATTCAGGTGATGCAGGAATCTTCTCAGGAACATCTACTGGATATTACGGGATGGTTGAGCGAAGAAGCGGTCCCTTTGGGAAAAATGCAAACCTAACGTCTCACGCATCAGTTATACCCTATTGTTTGTCAACGGATCGAACCATTGCTTCAACATCAGCCAAAAGATTATGCGCATCATAAACAATCCCGTCCTTGATCGTATAGCGCACCCGGCCAACGCGGATCAGTTCTCCAGTTGCCTTGTCCAGCCGCATATGGCCGGTGCCATAGAGAGTTTTAAAATTCTGAAGCGGGTCTTCAGGCGCAATGACCAGATCAGCGAGCATACCGGGTCGAACCATGCCCATGGGCGGGGCCTCTCCAGATGCATCATAGATCTCGCGCGCGCCATCAATTGTCGCTGCACGGATTACTTCCAACGGCGTGAGTCCTGCTTCCTGTAGCATCTCAAGTTCACCAACATAGGCAAAGCCCCACGTCTGATAGATAAATCCCGGATCTGAACCAACAGTGACACGGCCACCTTTGTTGACGTAATCCCGTACCAGTCGAAACCATTTCTGGTAAAAGTTCCGCCATGCGACCTCTTTGGTTGTCGTCCAGTCAAAGAAAAACGATCCGTGATTCACGGTGGATGGCGTGTAAAATTGCATCAAAGATGGCAGAGTGTAGCGGTCATGCCAGACAAAATTTTGTGCCTTTCCCAAGTCGCGGCCAGCAGAATAGATATTGAATGTTGGAGACATGGTGACATCTTGCTCGATCAACGTGTCCAGGTAAGCGACCCATTTTTCAGAACCCGGTTCAACGCTTTGCTCGGCCAGTTCGGCAACGCGGGCGAAACGATCCTGCTCATCAGCATAGTTGTATCCGATCGGGAACCGCTGAATAGTCGCGCCATTGAGCAGGCTTTCAAAATGGCCATAAAAATGGGTAATCCCGTCCAATCCCAGTTTCGCAGCCTTCTCGCCATTGATTGCGGAGACCCAGGTCTGACCAATATGAGCGACGCTACCCATTTTCAGTTTATCGGTTTCATCAAGCGCAGCGGCAAAAACCTGCTCCGTAATGGGCGCGATAAATTTGACGCCTTGGTAACCCTGCTGTTTGGCCCAGCGGACCCAACGCCGCGCATCTTCTGAAGTCTGCGGTGGTGCTTGGCCCCAATGCGCACCAAAAGCCGCATAAGGGAACAGGCGCGGCGCTGTAATCTCTCCGCGCGCGCTACGCTGTGCATCAACCAAGCCTGGATCATTGGGCTGAAATGTAAAGCCAACACCGCGAACGCTGGTGACACCGTGGGCCAACCACAGTTTGTACGCATATTCCGAATTGGGAGCTTTTTCTGCATTCCCCAGATGGCCGTGCGTGTCTACAAAACCCGGGAAAACATACATGCCTTTTGCATCAATTGTCCGCTGGATTGGGCTACCGGCAAAACTTCCCACAGGTCCGACGGCTTCGATCCGGTTTTGGGCGACCAGAATATCCAGTGGTCCGACTGGCGGCGCTCCGCCGCCATCAATCACCGTTGCACCGCTGATCAGTAAAAGGGAGTATTGTCCTGCACCGTCATCGGCTTCGCTGTCCGGAGTAGTGACCAGCGATTGCCCAAATGTAGCGCCTGAGAACAGCATCGTCGCCGTCGCCAGAACCAGCAACCAACAGTTTCGCATTGTCCAACTCCCCCAACACCATTTTGATTGGGCCACGCTAGTGTAACAGGCGAACTTCGCAAACCAGATTTTTCATTTTCTGAATGTCGCGTTCGCCTCATCCGCCATTGCTAACATCGATCGAGCATGACGGCGGGCTACAGCCGTTTGATCGTCTCCATATCCTCCGCCCAATGCGCTGGCTATGGGAAGGCCGCGGCGACGGGCCTCTCGCACAACGAAACGATCCCGTTTCTCCAAACCGGCATCAGATAGGCTTAACCGGCCCAGTTTGTCATTCACATGCGGATCCACACCCGCCTGATATAAAACACAGTCTGGTCGAAAATTATCAAAAATTGTCGGCAAGTGATTTTCGAGCTGAGCCAAATATTCTGCATCTTCCACACCATCTGAAAGCGGCAGATCCAAGGATGACTTTGCCTTTCTCGCGGGAAAATTCTTTTCGCCGTGCATCGAGAAAGTAAAGACATCATCACGCCCGGCCATCAAGGAGGCCGTCCCATCCCCTTGATGCACATCCAGATCAACAATCAATATCCGCCGCATCACATTTTCGGCAATCAATCGATTGGCCACAACCGCCAGATCATTGAACACACAATAGCCTGCACCCGTATCATGCAATGCGTGATGACTACCCGCCGCACTATTTGCCGCAAAACCATGTTCCATCGCCAGCCGCATTGCGAGCCACGTTCCGCCATTGGTATGCTGCACCCGTTGAGAGATATGCGGCGTTACCGGAAAGCCCAGACGTCGCTCTTTGTCACGCGGAACAGTCGCGGTAAAAACTTGTTCGACATAGTCTGGACAATGTACGGCCTCCAGCCAGTTGCGCGGCATCGGTTCGGGTGCGTGCTCGATCATTGGGAAATCTCGTTCGCGGATCAAATCACGCAAAGCTTCCATCACAAGATAATATTTATCAAATTTGAAACTGCCGCGTTCCGGTTGGGGCGCCATGTAATCTTCGTGATGGACTACGTGAAGCAATTTGATCAGTCGCTTTCTTCCGTTGGTGAGACCACTTCGTCGGTCTCCTCACTATATAGCTGGGGCAGGAAATCGCTCAAATAACCCATTTCCTGAATGGCATGACTCATCAGGTCGGTCGCCAGCTTCTCATCCACCAATATCCGCCGAGCCAGCCAAGTATTACCCAGCACACCTTCGACTGATGTGACCGTATCATTGCCATTGCGCTTCGCGATATGACCCATCCAGAATACCGAGCGCATTTCGGCACCCCACTCGGTATCGCGGACGATATGGCACATAGAAGTCACATTAATGGGCTCCTCCAATAGACCCGCACGCGCGCAAATAATGAAGCGATCGTCCCGATCCTCAAGCGGCCCCAGAAACTCTTGCGGTTTGACAAACTGGATACGCAGCTTGCTCAGATCTTCGCCAATATATTCGTGAACTAGGTGACTCGCGCCTATAATCTCTCCGGGTTTCTTGTTTTCCCAGTCCATCCAGACATGCGCCGTCGGATGCCAGCGTTTATAATGCGCGGTCGTCTGCATATAGTCAGCAAACCACCAACGAACCATTTTAGCTTTTACACTAGGCATGCGGGTTAGCGCCCGTACGCGATAGACGCCATTGGGCTGGCGATGAACACCGGTTTCGAGATCAGAATAGCCATCGCCAAGGACTCCGCTAGTATCGCGATTGGCCGAAAATGGATTCCAGCCAAACAGCGCAACAGTCAGAGCAATAAGAGCGATCATCCAGATGAATTTCTTCATGATTAGCAGCCCTTCCTGAACAGTTGGCATTCCTATTCGGCGGCGACCGCCATTTCCTTATGCTCGGCTCGCGCTGCCTCAGACAAGCGCTGAAAACCAGCCATGCCTTCGGGAATAGCAGCCTGAAACTGACCCAGCGCGGCCAACTTAGGACTGCCCTCTGCCATCAGTTTGGCGATAGTCGGTCCAATTGGATCAAGCCGTGATTTGGCAAGCCATGTGGCAATTTTCGGATCTTGTGACCAAGCGCCGCGGTTCAACATATTGCTGAGAAAAGCCAGTGGATAGGTGTTCGGCGTATCGGTTAGCGGACCCGGCCGTGCCAGTGCGTTTTTCTGTTCGTCGTTATCAAAATTCGCCTCAATAAAGGCAGCAATAGCAGCACTGAACGTCACCAGGGGAACATGCAGCGCCTGTAAAGTGATCCGTTCCCCATCATATATCGGCGTCGTTTTGTTATGCGCGCGGAAATCGACCGCAGTGGCGGTGCAATCAATGAACAAGCTGTTTTCCGGCACTGTTTCCTTTGTATCAGCAAAGGTCATACCCCCAGGTGCAACAGCAGTAACTCGTCCATGGCGAATGATATTTTTGATTTTCCGAAGCAGCTCGACCTCGCCTTCCGAAATGGTTGCATAATGGAACATCTCCGGCGTGGCATCCGGATCTAGACGAAGCATGAAACCATCTTCACCCAGCTTCGCACAAAGGTCATCGCCAGATTTCGCAGTCTCTGCCGCTTTCATATGGGCAATCTGGACGCCAACGGAATCTTCAAAGAAATCCGCGCCCGGCTGGGTATAGCGTCGATTCATGAGCCAAGATTCACGTGGCCGTACCCAACTGATGGCATCGGGATCGACGCCAGCCAGCAACAGCCACACACCCACATCCATCGCGGTCTTTCCAGCGCCAAGAATTACATAGTGCTCGGGCAAATTCTGTCCGCGTTTCCACAAATCGGGTAGATCGCCCGGAATGGCGAGCTGGGTACTGCCTGCAACTTCAAATTTGCGCTTATGGGTCGCGGGGACCGAGGTCTTGTAATATGTTGCATCAACCGTCTTACGACGAACCTTGATCTTGCTTTCCACGCCCGACAATATGTTGCGGAATCGCGCGGTTCCCGGGTCTCCACCCTCAAGATATTCGCTTAGCGGAAAATAACGGACCCGTCCGCTGGGCAGGAAACGACGGTTCATGAGCTGTTCGAAATAGGCAGAGACCTCGCCGCCGCTGGCAAGCGGATAGAAGCCAGTGTTGGGCCCATGATCATCGAGCCGATCCTCTCCCATCTCCATCGAGTTGACCCCGTAAAAGGCAGAGGGTTGGTGCAATGCAACAAAACTATAGGCATCGTTCCAGTGTCCGCCTGGCTTCGCATGCATGTCGACAAAAGTGATATGTGCGTCCGGATCTTCATCAAACAGCGTATCGGCAAAGGCCAGACCTACCGCCCCGGCGCCGATGATCAGATAGTCGGTTTCCAGTACCATACCGCTCATTCCGCCGCCTCGACTTGACCTTCAACATCTTCGATTTCGGCCGCCTTGGCCTCTACCAGTTTCACGATATGATCGACCATATCGCCATCTTCGACATGATGGTCGGTAACACCGGAAAGATAAACCATATGCTTACCCTTGCCGCCGCCTGTAATGCCAATGTCTGTTTCGCGCGCTTCTCCCGGACCGTTAACGACGCAGCCAAGGACAGAAAGTGAAATTGGCGTGCGAATATGCTGCAGACGTTCTTCCAGCGTTTGCACGGTACGGATTACATCAAAACCTTGCCGTGCGCATGACGGGCAACTCACCACTCGAACACCGCGGGTGCGCAGACCCAATGATTTGAGCATTTCATAGCCGACGCGAACTTCTTCTTCCGGTTCAGCAGAGAGACTGACGCGGATGGTATCGCCAATACCGGCCCACAGCAGGTTACCCATTCCAATCGAGCTCTTAACCGTACCGCCAATCAAGCCGCCCGCTTCGGTAATCCCCAGATGCAGCGGGCAATCCACAGCATCGGCCAATTGGGAGTAAGCCGCAACCGCCAGGAAGACATCGCTTGCCTTCACGGCGACTTTGAACTCATGAAAGTCATGATCCTGCAAAATCTTGATATGATCGAGTGCGCTTTCAACAAGCGCCTCCGGACAAGGCTCACCATATTTCTCAAGCAAGTCTTTTTCGAGGCTGCCAGCATTCACACCAATTCGGATCGCGCAACCATTTGACGTGGCCGCATCAATAACTTCCTTCACCCGTTCGGCAGAACCAATATTGCCCGGATTAATGCGCAGGCAGGCCGCACCGGCCTCAGCTGCTTCGATCCCGCGTTTATAGTGGAAATGAATATCTGCAACAATGGGAACCCGGCTGGCCCGAACAATCTGCTTCAATGCCGCCGTACTTTCCACGTCAGGACAGGACACGCGAATAATATCGACCCCCGCATCCTCACAGCGGCGGATTTGATCAATTGTCGCCTTTGCATCCGATGTCAGTGTATTGGTCATTGTCTGAACGGTAATCGGCGCATCACCGCCCACGGCTACGTCACCAACCATGATCTGACGGCTTTGGCGGCGTTCTATGTCGCGCCAGGGACGTAAAGCGGGATTATCAGCAGTCATGACAGCTCCAGTGACAAGATTATGTCTATATAGGCATGCTCTACCGCTATGTTAAGCGAATAGCATCAAGCGACTTTTGGCTGAATAGCCAACAGGCTTTGCTGATCTTTCCGCTGTTCTCGTTTCATTGCATATAGCGCATCATCGGCGGCCTTGAGCATAGCTTCTACCCCGTCAATGCATGGGTCTGCCACAGCGATACCCATGCTGCTGGAAGGATACAGTACATGGCCATTGATATTTTCTGGCTCCGCCAACACGGATAGAAAACCAGACATTCGAGCATCTACATCCCACTCATCATCGGTATTTTGTATCAGGATGAGGAACTCATCCCCTCCCAACCGCGCGACATATTCGTTCGGCTTTGCGTGGGCTGAAAGACGCTTTGCCACGGTCTGTAATAGTTTGTCACCGACGCCATGACCCAGTGTATCATTAACCTGTTTAAAACCATCCAGATCAAGAAGTGCTATCGCATAATCATGTCCGTCTGTCCGGAAATCGTCTTCTGCCGCATCCAACATATCCATCATCGCACGCCGATTTGCGATGCCCGTGAGAATATCACTGTGCGCCTGTTCCCAGATCTGTCGCTCCATGATCAGGCCTGATATGATCTGGTTGTAACTGTCGATAATGAACCGAACCATCAGGAAGGTTATGGTTGCCATGCTGATCCCCATAATAGTCTCCTCCGTCCCGCCGACGACCATAAGCGTGATGGCCGATGGCAAAATACCAACCATCAATGTGGCTACAGCAGCCCTGCGAATACAAGCCAGGCAATGGGCAATACAGGTGGAACCGAAAACCAGAGAAACGGATAGAAAGAGGAGGTTGCCAAATATGTCAGTGGCTATGGCGAATACCGACCAGAAGCTGAGAAAGGCGATAATGCCAACCGATACAAACGTCAGGTTACGTAGCAGTATCGCCGGTTCAATATTCGCATAAGGATTGTTTTTATGCCGCACCCACAAAACGGCTCTGACCGAAGAGGCGATGGCAAGAAACCCCATCCAGCCGTAATATTTTAAAGCGACCCCGCTATGCGCGCATAGCAACATAACGAGTAGCAAGTTGATAATGGCCACAGTGTAAATCATCGGCACATGCGCAAAAGCTCTTGCGACTTGCATTTTTTCAATGGCCGGGCGGATAGTCTCGGGAATATCTGGAGAGCGCCAAACAAAGGGAGCAACGAACCTTTCGTTGCTTATGTGACGGTCGAGAAACCCCATATATTGATACCTTCCCACATATCAATTAATTGATAAACAGCGGCTTATGCCGTTATGGTAAATGAAAAGTTAACGGGATGTTCGTTCCGCCAATAACCCTGTGGAGAAATTCAAATGATGCGTTACATTTTGATAGTGTTGGGAATGATCAGCTTACCCAGCGCCCTTGCAGCCCAGACATCTCCTGCCGATGATGATGCAGCTTGGTCAATTGCCATCCATGGCGGAGCAGGAACCATCAAACGTGAGAATATCACTCCAGAAAAAGATGCCGAAATTCGCGCGGCCCTGGCCAAGGCTCTGGAGACAGGATCCAAAATCCTGCGGGACGGTGGAAGCGCGATGGACGCAGTTACGGCCACGATCATGGTTATGGAGGATAATCCCAATTTTAACGCCGGGAAAGGCGCAGTATTTACTTGGGACAAAACGAACGAACTCGACTCCAGCATTATGGATGGCAGCGACCGCTCAGCCGGAGCTGCCGCCGGGATAAACGGCACCAAAAACCCAATCCTGCTCGCTCGCGCAGTCAAAGATAAAAGCCCGCATGTAATGCTTTCTGGTGCAGGCGCCAATCAATTTAGTCGCGAGCAGGGTCTGGAGCAGGTTTCACCAGATTATTATGCCACACCGCGAAGATTGAAGCAGATTGAGGATGTTTTGGCCAAGCAAGTCAGTGTGGCCCATGTGGATTACAAATTTGGCACCGTGGGCGCGGTCGTGATGGATAAAAACGGCAACATGGCTGCTGGCACGTCAACCGGCGGAATGACTGGAAAGCGTTGGGGCCGGATTGGCGATAGCCCGATCATTGGTGCTGGTACTTATGCCGATGACCGCGCTTGCGCGGTGTCTGCAACGGGATCTGGAGAATATTTCATTCGCGTCGGCGTCGCGCATGAGATCTGCACCCGCATCCGTATGCGTTGGCCAGTGGCTATAGAGGAAGCTCAAAGGACCGTCCCGAAAGATGCCGATGGCAACTATACTTATGCCATTCACGCTAGCGAGTTCATGCTGTCGGACGAAGACGTACAGGAAATTGCCGACAGCGTAATTGGCGAAATGGGTGATTTAGGCGGCACCGGCGGGATCATTCTGGCCACGCCCTGGGGACAGACAATCTATAGCTTCAATACTCCCGGCATGTATCGCGGGCGGGCCGACAGCGAAGGTGAGAAGAGCGTTGGGATATATGGGGATGAGGACTGATGGCTGCACATAATCGCTTTGAACTCTAAAATCGGTTCGCGGTGAATTTTTGTCTTACCTCTCCCCCAAATCACACCCACGCGCCTTGAGGATAGGCCGCATTTCACGATAAGCCGCTGGCGTCCGGTCAAGCGGAATATAGGGATGCAAATGATGCACGATATGAAACTGCATACCCATTGAACCGATATTGCCGACCATAGATCTCCAACTGCGGGTGTTGCCATAGCGCGCCTGACTGGTTGCGGGATGATGCGGTGCCCAGCTGAGGAAAAAGTTCAGATAAGTCATCGCAATATGGTAAGGTAGCCACCACAGGAAGAACGCTTCCAGCGCGTAGCCACTCCACGCCAGCGTGAAAAGAATCGCGAGAAACCCCAATTGATAGGCAATAGCCAACAGTATCAAATCTGTTCGCCCTACCCGTTCCAGCGTTTTCATATAGTTGGCGCCCCGAGTACCCGATGGTTGCCGATCTTTGATCGATTTCCAGATGGCTGACCAAGGCCCAGGTGCTTTAGATGCAATGTCGGGATCCAGATTCGGGTCATTAGCATGGCGGTGGTGCTCCAGATGGGTCACGCGAAACACGTTAAACGGACTAACGATCATCCAGCTGGTTGCATGACCGAGCAATTCATTGAGCCAACGGAACTTCTCGCCCGGGCGTGCAATTATATCGTGCTGCGCATCATGGGTGGGCAGATAGACCAACGACAGGCTGATCGTCGCGAGAAGGAAACCCAGCCACAGTGGAATGACATCCAACAGCACCAAGGGCCAGAGCGACAACCATAAGACGAGGTTCCCGAAAGCCCAGATCACCATCAACCATGGAAACATCCCACTATGTTTGCGGGCAATTTGCCGCTCTAGCTTCATCAACTGTGCGTCCGATAGATCGGAAACATCGGCAGGAACCATATCCGAATGCAGGACGTTCATAGCCAACGTCCTTTCAATTGTGCAAACAAACCCCAGCCGCCGCCGATAATCAACGCAAAGCCCAATACAGACAATCCAAGCGGAGGAACCCAACCAAGCGCCTCGGTTCCCTGTATGATGACCGGAACCAGAAATCCGAATGCAAATATTAGTGGCAGTAATTTGAGCAATAGCCCCAATAGCTTTTCCATTATTTCCCTCCCCTTTGCATCACGCAGCCTTTGCGCCATCTGCTTCCGTTTCCAAATCCTCAATCTTGCCAAGCAATAATTCGCGAAATTCCGGCGTCGCATCAGCGGCCATCACGAGATAAAAACCACGCATTTGCCTGCGCCGACATTCTTTCGCACTGATAATGCCATGCGCCCAATCGCGCATCGGTCCGCGGTAACTGATGAACATTTCCAAACCTAAAGTTTCAGCTGAAATCCGGCCCGACAACATGTTCTGCGCAATAGCCGTACGACATACCGTGGTCGCCATTTCAACCGATCGCTGTCCAGCGGCCGAATGTTCAAAAGCCATGTCCCCTCGTGCAGCATAAGAGCCCGTGACGCGATCAGTTGCCAATGTC
This sequence comes from Parasphingorhabdus sp., assembly GCA_039978835.1. GTDB lineage: Bacteria > Pseudomonadota > Alphaproteobacteria > Sphingomonadales > Sphingomonadaceae > Parasphingorhabdus. Next base: position 266,930 of record JBDWAQ010000008.1, read on the forward strand.
ACGGCCCGGAAATAGCCTTGATCTGACATTACCTGTGAGAATGCTTTATCGATTATCAGTTCAGCCATTTCGAGCGGCGTTTGGCAGGAAGCGAAATCCAGCTGATCCCAGACCCGCTCGACACCTTCCGAAATCATCGCACGTATAATCTCATCTTTGCCGCCGATCAGGTTGTACAAAGTTGGTGCAGTCACCCCGGCAACATCTGCCAATCCGCGCGTTGTCAAACCATCGATACCCTTGTCGATGATAATCGCGCGCGCCGCATCCAATATGCGCTGACGACGCTTTTCCATATTGCGGGCACGGGTTTCTGACATATGAATCGCCTCTCCCGAAATTCATATGGAGCATCCAAATAATTTAATCAACGATATAATTTAATCGATGGTATAACAGTTTCGTAAATCGATTTCGGCCCGTCACCGCGTTCATACCGGCCAGAATAATGGAAAATGCGTAAAACAATATTCCATGGTAACTTTTCCAACTTGAAGTGAGCTGACAATAGCTTCAAGACGCTTCAAAATATTTGTAAAAGAGGTTCCAAATGAACATCGATTTTGCCCCAGAGTTGGAAGAATTTCGCACCGAAGTAGCGGAATTTTTTGCCACTGCTCCCACGCCAGCAATTCGTGAAGCTGGACGCAAAACTACAAGCGTATTCGCCCCGTTCGAACAATGTATGCAATGGCATAATATCCTCTACAAAAAAGGATGGATCGCGCCGCATTGGCCGGAAGAGCACGGCGGAACAGGGTGGAGCGTTGAACAACGATTTATATTTGCCGAGGAATATCGCAAGGCAGATCTGCCGCCCTTGTTGCCACAAAGTTTGGGCATGGTCGGACCACTGTTGATTGATTTAGGCACCAAGGAACAACAGGAACGATATTTACCGGGCATATTGAACGGCGCAGATTTCTGGGCGCAGGGATATTCCGAACCCAATTCTGGTTCCGACTTGGCCTCACTCAGTTGCCGAGCAGAGCGGGATGGAGACGATTATATCATCAATGGTTCGAAGATTTGGACCACCTACGCCCATCACGCCAATCGCATGTTCATGCTCGTCCGCACCAACAATGAAGGAAAGAAACAGCAGGGCATCACATTCTTGCTGCTTGACCGGGTCGATTATCCCGGAATGGAAATCCGCCCAATTGTCGGTCTCGATGGCTTCCCAGAGCAGTGTGAAGTCTTTTTCGACAATGTCCGCGTTCCACAATCCGGTCGTGTGGGTGAGGAGAATGATGGCTGGAGCGTGGCCAAACATTTGCTCAAGCATGAGCGTGGTGGAGGCTCCGCCGCCAGTCCTACACTGCTTCGTTATTGTGAGCGAGCGCGAGCGGCGGCAGCAGAAACACCGTCACCATTTGGTGGCACTATGGCGGATGATCCGGTTTTTCAACGCGATTTGGGCGAATTGGAAGCGGACATTGCCTCTCTGGCCCATTTTGAAAAACTGGCAATTAGCGGCCACGAAATCGCACGTGATCCCGCCTTCCCGTCAATGAATAAAACTATCAATTCGGAACTGGTCCAGCGCGCGTCCGTGCTGATGACACAGGTCTCCGGCGTTGACGGACTGGCGCGCCAGTTGGAAGCTTTGCGAGTTGGATCAAATGTCGAACCTCTTGGCAGCGAGTTCGATCTTGTCGCCATGCCGCTTTATCTCAATAGCCGTGCAACTACGATCTATGCTGGCAGCAACGAAGTACAACGCGACCTGATCTCTCGCAGCTTACCGGGAGCATAAGCCATGGATTTTTCTTTTTCCCAAGAGCAGCAAATGCTTCAGGATAGCGTGAGCCGCTATCTTCAGAAGAATTACGATTTTGATGCACGTAAAACTTTGGTTGAATCTGATGCGCCTTGGTCGGACGACGTTTGGCAACAATTCGCTGAATTGGGCCTTATGGCATTACCCTTTAGCGAGGATCAAGGCGGTCTCGGCGGATCAATAAGCGATTGCGTAGCTTTTGCTGGCGCGCTCGGCAGGCACTTGGTGGTCGAACCATATATTTCCTCAACGTTGTTTGCAGGTGCGGCCCTTGCTGCGAGCGAAAACAATGTTGCTCAAAAGTGGATCGAGAAACTGGCGTCCGGTGAATGCGTCGCGGCTCTTGCTTATGAGGAAGGACATGGCACCGCTAATCTCGCGCAGATTGAAATGATCGCCCAATCGGACGGCAGCGGTTTCACACTAACAGGCGAAAAGCGATTGGTCATCGCAGGCGCGGAGGCCGACATATTAGTCGTCGTCGCGAAAACTTCCGGTTCGGACCGGATCGGATTGTTCTTGGTCGAGAATAATGCCGATGGCCTGGAAACACGCACCTATGACACGATCGACGGCAGGAGTGCTGCCAATATTCGTTTTGATCAGGTTGCAGTATCCAATGACGCCGTCCTGGTAGCCGATGCCAGCAACGCACTGGAAAGCGTGTTCGCCAACGCGATTATTGTGCAATCCGCTGAAGCCGTGGGTGCCATGAGTGCATTGCTTGAGCTAACCAGCGAATATGCCCAGACGCGCAAACAATTTGGTGTACCTATCGGGTCATTCCAGGCGGTGGCGCACCGGCTTGCGGATATGAAAATTGCATATAGCAAGGCGCTGGCAACGCTGACATATACCACTGCATTGGCCGAATCCGGCTCGCTGACAATTCGTGATATTGCTGTGTTAAAAGGTCAGGTCGGCAAACTCGGTCGCGCATTAGGCGAGGCCTCCATCCAAACACATGGCGGCGTCGGGATGACCGATGAACTAAATGTGAGCCATTACCACAAGCGGTTACTCGCTTATGATGCACAGCTCGGTGACCATTTTTATCATCTACGAGTTTTGGGAAAACGCTGACTTTAGGTGCAATCAACGATACACATCACCACCTTTGATCGCGGTCCGCTTTCGGGATAAAGCCGCCGCGATGCCAGTGTCCGCTATGGGCGCAAAAGCAAACATAATAATGAACTTTCAAAATGAAATTACGGACGTGTCCAATGCTCTGTTTCGAAGCACCGAACGAACAAGGAGGAGCGGTGGTCGCTCCTCCTTGTCCTGACCTGTCGAGATCGGGGTTCTTTACTGATATCGGTCAGATCAGCACTTCTTGTCATTTTCCTTCTTGCGGAAAATATTGCCCAGTCCGCAGCCGACCTTTTTCGTCACTTTGCCTGTATTCTTCAGGTGATGCTTGGCGCGATCTCCCATGACCTTTGCAGTTGCGGCAACAGGTTTTTCGCTGGTCATAGCTGCTTTGTAAGTAGCGCGCCGTTCCCGGCCACTTTGCAAGTCCATGCCAGTGGCACCTTCGATTTTCACACGCTTGTCATCGCCATAGGCTCGCATATTTTCCTTGAATTTCCCTTTCGTCGTGAATGTTTCACCAATCTTGCGGAAATTCTCCCGGTGATGCGCTGCACGAGCCTTTGCGACATCGCCCAGCTTCACGTCCTTGTCGAAAATCGCGGCGCCATATTGAAAGGTTGTAGACACCGGATCTTGGACCTCGGCCCCGGTTAATGCCTCGATGCTCTCAGTGGCGACGATTTCACCGACTACCACAGCCGCACCCACGCCAGTACCTGCTAAGGCGGCTCGGCCTGCCTTTCCCAGTTTTCCAGCCGTGGCTCCAGTTTTCGCAACCTTGGCAAGTCTAGCCGCATCCTTAGCAGTAGATGCCGCTTTGATTCCGCCAGCACCGCGAGCGACCTGAGCAGCACGACCCGCTTTGTTGAGTTTAGAGATATCACCAGCCTTGTTGATCCGCTGCATCAGCTGTGCTTCGCTGGTGACCGGTCCAGCGCCGCGTGCCGCCCGTGCTGCGTTGCCTTTGCCGATCAGTTGCGACGTTCCCTTGGGGCCAGCTTTTTGTAAAATACCGCCGTTCAAGCGACCTTGGGTTAGCTTCCCAGCAACCTTGCCGCCGCGAGCAGCTCTGCCAGCAGAACCGACCGTTTTAGCAGTTTTGCCAACAGATCCGCTCACTTTGTAGGCAATGCCTCCTACAACGACGGTTCCAATACCCAATTTCACTTCATCTGATAGACCGCCTTCATCGGAGCTGCCATTGTTGCCGGTGGCAAGTTCGGCCTGCCCGGCTACGCCCGGGGGTAAAAGACCACAATTACCACACCGCTCCACATAAGGCTCTGTGACGCCCGGTTCTAGGGCCGGTTGCGCTTCAATTCTGGGCTGCCCAATAACACCGGGTTGTGGTGGGCCCAGCGCATGCGAAGGCGGTCCGGGGCGATCACGATATTGGGCAGGTACCCGACTGTCTTGTATCGCGGCAATAAAATGTTGGGGGTAAAAAAGCTCTACCGGGTCAAGGTGATAGGTTACTGGCACGAGCCCTGCCACGGTTGCCGTTATCGAACCGTCTTCTTCAACCACCATATTGGCACGACCCATTAATGGCAGATCGTCAGCCACGTACACGTTAGGTGCTTTTTGCTGAAAATTGCGAAGCACGACCATGTCTGGCTGAATCTCAAACACAAAGGCATGCACCCAACTTTCAAGGGCGTAAGCCCGTCCGGCTTCAACGACGATATGTTTACCCAGCTCGCGAATTTGCCAAACACCATCAATGGCCAATGGCTCTGCAACTGCAACCTGATCCGCACGGGGTAGCAATCCCGGGATCTGTGCTTGCGCTGATTGATTGGGCAGTGGCGCGATGACCGCACTCGTCGTGGCCAGCGCGAGCAGCGCCGCCGACATGACTGTGCGAACATTTTTATTTGTTTTCTTGCTGTTATTTCCCTTTTTCATAATCGCTTCCTTCTCATCAGAAACCAATGTGGCCCCGTTCCTTGATGCTCTAAGTAGCAAGGCAGGTTGAGAGACTGAATGAGGTGAATCCCCCATTTCCATATCTATGAATGTGGGATTATTTGACGGACATGATGTCCGATACTCCAATATATTGCTCCGTCAGGGAGTCAGATTTCTGCCGTAGGGTCGATCAAACCTTCGCGCAGAGAGTAAGCAATAAGTTGCGCAACCGAGTGCACTTCCAGCTTTTGCATCAGGTTGGTGCGGTGCCGATCTACGGTCTTTGCGCTGATACCAAGATGACTGGAAATTTCCTTGTTAGACTGGCCCGCAACAATCAAATTCAGAATCTGTCGTTCCCGATCAGTCAGGGCGCTCTGTTTTGGCGCTTCATCCATTATACTGGTGAAAAAAGGCGAAATATATCGCCCACCTTGCAGGATCATTGGCGTGTTTTCGTACAATCCCTGATTGTCTTCCGCTTTGGAAAACAGCCCGTCAACGCCCGCTTCGATCAATTCACTGACCTTTCCCATCGCGGAGATACCGGTGAAGACAATGATCCGGGTATCGGGCGACCAGCGACGCGTCTCGACCAAAACTTCTACGCCGCCAGCCATTGGCATAGAAACATCGAGAACCAGCAAATCAGGGCGATGCTGTTTGACCATAGCGATGGCATCCAGACCATTTCCCGCTTCGGCAACCACATCGATAACATGCCCATCGACAAGCTTTTCGTTTTCGAGAGCGGCCTTCAATCCGGACCGGACGATCGCATGATCATCAGCTATGACGGCGGTGTAATGGCTCATTTCGGTCTTCTGCTCCGCTTGCCTTGGGGCATTTTCCTGTTCTACACTATGACACAAATGATTGTAACCTATGACATTTCCTAACTTTTCCAAATCCATTCATGGCCTAGCTTGCTGGCTATTGGGGTCGCTAATCATATTGGTGGCAACCGTAGGATTGCATTCAAGCGCAGCAATGGCGGCGCCAGTATTGACCTTGGAATCCGGCGAGAACAGGACCGATCTGTCCAGTTACCTGGTCTATCGTCTGGGGGAAAAACGAACACCTGCCGAGATGGTTTCGGATTTTCGATCTGGCAGCTTTGAAATCGATGTACCGACTTCCGAAGCAGAATTTATACCCTATTCCGACCTCTGGTCCGCTGTTGCTGTAAAGAATATCTCCAAACCCAATGGACGTCTGGCCGACCAATGGATCCTTACATTTGATGCATTTGCGGTGCGGAATGCCGATATCATTCTGGTGCGGCAATCCGGTGATTTAGATCAGTTGCTGACCTTTTCTTCAACAGCCCCCTATGATCCCGCGATTTTCAGCGGGACCCAGCTTAAGTCTAAACCAATGATATTGCGGCCGGGTGAGTCAGCCGTTTTGTTGATCCGTACATCAAAACTTATGGCCGCCGCGCCCAGCCTTGCGATCAGGAACGAGGTCGATCTGGTTGAACATGACTTACGTACTGCGGCATTCAATGCAGCTTTTTATGCACTGGCGCTGTTTGGATTGATTGTGATGCTTGGCGTAAATATCTCGCTGAAGAATTCAGTTGGTATCAGATATGCTCTGCTCTTCTGGCTGCTGCTGATCTCCTTGTCATTTGACGACAATATTCCGCTGCGGTTTCTGTATCCCCAGAATCCCGAGTGGAATGCCTATGTGGGTTTTCTGATCAGCTACACCTGCATAATTTTTGGCTTTTATGTAGCTGGCTCATCTATGGCGACACGGAGGGGCAGTCATCGATGGTCAAAGCGCATTCAATGGTTTGCGCTGCTACCCATCGCAACCCTGATACTGGTTCCATTCATTCCAAGGGTAACCAGTTACAAGATCCAAATCGTTTGGACCGGAATCATGTGTTTGTCGCATATATTGCCGCTTTACTGGTGGGAGAAATCTGCCAATCGAAGGCTGCTGGAGATGTGGGCCGGATTGTTCATCATTTTTGCGGCGTTCCTGATCTACGCTACCATGATGTTCAGCGGCTATCTGGAAAACCAGATTATTTTACGCAATTTTGCCAAGACAACCTTCATCGTGATCGGAACACTGGTCATGCTAGGTTTGACCTATGGCATCATTTCCTTGCGAAGAGAGCATGACCGCGCTCAAGAAGAAAAAATTCGAATTCTCAAACAAGATGCGCAAAAGAGCAAACGCCTGTTGGAAGCGGAAAAAAACTATTCCCGGGCCCGTGATCAGGCGGCGCTACGACAACGGCAACTCGCAACAGCTTCTCACGACATTAGACAACCCATTAGCGGCCTTCGCATGAGTCTCGATGCTGCTTCCGCCACACTGGGAGAAAAGGAAAAAACCAATATCCGTGAAGCATTAGATTATCTGGAATCGCTTTCGGGAGATTATCTGCAAGAAAGCCGACCAGTGGTTGTTGAACCGGATAAAGCGGACGAACCCTATCCGCTTTCGATGATCTTCCAGACCGTCGGTCAAATGTTTCATGAAGAAGCGATATCCAAAGGTCTTCAGTTTCGTTTTGTTGAGAGCAGCATGGAATCCACTATTCCGCCACTGGTGTTGATGCGGATTGTCAGCAACCTCACTTCCAATGCCATCAAATACACCGATAAGGGTAAGATATTGATCGGAGCCAGACGTCGCTCGGCTGGTTTCACGATCATTGTGTTGGACACCGGTAAGGGTATGTCGGATGACGAAATCATCCAGTTTCAGTCTGCATATGAAAAAGGCGATAAATCAAAAGGTGAAGGCCTAGGGCTCGCAATCTGCGGTGATTTGGCGAAACAAAATGACCTACATATGGAAATTGTTTCCAAACCTCGTCGAGGCACCTGCATACGGATCACCGCCTCCATGAGCTCAGTTTAATTCCGTCAGCTGCGATAGGTGCATCGAAGGTTCCATTATTGCGCATCCAAATGCCCGCTAACGGGATGAAGCGGACAGCCGGCTTAGAGTGTAGTTTCAGATAGATAGTGGAATTGATGCTGTCCTAACGTGATCTCCTTTCCTATACTCAGTGTATGATCCGACAAAAGTTATCTGTGGAACTGTCACCCAAGTCATTGTTGCCGACAGGCCTAGAAATTTGCCGCAGAATCACCCATCCCTTGAGGTTACACAGTGTAACCTATGTAACCCTATTGCGAGGCATTGCTCGATGAGTTGGAAACCGGAACTGGAAGAGTTAGCAGAACGCCGGCGGCTCGCCGAAAAAATGGGCGGAGACGCGAAAGTATCTCGTCAGCATGGTCGCGGTAAGCTGGATGCGCGCGCACGGATTGCCGGGATTGTTGATGAAGATAGTTTTCGCGAGATCGGAAAGATTGCCGGTCGCGGAACATATAATGAAAAAGCCGAGTTTGAGGATTTTGCGCCCAGCAATCTGATCTTTGGCCGCGCCAATATCGAAGGCCGTCCGGTGGTGGCCTCCGCCGACGATTTTACGGTTAGAGGCGGCGCAGCCGATGCGGCGCTACATCGTAAGTTTACCCAGTGCGAAAAAATGGCACATACGCTCGGCATTCCAATGATCCGGATGATCGACGGAACGGGTGGAGGTGGTTCGGTAAAATCACTGGAAGATATGGGCTTTACTTACGTGCCCGCCGTTCCTGGCTGGGAAGATATTATCAAAAACCAAGAAACGGTTCCGGTCGTGGCGCTGGCGCTGGGGCCGACCGCCGGCATGGGTGCTGCGCGAACAGTTGCGAGCCATTATTCGATCATGGTCAAAGGGCTTTCTCAAATTTTTGCCGCCGGTCCAGCCGTTGCCGCCGCGATTGGTGACACACTGACCAAAGAGGAATTGGGTGGTTCTGATATCCATGCAACCAATGGTGTGGTTGATGAAGAGGTGGCTAGCGAAGCGGAAGCGTTCCTGACGGCACGCAAATTTCTGTCATATCTGCCAAGCAATGTGAACGAGCTTGCGGCCCGTACACACAATATTGATCCCGTCGATCGCAAAGACGAAAACCTGCTCTCCGCCGTGCCGCGCGAAGACAAACAGGTTTATTCGATGCGCAAAATTATGGATAGCGTATTTGATGACGGCAGCGTGTTCGAAATGGGAAAACGTTGGGGACGCGCGGCGATCACCGCCTTTGCCCGGCTTGATGGCTGGCCGGTTGCTGTTCTAGCCAATGATCCCAGTTTTTTGGGCGGATCATGGGAAGCCAAGTCATCGGAAAAAGTTGAACGCTTTGCCAAACTGGCCGAACAATTCCATCTGCCCGTAGTGCACTTGGTCGATAATCCCGGTTTCATGATTGGCGAAGATGCCGAACGCACCGGAACGATTCGCTATGGGGTGCAGGCCATGAATGCCGTTTACAAGGCAACCGTTCCCTGGGCGAGTGTGATTGTCCGCCGAGCCTATGGTATTGCCGGTAGTGCGATGAGCAACGCAGAAAATTTCCAGTATCGCTTTGCCTGGCCATCGGGAGATTGGGGATCTCTTCCCATCGCCGGTGGATTGGAGGTTGCGTATAAAGCCGATATTGAATCTGCTGACGATCCGGCCGCCAGACTGGAAGAGATAAAAGCGAAACTCAACCAGGTTACTTCACCATTTCGCACCGCCGAACAGTTTAGCGTTGAGGATATCATCGATCCGCGCGAAACGCGGCCGTTATTGTGTGAGTTTGCCGATCTGGCTTGGAAAAAATTGGGTGCGCGGTAATTTGCTTTCGATTCTGCCAACATTCTATCCACAGCTTTTCACCAATTTTACAAAGTTGATTGGTCAATCGAGCCTATCCTCTGCCTGTATCCGAGTCGAGAGTCGGCCGGGACCAGACCTGATCAAGGGGTGGAAAAATGGGGAAAGGTGCACGGCGCCCAGCAAATTATGGGATGTTCAATCCCGAAGGGCGTTCGCTCAACCTCTATCATTTAGCAGACCGCAATCACTGTCCCAACTGCGCTGGCCTGCATTGGTACATTGGACGGGTTACCGCGGAATGCGCTGGTTGTGGCACCGCGCTGTCACTCTCGATAATATCCGGGCAAACACAGCAACCGATGTTTTCCAGCACCAAAAGCGCGACCGCCGAAAACTAGCGACTGCCCTTCTCCAACATCGTCACGACATTGTCACGGTGGCACTCTAAAATGCTCGCTATGTTGCTTCGTGTTTTCCTGATCGGTCTGCTGCTCACTGCTTCTCCGGCCTTTGCCTATGGTGAATTTGCCCATCGAACAACCGCCGCTATCGCTGAGCAAAACATTAGTTCGATAACCAAACAACGCATGAACCGGCTGTTTCGTTCTGAAGGTTTGCTTGGCACGCCCAAATGTGATTTGAAGAATATCGGCGATGCCAGCGTCTGGCCCGATTGTATTCGCCGCGACCGGCTGCGTTGGGGGCATACCGCCGCATGGCACTATCAGAATATCGATATCTGCAAGCCTTTTGAATTTCCCCAAGCGTGTCGCAGCGGAAATTGTGTATCGGCTCAGATTGATCGTAATGCTGCTTTACTCAAAGACAAAGCGCTTCCCATCCATATCAGGCTGGAAGCGCTAGCATTTCTGGTCCATTTCGTGGGTGATATGCACATGCCGCTTCATACTGGTGACCGAAGTGATCGTGGCGGTAATAATGTCAGTGCTGCTTATGGCATCATCGAAGGTCGCATGAACTTGCATTGGTTATGGGATGGACCGTTAGCAGAGCGAGCTATAACCGATGGGCCAGAAATGGTTCGTCAGTATTCTGATATCGAAAAAGCCGACATGGCAGCAGGCTCAACAGAAGATTGGGCCAGAGAGGCCTGGCAAATCTCGCGCGATTTCAGCTATCCGGCGGCCGAGGACCAACCGGCATGTGGCGCACCACTAACAGTCAGGGGTAAGGTTGATAATCAGGAAATAAAGAACCTGATCCCTATCCAGCGACTCCAGATAAAAAGAGCTGGAATTCGGCTTGCGAAATTGCTGGATGATTCTCTTCGTTAACCGTCAAAGGCGCGCTTTTAGACGTTCCAAAAGTAAAATTATTTATCCTACTGTTCCCAATGATTAGTCTTTGCGAAAACCCCTAGGGAGAGCGAATGGCGGAAATCTCCTATTCTCTACCGATCGAATCACATATCATTTCACCGACCATAACAAACGGTTCATCGGCGATTCAGTAACCAAAGAGCAGTTTCGACGAAATAGATTGAGGCTCCGAAGAGAAGGAAAGAAGAGATGTATATATCACCCCGTTCATTCATCAATCATCCTCACAAGGCTGGCCCGGCAACGCTCGGTCTGGAACATATGAAACCCGTCCAACGCGGCTACCAACCGTTATATCACCTAGATATCGTCAATCGCTGTCCTGGATGCGGAAAGTCGCATTGGTATGTTGGTCGGATGAGCGCTGAATGCGCGCATTGCGAAACCGCATTGCCTCTCGCCATGGTTGCCAGTCAGCCTATGCAACCGCGCTTCACAGAGCACTATAGCAAGACAGCAATGGCTGCCTGAATTTTGCTGTAGTCCATATCCTTTGCTAGTCTTGTCGCATGAACACGCAGAATGACATCATATTGCGATCAGCAAAGCCCGGGGAACATGCAATTCTGACGGACTTGTGCATGCGTTCTAAAGCCGTCTGGGGATATGATGAGCAATTTATGGAGCGGTGCCGGGTGGAATTGACGTTGAACAAAGCCGCCTGCACCTCCCCCAATTTAAGAGTCGCCGAAAGAATAGGAACAATCCTCGGGATCGCTGAGATCGCAACTACTGATGATGGATGTTTCCTTGAAAAACTATTTGTTGATCCACAGCAACAATCTGCTGGCGTGGGAAGGATTTTGTTTGATTGGAGTAAAAATCGAGCAGCTACGTTGAGACAAGATGAGCTGATCATTGAAGCCGACCCTGGCGCAGTGGGATTTTACCGAAAAATGGGGGCAACATTGGCAGGAGAAACCGCGTCACAGTCGATTTCCGGGCGCTCTCTGCCGAAACTGGTTTTGCCCCTCAGTCCGATTTGAGTTTGTCCAGATAAGCACCAGCCGCATTGGACTTGATCCGCACCCACATCGGTTTGTGATCGGATAGCTGATAGGTGCGCCAGTTCGATTTGTAATATTTGGAGAGCGCAGCACCCGTCTTGCCCTTACCACCCTTTTTCTTATGCATCTCAGCTTTATATTCCGCTGCATCGCCATCCCGAAATACGGAACCAAAAATATCAAACACGCCTGCATTTGCCTTTTTCGGATCTTTCGTTTTTCGATCGATAAAATTCAACGTTGCATCATCGGTCATAAAAGCGATCTGATCATAATATTTCGTTAGATCAAGGTTAGTAGGGCGGTCCAACGCTTTGGGTATCCGGAACCCATGCCGCTTCAGCGCTTTCATTGTTTCATGGTCAGGATGGACAATATTGAAATCACCCAGCAGGATCAATGATCGCCCAGTCTTTTTGGCATCCTCTGCACGATCGGCAAAATAGTCGGCCACCCGATCAATTTCCTGAATGCGCTGTTGCAGCTTATCGCCAGACGATGACCCGTAAAACAAATGCACCGTACAAATATCAAATTTGAACCAGCCCGATTGAAACGCTGTAATAAAAGGTGTCCGCCGGAATTGCTTGCCTTCAAACAATTGCCCGCCATCCTCGCCAATTGTATCGGCGGTAATCAGCATATCGATCGGTAAGACAATCTCGCCAGCGATATTTTGAAACTGCACTTTGCGTTTGTCGTAGAGGTAAAGCAGCCGTTCACCGCCGCTACCCAATTTATGATGGGTCTTGTCGGACGCAATAAAGTCATAATTGGGGCCTAGTCGGTCCATGATTGCATACCAGTCATCCAGGTCGACCACTTCTTGCACCGCGACGAAATCAAATCGCGAGAGTATTTCAGCGATGTACATCAAGCTCTCCGGCAACCGGCGAACTTTGCCAAAATTCCTGATGTTCCAAGTGCCGAGCAGCAGCGTCTGCTCGCTATCTTTATCCGGTATCTCTCGATCCAGTTGTGCCATCAGGCGTTCCAGATTGGCTACAACCCGCGGTCGATCGGCCGCATGTATCCGCTTCAGATAGTAATATTGTGGCACGGTGCTTATCCTCTTTTGCTAAGTGGATGGAAGCGACCCCTATTTATTATTCACAACGCTTATCAGATAAACACCGTAGAGTCAGCCATCAGATATCGCCAAAACTTTTGAGTGCAGCGGGAGCCACCACATCGCCCCACTCCTGAACAAAATGCCCAGCCTCCTCAATCAGCAGCGGCTCGGGGCAGCCCTTGATAAGACCGTGCATCATATTCATGGTGGGCGGCCCCAAAACAGGGTCGCTACCTCCAATAGCCATGAAGCTTTTTCCAGACCATTCCCCGCTCCAAAACGCTGCAGCCTGCTTGCTGACCTCAACGCCATCCATATCCGGCTCCACTGGAACCAAAGCAGGAAACTTTCGCGCACCAGCCTGATAACTGTCATCGGGATAGGGCGCATTATAGGCAGCCGTTTCCGCATCGGTCATTTGTGGCGTCCCGCGTGCAATAATGTCACCAGCATCGAAAAAAGGCACAGTCAGCGCATATTCCTTCCAGGCGTTGAAACCGTCACCGGCGCCCGTTCCCAAACCCAATGCCGTGTTCATAATGATCAGCCGCGACAAACGTGCTTTGAATCTACCATCCACCGGCAAGGTAAGGCCGATTAGTCCGCCCCAGTCCTGCACCACCAGCGTTACATTCTGCAAATCTAGTCGCTCCACCAGCGCCAAAATATGATTGCGATGAAAATCGAATGTGTAGGTGTCAAGCTCGGTCGGCTTGTCCGAACGCCCAAAGCCAAAGAAGTCAGGACACACAACCCGCGCGCCAGTGGCGGTAAAATGCGGGATCATCTTCCGATAGAGAAATGACCAACTTGGCTCACCATGCATACAAAGAAACGTATTTTTGGCATCCGCAGGACCCGTATCCACATAGGCCGCTCTAAGACCTTCATAGCCTTGAAGGTCATCGACATAATGCACCGGATAATCAAAATCCGGTAGGTCGGCAAAACGTTCGTCGGGGGTTCGTACGGCTGCAATAGTCATAATATGGGATTCCTTTCAGGCTGCGATCTGAAACCTGTCAGCGTGCGACCAACCGGTCAAGGTGCAAATTCGCACCACCGAAGTGGAAAAAGTTGGTAGGATGATAATCCAGAATTCGGCCATGATTACTACACCATCGAACGCCCGTAGGGTGACAGAGGTGACACTGTGTCACCCAAGATTCTTTGATACTTTCTCTTATATTACAGAATCTTACACGGGGACGTGGCAGGGTGACAATTTGCCAATAGAAATTCCTTTCTTAGCTGATCGAAAGCAACTGAAAATAAACAATGCTATCATCTGTAGGAAAGCCACTGTCCAAAATAGCGATGCATGACTTGCCTATAAATGGGTTCGGCCTCTAGAACTCATAGCCTCACTAATTCTAGGGAATTTATATGCGATTGCTTCTGACATGTGCCACTCTTTCGCTAACGCTCTCCGCTTGTTTGGAAAATGGAACTACCAAACTTGCTGATCCAAAGGCTTGTAAAACCAACGATCTCGCTGTTCAGGTCTTGGGTTCTGGCGGTCCGATTGCAGATGATGATCGCGCAGGCTCCGGCAATGTCGTATGGATTGATGGCAAAGCCCGGGTGATAGTTGATGCCGGCCCTGGAGCCTTTATCCGTCATGCCGAGGCGGGTATTGATTTCAATGATCTTTATGCGATTCTTCTAACTCATTTTCATGGTGATCATGCTGGCGGCCTACCTGGACTCTTGAACAGCGGTAGTTTTTCCGGTCGCAAAGAGCCTTTCATTGTTGCGGGGCCTGATGGATCAGAAGCCCTCCCTTCCACATCCGATTTTCTAGAAGCACTGATCGGGAAACAGGGTGCGTTTCCCTATCTTTCATCCTATCTTGATGACAGCGATCCACTCCCCCAAATCACAGTCCGCAACATCGTCACCAGTCGCGGCTATCTGCAAGCGGTCAACCGGTTTCACAATGTCGATATCGATGCGATTGGCGTTCACCATTTGGAAGTCCCTGCACTGGCCTTTGTTGTCCGAAACAAAGGCAAGCGGCTTTTATTTTCCGGGGATCAGAGCTTTCTGAGCGAGGCATTTGTTGAGGCCACCCGCAATGGGAGGCCCGATTTAATGTTCATGCACAACGCGATTTCAATGGCAGATGGCCAGCCACGCGGTTTGCACCGCGATGGCGTCTCCATTGGCGAAGCTGCGGCCAGTGCGGGAGCGAAGAAGTTGATTCTGACCCACCATATGCAACGCGCGCTCGATGACAAGGATGCTATTCTAGCGGCTATTCGCGAGAGCTTTGACGGACCAATCGAGTTTGCAGATGATTTGTCCTGTTATCCGGTGATCAAATAAAAACGCGCCAACCACTTGGTCAGCGCGTTTCCAAAAGTCTCGCTTATGGGTGACTTAGTCGTTTCCGACTGTCCCTCCTGATCCCACACCGCCGCTTTCCGCCGGAACAGGGAATCCGCGTTTCTTGAGGATATATTTGACTTCCGGATCGCGGCCACGGAATTTGCGGTACGCTTCCTTGCGATCTGTTTCGTTGCCGGTTGCCAGAACGACAGAACGGAATTTTTCCGCTGTTTCCTTATCCCAAACATTGCCAGATTCTTCAAACGCCGCCCAAGTATCCGCATCCATGGTTTCAGACCAAAGATAGCTATAGTAGCCGGCTGAATAAGCGTCCGAGCTGAACAAGTGGTTGAACTGCGGCAGTCGGTGACGCATCACAATTTCGCGCGGCATGCCAATTTCCGTCAACGTCTCGCGCTCAAATGCGTCCGCATCTGTAACTGGATCGGTGCGATTGTGCAGCTTCATATCAACAATCGCGCTGGATAGATATTCAACCGTAGAGAAGCCTTCGTTGAAGGTTTTTGACTTTTCAATCTTGTCGACCAGCGCCTGCGGCATGGGTTCGCCAGTTTCTTCATGCTTGGCATAATTGTCGAGAACGTAACGCGTTAACAGCCAGTTTTCGTTCACCTGACTAGGATATTCAACAAAATCGCGCGGCGTCCCGCCAAAGCCGGGATAGGTAATGTCATAGTTGAGATAATGCAGTGCGTGGCCAAACTCATGGAATAGGGTTGCTGCATCATCAAGGCTGATCAAGGTCGGCTCGCCTTCCCCACCTTTGACGAAGTTATTGTTGTTTGAGGCGAACACATACCGATTTTTACCACCCAGATCATATTGACTGCGGTAGGTGGTCATCCATGCACCCGATCGTTTCCCCTCACGAGCAAAATTGTCGAGATAGAAAACGCCGATAACCTTATCGCCGCGTTTTACTTCGAACGTACGCACTTCCGGTTCAAAGACCGGAACAGTACCGGTATTGTCGGTGAAGGTCATTCCATACAGCTTGCCCGCTGCATCGAACATCGCATCAACCATGTTGTCGAGCTTGAAATAGGGTTTAATCTCCGCTTCATCGAGATCATATTTCGCTTTGCGAACCTTCTCCGCATAATGACGATAATCCCAAGGTTCGATGGTGATCCCGGCGCCCTCGGCATCAGCCACTTCCTGCATATCGGCGACCTCTTCCTTTACGCGGGCAACCGCAGCTGGCCAGACCTTCATCATCAAGTCCATTGCTGCTTCGGGAGTTTGTGCCATCGTATCAGCCATGCGGAAATGTGCGTGAGTTTTGAAACCCAGCAACGCCGCGCGTTCAGCGCGCAGTTTCAGAATTTTGGCAATAGTCGCATTGGTGTCATTCTTGTCACCGTTATCGCCGCGGTTAATATAGGCATTGTAGACCTTTTCCCGCAGATCGCGGCGCGTCGAATTTTGTAAGAAAGGCTGCATCACCGAGCGGGTGTTTTTTAGCGCCCACCCCCGTTTGTTTTGCGCGACAGCCGCTGCGCGAATGGAAGCGACGAAGCTTTCGGGCAGACCGACGATTTCCGATTCATCAACCAAGTAGATATAGGTTTCTTCATCAGCCAGAACTTTGTTTGAAAACTCATTGAAGGCCTTTGAGAGTTCCGTACCCAAGCGGACTAATTCCTGCTTCTGCTCACCTTCCAATAGCGCTCCGTTGCGTACCAGCGATTCATACTGGCGTGTAACCAGACGTTTTTGTTGTGCATTGAGCCCAGACGTTTCGAGGCCGTCGTAAACTTGCTTGGTTTTGGCAAAGAGGCGCGGATCAAGTTGAAGTTCGTTAAAGAAGGCAGAAATCTTAGGTAACCATTCTCCCTGCACCGTCCGTACTTCATCATTTGAAAGGTTGCTGGAATGAACGCCCCATAATGCAAAAACCTCATTGGCTTTCGAGCCCGCCAATTCCCATGGAACCATGAAGTTTTCAAAAGTGGCGGGTTCGCTATTGGCGAGAATCGCCTCGGCTTCTTTCTTGCCTTCATCCATCAGTGTCTGGAAGGCTACAGGAAAGTCAGAAACCTTGACTTCATCCCAAGGCGGAACACCATCATAAGGACCGGTCCAATCCTGCAGAATTGAGTTTTCAGCGGTATTACTGTTGGCGGTCTCTATAGCGCTCATTTTGTTCAGTTCTGCGGTTGTCATTTTCTTCTCATGCTGGTCAGCCATTGCGGGTGATGCGGTTGCACCCAATAACGCGGCGCTAGAAACGCCTAAGAAAAATTTGCGGCTGGAAATTTTTAATCGCATAACTGGTCTCTCCAAAAAACATGGCCCCTGTTGCGGACCAATATATCTGCGCTTTGCGCCAATGCGGTTCTGTTAGCGAAACAGTGCCGGAAACGCAAAAAAGGTTGCATCAGATATCAGATTTTAGACAAACAGCGGTTTTGCGTCGATGAACGACATTTTCGCTTAGTCAGGGCGCTCGGCCAACAAAGCGCGCACAAGTGGCTGTAGATTTTCGTCGTAGCGCGCTAACATGACATGTTCATCGGCTGCATCAAAATGACTGACCAGTTGCCGGCCGTTCCACCAGTGCAAGGCAATGGCCGGAGGATCGGCCACAATCATATTACGGCCATCCGGGTTTTCCGGATCAATCGGGTTGAGGTCCAAAGCAACTTGCGGTGCTGTCGATGCGCAGATTGAAAGGCTGATATTTCGCCACCAAGTTGAAATGTTACGGTGCAAATGACCAGTAATCATACCCTTTACTTGATAATGCCCTGCTACTGTATCGGCCAATCGCGCCACCCAGGGTTCATCCGGGTGGGTGTTCATCCAATCAATCCCGCTTTCTACGGGGGGATGATGCAGAACCAATATCGTCGGTTTTTCCTGTTTTTCAGAGAGACGTTGTTCCAGCCACTTAGCCCTTACTTCACAAAAAGCGCCGCCATGCCGTCCCTCTTCAAGTGTATCGAGAAACAGCAGACGCAGCGGACCATCGTCGACTTCATACTGTACGAAACCATCGATCGTAGGTGTTTCAGGAAACTGCTTCATGAACGGCCCGCGTAGATCATGATTACCCAGACACATGTGAACCGGGAACGGAAGGTCTGAAAAAGCATCTTCGAGCCGCTGGTAACTTTCCTGATCTCCGCGATCCACAAGATCGCCGGTGGCCAGCAACATATCGGGCTGCGGCGTCAGCTCACACAGTGCCTTCAGTGCCTGGTCCAGGCGTTTGCGATTAAATTCCGCCGGATTATCCGGATCAAAACCCAAATGAATATCGGTAACCTGCGCCATTAACATTGGCGGCTCCTTCCCTTTTGACCAATGGGAACAGAGACTTTTTTGTTCCGTCTACCGCTGGGCAATTTTCTTGTCCGGTTTCTTACGTTTATCCTTTTGCTGCTCCTTCATCAACCAAGGTGCACCTTCATCGGCATGATAGTCATGACACATGGCACATGTCGAGGGTACATCTGATGTGGCCTGAAACTCACCACCATGGCATTCCCGGCAGGTCTTGATGCCAGGCAATAACAGATCACGCGCATCTTTTGATGTGTCAGCTGTATGGCAGCTCGTGCAGTCCTCATCGTTATGCGCTTCGTGGCTGAACCAGCCTTTATGCATGTAACGATCGGTTTGAGTGACTGGCTTAATGCCAAAGTCCACGCGGCCTCTTGCTGTTGGCGGGGTTACACCATGGCAGTCGAAACAGGCACCACCGCGAGAGAAGACTTCGCTGATAGCCAGATTGGCTCTGCTTGGCCGAAATTGAACCGCGCGGGCGTAATCGCTGGCGACGCGTACATCATTATTTCCGCCAGGACGTCGCCGTTTCATACCACCCAGATTGATCGGACGGGTTGGTCGCGTTGAGCGATAATAAGCGCGTAAATCTGCGCGAACCATATCCGGTTCGCCATGACGAAGTGTGCGAATGGTTCCGCCGATCTCATCAAAAGCAAGGCTGTGACACATGCTGCAGTCTTCCTGCATATCAACTGGTTCAAACCGCACCCCTTTGGGATCGGGCGTATGACAATCTTTACAAACCAAAGATGGTCCAAAATCAAATTTTGCCGAGAGACGCCTGCCCATTTGCGCCACACCGCCTGTTTTTGAAAGGTGCATGTCGTGCGGGAATTTTAGGCCATTATACTCGGTGGGCTTCTCGTCCAGTGAAATTCGCTTGCGCGGCGGGTTCTTGCCGCCAGGCTTCTGCAAAATAGCAGGACGGAACTGCGGGTGCTCAATACCAAAATCGGATGCATTTTCTAACTTCGTATCGGTCAAACGTCCGTCCATTCCCTCGTGACAATCGGCACAGAATTTCTGTGCGGTAGGTTCCATAGCACCTGCGCCTTCATGCTCGGTGTGACATTCGACACACCTACCGGGAGGTTTGTTAAATGCAGAGGCAAACGCGGCTCCAATTTTTTCGAGACCCTCCGGTCCGCCACGCGCTGTTAACAGGCGATTTGGTTTGGCATGATCATGCGCATCATCTTCATGACAAGTCAGACATGTTTTGTCTGTAACCGTTACAAAAGCGTCAACGTGGCAGGCCTGACAATCACCTTCGAGGCTGTGATGCGCCTGACTAAGAGCGCCAGATGACCACATCGTATCAGCGTGGAACTGATCGGGCCGTTCCTCTACGCCGCGATAGGTTGCCCAAGTATATATCGGCCAAATTAAAAAAGCTGCGAGGACCAGCGCAACGAAACCCCAGGCGCTCATACGCTTTCCCGGGAGCAGTCCTTCCAATGTATAGAGCGTTGATTCGCTGCGATCTTCAGCGGAATCAGAAAGCGCTTCGACCCGTTTGACAGTGAAGAGAATCTGGCCTTCTTCTTCGCCAACGATAATGACATGGCCACCAAAACCCAGCTCAGCGCCATCGGCTGGATCAATGGTAACAGAAACACGTTGCTTGCCATCGAGCGTGAAATTCTGACCAGATGTGCTTTCAACAACAATATGACCATCTTCACGCTTGCTGATCGTGGCATGATCTGGATTGACCGCCAAATCAGGCAGGTGAATGGCATTTTCGGTGCTCCGACCGATACCGATCTGATCGGAATCAAATGGATTGGAACGGACAATCTCACGGCCATCGGCGGTGGTTGCAATTTGGCGGACAATGAAAGTCATATTACTATCTCCATCCTACCAGTAGAAAAATACGCTGATGATATGGGCGCTGAGTGACCCAATCAGGGCAAAAGTCATCGGCACATGGATGAACAGCCAGACCTGCAGCATCGCTTTCAATCGCAAGTGACGACGAACGCGAGCGAGAGTTGCTTCCTTTTTCTCCAGTAAGGCATCGACTTTATCAAGCGGATCATCACCACCCATTTTTGGCTGATAAGCACGCTCTCGACGCAGATCAGCTTGCGCAATCCGGGTTGCACAATCTGGATATCGACCCGAAATCCTCCGCATAAAGCCGCCGCCAAAAGGGTCTTGCTCCAATGATTGCAGCACCAATGTGGCATGCTCCGCCGACAGTGGCTGTGCTGATTCATGCAATTGCCGGTCGAGTGAACGCAGGTTTTCCAACATCTCGGTCTCGGTCATTTCATCGCGATTATCGGATAGTTTGTCCGGAATCGTCGCGTAGAAATAAATTCCGAAAATGCCCGATATGATCACGATCATCATGAAAACATAAGCGGCGGTATGGATGTTCCAACCGAGCTGAAAACCGGTATGTAGCGTTCCGATAACAATGAGACTGAGGCCCAAATAGATATGTGCCGATGTCCAAGCTTTTAGGGACCAGCTGCCAGAAGTCATGGCCCGCTTACGGACACCCAGCATGGTCAACCAAAGGATCAGAAGCGCACCGATCGTGCCCAATGTATAGCCATACCAGCTCCCACCATTGTGACGCGGTGACACGTCGATGAAGATGTAACTGATAATGCAGATCAACATGATTCCGGACGAAATTTTCAGCCAGCGAAAGCCAGCATGTTTCAAAAAACCGTCATGCATGGCAACTTTTTTGCGACCGGTTTGTGAGGCTACTGCATTGCTGGCCATCAGGCGTCCTCACTTTCCAGTTTTGCGACGGTGAGGAATTCTTCCGGAGCAACTCGAATAGCGGCACCGGTTGGACAGGCACGCACACAAGCAGGCCCTCCGGCTATGCCAGCACACATATCGCACTTGATCGCCTTTTTGGCTTTTTCGACAGAAGGATCAGAATTGTCTGCAACCCAGGATTTGTCGGGTTCCCCTGGGCCAGGACCAGAACCAAAGAACAACCAGCTCAACAGGCTTGGTTTTTTGGGCGGAACCTTGTCCATACGGATCACGCCATAAGGGCAATAACGCTGACAGTTGCCGCAACCGATGCATGTATCGTCGATAAAGACTTCGCCATCTGGACCGCGATGAATGGCATCGGGCGGACAATCGGACATACAGTGCGGATGTTCGCAGTGACGACAGCTGGTTGGCACATGAAGATGTGCATAAGTCCGACCGGCTTCTCGGTCCAATCGTGACAACCCTTCATGGCTATCCGCACAAGCTTTTTCACAGTTATCACAGCCAACACATAGATTCTCGTCAATCAACAGCACATCGGTTGCTTCACCGATACCATTATCGATCAGGAAGTTAGCGACGCCCGAATACATGTCGACCACACCGGAGAAGCTGTCCTTTTTCGCTTCGATAAAGGCATTCACATCCTGACGTGATGCCATTTCCTTCTTGGCCTTGCGCATCAAATCTGGATGCTGGTCGAGCACCTTCTTAAAAGCGTCGCCATTAATCTTGATGACTTCAGATTTAATTGCGGCTTTCACTGTTGCCGTGCGATAGCCGCCTGCAATGAGGGTCATTTCGCCAACATATGATCCAGCCGGTAGATAAGAGAGAAAGACTGGTTTGCCGCCAATTTCCTTTTCAACAACCATGGATCCGACACGGATCACATAAATATCGTTACCTTCGGAGCCTTCCTCGATAATCACTTCACCGGCGCGTACATTCACAATCTCGCTGGTTTCGACAACTTCGGCAATATCTTCTTTGGTGAGGCCCGAGCCAAACATTTGCAGTAACTGCCGTTCGGTGGAAATATTGGTAATCGCGCGCTTCGCGGCCGGAACAGATGCCTGCAATTTCAATGCAGCAGTCCTCGATATTTCTACAACAATTAAATCCTCTGCTGCATTAATCGTGGCACCGCGACGGCGGCCCGAAATCAGGCCAACTTCCCCGAAAATAGAACCTTCTTCAATCGGCACAGTGATGGACGGATCATTGGGATCAATCTCCACGGCAACCGATCCCTGAGCAATGGCAAAAAGCGAACTTCCTGGTTCGTTTTTCTCAAACACCACATCACCTCGTCCATATCGGCGCGGTTCGCTGTCGAGCATGAACTCGCGCATTTGCAGCGGTGACAGTTCATTCAAAATCGAAACATTGGAGCGGAAAAATTCAAGCCACTCGTCAACCGATTTCCCACCCGGCAAATCTTTGAATTTCTCTTCAAGGATAGGTTCATCAGCTGGTTTGAGATCGGTATTGCCGTTGATAAACTCAATGACATCATATCCCTGATTCATGCAGTGTTTGATCAGCGGATAGCCGGCGAGTGCACCGATGACATAAATGCCCTTTTTGGTACTCTCAAAAGCTGGAGAAAGCTTTGGATAAGCCTCACGATCTTCGCTGGTAAACTCAATCCCGCATTCTTCGACAAATTTCCGCGGTGGCGCAGAACCCATGCGCGCAATGATCCGATTACATTTTATCGTCTCCTGACCATCGCGGGTTTCGAGAACAAGTTCGCCATCTTTTACTTCGGCTGGCGTTGTTTCATTGCGCACATCAACTTTGCCATTTTCTTTCGCTTCCATCAGTAATTTGACGTTGGCCTTTTTGGCACGCGCAAATTCTGCAGAGCGATTGAGTATGGTCACAACATTATTTTGGGCGTTGTCGGCAGCCAGACCCAGTGCGTTTTCAATCCCAGCGTCACCGGAACCGATTACTGTTATATGTTCGTCATAATATTCGCCGGGATCGTCGAGCTGGTATTGCACCAGCTTGTTATCACCACCGGGGCACCGCATCAGGTTCGGGTTGCCCTGGGTGCCGATGGCCATGACGATGGTTTCAGCCTTTATGGTTCCGCCATCTTTCAGTGTAATTGTGAAATCGCCCTCATCGCCTTCAATCTTCACAGGCTCAGCATTATATTGAACATTCACCCCGTGACCGGCTGTCTGCTCGTCCCATGTACCAAGAATGGCTTCTCTTTTTCCGGCATCAAAGTCCATGTCCGAACGCAGAACGAGCTGGCTCGGCGTCGCCATGACATGCTTGCCCTTTTGATACTTGAAGATTGTATCGGAAAGATGATCTGTTTTTTCCAACAGAACATGCTTGAGTTTCAGTTGAGCAGCACGGCCAGCGGCACTCATGCCTGCGGGGCCTGATCCAACTACGACAACACGATATTTGTCCGACACGCGCTTGCTATCCCCCTCCTTGCCGCCGCCAACAACGCTCCCTCAAGCGCTAAAACCGCTGGTTCGACAAGTCTCTTTGGTTAGTGCGCGACCCAAAAAAGACTTAACTTTGCAGCATCTTACCAAAATGCAGATGCAATGCCAGTGCAAAATATCACAACTCATCGCAACAGGTTCCCTCATGGATTTTTAAACGGTTCGATTGCCGAAATGCTTGAAGCGACGATGAGAAGAGCTACTATACATCCCAAACAGTATCATATGTGAAAGAGACTCGATGACCGATAGTAATAGCGAAAAGACTGCATCTAGTATTGGCCGTATCGCATTGATTTTGGCGGCTTTACTAGCAATTGGGGCTGTCGGCATTCAAGCTTATCGAAGCTTTTCCGGACCATCGGAAAATGCCTCTACAACCATCGCAGAAAATGAAGAACAAGCGCCTAGCGTCGATGAAGTCATCTCTGGTCTCGAAAAGAAATTGCAAGAGGATCCGGACGATGCGGAAAGCTGGCGGATGTTAGGGTGGAGCTATTTTGAAACGCAAAAGTTCGCCGAATCGGCTACTGCGATGAAACGTGCAACCACACTCGATCCGGACAATGCAGAATATTGGTCGATGCTGGGCGAGGCATTGGTCATGTCCAGCGATGGTCAGCAAGTACCCGCAGATGCCGGCGATGCGTTCAAAAAAGCGTTGGCGATCGACAAGGATGATCCCCGAGCGCGCTACTTTCTGGCCGTGCAAAAAGACATTTCCGGCGATCATAAAGGTGCGATTGAAGATTGGTTCGCGCTGTTGGAAGATACGCCAGCCGATGCACCCTATGCGGAGGATGTACGCCGTGTAATCGGGCAGGTGGCAGAGAAAGAAGGCATAGACGTTGCCGACCGTCTCGCCAAAGCGACCCCCGCTGCGCCAACCGGCGGGATGACCACTGACGGTGCTGCTACTGCAACCGCAGCCATTCCTGGCCCTTCGTCACAACAGATGAAAGAAGCCGCCGCAATGCCGGCAGGACAACAAGAGGCGATGATCGCCAATATGGTAGAAGGCCTCGACAAGCGCCTGCAAGCAGACCCCAATGATGCCGATGGCTGGATCATGCTGATGCGCAGCCGCACCCAATTGGGTCAAACCGTGCAAGCGCAAAAGGCCTTAGCCGATGGTTTAGAGGCGTTCAAAAATGATGGCGCTCAGGCAAAACGGATTAGAGAAGCCGGAGTGGCTTTGGGGGTTGGTGGGTAATTTCTAAAAACCCAAGTGGCAGTCACATCTCGGCGGGCAAGGCCGATGGGATAAGCTTGAACCGCCCTCCTATTCAAACCACCTAATTCCGCTTTTTCACAAACTCGGCACGCAACACCAGTCCCTTTATACCTTCGTGCTTACAGTCAATTTCCTGTGCGTCA
Organism: Parasphingorhabdus sp.; assembly: GCA_039978835.1. Taxonomy (GTDB): domain Bacteria; phylum Pseudomonadota; class Alphaproteobacteria; order Sphingomonadales; family Sphingomonadaceae; genus Parasphingorhabdus. The sequence goes on from JBDWAQ010000008.1 coordinate 292,076, forward strand.
CCGGTTAGGCGGATAGATTTGATAGCAGTTCCGCGCTTGAGCGTCTGACCTGCACCTTTAACCTTCAAATCCTTTATCAGCGTTACCGCATCACCATCCGCCAGCACATTGCCAACCGCGTCCAGAACCTCCGGCCCCGCCGCCTTGGCAGCAGCCTCTTCTGGGCTCAGCCATTCGCCGGTTTCTTCATCATAAACATAGTCGCCGTCGGCCATTATAGAGACGCCAGCGCCTGTTCCATATCAGCAATGATATCATCAATATGTTCAATCCCCACCGACACACGCACCACATCGGGTCCGGCGCCTGCCTCTAACAACTCGGCCTCGGATAGCTGGCTATGTGTGGTTGAGGCAGGATGAATAATCAACGAACGGGTATCGCCGATATTGGCGAGGTGACTGAACATTTTGACGGCGCTGACCAGCTTCACACCGGCTTCATGACCACCTTTGAGCCCGAACGTAAACACCGCGCCGCCTTTGCCGCCGAGATATTTTTGCGCCAGCGCGTGATAGTCGCTGTCGGGTAATCCGGCATAGGATACCCAACTGACTTCGTCCCTGCCCTGCAGCCAATTAGCCAGCGCCAGTGCATTGTCGCAATGCCGCTCCATACGCAGCGCTAAAGTCTCCATGCCGGTCAAAATATAGAAAGCGTTTTGCGGGGCCAGCGCAGGTCCAAGGTCTCGCAGCGACAAAGCGCGCGCAGCCAAAATGAAAGCCAACTCACCAAAGGCATCGGTAAAAACCTTGCCGTGATAACTGGCATTGGGCTGATTGAGAAACGCGAACTTGTCGCTTTTTATCCAGTCGAACTTGCCGCTATCAACGATAAGGCCAGCGATACTATTGCCATGCCCGCCCAGAAACTTCGTGCCGCTTTCAACCACAATATCCGCGCCATGTTCAATCGGCCGGCACAACACGGGTGAGGCCATGGTGTTATCGACGATCAGCGGTATTCCTGCCGCATGGGCGATATCGGCAATCGCGGCAATATCCTGAACCACACCGCCGGGATTGGCGAGGCTCTCAATAAACACACAGCGCGTATCGTCGGTAATCGCGGCGCGCACTTCCTCAGGATCATCCGCATCGACAAAGCTGACATCCCAACCGAATTTCTTGACACTATGCGCGAGTTGATTGAGCGAGCCGCCATAGAGTTTTTTCGCAGCTACAATATGCGCGCCAGGATCCATCAGGACATGGAACACCAAGAGTTGTGCCGCATGGCCAGAAGCCACCGCCAGCGCCGCCATGCCGCCTTCCATTGCCGCAATTTTCCCTTCCAACGCGCCGTTGGTCGGGTTCATGATACGGGTGTAGATATTTCCCAAAGCGTCCAGATTGAATAAGTCTGCGGCATGTTCCACATCATCAAACACATAGGATGCCGTCTGATAAATCGGGGTGATCCGGGCATTGGTGGTCGGGTCAGGCTCAGTGCCAGCGTGAACAGCCATGGTTTCGAGATGATCAGTCATTGGGAGCTCCTATTGAGGGGTATGAGATTCGCCTTTTGACAAGGCTACAACAAAAACACCGCATCGCAACCGTTTAACCGCTTTTGATGTAGCGCAAAGACATAGCCACCCGGTTGCTCCATCAGGTTCCGCATGTGGCCCTATTATCCAGACCTGCTCGCTCGCCCCGTTCCGCGCTATACCAGCTATCCGACGGCGGCTGAATTTCATCCTTTGGGCGACGAGGCCGTGCTCGAAAAAGCGCTGGCCGCTATTCCATCCCATGCGGATATCTCGCTCTACCTCCACATCCCATATTGCAACGAGATTTGCTATTATTGTGCGTGCAATACAGGCCGTGCTAATAAACAGAAACGTCTGCAGGCCTATATCGATGCATTGCTCAGCGAAATTCGGTTGATGGGTGAGTTGGTTACCAGCAAACACAAAGTGAAGCGTATCGCCTTTGGCGGGGGTAGCCCAAACGCAATTGCTCCTCATGAATTTATTCGTTTGCTTGAGGCACTGAAGAGCAGCTTCAACATGGACGACAGTGAGATTTCGGTAGAACTGGATCCACGTGATTTCAACGCTGAATGGGCGGCGATGCTGGGTCAAACTGGCGTTACCCATGCCAGTATGGGTGTACAGACATTCTCCCCCGTTGTGCAGGAGACCATTGGCAGGGTGCAGCCCTATGAGACCATTCTCACCGCGATGGAGCAGCTACGCAGCAATGGTGTGCGGTCGATCAACTTCGACATGATGTATGGCCTACCCGGACAGACCGGTACAGATTTGAGTGACAGCCTGAAAACGGCAATTGACCTGAAACCAGATCGGATTGCGTTATTTGGTTATGCTCACTTACCCCAAAAGATCGCTCGGCAACGGCGGATGGATACCAGCATCATGGCCAATCAGGCGCAGAGATTTGCGATGTCGCAATTAGGGTATCAGGCGCTGGTGCAGGCCGGCTATCAAGCGATTGGCTTTGACCATTTCGCGCTGCCCGACGATCCCATGGCGGCGGCCTATCGCGCCGGACAAGTCTCTCGCAATTTTCAGGGCTATACCCACGACCCCAGCCCCTATCTGCTCGGTATGGGCGCCACCGCGATCAGCATGTTTCCGGATCAGATTCTACAAAATGACAAAAATGTCGGTGCCTGGCGAGAGGCGGTTGGCAGCCGACGTTTGTCAGCAAAGCTAGGCGTTGAACGAACCCAATCAGACGCGCTTCACGGTCAGATTATCGAAGACATATTATGTCGCGGCAAAGCGGATATCGGATGCCTTGGTGGCAAAGGTTATGCTGGAGAACTGGCACCCTTCGAAAAACTGGGCCTGCTTGAACGGCATAGCGGTCGCATCACTTGTAGCGATGATGCCACACCCTATTTGCGATCGATAGCGGCCGTGTTTGACCCCTATCGCGCGGGCGCGAGTACCGGGTTTAGCAGCGCGATTTAGATTGATGCATAATCCGATAAAGCGATGAAAAAAGGGGCCGGAATTTCTCCCCGCCCCTTCTCAACCGCTCTAGTTCAAACTACCGCTGCGGTTTGTAACCGGCATTACCCATTTCGTTGCGGCCCACCACCATATGGTGCACCTCATCCGGGCCATCGGCGAGACGCAGGGTTCGCTGATTGGCATACATGCGTGACAATGGAGTCCATTGCGACACACCGGCAGCACCGTGGATCTGGATCGCTTCATCGATGATCCGACATGTTTTTTCCGGCACCATTGCCTTGACCATCGAAACCCAAACGCGGGCTTGTTTATTGCCCATGACGTCCATTGCCTTGGCGGCTTTGAGAACCATCAAACGCATCGATTCAATATCAATCCGTGCCCGCGAAATCACTTCGAGGTTTTTACCGAGCAAGGCCAAAGGTTGACCAAAGGCTTCACGGCTACCACCGCGATGGATCATCAGGTCAAGCGCCCGCTCCGCAACACCGATCGAACGCATGCAATGATGGATCCGCCCGGGGCCGAGGCGAAGCTGAGAAATCTCAAACCCGCGTCCTTCACCCAGCAGCATATTTTCTTCTGGCACGCGCACATTATTGAATTTGATATGCATATGCCCATGCGGCGCATCATCATCACCAAAGACATGCATGGGGCCTACAATTTCCACACCCGGCGCATCAATCGGAACCAAAATCTGCGATTGTTGTGAATGCGATGGGCCATCGGGATTGGTGCGCACCATCGTGATCATGATCTTACAACGCGGATCACCAGCGCCGGAAATATAGAATTTCTCGCCATTTATCACCCATTCGCCTTTTTCCAATTTGGCTTCGGTTTGGATATTGCGCGCATCGGAAGATGGGTGCCCCGGCTCGGTCATGGCAAAAGCAGAACGAATTTTGCCTTCAAGAAGCGGCTTTAGCCATTCCTGCTTTTGCGCTGGCGTACCCACACGCTCCAGCACTTCCATATTGCCCGTGTCCGGCGCGCTACAGTTCATCGATTCAGAGGCCAGTGGATATTTGCCAAGGATACCGGCGATAAAGGCATAGTCGAGATTCTTCAGACCTTCGCCAGATTCAGCATCGGGCAGGAAGAAATTCCAAAGCCCTTCCGCGCGGGCTTTGTCTTTAACCGTTTCGAGCAGCTCCAGCTGACCCGGCACATAGCTCCAGCGGTCTTCGCGGCCTTCGCCCATTTCGAAAAACTGGTCCGAAATCGGAGCGACTTCTTCAACCACAAAACGATTGACGCGGTCGTACAGAACGCGGCCCTCGTCCGACATTCTCAGGTCATTCATTTCGGAGTCATTGGGATCATGTGTCATGGAAATTCCTTTTGCAAGATTACCAGCGGGTCGACTTCGACGTGGCTGATAAAGGGTTGATAGATCAAATATTTGGATTCGATTTTTATTTCACCTTTGAAATATATCATAAATCGCAAAAACATCAACCGTTCAACGAATCCAAGGAGTGTAGTGAAAAAATGGCTGATAAATGCTATTATTCTCGGTGATTGAAGAGATGTTGGTAGCAGCGCAATCCTGTGCAGGGGATATGGCGATGGGATTATAGTTCAACTATGAACTTAAAGTTACTTCATAAATGCGCAAAACTGCTCTAGTGTCCAACTATGACAGCGAAAAAGCTCAGATTCTATTCCCGGTTGCAGCTCGCCGCTCATGCGCTCAAGAAAAATTCTGACCGCCGACTGCTCGAGATTGCCGGAGTTACCACCGCGCAATGGTCGGCCCTTGTCTATGTCGCATCGGCAGAAGCGGTTACCCAGACCAGCCTTGCCAAAGAACTCGGACTCAACGATTCCGCTATCACCGCCATGGTCCGCCGCCTGACCGAGCTCAACTTCCTGGAACGCGTCCGCGACAAAACCGACGGCCGCGCCTGGCTTTTGAAATTAACCGACGCGGGCGCACAGGCATTGGAAAAAACAAAATCCAGTACTGATGAGAATAGCAGCAGGGTTGATGAACTGCTCGGCAAAAAGACCATCGCGACAATGGTGGCGGCATTGGAGTTGATTATTTTGGACGCTGAGGATTCGTAGGACGCCTGATTATAACCAAGCAGCCAACAAGAAGTTGTCGGTCGATCCATCTGAAACCGATCTGATAAACAGACCATTACATCATCCCAGTGCAGGCTAGGAGGTATATTGATCTTAGAAAAACATACCGCTTGTGATCACAGCATCACAAAATTCGGACCCAGCGATTGCACATCAACCATTGAATGGATGATTTTCTATGGTTTATATTATCCCGAAAGCGGAGTTTTGGGCTGGCGACATAGGTGGCGATGATACTGGCTGCATCAGGAGTTTCGCGTACCCCATATCAGTAATCGCACAAGCCAATAGCTACAATTACAACGGACTGGCTTTCTGTCGACTGACGAAGAACTCTTCCGAACCCAGAGGCGCCGACAACGATGCTGTTTTTCATATAGTCTTTTGGTTGCGTTCACTTTCATCTGATTGTGAGTCCTTCAGTTGGTACGATCAGTTGTAATGAGGCCGAGCAACAGTGATTGGATGTAAATCATCATCGCTCGGCCTCTGGGAATGCGCTTCCTTCGGGGGGCTAGAAGCGCAAGGTCAAACCACCAAGAACCTGGTTAGAATTGAGCGAGCCATCATAGTCATTGTGCCGATACTCAACACGAAGTGAGGCGTTTCGGTTTATCGCATATTCAAAGCCACCCCCGTAAAGCAGGCCATCGCTAGTGGCTTTGCTGGTTGCCACCGGCGTAGTGTTTCCTGCTGCAAGCAATCGGGTAGTGTGGCGGTTAAAACCGTAACCCAGCCGGCCATAAGCCAGTAAATTGGGTGTCAGTGCGACGCCAGCTCTAGCTGAAGCGCTGGCAGCCCATTTGGAATCAAGCTCAACCGAGCCGCCGCCGGCGACCGTGGAACGAAGTGTTTTGCCATTTGGGTTGAAGTCGCCCTCAACACCTAAGACAATTTTGTCAAACTGTGCATCATATCCAGCAAATCCGCCGTAAGAGATACCACTGGATTTGTCGTTGAGTCGCGTACCATTGGGTGCTGTTAACACCGTTTCGTCTGTTTTTCGGCGCTCCCAACCAGCTTGTACGCCTACTTTTACGCCTTCAAAATTTTCTTCGTCATTCTGCGCATAAGCAGTCGATGCTCCACTTAAAACACCAAAAACGGCGATGGTGGAAATTATTCGAGTCTTCTTCATTTTATGTCCTTTCTCGACATTTGGGGGAAAATTTGGACGCAAAGGATCCTGCTTCGGAAAACCTGGCCCGGTAATTGGTTTAGTAATTTTCTGAAATTTGCGGCCGCAGCCGGCTAGATCATGTTGTTAGGTATTTCAGTACTCCATCAACCGACAACGGCGTGACCGCGACCGTCCATACAGCGGATAACAATGTCTTTCCGGTCCGTCCGTGTGTCTGCAGCACCTCCCGCCGCTCCGATCAGTCCGCCCAGCAACACACCCGCTATAGCACCTTCGACGGAATCATCTTCGATGGCTCCTACGGCACCTCCCAAAACCGCACCTGCCAGAGCTGCGGTTTTTGTTTCGCCATTATCATAGCGCTTCGTTTTCGCGAGTGCCTGACAGTCGGCAAGGTCTGCGTGATAGACTTCATCCTCATAACCATCGACGATCGGCCGATATCCGGATGCGGTGTTTGCACATCCGCTCAGGACAAGGCCGGTGCAGGCGATTGCCATGATGGTGCTGGGCTTTTGATTTCTCATTTCTGCGTTTCCTTCAATGAATATTTCGATTGCATATCGCCAGCTACACTCTAGAATCTTTCTGAAACATGAATATTTTTTATTGTTTTACGATATTTTTTGTCTGTCATTCAAAAGGTAATTTCTATGAATCAGAAAGCTTACATTCAGAATCGATGGCTTTACCGCGGTTTGCGAATTCTTGCTGGCATGATGACTTCGTTGATCGGGTTGGTCATGATTCTGACGGCTGTGACTGCATTGACGGGAGATACCGAGCTGTTGATGGATATGGTCGATATCGAATCAGATGATCCAAAGCTAAGTTTGGCGGCACAAATCGCTATCGTTGTCACATGCAGCTTTGCCCTTCTGACTTTTTTGTTGCTATTCCGGTCTATCAATCGGTTTCTGGCCCATGCAGAGAAAGGCGAGCTATTTTTGGATAGTGCGGCCAATGCGCTGTCCAGAATGGGTGTCTCGATGATATTGCTATATGCAGTTTTCCTCAGTTTCGACGTTCTGCTGCCGATGCTGATCGAACCGGAGTCGATCATGGAAAATAGCCTTGATTTCTTTATCTATCTGATCGATCTCAACGCACTGGGCTTGCTTATCGGCATTGTTCTAATGGCACTTGCAGGAGCCTTGCGCGAGGGACGAGAACTTCAAGATGAATTGAAGCAGATCGTCTGATGGCCATAGAAGTAACCCTTGATGTGATGCTTGCCGTCCGGAAAGTGAAGTCCAAAGATCTGGCCGCTCATGTCGGTATTACGGACGCCAATCTCTCGCTGTTAAAATCAGGAAAGGTAAAAGGAATTCGGTTTGAAACGCTTTCCAAAATCTGCGACTATCTGGATTGCACACCGGGAGATTTACTACGTTATGTGCCTGATATTTCCGAAAACGCGACATGATGATATGTGTGTTGGACTAAGCATCCGCCTCGGCACCAACCAAACCCCGAACACTATTCCCCACCAAAAACCCGCCTTCCAAATCCTCAGCCCGCAAATCCGCCTCGACCGCCTCGCCGCTCTCCAGCAACGCGCGCCGCAATACGCCCGGCAACACGCCACGCGATAAGGGCGGCGTCAGCAACTTCCCATCTCGCTCGACAAAGACATTCCAGATCGCGCCTTCGGTCACAAAACCATCTGCATCGACAAAAATCGGATGCACGCCCTCGCCTAGATCGCCCTCTTCTCCAGCAACATAATACACCCGCCGGTCGCTGGTTTTGTGGTGGAGGCGATAGTCGGCAGCATCGGTTTGCATCGGGACCAGTTGGCATTGCACCGGTTCGGTCAGCGGTTCGGGCATCGGGCGCAGTTCGATTGCGACTGCTCCGGATTGGGCGAGCATCAAACGTACAACCGCTGCTGCTTCCTGATGAAAGGTTACCGCCTGTATCGCATTGCGCGCGGCGTGGCGGTCAAATTCGAATTCCAGGACGGCAGCGCTGGCCTTCATGCGTTCGAGATGTTCTTCCAGCCGCGCAATGCCATGGGCAGGATCAAACGCCATGGTTTCGATCAGGTCAACTTTATGTGCGTCATCCCCGTCCACATCAACATGTGCCCCCACTTTTGCAAATCTCCCTTTGGCGAGGCATTCTCGCCATTCTTCCGGTCCGGTTGAATCTGCCACTATCCCAGAGCCAAGGCCGATGGAAAGCTTTTTGTCTGTGCTATCGCAGTCACCGCTCAGGTGGAAGGTACGAATAGCCACATTAAACGCCGCATCCCCGCTGGGATCAATCCGACCGATCGATCCGCAATAAATACCGCGCGGCTGCTCCTCCAGCTCGTCAATAATCTCCATCGCCCGAATTTTCGGTGCGCCGGTTATCGACCCGCAGGGGAAAATCTGACGCAGGACATCGATCACATCCCAGCCCGCATCTAATTGCGCGGTAACTGTAGACGTCATCTGATGGATGGTGGGATAGCTTTCGATATGGAATAGCTCCGGCACTTCAACGCTGCCGCTTTTCGCCACCCGCGACAGATCATTGCGGAGCAGGTCAACGATCATCAGATTTTCGGCACGCTGCTTGGGATCATGGAGCAGCTCATCACGAACCACAGCATCCGCCTCCTCGTCCGAATCGCGCGCGGCGGTGCCCTTCATCGGCTTTGCAGTGATGCGACCATCCTTGAGCGCAAAGAACAGTTCCGGTGAAAAGGACAATGTCCAATCCTGCCCATCAAAAACCACACCGCCATAGCCGGCTTTTGCACGGCTCCTGACTGCAGCATAAAGCGCTAGTGGATGCCCGGCATATTTTGCCTGCGCCCGAAATGTCAGATTGGCCTGATAAATATCACCCGCGCGAATATATTCCTGCACGCTTTCAAAGGCGGCGCCATAGTCGGACCGCGAGATACCGGGTTCCAACTCTCCCAGCCAAGCACCCGCCGGATCCGGCAGATTTTCCAACAATGTTGGATTTTCTAACTCTTTGTAATCTTTGAACACGCCAAACCAGACTAGCGGCGTCGGTAACGCATTGGGGAAGCGCCCCTGCAACCGCCCCTCCAGCGCCAATCCCGCTTCATAAGAAAGATAGCCCGCAATATGCAGTCCGGCGTGCTGAGCCTCCTTTAACTGCGCCAATGAGGACTCCAAGTCTTCCCACTTTGTTGCCGAAATCACGGAAACCGGATCACGATATAGCCGCGCCGGTGCCGCGCCTTCTTCGCGTGCATCATCTAGCAAAACAAAAGGGCCATTGGTAAACATCACTATCCCCTAATTGCTTTTACCTGCATTCGTCCATAAACATTGCGAAATCAAACAGGGAAGATGTTTATGCGTTTTGCATTGGTGGCTCTTGCAGTAGCCGGTTGTTTGACTGCGATGATTGCGGCACCGGCGTCGGCAGAGCAAGTTGCACCCAAACCAGCGGCGCTAGTTGCCGATCAGATACCCGATATTCCGATGGATATTGTTGAAGATACGCGCCCCTATATGGAGTTTCGCACCGCCAGCTTCGTAGAGTGGGACCCATCGGATCGATCAATGATCATCAGCACGCGGTTTGCCGACACACGGCAATTACATCGGGTTACCAGACCGCTGGGAACGCGGGAACAACTGACATTTGCCGCTGAACCTGTCCGAACCGCCAGCTTCTCCCCCACAGGATCCGCATTTCTTTTTCAGAAGGATAGCGGCGGGAATGAAGTAAATCAGATATTTGCTCTGGAAGATGGTCGACCAAAATTGTTGACCGACGGCAAAAGCCGCAACAGCCTTGGTCCTTGGTCAAACAATGGAAAAGTCGTGGCATTTGGTTCGAACAAGCGCACCGGCATTTACAATGATATCTATCTTATGGATCCGTCAAAATCCGATAAAGCGATAATGCTCATCGCCTCGTCTGGCGGAGGATGGTTCCCGATAGATTTTTCACCCGATGACGCAAAGCTTCTGGTGTTTAACTATGTCTCGGTCACAGATAACCAGCTCTACCTCATCGATATCGCCAATGGCACATCACAAAAACTGACCAATAGCGAACAACCCGTCGCCTATGACGGATTGAAATTTGCCCCCGATGGCAAACTCTGGGCTGCATCTGATGAAGGAAGTGATGTAAAGCGACTGGGTGTGGTTGACGTTGAAACCTCCATTTTCACTCCAATGGTTGATGAGAAAATCTGGGACATTTCGGACTTTGATATCGCTAAGGACGGTCGGTGGATAGCCTTTGAAGTCAATCAAGCAGGACGTTCTGTCCTGAAATTTTATGATATGCAAAACGGGAATATTCGGACCGTCAAGGATCTGCCCGCTGGCGTCATTAGCGGGGTTGAATTTTCACCTTGGGGCGAACTGGGCATCACCCTCAACTCCAATAAAACCGGTATCGACGCCTATAGTATCAATCCAGAAACACTCACCGTCACACGGTGGACGAAAAGCGAAACCGGCGGCCTCGATGCCGGCGATAATGTCGCGCCGGAACTGATCGAAATCGAAAGCTTTGATGGCGAAAAAATGTCAGGCTATCTCTACCGGCCAGATCGGAAAAAACACAAAGGCAAGCGGCCATTGATCATCAATGTGCATGGCGGACCAGAGGGACAAGCTACTCCGCGTTTTCTGGGACGGAATAACTATCTGATCAACGAATTGGGTATTGCGATCTTCTATCCAAATGTGCGGGGATCAACGGGTTTTGGAAAACGCTTTGTGGCATTGGACAACGGCCCTTGGAAGCGTGAAGATAGCGTGAAGGATATTGATAGTTTTCTAGATGCTTTGCGTAAGGATAAGAGGATCGACAAAAAGCGCGTTGCTATAACGGGTGGCAGCTATGGTGGCTATATGACACTGGCATCGATGCTAAACTATAAAAGCAAGTTAAAGGCCGGCTTGGAATCCGTAGGGATCTCCAACTTTGTCACCTTCCTGGAAAACACACAGGCTTATCGACGTGATTTGCGGCGTATTGAGTATGGAGATGAGCGCGTCCCGGAGCAGCGGGCAAAATTGGAAGAAATCAGCCCCCTCACCCGTGCCAATGAAATAGACTTGCCGTTAATGGTCGTTACCGGCGCCAATGACCCGCGTGTGCCGGCAAGTGAAGCAGATCAGCTGATCCGTGCGGTTCGCAACAATGGTCGTGATGCCTGGCATCTTTTGGCAAAGAACGAAGGACATGGTTTTCGCAAGAAGGCTAATGCCGACTATCAATTCTGGGCGAGCCTTCTATTCTGGCGCAAATATCTGCTTAGCAAGGATGATTAGTTGATCGATCTACTTCTCTTTGGAGGCCTTGTTGTTCTCATCATTCTGTTCTCCGAACAGAAAAAAACGGTGAACGCTTTGCGGGCCCGATTGGAAGAACTGGAAATCAACCGCGTTGCTGCCGGCGGACAAGCTATCTCAGATGAGGTACCCGACAAGATCGATGCTGAGCCCGCAAGTACGTCAGCTGAGGAATCGAAGCCGATCCCGGAACAGACAAAGATTGCCGCAAAAGCTACCCCGCCCACAGACAAAGTTACTCAAAGTATTGCGGCACCGGAACCAGTCGCTCCAACTTCTACCAAACCCAAAAATCAAGATCCCAAGCAGAGCTTGAGCAAACGCTTTGAAGATTTGATTGGTGGCAAGTTGCCAATCTGGATCGGCGGCATTGCACTGGTGTTTGCGGGTTTCTTCTTGGTCAGATTCTCGATTGAGGCAGGCTATTTTGGCCCGACCATGCGCTGTATTACAGCGGCCTTATTTGGCTTGTTGCTCATTGGCATGGCGGAATATGGCAAGCACATCCCGCGCTTTGGCAATATTTTTACTGATGATCTGCGCATTGGCCACAGTATCGCCGGTGCTGGCATTGCGGTGCTCTATGCAACGCTCTACATGGCGAGCGAATTATACGGCCTGCTATCGCTTACGCCCGCATTGATCGGGGTCATCGGTGTTACAGTACTCGCCTTTTTCCTATCGCAAAAACACGGCCCACCAACCGCAATCATGGGATTGCTTGGTGGATTTGCCGCTCCTTATGTTGCCGGATTGGGTCCAGAATCTATAGCACCTATGCTAATTTATCTTGGCGTATTTACAGCAGGGTTATTCGGCCTGGCCATCCATCGCGGTTGGGCATGGCTGGCACTACTGGCAACGGGTGGCAGCGCCATCTGGACGACGGCGTTGCTGCTAATGGACGTGACGGGAGATATTCCGTTTATCGGAGCCTTCGTCGTGCTGCTCGCTATTGGCGGCGTTTTGACCCTGGCGCGCACCGAAGCAAGCTTTGGTGTTCCCAAAGCTGTCATGCAGAGCATTCCGCTTGCCGTTGGCTTGTTACAATTGATTTTGCTTGCCCCTCTTATCGAGTTTTCGCCGCTGAGCTGGTTTTTCTTTGCGGTGCTCGCGGTTTTCTCCGTCGCACTCGCATGGCGTGATGATAATTTAACGCCCGCAGTTGCGGGCGCATTGGGTCTTGCCGTTGCCATGGTGTTTATCGCGTTTTCGGATTACGAACCAGATAGGCCGGATCTCATACCGGCAATTGGCTTTGCAGTTCTTTTCGGAATTGCCGGTCATGCGTTTACAACGCGGCCCAAAAGCGGATGGATGTGGGCGATGATCGGCCTGGCGGCTCCGGGCACTATGTTGCTAGCCGGCGGGATGGTCGCGGATTTCGGCTGGAGCGACGCTATCTGGGGCGGCGTTTGCTTTGCGATTGCAATCACTTCGGCGCTCATGGCCTGGCGTACCAGAGCATTGGATTTTACAATCATCATGCCGCTAGCCAGCGCGATGACGGCCATCTTGCTAGCCACGGCGCTTTGGCATTGGGCGCCGAGCGAATTTACTGTGCTTGTTGCGGTGTTCGTTGCCGGATGTCTCGCGGTATGGGCGCGCTTCACCAATCGCAAGGCAATCGCCGTCGAAACCGCAGTCGCTGTCGCGATCAGCGGCTTGCTCATGCTGATACCTGGCAGCGCGATTATCGAAGCGATCTTCGCCTCACTGGCTGGTGAGACGGACTTGTACAGCTATCTTCCCAATCTGAGCGACATGGTGCTTGAGGTTTTGGTTCCCTCGGCGGCCATCATTGCCCTGGCTTTTTACTACCGTGAAACATTGGGAACCAGATTGGGCGGACTGGTTGGGGCGATTGGCTTCGTTGCCGTTAGCGCATTTCTCTATCTATTGTACAAACAGCCGCTTGCCATCGGCCCTGTTCAGCAGTTTGTCCAATATGGCTTCGCGGAGCGCGCACTGCTTACCAACTTGCTTGCCGTCGCTGGATGGTTGTTGGTCAGCCGCAATTGGAGTGAAGGCCTGCAAAAGCCTCTACGGATATTGGGTCTGACTCTGGCCGGACTTTCACTATTCCGATTCATCTATTTCGACCTGTTCCTGCTCAGCCCGACCAGTGTCAAACAGGACATCGGCCCAGCGCCGCTCGCCAATCTGGGAACCCTTCACTTTACCGCCGCCGCGCTCTGGCTCTGGTTGTTCGCACGCGACAAACAAATGACGCATGCATTGCCTCGCGTAATCCGGCCGCTGGAAATCGGCAGCCTGTTTGCAGCCATTGCAGCCGCGATGATTACAGTGCGACAAGCGGTTCATGGGAGCGATATTGCCACGCCTCCATTCACCTCGACCGAAACCTATTTATATAGTGCGGGATTGCTGCTGCTTGCCATTGCATGGCTGATGCGCGGTATAAAAACTTCCAATGCGTTGCTCCGCATCTCCGGACTGCTGCTGCTCACCATAGTCACGTTCAAAGTGTTTTTGATAGATGCTGCACAGCTTGATGGCATATTGCGCATTCTATCCTTCCTTGGCCTTGGCATCGCGCTCATTGGAATCGGTTGGATTTATGGTAAAGTGATGCGCAGTGACGAGGCAAAAGCTGACTGAATGCGGATAACCAAATCCTCGATACAGATCATTCTGATTTACGGGTTGCTACTGGCCGTCTCTGCCTTTGGATTACAATGGCTGCAATATCAATATTTCCTCAAAGCCTACCCTGTGGAGATATATATCATCCTTATAGCCGTCGGCTTTGCTGGTCTGGGTGTGTGGGTTGGGGTTAAGCTCACGACAAGAAATAAATCCGACAATTTTATACGCAACGATGCGGCGCTAAAATCCCTCGGCATTTCCAATCGCGAGCTGGAAGTTCTGCAGACCATGGCCATGGGGCAATCAAACAAAGAAATTGCCCGCACATTGGGCATATCACCCAATACAATCAAAACTCATATCACCCATCTCTACGAGAAACTCGACGTAGACAGACGATTGTTGGCCATTGAAAAGGCAAAGTCTCTGCACCTGATTAACTAATAACCAAGGGTGATTTTGGGTAAATCACCCGTCAGGGTGATTGGCTTTTCGGTTATGACGCGGCAGGGTCAAGCACATCAGGAGGGAAAAGCGATGTTGAGAATAGCTCTGGTTTACGGGATTATTTCTGGAACCGTAACCATCGTCACTATGATGCTTGGCATCCTCACGAACGACAGTGGAAGTTTCTTTTCCGGTGAAGTCTTTGGCTATCTGGTCATGCTTATCGCATTGTCGATGATTTTCATTGGCATCAAACGTTACCGCGATACGGAATTGGGAGGCGTTATCAAATTTCTGCCGGCCTTAGGGTTGGGGCTATCAATCGCGGCCATTGCCGGCGTGATTTATGTCGCGGTTTGGGAGATATATTCGTACAATACGAATTATGCCTTTATCCGTGAATATACAGCAGGCGTCATTGAGTCCGCCAAAGCCAAAGACATAGGCCAATCGGAACTTCAAAGAGTCGTCGCCGAGATGGAAGGATTAAGCGATAGTTACGCCAAACCGTACTTCCGATTACCGATGACCTTCCTGGAAATTTTCCCGGTTGGTTTGATCATTGCAATCATCTCTGCTGCTTTGTTGCAAAACCCCAAAATTCTACCAGCACGCCAATAGATTGGAGAAACAATATGAACCTCGGAACATTTTCGCTCAGCCTTTCCGTCAACAACCTCGCTGCCTCCAAATCCTTTTATGAAAAACTTGGTTTCATCAAATTTCACGGCGATGAGAGTCAAAACTGGTTGATCATGAAAAACGGGGAAACCGCTATCGGTCTGTTTCAGGGCATGTTTCCCAAAAACATGCTCACCTTCAACCCGGGATGGGATGGAGATGCGCAACCGCTGGATGAATTTGACGATGTCCGCGACATTCAACAGGTGCTCAAAGAGGCCAATATCACTCTCGACAGCGAAACCGAAGGCGATTCAGGACCCGCCAGCTTCATGGTCACCGATCCGGATGGTAACCCGATCCTGATTGATCAGCACCGTTAGCGCCTCAAGTTCGGGTGGTTGCCGATACTCGCGCGAATGGCTTCCAACGCAGGTCCGCGCATCGCGGCCTTTTGATAAGCATAAGCATGACCCGGGAGCTGCGCGAGCTTTCCGGCAATGTTCACGGCCGTATCAATCACCTTCTCTGGCTCAACCAGCATATCAAGATACCCGGCTTCGACTGCCCCTTTGGGATCATAGATATAGGCTTGAATCATTGCTCGGGTCTGATGCACGTTGGTGAGCCGATCGCGAGCGAGTTCCACCGCAAAAACCGGTAATGTCATTCCGGTAATCGACTCATTGGCGCCGAGCTTAAAGTCACCATCAGCGCCAATACGTGTATCGCAGGACATCATCAGGAAGACGCCCATCGCTATGGCATGGCCGTTACAGGCGCCAACGACAGGAAGCGGACCACCATAAAGTCGAAGCACCAGCTCCGATGCACGGTCCAGCAAGCGTACTGAATCCTCTTTGGTAAAATCACCCATCATGCCCAGATCAAAGCCGCCAGAAAAACGGCCTTCCCGTCCGGTTAGAACCAAAGCTTTGGCATCAGCCTCTGCTTTGTCCAAAGCGTCGTTCAATGCTTCCATCAATTCAAAATTCACAGCATTGGCTTTACCGTCGTCCATTGTGACCAGCGCAACGTCTTTTTGAATATCTATGGAAATGCTCATATTGTCCTCCGCTTTCAAAATTTAACTGACTGATTAAACGGCTGCTTCAGGTCCGGTCAATGGCAAAAGTGAGAGTAATTGGCGCATGTTGGCGGGTCCATTAGCTGTGTCCAACTATGCCGTAGCGGCAGCTGAGGATTGAATTTCGCAAACTATTTTTATCAACCGGTCAACGTCATCGGTATCGTGATAGATTGCAAAACCAATACGAAGAACATTCCCACGAACGTCCGACACCACATGATGCGCTTCCAATGCCGCGTGCAAAGTGGCAGCCTCGTCGCCTCGGAAGGCCAAGAATCTGGCGTGGGAGTTTTCTGATACCGGGTTGATATTCTCCATATCTGCCAGCGGATTAGTATCCATAAATTTTTGTTGCAGCCCAGTGATGTGTTTTGAAATGAGAGCTGTCGACAGACCTTCTAGTGTCAACATCCGCTGTACCGCATTGAACCGGTACAATCCCGAAGGATCGAATGTGCTTCCCAAAAAACGGCGACCATCCGGAGCATAGCCGATCTCTCCAGGCGGGAGTGCGAGGTCATCAAAAGCCGCATACCAGCCGGTCACAGACGGGCGCGGTGCAAAACCCGATGGTGCGTGCAGAAAACAAACGCCCTCCCCCGCCATCGCATATTTATACCCTCCTGCTAGGTAGAAAATACGATCCGCGACATCAGATAGATCGGTCTCAATCGCCATAAACCCATGGTAGCCATCAACGATGACCCAAGGACCATCTGGCTTTGCAAGCGCGGCCAATTCATCAATTCTATCCAGAACTTTCCCTGAATTGAATAGCACATGGCTGGCAAAAATCAGATCATAGGAACCAGATTTCGCTTGCTCAACCAACTGATTGACAGGAACGGTTTCTAAGACCACCTCCCCCGCCTCGGCCCATCGGGTGACCTGTCTACTAAAACTGTGAAACTCGCCATCGGTTGCGAGAATACGAACCGGGCATGCAGGGATAGCGGATAATATTCGCACCAAAAAATCATGGGTGTTGGGAGCAAAGGCCAATGTTGACGGATCGGGGAGATTGAGTTCAGCCGCTATATGGTGCTGCGCCTCATCCCAAACCGGCCCCATCACCTTGTCCCATTTGTGATCAGCGAGACTGGCTGCATCCTGCCAAGCCTCTACCTGCCCATCATAGCTGGCATCAGGCCATAAATGATGGCTGTGTGCCGCGAAATGTAGGCGCTCCGGATCGGCGGATAGGGATTTTGAAAAGAGCCGCTTCCAGCTCATAACTGGGTACGCACTGTCCAAAGTTCTGGAAAGGCCCGTTTCGACAACGTGCTTTGTAAATAGGAAACACCGGCCGTGCCGCCCGTCCCCATTTTACCGCCAATAATCCGTTCGACAGTCAGCACATGCTTGTGCCGCCAGGTCGCCATGGCATCATCAAGATCTACCAGCTTTTCAGCCAATTGATAGAGTTCCCAATATTGTTCAGGATCGCGATAAACTGTTAGAAATGCCGCCTCCACGGCTGCTGACGGCTCGTAGGATTGACTGTAATCCCGGTGTACATGCTCTGTTGGAATATCAAATCCAGCGCGTGCCAGGGCGGCGACGGCATCATCCCAAACACTGGGATTTTCCAGAGCCTTTTGCATATCCGCCAAAGCTTCTGGCCGATCTTCTTGATATTTCAAAAACGCCTTGTCCTTCAATCCCAGCATGTATTCCACTGTACGAAACTGATCCGATTGGAACCCCGAACTCGGGCCTAGTGCATCGCGAAACTTACTATAGTCACTGGGCGTCATCGTAGACAAAACATCCCAGCTCAACGTCATCACAGCCTGTATCCTGCTAACCCGGGCCATCGCCTTATAGGCCGGAACCAGTTTGTCAGATTGAATCTGGTGCTTCGCCAGTTTCATTTCCCGGATGATCTGTTTGAGCCACAACTCCTTAGTCTGATGTATGATGATAAATAGCATCTCATCATCCACATCCGTCTGCGGATGTTGTGCAGACAATAACGTGTCAATCCCCAGGTACCGCGCGTAGGTCATTTCACTTTTATCGGTCATAAACCGTTAGTAACGTTGGAAACCGGATTGGCAAAGCGGATTGGCCATAAAAGTCCGACAAGGACCCTTAATAGCTGAATTTCCCGCGGGAAACACAAAGACCAAATTCGCACAAACAGTCGCATGACATTGTTGACAACGCCAAGCCGCCTAGCTTAAGGCCGCCGACCTACCCCGTGCCCAGATGGCGGAATTGGTAGACGCGCCAGCTTCAGGTGCTGGTGTCTTTCGGGACGTGGAGGTTCGAGTCCTCTTCTGGGCACCATTGACTTGTATCAAGCACTTCCCAAACATGCCTGAATATGCTAGGAAACAAGCATTTTCTGGAAGATATTCGTGTCAAATCAATCCTGCTTGTGTCAAGACCTACCCCCATATCTTATGTATCCTGGGGGTATGATTCGGGGTATTTCAAAAAATGGAGTGCCGAACTTGTGTCATTATTTGGAGAAATACCCCCAATGCCTTTGACAGACAAACAAATCAAAGCGGCGCGACACGGTGAGAGTAAATCGAAACTCTTTGACGGAGGCGGCCTTTTCCTGCAGCTCACGTCGTCGGGGTCGAAACTCTGGCGCATGAAATATCGGGCCGATGGAAAGGAAAAATTGCTTTCCTTTGGACGATACCCAGAGGTCAGCCTTAAAGACGCTCGCGGCAAACGTGACGAAGCAAAGCTTCAACGCAACAAAGGAATCGACCCCGCAGCGCAGAAACGAGAAAAGAAGCTGCAAGCTAGGATTGGAAGTCAAAATAGTTTTCGCGTCATAGGTGAGGATTATCTAGAGAAAATTTCTAAAGAGGGGCTATCCGAGGCTACAATTTCAAAATCCAAGTGGCTTTTCGGAAAGCTGGTTTCGTCATTGGGCAGTCGCCCCATTAAAGAAATTGATCCTCCTGAGCTTCTTTCGGTGCTGAAAAAGGAAGAGCAAAAAGGCAATCGTGAAACCGCTCGGCGGATGCGCTCTTTTTCCGGTAGGGTTTTCCGTTACGCCATTGCAACCGGTAGAGCGGATGCCGATCCTACTTTTGCCTTGCGTGGCGCTTTGCTAACTCCTCAGGTGAAGCATCTTGCCGCCATCACTGATTCTAAGCGATTTGCTGAACTGTTACGCGCCATTGACGGATATACCGGTCATCCCGCGACCACGATGGCTTTGCGCCTAACTCCTCATATTTTCCAACGACCCGGTGAAATTCGTAAGATGCAGTGGACTGAAATTGATTTTGAAAAGGCCGTTTGGACGATTGACGTAGGCAAAATGAAAAACAGAAAACACCACGCAATTCCGCTGTCACGGCAATCGTTGGCCCTTATCGAAGAAATGAGGGAATTCAGCTCTCATAGCAGTTATGTTTTCCCTGCTCTTGGGAAACCGAAAAACCCTATGTCAAACAATGCCGTAGTTGGCGCTCTACGACGGCTGGGCTTCAGTGGTGATGAAATGACAGCGCATGGTTTTCGCACCACGGCGAGCACATTGTTGAATGAAAGCGGCAAGTGGAATCCGGATGCCATCGAGCGTGCATTGTCGCATGCGGACAAAAACCAGGTGAGAGCAATATATAACCGCTCCGCATATTGGAACGAACGCGTCAAAATGGCTCAATGGTGGAGCGATTATTTGGAAGTGCTAAAATCCGAAAGTCCACACGTTTAGCTGTAGGGGTAAATAAATGAAAATGTCTTTAGAGATGGATGTCACAATGCTTGAGGCAGGATTGACCCATATTCTCAAATATCCGATCAACAAGGTTGACCAAAACGTTGTTGTTGAAGGACTCCAGTCGCTCGCAAGTAAGTTGGGGACAGAGGAAAGCGAACAAGGGCATTTGTTGTTGGTAGGAATAATCGAGGCGCTTGATGATCCAGAATCTTTTTGGAAGCTGACGCTTTCACATCGGGGGAAAGGTGAAGCGCTTTCTATTGATGAAACCGCCAAACGCTTTGCAAAAGATGCGGCGGTTGCATTGTATGTCGATGCTCTGATCGAAGATGGATTGACAAAGGAATCCGCTTGTATCGTTGCAGAAGGGGAATTCGGAATCAAACCTTCAACCGTAAAAGCCATGATCAAAAGAGCTAAGAAAAGAGCTACAAAAGAGTCCAATTAGTCCAGATACTTAATTCTAAAATACGGGTATCGTGATAATAGTATCGCTATAGCGATACCGACCGTTTTCTTGTCTCTAGGAGCATTTTGATGCTTCTTTGTGCGTGTTGAAACCACACCATTCACTCGTAAAGAAAGAGACTCACAATGACACAGAAACTCATCACAATCGCGGAGTTTTGCAAAATCTATCGCGTCAGCCGCTCCACATTTTATCGACTGGTTTCGGGAGGCGACATCACGATTATTAAGATCGGTGGCGCAACTCGCATCAAAGTTGAGGATGCCAATTCCTGGTTTGAAAGCTTGTCGGCTGATAACGACAATGAATCGACGGGCATCTAGAGCGATTTTGTCTGTTAACGCCCCTCACTATCTCTGAACGCTCACTTGAAACTTACGCGAGATTGTTTCTAATCGATTGTTGCTGATCCAATATCAAATTTCAAACGTAAATATATCAAAGAGTTACTGCGAAACTGAGAGGCCTATTAGGTAGATACATTGTGCCTTCACACTTTCCCCCAACACAATCGCCTTTACCCCATGGCGGAGTGCGAAATCGTGCCGACCGAACTAGCGAAATTCTAACGGAGAGGATGTGCCGGAATATTATTTACTCTTCGGTTGCGGCATTCGTAGTTAGATCGGAGTTTAACCGCTTTATCACGATCCATTGGCAAAAAGGTGGCTTAACGGATCGAGAAGCGGCGTGGGCAACCGGTCGCTTTATTAAATATTGTAGTGATTGGATGCGCCATCATAGGAGCCCCTGTGTATGGCTTTGGGTTAGAGAGAATGATGGTGATCAAGGCCGGATAGGAACGCATGTCCACATCTTGTTTCACGTTCCGCCAGACTTGGCACCGCTGTTCCGAAAGTTTCCATATCGTTGGATAAAGCTGATTTCGACCTGCAAGCCGATGAAAGGGATGTTGAAGAGTAAAACCATACGCGGCTATTCTTCGCTGGTCTCGTCCCCTGAGTTATACTTAGCAAATCTCGACTATTATGTGCACTATATACTGAAGGCGGCTCCGGCTGATGTTGCCGATCGGTTATGCCTTCGATTTTCAGAAAAAAGAGGGCGAGTTATCGGAAAACGGGCAGCGGTGTGTCAGTTGTTGCTTGAACGTATCAAATCCGCCCGTCGCCCACTGATGTTAGGTGATCTATCGGAGTAACAGGGATCAGCGTAGCTAATCTAAAAAGCGAAGCTGAATCCCAGTTACGTTGTGCGCGATCTGATTTTTTTGTATCTGCTTCTGTTACTTTAGCCCGGTCAGCGTTTGGGTAGTTTTGGTCAATTAGGGATACCTGAGTGTTACTTTTTGGCAATCTGAACCCACTCAAACATTCTTGAATGTATTTGTGAGTGAGGGTTAAGCATTATATAGTCCGAGCTGTTTGATAGAAGTGATACAGCGGTCTTCGAAACTTTCGAAATACCCCTACTGCACCGTTACTTTTTGGCATAACATTGCAGCAAATGGCGGGTTATATACCTAGAAAAACCCGGGACAATCCGTCCAGACTACAAAAAAGGAACTACCGGTGCATCGGACATCCATTTTTACGAGATAGATCACTGGATTTCCAGTTCAAACAACCGACCTTCATTTCCGTTAGCCTCTTTATTCTTGTTTTGTGATTGCTTTCTTTTGATTGATGTAACTTTTTCTTCCTCATTCTCGTTTTTCAATAGATCGGACAGGGTTATCTTTTTTCGACCGAGAGGAGGAGTTTTAGACCTTTCAGTCGGAGTCTTTTTTGGTGGATTGGCGCTATTCAGTGATCCAGAGACCTTGGTAGTAGTTGGATCAAAGTGCCATACCGTTTTTAGAGGCCACGAAAACAAAATGGCAGCCACCAATATTCCCCAAGGCACAATGATTGCTAGTTCGGCAAATCCCGATAATTTTCGAAAGCTCCTCATTGTTACAATAATTGAAGCGATCAGTAACGAACTACCCATTAGCCCGCTCGGCCAACCGTATGCGTTTACCCAAGCTGCACCTACCGCTGAAGCACACACTACTGGCAACAGAATTTCCGTCGCTTTCAGATCAGGTTCAATTGTTCTATTGATCACCAACAATGATCCCTTCATGGTTTTTGGTCCCCTTTGATCAAAGAAGTCCGTCGTCAAAGAGATAATAGCATCATAATAATGGGTCGTAAATACCGTGGCATATCTATGTCAAAGCCGCGACTCCACGATCGATGGCACGGGTTTCAAAAAAGACGGACCAAGACGAAGTTCTTACACGGCTTGGATCGTGCATAAGAGCGATACGTCAAGATCATAAGTTGTCTCAAGAAGCGCTAGCGGATGCGGCTGGAATTGATCGATCACACATGGGTAAGATTGAACGCGGCGAAAGGAATGTTTCCGTTCTCAATATTCATAGGATCGCAAAGGCCTTAGAAATCAGTATCACCGATCTGATGGAGCAGTCAGGCATTTGAATTGCCGTCAGGATAGGCAAGTCTTGCGGCTTCGCCCCTTACAGTAAAGTTGAGTTAAAGGATCGCGGCCAATCAAATCTGCTGACCTCAAATGCAGTTTGTGTTTCCGCTGTTATTTCGATAGCCAAGCGTCCAGAGCATAAATTGAACCATCGGGGGACTGTGTGACTGCAACCGGCACTAATTTGGGATTTGAAGCAGAGCTTTTTAAGGCTGCTGACAAATTGCGCGGAAATCTGGAGCCGTCCGAATACAAGCACATTGCACTTGGCCTGATTTTTCTGAAATATGTTTCCGATGCTTTCGAGATCCAACGCAAGAAACTTCAGGGTGAGAAATTTTCTGATCCGGAAGATCCGGAAGAATATTTGGCCGCGAGGGTATTTTGGGTTCCAAAAGTCGCGCGCTGGTCCAATTTAAAGGCTAACGCATATGCAAATGATATCAAAATAAAGGACCCGGCAACCGGCTTAAACATAACGGACTTGACTACCGGCGAAGACAAGAAATTCGATATTGGCGGTTTGATCGATTTTGCAATGGAAGCGATTGAAAAAGCGAATGAAACCACATTAAAAGACGTCCTTCCCAAGGAATTTGGAAGGCCCGCATTAGACAAAACGATGATCGGCGATCTCGTAGTGCTATTTTCTGGCATAGATATGAATGGTGATGGCGACAAGACTACGGACTTATTGGGTCGCGCATACGAGTATTTTCTGGCAGGTTTCGCCGGGGCCGAAGGCCGGAGAGGCGGAGAGTTCTTTACACCTCGCTCCGTGGTTCGAGTGATTGTCGAGATGTTAGAACCCTATCAAGGCCGTGTTTATGATCCATGCTGCGGATCAGGCGGCATGTTCGTGCAAGCCGAAAAGTTCATCGAAGACCATGCATATACGGATCGCAATGAGAATGCAGGTCAGCGCGATATTGATATGGCGAAGCGGCAAATCAGTATTTATGGACAAGAACGAAATAATACAACTTGGAAGTTGGCGAAAATGAACCTCGCTGTGCGTGGAATCGATGCTGACATTCAATGGAACAATGAAGGAAGTTTCGTCCGCGATGCCTTTTCAAATGACGAGTTTGATTTTGCTATGGCCAATCCGCCATTTAACGTGTCCGATTGGTGGCGTGAGAGTCTTGTAGAAAATGAACGGTGGAAGCACTTTGGCACACCGCCAAAGAGCAATGCAAATTTCGCCTGGCTATCTCACATTTATCACCGCTTAGCGTCACGCGGCACAGCGGGTGTAGTTATGGCGAATGGTTCAATGAGTAGCCAATCGGGTGGCGAGGGCGACATCCGCCGGCGCATGGTGGAAAAGGATGCAATTGACTGTATGGTCGCGCTCCCGGGACAACTTTTCTATTCGACGCAAATTCCGGCGTGCCTCTGGTTTATGGCGCGCGACAAAAGCGTCAACGGCCACCGCAATCGCAAGGGCGAGGTATTATTTATTGATGCCCGCAATATGGGCCGGATGGTCGATCGCACGCGTCGTGATTTCAGCGAAGAGGACATTGAAACTATCACCAATGCCTATCACAGCTGGCGAGCCAAACCGGAGAATCTCAAAGAGTTGAGGCTGAGACCCTATGAGGATATCCCCGGTTTCTGCAAAGCGGTGAATACGGAAGACATCGCCAAGCATAGCTATGTGCTCACGCCGGGGCGTTATGTTGGCAGCGAAGCGATAGAGGATGACGGCGTGCCTTTTGAACGACGGTTCACGGAGTTGCGGGCTACATTATCGGATCAGTTCAAGAACGGACGCAAGATGCAGGAGCATATTGAGAAGGCACTATCTGGGGTCAAAGACGGTGATTGAATGGCAAGCAGTGAGAATTGAAGAAATTTCGCAGCGTATTGCGATGGGGCCGTTCGGATCGAACATTAAAACTGACAATTTTGTGAGCTCAGGGGTGCCCGTGATTAGAGGCGGGAACCTGAACGATATTCGACTTGACCTCAACAACGTTGTATTTCTCACGCAACAGAAAGCAGATGAACTCAAGAACTCAAATGCATTCCCAGGAGATCTAGTTTTTACGCACCGGGGAACGCTAGGTCAGGTCGGTTTAATCCCAAACGAACCTTACCCTCGCTATGTGGTGTCACAGAGTCAAATGCTGCTTTCATGCGACCGGTCAAAGGCGATTCCAGAGTTCATTTACTACTTTTTCAAGTCGCCTATCGGTCAACAACGTCTTTTGGCTAACCGTTCTCAAACCGGTGTGCCCGCAATTGCAAGGCCAACCGCCTCGTTAAAATCTATTAAGATCTCTTTGCCCTCCATCAAAGAGCAGCAGGCCATTGCTGATGCCCTCGTTTGCCATGACGACAAGATCGAACTGAACCGGCAGATGAACGCAACTTTGGAAGCAATGACCCAAGCTATTTTTCGCGATTGGTTTGTCGATTTCGGTCCAGTCCACCGCAAAGCTGCCGGGGAAATCGACCCGACAGCAATCCTCGGAAGCTTGGTCCTCGACCCTGAAAAAGCCGGCTCAATCGCTTCGCTCTTCCCCGACAGCTTCGGCGATAATGGCTTGCCGGCGGGATGGGATCTAGCACCACTTGAGAAAACACTCGTTTTGCAGAGGGGTTTTGATCTCCCAAAAAAAACCAGAACTGACGGCAAATTTCCGGTGATCGCCGCAAGTGGACCGAGCGGAACACACCGAGAGTTCAAAGTTTCTGGACCAGGGGTGTGCACTGGTCGAAGCGGCATTCTGGGTAATGTCTACTTTGTGGAAGAAGATTTTTGGCCGCTCAATACTTCTCTTTGGATCAAAGCATATCCAAACTCAACACCGCTCTATGCATACCATGTATTGGGAGAGATCGATCTGGAATCATTTAATGCGGGCTCTGCTGTTCCTAGTTTGAATCGAAATCATATCCATGGATTGCCAACTACCAGACCGCCAATGCCGATTGTGCTGGCATTCGATGAAATAGGAATGGTGTTGTATCGGAAGAGGCAAGCGAACAAAACTGAAAATAAAAGCCTCGCCGAAACTCGCGATTATATCCTCCCGCGCTTGATGTCCGGAAAAGTCCGCGCGGAATGGTGTAAGGAGACAAAGCTCGATGGCTGAAAAGGGAAGATCATTTAATCATGGCCGCACGAATAAGGTCGTCGTTGAAGTGCGAAAAAAAAAGAAACGTCATTTCGAAAAACTGCCGAAATACCCGGATTTCGGCTATGTCAGTGAAGAAGTTGATGGATTGGTGCCCGCGTGCCGGATCGATGGATGGGAACAGTTTATCGAAATCATGCGGAGACCAGAACATAACTTGGCGAAGGGTGAATTGGTTTACCGTGGGCAACGTGGATTTGACTGGCACCTCTCATCCACGCTGTCTCGAATTTATGAAAGCGGTTCGGTTCCTGCAGAACACCAATCCGAATTACTCGGCCAGTTCAAGCTTGCGATGCGAGGACGCGGACTTGATGTTAGCAAGTTAGAAGAAGAAGAAATCTGGGCGTTCGGTCAGCATCACGGCCTGAAGACGCCGCTGATAGATTGGACAAAATCACCCTATGTTGCGTTATTTTTTGCTTTTGCAGAACCTGACTCCACCGGAGAAGACAATAGCTCGCGGGCGGTCTATTGTCTGAATATGGCGGCGATACGGGCCGATGACGATATGGCAGGTTGGATTTTTGAACCATCGCACTATGAGAATGCCCGTCTTGTCAACCAGGCGGGTCTGTTCACCCTGACCCCGGCCGGTAGCGACAACATCGTCTCGGCAATATTCAACAATTTATCAGAGAATGGAGTTATCAATCCCGACGATCCGATTGATGTAGCAAAATATGTGAGCAAGATACACATACCTAATGAGAACAGGATCGATTGTTTGAATACGCTTAGAAAAATGAACATCCATCACGCCAATCTGTTTCCTGATCCGGGAGGTGCGGCTCACTTCTGTAACGATTGGCTTGGTCGGATTATCGAGGCGGAAAGGGCTGACGCGCTGGAGGCCGAGAAGGCCGCAGAAAAAGAGCTCCGAAAGAAAATTGATCCGGCGCAAATTGCCCAACAACCCGGTGATGTTGAAGAACAGATAGTCACAGTATTGCGGGGAGTGCTGACGGGCGCAAGTTTGGTAAGAGTTGCAACTCTTCGTGGATGGGCACCGAAGATAAAAGCGCTATATGCAAACGAAGCCACGACGGATTGGCCTAACCATCCGTCAAGCAATGCAAACCTGAAAGTAGCATTTCGGCGATTTTTCCTGTCAAATGGGATCGATAAAGAAATGGCCGAAATTTGCGCCCGGAGATTGATCGGATTTTATCGCGAGAAATGGTTGCAAATGAAAAATAGCTGATATCCAGCGGTCTTTAAGAGGTTTTACGGGCAAC
The DNA here is from genome assembly GCA_039978835.1 of Parasphingorhabdus sp. Lineage (GTDB taxonomy): Bacteria > Pseudomonadota > Alphaproteobacteria > Sphingomonadales > Sphingomonadaceae > Parasphingorhabdus. The sequence continues at coordinate 319,315 of JBDWAQ010000008.1, forward strand.
GTTTGGCGAACTAAATCAGATGCTCGATTTCTAGCTAAACAAGAGAGTAGTGTGAGACATAACCTTTATTCAAGAAAACAGAAAAAGACAGAGAGGAACCGATGACTAATCTGGGAAGTCTCGAAAAATTAGATTTACGTGAAATCTGGAAGACAGAAGCGCAAGATTTTACTCCCTGGCTGGCAAAAGACGAGAATATGGCGATCCTCGCAGGCACGCTAGGCCTTCAACTTGAGGTTGAGGCGCAGGAGCGCAGTGTCGGGCCATTTCGTGCAGACATCCTCTGTAAGGATCTCGACGACAGCAGTTGGGTGTTGATCGAGAATCAGCTCGAGCGCACCGATCACGGTCATCTTGGCCAGCTCTTAACCTATGCTTCAGGCCTCACTGCCGTCACCATCATCTGGATTGCCGCACGCTTTACTGAAGAACATCGTGCAGTGCTAGATTGGTTAAATGACATAACCGACGAGAAGTTCCAGTTTTTTGGGCTGGAGGTAGAACTATGGCGTATCGGCGAAAGCCCAGCCGCGCCAAAATTTAACATAGTTTCAAAGCCTAACGAATGGTCCCGTGCGATTGGTAAGGCCAGCAAACGGCTGGAGAGTGAGGCGATTACAGATTTGAAAAGGACGCAGCGTGATTATTGGGAGGCATTGCACAAACAACTTGAAGGACACCCCTATCTGCGGTCGCGCAAACCCCAACCTCAGCATTGGACCACGTATTCGATTGGCCGTTCCGGCATGCATGTTGCGGCAGATGTCAATAGCCGCGAAAAACGGATAGGCGTTGAACTCTATTTGGGTGATGAAAGTGCAACAGCCTATTTTCACATGCTGAAAGAAGAAAAGGTGCAGATTGAGGCGGAGATCGGTGCTGAACTACTTTGGCGGGAGATTCCCAACAAGACTGCCTGCCGAATAATTCTTTATCGTTATGATTCCAATTTTATGGATCACTCACAATGGAACGACCAACACGTTTGGTTGCAAACTTCGGCTGAAGCCTTTCACAAGGCATTTTCTCCTCGCGTCAGGCTATTGAACGCTGAGGAGTATTTATCTGATGCGATCGAGGCAAACGTCTAGCGGCGCTTCTGCGTCGCACACAATATTGATAGAGCGAGCACTGGGACACCGAAAGAACTTGGCGGGACGCATCTAAAAGGCAACTGAGTTGTGCCCGGTGGGCCTGCACCAAAACAAACCAGCTAAGAATTAGCTCCCCGGCTGAACCCTACCAAGGAAATATATTGGGGGTATAAATGGGGGTATTTTACTATCAAGATTTTTTATTATCTAATAATACCATGTATTAAACTTAAAGTATTTAGTCCTCTTCTGGGACCAGCTGGCAGACGAATTAGGTGATCGCGCCGTCTATTGGTCCGTTGCCGATCCAGATTCACCCTATGGCTATAATCCGCTTACCCGCTGTTCTGCTTATCTACGACCGCTTATCGCCGCAGGTCTTATCGAAACCCTCAAAAAGCAATGGTCCGACAGTTGGGGTGCCCGCATGGAGCATCTGCTGCGTTATGCAGTGCTCGCGCTTTTGGAACAGCCAGCGGCCGATATCAGCCAGATCGTACCGCTCTTCGTCGATAAAGAATTTCGCCGCAAAGTGATTGCCACTGTCACCGATGCACAGGTCCGTGCCTTTTGGACAATGGAATATCCCAAGATGAACTACGCCACCTCCATCGATGGCGTATCTCCAATCGCGAACAAGCTTGGCGCTTTTCTTGCCGATCCGCGAATACGGCAAGCATTGTGCAACCCTGAAAAACCTCTCCGCTTCCGAAAGATCATGGACGATGGAGGGGCGTTGATTGTTAATCTAGCCAAAGGAAAAATCGGTGCGAGTAGCGCCAATGTACTGGGCGGTCTCATCGCCTCCAACATCATGCATGCTGCTTTTTCACGCCATGATGTGTCTGAAGACCAGCGCAGACCGTTCTTCCTCTATGTCGATGAATTTCATGCGCTCACATCCACCGCATTTGCCGACTTGCTTCCAGAAGCGCGAAAATATGGATTGGGCTTAATCCTGGCTCATCAACATATCGGTCAGACCGAGCGTGATATTTTTGACGCGATTATCGGTAATGTCGGCAGTATAATGGCTTTTCGTGTCGGCGTCCGAGACGCTGCGCTCCTGACAAAACAACTCGATGGATTGAAACCGACTGATCTGCAAAGGCTTCCCAACTATCATTGCGCGGTGCAGCTTATGATTAATGGCCGAAAAAGTAGCACCTTCTCTGCTCGAACAATCCGCTGAATATCAAGCCTACCGATATCCGCGCCCCTACGATGATCATCTTTTTCCGCAGATAATAGGCAGATGAACGAACGCGATCATCTCGAAGACTATCTAAAAATCTGCAAACGCATGTATTTGCGCATGGAGCGTGAGGGCACATGGCCTTGGAAGGAAGAAGATTCGACAGAAACTGAAGATATGATAGATTCTGAACATAACCCCTAAAATCTATGAAAAATTGTTTTGCTTATACCCGCGTTTCGACCCTGAAACAGGAAGATGGTGTGTCCCTTGAAGCGCAAAGAGACGCGATTTTTGCTTACGCTGAGCGCAACGAAATCACTGTCACCAAATGGCTCGAAGAAAAAGAAACCGCTGCCAAAAAAGGCAGGCCGCTTTTCAACAAAATGATTTCCGAATTGAAACGGAGAAAGGCGGATGGTTTAGTCATTCACAAAATTGACCGTTCCGCCCGCAACTTTACTGACTGGGCGAAAATCGGCGAACTCGCTGATGCTGGCTTCAAAATCCACTTCGTCACCGAAAGCCTGGATTTCGAAAGTCGCGGCGGACGTCTGGTAGCCGATGTGCAAGCAGTCGTGGCAGCAGATTACATCCGCAATCTGCGTGAGGAATGTATCAAGGGAATGAATGGCCGTCTTAAACAAGGGCTCTATCCGTGGGCCGCACCACTGGGGTATCTGGACAATGGTGGTGGTAAGCCAAAAACGCCAGACCCAATCCGAGCCCCTCTTATCAAAGAGCTTTATGAGCTTTATGCGACTGGCAATTACTCGTTTCGATCAATTGTGCCTGAAGCTGAGCGCATTGGCTTACGCAATCACCGGGAAAATTTACTTTCCAAAAAAGCGATCGAAAATATCCTTCGTAATCCTTTTTACACCGGTATCATCGACGTTAGGTCAACTTCCAAAGTTTTCCAGGGCGTTCACCAACCAATTGTATCACCCAAATTATTTCAGAAAGTAGCAGATGTCAGGGCTGGCCGAACGCTAAAAAAGTCAAACAAACACAATTGCCGTTTTCGAGGCCTGTTTCGATGCGGCCACTGCAAAGGCGCCATGACTCCAGAGATCCAACGCCAGAAGGTCTACTATCGCTGCCACAAGCCCGATTGTGAAACCAAAACGGTGAGCGGAGATTTGATTGAGGAGAAAATACAATCTCTGTTGAAACGGTACAGGCTAACGGAAGAAAACGTTGCATCCCTTCGCACAGAGTTATCTGCCTATATCCGGGAACAGGGAGAGAATGAAACGTCTGTTCGCGCACCCTTGGAATTGGCAAAACTCAAAGACCGTTTGTCGCGTTTGACCGACAAGCTCATTGATGACCTGATTGATGAGCATGTCTACAGCGAGAAGAAATCGCAAATCTTGTTGGAGCAGAAGCGCTGGGAAGAAATGGCATCAAGAACCGACGATCAGCAGGTCAGATTACAAAGGCTGCACAAATTCCTCGAACAAGCAAAAAGCCTTTATTCCAGCTAACAAATTGGCAATCCTAACGAAAAGCGCGAAATCATCAATTCAGCCACCTCGAACCGATTGGTATTTGGAAAAAAGCTAGAGTTAGAGCCGCAGGAATGGCTGCAGTCTCTGCAGATCATGGCAGATCCGGCATGGTGTGCACAGTCCAAACCCAATTCTCGAACTAAAGTTCGAGAAGTAGAGGCATTCATTGACAATCCACAGATTATCGAACTTGAAAAATCTTAGCTGGAACCGTAGATTCTGAAACTGATTTATGATGCGAGCCATCTCGAGACAGAGATCGAATTTTGGACTGCATTCTGGATGGTTTTCGTAAAGTCAGTAAAAACAAAAAAACAGCCCATCAAGACTTCCCAACGGGCCGTCTTTGGGCTGCGAATTCGTTTCTGAGTAGTGACCTTACTCAGTCAGTTGTTCAAACCAAACATTAGACGCTAGAGCATCAGTGATCCACGAAAGATCGTATGTGCAGGTAAAGCGATGAACGAAGTCGATTGGTTCTGTTGGCTCCCCGGTTTCAAGATTGTCAGGAGTCCAGATACTTACCTTGCCATCATTGTTTAAGAAGAAGCTCATGCACAAGCCGAAGTCTGCTGCCGTTTTGTCTACGATGTCGCACCGATAAAGGGTGTTGTTATCGACTTCGTATACGGTGTTTGCTCTGTCTTTGTCCTCTCGCCAGACAGTGTCCAGACGTCCCCTTCAATCTCATCAAAAGTGGCCACACGAACTTTTGTTGTTCGCGCCAGGGTCAGAATAAGAAAACGCAATGCCAACGGAACAACACTTTGCTGCGACCGAACCTGAGGGGTTCCAGACTAACTGCAGCGGCACTTAAGACCACCGTGATCCCGCTCACGCGCAACAGTAGAAAAAGTCAGGCAGAAGTCATTGTTGTTAGCAATTCAAGGAGAAAACCAATGACAACATATTATCCAGGATGGGGCATGCCGCCCGCATATGACCCGATGTATCCCGACTATTCTAGAGGTTTATGGCCTGGTCGCCCGGGCAATGGCGGATTTGGCCCGCCACCCTACAACCCCATGGGTAACAGTCGTTCGGTTACACCTTTGGATCCAACCGACTTCGGGGCGGAAACTCCACAGGTGTTTGATGATGGATCAAACCGATTCGTAGAACAGTTAATGATCTGTTCCCGTGGATTGAAGCAGGCCGGCAAACGCCTTGCTGATGCCGATGGGGAAAAGGCAAAACGAAAAGCCGCTGCAGATGGATTGTCATCCTTTTCTTACCTTATGGGCGTTCTTTCCATTGAAGGAATAAGTCTTCCTATAGGAGTTCTAGGGAATCCAGTTGTCGACGAGAATCTCAGTCGTGGGGGCGGTTGCCAAGACTTCGGCGAAGCCGTTGATCGAATGATCGAGAAGTATTCAGGCGGATCGCGCGGTGTTGGACGAGACATTGGTGAGTTACTGGACAAGGGCGGAAGCTGTTATGGCGAACTCAAAGACAATCTTGGATTTTAGGAGCCCGAGATGTCTTGGCCAATAAAATTTTCGATCTATGGGGCTGGCGATGCATCTTCCTCTGGGGCGTTTCCATCGCTGGCCCCAGCCCTTTGGAGGCAACTTCATCAACTGCAACAAAAACTGACAAATGAAAAAATTGCCGGAGTTGCGCAGCTGGATGGAGTCTCTCATCCCACAATGCGGTGGATTCTTGACCCTAAGAGGCGTTTCAAAACGTACACCCTAGGCGAAACCAACACCGGAGATCCTCGTGGACTCGTGGACTTTTGTTCATGGTCATTTGCCAGATGCCCTGCAGAACTAGATGTTCTGGTTCTTTCCGGTCATGGTTTGGCCTTTCAGGACAACCGCACTGGCAGTTATCTTGGCAGGGGAGCGGTTAGCCATATGCCAATGTTCCGCACAAATAAAAAACTGTTTGGGAATCTGTCTGCGGGTTTCAGCAGAGCGGTGCTTGTTGATCAAGATGACTTTGTGTCCGTACCTGAACTCAAAGGAGCACTCGGCCAGATCGCAAACTTACGCCAAGACAGTTCAATAGGAGTTGTTGTCTTTGATGCATGCTTGATGAGCAATGTAGAACTTTTATATGAAATTCACGAATTTGCGGACACTGCCGTGGGCTCAGTGGACGAATTGTCTGGCGCTGGCCTCGACCTATCGGGCGCAGCGACTATTGCAACTAACAGACTACGCCGCGGAGAAGAAATGGATAGCGAGAAAATGGCCGCGGCGTTTTCGGATTCTTTTTCGCCAGCATGGACAACGGACTCTTGTGTGGCTGTTTCTCTCGATACGAAGCAACAACAAAGTCTACTTGTTGCCTTTCAAAAATTCGTCATAGCTTTGTCAGCGCTTGACTTGGCTGAAAGGCAAACCAATTCGAAAATTCGAATTGCGTTGTCAGATGGAAGTAGACGATTGTCGAGATATCAGAGCAAATCACTATCTGACATAGCCGCGTTCTGCTCCGCATTTATGTCGGAAGATTTCCCCAAGAAAGTTCGCAACGCAGCGAAAAGATTTCTATCAGCATCCGAATCTATCGTATTGAATGCGAAACTCGGCTCGGACTACGAAAGAGCACTGGGAATATCTATTTTCTCGCCATCGAGTTTTGCGGAGTTTCGAAAGGATCGCCTTGACTATAGCGGACTGTCATTTGCAAAGAAGACCGGATGGCTAAAGTTCCTCGAAGCAGTCTACGCCGATGAAATTTATGAAACTGTTTGATGTTCTGTTTGCGCTAAGCCTCTAGAAGCCGCATAAAATGGCCGATGAACTCGTCACCATTCTGCTGCATTGTTAAGGAAGCAGGCCGAGCGAACAAACAATTTAAGAAATCCGCGGGTACGATTCCTTTTGCTTGCAGCCCGTTAAGCCCGAGGTTGCGCTGCTAAGGTGTGGCAGATAGTTTGTATAATAAACGTAACTTGTGTTAGCTAGAACACAGGGGGCGTTTTTATTCTATGCACGTGCGATTATTTGAAGAACTATTAGATACTTTTGAAATTGCAGACGACGACTTAAGAAATCGAATATTGAGCTCTGCAAGAATTCAAGAATATCCTGCTAACGCAGAAGTCATATCGTCTATCGAGGCCTCTAGAGCTGCATATCTTGTACTAGAAGGAAAAGCTAAGGCGCTATTATTTTCCGGAGAAGGGAACCAGATTTGGTTCAACGATTTCCGCAAAGGCGACTTTTTTGGAGAAATGGCCGCGATCACCACCTCTGACCGCTCAGCTGATGTCTATAGCGAAACGGCGCTTATTGTAGCAAAGTTCGATGCACAAGACTTTGTTTCAATTCTGCAAAGTGATGGTCAGTTTTGTTTTTTCGTTACACAACAGATTGTCGATCGCTTTCGAAAGACTAGCAAAAAGATGTTCGAACTATCCGCACTCACCGTCGCTGGTAGAACTTATGCAGAGTTGCTTCGTATCGCTGGTACCGAGGGTGCCATCGATGGCTCAAATCTTACGATTGATAACATGCCGAGCGTAGCGGAGCTTGCTCGTAGAATATATTCAACTAGGGAAACCGTTTCACGCGTAGTCAATGAGCTGCAACAAAAAGGATTTATTTCACGAATTGACAACAAGGTTACAATTCTGAATTCCGAATTCTTTACCTTTGTCGGCGAGCAAATATGATCAATTCTGGAAAGATCGAATGGTGGAATCAAGGAAAACTCGAATAGCAATTCTCGGCGGAGGCCCGGCAGCGCTTGCTGCTGCGTGGGAAATCACGGAGTCTCCAAACTGGAAAGATCGATTTGAGGTCGATGTTTACACGATGGGATGGCGCTTGGGTGGGAAATGTGCATCAGGACGCAATCAGAAGACCCTGAAGAACTTTGAACACGGTCTGCACATTTTGTGCGGCTTCTACCACAATACATTTGGACAACTACATGATGTTTATGATGAATGGAATGAGTACTCATCAGATTGCCCCTTGAAATTCGACGATGCGTTCTTCCCAAAACGTGAATTCTCGTTAATGCAAAAGGACCCTTGGTGGTGGCGAGAAGTCAGAATAAAGTTTCCCGACAATGGAAAATGCCCCGGGAAAGACCCTCCAGAAACCACAATTCTGGAAATACTAACACAACTAACCCGGTGGCTTGGTGTTGAAGTTGCAAAGTTAGAAAATCTTGGAGAACATATTTCTTTGTCGCGTTCTAAAGCGAGTGAAGAACCAGAAAACATACAGTTCTCCGACAGTTTGATGCTTGAAGAAATCGCAAAGACCATGAACCTGGTGGCCGACAAGTTGGAAGGGCTTTCCGCTCGATCAATGTCTGACGAGGTCATTGGGGAAATCATAGAGATTCTTGACGTTCTCAATCACCGAATCCGAAGGCTGGATTGGCCGGTAAAGAATGCCGATCTTCTTGGCCTTTTGAATTTACTAGTGACTATCGTTAGGGGAGCGTTGAAAGACCGAGTCTGGGATCAGGGATATGATACCATCAACGATCTCGAACTGAGAGAATGGCTTGTAAAGCACAAAGCCAGTGAGCGAGCGCTAAGAAGCGTATTTTACAACGCATTGTACCACTATTCATTTGGATATATTGATGGCGATGCGGAAAAGCCGAACATAGCGGCCGGCACCGGGCTGAGAAACTTCTTGCGGATGATGTTTCATGTTCACGGTTCGATTTTCTATCAAATGAATGGCGGCATGGGTGAGGTATTTGTTCTTCCATATTATGATGTGTTGCGCCGTAGAGGAGTAGATTTTCATTTTTTTCACAAGGTGACAGATGTCGTGCCGAACGAGAACCACGAAATCTCAGAAATCCGGTTTCAACTACAAGCAGTGACCAAAGATCGTATCGGCAAATATGATCCAACGTTTAAGTTTTTAACTGATGGAGGCTCGGTTTCGCGAAGGTGTTGGCCAGATCGGCCTTTCTTTGAACAACTTAAGCAGGGAGATGATCTGAACGAAAGTGGGATAGACTTAGAAGACGCTTTGGGTGAAGATCCGCCCGGTAGCACCAACAAGAGCCTAGTGAAGGGAAATGACTTTGACATTTGTGTTCTAGCGATTCCAACGAGCATATCTAAAGAGTTCACCGAAAAACTATCAGTGGATAGCCCTCGTTGGCGCAACATGATGGACAAAGAATCCAGCACCCCGACGATATCGGCGCAATTGTGGAGCAAGGTACCGGCCGAGAAAATCCGTGGATTTACAAGAAACGGACTCGTGACTGGTGGACGATTGCCTCTTGATACTTGGGCTGACATGAGTTTTCTATTGGCTCAGGAGTCTGTCTCTAACAAAAACGGTGAAGCAGAAAGCTTATCCTATTTTGTTGGAGCCTTCCCTAAGGATGAACTTGGTAACGGAAACAATGCTGACCTAGCGACAAAATCAACGGAGACGTGGTTAAAACGAAATGCTCCGCGCTTTATGCCAGGATTCTGCAAAGGTGGGAAGTTCAGTGTACATCACGTTTTGGACATGCACAGTACATTGAACAGCGATCCAGCCAAATATTACGTCAATACCCCGTCCGGAACTGTCAGGCATCGAATCCGAAGCGACAATACAGATTTCACAAATTTATTCCTGGCAGGCGATTGGACAAAAAATAACTCGGACATGGGAGCGGTTGAATCAGCTGTAATGTCGGGTCGCCAGTGCGCACGAGCTATCTCCGGTTATCCCTCATTTATCTACGGCGAAACAGACTTTGGTTGACACACCGCAGCCCGGTATTCCGAACCTCAAAAGCTACCGAGCAAAAATAGTCGGATTTGATGTCTGTGGCTTCAGCAAAATATATGAAAAGCTAAAGGCGGAAATCGGCGCTCGGGCAGGCGAGATTGTCTCGGGACGGCTCATTAGAGGCGATAGAGTTTTTTCAGATATTATAGCCAAGCAAGGATTTCGTTTTGGAGAAACAACAGGCGACGGCGCACTATACATAAAAAGGGAATTCGGAGAACAAACAGGTTTTGAAGAAACAGCATCGGGGGTAAAAGAAGCATCGAGAAAATTTACTGAGGCAACTGGCTTCTCCATTCGAACAGCAACAACCGAGGGCTGGATTAACGAACTTAAATTGCCATTCAAATGCGCGGAGTCACAGACATTTAGATACGGTCCGGCGCTATTCGACATTCATGCGAGACTTTCGCAGCCAGGTTTGGTCAATAAAGACCGACGAACAAATCTCAAAATTGATCCTAAAGAACAAGTACGCGACCCTTTCAGCGTCACGGAAGAGCAATATTGCATTTGTATCAAGCTGCAGGATGCAGCGGCTGAGACAGCCATAGAGCCCAGCGTCATTTTATCAATATGTTTGCGCTGTTACCAATGGATATCCGCATTGAATGGCGCGTTTGAACGCATTTCATATGATGAGAAGGGAGTCTTAATTCGAGCTTCATGCAGTCGGTACGCCACAACTGCCGAGAGCCTCAAACAAAGCTTGGTTGATCTACAAGAGTCCATATCAGCAATTGGCGTCATCGCACGAATGTCGCTAAATTTCGGCTCAATCTATCGTGGCTCCGGCTCCGATGGAAGGTTGTTCGTACACGGTGAACCGATAAATACAGGAACCAAAGCACTTACCCGCTACAGCAAGAAAATCGAGCTGATCGGCGAGCTTCCAGAAGAAGTCAGTATATTGGAAGCAAAGCCATCAACATCATTAAAGCTGGTTGGTCGAAATAGAGAACTCGCGACGATTTCTGGAAAACTGAATTCACAGGGGTTCCAGCTATGTGGAGTCTTCGGCGAGAGGGGAATTGGAAAAACCGCAATTTTGAACCATATCATGGACTATCAAGCTCAAAAGTTTGGATCTTTGAGCTTCATCAAATGTTCTCCATCTGGTGCCCTACATGAACTAGGTGTTATCGGAGATGTCATTCACAAAGCCACTGCTCAACTCGTTTCAAAAATGAGCATAGAAGAAGTTGAAAGCTTAATTCTTGCGCAATTGGCAAAAGACAGACAAAATGCACAGCATATTTCTCTCTTCAAAGAAATCTTGCCCGACGAAATCTTCCGTCAGGCAATCGAGGTGCCGATCATTCGTTCTGAAAAGCTGTCTTTGCTGACGGGTTTTGCAACGTCAATGATGAGACTGCTTAGCTGCTCAAAGAGCATGCTCATTGTTATTGATGAATGTCATTTGATCGATCCTGAGTCTGAACGGGTGTTTGGATCACTTGCGCAAGAGAATGCTAATCTAAAAATCTTGTTGGCTACGCGCGAAAAATCACAATGCGGATTGGTTAAACATCCTAATCTAATTTCTCTTGCGCATATTTTGACCTTAGGTCCGATTGCAAAAACCTATTTCGGCGAGTTATTCAGATCCATCGAACTAGGCCCAGAGAATGATTGGGACTCAGTTGTCGAAGTCTCCGGCGGAAATCCATTTTACGCAATTCAAATAGCGTTTGCTAAAAAAGAAGGTGTCTCTTCAACGGATCAACCCCTAGATGATATTGTAAAGGAGCGCCTTGGATTGTTAACAAGGCCCCAGCTTATGATGCTGCGGCTGATAAGCTGTTATAGCCGACCGGCCAGCACCGAATTCCTAGAAAACGCAGCTTCTCGAATCGGATTGAGAGACTCTCCCACTGATCACCTGGAGGCTCTGGTGCGCCTCAGACTAGCACGTCGGTCAAATTCAGAACCTTTGGCATTGGAGGTGGCCCATGGTCTTGTTTCAAAGAGTGTGTTGGAAATATCTCCCGAAGGCGCAATATCATCGATCTTCGAAACATTGGCGAGAAGTGCTTCGGCCAAAGAGGATTCCGGTGACCGAATAGCGCTTGAGGTGCATGAACTGGCTTTGCTGTGGGAAAATGCACAAGCATCTGGAAGAGCAGCAATATTGCATAGTCGTGCCGCCGACATCGCCGCGGATAAAGGATATTTTCGTTCCGCTGCCAAATTTTACGAAAATGCCGTCCGTCAACTCAAATCGAACAAGGCAATTGCGGCCAGAGTTAATTCTTGGAACGTAGAAACGGCGGAGTGCCTTTGGGCGATCGGTGACGTCAAAGGTGCAGACACAAGCATTAAGCGATACAGAAGGAATGAGCGCTTTGAGATCAAAAATAAGCGATCAAAAGACACTTTGGCTCGGGCATCAGCTATTGAAGCTGAAACGTCATACTTTACTGGAAACTTTGCTGATCTTCTTATGGCGCAATGGCGCCTCGGGAAATATAATCTTTCTGAAGGATCTAACGAACTTGCGAGAGTTCGCGGATATGCTTCATTAGCTTACACTGTTGGGATATTTCGGCTTTTGCCTTTGGCTCACTATTTCGCAAACAAAGCAACCAAAATTGGCCTTGGGATCAATAATGGTCGGTCAGTAGCTCATGGACTGGCAGCTAAAGGCTTGTTATTTTTCGTTTTTGGGGAGTGGGAGAAGGGGGAAGTTGCTTTTAGTGAAGCATTTTCGCATCTTTCGTCCGCCGTGGATGAACAACATTTATTTGAAGTCATTCACACTCTGCTTGGTCTAGGCGCGCATCAACAAGGAAAGGCCCAAGTTGCCAAGTTTCATTTTTCTCAACTCAAAGAGTCGGCGGTTCGCAGAGGACACAAACTGCACGAAGGTTGGGTTGAATATTCGCTGGCGTCACTTTTTTTATCTCAGGGTAAACCAGAACAGGCACTCAATCACATCAACTTAGCGGACCCTCTGATTGCCGGCAAAGGCGACCTACAATCACAACATATATGCGCGGGACTGCATGCTAGGATTCATTGGGATTTGAACCAACGTGACTTGGCGCTGCAATGGGCTAAAACGGCTCACGAATTCTCGGTTAAGTTGCCGCCACGCAATTTTAGTTCGATTGAGGCCTATGCGGCACCACCGCTAATCTTCGCGTTGGCTCGGAAAGAAAACCACCAAAGTCCAAATGAGCTGGATCAAATAATTAAGCCGCTTGCCAACTATGCCATGATATTCCCGACAGCACGATCAAGATTTCATTTAATTAAAGCGCTGGTATTGGGTGCGACAAACAAATCAAAATCAAAACAACATATTGCACGCAGCCAAGGTCTGAGGGAAAAGTTCAGAATAGGTTCTGACGATAACCTTCAAGCACAGATTAAGACCAGTTTGGGAGAACTAAATTGAAACAAAGATATGCGAGTCTTCCTGGGGATATCGTCGGCTTACCGCCATATGTGGCTAAAGACTGCCTAATGCACGCCATGTTTGTTAAAGGCGATACAAAGAACCAACAACGGCTGTGCGACTTGGCGTTAAATGAACCTACCGATAATGCTTTTGCATTTTCGGTAATGACGAGTTGGGTTTTAGTTACATCGATTTATGTAGAATCTATGGGCTCGGGCGATCCACTAGACAAATCGAAAGGCGTAGTCAGTGAAGTTGATATAGGTTTGTGGTCTCTTGTAAGTGGACTAGAAAAGCCGAAATCAAAGAAAAGAAAACTGTATTGGCTGCCAAGTTATCTTTTTGTGGACTCATCTGCTGCGATGGCCGCAGGGAGAGAAGTATTTGGGTATCCCAAATCAGTCGGAGAAATCGTCAGAAAATCTACTTCTCCGATGAATGCCTCGGTAGATGTCGACATATGGCATTTTCGTAAGTTCTCACCAACAGAAAGGCCAGTCAAAGAAACGATAATGAAGGTCTCGGGACCACCGAGAAAAAACGAAACGCATGATATCAGTTCGATTGAAGAGATATCGACGTTTCTGGCTGAGTTCCTGCCAGCCGCCGCAGCGCGTCAGTACAAAATTCCCTTGCCTGACGCTGGGATGCCGCAGATCATGTTGCAACAGATTCGAGACGCTGAAACTCCACACTTTGCTGCATTAAAGGAAATAATCTGCGTTAGCCCGAAGCCAAAGAACATATCAAACGGTGGTTTTCTTAAGGGGCAATACTCACTTGAACTCGCAAAATCAGCAAGCCACCCGGTCGCAGAAACATTGGGTCTAAAGAAAAACAACAAAGTTTTGGGCGGCATTTGGCTGGAATATGACTTTGACGTTGGACTGGGTCGCAAGATCTGGTCGAGTTAAACGTACCTTTCTGCTCATTCAAATCTAGTCGGAAAATTGAATTTCTATGTCAGCGGCAGCCTTTACACCATCTTTGGAAGCTTTCACGCTGGTGTTAGCCATTTCCAGCGAATATGTTACCAAATCGCCGTTTGGAAGCTCGACGTTACCATTGTTCTTAAACAGCAGATCAAGTTCTCCCTTCGCTAAATTTCGAGCAACGTTCTTGATGGGAACTCTGAACCTAATGTTTCCAATCCTTCCGAGCCCAACTGACATTCGCAAATTTATCTGATTTGGTGATTTCAAATCTAAAGCGTATGCTAGTTTGTTCAAATCGTCAGATTTGAGATTTAATCCAAAAACAGTATTTGCAGATGCTCTTGCCGAGATTCTAGCATTCACCCGAGGAGTCCATGGCAGACATACTGGACGGTACTTACCTTCAACCGCTGTCGTGCCTTCGAAGGACAATCTATTGGAGAATTCCAAACCATCTTCTTTGGGTGTTACACTCAGCGCGCCTATTTTGACCTTGAGTCCCGTAGAGTCCCTATCACGAATTCTATACCACCATCCGTGCGTTGAATATCCAAAGGGTCGGCATCTCGGTGAGCGTCGCCCGAGATATCCACCACGGGAGGTCTGCTCAAAGGTCAATTCGCGATCAGTCGGACTGCGCTGAGAAATAGTCTCCGCCCACTTGATTATCGGTCGATATTTCAGTTCCGCAACAAGTGAATTCTCCAAACTTCCAATTTCATCGGTACTGTCCCGAATTTCGTTTTCATCGGCAGCAATTTTATTTTCAATCAATTGGATTTCAGCGTTCAATTTCTTTATTTGTCCAGGCATTGGAAAAGTGGTGCATGCCGAACATGAAACCATTGCCAGTATCACGGTTATTTTCGTCTTCATTGTCCTGTCTCCACATTTGCAAATAGATGTATGCCATTATCTAGAAAGATCATGTGCTTTACCTCAATTCCGCTTTTTATATGGGTGTCGGGGTATGAGATTCTCCCCTTAATCCAACTACCATTCCCGGTGGGCAGCCGACCGGACACTTCAGTTCGTGCTGGTTGACCAAATTTAAACTCCGTGTTGATAGGTATGGAGACCTTAGGCAGTTTGCTCGTGATTTTGGTTGCCTCCAGTTCAAGCAGACGTTTAACGAATTTCGATTTAGCGAAGTTCAAGATTCCCCATCTCAGTTCGGGCACTAGTTTGGTAGCTACCAACCGTACATAGAGAGCGTCATCGCCATTGATTCGTTCAATTATCACACGCGAGTCCAACTTGATTCCAGCTGTTACATTGGTCCTTAAATCTGTAGCAGAAGCGTCAATTTGAAATCGAGCGTTTCCAGCTCTGGAATCAAAGTCAATATTGGATACATCGATTCTTATCGGTCTGTTATTTTCAGCTAAAGTAAAACTGCCTTCGCCAAACTTCTTGAAAGCCGAGTTAAAAATATCCGTATCGAGGAGGAGGTACAGATCGTACCGACTCGGATCGAAGCTTCCGGAGTTTGCTTGTGATTTGATGTCATCTAAGGACTCAGAGATTGCGCCTAAGTTGTCTCGCTTTAATTCCAAGACCTGCCTATGTGTAGTACACCCAGATAGAATTAAGGCGCTTCCGATAATGATGTTCGAAGCCAATATTCGCATGTTGAAATTATCTCCAAGTTAATCCGCTTAATGGAGATATGATTTTTGAGCCGATGGTGCGCGTGATGATAATCACGGTAGGGAAAAGTCAAGGGATACGCTTTTTTCGGTTTTTGTATTCAGCTTCAACTCAAAAAAGAAAATCGGACCAAAGGCTGGCCAGCTTCGTCCTTTTTTCGAGGCGGTCGGATCTTTGATAAGCACCAATTACGCCGGTATCTACCGAATGTCCCAAAGCATTCTCCTTAACTTCAAAGGGTGTGTCAGTTTGCTCCTCTACCCAAGTCCGAAAGGTCGCCCTAAAGCCATGCGGACGTGCTCCATATCCCTCGCGCTTCATAAAAAGCGACATCGCCATATCTGACATTGGTTTGCCGCGCATAGCGTTGAACAAGTGCTGGTTGTCTGATTGTTCGCGGGCGGCTTTAACTACTGCAAGCGCTTCCTTGGTCAAAGGGATACGGTGTTTCTGACCAGTCTTCGTCCTCTCGCCTGAAAGTGTCCACACATCACCTTCAATCTCATCGAAGGTGGCCAAACGAACTTCAGTTGTTCGCGCAACTGTTAGGATCAGAAATCGCAATGCTAGAGGCACAACGCCGGACTCGGTTTTCAAACGTTGATAAAATTTCGGTGCTTCTTGATACGGCATGGATGGAATGTGCTGCACCTTGTGCGCTTGCTTTCCGAGCAAAGCCCGGGCCTTCATTGTTGCCTGCATATCGACGTCCAACCCAAGCGCAGCTGAATATTGAATGACCTGCCCAATATGGCCAATCGCTTTGCGCGCGGTTTCCGCTTTTTCATGCCAGATCGGTTGCAGCGTTTTCTTGATCATATGCTTATCAATATCTTCAACCGGTCTATCACTGATTATGGGTAGGACATGATGATTGAGCAGCCCCATCCAACGCTTCACAGCGTTCTTGTTTTTGAGGCCCGCTTTTTTGCTTCAAAACAGCCTTGCGCAGCTTCCGTGAGTGTAACGGCGGATGGTTTTTCGCGTTCTTTCTTGCGCTCCTCGATCGGATCAAGTCCATCTCGAACAACGCGTCTAGCTTTTGCGGCACGCTCGCGAGCCTCAGAAATCGATACATCAGGCCAGCGCCCGAGCCCCATTTCGCGGCGCTTGCCCCGGATGACAATCCGCAACTGCCATTTGCCGGCGATCTTTGATCGTTTGACAAGCCATAACCCTTGGCCATCGGCATATTTGCCTTTGTCCAAATTCTTGGCGCGCATTTGTGTTAGAGCATTATAGAGCATCAGCCCACCTTTTGGCACATTGGGACTCGAACTAGCAGCTACCCTAGTAGCTCACCTTTTGACGGGCGAAAAGGTGAAAATCTATGATTCGGCATGTTCAACCGATTTTCTCATATCTATCTGTAATATATGGCAAATGTGACGATATGTTCAACTATGGAAAAACGCCGTCATGAATCTTCTGGCACCATTTATCCGAACATTGCTATTCACCGAAATTCGCTGTACCTAAGGATTTACAGTGCTTTCAGTACGTTTGCGTTCATTAATGATCAGCGACAAAATCCCATAATCGCGATTTTCTGGGGGCAGCATTGGGGGCATATGGAATTAAATGCCCCTTTATGCAAGAAAGCGATGCCCCCATATGCCGCTAACAGTTACCGAAATCAAAGCGTTCAAGCCAAAGGAAAAATCATACAAGAAGTCTGATAGCAAAGGCCTCTGTGTAGAAGTACCATCTAACGGTTCGAAGCTATGACGATTGAAATATCGATTTGGTGGCAAAGAAAAACGCCTAGCTTTGGGATCGTGGCCGGAGATTAGTTTAGCGAAGGCTCGAGAACTGCGTGATGATGCCCGGCGTAAAATAGCCGAAGGCATTGATCCAGCGATGGAACGCAAAAAGGAAAAAGCAGCAGCCAAGCTGGGTGCGGAAAATACATTTTCAGCGATCGCCGAGGAATATATCGAAACGAAGATGGTGAAGGAAGGCCGCGCCGACGCCACCATAAAAAAGGCTCGGTGGTTTCTCGATCTCCTGAAACCTGCAATCGGGCAAATGCCAATCACTGAAGTTGATCTACAAATGTTGCTCACAGGCTTGAGAAAGCTCGAAGCAAGAGGGAATTATGAGACTGCAAAAAAGTCTCGTTCCTTTGCCAGTCGCGTATTTCGTTACGGCGTTTGGACTGGCAGGTGCCAAACTGATCCGGCAAGCACTCTCCAGGGGGCCTTAACTTCAGTCAAAGCTACGCACTATGCAGCAATCCTTGAACCCAAAAAATTCGGCGAATTTCTGAGAGCAATAGACGAATTCGAAGGGCAACCAGTAACCAAGATTGCTTTGCGCATTGCTCCGCATGTTTTTCTGAGGCCAGGAGAACTAAGAGGAGCTGAATGGCCAGAAATCAAGCTTGAAGACGCAACTTGGCATGTGCCGGCAGGGCGGATGAAAAATCGCTATCCCCATACTGTGCCGCTCTCCACACAGGTAATAGGCATGCTTACAGAATTGAGAAACCTTGATTTAAGCGACGGATATGTTTTTCCTTCATTCTATACCCCAAACCGCCCAATAAGTGAGAATACAATGAATGTTGCTTTTCGAAGAATGGGTTTTGGGAAGGAAGAGGTTACTTCGCATGGTCTTAGGGCGTCAGCTTCAACCTTTCTAAATGAGTCAAGGAAATGGCAAAAAGATGCGATTGAACGCGCTTTATCGCATAAAGATCAGGATGCTGTTCGCGCCGCCTACAACAGAGGTAGCTATTGGGACGAACGGGTCGAGATGGCACAATGGTGGAGCGATTATTTGGACGGGTTGCGCATTGGTAATTAGAGTCCGCTTTGCGCCCCAATTTCGGACATTCCGATGGTTTTGTTTTATCCGGAAAGCGGAAGTTTCTATACGTGGCTGGATTCCAAATGTTGCCATTTATTTAGCGGTTGAACTGTGGGATAAATCAAGTCAAAATCAGTTTATGAGATTGCGGCAGATTGAAATTTTCTATCATGTTTATCGGGCTGGATCGATCAGTGGTGCTGCAAGGGAGCTGCATGTTTCCCAACCTTCCGTAAGTAAAGTTCTGCGTTACGCAGAAGATCAGCTAGGATTCGACCTATTTTCCAGGCAGAAAGGCCGTTTATATCCGACGCCAGCGGCACATGAGCTTTATGACGAGATAAAGGATATTTATCGGCGAATATCTTCATTCAACCGAATAGCCAGTAATATTCGCAATCGCAAAGGAGGTCACGTTCGTATCGGTGTACTTCCATCACTAAGCCTCTCTGTCGCGCCCGATGCAATTTCACGGCTCCGTAAAACACATCCTGATCTGAGTTTTGAATTGACCACATTGCACTCGGATGAACTAGCGCCAGCATTGATTGAGAAGAAATGCGACATTTGTATTGGCTTTGAAGATGTTCGTGACGAACGGATCGACGTACAGAACCTAGCGGAAGGGCAATTTGTTCTAGTTGCCGACCAAGATTTGGAAAGCCAATATAAAACAATTGATCTCTCTGTTTTGAATGGCGCCAATATTATTGGAATAAAGGCAAGTGGCCCGCTTGCTGAACTGTTGTCTGATACCTTACAACAAGAAGATGTTAAGCCGAATGAGGTTGTAACGGTTCATACTTACTACCTTGCGCTCGCTTTGGTTCAAAAAGGCGTTGGCTTAGCCGTTATTGACGAGTTTTCGGCATTCTCTCCATTAGGCTCCGGTTTGTACAAACATCGTTTGACCGAAGTGCCAAAGTTTCCGATTTGCAGTTTATCTCTCGTTGATCATCAGCAAATGGACCTGATCCAATCTTGTTTAACTGAATTGAAATCAATCTTACGCTGAGTATCCATTTATAGTCTCTCAAACCCCGGAAATTTCAGAAATCAGAACCATAACCTTTGGCTATGACCTGGCGTCAACTTATTGGGCATCGAAAAGTTGCAATATGTGACACTTTCATGTCACATCCCTGCTTAGGTCACCGGAGAATGTGACTTTACGGTTTTAAGTGCTGCAAGTATTTATTGGGCGGCAATTCAGGGAGAGGGTTATGCAAATTTCACGCAAGAAGATTTGTGCACTATTGTGTACGACAGCAATGATATCAGTCGGTAGCGGGAGTGCTTTTGCGCAAGACGCCGCCCAGGACACTGCGGCTGAAAACGAAGATGTCATTGTGGTAACCGGTTCTCAGATCCAGGGTGCGAAAATCGATGATGTTCTTCCAGTTACGGTTCTTGATGAAGTTGCCATTGAGACAACGGGAGCTGCTTCGGGAGACGAATTGTTTCGGTCGATTCCTCAAACGGGTTCCGTTGCATTTAACGATCAAAGCACAGTTGGTGGAGTGAACGGCGCACGTGGAGATATCGCTTCGATTAACCTGAGGGCATTAGGCACGGGTAACACGTTACTGCTTATTAATGGCCGCCGAATGGTATTAAATCCGGGATTTCAGACTGAGTTATTTGTTCCGGTCGTTTCGCCTGACACCAATACAATTCCTCCAGGCGGTATTCGCCGGGTTGAAGTGCTTCGCGATGGTGCTTCGGCTGTCTATGGTGCCGATGCAGTTGCGGGCGTTGTGAACACACATTTGAAAGGCGGTTTGGATGGCGGCATCATCCGCGCCAACTATCGAGCATCAACCGGAACCAGTCTGTATAGTTCCAGTATTCGTGGTGGTTATGGATTTGATTTTAATGAGGGCCGGTCGAACCTGACCCTGTATGGTTATTATTTTCACGAGAATGGAGCACCCTCATCCATTCGCGATTATGCGGCTAGCAGCGACCGACGACGATTTTTTGTGGGCACACCGTTTGAAGGGGATACTCAACTCAACAATCGCTCCACCGATTCTCCGTTTGGCCAGTTTGACATACAGGCCTCCCGCAATGCTACATTGATTGGCGACGACGATTTCTTCACGCAACCGAGCACTTCACCCGGATGCAACATTGAGCTCGGTGGCGGTATTTGTGCCAATAGCGGAACTTCTTTGTCTACAGATCTTCGCTATGATCTCTCACCTGAGCGGGACCTTTTTTCGGAGAAGGATCGCTATAATTTCCAGGCTTTGTTTAACCACGAATTCAGCGACGCGGTGGAGTTGTATTTTGAGGGCTCTTACTATCGTTCGGATTCGAACAGAAACTTGGAGCAGCGTTCGAACCTGAACGCGCAACCAATTGGTGTTCTGCCAACGGCATTTTTCAATCCCTTTGGTGCGACCACACTTGCAGATGGTTCGCTCAATCCGAACCGACTTCAGGCGGCATTAATACCAGGTATAGCGGCTGGCGGTGCGGCGGTGCAGATAGAAGATTATCGTCCGATAGATATTGGGCGACGAAATGTTCGAGTTACGAAAGACACTTTCCGTTTTGTCACGGGATTGAAGGGTGATCTATGGGGATGGGACTTTGATACGGGCTTTGTATATTCGGAAGCAAAATCCACTGATTTAACGCGCAATCGTTTTTCACTCACCGGATTGCAAGATGCGATCAACCGGACCGATGCGACGGCTTACAATCCGTTTAACGGCGGTTGCTTACCAACGGCTACGACAACACCCAATAGCGGGGATTGTACACCCAGTTTTGCTTCAGCTCTTGATGCGGCTCGGATTGATGTCACGCGTATCGGCAAAACATCACTTGCTCTGGCGGATTTCAAAGTCTCCAAGCCCGATTTGTTCGAATTGCCCGGCGGCGATGTAGGTCTCGCGTTAGGGGTCGAGTTCCGTCGCGAAACATTTAGTGATGATCGTGACGACCGTCTGGATGGTACGATTACTTTCACAAATGCTATTACCGGCAATGTGGTAGGCGTTACCAATCCAGTGACGGGGAACGTGGAAAGTAGCGATGTGGCAGGCTCCAGTCCATCGCCAGACACCGCTGGCAGCCGAGAGGTTTATTCAGCTTTTGCCGAAGCATTTTTTCCACTTGTGTCTGAAGACATGGAAATCCCTCTTATTCATGAACTCAATCTTCAGATTGCAGGGCGGTTTGAGCATTTTACCGACATCAGTGAATCGACGATTGTTCCGAGGGCAGCGCTTTCCTGGGCACCCTTCCGCGGACTTATTCTTCGCGGCGCCTGGTCGCAAGGGTTCCGTGCGCCAAACTTGGTGCAGGTCAACGATACGGGCACAACCCGGTCGAACAGTGAAATTCATGCGGTTGAGTGTGTTGCAGAAATCCTGAATGGGTCTGAGGATGATGTCGGTGATTGCGGTACTTCGGGCACCATCGATTTTCGGACCGGCGGTAATAATCTGGAACCCGAAAAAACAGAGAGTGTTAATCTGGGCGTGGTATTTTCACCAGAGTTTATACCTGGCCTCTCGCTGACGGCAGATTATTGGCGCGTAAAGCAAGATGGCATTGTCGGTATCTTCGGTGGGCAGAATGCAATTCTCCTCGATTTGACCGAACGTTTACAGGGCAGAAGCAATCCAAATGTTATCAGAGCAGCGCCTGACGCTGCACAAATGGCACTTTATGCTGGCACTGGCATTTTGCCCGCTGGCGATATTTTGCAAGTTTTGAATCCATTTCTCAATCTAGATAGCAGGGTTACCAAAGGGTGGGATTTCGGTTTCTTCTATGACATCGAAGATTTCGGCGTTGGCGATATCAAATTGTCTTTTAATGCTGCTCGTCTCAACTCGTTTAACCAGACTCCAAGTGCTGCGGGACTTCCATTGATAAATGACTTGCCAGGGCTATTGGCTGCTATTCCAGCATCGGCGGTTACCGGCACTGGCAATCTCCTGACCGCTGGTGATATCGCCTCACTGGCACCGGAAGGATTTGGTGAGCAATTACGACTAAATGGCCGTCCGAGATGGCGGTTCAGCGGTTCGGTCAACTGGAGATCAGGTCCAGTCAATGTCAACCTGTTTGGCCGCTATGTGGGTAGGGTTCTAGATACGAGTGTGGTGCAAAACCAAACGGGTGCTTTTCTGCCGGTTGATGACTGGTTCGTGATGAACGCATCGGTCAGCTATACAATTGAAGACACCGGCACCGGTTTAGATGACACGCGGATCAAGTTCGGATTTAACAATATTTTCAATAAAGAACCACCACTTGCGGATCAGAGCTTTGGTTTCTTCAGCAACTTACATAGCGCAAGGGGTCGCCAATTCCGATTCGAAATCCAGAAGAAATTCTGATGAGGGAGATGAAAGGGAAGAATGCTAGTGTTTTTCCCCTTTATTTTCGACCATTCAACGCTATGAAAAATGCAACAACCGTCCTCGGCTTATTACTCAGTTCTCTGGTTTTGCCCGGCTGTGCACCGACAATCGAGACAGCAGATGTCGAGCAGGTTGTACCGGTGAAATCTTCCTGTCAAACGTCTCTGGTAAAGCTCGACACCGATTTTCCAACTGGGAATATCGCATCTTGCAAAGCATCCGGAGAAACACGCCTTGATGTAACACTTGCGCCCGAAGATGCCCCACCGATCAATTGCAGCGCATGGTATGCTTTTCGCCTAACCCCTTCGCGTGCTGGATCTGTGACCGTGAATCTGACTTATGAAGCTTGCGGACACCGCTACTGGCCCAAGATTAGCGAAGATGGTGTGAAGTGGGACTATTTGCCCAAGAAGAATGTCACGGTAGAGGAGATCGACGGATCCAAACAAGCGCGGATCAAAGTGAAGCTTGGCGTCAATCCTGTCTTTATCGCTGGGCAAGAAATATTCGCTCCATCAACCTATCGGGCATGGCTTGAGCGAGTTTCCAAGTCGCCCGATGCCGCACAATGGTTGCTGGGAAAATCTGCGGAGGGAAGAAACATTCCCGGGATGACCATCAAGGCCGCTGGATCAAAACCAAAAGAACAAGTTGTTTTAGTTGGCCGTCAGCATCCACCAGAGGTGACCGGTGCATTGGCCATGCTGCCCTTTGTCGAGGCGCTGCTTTCAGACGATCCGGTTGCGGAACAATATCGAGCGCGTTTTGAAACGGTCATTGTCCCGATGCTGAACCCCGATGGCGTCGTTCGCGGTTATTGGCGCCATAATACGGGCGGCGTAGATCTCAATCGGGATTGGGGCCCCTTTACTCAGCAGGAAACAAAGCTGATGGATGGATTGCTGCGTAAGATTGAAGAAAGTCCTGATCAGAAACTGCGGCTGTTACTGGATTTTCATTCTACGCAGAAGGATGTTTTTTATACAATCCCGGACGAATATCCAACCAATCCGCCGCTGTTTATCCGCGATTGGTTGGCGCGTTATCAAACGCGTATGCCAGACTATAATGTCAACCGCGATGCACGACACAGCGCAGACCGGCCGATTTCAAAAGCTTATACTTATGAAACCTATGGAGCACCCACAGTCACCTTTGAAATTGGTGATGAAACGGATCGCGAGTTGATCAAGCGCATTGGTAAGGAATCGGCCATTGCGATGATGGAAACCCTGCTGGCCACGGACGCGCCCTGAATGGGGAAATTCTGGCAGCATGCGCTTTTGGTGGGTTCGGCAACTACGCTCCTGAATGCATGTGCTACTGTGCCGGCAGCTAAGCCGATCATGACTGCCGATTTGCTCATCATGAGCGGGACTATTGTCGATGGCACCGGAGAGGATGGATATTCGGCAGACTTAGCGGTTAGCGGTGACAAAATTGTCTTTGTCGGAGATGCTCTAACCAGCAAAATCTCTGCGGATGAAACATTGGATGTCAGCGGCATGATTGTCGCGCCGGGCTTTATCGATCCTCATACCCATGCGGGTAGCGATTTGGATTCTGATGATGCCAATAAACGGGCCAATCTCCCCTTTGCTTTTCAGGGCGTGACCACCGTGATGGTGGGCAATGACGGTCATGGTGATACAGCCGTTGCCGCAAAGGCGAAGCAAGCCGGCTATCAAGGCATCGGAACCAATGCTGCCTATATGGCGGGTTTGGGTCATATTCGCAAAGCCGTCATAGGCGATGAAAACCGTGCGCCAACTAATGCAGAACTGGGCCGTATGAAGGCGATGATGACCAGTGCCATGTGTGAGGGGGCACGCGGATTGTCGGCCGGACTCTATTACACACCGCAAAACTTTGCTCAGACTGAAGAGGTGATAGCGCTAGCAACAATAGCGGCAAAATTTGGCGGATATTACGACACGCATATGCGTGATGAGAGTACTTATAACATCGGCCTGGTAGGTGCGCTCAGGGAAGCGATGGAGATTGGCAAAAAATCCGGAGCGCCGCTGCATGTCGCCCATATCAAGGCACTTGGCCCGGCGGTGTGGGGACAAAGTGCCAAGATGATCGAATTGATCGAACAAGCCCAGGCGAGTGGTCAAAAAATTACGGCCGATCAATATCCTTGGCGTGCATCAGGAACCCGAATCAGTAACGCCCTGATTCCGCGCTGGGCGTTGGATGGAGGGTTGTCCGGACTACGTAAGCGGCTGCAGGATGATCAGCTGCGAATTCGCATTCGATCGGAAATGAGCCAAGGCCTGAAACGGCGCGGCGGAGCGGAAGCGTTACTGTTCACGGGCTCTTTGGGACAAGCGAATGTGTCGGTCGGTATAACGTTGGCGCAATATGCAGATGACAAAAAACTTCACCCTATTGATGCGGCGATAGAAATTCTTAAAATCGGTGATAGCCGGGTCGCATCATTCAACATGAAACCAAGCGATATCAATGCCTTTGCATCGCGCGACTGGGTCGTGACCGGATCGGATGGTAGCACCGGCCATCCCCGGAAATATGCCAGCTTCCCAAAAGCCTATCGCGATTTTGTGCAAGAAGAGAAGCTTCTGTCGCTAGCGCAATTCGTCCGCCGTAGCAGCGGAAAAACCGCTGACATTATGGGACTGAGGGATCGGGGTTATCTTAAGGCCGGGAAGGTGGCTGATATTGTTATTTTTGATCCGCAGAAATTTACACCAGTTGCAACGTATCAAGATCCACGAAAACTATCGACAGGTGTGAAGTATCTGTTGGTCAACGGCGCGCCCGTCATCGTCGATGGACAATATACCGGAACACTGCCCGGAAAGCCTTTGCTCAAGGAAACATCATGTTAAAACTTTGGTTCAGCATTCCGCTATGGCAACGCGTTGTCGGCGCACTCATTCTGGGAATTGTAGTTGGATTAGCCTGGGGGCCGGGTGCTGAGACCATCAAATGGATAGGTGACCTGTTTATTAGATCAATCAAGATGTTGGTAGTTCCATTGATTTTTTTCTCGCTTGTATCGGGAATTGCTGCCCTTGGGGATTTAAAGAAACTTGGAAATGTGGGCGGAAAGGCACTGCTACTGTTCTTTACGACAGCCGCCATTTCTGTGTCTCTTGGCTTGACAATGGGCACTATTTTTCAGCCAGGTTTGGGACTGGATATCACGTTACCGGCTGATGTGGCCATTCCGGAACCGGCGACAACCTCGCCAATTGAAATGATATTGTCACTCATCCCGGAAAATCCAGTGATGACGATGGCACAGGGACAGATTTTACCGCTCATCATTTTTGCGGTGTTGTTTGGAATATCGCTGTTGATGGCAGGAGAAGCAGCCTCGCCTTTGATCCGCGGGGTCGACGCCGGTTCTGTGGTCATGCAAAAAATGACAATGTTAGTCATGGAATTGACGCCATTTGGTGTGTTTGCACTCATGGCTTGGGTTGCTGGGACGTTTGGCTTTGAGGCCTTGCTACCACTCGCAAAAATGGTTGCGTTAAATTATGCTGGCTGTTTCATCATTATATTGCTGGTCTATCCGATAATATTGAAGACCATTGCCAAACTCCCAGTGATCGATTTCTTCCGCGGGATTGTCGATGCACAGGCAGTGGCTTTTTCGACTGCCTCGAGTAACGCAGCATTGCCGGTAACTTTGCGATGTGTGCAACGAAATCTTGGTGTTTCAAAGAGTGTGGCCAGTTTTACAATCGCGCTGGGTGCAACGATCAATATGAATGGTACTGCGATGTATCTGGGTCTTGTCGCTCTATTCGGAGCACAGCTTTATGGTATTGAACTGACCTGGGTTTCCTATTTGCTGATTGGCTTGACCGCGACGCTTGGCTCAGTCGGTGCCGCAGGCATTCCGGGCTCCGGACTTGTCATGATGAGTCTCGTGTTGAGCTCAATTGGCGTCCCACTTGAAACCATCGCTTTTGTGGCGGGCATCAATCACATCATGGATATGATGCGCACCATGACCAACGTTACTGGCGATGCAACCGTGGCTGTTGCTGTGGGCAGAATGGCTGGTGAAATTGACGTCGAGGAATATATTTCTGCCGACGATGTCTGACGCCTAGTCGGGCACTACCAGATTGGCCAACCGGTCCGCGGACCCCATCGCCAAGGTCCAACCAAGTGCGCCATGTCCGGTATTGATTGCTAAACTGGGTCGAGGCCGAGAGATGATCGGTAGGCTATTTGGCGTCATCGGACGCAGACCCGCCCATGTGTTGCTCACCGCATCATAGTCCACAGCTTCTGGCATCGAAGCACGCGCAGAATTGATCAGTGCCGATATTCTTGCACTTTTCACTTGGACATCACCATTGCCCAGATCGGCCAGCCCAGCCACGCGTATCCTGTCACCCAGATTCGTGAAGACGATACGCCTTGCCGTATCGGTAATACTGGTTTTCGGGGGATTGGAACCGGGAGGTGCGGTAAAGGAATAGCCTTTGAGCGGTTGGATTGGCAGATGAATGCCGAGCGGCTTTGCAAGGCTTGCAGATTGCGCACCGGCACAGAGAATAGTGATATCGGACTGAATCTTGTTACCATTGCCCAACCGAACGCTTGCTCGATTATTCGAGAGATTAATGGCGTTCACAGGCTGGCCGAAATGGGTTTTAACATCATATTCACGTTTGAGCAGGTCAAGCATCTGTCGCGAAAAATCATGCGCATCACCAACCGCTTCGTTCGGTGAGTATATGGCACCGACCAGTGATCCGTTAAGCTGCGCAAGTGCGGGTTCGATATCTATGGCCTTATCGCCGGATAAAATCTGCTGGTCGGGGCACGCTCCTTTTTTTAGTGCCATCGTTTCTTGCGCTTGACTGAAAGCGCGAGCGGTAGAGTAGAGGTGCATCTTTCCTGCTATACGGTGCCCAAACTGTAACCCTTCGTTTTCCAACAATTGTTGCATTGATCGTTGGGATTGCTGCGCCAAATCAAGGCTAGCTAACGTGTTAGACTCGAAGTGCAGGCTCGAGCAATTCTCGAGAAACTTTGTCAGCCAGCGCCAATAGTCAAAATCCCATTTCCAACGAAAGCGAAATGCATCTTCAAGCCCCAATACTAGCCTTGGCATTTGCGCAATCAATCCAGGGCTGGCGAGCGCATCTGTATAGCAATAACTTAGTTGAGCTCCATTAGCGAACGAAGCACCTTCACCTGGACCACCATGTTGGTCAATGATGGTGACCGCAGCACCTCGAGCTGCGAAAGCGTATGCAGTAGTTATGCCGACCACTCCCGCTCCGATAACAATTGCGGTCGAAGGTCTCTGGTACAATTGTTCCGTCATAGTTTGGAGGATGCGATGCTCCAGGCGTTTCTGCCATTAGCAAATGAATTGTTGGCCATAGATCAAGGCTATGGGTGAGACTACACAAGCTTAGACTGCGCGAAAAAGCTACGGTCTGCCTTTGGACCCAAAGCGGGTTTTAGCTCTATTCGATTTTAACAGTAACAAATGGAGTGGAAAGCGGAAGTTACAACAATAACGAAATACCTGTCTGCTTGCGTCGGTCTCCATCAGAGGACTGCTTTTGTGACGCTCTTTGCGGAATAACGCTTCACCTTTCCGGGACAATAACTCGCAAGTCATCAAGCTCCACAGTCTCTTGGCCAAATTCTGCACCATCAGATCGGGTGAATTGCAATATTGGTCGGAATGGAAGCGGTGTATCGCCGGTCATTAAATCGTAATTCAACTTAAAATAGTGCCACGATTTGCTTGCTTTGATTGTCTCGCTTGCGGTCACTATGATTGGCGCAGTTTCCAATGCATCAAACCGTTTGACGCCTTTGGCTCTTTCTTGATTGGCAACACTTAGAATGAGATCTTCCGAGGTCCTGATCTTGCCAGACACTGTGACTTGGTTCCCGGGTACAATACGGAAAAATGTAGAGGGAGTCAGTGAAATCTGCCGTGCGTCTTGATGTGGACTAATGCTTAGAACATGACCATCTTTTCCACGGAAATCGTGACGGAAGTCAGCTCCAGAAACTTTTATTGATCGGTCAATGGCAGTGTCGTAAACCGCGTTCTCGAAATCTCCGCCAAGAAGCAGGTCGTGCCCCACGATATCTTCGCGAGAAAGGTTGGCGGCACGGGAAGAATCGTTTGATGTAGGCAGGATCAGTCCATGTCCACCGTTGCGACTGACTCCAGTGCTGCGTTCAGCAGACAAGCGCTCGATACGGTCCAAAACTCTCTCACGCATCGATCCAACCGCAGGTACCGGCCGGTAATCAAGGATACGAATAGGCACCACCTCTGCACGAGTTACCCGTCCGTGATCCATCCATGCTTTCATCACATAGCTACCATGGGTCTCGAGAAAATACTGATCGAACAGGAAATTACCTGTCGAATAGGCAATCAATGCTCCATTATATAATTCTAGCCCCTGTGAGACATGTGGATGGTGAGAAGCAACCAGAACCGCTCCATTGTCTACGGCAAGTTTCATCCGGCGTTCGCTAACGCTGCTTGGATTGTCGCTGTATTCGCGACTTCCGTGATATTGGACAACTGTGCTGCGTCTGAGTGCGGCTTCTCGTGATACAGAGTTTGCTATATTGACGTCGCTTCCATAAGCCGCACCTCCCTTGTTACGCTCGGCAATCTGATTTGGTTCTACACGCCCCTTCCAACCAACAAAACCGAGCATAGAAAATGCCTGGTTGCTCACATCGATGCGAGATGCCCGAAGAGATTCTTCCTCGGTCTTGCCCGCTCCAGACCACTCAAGGCCGACGATTTCCAATGCTCGTATGGTAGTGTCCAACCCCTCTTGCAGATAGTCATAACTGTGATTGTTGCCGAGCGACACGTGGTCAAAACCTGTCTGGGCAAGCGCGTTGGCCAATTGTGGTGGCGCATAGAAAACAATGCTTTTAGGTGCAGCTTCACTGGGGTCGCTGTCCGACAGAACGATCTCAAGATTGACGGAAGCTAAATCAGCTGTTTCGACATAAGGCTGCATTGGTTTCAGTAGGTCCAGAAGATCGGGCAAGGGATTGGATTGATCAACGAGACTGCGTTCGCCCCAGATGGGATTGCTAAAACGCCGACCAGCCATTGCGTCACCTGCGAATAGAAGCTCAACTCGGCCCAGTTTGCGTTCTACAACACCAATCGATGGAACATCCAGACAAGCACAACGAGCGTTATAGAGCTCGTTAATCCCAAATGTTTGGAACGCAGTGTAAATGCCAGACCCGTCAATCTTCACTTGATAATATGGAGCAACCGTTATTTCAGCTGTATACCTTCCGTCGGAGCCAATGGTTGCCGGTTTATCGTTGACTGTGACCGAAATTCCATCAAACCCAATGCCATCGAATGAGGTATCGATCATGCCAGAAATGACAAATTGATCATTATCTTCCTTATTCGCTGCAGATGAGGTACTCATTGGTGCAAACAAAGCTGTCAGGCCGATAATCAAGTGCTTCATCTTTTCAGTCTTTCCAGAATTTCCGTCTGTTGTTTACACTTCTGGTTCAAATGACCTGCCACGCCAAGTGCAAAAGCGATGGTCCACTATAGATCGAGTTTATACGGTGATTTTTTAGGCCGTTTAACTGTGCATTTCGGCGTATGTAGATCGGCAATTCACGCATTCGTAACGTCCGCTTTATGCGCCCAAACCAGCCATAAGCAGATAGTCTGGAAACGGCCCATGATTGGAAGGCTAGAAAATAAGCGGCAGAGCCATTGCCATATTGAATATCATTAATGTGAAATCTATCACAAAGATGCGCAACATTATGCCTTTGAACACGCTCCAGAGCCCTTCTCCACGGCGATTCTGAATTGCCATAGGGATGTTTCCGGCAAACTGGGAGCCGTGGGCAATAGCGTTAAAGATAAGCAATGTTGCCCATTGACCATCTTTGTCAAACCCACCGATGTTGAAGAAGAGAAGAATGTTGAGCACTGACAGGGCCAGATTGAAACCGCCCATAAAACGACCCGCCTCAACCACTGCCTCATACGCGGAGTTATCGCGATGATTCTTGTTGGGAACAACAATCTTTGCGAACAGCTTCCTGCGAACATAAAAAGCATGAAACCCCATCGCGAACCAAATAGCGTTGAGCGCTAATAAAACTTCAAGCATCGTTTTCATTCCACCTCATTGCAGCGCTGCAATCTTCTGGAAGAGCTTCTCCCGAAAGTCAGGCGCAGCGTCGGACGCGAGACACAAATACACACCGGTCAATGACTGCCGTCGAAATTCGCGCAGGTCAAAATATCCATTTGACCAATCCTGACGTGCCAATCGGTAGGCACCATAAACATGTTCACCCAGTTGCTCTGAAGAAATTTTGCCGAGCAGGAGGCCTTTGTCTTTTGCCTCGCGGCAGACGGCTATCGGTTGGGCCACGAAACTTGCAAATATCCCGGTTTCGCTACTGTGCTCAAATAGCCCGCTGCGGTCACCAGCGATAAAGGCTGCTCGGTAGTAGTCTTCATCCATGGCGAAAAGTTCAGCCAGTTTCTCGATCAAGGTTTCAAATGCGGATTCGGCGCTGCCTGTATCGACATTGGATTGTACCTCCTCAATCTTTGCCATGAGATCGCCGATAATCAGGTTCAGGATGTCGGGCTTTCCACCGATCAGGTTGTAGATCGTCGGCACGGTCACATCCGCGCTGACGGCAAGTTCACGCAGTTTCAAGGCGTCGAAGCCTTTTTTGGCGATCGTCTGCCTTGCCGCCGATAAAATGCGGTCTTTGCGTTTCTGTTTGTTGGCGGAGCGGGCCGAGGGCTCCGCCATGATTGTAGTTGTTTCCATAGGCCAACCATAATCCTAGTTCGATCTTGACACAAGATTTTAACGACGTTAAATATTTTAACAAGGTTAAAAATTAGGAGATGATTCGTGCCCCAGTTCGACTTCACAAAATCCATCGAAGCCTGCGCCTCCCATTATGGCGATGAAGCAGATGCTGTCAGAAACTATATGAACGGCGGGCAGGAAGCGGCCCTCAATCTGCCGAACCGCGGCCCCATTCGCTTCAATGAGGATGGATCGCTGCATCAGGATATTGCCGATGCTTATTCCGAATATGGGTTCTATGTTTTTGAAGGCGTGATTGACGCACAAGAGCTGAAAGATATCGAAGAAGATATGACCTATATGCGCAGCCGGTTGCCTACGCATCCTGGCTCAGAGATCGATTCTGAGGGCCGGCCCGCGATCGGCATCGACAGCAATGCGCCGGGCCTGAACTGGAGCAAACCGCTTAGCGACCCTCTTGGCGGCACTGACCTTGCCAATGGTCGTCATCAGGTCAAGCTGAAAGAACTGGATCCCGCGGATGGCACGCCTGAAGCAACGCCGTTCATTCTCTTGGGATCACTTCGGTTTTCGGATGCGGCCCTGCGTACATATGGTCATCCGGAGCTGTTAAAAGTCGCTGCGTGCATTAACGGAGAGGATTTTGCGCCGTTTAATGAGTCCCTGTTTATCAAGGATGCCGGTGTAGGTGCAGCGGTTTCCTGGCATCAGGACGGTGACACTTATTGGGATCATCCGGACTTTGATGAGAATATCCACGGTTTCAACTTCATGGTTCAGCTGTACGGCAGCACACCGGTCAATGGCGTCTGGGTCGTGCCTGGCACACATAAATTGGGCAAGATGGACATTACCAAGATGGTCGAAGAATCGGGTGGTGAACGGCTGAAAGATGCTGTGCCGATTGTCTGTGCGCCAGGTGATGCCATTATTTGCAATCGCCAGCTGGTCCATGGTTCATTTGCCAATACTGGTATTGAACCGCGTCTCACGGTCAACTTTGGATTCCACAAGCGTTCATCGGTGCTGGATGTGGAAGGCGCAGGCATCCACTGTCCGGTTGCCGTTTACGACAAGGGCGTGATCAGGGAACGGTCAAAGGTCATTGGATATGCGATGGACGCGCGGCGGAAGAAATATCAGGATGAACAGCCGTATGATTACAAGCCTTTTGTTGAATCGGGTGAAAGTTACATCTGGAATCCTGCAGCGAGGGCCAGCCTCAAAGACTATAATATGTACGATCTGAGTATCTAGAGATCGGTCGCTCAACGATTGGCTTCGGAGGAAAAGTTAGCATGAATGAACATTCGAGAATCCTAGCGATGCATGCCGACATGCTGACGCTGTTCCCGAACAAGCCAGAGCGTTGGGAATTTGTGGACACGAGTGGTGGTGTCAAACAGGCAATCACGGAAAACGGACATCAGGTGGATATCTTGCTTTCCGCGAGCATTGAAAAGCTCGACAAGGCGATGCTGGATCGTTTTCCAAATTTGAAAATGATCGCATCCATTTCGGCTGGTTTCAGTAATATTGATTTGGATGAATGCAAGGCGCGGAACATCGCCATTACTAACGCTCCGGGGATGAACTCGAGCGATGTAGCGGACGTTGCGGTGACGCTGATGACCTCGCTGCTTCTGAAAGTCCGCGAGAAGCACGACTATATTCTGTTCGATGGCTGGACAACCAATGCGCCTCCGCTTCGCCACTCTTTGCGGGGAATGCCGATCGGCGTGGTTGGACTGGGTTCCATCGGCATGGAAGTTGTCAAACGCCTCGAACCCTTTGGTGTCGACATAAAATGGTGGGGCCCACGGCCCAAACCGGAAATCACATATCCTTATGTAGGTTCGCTGGGTCAGTTGGCTGAACAATGCCGGGGCCTGATTGTCTGTTGCAGGCCGGAACAATCGACCCACCATCTGATCAATCAGGAGATACTGGATCAGCTCGGAGCCGAAGGAGTATTGGTCAATGTTTCGAGAGGCATTGTGGTCAACGAGTCAGCATTAATCACATCACTGAAAGCCGGAACCGTTGGCGGCGCAGGCCTTGACGTGTTCGATCCTGAACCGACGAACAGTTCCCGCTGGGCGGACGTACCTAATGTCATGCTGTCGCCCCATCAAGGTGGATCGACTTATGAAACACTGTTTGCCCAGGCCCAGCTAGTGCAGAACAACATAGAGAATTTCATCGATGGAAAACCCTTGCTGACTAGTGTGTTTTAGGACCTAACGTCGGCTTCATGTTCTTGAAGCATCAGGCAAAAAAAGTGGCCTGGAATGTCAGCGATTTGGACCCGGAACAGTATGTCTGCTTTCGATTTTTTTCCGGCCAAATTCCGACATTCCGCCAACGGCCCAGTTACCGCCTGTCTGAAATGCGCCGCAATTTCGGACGCTCCGATTGATTCTGCTTCATCCCAAAAGCGGGCGTTAGATCATCAACTGATATCGGTTGTTTCCAACAAACTATTGTTTCAAGGTGCAGTGTCTCGGAGAAGTGGGGAGCTGATCATCGCGATAAGACTGTCATCGCCTAGTATGATTGCGATATTCGCGCTTGCCTGTCGTTAGCTTCATGCACTGCTGAATCCGATCCGGTCGACATCGTATCACCGCAACCTCTCGGGGCCGTTCGGCTTACTGACGCGCGTATTTATACAATGGATGACGAACAGCCCGTGGCGGAAGCCATGATCATCGCAGATGGGCGCATTCAATATATCGGTGATGATGACGCAGCGAAAGAAGAGTTCGACAGTCGCTATCCAGATGGCAAACATCATGATCTAGATAACAAAGTAGTTTTACCCGGTTTCATAGATGCTCATACCCATCCCGGACTAGTGGCTAATTTCCCGCAAGATGAAAATGCCATCAAGCTGCCGACGACATCGAAAGAGGATTTGTACGCCGCTCTTCGGAAATATGGATCGGACAATCCATTTGAACCCCTGATAGTGTTGGGCGACCGGGGCGTGCAAATGTTCGCACCGGACGGTCCAAGAAAAGAGGATTTGCACGAAATCTTTTGGCGACCCGTAATCCTCACAGATAATAGCGGACATAGCTTCTGGCTTAACTCATCGGCTCTGTAGATGTTTGGCATCGATAAAGACACGCCTGATTTGTCGGAAAACATCTCCTATTTCGTTCGCGATAAAGACGAAGAACCTACCGGCTGGGCTAAGGAATTCGCAATGTTTCCCTATATGGGAGACGAGATGTTGGTTGACGAGGCGCAATTGAAAACCGGTCTGACAAACTATCTGGCCGACCTCAGTGCTGGCGGGATTACAACATTGTGGGACGCCGGAAATTTTGACTTTGATGATGAGATCTATGAAATTCTAGCCGAACTCGACAAGCAGGATGCGCTGCCACTCGACTATTACGGGTCATATCATGTCTATCGCCCTGATCAATTGGCAATCGCAAAAGACGAGCTGCTCCGGCTTCGTTCGCAATATGCTGGCAAGCATCTCAAGTTTGAAACAGTGAAAATCCACTTGGACGGCGTGAGTGAAATTCGAACGTCAGCCATGATCGATCCTTTTGTCGGAGAACCGAACAATCGTGGCGGGATGCTGTTCAACGAAGACGAACTCGAAGCCATAATTCTAGAGCTCAATGAAGCGGACATCGATCTGCATGTTCACTTGGTTGGCGACCGGGGCACACATGTTTTTTTGAACGCGGTTGAGCGCGCCAAAACCAAAACAAATGACAATCTCGCCATAGAGATCACAATCCCTCATCTGGAGCAGGTCGCAAATAACGACATTCCAAGGTTCAAATCGCTCGGCGTACATGCCAATTTTACCCCGCACTGGTTTGACGGACAGTATTTCGGAACAGCAGGGGCGCAGGCGATCGGCCCAGAACGAAACGAATTTGCACAAGCGGCCAATAGTTTTGTCCAAGCTGGTGCCAATGTTACTTTCTCCAGCGATGTCACTGGTGGTGCTGAAGCATATAGAGCCGATCCATTTTTCGGGATACAAACAGGTGTCACCCGACAAGATGTGAAAACGGGTTCAGGGGCTACAGTTTATACCGCCGACGAACGCTTATCTATTGCAGAGGTAATATCCCGATATACACTGAATGGAGCGCGGCAGTTGGGTCTTGAGCAGCGAATTGATTCACTATCCGTCGGTAAGGCTGCTGATTTCATGATTCTGCAGCAAGACCCATATCGGGAAAACCAATATGATATTCACAAATCAAACCGATTGCTGTGATAAACGATGGTACACTTACTTCTCGTGCAATCTAGCCAGAGAACGCGCTTACTCCAATGTCCGCTTTTGCCCAAAGCGGCCAGAGAGCAAATGCCCCAGTTTCGGACATTGAAGCCAGGCTGTGACTTCTCTGAAAGCGGACATAAGCAACTCGGACCAATTCTAAACCGCTACTGGGTCAACGAAACTACAATCGATCTTGAAAAGATTCCATAGACTCCGCAATAAAAAGATATATCATATCATCTTATTGCGGAGTTAAGCTATGCTGACCAGAAGAGAAGGATTGATCGGAGCGACTGCGGTCGCACTCACTGCAAATGCTTTATCGATCGCGTCGGCTGCTGCCAAGAGCGTGCAAGGCCGTCACGAAGACGATGTTGCAAAAGATGAATTGTTCTGGCTTTCTATTGCGCAAGCCTATGATCTGGATGGCCGTTGGATTATCCTCAACGGTGGCGGTAACAATCCTCATCCGAAACAAGTCACTGAAGCATTGAACCGTTATGATGCACTGGCTTCGAGCGCGCCGCGTCCGCATAATTATAGGCTTTGGGGCCGGATCGAACAACACCGGACAAAGCTTGCAAAATTGATGGATTGCGCTGCAGATGAAGTAGCAATTACCCGCAACACGACGGAGGGCTTGAATATTGTGGGCTGGGGTCTTTCGCTGAATGCAGGCGATGAAGTGATCATCAGCGATGTTGATGATTTCTACGCCTCGAAGATTTTCGAGCAGCGAGCCAAACGGCATGACATCATCGTAAAACGCGTTGAGCTGCCTACAATGCCAACGGCACAACAGACACTTCGCCTTTTTGAGGATGCGATGACAGCAAAAACCAAATTACTGGTTGCCAGTCACTTGGTCGATGGCCTCGGATATGTGTTGCCCATACCGGAGTTATCTGAACTCGCCCATGATCGTGGTGCGCAGATGCTTGTCGATGGCGCCCTTAGCTTTGGTCAAGTGCCGGTTAGTATGCGTGATCTGAGATGCGACTATTACGCAACATCGCTGCACAAATGGCTTAATGCTCCGTTGGGTACAGGCGCGATGTATGTTCGGCGTGATAGGATTGAACCGCTATGGCCCCTTTACGGCACGCGTCGCGACCCGACGGACATCCGCAAATTTGAAGATATCGGAACGCGTTCCGGACCCACTATCGCTGCCATTGGGCAGGCTCTTGAATTTTATGAGCGCCTAGGTCCAGCCCGCAAAGCCGCGCGCTTAAAGTTTCTTCTGTCGTTAGTTATGGATAGTCTGAAAGATGCAGGCGGTGTGACCGTTATTACTGAACCAGACGCCGCAAAAAGAACGGGACTCGCGCGAATTGCGATCAACGGGATGTGCGGGCGTGATCTTACGCGTATCCTTCGTGAGGAATTTGGCATCTACACCTATGGCAATTGGCCAGGACCATTTGATGGGGTCTATATTTCTCCCAACATATTTAACTCAAGCGATCAGATGGTATCTTTCTCCAATGCGATAAAAGAGATTTCGCGTCGTTGATGGTGAAGCAAATATCGTACGCTGATGGCTGGTATCAATGCGGTCTCTCAGGCCCAATGAACATCATTTGACATTCCATTTTCAAAGCGGCTTGCCAACCAAAGTGTTGCTCGGTAATGAGATGATATCACATACCATTTTGTAAGCAGGATTTAATATGGGTTGCCTATCACATTATCTATTAGATAACGTCAAAGAGACCGGTTTACAGCAGCGGTCAACTTTGCCTCGGTTACGAGAAAGTCAAATTGGTTCTAACACTTCCCGATTGGCAATTCTGTTATCGTCAATGGCTTGCCTGGCTTCAGTTCCGGTGTCGGCACAGACCGAACCGAAAGCGGATCAGGATGTAGAGACCGACACCACCATTGTCGTCACGGCGACGCGCACCGAAAAGCTGCTGCTGAAAACTCCTGCGGCCGTTACCGTTCAAAACCTGGACGAACTTCGTGAGCGCGGTTTCACCTATGGAACCGATGAGTTTCGCGGCGTACCGGGCGTTTTCTTCCGGCGCGGAGAAGGCGATGGCGACGAGTTTCCGTTTGTTACTATCCGCGGAGTTACGGGAAATCATGGCAATGATACTTTCCTTGCGCTAATTGATGGTATTCCGTTCGTTGGACCCGATGAAGAAGTATTGCTGACTGAAATTCCTTATGGATCAGTAGAAAATGTCGAAATCGTTAGAGGGCCGGTCTCCGCGCTCTATGGACGCGGTGCGATTGCCGGGGCGGTCAATTATCTGACACGAACGCCCACAGGTAGCGGCGGAAGGCTGGAAGTAACCGGCGGAAGCGACGATTACTACCGGGTCGCGGGAGGCATTGAAGGGGTTGCTGGCGATGTCGCATTCCTGATTGATGGAACGTATGAAAATTATGAAGGCTGGCGTGAAAACAGCGCCCGCGAAACAGTCAATCTTTTCGCCAAAGGTGTATGGTCTCCCAGCGATCAGACCAAGCTTACTGCCTATCTGAGTTACATCAATCGTGATGCAGAAGTTCCCAGCGCGATCCCAACGCTTGCTGATGGAACGATCGTTGATGTCATGGGCGGCCGCGAATCTTTTCTGGGGCTGCCACCAACTAACAATGATGTTGAAGGATTTATCGCCGCGCTGCGGCTGAATCACGAATTCGCGGACGGGATCAGCGTCCAGCTAACCGGACATGCGCGTCATTTCGACAGCGATGTTCGCCTGAATTTCTATGATGCCTTTGGCTTTGATCCATCGCGCAACGTGATGGCGATCAATGGCTTTGCTTCCCAGACCGAATCGACAGTCTATGTAGGCGAGGCATTGCTTAACTGGGAAACTGGCAGTCATAATATTGTTGCCGGCGTGTCAGCCGAGCGTGCAACGCTTGAAGAGGAGGACCGCTGGACCGGCCAGTTTGGTTTCACTTTCGAATGCGGCTTCGCATTCTATCTCGTAGAGATCGACTACACCACGGGCGCGGTGCTAAATGGCGACAATCCTTGCTTTGTAACGGATCAACTCAGAACTGCGGCAGACACTACCAACACATTCTGGAGTGCCTTTATCCAGGATGAGATCTCGTTAACAGACAAGCTCACCCTTACGCTTGGTGTTCGTTACGACGCGTTCCGACGTAAAGTTAATTTTGATGTTCTCGGAACTATTCCAACCGATGATATAGCCGAAGGTGATGAAGGCGCGTTCGCGCCTAAAGCCTCGCTCGCTTATGACTATGGGCCGGGATTGATTTACGCATCTTACGGGCGCGGTTTTAACTCCAATTTCGGTCCGGTTTTCCAATGGGACACATCACAGTTCGCACGAGTCGAACGACCAACCACTATCGACAGTTTTGAAGTTGGCTGGAAAGGATCGGCATGGGATGGACGGTTCGAATGGGAAGCGGCTCTCTTCTATCTTCAACAAAAAAACCGCCGCCTGTTTGTCTCAAACCCCGATCCGATGGGACCTTCCACCCTGGCTACAACAGGCCAGAAGTTTTCAAGTCGAGGCATTGAAACATCGTTTCGCATTCGTCCGGTTGATGGGACTAAAATTACTTTCAACTATACCTACCTTGATCCCGAATGGGATGAACTGATCCTCAATTCTTTCGGCGGTCCGATTGACTTGACGGGAACCGACCCGACCGGTGTTGCCAGCCATATTGTTTATGCTGAAATCAATCAGGACATCACCGATTGGTTGTCGGCAACAGCGACCTACGAATATTACAGCGACTATCAGGTTACCCAGGCAAATAATGTACAGAAACGTGGTGCCTTCGACCTGGTCAATCTGAGCGCTACCGCGCGGCTTCCTAGACGGGACGACGTGTCTTTGTCGCTGTCGGTACTCAATCTTTTTGACAATGAATATTTCTACCACTTCGGTGGTCTTCGCGATGCAGCGACAAATGTAACGCCAGGCACACCAAGACAGATTCGCGCGACTCTTAGAAAGAAATTTTAGTATCACCATCTGGACACCAAAAATCGGATAAGTTACGTTATATCATATTGTAAATGGCGGATTGAGATAAGAAGAATTCAATCGCCCAAAGGCAGAGGAAGCAGATGCTGGAAGCAAAGGGTTTAACCAAGACATTCGGGTCGTTGACTGCGCTGGACAAGCTTGATCTGACGGTCGGAGCTGGCGAGATTGTATGCCTGCTCGGTGCAAACGGGGCCGGAAAAACAACAACGATCAACCTGTTCCTCGGCTTTCTCGAGCCGACTTCCGGAGCGGCCTATGTTGATGGCGTTGAAGTGGTAAGCAACCCAGTCGAAACGAAACGCCAGTTGGCCTATATACCCGAGCAAGTGGCATTATATCCGCAATTGTCGGGGCTGGAGAATCTAGATTATTTCATGCGGCTATCGGGTGCGCGCCAAAGTGAAATCGAGTTGATCGCAGTCCTGGCCGAATGCGGACTTGATGCAGAGGCCGCCTCGCGGCGCGCATCGTCTTATTCAAAAGGCATGCGGCAGAAGGTTGGCGTTGCGATTGCGGTTGCGAAGGGAGCGCGCGCACTGCTGCTTGATGAACCTTTGTCAGGGCTTGACCCGTCGGCTGCAAACGGCTTGAGCAATCAATTGCAAGCGTTGAGAGATGATGGCTGTGCCATCCTGATGGCGACGCATGATGTTTTTCGCGCCAAAGAGATCGGCTCGCGGATCGGGATCATGAAAGCCGGGCACCTTGTCGATCTTCTTGACGCTGCAACCTTGGGTGCTGAGGAAATCGAGCGTATCTATCTAGCGCACATGCACGATGCCAAGGTGAGTTCGCCATCTCAACCAAAAGTCTCGGGAACCGAAGCGTGAGCATACAGATCGCGCGCCATGATCTGCGTAGCTATTTGCGTAGTGGTGTTTTCGCCACTCTTGCGGTGGCATTGGTGGCGCTCCTCGTTGGCGCGGCAGCGCTGTCTTCACAGCGACTTTCAACATTCGAGCGGGAGCGCTCTGCGGCAGAAGCCGTTGATAGGGAAGTATGGGATTCTCAAGGCGCTCGAAACCCGCATTCGGCGGCGCATTTTGCGCGCTATGCTTTCAAGCCGGTTTCAGAGCTGATGGCTTTTGATCCGGGCGTCACCGACTATGCGGGCCTCGCGCTCTGGATGGAAGCCCATAACCAAAACCCAGCCGTCTTTCGGCGCGCCGAAGACCTGGGCGATGCGGGCCGTTTCGCCGATCTCTCACCAGCGTGGATTTTACAATATATCGCCCCGCTATTTCTATTCCTAATCTTGTTTGCTGCGATTGCGGGAGAACGTGAGCAAGGCACATGGCGACAGATGGCGGCAGCAGGCTTGTCTTCGCGACATATGTTAGCAGGCAAGCTCATGGCGGCTGGTAGCGTAATCGTTGCGCTGATGGTTCTGGCACTGTTACTCAGTCTTTGGGGAACCGGTTCAAACGACAAAGCGGTTCTGTCAGACATCTTTGCGCGGGGCATAGGCCTTGCCGTCACATATGGTCTGTATCTGATTGGGATTGGTGCCGTCGCGATTGGTGTGTCCGCACTGTGCCGCGAAAAGCGGACTGCCTTGATCGCGCTGGTCGGTATATGGACCGTAAGCTTCGTCCTCATACCGCGTCTCGCCGCGAGCGCAGCAACCACGATCTATCCCGTGCCTAGCGCGACAGCCATCACCGCTGATCTTAGCGAAGCATCCAATGCATTCTACCAGGATACCGAGTATCGGACGCGCATCGATGAAGAGGTCCTCAAACGCTACGAAGTCGATCGTAAAGAGGATTTGCCAATCAACTATGGCGGCTATTCGCTTCAGGCCAGCGAAAAGCACGCCGAGCCGCTCTTCGAAGCGGTCTATGCGGGGCTAGATAATGTTTACGAAAAGCAGGAAGCACTTATGAGTGCGGCTTCATTCGTGTCACCTGTGCTTGCGCTTGATACCCTCTCTGCTGGACTTGCGGGGACGGATCGCGGCCACCACCGCGCGTTCACCTGGTCAGCGGAACAGCACCGCAGAACAATCATCGAACAGCTCAATAACGATTTAACCTACAAAGCAGCCCCTGATGCTCTTGACTATACAAATGATGAAACGCTGTGGCGCGACATTCCTGACTTTGCGCATTCACCACCTTCATTCTCGGCCCTTTCGTCAGAATATCTCAAGAGCTTGCTCATCCTGCTGACCTACGCTCTAGGCGGAATATTCTTTGCAGCATTTGCGGTCCGCCGCGCGCATAGGAGTGTCGCAATATGAGCATCTCACCAATTGCTATGCTGGAGCGCCGTCTATTTGTTTTTTCCGTGTCAGGCCTCCTTGCTTGTCTGGCGATTATTTGTGTGGTTGGTTTTGCGGCTTTCGCTGGCAAAACGACAGTAGAGCACTCATTTTCGGCACAGCAGGCATTTACGACGGAATATGAGACTTCTCTCGCGGAATGGGAGCAGAGCCTTCAGAAAATAGAACAAACCGGTGCAGCGGAATCCCCGTATGATGCACGGCCGATGAACCTGCGTATTCCGGCAGTGCTGCCGACGGCGCCCTTAGGTGACTTCGCCATCGGAAACGCGCAGCTATTTCCGACTGCCACAACAATCAGCGGTTGGGCAAGCTCCGCAAATCTTTTTGCCGAATATGAGTTCGACAATCCGACACCGCTGAGCTTGGGTAGTTTCGACTTAACCTTCGTGGTCGTTGTACTGATGCCTCTGCTCATGATTGCTGTTTCTTTCGATATCTTGACCGGTGACCGCGAGCGCGGGCGCGCCCGATTAATCGCCATGCAAGCTGGTCATGTCGCTCCTTCGGTTTGGAGAAGGCTGACGCTCAGAAACGGCCTTTTATGGGGAGTGTTCACTGTCGTTGCGACAATTGCTGCGCTGTTTGTCCCGAGCGGTATCGAAGCCGGAGACAGGTTGGCTCATTTCGCGGCCTGGCTCGGGATTGCATTGGCCTATGGCCTCTTCTGGTTCGCAGCGGTCGGATTGGCGAGCGCTTTGCTAAAGCGGGGAGAAACCGTCGCCTCGGCCTTGTTCGCCGCGTGGACGATATTTGTTTTTGCAATACCCGCAGTCGGCGGTGCCATTGCCGAGGCAAGTTACCCGCCGCCTTCCCGTCTCGCTTACCTTTCGGAGATGCGCGAAGGCGAAGTTATCGCAGTGCGCGAAACAGCAGACCTTACAGCTGGTTTCCTCGCCGATCACCCCGATATGACCGTAAGCGACGAAGGAGTGCCCGGCTATTTCAGCAACAGCTTCCTCGCCAACGAGCAGGCGCGCATACGCACGACACCGGTTCTTGAAGCATTTAACAAAAGCCGTGAGCAGCGCTCGGCACTGGTATCTGGATTGCAATATTTCTCACCTGCAATGATTGCTGATCGCGCGATGACTTTTGTGGCCGGCGGAGATGTCGACCGAAATCTAGCATTTCAGCAGCAAGCCCGTTCGGCTCTCCATGATCTTGCCGAGCAGATCGGACCAGCAGTCGTCGCCCGTCAACGTATAACGCTATCAGAATATGAAGCTATCCCTGCGTTTGAATTTAGCGAGCGGACTTTAACATCTACCATGGCAACTTTGACTGCTCCGCTGGGATTCCTGCTGCTGCTATCGCTGGCCGTCTTGTTTGCAGCACGCCGATCAATGGCGGCTCCGCTTGAAAGGCTATTATGAAAGTCGGAAGTTCTTAGGCATTTTTTGGTTCTGCGGCACGATAACCGTCGATGCAGGGATAAGATCGTAAGGACTAACA
The DNA here is from genome assembly GCA_039978835.1 of Parasphingorhabdus sp. Classification (GTDB taxonomy): domain Bacteria; phylum Pseudomonadota; class Alphaproteobacteria; order Sphingomonadales; family Sphingomonadaceae; genus Parasphingorhabdus. The sequence goes on from JBDWAQ010000008.1 coordinate 362,851, forward strand.
TGAACAACCGCAACTGGGTCGTTAACTGACTGAAAGCTTCTGCGTTTCTAGTGTCCTCTTTTGTGCCCCAAGCAGTCGGAACCAGATAGTCTGCTATCGGCCCAATTTCAGTCAGGCCTTTGAGTCAGCTACTGGGGTGGGAAGCGGACATTCAAGTTTTCGAATTTTATCGACAGCTCTTGGGTCGATTTCGGACTATCTGCTTATGGCTGCTTTGGGTGCAAAAGGGGACGTTAGGATAGAGCTAAATATCCACGTTTACTGTCACATCATGACCGTAAAGCCAATCGTTGCGTTCATCGAATTTATCAGGTGAGACCCTACTAGCTAGCCATAGCGGCGCATAGGTTTTCAGTTTTCCCTTTAGAGTACGCTGATGGAAAACGCCCATGTTCCGCCTTGCTCCTAACTGAACTTTGGCGGTTCGATCTTTTCGCTTTTCAAGATAGCTATCCAACGCTGTCTCAATTTTGTCGCTATCCGAAAGCTCTCTGGCCAGCACATAACCGTCTTCAATTGCCATAACCGCGCCTTGCGCCATGAAGGGCAACATCGGATGGCAAGAATCGCCCAACAGAACAACGCGGCCATCGGTCCATTGATCAAGCGGGTCACGGTCGAACAAGGCCCAACGATAATGGGCTTCTGCTTTGTCGATGATTTTACGAATAGTTGGATGCCAACCGGCGAAGTCGCGCATAGCTTCTTTTTTCGTGCCCTTTTCGGTCCAGCTTTCCACGGCCCAGTCATCGCGTTCAACAATGCCGACCAGATTGACCAACGTCCCACGCCGAAGCAGATAAGTCACGGCATGCTTGCCTTCGCCGAACCAGACGCAGGCGGCTGGCGGCGGGATATGGTTTCCTAGTTCGGACACAGGAACCACTGCGCGCCATGCCACATTGCCGGTGAAGCGCGGTTTGGCCACTCCCAACATTTGTTCACGGATAGTAGATTTAATCCCGTCCGCACCGATAACGATGTCACCAATCACACGGTCACCACCCGCCAACTCTACCCAAGCACTGTTTTCGTCCTGGCCATAACTCGTAACACTCGTTCCCGTTCGCACAACACCGGACATCCTATCCTCGACTGCATTTGCCAAGGCGTTGATCAAGTCGGCCCGATGGATATGCCAATAAGGCGCACCATAGCGCTGCTCCATATGATCGCCCATCCGGGTCGTTGCGATGGGCCGCCCAGAATAGCCGCCACGGAATTGTCCAAATTGAGGTATGAATGCATTTTCGCCAACCGCATCAGCAACGTCGAGCGCGCGCAAGACCTTCACCCCATTGGGGCTGACCTGAATGCCAGCACCGATCTCGCCGAGTTCAGACGCCTGTTCGAGCACCTCGACCTCCCAACCAAATTTGTGGAAACAGAGTGCCGCATTGAGGCCGCCTATGCCGCCGCCAGCGATTATTGCTTTCATGATTTCAGCCCTTTGACTTGCCAGGCAACATGCGTCGTATCACGCCATCTTTCTGTACAAACTGATGCAAGAAAGCCGCTGAGATGTGCACAACTAGCAAGCCGATCAGCAGCCAGGTGCCAAATTCATGGATTGCACGGCGTCCGTCAAAATCATCATTACCCATGAATGCGATCACTTGGCGCAGATCAAAAACACCATAGGACATAACCGGTATTTCATGTGCTGCAGCGGTGTAAAGGCCTGTTAGCGGCACAAAAATCATCAAACCATAGAGCGCCAGATGCGATGTTTTGGCCGCTGCTTTCTGTTTTTCTCCAACGGTGTCCGGCAGAGCGGGCGACGGATGGCCGAGCCGCCACAAGATGCGCAGCAAGATCAAGCCGATCACTGTTAGCCCCAAACTGCTATGGCCGGTGAGCGAAAAGGCCATTTCCTCATCGGTCGTGATGCTCTCAAACCCTTGACCGAAAGTCAGCATCATGATGATTATCAAAGCAATTGTCCAATGTAGAAATTTGGCAACGCCCGTGTAGCGCACTGGTTCGGAGCTAGTCATACTACGTGCTTCGCTTCGCGGTCATCTTTGTTCATTTTGGACGGCGGGGTTGCCTCACTCAGATTGGCTGTCACCATTTCGTCGGGCATAGAATACATCGCCTGCAGTACCTCCTCTGGCTGAGAAGCATGATAGCCTTCCGGATCATATTCTGGCTGCGGCACATCACCGTTCTCACCTGCATATTCGGTGGGTTTTATGTAGCTTTGCAGTTCTTCATCGCTGATGCCGGCCAGTGCCTGCACCTCAGGATCAATCCAGTCGTCGGGGCCGATAGGATCTTCGGTATCGCCATAGGTTGCGATTTCCAAAGTGAGATTTTCAGGCCCCTGAAAATAGATACTATGGCACATTCCGTGATTGAGCGGACCCATCACATTGATCCCGCGCGAACGAATGCGGTCACGCATGTTGAGGACATCTTCAAGGCTATCCACATTAAGAGCCAGATGCTGCATCGTACCGGGCGCCGATGCACCGCCGGGATGGCCGCTATGGCTTTGTCCCAATTCCTCTTTGGCTTGTTCATTAGCCGGGTTGAAAACGAAAGCGACAGCGCTGTTTTCATTGAGCTCCAGAAACCCATGCCAGCATCCTTCTACGCCGTGCATCCAGTAGAGCGCGATCAGGCGCATGCCAAGTACATCGGTGAAATAGGCAATTTGTTCTTTCATATTGCTGGTTGAAAGCGCGAGATGGTTGACGCCATTGGCTTTGATGTTCTTGCTCATCATGTTTCTCCTTGAGGGAATTTCTGTGAATCAAATCTGCTTCAGTGCCCACTCGTGAACGGTGTTGGAAAATTCGGCGGTATGGAACAACATCAACTGGTGGCCCGCTCCGTCGAACACTTCAAAATCAACTGGACCGCCGATGCCGCCGGCGACTGCTTTGACCATTTCTACCGGGAAGGTCGGATCATTTTCGCCCACTGTGTACAATACTGGCTTGTCATTTTCAGCAATTGGCTTGGGCGGATCATATTGGAAGAGGCTGGCCCAGCTTTCGAGATCATAGTCCCAGGTATTCCAGGGGTCGGCCTTTTTCTGTTCCAGCGCTCCTGCATAGCCATAATCCTCATCGAAATTGAAAAACCGGCCGATGTCGAGCTTTCCAGCTCCGCGTAGCAGGCCGACTGCCGCTTTCCATTCCTCGCTGCGGAAGGGCGTTGCCATCATTTGCAACATCGGGTGACCCGGAACGACGGTCGAACCCATCAGGATCGCGCCGGTCACATCATCATGGCTGATCGAGCTAATAGCGGCACCTACACCAAGACTGGAACCGAGGGTAAACACCGGAAGGCCGGTTAACTCTTTGACATGAGTGGCATAGTCCATGCTTGCCTGCACCCATTCTTCCATACGCCACTGCCCGCGCGGACGGTTGGTGGTCGAACGACCATGACCCGGTGCATCAAAGCTCCAGATATCAGCGCCCTTTTCCGCATGGTGTTCGCAAAACACGTCGTAGATACCCGCATGACTGGCAATGCCGTGCGAGATAACCAACGCATATTTCGGGTCTTCTCCGGTAAAGCGAAAGCTGTGCAGTTCATTCAGTAGATGTTGTTCCATACGCATTTGCGTCTCTCCTTAAAAAGCGGTCTTCAATAGTTGTTCAATGTCATTAGCGGTCGGCAGAGGTCGGGGATTGGTTTGGACCCAGCGGTTGTTTACTGAACCGGTTGCGATTTCCGGCAGGACATCATTTTGGACATCAGCATCGGATAGGCGGCTAGGGAGTTCCAGGTCGCGGAGCAATTGGCGCACACCATTTGCGGCGCTATCAGCTTCCAATATGTCGGCAATGCGTTGTTGCGCTAATCCGCTATGGTCAGCATTCCATTCCAGCACGGCGGGTAACAGCACACAGGAACAGATACCATGGGGCGTTCCCGCAACCGCTCCCAACTGATGTCCGATGCCGTGGCTTGCACCATAGGGCGTGCGATCTAAACCAGCACTAGCAAGCCAGACGGCCATCTGTGCGTCCAGCCGCGCTGACAGGTTCGTAGGATTACTCTTCGTCACGCGTAACGCGTTAGCCAGTTTTGCCAGGGCATCGGCGGCCAGCGCATCCGTATAGGGCGTTGCCTCAATAGAGCAGAGCGTTTCAATGGCATGATCAACCGCGCGCATACCGGTTGAGAGCCACAAATCGAGCGGCGTATGCCGTGCCAGTTCAGGATCGAGAATGACTGTAGCTGGACCGATACCGAAGCTGGTAACGCCATGTTTGATTTTAGTTTCAGGATCGGTCAGGCCCGCTAGGTCGGAAAATTCAGCGCCCGATAAAGTTGTAGGGCATGAAATTTGCCGAATTTTCGGCGGAACCGATTTTGGTGGTTTGTTCGCTACTGCAAAAGGATTAAATGTACCTTCGTCCCCCATAGCCAAAGCCACCTTGGCTGTGTCTATGGGGGTGCCGCCACCCATCGAGATCACCAGATCAACATCATTTTCATTGACCAACTTTGCGAATGCTGCGACCTGAGGAGCGGGCGTATGCGGTAGAAGTTCATCGAAAAGCAGGGCGGACTTGCCAGCCAGCGCTTCGGCCAAATCATCAACTGCGCTGGTAGCCTTGTGCAAACTTGGCGAAGTAATGATAGCCACGCGCTGTGCTCCGCGCCGCTCAACTTCTCCCACACAGGCTGACACTGCATCCTGTCCCCAGATGACATCTTCCAACCCGTTAAATGCGTAATGGCCTTTACAATCCACAATTTACCTGCGATTCGCTATTGAACAGTTGATCAGTACCAATTACTGATCGATTGATCAACAGTGGGTTTTTGAAATGCCAAACGCAACCAAATCAAAAAGAACAAGACGGTCCGCCAAAGATCGCCGCGATGAAATCATAGTGGCGGCCAAGAAACGATTTGCGATAGCGGGCTTTGAAGGCACAACAACACGCCAGATCGCCGACGATATGGGCGTCGCACAAAGTCTATTGCTCTATCACTTCGAAAATAAGGAAGAGCTTTGGAAAGCGGTTATGGTTCGGATGTTCGAGCGTGCCATTGCAATAGGAAAGGAAGAGGCCGCCAAAACCGAGGCTATTGACCCTAAAACACAACTTACAACCGGTGTAAGGGGTTTTATTCGAGTATGTCAGGAAGAACCGGACCTGCACCGATTGATGACATTGGAAGGCCGATCCAAAACAGATCGTTTGATATGGCTAGCCGAAAACTATTTGAAACCCGCCCACGCGCGATCCATTGGATTGATCGAAAAATGTCAGAAATCCGGGCAAGTATATGCGGGCGATCCAACGCTCCTCTACTACAGCATCATCGGAATCGCCGGGACTATGTTCAGTTTTGAACCGGAAATTGCTCTTCTGAACCCCAAAACATCTCCGCCTGATCCGATTGCGATTGAGGGGCGAATAAAGGCAGCACTTTTCGTTGAATTCTAGTATTCGTTTTCGCGATGTCGTAGTAATCTGCGAGCACGACTTCCGCATCCGGGAACTCGGCTCAAGAGCCGGTTGATGATGCTCGGAGCGTACAATCAAACGCGGTTTTGTTTCCGGAGACTTGTTCGCTGTTCCGTGCGCGATTTCGATGCCTATATGGCTATTGGCTCCAAAAATACCGATGCGTTCCAACACCGGCATGTTGCTATCGGACGGCATCAATTCATCACATAACGGATCGGCACAGATTTGGGCCCGGACACAAAATTTCCGGCGGTGCGCGTGGGTTGACCCGCCAACTCCACTGACGAGAGCCGAGGAATAATGGCGTTCCACAAATTGCGCATCTCCATCTTGGCAAGTTGAACGGGTCTTCAAACACGGCTTCATCGCGGTTGCCCGATAGGTAGCACAGCATCAGCCAATCGCCTTCTTTGACCTGCTTTCCGGCAAATTCGACATCGCGGGTTGCGTTTCGCATGAATGTGCGCACGGGCGCTTCCCATCTCAGGCTCTCTTCAATTAATCCATCGACAAGCGACATATCTGCCTTGATCCGCTCAAGCAATTCTGAGTTTTGAGCAAGCTGCCACATAGTGCTGGAGATTGTATGCGATGTGGTATCGTGACCCGCAGTGGCAATCACAACAAAGTAGCTCATAATCTCCATTGGCGCGAGCAGTTCGCCATCAATTTTGGCATTGGAAATCACGCTGGCCATGTCTTCGCGCGGATTGCTTCGGCGATCTTCGATCAGCTTTGTGAAATATGCGCCAAACTCGGCAATGACCTGATTGAAGTGAGCGGCCAGCGTTTCAGCATCAATATCTGCGGCATTAGCGTTGAGGTCAGAATCGGCACTGGCAAATAATTCCTGCGTCAGGCGCAGCATCAATGGCTCATCTTCTTTCGGGATGCCGACCAATTCCATAATGACACGCAATGGGAAAAGTAGCGCGACTTCTTTGACAAAATCACACTCGCCACCGTGAGATGCCAGTTTATCAGCAAATTCATCAGAGATAATCGCGATGCGTTCCTGCAAGGGTTTTAGCTTTGCAGGCATGAACGCCAATTGGGTGATCTTACGATACGGCATATGTTCCGGGCTATCCACTTCCAACATGGTTCGGATCAGGCTAGGCCTGCCGCCCGTAAAAGCCTTGATCTGTTCAATAGCCATGGATGGCAACAACACCGTTGAACGCGCGGTACCATTGCGAAAAATATCGCTTTGTTCGATGTTAAATTGGCCAGTTCTATCCATTGAAACGGCTTTCCCGCCGCAATACTGTTTGCGTTGGTCGGATGCCCTTGATCAATCATTCCCTGAAGCGCAAATCGTTGATACTCGATTGCACTCATCCCTCGAAATCTTATCAATGTATCCGGGTGAGTTGGCTTTCTGTGAGGAGGGGGACAAGCATATATGCTGGTCCGAAACCCTAAACTATCACCAAATCTAGCCGCATAAGCCCAAAGTTCCGACGGCTTGGTACATTTGCCTAATCGCACAAGTGCCTGCTCTAAATCCATCGAATCTTTACCCCGATTTACAATTTGCCAGACTTGCGCTTATATTTCTGCCAAGAAGTCACGCTACAGCGACCACAAGGGTCCTTCTTTAATACTGTGCGAAAGGCCTGTTGTGTATTTTATTTACCAATTTTTCCTTCTTGTTATTTTTTAATTATGTCATAGGTTGCAGTTACGTAATCCCGTGGCAAGCCGCGGTTAAAGTTTGTGCTATAGAATCCACTCCAATTTGGATCTGTTGATATGTGTGAGGGGCAATGAATCAAGACGAGCGTGTCGATGCCGAAAAGGGCAGTGTCAAATTAAACGTAACTGATAGCATGCGATACGCGCTAGCTGAGACCATATGCTCTCAAAATCGAAGCAGAGCTCAATTTATCCCCAATGTACAATTTGGTGATCCTGTTTGGGATTTGATGCTTCACCTCTACACAGCTGAGTATTTTGAAAGATCTACGACGATTGCAAGTATATCGGCGCGCACCGAAACTCAATCATCTGTTACCATACGCTGTTTGAACTATTTGTTGGAACAAGAAGCCGTGTTCGAAAACACCAACCAGTTTAGCAAAAAAACTATGCCTTACCTGGTTTCGGATGAGACGAAGGCAACCATTGGATCATGGTTAGACAATTGTATTTCAAACTTGCAGACCGGACTAAGCAACGCCGCTTTCAATGCTCACTAGTCATTATCATGATGCAGATGTGTTCTTGGCGCCACATTGCTATCAAAATCGATTTTTAGAATTTCTATAGCCTCTGCTATCTTTGTTGCCGCCAAAGATTTGTGAGCGTTATCGAGTTTGATAAGCGCGCTCTCTAACCTTGAAATTATCTCGACTGGTTCCATAGTCTGCTCGCTAGTTCCATTTCTGCATCTCATCTTAATGTAATTATTCGTGGGATCGGGTCGATTGGTTACAAGCGGAAGCAAAATTATGGATTGTCGTTCCTGATCACACTCATGTTTTGGCATGATGGCAGCCGTTCAAAAATCTGCTTTGGATTTCAGGAGGTGTAGCTTGAGGATCTCAATTGACACACTTTATCAAGCTGATCGGATCGAACTATTTGATACGTGCTCGCAAAACGAAAGCTATCTCAGGGTCGGGGGATCCCGATCCGAGAGTTCCAGAAGGTCTAATACATATGAACCGGATATCGGAACGAAAAACATTATCCATAGAAACCGCTGAACAATCACTGAAATTGGAAGGCTGGGTTGCGCTTGTAGAAAACCTTAAATCGCTCGACGGATCGAATGAGACCCCCGAGCCAGCAACCTCCTGAAACCCGACCGGTGCAACATCTGCATAGATGTTGGCCCCACCAGCATCGATATCGCCATTCCAAAACTCGACTTCCGAAGGAAGGCCATCAACAATCAACAGAGAATCGCCATCCAATTCGCCTGTTCCGCTGTTTGTGATCGAAACACGATACAAAATTTCAGTTCCGGGAGAACGAAAAAGCCCTACGCTACTGGGATCCCAGATCGTGGACGTCTTAGAAACCGAGAGATTAGTGTCATTTTGAAGACGACTAGTCCGTACGTTGTAAATCCCGACCAATTCACTCTCCAAACCATACCAAAACACTCTGGAAATACGGATGCCAGATTGAATGGCAGTAGAATCTAATATGAAGCCCATGAATCCCGGTGGAGGGAAGCTTGCGGAAAAAGGTGGTCCGGTAACATCGATGGTTGTGCCGTCGCTCAATCCCACCTGCACAGCTGAGCGTTCGGCGCTGTCATTCCAGTCAACATAGTCAAACGCAAAGGCGATAGTATCGGCGTCGGGCGTGAATTCCAAGTTACCGCCGCCATTAACTGCGGTAGCAAACGCTCCAACAATTCCTGGATTGGAAGGAGCAAATGGAGTGTAATCCAAACAAGCAGTCGGGACGGAAGCAAATGGATCATTGAGGCTAGGGCAATAGCCAGAGATTCCAAATGTGGAGGTTCCTGAGGCTAAAACAGAAAACCCCGTCCATATGTCTCCCCCTGTCTGTGATACCAATGTGTTGGTGAATACGGATGAAAAATCTTCGATAGAGGAATTGATATTTGTATTTGGCAAAGCCGAGTTATAACTTGATTGCGAATTGTAAGTATTAAGGCTTTGAGCTTTTAATTGTTCTGGAACCAAAATGAGGGTGCCAACCAAACAAATAAGAACGGAACAAATTTCCGAAGCACGCCAACAGGGTACAAAGTAATTGATGATATGCTCAACGTACCGAGTGCAAGATGTTGGTTTCCAGACAAGTCTCATTTGGAATCGCCATCGTATTTATGCACACCACCTCGCACGGGCTGGCTTTTGTTACCAATCACCCGATCGTGGTCTGAGCAATTTTCGCTGTGTGTCTTTTTGGGTTCTCCGGCACTAAAATAATCAAGCATCACACCAGTACATTCAACGGTGATTTCTTGGTTCATATGAATCGCTTCAGCGCCTTTTGTCGCACTACTTAGAGTAGCGCTACTTGGTGATCCCGCGGCTAAGGCGATTGCTAAGACACAAGGAAGTTCCATATCGCGCTGTCCTTTTCAAGCTCCCATCAAGCAATCGTCGTTTGAATAAACACACTTCCGCCTCCTCAAAGAACTAACTCACAGGTCAAGATCAATGAACCCGCGAGCCGTGCTTCAGATCGTTCCGGCCTACGACACAGTAATAAACGGTAGAAAGGTTGCTCGGTTAAGAGCCATGGTTTCTCAACGAGAAGGGAGATTCAGCATGAATTTACGAAACCACTGTCTCAGAGGAACACACATCAGATTGAGCGCCGTGCTACATAGTAGACTTTGTCGACTAGACGCTTGTGTTAATGTGTCCATCCTCGGGAATATTGTGACCCATGCATCGCGTGAAATGTCGGACATCCGAACTCCATTTCGTTCGGATCCAGCATTTCCAGCGGACACAAAAACGGCCAACCCATAGGAAAAGCGGTCTTTGTTGGTTCCGAGAGCTCGCGGCCAAACTTTTCGGTAGTCTTCCTGCAATCGAATCAAGGCCCTTTTATTTTTCAGACAGTTCAAAATTGAAAAAAGGCCAACCGTTTTCGGATCGTGATCCCACAATTTCATAAGCGAAATAATCATCTCTCGCCGAAGAGCACGGCGGATTATTCTAAATCCGTTCGTGTCATAAGACTTACCCATCTTCTTGTGAACGTTCGAATCCGAAGCGGCGGGCTTCCAACATTCGTGACAAGCGATCGCATAATCAAAGGCTTAATCTGCTTTTCTAACTCGGTCCTTCAATGAATCTATGTCTTGATTGGATGCTGGCGCAATTACTTTCCCGCCGCTCATTTAACTGCACCGCCTGCAATCAACCGCGGCAACATTACGATAGCGCCTAAAATCGGCCACTTGCGCTGCCAAGGCTTGATTTCATAATCTGTCCCAGCGTGCCGATTTATCTTCCACGCCAGATAGTCAATCCCGCCAGCATAAGTGCCGGAAGCCTTGGCAAGTCGTGCCAAGGTCAGCATTTTTCCGTTGCGGCGTAACTCCTTCCAGCGTTTCTCGACGGCATCACGGGAAGCGACGATTTTGGTTTTTCCTTTTTTGGCAATATCGCGTTCGGAAATCGCCGCCATGATTGCGGGTGCAAATTTCGTGTATCGTGCGGGATCTGAATCCACCACTGAACCGGAGCGGTCTTTTCGTTCTGCCCGAAGTTCCGCGTTGTAAGTCAGTTCAAAGCCCTTCTTCCAGAGATCAAGCATGCCATGCTGCTTGTCGGGCTCCATCATTGGGAACGTCATATCGAACAATGTAATGGCAGCCCCGGAAATTGCTTCAATCGCGGATGCTCGCGCTTCTTTTCCGGCATCCCAGACCAACCGGGATGGTTGCGCAAATCGCGCCCATACACTGACACTGCTTGCAACAATCCGGTTTAGCTTGTGAAAATCACGTTCACTTAAAATCGCTACTTTGGCGACCAATCCCTCATGTTCCGCTGGAAAAACATTTGGCGGAAGAAGCTTGTTCGCGCGAACCAACCAGTTTTTTCCATAAGCTTCTTCATAGCTCGAGACAATGAGATAGAAATCCAGCATCTGCCCTTCAAGCTCGGTTGTCCGAAGACAAGAACCATAGAACAGGACTGCGCGCGATGCTTCGCCATATTTCGCAGCAATAGATGCGGCAAAGTCTGTTATCCGCGGATCAACGGACTGCGAAATTTCTTCAGCTATTAGTGTTTTCAGGTCGCTCACAAGAGAGGCTGTAACTTATGCTGCCAGCTTTAGGAAGGATACTGGCTTCGTCGATTTCAGTACAATCGGCTTGCCATCCTGGGCCTGAAACAACTCACCATCCATCACGACATTGCTATTCTTGCCCTCGATCCGGATCGTGTCACCTTGCTCAAAGTGGATGCCTTTCTGTCTTTTTTTGCCCAAGCGCCCGAAGATAGCGGCAAATAAGAAACGCAAGATCGCTCCGGTTTGTTGGTCAATCGCCATGAATTGCATCCGGCCTCGCCCAGATTTGCTTCGGGCAAAGCGCTTCATCAGCAGCAGCTTTTCGAGCGTCGTCACGACCAGTACTGCAAAATTCCCGTGATATTGCCCTTCGCGGATCAATGAAATCTTCACCGGCGATGGCTTGTTGGGCAGAAACTTGGCGCGCAGACCAAAGAGCACCGATGCCAGTGCCGCAAAGACTGTGATGATATGTGCGGCAACATTGGGCAGTCCCAATGGATAGATTTTATGGCGACAGTAGAGAATAAACTCCGAAAGTCCCGCACCACCTAAAAACATCCCCAGTACAACTTTGCTATCTTTTTCTCCATCGGAGAGCGCGATCAACTCACGATCCACGAGATGTTCGTGCAAGTCATGCTTGGCCATATCCACGATACGTTCAAGCGCGGTTAGCGGATTACCCTCTGCTCCCAGGTCCAATGCAATCAGGTTGGTTTTTCCATTCGGCAGAACAGCCACTGGTGGCGGATTATCTCCAAAATGACCACCTTGGTGCAGTTCGGTCAAAGCCGCTTGCACGGTTCCATCACCGCCATTTATTACCAATACCTTTGGCTTCACTCGCGCAATGGTTTCCAGCGCCTTGGCAATTTCGTCGATATGATCGACTTCATAATGGAAAACATCGCTGGTCTTCACACAATAGGAGCGCACCTCCGGCAAAATCGCCCGATTTCCGGTCGAATGGGGATTAGAAAGGAGCGCTACGTTGGCCATTACTTACAAATATCGCATTCTGATGTTGATGGATTTCACACTGTTGCCAACGGAAATCGCGGTTTTCTTGTAACTCGGCTTGCCAAGATTAAAGATATTGATGCTGGGATTGTTAGACATTCCGCCACCATCTTTCGAAATCTCGGTTTTTCCATTGCCATTAATGTCATGGCGCACGGCAATGCCATATGTGCCTGCTTGATCGATTGGCATACAGAAGGTCATGTTGCGTCCGGTCACTGGAATATCAATACGATGCAACCAACGTCCCTTTTTCAGCCATTCTGATTTAACACCACGATAACTTTGCACGCGGATCTTCCCGGTGGCGGCTTTCAAGCCATTCACTTTGACCAATACGGCAGGACCATTTCCGGTCTGACATTTGGCCAAATCGTTGCCAATTTTCTTACCCCCGGCATAGGCAGGGGCGGCGGTCGCCAACATGGCGGTTGAAAGGGCAGCTATGGCCGCAAATTTCAACATGACGTTTATACTCCTAGTCGTTATACCCCGTCCAAACTCCGACGGGGATAGAATCAGCCCCCTGAATAATTGAAATATGGCAATAGTTTGCGGCAGAATTAGGGTGAGAGGACGACAAGAAGTTGAAATTCCTAACTTCCACTGATCGATATATCGCTAAACTCATTGCTTTACCGTTGTTCAGCACGTTGGTCATTGCCGCAATGTTGCTGGTTTTGGAAAAAATGTTGCGGCTGTTTGACTTCGTTGCCGCTGAAGGTGGTCCGGTCAGCGTGGTATGGCGTATGCTCGCCAATCTAATCCCAGAATATCTCTCATTGGGTATCCCGATCGGCTTATTACTGGGTATTTTGCTGGCGTTCCGGAAATTGTCTCTGAGTTCTGAACTCGACGTTTTCCGTGCTGTTGGACAGGGATATTGGCGACTTTTGCGCGTACCGTTCATGTACGCAATAGCACTTATGATGGTGAATCTGGTTTTGGTTGGGTTCGTCCAACCCTTGTCGCGCTATTATTATGAAGAATTGCGTTTTGAACTCCGTTCCGGCGCCCTTGGAGCCTCCATAAAAGTGGGCGAATTTAACAATCTGGGCAAAAGAATGACGATGCGGATCGAAGAAAGCCGCGACAATGGGACAAAGTTAAGCGGAATGTTCGTGCGTGCGGAGAATAGTAAGGGTCAAATTGTCTCAGTAACCGCAAAAAATGGGCAATTTTTGGCAACTGATGATCCCGATACGATCATCCTGCGACTATCCGACGGTGTATTGATCCATGACGCGCCTAACTACGAAAAACCTCGCATATTGAGCTTTAGCAGCCATGACTTACCCATTGATCTGCCGGACATCGCCTCCTTTCGATCACGAGGTGGTAAAGATTTAGAATACACCATTCCTGAATTGGTCCGGGTCGGTCTTGATGAAAATCGACCGGTGACCGAGCGCAATGAAAGTCGGGCGAATTTTCACTTCCGAATGGTTGAAGTCGTGATGATGTTGCTTATGCCGTTGCTTGCGTTAGCACTGGCCATACCTCCCAAACGATCTACCTCTGCACTCGGAGTGTTTCTGTCTATCGTGATGGTCGTAACCTATCACAAGCTTAACGAATATGGCGAGGACATAGGAGCTTTGGGCATTGTAGATCCAATCATTGCGCTTTGGGTTCCCTTCATTCTCTTCGCGGCGCTTATCATATGGATGTACTATATTGTCGCCCATGTACCTGGCGGGCAACCTATTGGCGCTCTCGAAAAAGCATTTTCGAAGTTTGGCGGTGTCTTTAAAGGGCTGCTGAATTTCAATCGAAAGCGGGCCAATGTCACGGATTAATCATCACCAACGCAGCTTCGGAATGGAAATCTAAAGATGGATTTTTTCCCATCCCGCACCCTGGCCATTTACATGGCAAAGATGTTCCTCATCCGTGTGTTCAGTGTCGCAGCATTGCTGGTGCTGGTGCTGATGTCGCTCGACCTGCTCGGGGAAAGTGGTAAAATTCTGGCCAATCCGGAAAATGGGGAAGCGGAGCTGTGGACATATGTCTCACTCCGAGCGCCACAGATTATTGCTTTCGCCTTACCATTTTCAGTTCTTCTTGGTGCATTGGTCACACTCGCCACGCTCAACCAAAACAGCGAAGTCGTTTCAATGAAATCAGGAGGTCTTTCCGCCCACCAAATTTTGGCACCGCTCATCCTCGCCAGCATGTTGGTTGCTATTGGGTCATTCTTATTCAACGATGTCGTTGTCGCGCCATCAACCGCGCGTCTATCTGCGTGGCAAAAAGTAGATTTTGGCCCGATTCCCAAGGAAGCAAATGTCCGCACAAATATTTGGGTGAAAGATGGTAATAATTTGGTCAACGCCAAAACAGTAACGGGACGCGGAAACAATGTTGTGCTTGGTGATATCACGTTGTTTACGCGAACGGAAAATGGCCTGAAGAGTTTGCTACAGGCAAAAGAAGGAAGATTTACGGCAAGTGGGTTAACCGCCACTACAGTAACCGAATTCGATGTCCGGACCGGCGCCGAAGAAGCAAAGGACAGTTTGAATCTTGGTGCAAATCTGCAACCTGATCAATTCACTCTATCCGATGTGAATGCGGAAGGTTTAAGCTGGCTCCAGTTGCGATCAGCCATTCAGGAGTTAAAGCAAGCGGGACGCCCCACTATGGATCTGGAGGGCGCATTATGGCATAAAATCGCAAAACCACTTTCCGCCGTTCTTATGCCCCTGTTGGGAGCAGTAGCAGCCTTTGGCCTTGCCCGTTCGGGGCAACTCTTTATTCGAGCAGTTATCGGCATGGCTCTTGGTTTTGCCTATTTCGTCGCCGAAAACTTCGCCCTCGCTATGGGTAACATTGGCGCTTATCCGCCACTATTGGCAGCATGGTCACCGTTCATATTGTTCTTTCTTATTGGAGAGACAGTGCTCGTCCGCACCGAAGAATAGTTTCAGGATTTTTGACCGGCACTGCTCCGCATCAGCTGAATCACCAGCTTCGATAAATGTCGATGGTTTGAATATGCATAGTTTGCATTATCCGGCATGGCTTTCTTAATCCGCCGATGCGCCTCCCCCAGCGCATGATATGGCAATCCCGGTAGCAAGTGATGTAAGCCATGATAGCGCAGACCAACCGGTGCCCATAACGCTGGCAGTGTCGCCGGCGGGGGAACGTTGACGCTGTCCATATATTGCTGGGTGACGGTCATCTGCTTCCCATCATTCTCCCACAAATGGGCAACCAGTGTGCGGATCTGGTTTAAGACAACGCTACCAGACATCACTGCTAGGAATATCAAAAATGCTCTCAGCGGAATGACGCCCGTCCAAACCATCGCCAGCAAGGCGATCGACCAAATACTGGCCGCTATTTCGCAAGTCAGCCATTGGCGCTTCAAATCACCTTCAGGCGGTTTCCGGCGAAACTCTGGATTAATGATCAGTCCAGAATAGCGTTCAACCACCAAAGTGCGCAGCGGCGGTATGATGAACGAAAGTGGTGTTAAAACGGCATAGCGAAACAGAAGTGCAATCGGTGCCAAGGAGGCAACAACCACGAACAAGGGCACAGTCCATGGTTTCATCAAGGCTAGCGGCAGATATTCTGGATCTTCAATCGTTCCGTACTTCTTTGTCCGGTGATGGATACTGTGCACCCCTTCGTACATGAAAGACGGGATCAGCATGGGTACGCCAAATAATGCGTTCCAGGTAAAATGGAAGCCAGGAAGCGTATTCCGACGGACATGGGTGAGTTCGTGAATAAAACTTCCTGCGCGGTAAAGTGCGAGTATTGCGATAATGCCAGCTATCACCGCCCCAATCACCGACGAAAATACGATCGCTGCAAATAGTGCACCATAGCCAACCAAAATCGATGCTAGAAAATCTGGCCAGTAAATTTTGGCCTGCGGTGCATTTAGATCGCGCGTGACCTTTGCCGCTGTTCGAATGAGATCATTATCTTCAGTTGCGTGGGCGTTTTCAAGACTTTCTGCGTGATTGTCCTGCGAAACTGCTGTTTCCTGATATTGTAAAGCCGATTTTATCATAGTTTCCTACTTTAACATTGTTCCCGCCATGAACAGAACTTCATGGCAAGAAAATGACCTGACTGTGTTCCGTTCCGATCACAATGATCTAGCTCAACACTTGCACCAGCCCTTGACAATATGGACCCAATAGAGCCACTGGCTGCCAGAAATGGTGAAAGGACCAGCGACAGTGTCAGCCAATATAGTAGTTACGCCGGTATCCACCAAGGCCCATATCAAGCAATTTGTCGACATTGCCTATCGGTTGAATGCTGATGATCCTCACTGGGTTCCTCCATTGAAGTCAGAAGTAATGAAAATCATTACACCCGGCAAAAATCCATTTTTCGAGCATGCCGATGTCCAGTTTTATCTGGCACATCGAGACGGAGAAGTCGTGGGCCGGATTAGCGCCCATATTGATCATCTCGCTTTAAAACAGCCACTCGAACAGGGCATGGGTCCAGGCACTGGCAATTGGGGATTTATGGAAGCGGCAGATGAAGCGACCATGCACGCGCTAATTACCGCTGCGGAAAACTGGCTCAAGGAAAAGGGTATGAACCGCGTCCTCGCTCCACTGAGTCTGTCTGTTTGGGAAGAGCCGGGTCTCTTGACCTTCGGTCACGATCTGGACCCCATGATTTTATTGGGTCACCACAACGCCGCCTATCAAAAGTGGATTGAAAACCAGTCATACAAAACCGCCAAAAGATTGGTGAACTATGAAGTATATGTGAAGGATGGCCTTCCCGAATTGATCAATCGAATTGTGGCGTCGGGAGAGCGAACCAGTAAATTTACCATCCGCAAGGTTGAAAAGAAGCATTTCGAGCGCGATGCCGCCATTATTATGGGTGTACTAAACGATGCTTGGTCGGACAATTGGGGGTTTGTGCCGATGACCGATCATGAAATTCAACATGCAGGGGAAAGCCTGAAGCCTATTGTTCATGAGGAAATCATCCGTATTGCCGAGATTGAAGGCGAGCCAGTGGCATTTATGATGGCGCTACCCGACATCAACCAGATTGTTAAAAATATGAAGGGATCGCTGTTGCCATTTGGTTGGGCCAAACTGCTCTGGTGGCTCAAATTTCCCAAATCTAAAACCATGCGTGTACCGTTGATGGGAGTTAAAAAAGAACTGCACAACAGTCGATTGGCCAGTCAGATGGCCTTCATGATGATCGAATATATCCGCCGCGATGCCACAGCACGTTTCGGTACCGAGAGTGCCGAGATTGGATGGATACTGGATGACAACAAGGGAATGGTAGCTATCGCCGATGCCCTTGGAGCTAAAATAAATCGCGAATATTTGATCTACGAAAAATTACTGTGATTGCCGACCGCTTCTGATCGTTCACCAATAGGTCATCACGATAGCAATAACGATTGCTTATATTACGCCCAATCATCTTCTAGTGAGACAACTATGCCTATCAGTCAAAGCCTGGCTCGACTTATTGTGGCCAGTGCGATCCTTATCATGCCAGTCCAAGGAGCCGCTGGGAAGCGTCCCAAATGCGAAACAGTCATGGCCTATGCCGGTAAACCTCCGATTGCTGTTCCTATTACAACTCCGCCAGTTGCAGGTAAGACACCATCTTCGATAAAAGCTGAGCGGCAAAATAAACTGGCATTTGCTTTTTCCGATATGATGACTAAGTCCAAAGCGGTGAGCATGACGGTCGGTCTTGCCGATGCAGATGGTCCGATATGGTCTGCGACTGACGGGCTGACAGGCTCAGAAAAACTCCACTACTGGGCGAGTGTTGGAAAATCCTATACCGCTGTTGTCATCATGCAATTGATTGAAAACAATCAATTGTCTTTGGATGACCGTCTATCCAAGTGGGTCAAAGGCGTTCCCAATGGCGACCTTATCACCATCAGAATGCTGCTCAATCACACATCGGGCTTGTACAGCACCAACGAGGATCAGGCCGCAACCAGAAACGGGACAAAGTCGCTAACCCTCAAAGAAAACATCAAGGTCCTTAAAAAGCACGGAGCACTATTTTGTCCCGGTCAATATTGGCGCTATTCCAATACCGGATATTATTTCTTGGGTCTGATAGCGGAAAAAAATTACGCGCTACCACTGTCTCAAATCATTCAGGTCCAGATATTCGACAAGATCGATCTTCAAAACAGCCACGCTCTTTCCGCAACCGATGATGTTGGCAACATTGCGGCGCCTCAGCCTAGTGCTGATCAAACATCCGATTTACGATCACCGGGTGCTGCTGGGCCGATCGCGGCTACCAGCGATAATATGATAGCCTTTTGGCGTGCATTGCTCTCCGGTCATTTAGTAAAGCACGCAACTCGCGATGAGATGTTTGCCAAGCTTTACCCGATGTTTGACGATGGCATGTTTTATGGGTTGGGCGTAATGGCCGTTCGCCTACCACAACCTGATGGACAGTTAAAAACATGGGTGGGGCATGCAGGCGGTATGCCGGGGATCAGGGCTTTCGTGATGATTGATCCCACGGACCACAATTATGCCGCAGTCGCCTTAACCGGCGAGGGTCCGGCAAATGCCGTGGCTTATCAAATGTTGCGCGCATGGCAAGAAGCAGAGATTCCATAGGGCAAAACTTTATCCGCCCGACACAAATCTACCTGCTTCACCGCGAATAATATCATCAATGCCGCGCGACCATAAATCATTATGCTCGCCCTGCTCGATCGCATGTCCAGTTTTTGGATCTTTCGCCGCATTAAAGAGTTGCTGTCCCATCGCAAAGGGAATGAGTTCATCAGCAGTTCCATGAATCCAGCTCAGCGGCATATCTATTTGGTCGATACGTTCAATTGAGCGAAAGCGATCTGTTGCTAACCATTTGGCTGGAAAAATAGGGAATTGCCGTTGCGCCATGTCATCCATACCGGTGTAGGATGCTATCAGTATCAAACCGGCCGCTTCATTTTGGGTCGCGAGATGGGCTGCAACACCTGATCCCAGAGATTCACCGACAATCACGATTCGCCCTGGGGCAATGCTTTGCGAAATGAGCCAATCAAAATTGGCCTGAGCGGCAGCATAGAGTGCCTGTTCCGAAGGACTACCAGGATTGCTGCCATAACCGGGATAACCAACTACCAAGACGCCTGCGCCCTCTTGCGCGATCGCCTGGATCACCGGAATGCGATCGTAGTGAGATCCAGCATTGCCGTGTAAGAACAAGATCACGGGGCTGTTATCCCTTAATGGGACTCGCCAGAGCGAACGGATATCACCATCCGGGCCTGACTGAATTACCATGCTAGTAACATCCATCTTATTGAGATGAAGTTCATCGGGAACGAATTGATCAGGCAAATAGAGCAAGTGTCGTTGGAACAAAAACACCAGCAATAACAAAATCAGATAAATGCCAATCGAAATAGCAACACCGCCCAAAAGGGTCCGCATCAAATATTCAACTCAACCCAGGTCGGCGTATGATCGCTCGCTTTTTCACGACCGCGATATTCCTTGTCGACGCCGCAAGTGCTCAAGGTATCTGTAGCCAGCGGACTGAGCAGCAGGTGATCGATCCGAAATCCCTGATCACGCTGCCAACCGCCGCTGCGATAATCCCAATAAGTCCAGATGTTACCCGCAGGATAGGTCACACCCAGTGCATCGGTCCAGCCATCACCCAGGATTCGTTGATATCCCGCGCGGCTCTCTGGTTGCATCAATGCATCGTTCTGCATCGCCTTTACCGAGAACACATCATTGTCGCGCGGAATCACATTATAGTCTCCAGCAAGCACGGCCGGAATTTCCTCTCCCCAGATTTCAGCGGCACGGTTGCGCAATCGTTTCATCCAGCGCAGCTTGAAATCAAACTTTGGGCCAGGATGCGGATTGCCGTTGGGAAGATAGATACTCGCAACGCGAACCATCTCTCCATTTGGACTTTTTACATTCGCTTCGAGATAGCGGCTATGTTCATCTTCTGGTTCACCATCAAGGCCGCGCTTAGTCTCTTCCGGCTGTTGATCACGGGTTAGGATCGCAACGCCATTGAAGCTTTTCTGCCCATGCCAAATCGCACCATAGCCGATTTCTTCAAATTTATCCGCCGGAAAACCTTCATCCTGAGTCTTGATCTCTTGCAAACAGGCGACGTCCGGTTTGGTTTCTTCCAACCATTCGAGGAGGCGTGGCAAGCGCGCCTTGATACCATTAATATTGTAGGATGCGATTTTCACTTAGACAGAGAAACTAGAGCCGCAGCCGCAACCTGATGCAGCATTGGGGTTCGTCACCTGAAAAGCACTGCCACCTAATGATTCGACAAAATCTACAGCACTGCCGCGCACCAGATCCAAACTGATTTCGTCCACCGCCAGTTTGACACCCGATTCTTCGACCACTGTGTCGTCATCTTCAATCGCTTCAGCGAGACCAAAACGATATTGGAAGCCGGAACAGCCGCCGCCTTCAACAGACAGTCGTAACACCGCAGGCATACCCTGTTTATCGGCAATAGCAGCCACGCGCTTTGCCGCGTTTGGCGTGAGGATAATGTCCTGTTCAGATGTTTCAGCGATTTGAGTCATATGCTCTAGATAGGAAGAATCAAAAGGGGCGGCAAGTCTTTACGACCTGCTCACCCCTTTGCACCCTCTCCCAAAGGTGAAAAATTAGCTTATTCTTCTGGACCGCCCAATGCAATAGCGGCGTTTGCTTGCGGGTTTAACTTCTGCGCAACCAGGAAATCGTTAGATTGCATGAACGGAACCGGGTTAACCGCTTCGCCAGCTATACGCACTTCATAATGGAGGTGGCTACCAGTGGATCGGCCTGTGGAACCCATGAAACCAATCAAATCGCCAGCCTTCACACGCGCATTCGCATTCACGTTAAGGCGCGACATATGACCGTAACGGGTCTGAATTTCATTGCCGTGATTAATTTCTATATATTTGCCGTAACCGCGAACCCACTGTGAACGTCCAACAATGCCGTCTGCTGTGGCATAAATCGGCGTGCCCACTGGGCCGGCCATATCGATGCCTTTATGGCTACGGCGACCACCACGGAAGGGATCAGATCGCAAACCATAAGAGCTAGTTAGTCGATAGCTCAAGACTGGCTTCCGCGAAGGAATCGTCAGTTTGACCTTTTCCTTCTTGCCTTGGCCCGACCAATTTTTGAAAATCATGCGAAAAGCAGGGTCCGCTTTTCCAAGAGCACCTTCACCTCGATCAGACTTCAGCACGTCGACAGGGATACTGGCGCCGGCTTCCTCAGTTGCTGCGGCAGGCGTCAAAGCCGCCGCTGATCCGATTACTACTACCGCTGTGATTTTGTTCACAGCTTTTTGAAACAAACTAACTACATTGCCGGTCATCGAGTGATCGACTCCTGTTTTGCGACCCGTGCAGCCTCACGGTTCTATATTGATCGGAATTTAACCCCCGGTGATCTATTGACAGGTGTAAAATGGTATTGGTTAATTATTCAATACCAAGGTAATAATCTTGGGTTAAACCGGCTGCGCGACGGGCTGAGTCGTTGAATGGAGGTTTAAGTGCACCTCTGAAATGCGTTTTAACAAGGTGATGCCATTGTTCATAATGGTTAATTTTCCGCGATTCACAGACGGATTCGAACCATTTAGTCCCATATGAGACATGCCGAATTTCATCGTGATAGATTCGGGTTAAAACCTTTGCGGTGAGCTCATCACCTTGTTGTTTGAAGCGCTCAACCGTCGCCAAAGTGATGTCCAATCCTCTCGCCTCTAACACCATTGGCACGATCGCCAATCGAGCTGATACATCATGCGCCGTCTCCTTTGCGGCATCCCAAAGGCCATCATGGGCGGGCATTGCCCCGTAAAAGCTGTCCATTTCCCTTAATCTGCGATCCAGAAGCACAAAATGCATCGCCTCTTCCGCTCCGACACGCATCCAGTCGTTGACAAATTCTGCCGGGAATTGACCACCAAATCGCCCGATCATGTCGAAGGCGAGATCAATCGCAACAAATTCAATATGTGCCAGTGCGTGCACAAGTGCGGCCCGTTTTGCGACCGATGTCCCTTTGCCGCGGCGCGGCATTTCGCGTGGTAGCAGCAAATCGGGTTTCTCAGGACGCGCTGGGACTTCTGGCATTTTTACCGAAAATTCATGCGCCAACTGCCCCATACGCCAATCACGGACAACACGGCGTGCTATCATAACTTTCGCTTTGGGGTCAGCAGTGTTCAAAACACCGAGAACCGCCTCACTGACATCTATCATGAGTAAATAATCGCGTCAGGCCGCCTGAACAGCCGCCAGAACTTCTTCTGCATGACCTTTGACTTTCACCTTTGGCCATGCCTGAATCACTTTGCCATCTTCACCAAGCAAGAAAGTGGAACGGATAATGCCCATATAGGTCTTTCCGTACATTTTCTTTTCAGCCCAAACGCCGATCTTTTCCAAAAACTCGGTGCTTTCATCCGATGCGATATCAACCGTCAATTCCTGCTTGTTGATGAAATTCTGTTGCCGCTTGCCCGAATCGGCAGACATTCCAAGCACCGCTGCTCCTGCTGTTTCAAATTGCGGCAAAAGTGCGGAAAAATCTTTAGATTCTGTCGTGCATCCCGGGGTGCTGGCCTTGGGGTAGAAAAACAGCACAAGTTTTTTACCATGATAATCAGACAGTTTCACGACTGCACCATCTGGCGCCGTCAATTCCATATCTGGCAGTGTATCACCCACGTCGATCATATTACATCTCCAAGAATTTCATCAGGGTTCGGCCGCAAGTGCCGATTCCATTCTTCGATAACGGATTGCCGAGCAGCATCATAGCCGTCCAAAAGTGCATCCCAATTTTTTTGACCGGCCGCGCGCGCGATGAGTTCCCGGCCCGCTTCTGGCGGAAAATTGCAATTTGGCGACATTAGACGCAGTGCGACTAACAATCGCGTCATTAATTCATGTGCGCTTACTAGCCTGTCGTTCAAATAACCTGCATTTGCCAATCCTCGTGCTGCTTCACCAAGCTGTGGATGAAGCGCTTCACCAGTTTTTAGTTGCAGAAAATGGACGATAAATTCCCAATCTACCAGACCGCCTTCCATCAACTTCGTATCGAGCGGGCCCGCCGGCGGCTTATGCTCAACAATATCCAACCGCATCTTGCGCACTTCCTTTCGCAGTTTTTCCGGTTCGCGACCCTTTTTCAAGATCGCCTCAATCTCCATTTGCAGTGTCGTACAACCATTCAAACTGCCAAATACCGGTCTTGCGCGTGTTAAGGCCATATGTTCCCAAGTCCAGGCACTTTCATTCTGATACTTCCGAAAACTCTCGGTGCTTACCGCCATTGGTCCTTGAGCACCCGAAGGTCTGAGCCTGGTATCCACTTCATAAAGAGGTCCAGCCGCTGTCTGCACCGACAGAGCAGAAACAATACGGGTCGCCAGTCGATTATAATATTGCGTGCCGCCAAGCGGTCTATCACCATCTGATTCGGCGCTATGATCACCAGTGAACAAGAAAATGAGGTCCAAGTCAGACGCATGGGTCAGGGCTTCCCCGCCAAGGCGGCCGAGAGCCAACACAAGCATCTCACTTCCCTCGATCTTGCCGTGGATCGCTTCAAATTCAGCAATAGTGGCATTCGCAAGCACTTGTATTGCTGCCTCCGCTACACGCGCGTAGCCAGCGGCAATAGCCAATGGATCGTGAGCTGTTTCGATGAGCTGTGTCCCCAAAGCAAAACGCTTTTCTCCTACGCGGGCGCGAACGCGGTCGAGCAGCATCTGATAATCATCGCCCGGCTCTTTCCTTGCAAATTGCTCGGCTAGCTCTTGAACCGAAGGGGGTAAATCGAGAGCAGTGGCATCGATCAGACCTTCGAGATACTCGGTCCGCCGCGATAAGGCGTCGGCAAGCACCGGTGCGTGGCTGAGAATACGCCCGAGCATTTCCCGGAGCGCCGGTCGGGCCTCCAACAAACGGAAAAAGTTAATCGCTGTGGGAAGTTTTTCGATCAGATTGTCGAGCCGCCTAATTGCTCGTTCTGGATCAGGTGAAGCCGCTATCGCAGAAATTAGCTCAGGCAGTACGGCTTCAAAAGAATCAACCGCAGCAGCACTTCGCAAAGCAGTTACCTTACCACTGCGCCAACGTTTGATGCTCGCTACAAAACCATCCAGTTCGGTGACCTTCTGGTTTGTCAGAACTGTACGCAGTTTTTGTTCATCCTGAGGGAAGCGCGTATCGTCATCATCACCAATCAGATCATCATAGATCTTACCTACTACCTCTACATGTGGTTCGAGCATTGCCAACAGTGCCGGTCCGTTATCAACCCCGTGCAACCGCGCCACACGGTCGAGTGTCTCATTATCATCTGGCAAGCTGTGTGTTTGTTGATCGTTGATCATCTGCAGCCGATGCTCAATGACACGATATGTTTCATAGGCATTGGAGAGTGCTGCTGCTTTTTCGGCATTAATCCGGCCGGTCTTTGCCAATGCATCAAGCGCATCTCGCGTTGCGGGCACTCTTAATTCCGGTTCACGGCCGCCAAATATCAATTGGTGCATTTGCGCAAAAAATTCCGCTTCCCGAATACCTCCGCGACCGCGCTTTAGATCATAACCCAACCCGAATTTTTGTCCTGCAGCATAGTGATCCCGGATTTGCACTGATACCGCGCCAATGTTCTGAATCGCACCATAATCCATCGACCGGCGCCAGATAAATGGATTGATCGCTTCGAGAAAGTATCTGCCCAAATCCGGATCACCAGCTGAAAAGCGTGAACGGATAAAAGCCGCTTGTTCCCATGCCAGCGCGCTGGATTCGTAATAGCTGATCGCCGCCTCAACCGGCAGCGCCACCGGGCTTACTTCAGGTGAGGGGCGCAGCCGCATATCAACCCGAAACACATAACCATCTTCATTCCGGTCGTTGAGATATTCGACCAATTTCTGACCAATCCGACGAGAAGAATCGCTATGATCTTCCCGGCCGCGCGTGGGAATTTTATCCGGATCGTAAATGAAGATCGGATCAATATCAGAGGAGTAGTTCAGCTCCCTACTGCCATGTTTTCCTAAGCCAATAACTGCGAAACCAGATGGATCTGCATCCGGATATCGCTGCGCATAAATGTCGGCGATAGATTCCTCTAATGCCCGGTCAGCAAAGTCGGAAAGATGGGTTATGACATCGGTAAGACTTAACTGCCCCGCTAAATCTCCAATGGCTAGCACCAAAGCTAATGCGCGTTTTTCCCGTCGTAATTTCTGACGAACATTTTCAGCGCCAGCTCCGGCTTGAGAGACAAATTCCATCGCAGCAGCGAGTTTTTCCTCTTTAAATAACGCCGTCAGCTCAGGCTGCAATTCTATCGCCATTGCGAGGTAAGGCGAATTCTGCTGCGCCCGGCGCAACGCGTCAGTCAGGCTTGTTTCTGCGCAGTTATCGCTCATACTCAAATCTGTCGCCCCAGCGAAAGCTGGTGTCTAAACCAATCTGGTTTCACGCGTCCGGACCGGCTTGGATACCAGCCTTTGCGGGTATGGTGAGATCGGGGCATTATTTTCACTCCAAGTAGCTCGACCGAAACGACTTCGAAAAACTGGCAAACTCTCCTTTTGCAATGGCCTCCCGCATCCCCGCCATCAATGCCTGGTAAAATGCAATATTATGCTCGGTCATCAACATCGCACCCAATATCTCTTTGGCGCGGATTAAGTGGTGGAGATAGGCCCGGCTATAGGTTTGGCAAACCGAGCAGGCACAGTTATTGTCAAGCGGCTCAAGATCTTCGGCAAATTTGGCGTTGCGAATGTTAATCGGACCATTTGCGGTAAACGCCTGTCCATTGCGTCCAGAGCGGCTGGGCAATACGCAATCAAACATGTCCACACCGCGCTCCACTGCGCCGACCAGATCATCTGGTTTTCCAACGCCCATTAAATAGCGCGGTTTATCCGCTGGCAGTTGGTCAGGTGCATAGTCGAGAACATCAAACATTGCCTCTTGTCCCTCACCTACGGCCAAACCGCCAATCGCATAACCATCAAAGCCTATTTCTTTCAGCGCCTCTGCTGATTGACCGCGCAGTTCCTTATCCAAAGATCCTTGTTGAATCCCGAACAGTGCCGCTCGCGCGGCATGCTCCTCGCCACTATCAAATCCATCGCGAGACCGATTCGCCCAGCGCATCGAACGCTCCATAGAGGCTAGCGCTTCCTTTTTTGTAGCGCCGTTTTTGGTGCATTCATCGAAAGCCATGACGATATCACTACCCAGCAGCCGCTGGATCTCCATTGACCGTTCCGGCGTTAGCATGTGCCGAGAACCGTCTAAATGGCTTTGGAACTCTACCCCATCCTCACTCATTTTTGTAAGATCGGACAGACTCATCACCTGATAACCGCCGCTATCGGTCAGGATCGGACGATCCCAATTCATAAACTTATGCAACCCGCCCAATTTGGCCATACGCTCTGCACCGGGTCGGAGCATCAGATGATAGGTATTGCCGAGAATGATGTCTGCACCAGTCGCTCGCACGGCTTCCGGCTTCATCGCTTTGACAGTTGCCGCGGTTCCAACAGGCATAAAGGCAGGTGTACGAATCTCCCCACGCTGCATGGCGATAACACCGGTCCGAGCCTTTCCATCTGAATTGGATATTGAGAAAGTAAATCGTTTAGACATTTCGGACTTTCAAATTGCAAATCTCACAAACCAAAGCATGGGGGTTTGAGATTTGTCACTTCTGGTGTAACCAAATGGCGATTCTGCACGAATCCTCCACTAACTGTGCAGGATGGTTACAGTTTTTCAAAGACCTAATCGGGAGTTTATGATGATCAAAACAAACAAAATGGCTTCAGCCGCAACAGCATTTATCGCGGCAGCCGCTCTTTCCGCTTGTTCTGGCGGTGCTGAGGAAGCAACTAGCGAGACCGCTGAAGCGTCTGGCGAAGAAGTAACTGAAACAGCTGCTGCACCAAAAGCAAAATGCTTTGGTATTGCAAAAGCGGGCGAAAATGATTGCGCCGCTGGCGAAGGCACGAGCTGCTCCGGCACTTCAGTTGTCGATTATCAGGGCAATGCCTGGAAATATACCGACAGCGAAGAAGCTTGTGATACCGCAGGCGGTACGCTTGAAGAGCAAGACAATAATGACGAAGGCAAACCTGCCTAACATCATTGGATATGTGATTTTGAAGGGCGGTTCGATTGAGCCGCCCTTTTATTTTGGCATCTCGCCTTAGTTTTGTGACAGGCTCTTCACAGCCCAGCATCAGGGCAGAGAAATGAACGGAGAAGACGAAAATGAACGCCGCACGATTGTCTTCAGTATTTTTGGCAACTGCCATCATGTTTGCGGCACAGCCTCTATTGGCCCAACCAGAAGACAAAGCGGAAGCCAATTACTTGCGCGCGCTGCTCCGCACCGATCCAATGGCAATTGATATTCCTGAGGATAAAAAATCTGGCCTCAGCAGTTGTAACGCGTCGGAAGGGAAAGCGTTAATCACCGCGCTCAACAATTGTTGACCGGTATTACGGGCCTTTCAGAAATATCGCGCCAACAAGGAAGCGGCGACAAAAGCGGCATCTGCAATAGGTAAAAAGGTACGGTTCGGCGAAGTTGAACGCGGATCAGAAGCACATCAAGCAATGAAAGCGCAGTCAACGGCTGATAATTTTCAAGCTGCTCAAGAACTGTACGACATGACCAAGGCGAGAGAATATCCGTTACAGGACATGCCACTCTTTCTCGCCAATCTTACCCGAATTTCTATTGCCGGAGTAACCGGAGATTATAAAACAGCACTTCCCTACTTGGAAGACAATATCCACATCATGGAAACAACAAAAATAACCCAGCCAGGCTTTGTTACCCTTAAACCCCTACGCAAACAAAAAGAGCAATATCTGCAGTATATTGCAGAACAATCAGAGACAGTAAATCCTTGACGCAAAAACTCAATTGGGGGTTCCCGTGCGATATCTATTGATTGATGGTCATCCTGACAGTGATCGCCTGACCACCGCTTTACTAGACCAATATGCCACAAGTTGCCCAGCAGATGCACGGGTAGATCGTCTAGTTATCAGGGATTTACAATTCGATCCCATTTTGCACAGAGGCTATACAGTGCCACAGACGTGGGAACCGGACTTGCACAAGGCCGCGACACTGATTGATACATGCGATCATCTGGTCATTGCATTTCCAATGTGGTGGGGTGCCGAACCAGCAATCGTGAAAGGGTTTTTGGACCGCTTGCTATTGCCGCACTTCGCTTTTCGGTATCATGATAATGATGATTTTTGGGATAAACTATTGGAAGGTCGTTCGGCTGATACGCTGGTTACGATGGACACCCCCTCGATTTTCCTGCGATTCGTGTATGGAAATTCCATCGTCCATCGCTGGCGAAAGCAGGTACTTGGGTTTTGCGGATTCAAACCAGCTCGCTTTCATATTTTTGCACCTGTTCGAAAGGGCGGTGCGGAGAAAAGTTGGTCAAAATGGCGGCATCAAATTAGAAAAGCAGCTCGTTCCGCTGCTTCAATGAAGCGCAAACCAAAACAAAGTCATTTGGAGAGTTTTTTGGACTACGGCAAAAGCAGAGAAGAATCGCCATAGCTATAAAATCGGTAATCCTTTTCGATTGCATGGGCGTAAGCGGCCTGCATGACCTCTCTTCCCATTAAAGCACTAACCAACATAAATAACGTTGATTTCGGCAAGTGGAAATTGGTCATCAACCCGTCAATGGCACGAAATTTATACCCTGGCGTAATAAAGATATCCGTATCGCCGTCGAACGGTTTAATGATACCATCCTCTCCCGTAGCGCTTTCGAGCAGGCGCAAACTAGTTGTTCCTACGGAAATGACACGGCCTCCATTTTTGCGCACTGTGTTTAGTCGGTCTGCAACTTCTGGTTCAATGCGGCCCCATTCACTATGCATTTGATGGTTTTTAGTATCATCCGCTTTGACCGGCAAGAATGTTCCGGCTCCGACATGAAGCGTGAGTTTTTCGCAAACCACGCCGGCGGCATCAAGTGCGGCAATTAGTCGATCGGTGAAATGCAATGCCGCCGTGGGCGCGGCCACCGCACCGTCTTTTTCCGCAAACATCGTCTGATAATCCTCGGCATCACGCTCATCGATTTCTCGCTTACTCGCAATGTAGGGCGGCAGTGGCATGGTCCCTGCCCGCTCCAAAAGAAGCTCAACTGGCTCATCTCCCAGGAATTGCAGCACAAAGCTGCCATCGGCAGATTTGTGCTCCGCAATTGCCCTAACCTCGCTGCCAAAATCGATAGTCTCTCCAACCCGAAGGCGTTTTGCATTGCGAACAAAAGCCTGCCAGCGCCGCAAATCGATCCGCTTGTGCAGGGTCGCTCCTATTTTCGCATTGCCCCGCTGCCCCTCCAGCTGTGCAGGAATAACCTTTGTATCGTTGAACACCAGGACATCTCCTGGATTGAGCAAAGAAGGCAAATCGATCACGACATGGTCGGAAAGCGCATCGCCGTGTACAGCAAGCAATCGCGCTTCATCACGCTGGGTGGAAGGCCTTAAGGCAATATTCTTTTGAGGCAGTTCAAAATCGAACAGGTCAACGCGCACGAAACATACTTACGGATTAATTGGCGCGTTTAGATCATCAATCGTGATTGCTTTTTCCGGTGAGGCAAATGTCGAGTGCGGCACTGGAGCTGGTTTGTTGTCAATCGCCACCGAGGCCTGCAAAATCCGGCTTGGATTGGCAGGTGGCTCACCGCGCTGAATGCTATCCACAAACTGCATACCTGATGTCACCCGGCCAAACACGGTGTATTTATTATCAAGAGCAAACCTTGGATAAAAGATGATAAAAAACTGGCTATTTGCACTGTCATCACTTTCCGCGCGTGCCATAGAAACGACCCCGCGTAAATGTGGGTAACGATGAAATTCCGCCTTCAAATCGGGAAGCGATGAACCACTTGTACCCGTTCCAGTGGGGTCACCCGTCTGAGCCATAAACCCATCAATTACGCGGTGGAATACTATACCGTCATAGAAGCCCTGACGCGCTAAGGTCTTGATCCGATCTACATGATTGGGCGCGACGGCCGGAAACAGTTGGATGGTAACCCGGCCACCGGTGGATAGATCCAGATGCAGGATATTCTCTTCGGCAGGAACAGATGCCGGTGCGGGAGCCGCTTCCTCGGTATCTTGGGCAGAGACCGAAGTCGTGGCAAAAAAAGCAGTCGCAATGAATAAAGATAGGTTACGCAGCATGAAAAACTCAATCATAATAAATTATCAATCAGGGATTGGATGCGCTTTTGGACGATCAAGCCTTTCCCTGCAATGAATTCATTGCAATTTTACCTATTGATCGCCCTTCAACCCTGTTTCCAAAATGCGTTGGACAATTTCTTCCTCGACTTTCGGTGTAACAAATTTGTGAATTTCACCGCCAAACATCGCTATTTCCTTGACCAAACGAGAAGCAATGGGTTGCAACGATACGTCCGCCATCAAAAATACGGTTTCGATTTGATCATTAAGCTGCTGGTTCATACCCGCCATCTGATATTCATACTCAAAGTCAGCCACGGCACGCAGGCCGCGGACAATGACGGAAGCACCTTGTTTCTCAGCAAATTTCATCAGCAAGGAATTGAAACCAACGACCTCC
The DNA here is from genome assembly GCA_039978835.1 of Parasphingorhabdus sp. Taxonomy (GTDB): domain Bacteria; phylum Pseudomonadota; class Alphaproteobacteria; order Sphingomonadales; family Sphingomonadaceae; genus Parasphingorhabdus. The sequence goes on from JBDWAQ010000008.1 coordinate 393,773, forward strand.
ACTTTATCACCCAAATCTGCAGTTTCCCGACGGACCATATCGAGCCGTTCTTCGTCCGAGAATAAAGGAGATTTTGAAGGGTTTGTGGTCACACCGATAACGAGTTTGTCCACTAGGCGCGTTCCGCGCCGGATGATATCCATATGACCCAATGTTATTGGGTCAAAGGTCCCCGGATAAACGCCAATCCTCATAATCTTCCCCTATCGATCCCGTTCAACTGAAAATTCTGCGATAGCACGCAGCAAGTCTGCTTGCTCTCCAAAGCCATGCAAATGTGCTTTGGCTTGATCCACTAGCATTTGCGCTTGTTCCTTGGCACGTTCTGCACCCATCAAACTCAAAAAAGTTTCTTTCCCGGCGTCCGCGTCTTTCTGGAGAGCCTTACCGGCTTTTTCTTCATCACCTTCAACATCCAGAATGTCGTCAGCAATCTGGAACGCCAGGCCAACATCATTGGCATAGCCGCGCAGGCCTTTACGCCCCTCCTCTGGTAACTTGCCCAAAATGGCGCCGATTTCCACGCAAGCCGCAATGAGCGCACCCGTTTTAAGCTGTTGAAGGCGCGTCACTGTCTGCAGATCAAAACTAGAATCCTCCGCCGCAAGATCCATCATCTGACCACCGGCCATTCCAGATGGTCCGGCTGCCTTTGCGAGACAGGATGCCATCTCAGCACGGACGAATGGGTCCGGATGAGTAGCTTGATCGGTCAGTAATTCGAATGCCAAAGCATGGAGTGCATCGCCCGCTAACACAGCGGTTGCTTCGCCAAACTCAACATGCGCGGTTGGTTTTCCACGCCGTAATTTGTCGTCGTCCATGCACGGTAGGTCATCATGGATCAACGAATAGACATGCAAAGCTTCAACGGCCGTTCCGGCTCGCAGGGCATAAGATTGATCGACATTGAACAGTCTTGCTGTCGCTACAACCAGCAATGGTCGCAACCGTTTGCCACCTCCGATAGCGGAATGACGCATCGCCTTGTACAAATCGGCACGCGCATCACCGGGCACTTGTAGCAGCAAATCAAACAACCGATCCACATCGGCGGCCACGCTCGACATTTCAGCGAAAAGGTCGAGATTATTGTTTGCCGACAATCTGCTTAGCCCTCATCAAAACTGGCGGTACCGGCAGGTTTGCCATCGCGGTCCAGTGTAATTTTCTCAATCTTTGCCTGTGCTGCTTCCAACCGTTTCTGGCATAGGGTACGCAACGTTTCACCCTGACTGTATAGTTCGATAGATTGGTCTAGCGGAACCTCGCCACTTTCCAGCTTTCGGACAATATCTTCCAACCGCTTCAAAGCTTCTTCAAAACTCAAGTCAGCAGAATCGTTTTTGGTTTCACTCATGGCAAGATGCAATGACGGGGCATTAGGGCTGGGTCAAGAGCACAGCTTCACTTATTCAACTTCGAAGTGTAGCATTGGTACCAGCAGGGGGAGAGAAATATGTTCATTGGCCATTTTGCGCCCGCGATGATCGCAGCAACCCATCCGAAAGCACCGGGTCTAGGCACATTGTTTGTAGCCGGACAATTGGTGGACTTCGGCTTTTTTGGATTAGCTCTGGCAGGCATTGAAAATTTCAGGATTACGCCGGGAATAACTACAATGAACCCACTGGATCTATATGACATGCCCTTCACTCATAGCCTATTGGGCAGCGGGATTTGGGCGGTTGGCTTTGCGCTCCTAATCTGGCTCTTCACAAAAAACCGGACCGGGGCAGTTATCGGCGGAGCGGTAGTGTTGTCTCACTGGTTCTTGGATTTGCTCGTACACGCACCTGACCTTACTATTGCGGGTGGTCCACCGATGCTGGGCTTTGGGCTTTGGAACTATCCGGCGATCGCCATGCCGCTCGAGATTATTTTGACCTTCGGTGCGCTGGGCTACTATTTCGTCAAGAGCAAAGCTTCATCTCCGCGCGCCAATTTGGCCATAGTATTATTGGTAATATTGCTCACGGCACTACAGGTCTTTAACTGGTTCGCTCCGGAACCAGAGGCAGCAACACCGGATATGATGATATCCGCTCTGGTTGCATTTGCATTGGCAGCGGGCGTTGCATCATTTGTAGGTCGGACACGCACGTTGAAATATGCGTGAACGATACTGGAACAAAGACCGCGTGGTTAGTGATAAAGTTATCCAAGTCCGATTGTTCCCCTTATTGAATAGAGGCGAATTGACAACCTCCTAGAAAATCATGTTATGCTCCATTATGTGCTCTCCAACACCCTCGGTTCTCTTAGATCTTGATGGGACTCTGATCGACTCACAGGTTGGCATCCTATCGAGTTGCAAGGCTGCACTTCGCTCCTTGGGACATGTGCCGGAGGCACCGCTGGATTTATCCACAATCATTGGCCCGCCGATCGAAGAGATCATGCGGTTGCTGCTGGAGCCGTACGATGATGACCGAGTTTCAGAAGCAGTTCAAGCCTACAGAGCTGACTACGGTCAAAGCGGCTTGTTTGAAAGCGTTCCTTATCCAGGTGTTGCTGCAGCCTTGACTGAGATGCGGCAATCCGGAGCAAGGCTTTATCTGGCAACTTCCAAGCGTAAGGGCTTTGCTCAACAAATTCTCGATCATCTTGATCTTGCCGTGTACCTCGATGGTATTTACGGCTCTGAAGTCGGCGGTGCTTTGGATCAAAAGCCTGAACTAATTTCCCATATCATCGAACAACATGCGTTAATACCGAGCCACTGTGTGATGGTGGGTGACCGTCGATATGATGTCATCGGAGCGCATGCGAATAAGATGCGATCGCTTGGTGTACTTTGGGGATATGGCAGCCGTGCTGAGCTAGAGGCCGCGGGAGTAGATGATTTTGTCGCAGAAGTGGCAAGTCTACCAACCGCCTCATTAAAATTGGCCACCGCCGGTTTTAAGTGAACGGTTTCTGGAGATATGTGACGACAATTCAGCGACCGCTAAGGGTGCAAAAGCGGACATTAAGAAAACAAAAGCTATCGTTCCGTTCCCGGCCCATTTTACGACAGTGGCTTAGGTCCGAAACTGGGGTGGAAAGCGGTCATTCCAGCTTTCGAATTTTATCGGCAGCTCCTGGGCCGACTGCGGAATGTCGGGTTTGAGTAGGTCAAGGTTGCAAAGCAGACCTACTGGTATCGACCCAATTGCGGTCGTTAAATCTCACGGACCTAAACGGCAGAAACGGGCGCAAAAGCGGAAGTTACACTGAGCGCAAGGAAGGTCAGAGTTTCAACTCGCTGTGATCGAATTTTTACCTGTAAACGAATCTAAGCGCGTCGCGTAGTTTCGTACACATCGTTCTGTCTACCCTTAGGGCACAGATCCAAGTATTGGAGGTTCACCATCAGCAATTCGACTGCCCGGGCATAACAAGAATAGGTATGATAAATCTCATCCGCGTGAAGGACGAACACACTTACTCCATGCATCTCTTCTAATTCTGCTTCAATCGTTTGAAAGTTCCACCGTTTCTTAGAAAGACCAGGATCTTTGTAAGAGGCGTAGTAGTCATAGTTGAATTCGCTGTCGCAAGAAGAGACCCAGTTGAACGACCACTCCATCCGTTGCTTATACGCGTTCAGTTTTTCGAGGTCTGCTCGCGAAACGGCGACGACTGATACGTCGCGACATTCAATATGTGGAATTGCGAAATTTAAGCTGTCAGCAACTTGAGAGCAACCGGGACATCCTTGATCCCAATCGGGGCCAAACATAAAATGGTAGACGATCAGTTGAGAGCTTTCGCCAAATAATTCGCGAAGCGATTTGCGTCCGGCATCCGTCATAAACTCATAATCTTGATCGACTTTAACCCAAGGCAGTTCACGTCTGCGCTGAGCAATATAATCTTTGTATCGGATGAGCGCTTTCTCATCTCTTAGCAAAGTTCTCCGCTCTTTGAGCCATTCTTTCCTCGATGTAATTCGCGGTTGCATCATTAATTCCTCCGACGTTATCTTTTACCCCTTTTTTGAAGCCAGTGTGGCCATAGACAGATAAATTAGCAAGCAACATAGCTCGTTAACCTGTGTTCGTTGCTGCCTAGCAATGTACTAAACCGGGCATAAGAAAACGGGTCTGATGCGTTTTGATTTAACCCATATTGGGCATTCGAGCAATCTTAGTGAGTGTCTTCTGGTGGTGTCATATCTGGCAGAAAACACTCACGCTACCAATTCGAAGATCTAGTTGCGGCTTCGAGCAATAAATGTGAGTATGTAGTTAAACTTTCGGAGGGAGTTTTCGGAGGGAGTGATGTCCGGACAACGTTATCCAAATGAATCCAAAGAACACCCAGAATCTCGCGACGCACCGTTAAAGGAGGAAGCGATGCTGGTGGATCATTTGAAAGCTGTTGCAAAATTTACCTAATTGGATTCAGCTATGCAAATCGGAATTAGTGAATAATCTAATGTCCGTTTTCGGGATATTTTTGCCGCTAGCATGCATAGCCGCCCACTTCCGCTTTCCACTCCACTTTCAGACATCCAGCTTGGCCAAAGTTAGAGTCCGCTTTCGAGTTAAAGCGGATACATCGTCTCTAGACTTCGAGAAACCGATTTTAACCTGCGACCAGCTTCACGAAATTACTCTCTACCCATCCACTTTTGCACGGGCCATCATAGTCGCGCTTTGATCGCACGGGTGAGGAAACACCGCACTCACCGGGGCCGCGGTTAGTGGTGGTAGCTGCTTCACCATCTTGTGCTTCTGTAGCGCCATCATCATACACAATACCATGCCATTGCTGATCATGACTACGGGTGCATATCCACACTTGCTGTCCCTGCTTGATACTGTCTTTTTTCTGAGCAGCATCAAAGGGCGCAATGCGAACATCGAGTTCGCGGCCTTGAAGCCCTTGTATACGTCCTACACCCTGGCAAGCATCAAAACGTGAGCCGCCTAGACCTATACGCACGAGCCGTTCTGCTGGATTGGTTTTCGGTCGCTCTGCCCTGCCGGTGGGGTTTTCCGCATTGGTCTGCGCACCCGCCAATTCATCCTCCACTTTGGTGGTTTCTGAACAGGCCGTCGAAGCCAAAGAAATAAGGGTCAGCGCAAATATCGTTCGGATCATACCATCTATGTAGAACAAATTTTCGACAATTCAAAAGAAACCGTGCTGCAATCGATTACAATACAATCTGCGTCTGGGTTACAACGGCAACCAAAGTGCCATCCTGCAACGTAACTCGTGTTTGCCATACCGATTGCCGTCTTCCGACTTTCAGCGGCAATGCCTCTGCATAAACCGTTTCGCCTTCTGGCGCGGGGTTTAGGAAATTGGTTTTACTTTCGGACGTGGTGGTGCCGTTTGCGCCTTCGGGTAACGCGGCCCATCCGCCAAATGCGCCCACCACATCAGCCAAAGTCATGACCGCTCCGCCGTGGATTGATGGTTTATCTGTGCCATTACCAGCCGTACAAATCTCTGGTCGCACCAACATTTCAGCGCGCGCTCGATCCGCGGTCATTTCAGTTATCTGGATACCCATTGTCTTAGCAAAAGGGACCATATCAGCTGGGTTAGTCATAGGCGTTTCTCCAACGTTTTTTTGCCTTGTAGTACCGGTTCTGACCGCTGGAAATCTGTCAATAGATAGTTGTAGTTTTGATTCTATATAAGTCATTGTTTTTATTGAACAATAATATCCTGAAATCCAACATTTTTCTTGGGTTTAGGCACGCCAACGACTATCTTGGTGACATGAGTGAAAATACCGAAGAAAACACCCCAGATCAGGCTTCCAACGAGTCCAATCAGAATGAATATGGCGCCGATTCTATCAAGGTTCTGAAAGGCCTTGATGCGGTGCGCAAGCGTCCCGGCATGTACATTGGTGATACCGATGATGGCAGCGGCTTGCATCATATGGTTTTCGAGGTTTCGGACAACGCAATTGATGAGGCGCTGGCTGGCCATTGTGACTTGATACTGATCACTCTTAACCCCGATGGCAGTGTTTCAGTGGAAGATAACGGTCGCGGCATTCCTGTCGGCATGCACAAGGAAGAAGGCGTTTCAGCGGCCGAGGTTATCATGACCCAGCTTCATGCGGGCGGTAAGTTTGAGAATACGTCTGACGATAATGCCTATAAAGTTTCCGGCGGTCTCCACGGGGTTGGTGTGTCGGTTGTTAACGCGCTATCCGAATGGCTGGAACTGAACATCTGGCGTGATGGCAAAGAGCATAACATGCGCTTTGAATTTGGCGATGCAGTGCGATCATTGGAAGTGATTGGTGATGCGCCGCCTGCTGATAATGAAACTAGACTTAAGAAGGGCACTCGGGTGACTTTCTTTCCTTCCCCAGAAACCTTCAAGATTACCGAATTTGATTTTGAAAAACTGGAACACCGGTACCGCGAGCTGGCTTTCCTAAACAGCGGTGTCCATATTCTATTGCGCGATGAACGCGGCGAAGAACCAAAAGAAGTCGATCTCTATTATGAGGGCGGAATTGCTGCCTTTGTGCAGTTTCTCGACCGAAACAAAACACCATTGGTACCCGATCCCATCGCGATTAGCGGAACCCGGGATGACATCACCATAGACGTCGCGCTGGAATGGAATGATAGCTATTATGAAAACGTGCTGTGCTTCACCAATAACATCCCGCAGCGTGACGGTGGCACCCACTTGGCGGCTTTCCGATCGGCTCTGACGCGGACGTTAAACAACTATGCAGAAAGCTCTGGCGCGCTCAAGAAGGAGAAGGTCAAATTGACCGGTGATGATATGCGCGAAGGCTTAACCGCCATTGTGTCGGTCAAATTACCCGATCCGAAATTTAGCTCACAAACCAAAGACAAGCTGGTTTCTTCCGAAGTGCGGCAACCACTGGAAAGCCTGATGGCTGACAAGCTGGCTGAATGGCTCGAAGAAAACCCGCAAAACGCCGGCATGGTGATCCAGAAAGTAATCGACGCAGCCGCCGCCCGGGAAGCGGCAAAGAAGGCCCGAGAGCTCACCCGCCGTAAAGGCGCGATGGACATTGCCTCCTTGCCCGGCAAATTGTCAGATTGCCGTGAGAAAGATGCTAGCAAATGTGAACTCTTCCTGGTGGAGGGCGATAGCGCTGGCGGTTCTGCTAAACAGGGGCGTGATAGCAATTATCAAGCCATTCTACCACTTAAGGGCAAGATCCTAAACGTCGAACGCGCACGCTTTGACCGGATGCTTTCGTCGAAGGAAGTCGGGACGCTGATCCAAGCCATGGGTACGGGCATTGGTCGAGAGGATTTCAACCTCGAAAAACTGCGTTATCACAAGATTGTGATCATGACCGATGCTGATGTCGACGGTGCGCATATCCGTACATTGCTGCTAACATTCTTCTATCGTCAGATGCCGGAGATCGTCGAAAACGGGCATCTCTATATTGCACAACCGCCGCTCTACAAAGTTGGCAAAGGTAAGAGCGAAGTCTATCTCAAAGATGACAACGCACTTGATCATTACCTGGTTGATGCAGGGCTTTCGGGAATGATTTTGCACACAGCAGAAGGTTCGCGTTCGGGCGAAGACCTGCGCGGCTTGATCGAACATGCGCGGCGGATGCGATCGCTCATGACCTATGTACCGCGCCGTTATGACAGCACGATTATCGAAGGCATGGCGCTGACTGGCGCTCTCAACCCAGATTATGGCCATTCTGAACGACAAGCAGCTGTGGATGCCGCCGCTGCATGGATGGACAAAGTCGACGAAGAAGGCAAATGGTCTGGAAGCCTTTCTGAAGAAGGTGGTTATTTGTTTGAACGCCTATGGCGCGGTGTCACCGATCATCACATTATTGAAGCAAAATTCCTCGAGTCTGCAGAAGCCCGCAAGCTCCACCGCCTCGCGAGCGAAGAAACTGCCAGCTATGGTAGTGGCAGTCGCTTGGTCAAGGGTGCAAGTGAAGATGACGATGCCGACGGAACAGAAGGCACGTTAATCACGCGGCCTTCCGAGTTGCTAGACACGGTGCTAGCCGCCGGCCGTAAAGGACTTGCCATTGCGCGCTACAAGGGTCTTGGCGAAATGAACGCGGAACAGCTTTGGGAAACCACACTTGATCCGGACGTGCGGTCTTTGCTGCAGGTGACAGTGGAACAAGCCGATGTGACCGACGAAATATTCACTAAGCTGATGGGTGACGTGGTTGAACCACGCCGTGAGTTTATCGTCGACAATGCCCTGAATGTCGCCAATCTGGATGTTTGATTGAAGGATCACATCATCCGCTTGTATTATTTAAAACGGCAATCCTCCACAATTTCCTTCTACATCATCGCCCGCAAACAACGCCCTCACAAACGGCAGCGTATCACCCGTCGAACCTGGCACAACGGCTCGATGATCGAGGTCCGGGTATAGTGTCGATACAATAGTCGACCCCGCCTGACAGGCGCGCTTTACGAATGCGGCCTGCATACGCGGCGGGGTGTCTTTGTCATTACCACCCGTACCGACAAATACGGGTACTGAGAATCTTAAGGTTGGGAACCCCATTTTGCCAAACGCGGTTGTCAAATGATCGGACGGTGACTGTTTAAAACTACGGTCATAAGTAAGTTGTTCCGCCACCACTTTGGCCTTCACATCTTTGTGACAGGTATTTTGAACCGATCTTGCAACGGGAAGCACTGTATCCGATACATAGTCCGTCAGGACAAAATCAGGATTGGTTCGCTGCACCAAAGTCAGCGCCAACAAATTATATCCCAGCATTGGATCAACCTGGTCACGCGGCCGGGCTTCCTGCAGCGCCACCAATGCCGCAGGAGAGAAAAACGGAACGCCGGTTGCAACAGCACCGATGACATTCACATCAGGAGCATATTCTGGAGCATAGGCTGCCGTTGCGACCGCTGCACCTGCACCCTGTGACTGGCCAAATAGAACAACTTTATCCGAAACCGGAAAATCCGCAGATTGTACCGCGCGAATAATATCAAGATTGCTATACGCTTCGGGGCGGGTAGCGAGATAAGGGTGGGTTCCAGCTGTGCCCAGCCCCTGATAATCGGAAGCAACAACAGCATAACCATTTTTCAACCAGAACTCGAGGTGATCACGATCCTGTTGTTGGCGTCCATTCCAAGAAGGCGCACAAATGTCGGCAATGCCAACGGTACCATGGGTCCATGCCATCAGAGGCCAACCGCCCTGTGGTGCCTTGCCCTCAGGGAGAAATAATACGCCGGAAACCGGAAGAAGGGCCTTTCCGTCCAAACCGTCGGTTGACGAATAGAGCAAGCGTAAGTTTTTTGCCGCTCCGGGATTGGATTGGACCTGGTTCAACGGTTCCTGTCGCAGTAACTTTCCGGGCAAATTCAATACACGATCATAGGTGTAAAAGTCGGTTAAGAAGCTATCGCCTAAAGTCATGCGGTCAGACTGGCTTCGGACTTCATCAATCTCCGTCTTTTCCAAAGTCGCAGAGCACGCGCTCACAGCGACGGCAGCTACCATAACTGAAAGTCGAGCCAATAATTTCATCACCATTCCTTTTCCAGCAATTCATGATAGTCTAAACAAGAAAAATGCCTCATAGAACTCTCATAATCACCATTGCCACCAACGGCCCCTCACTCACCGAGTTTACCCACAATGTCGGCGAATGGGTCGCCACACAATCCATTGAGGCCGGCATCCTCACTCTATTTTGCCAACACACCTCTGCATCATTACTTATTCAGGAAAATGCTGCACCAGAGGTTCAAACCGACCTTTTAAATGCCTTTGACAAATTTGCGCCAGAGGGAACTGATTATCTTCACAACAGCGAAGGTCCTGATGATATGCCAGCCCATATCAAATCAGCTCTGACGCATACGCATTTGTCCATTCCGGTAGTCGATGGAAGCTTAGCGCTTGGGACGTGGCAAGGTATATATCTGTTTGAGCACCGCCGTAGTCCGCACCAACGTAAGATTGTCATGCATCTCGCGGGTGAATAAAGTCACCGCTTCTTAGCGATTTTTAACTTATCCTGTTTCGCCCGTTTCTTGACCGATTCTTCGCTGCGGGTCAGCGCTTTGGAAATGACTTTTAGTGTCATCCCTTTTTTTGCAAAAGCATGAAGCTTCTGAATTTCATCCGAATTCCAGGGTTGTTTGTGTCGCTCGAAATGTTCTTTGCTCATCAGATATCCCTATAATGCCAGCCCGATTGCTCGTAGTGCATCGGGTGCCTTTTTCTTAACCGCAAAGAAGCCCTTGGTTGCAAGTGGCCAAACTGCTTTGTCATATTCGCGCATGACCCACTTCACGTTTGCATCCCTTACCTCACCGCCAATGGCATCGTTTAACGGTCCAACGGGAACCCATGGAGATAGAAGGCGTTCAAGACCAGCATCATGCAGTATTTTTTTCAATCGCATCCCGCGATCCCAGAAAACGACATCGCAGCCATAATGAGAAGCAGCGCGGGTCGCAGCGTCTTCAACCGCGCTGAGTGAAAAGTTACACACATTCTCGCTGGTCTCACCGTCGCTTTTCGCTTCTGGCGCAGCTGCCGCTATTATCAGCGAAGGCACATCGGGTAGGCTCAGGCTCTCCGGATGACAGTCCTCCTCGTGCACCAGCAACGCAAATTTGGCCGCCTTCGGTGGAACGGGGGGTGATTTAAACGGACGCAGTTTGAAATTGCGATCTTCATCGAGCGACCCCGCCTCGATCGCCAAACCAGATGGCGCAAATCTACCGTCACTGAACTTTTCAATATTCTCGGCCGTCGCCAGATAGGCTTTTCCTTTGGTATGTAACCCCGCCACAGAGCGCCAGGACAATGTGTTGGAGGCCGCATCGCCATCGAGCAAATGCCGCAGAAAAAAATCTGCGCCCAATGTCCACGGAAGCTCCAATGTAAAAATCCAGATGCTGGCAAACCACATTCGCGTATGATTGTGCAGATAGCCCGTGCTGACCAGCTCCCGCACCCAATAATCAAAAGCTTCGATACCGGTTTCACCCAGCTCCGCCTTCTCAATGGCTTTTCGCATTCCGCCCGCCACTTTCAGCTTTGCAGAGGCTGACCGGCCATCCTCGACATAGGCCTGCCAAACTTCCGGCCTTTGCTCCAGCCATCCACGAAAATAACCGCGCCATAATACTTCGGTGACAAACTTGTCAGCTGCTTGCGATCCATGCACCGCAATGGCTGCTTCAAGCACTTCCGGCTCGGTGATCAGACGGTGTTTTAGATAGGGCGAAAGACGCGACACATTATCGCGCCAATTCTCCGCGTCGACATCTACTTCCGGGCCATAGTCAAAATTGCGTTTATGGACATAATTATGGCCCATATGAGCAGTGAATTCCTCTAAACGCGCAAGACCAGCTTGTCGCGTGGGTTCGGGAATATGGATGGGGGCAGTTTGCATTCCGGCGCTATTGCAGGAAGCGACTCACTTGCCAACCTGTCCTTTAAGCCTGCCAGCAATCTTCAAGGTGATCGTCTGTCATTCCGATGGCCTGCATATAGGCGTAGACAATGGTGCTGCCGACAAAACTCATGCCGCGTTTCTTGAGCGCTTTCGAGATGGTATCGCTGACCGGTGTCGTTGTTGCCATATCGCTGAAGCTTTTTGGCCGATTGACCGGTGTAGGCCCATCCAGATGCCCCCAAAGCCAACCATCAAAGCTACCAAACTCACTTTGCATATCGAGAAAAACCAAGGCGTTCTTCCGTACCGAATATATTTTCAGTTTGTTACGAATAATGGTTTCATTTTCACGGAGGGCTTCCAACTCCTCATTCGTCATTTTCGAACATCGCTTTATATCAAAACCATGAAAGGCGCTCCTATAGCCGTCGCGTTTACGAAGCACTGTTTCCCAACTAAGCCCCGCCTGTGCGCCCTCGAGGATCAGATTTTCGAAGAGCAAGCGATCATCATGAACGGCGACACCCCATTCATTATCATGGTAATCGCCATAAAATTCTTTACCCACTTGCCCGCCAAAGCAGCGATGTTTTCCGTCTGTACCGAGAACTGTCATTTCGCCAGACTAAGATCAGTAAGGCGGTTTGGAAAGTGCTATTCCGCCGGATGAATTTCCGGTTCGCGGCCTTGTTCTGGAGTCCACCAACCAACACGTCGCTTCACCCAGTTTACCAGACGCGGGATCGGGCCATTGCGATCCATCCATTCTGCATACTCCTTGTAGGCGGGATCGCTCAGCAGATGTTTTTCTTCGGTCTTGGCGCGCCAGTAATAGACACCGCTCACACAGCCCATCAGGACTGCGTTGCGGATCATATCAACATAATTTCCACCCATCGTAAGAAATGGCAGAGATGCCATCCACCAGTAGGTGTTTTTTGCGACATAGGCTGGGTGCTTGGTCCAGCTGTACGGGCCATGGGTCAAGATACCGCGATGCGTCAGATTTGAGAAACGCAGTCCAAAAGCCACCGTCGCCCAAGCATAGATAGCGGTCAGAACAACAAGTGCGCCACCCCATATCCACAACAGCATTTCATATTCACGGAACCAGTAATCCCAGCCGGCAATGTCCACTTCATAATGCAGTGGGCCGCCGGGATACATCAAAGCAAAAGGCGGGTAACATAGCAATGCCGCCACCCAGCCGCCCAGATAGGGATTGGCGGTTCGGATATGAGAATCCAAAGGTTTCATGGTGAGAAGGTAACCAACAGTAGCAAATTGAACATCGACAACAAACATGGCGACAATCAACCAATGTGCGATGGCAATTGGATTGCCTGCAATCTCGTTAAAGTCCAATCGGATGAAATCTCCAAAACCGCCCGGCACGATCGAGATCATAAAGGCGAGGAAAAAACCTTTCACTGCCCATGTGCGCAAGTGATGATAAATCTGTTCGGGATCAAATTCGCCGCCGCGAGTCTTTGGTTTTCCGCCCATCAAAAACTGACCAAAATGCCAAGCGCCATCTTTTGGTTCAACAAAGAAGCGATCGAGGAACATCACATAGGGAATTGAGATAGCAAGCAGCCATGGCGCGACCATTTCCATCATCTGCATCGAAAATTGATATTGGCCAGTCCAGTACCAGCGGCCAATGCAATAAATAACGGCGATCAGCCCCCATGTTCCCCAAAGACCCGCCAGTTTAATAACGCTGGTATCGAAAGTTTCTTTCAAAGGCTTTGGGTTTTTCCAGTCTATCCCGGTACTCTCACGCAGATGGACCTTGTCTTTCAGCAGCGACCATATCACCATCGGCAAACCACAGGCTGCGCAGGCTGCCAATGCCGAATATGGGCCATCCATACCATATTGCCGGGCGATCATGATCCATGCGGCAAGCCCGATCAAGCCAGCCACCCCAACACCGCCTGACACAGCAGATTTTGGACGCGGATCCGCAGAGTTTGATTTCAATCCGAACATGATTATGGCTTTAACCAGAAATGGTAAGCAAGCCGTGAAGATGTGAATAATTGCCCGGGCCACTAGGAAAAGAGGCCGTGAAGCGCTATATTTTGTCGATAACAACCAGTTTGGAACAATCTTCATCATGATCACAGGAAAATCCATGAAAAATATAACGCTTTCTGCCGTATTTTCGATTGCCCTTTTGGCCTGCACCAATGGTGAACAGGCCCAGGCCTCATCCGACGATTCCCAGAAAACAGCCAGTATTTCGCCTGTTGATCAGAAACCATTCCAGACAAGCACGGTTGCCGATTTTGATGAACCATGGGCGATGACCTTCTTGCCCGATGGCCGGATGTTGGTTTCAGAAAAGCCAGGGAAACTATGGTTGGTCACACAAGATGGAGAGAAAACCGAAATTGGAGGTGTTCCCGAAGTTGATTATGGCAATCAAGGCGGCTTTGGCGACGTTATTTTATCTCCGGATTTTGCGACAAGCGAAACGGTCTATATCAGTTGGGTTGAGGCCGGTGATAGCGACACGCGCGGTGCCGTGGTAGGGATGGCGAACCTTTCCCTTGCTCCCATTGGGGCAGAGGCTGAGGCTCCGGAACTGTCAAACGTGAACATAATCTGGAAACAGAATCCCAAAACGACGGGTCGCGGTCACTATTCGCACCGATTGACATTCGCTCCTGATGGAAAGCATCTATTCATTGGCTCAGGTGAGCGTCAAAAATTTGATCCATCACAGGATATGAACAGTAATTTGGGTAAAATTGTTCGACTCAATCCCGATGGCAGCATTCCGGCCGACAATCCATTTGTTGATCAGGAAGGCGCACTGCCGGAAATCTGGTCGCTTGGACATCGGAACATTCTCGGCATCGCCTTCGACAGCGAAGGTAATTTATGGAATCAGGAAATGGGGCCGCTGCACGGGGATGAACTGAACCTAGTGAAACGCGCCGCCAATTATGGCTACCCGATTGTGTCTAACGGTGATCATTATGATGGGAAGGAAATCCCTGATCATGATACCCGCCCTGAATTTGAAGCACCAAAAGTTTGGTGGGATCAAACGATCGCACCGGGTGGATTGATCTTCTACTCGGGTGAACAGTTTCCCGCATGGAAAGGTAGCGCCTTTATTGGTGGACTGGCTAGTGAAGCCCTGATCCGCGTCAGCTTCGACGGCGATACAGCACAAGAAGCCGAACGGTTCCCAATGGGGAAACGTATCCGTGAGGTTGAGCAGGGACCGGGTGGTGCAATTTGGGTGCTCGAAGATGGTGATGGTGGTCGTTTGCTGAAGCTAACACCAAGCAAATAACCTGCTTACCTGCAAAGCCGGTTACCATAGGTGCCGCGCTTTGCTTGATCCAAGTGAAAATGGTCGGCATGGGCCGCGTTGTAATCGGGTGACAAAACAGTCGCGAATAAATCGCATGACCCATTTCGAACTTGCTTTAAAAAGCGTGCCCTTGGGTCATTGCCGTCCCAATGTTCAATCAGGCTAATCTCCTGCCCATCGACCAGCGTGAACCCTGCAATATCAATGGCGTTGGCTGTAGCATGCTCGCTCCACCGATCGGTGCCTGCAATCGGGCGACAACTATAGCTGCCCAAATGTTGGACGCGGGCAATTTTCTGACCAAAAAACTGCATAGCAGCGGGTTGAACCACCTGATCTTCCCAGATGGTCAGCGCCGCCACAACCGAACATGATGGAGCCAATCGTGCCGGTGAAAATTTGATCCGGCCGATGTTGGATGAGAGTAAATCTATATTCTGATCGCGCCGGCATTGATCGCGACCAGCGGATGGAAAAAGTTGATAGGAAATACCGACCTCATCAAGCAATCGCTGACACTGAAGATATTCTCCGTCGAGCCCCGCTAGTTTTCGGCCGGTGAAAAAACCAACGGGTTGATCGAGCGTCAGTTCCGTCCACGGTAAGTCCTGCGGACGGTCTTTGAGAATTGCCGAATAGAAGATCAGCACCGCAACTATCGCCACAAAAAACGTCACGAGGAATGTCGTGACGGATTTTGTGGATTTCAGGTAGCTGCGCTTTCTGCGCCTGCCCACCATCCGATCTTAGCGAGAGGCCGCTGTTGTCGTGCCAGATAAATCGCTGAGGAATTTGCGAACACGTTCCGAATTGACACCCAAATCATGTACTCCAACCCGGCTAACCGAACGCATATCGATGATACTTGCCGCTCCATTCTCTGCCGCACGGGCCCGGATTACAACATCATCCTTGAACTGGAACAATGAAACCGAATCGGTCGCTTCCAGATGTCCCGATGCCGGTTCGACGCTGACAATTTCCCAACCACGGTCTTCTGCCAAACGCTTAGCTTTCTCGATCACCTCGGCAACAGGTTGATCAATGCGAACAGAACGAATGTCTGAGAATGCATCTTGATGCAGGGTTGCCCAGCGTTGGCGTGGATTCATACCGCGCATTTCACCATCATCTGCACCGGGAATATTATCCCAGTTATCTTCACGCAGCTTCAGCGCGGAGAATTGCGGTGGGTCGGCTAGATCAGTGGTTATGTCATGGATAGCCGGTAGTGATAGCATCGGACTGATATAGCTCGTCAGATATACAAAAAATCCAACCGTTGCCGCAAGACCCAATCCCAGCAAAGGCAAGCGCGTCTTGCGCCCTTTGCGGCGATCCAAAATGACGCCGACAATGGCAATTATCAACGTGAGCAAAGCAACTCCCACGATCCAGGGCACCGCACCCAAACCAGCCTGCCAACCCCACATACCCAATCCGCTGCCGCCAGCGGCAATAACAAAGGCAAGCGGAGCACCAACGCCAAGCAGCAAGATCAACCACCCTTTTGGATCGTTGCGCAAAGAGGCAAACTTACCGGTCTTCTTGGCCGGTTCCGCAATCGGCGTATCTGCTGTCGTTGTTTTTGGTGCCTCAGTTTCGGCTGACGTCTGGTTTTCGTTTTCCAAGCTCTAAACTCCGGTAATTTCAGCTTCTTTTAGACAGATGAGCATCATTGTGCAAACCGCAAGAAGATTGCAGTGAAATGCTTGGTTCAACAGTCGACATATCGTTGATTTACCGCTAAATCCGCGCGCTTATTGCCGCAAAATATCGGATTGACGTTGACCACTATTATTCCTCTTGCCGAAATTGACCCCCAACTTGTTGAAGGATTGCTTGACGCCGCTTTTGGAGACAATCGAAAATCGCGCACAGCATATAAAGTACGTGAAGGCATGGATATGCTTGAAGGACTGAGCATTGCAGCTGTGGATGACGAGAAGAATGAGTTAATTGGAACCATCCAATGTTGGCCCGTTGCTCTAACCGACAGTGATGAAAAAATGCATCCCGTTATCATGGTGGGCCCAGTAGCCGTGCACCCCGAATGTCAACGCGAGGGAGTTGGCCGTGCGATGATGGCGGCTTTGCTGAAAGAGGTGCAGCCAGATGAAAGCCTGCCGCTAGTGATGATTGGTGACCCGGAATATTATGAACGATTCTTTGATTTTTCCGCGGAACGAACGGGCGGGTGGTCATTGCCCGGACCATGGGAGCCAGAGCGACTGCTGGCGCGCATATCAAATAATGTTGCAACACCGGAAAGCGGCATGCTTGGTCCCTGGAAACGATAAACAGGCAAGCGCTTTACAGTTTGACCATCTCATAATAGGCGTTGCGCATGCCCTATACTCCGCCACCCGAACTTGCTTCTTTGTCTCTCGCAAAAATTGCAGAGCTGGCTGAAGCTCAAAAACTGCCGCCTGTAGAGCAATGGGAACCCGAACATACCGGTGATAGCGAGATGCGAATAGCGACTGACGGCAAATGGTATCATCAGGGCGACCCAATTCAGCGTCCGGCCATGGTTCGCGCTTTTTCGACCATCTTACGACGGGAGAAAGACGGCAGTTTTGCATTGGTCACACCATTTCAAAAACTCTCGATTGCCGTTGAAGATGCGCCCTTTGTTGCCGTGGAAATGGAAAATGAAGGCACCGCGGAAAATCGCAAACTCGCCTTTCGATTGAACACCGATCATCTGGTTGTCGCCAATTCAGATCATCCACTGCGCTTCCCCAGCGATAACCCGCAACCCTATTTAACCGTTCGCAAAGGATTGGAGGCGGTACTCGCTCGGCCAGTCTATTATCAACTTGCAGAACTGGCTCTGGAAGATGATTTGGATCCCTTTGGCATTTGGAGCCACGACGCGTTTTTTCCGATTGAGAAATCCGAATGACCCTGCGTGATCGCCTCGAAAAGGCCCTGGTGCTGGGCCATGAGAATGACATCGCGCATGAGCTATATAGCGAAAGCGATCATATTGATGATTTGAGCCGTCTACGCGATGCTGCAGTACTCATCGCGGTGACGGATCGCCCAAATCCGGGAGTAATCTTCGTTCAACGCCCAAACCATATGCGTAATCATCCCGGACAGGTTGCCTTTCCAGGTGGCAAAATCGATCCAGGAGATCAGGATGAAATCGATGCAGCGCTGCGCGAGGCCCATGAAGAGGTGGCGCTGGAACGCCATCATGTCGATATTATCGGCCTTACCGACAGTTTCCAATCGGGAAGCGGTTACAATATTCAACCGGTACTCGCCGTCATTCCGCCCGACTTGCCATTTGTTTCCGATCCCACCGAAGTCGAAAGTTGGTTCGAGGCTCCGTTAGATTTTGTTCTAGACCCTAAAAATCGCACCACCCACGAAGGCACGTGGAATGGTCGCAAACGCCATTATTATGAGATGTTCTGGGACGACTACCGTATCTGGGGCATTACAGCCGGAATTTTAAACAACCTCGGCAAGCGTCTGGGCTGGCATCAATGACTAGTGCAGTAACATTGCCGCAAGTCGACTGGTTACAGCGGCGTGGGTTATCAGCGCTCATTACGGCACTGAACGGCAAAGCCCGATATGTTGGTGGAGCGGTGCGCGATACGTTGCTTGGACATCCGGTAAAAGATGTTGATATCGCAACACCCCTTCTGCCTGATGATGTGATGGAGCGGCTTCGTGCTGCCGATATCAAAGTCATCCCGACCGGCGTTGAGCATGGCACTGTCACAGCGGTTCTGCCGGATGGCCCAGTGGAAATTACCACCTTGCGCCGGGATGTTTCTACCGATGGACGGCGCGCCACAGTTGCCTTTAGCGATAACTGGGAAGAAGATGCCGCACGCAGGGACTTTACGATCAATGCGCTGTTTGCAAATCCAGAAACGCTTGAAATATCTGACTATTTTGGCGGCCTTGTCGATTTAGAGGCGCAGAGGGTGCGGTTTATCGGTTCGGCAAAACAGCGCATCGCCGAGGATCATCTGCGGATCATGCGCTATTTCCGATTCCTCGCACGCTTTGGACAGCATAATGTTGACCAGGACACATTTGATGCCTGCAGAATTGCAGCGCGCGAGTTGGGAAAACTATCGCGCGAACGCGTTGCCGATGAGTTGATGAAATTGCTTGCAACCGATGATCCTCTCTATGCAATCGAAGAAATGATCGCGGCGAATATATTTGATCATATTGTCAGCGCCATCGATTCAAACGCGATCCAAGTGCTTGCACCACTTATGCTGCGCGAAAAAGAATTTGGTATCCCGCCCAACCCAGTAAGGCGGCTTGCCGGCCTGTTGCCAAAAGATCTGGATATCACTGGAAAAATTACTAAAAATCTGCGTTTTTCGAAGAAGCTACAAAGAGCCACTACTGATCGGCTTAAATACGAAGAGGTGAATGCCGATACGATCGAGGCGCTCGCCTATCATCATGGCGCAGAAGCAGCGCGCGATATAGCGCTGCTGTTTGCATCTGATCAAAATCTAGCAAGCTGTCTCCAGATATTGGAAGGCTGGCAGAAACCAACCTTCCCGTTAAAAGGCGGAGACCTAATCGCTATGGGCATGCAACCGGGACCGGCCGTATCAAAGCTATTGGCGAAGGTCGAGGATAGCTGGATAAAGGAAGGGTTCCCCTCCGACGCACGCGTTCACGAGATATTGGATCAAATCGGCATCTCCCGATAACTCCCTTTCTACCTAGACGATAATCTTCCCTTCAGAGGGTTTATATGATAGAGTTTTTGGCGGAAATTGGCGGAAATCCAACTGTTTCAGAGGTACTATGAAAAACTACTTTCTTTGCAAGCCGTTACCATTTGCCATTCTCCTTTCAATAGCGGCGACGGGATGTTCCCCTGAACCAACGCAACAGAATCAAACTGTTAGTCCCCCGAGTGCTGTTCCTGAAACGTCTCAGAATTCAGGAATTTGCAGTATGACAGAATTGGAAAATCCGATGAAAGCAGCAATTAGCGAAGATCTTTGTAAAATTTTTCAAGAGCATGCTGGTGATGCAGGCCATGTCGAGCAGGTGATTATCACTTTGCAAAAAGGTGAAGACCGCCCTGACCTCTCCGCATCCGGCATCGAAATTATATCGGAAACGAAGAACATGCCAATGGTCGCTGCCAAGATCACAGCAGAGGGATTGGAAAAACTGTCGGAAATGGAAAATATCGTGAGAATTGAGCGCGACGGCGGCATGTCCATTCCGGAAGGCTAGCTTACCGGTTCCTCAACTTTCTGATCCGTGATCTGCAACTTTGAAATTCGTTTATAGGCAGAGCGGTCAAGATCATGCTGTTGTTTCCATTTCACCATTGATTCCAGCGTATCGCGCACCTGTCTGCGATGCGGTTCCAATATTTTTGCATCGGTTGTGGCGGCACTCATCGGTACTGGCAGCACCTGCGCCAAAGGATCACCGGCGGCAACATGGACGGAACCGGGTGATACGGGCAGTTCGAAAGCCAGATTGACGGCATCGGAATACCAGCCCGTCTCGACCAGCCCGGACATCATCGTCAAACCATTTGAAAATTTGCGATTAATCGGCGGCACAAATAACAAACCCGCGTCACTGGCCGTCCGAAAAATATAAGGGAGATGCACTTTGACCAGCGTCTGCTGATCTTCACGGTCAAAAAAACTCAATCCCGGAATCACAAGTTGCCCGGCGATTTGGGAAATTTGGTCAGGCACAGCAAATTGATTGCCAACAAACCCATATTCTGGATCCTCTCGAATATAAAAAACCCGGTCCGGACAACCACCTTTTACTGGCGATTGAAAAGACCGGGCAAGTGGTGGCACCTCAGCGGGTGTGCAGTAACCCCACGAAAATGGCGACGGGACAGTCAGGCCAATTCCAGCAGCGGCTACAAACGGGCGGCATTGTTCCCTTGTGCCATAGCCAGAGGGAACCTTGTCGCGCGTTTTGGGGGAAGCGGGGACGGGCGGATGAAATTTCTGCACCAAACCGATGATTTCGATTGTCGCGCTGTTTTCGTTCATTGCCCGCCCCCGCTCTATTCGTTGTTCCGGTTATCAGATTACAAATTCAGTTGGATTGCCCATATAGAATGCAGCGGTATTCGCATCCACACGCCCTTTGCCATATTTCTCCGGATCCTGGTCACCGACATTGTCGTTGAAGGTGTTGAGTAACCAGCGAACCTGTTTGTTGTTCGATCCGCGGTGCGAACCCCATGCCAATGCAGCCACACCGGAAACATGCGGACAAGCCATCGAGGTTCCACTCATCGGTCCCGTACCACCGCCGCGGGTCGTCGAGATTATGCTGACGCCCGGCGCGCAAACTTCGATTTCCGGACCACGACTGGAGAAGCCAGCAATGACATCCGAACTGTCAACGGCAGATATTGCCATCACATGTGGATATTTGGCGGGGAAACCAACGGTATTATTGCCGGGTCCGGAATTGCCAGCAGCAGCAACCAGCAAAACGCCATCATCATAGGCGGCTTCGCACATATCAGCCAAAGCCTGTGGTGCACCGCCACCGCCAAGGCTCATGCTCGCCACACGCGCACCTTTCTTGTCCATGATCCAGTCCAGGGCAGCGATCAGCCAGCTCCAATTCCCGCTGCCCGTACTTGACAGCACTTTTACCGGATAGAGATAGGCATAAGGCGCAACGCCGACGATCTGCGAATTGTTCGTTGCTGCCGCAACAGTGCCCGCACAATGGGTTCCATGACCATGAAAATCCTCGGTGCTGCTCTCGGTTGGCACGAAGCTTTTGCCGGTTCTGAGATTGGCGACCAGATCGGGATGATTGGAATCAATGCCGGTATCGCAGATAAATACCTTGATACCCTCACCCTGACTGGACGGCCAGGCAGCAGGAGCCTTCACTTGATTCACGCCAACAGGAATAGTCTGAGCCAATGCACCGGGGGCATCCAGTGCATGCATTTCACCATCAGCTTCAATCCGCGCAATGTCCTTGTGTTTTTTAAGCTTGTCAATTTCATCCTGCGTCAAGTTCGCCATCAATAGCGGCGCTTCATAACGATTCACATCATAGCCTACCGCACCGATATCTTCACCAGAACCAACAGCCCGGGCTTGCTTCGAAAAATCGTTAGATGTGATAAAATTGACTTCGGAACTGATAGCGGACTGCAATATTGCCTGCTTGTCATCTCCAGTCGATCGCTTGTCCTTCTTCTTGAAGGTTATGATCACTGGTTTACGCTTATTTTTCTTGGGGGATTTAGGCATAACTTTCTCCATCATTACATGTTTAGAATTATGCGCATTTTCGAATATTCACATATTCGTATGGTGGCCGAAGCCACACCCGAACGCTCCCATTTGTTATGGAATTTTTCTCGTCAAAATTTCTTGCTTGCGAGGGGGGAGTCGCAAAATTTTTATAACAGTGTTTGACATTTTCGGCAAACACAATTCTTCTGTGACGCTACGTCTTCCTTGATTAATTGAGTATCGTTTACTGTCTTTTACAAACAAACTCATAAAGTTAGATCGACGCCAAAAAATTTTGATTAACCAAAAGTGCAATCAATATTTCAGGCCAAATGGTTGCGGATTCTGCCTAAGTAAAACGACATATTCTCGAGCGAGAGATGTTCTCACTACGATTCGAAACGACAGTTGAAGAGCCTATTGAAGGCAACTATTTTCTCTCCAATGAATCTTAGAACTGGCATCGCACTTCTATAACGGGCAATGCCACTTCAACTTCTCCCAATAACAAGAGTGACAACATGAAAATTGACAATGATAGCGTGGCTTTCATCACCGGCGGTGCTGCAGGAATTGGATTGGGTATTGCACAGGCTTTTGCCAAACGCGGTGCAAAATTGATGCTCGCTGATATTGATCAAGCGACTTTGGATGCGGCAGCGGAGCAACTTTCAGCGGAAGGCGCTGATGTCGCAACTGTGACCTGCGATGTCTCCGATGAAACCCAAATGCGCGCGGCAGCACAGGCAACGATCGACAGGTTTGGCAAAGTCCACATCGTCGTCAACAATGCCGGCGTAGCCTTGGGCGGCCTGTCGGGCGAGATTGACTTGAAAGACTGGCGTTGGATTACCAACATCAACCTGATGGGTGTGGCCAATGGCGTAGAGATATTCACGCCATTAATTCGGCGGCACGGCGAAGGTGGTCACTTTATCAATACAGCATCTTTGGCTGGCCATGTCGCGAGCCCCGGCATGGCTCCGTATCACGCAACCAAGTTCGCTGTTGTCGGCTATTCGGAAGCCATGCAGCAAGAACTGGCCCCTGCCAATATTGGTGTCAGCGTATTATGCCCGGCATGGGTCAAGACCAATATCCACCGCAGCGGGTTCAACAAACCCACCGGCGGCGGCGACGAGAATGATCCAAGGTTCAAGGAAATGAGCAAGGTGATCGATGGCGGCCTCGATGCCCGTGATGTCGGTGAATGGTCGGCTACATGTGTGGAAGATAACCGGCTATATATCTTCACTCACCCCGAATTCGCTGTCGGCATTGATGCACGATATGCAGCGGTGAAGGCCGATTATGATGCTTGTGCAGAATTTCCTGCATTCAAGACAAACGGCCCTGACGCTTAGTTTGGTTTATAGAGATGGCGGCTAGATAGAAGCCATGCAAGGTACCTATCGGCGCGATCTAGCACGGGTATTTTATTCGCCCAGCTGTTCTTCAATCTGAGCCAGACGTTCTTTGCCAAAATACATCTCACCATCGACAAACATGGTTGGGATACCAAAGGCGCCGCGTTCTACTGCATTGTCGGTATTGTCGATCAAAGCCTGTTTTACTGCGGGATCCTGTGTTGCCTCAAACAGCGCCTGCGCATCCCAACCTCCGTCCTGAAGAACTTTTCCCACGGCTTCGGGATCGGATACATCCAGACCGTCTTCCCAGATGGCCGGAAGCAATGTCTCGATTAACGCAATCCGCGTTTCCGGTTCCTGCGCTTGCACCATGCGCAGCAGAGTGATTGAATTGAATGGGAATTTCGGATTCATCTTAAATTTGGTGAGGCCATGCTTGGCGATGAAACGGTTCATCTCCAACATCGCATATTCGTTCTTACCTTTGACTTCGGCATCGCGAACAAATGGCGGTGCATTGCCAGTTAACTTGTGCATGCCACCAAGAAAGGCAGACGTAATCTCTATCGTCGCACCGCATCTTTCAGCTACATCCTTGAGCGGCCCCCAAATCTGATATCCATTTGGGCTCACGAAATCGAAAATCAGTTCAATGGTTTTGGTCATCAAGACACTCCTTTGATGACAACCAATAGCGCTACTTGCAGAAACATCAATTCCCTCTAGGCGAAATTGCGCTTGATCGTTAAAGGGCTTTCATGACCACAGATACTCTGATCGCTGAACCCAAAATCTCCACCGAAACAGTGCGCGAGCACGGCCTCAATGATGAGGAATATCAGCGGATACTAAACGCGCTTGGCCGCGAACCCAATATCACTGAATTGGGGATTTTTTCAGTTATGTGGTCTGAACATTGTTCCTACAAATCATCGCGACTACATCTTAAAAAATTACCTACAGAAGGCCCGCAGGTGATTTGCGGTCCTGGTGAGAATGCCGGTGTGATCGACATTGGTGATGGGCAGGCTGCGATCTTCAAGATGGAGAGCCATAACCACCCAAGCTATATCGAACCTTATCAGGGTGCTGCGACGGGTGTGGGCGGGATCCTGCGTGACGTTTTCACTATGGGCGCGCGACCGGTGGCCAACCTCAACGCCCTTCGTTTTGGGCGCCCTGAGCATCCGAAGATGAAGCATCTGGTCAAAGGCGTCGTTGCCGGTATTGGCGGATATGGTAATTGTGTCGGCGTGCCGACCGTTGGCGGAGAGACGAATTTCGATCCCGCCTATGATGGCAATATTATCGTCAATGCGATGACAGTTGGCGTGGCGGATGCAGACAAGATCTTCTATTCGGCAGCGAGTGGTATCGGCAACCCGATTGTGTATGTTGGATCGAAAACAGGACGTGATGGCATCCACGGCGCGACCATGGCGAGCGCTGAATTTGACGATGATAGCGAAGAAAAACGGCCTACGGTGCAGGTCGGCGATCCATTTACCGAAAAACTGTTGATCGAAGCTTGCCTCGAACTCATGGCCAGCGACGCGATTGTTGCGATTCAAGACATGGGCGCGGCAGGACTGACATCATCTGCCGTGGAAATGGCAACCAATGGCGAGGTGGGGATCATTTTGGACATGGATAAAGTGCCATGTCGCGAAACCGAGATGACCGCTTACGAAATGATGCTGAGCGAATCTCAGGAACGCATGTTGATGGTGCTGAAACCCGGTCGCGAGGAAATGGCTGAGGCGATTTTCACCAAATGGGAATTGGATTTTGCCGTGATCGGCGAAGTAACCGATACGCGCCGGATGGTGCTGACCCATGCCGGCGAGACAGTGTGCGATATACCGCTTGGGCCTCTCGCTGATGATGCCCCGCTTTATGATCGGCCACATCTGAGCCAAGAAGAATATAAGGCGCATGTTAATGTGCAACCGCTGGGCGACATTCCAGAAAGCACCGATATTGGCGCAGACTTGCTCAAGATGATGGCAACCCCCGCCCTCGCCTCGCGCCGCTGGATTTGGGAACAATATGATAGCCAGGTTGGCGCAGACACCGCTCAACGGTCCGGCGGTGATGCGGCCGTGGTCCGGGTACATGGTACCAACAAAGGGCTTGCGATCACTACAGATTGCACGCCGCGCTATTGCAAAGCCGATCCTGTAGAAGGTGGCAAGCAGGCCATTGCTGAGGCCTATCGCAATCTATGCGCAGTCGGCGCAAAACCGCTCGCTACAACAGATTGCATGAATTTCGGTAATCCCGAAAAACCGCATATCATGGCCCAATTTGTTGGCTGTATCGAGGGCATGGCAGAAGCCTGCGAAGCACTGGATATGCCAATCGTTTCGGGCAATGTCAGCCTCTATAACGAGACTACCGGTGCTGATGGCGTCAGCCATGCGATTTTACCCACACCGGCCATTGGTGCGGTGGGATTGATTGATGATCTCGATACCATGATGACTGTCGCGTTCAAAAATGAAGGCGATTATATTGCAACCATCGGTTTTCATCATGAGGAACTCGGCCAATCACTTTGGATGCGGGAAATTCACGGCTCACAAGACGGTAAATCACCTGTTGTAGATCTCAAAGATGAAAGCCTGACCGGCAGAGTTGTTCGCAAACTTATCGCTGAGGGTAAAGTGACGGCCGTTCATGACATTAGCGATGGCGGCCTCGCCGTGGCATTGGCTGAAATGGCGATGGCCGGGAATATGGGTGCAGAGATTCAGAAAATGACCAGCGCATTTGCGTTTAGCGAAGCGCAGGGCCGCTATGTTGTCACGTATAAGAACGAAGGTGATTTAGATCGCGATAAAGTTCCATTCACCGATATTGGGAGGGTTGGCGGCGAACATCTTGTGCTGAACGAGAAGCCAATTGCCGTGAAAGACCTCTGCGATGCGCACGAGAGTTTCTTTCGCGATTGGATGTCAGACTAGTTCCCATGATTCACACTGGTTCCTGCCATTGTGGTTCTGTTCAAGTCACCCTCGACAGTGATAATCATGCGGAAGCAATAATTCCACGCGCTTGTCAGTGTACCTTCTGTCGCAAAAATGGCATTAACTGGTACTCCGATCCAGATGGTCAATTGCGCATCGAATATGCAGCGGCGCAGGAACCGATATTTTATCGCTTCGGAATGAAAATTGCGGACTTTGTGATTTGTTCCCGCTGCGGTGTTTGTTTAGCGGCCATAGAAAAGGATGGTGGTCAGGCCCGGGCCGTGGTCAATCTCAATTGCATCGATTCCCATCAAAACTGGTCTAAGAAGTCATGCCCCGTAGACTTTGACAATGATAATGAAACAGGCCGCGTCCAAAGGCATCAAAAAAATTGGATGCCGGTGCAAATCATCAAAAAACAGGAACAAAATTAGACTTGAGATTCTTGCTATTGCCGAAACGATAAGAAGAATAGGCGCGGCAGTAACGAATAAGCCTATGCAGGTTAGGCAGGAGCCAATTCACCGAGCATGTCATAGGGATCAACGCCCTCTGAACGATAGGCCTTATGCGCTTCAAGATACGCGGTAGGCGTTTCGATATGCATCTTTTTGCGTAACTCATCGAGCGGCTCTGCCAGCATTTCCAGAATTGATTCCTCGGTAATCCGGGGACAGTTTCGACCCATTTTGCGAGCCTGGCTGATCGCCTTGAACACCGGTGCATCACTCTTCACGGTTTTCTTCATGTTTAGGCCGCCCAGATAAGCGATGAACAAATGTGCGGGTGCCGGGCTCTGACCATAGGTGAAGGCAAGTACGCATTGTTCGCCAAGAGCGTCACGGCCATAGCCGGTCAGGATATGGAGCAAATCATGTGTATCACGCTGGCGATTGCCATACCATTCGATTAAGTCGCCATATTTGCGAGCATGGAATTTGTCGAATTCATCCACAAGGCCAGCAGCGCTCAGACCTTCCTTTTCCATGAAATCACAATAGGCATGAGCCAGACTTCCTTCCGGCATAGCGCGCAAACGCTCATGGTCATCCAGTATGTCTGGCAAATAAGGTTCTTGACCGCGGATCTTCTCGCCTTTCGCACTCGTTGAAAAAGCTAGTGCTTCTTTGCGAAAATTGCGGCGCGGCAGACATTCAAAAATATGGAAAACCTGTTCCGTATCTTCTTTATCTTTAATCAGCTCGCGAAAGTGGTGCAGCGCCTTCAGGGGACGAAAGCGTGCTTCTGGACGTTCTGGGTGGACGTGCTGCGGCTCAGAGCCGTTTGCGTTAAATTCATGATTCATTTCCATACTCAATAAATGCACACTATTAACACCAGTGTCAATATAGAAAATCGCTTCCCTACACATAATGCGCTCTGATAGGCTACGCGCGAAACTACGGCGTTCTTTTCAAGGACAAGAGATTCGAGAGTTTTTGGACACTGTAAACTGTGTAAACTTTGAAAGAATATTGCACGATGAAACCGCACGAAACCTTACCCTATACAGAACTTCCTGAATATTCCGATGCGGAGCGAATTGAGCGATCTCAATCCTTTTATGAGGCGATAAAAACCCGCAGAACCTGCCGCTATTTCAGTGATGAATCCGTCCCAAGGGCAGTGATTGAAAATGCCATTTTGGCCGCCGGAACGGCTCCCAATGGAGCCAATCACCAACCGTGGCATTTTGCCGTTATCGAATCGGCCGACAAGAAGAAAGCTCTGCGCGCTGCTGCCGAA
Source organism: Parasphingorhabdus sp. (assembly GCA_039978835.1). GTDB lineage: Bacteria > Pseudomonadota > Alphaproteobacteria > Sphingomonadales > Sphingomonadaceae > Parasphingorhabdus. The sequence continues at coordinate 421,834 of JBDWAQ010000008.1, forward strand.
GAAGAAGAGCGCTCCTTTTACGAAAGCAAAGGAAGCGAAGAATGGCTCGAAGCGCTCGCGCCACTGGGAACGGATGCTGATAAACCGTTTCTGGAAACTGCACCTTATTTGATCGTCATTTTTGGTCAACGCAAAGGCGGCATGCATGCCGGTGAGATGAAGCAAAATTACTATGTCAACGAAAGCGTTGGCATTGCGACGGGGATGCTGATCACCGCGCTGCATGATGCGGGTCTTGCGACACTTACGCACACGCCCAATCCAATGAAATTTCTCAACCAGGTCTGTGATCGTCCATCCCATGAAAAACCGATGATGGTTCTAGTGGTTGGCAAACCGACCGCCGATGCGACGATTCCTATTCACGCGACAATCAAGAAGCCGTTAGACCAGATTGCAAGCTGGATTTGATCTATATTTTCCAAGAGTAACAGCTGAAAGGCCGGAAATAATGGCAACCAATACAAGATATCTGGAACTGGATGCGCTGCGCGGATTTGCTGTAATGGGTATATTGCTGATGAATATTGTCGGCTTCTCCATGCCGGAAATGGCCTATATCAATCCAGCGATATTTGGCGGAACCGATATGCCGGACACGATTGCATGGTTCCTGTCTTATCTATTCATCGATGGAAAAATGCGGGGGTTGTTCACTTTTCTCTTTGGCGCCAGCTTGGTCCTTATCTGCGATCGCGCAGGAGCAAAGGGCGAATATCCAGCCGGCACCCATTTTTCTCGGATGGCCTGGTTGATGGTCTTTGGACTTGTCCATTATTTTTTCATTTGGTGGGGTGATATTCTCTTTCTCTATGCAGCAATCGGTTGTGCGGCCTATTTCATGCGTAACTGGGCGGTCGACAAGCTGATCCGGTGGGCCGTAATCATCTATTTTTCCGGTTTTATCGCCTATGCTGTCTTCACTGGTAGCCTTTATTATCTGCAATCACTCGCAGAGGTCGCCGGTGCCGGATCGGCGGAGTATCGGGAATATCAGGATACTATGGCTGAAATCGCTCCTTCTGGCGTCACCATTGCTGAGGACATATCGCTACATCTGTCCAGCTATTTGGAACTCCTGAGATACAAAATATCGGAGGCGTGGTTTGGGCCCCCAGCTTTGATTTTCCAAAATGGTATGGAGACTCTGCCGTTCATGATGTTTGGTATGGCCTTGTATAAAAACGGATTTCTAACTGGCGATTGGGATACTCAGCGCTATCGACGGATGGCACGACTGACTTTGATCATCGGGCTAGTGCCATTAGTCCTGATTGGAGGCTTGGTAGTAGCAAGCGACTTCGAAGTTATACTTACACTAAACGCGGTCATGGCTTGGTCGATGCCGTCTCGGTTGCTTATGACAATTGGCTATTTGGCTTTGCTTATTCTGATCATCAAGCGGTTTGCTAACCATGCGCTGATGCACAGAGTGGCCGCTACAGGTCGCGTTGCCTTTTCCAATTATCTCGGCACAAGCATTTTTATGGCGTTCATCTTCTATGGTTGGGGACTCGGTCTATACGGTTCGGTCGGACGCGCGGAGCTTTATTTGTTCGTGATTTCTGCGTGGGGTACAATGTTGCTCTGGTCCAAACCCTGGTTGATGCGCTTTCGGTACGGCCCGTTGGAATGGCTGTGGCGTAGTTTGGCCAAGAGACAGGCGCAACCCATGCGGATTACGAATTAGTATAGAAAGAAATCATATTTGCTATTGCGATCTATTCTCATTAGCTCTATATGATTCGCGATTGGAGACGAAATGGTCGTTTGTGTTTGTAACGCAATTAAGGAAAAAGACCTGCGGGCCGCGGTTCAGAGCGGTGCCGAAAGGCCGTCCACAGTCTATGCGCATCTCGGCCGCAAACCAAAATGCGGACAGTGCCTCGCATTTGCAGAAACAATCATAAAGTCTGAACTTGCGACCGCTTAGCATTCGCTTTAGCAAATCATTGAAATAATTAGATTTTCCACCATAATCGCTCTTTCCTAGCGAAAGCCAGTGCGGTATAGCTCTACCCAACACAACCACGGCAACCGGGAAGGAAACTGCCATGAAGGGTGACGCAAAGGTCATTGACTATCTCAACGAGGCTCTCAAAAATGAGCTGACTGCCATCAACCAATATTGGCTGCACTATCGAATGCTCGACAATTGGGGCATCTCGAAACTCGCAGAATTTGAACGCCACGAATCCATTGATGAAATGAAGCACGCAGACCAGCTTGCGGAGCGTATATTTTTCCTCGATGGCCTACCCAATTTCCAACTGCTCGGTCGCTTGAAAATCGGTGAAACGGTTGAAGAAATTTTGAAGGCTGATCTCGAACTAGAGCATGAAGCCTTGCCTATGCTCAAAGATGCCATCGAACATTGCGAAAAGGTTCGTGATTATGTCAGTCGTGATTTGTTCGCGGCGATCTTGACCAGCGAAGAAGATCATGTCGATACGCTGGAAGACCAGTTTGACCTCATCGAACGTATGGGCATCGAAAATTACATCCAACTGCAGTCGGCACCAGCCGAGGGTTAGATTCTAACTGCCGTCTTTGTCATGATAGGGGTTTTTCGGTGCACGAATAATAATGCGCACCGGAACCCCGCCAAAGCCTAGTTCACGCCGGATCCCATTGATCAAATAGCGTCGATAGCTTTCTGGCAAATCGTCGACACGCGTGCCAAAAATCACGAAGCTCGGCGGACGGGTCTTAGCTTGCGTAACATAGCGCAATTTAATCCGTTTGCCGCCTGGAGCCGGTGGTGGATTCTCGGAAATTGCGTCTTCAAACCATCGATTTAGTTGCCCAGTTGGGACACGGCGAGACCAGGTCCTACGAACGGTAAACGCAGCCTTGATCAACTGATCAATACCCTTTCCTGTGAAGGCCGATACCGTCACCATGGGTACATCCCGAATTTGCGCCAACCCGTCATCAAGCGCGGCTCTTATACCGTTAAAAAGAGCGCTTGGTCCTTCTGCCACATCCCACTTGTTGATCGCGATGACTATACAGCGGCCTTCTTGTATAGCTTGATCCGCAATGCGCAGATCCTGCGCTTCCAATCCCTTGGTGGCATCAAGAAGCAAGACAACGACTTCGGCGAAATCAATCGCGCGCTTGGCATCTGCAACCGATAATTTTTCAAGCTTGTCATTGACCTTAGCCCGCTTGCGCATGCCGGCGGTGTCAATCAGGCGCACCTTGCGATCAGGCGCAATGCCATCTTCCTGATCCTCTTCGGATAACGCTTTATCATGCCATGACCAGTCAACAGTAATACTATCGCGTGTAATTCCTGCTTCGGGACCAGTAATCAGGCGGTCCTCCCCTAGCATTTTATTGATCAATGTAGACTTGCCCGCATTGGGACGTCCAACAATAGCAAGCTTAAGCGGCGCGCTTTCATCGAGCGACTCCTCTTCTACCGCCGCCTTGAAACCTTCGATAAAAGGGCGGAGAGCCTGGAAAAGATCCGCTACGCCATCACCATGTTCGGCGCTGAACGGTAATGGATCACCCAGACCCAAAGCATAGCTTTCCAAAATTCCAGATTCTGCTGCCCTGCCCTCTGCCTTGTTGACCAGAAGAATGACGGGCTTGTTTGATCCCCGCAGCCAGCGAGCAATCTCTTCATCCAATGGCGTCAGACCAGCACGACCATCAATGACAAAAATGGCGGCTTCGGCCTCAGCGACTGCCATTTCGGTTTGCTTGCGCATCCGGCCTGGCAGGCTTTTGGGATCTTCATCTTCATAACCCGCTGTATCAATCGCATTAAACTCAAGGCCTAGGAGATTGGCCGCGCCCTCACGGCGATCACGGGTTACCCCTGGTCGATCATCAACCAGCGCCAGTTTCTTGCCAACCAACCGGTTGAACAGAGTAGACTTGCCAACATTTGGCCGCCCGACAATAGCAATATTGGGCAGCATGGTGGCCGTTCCCGTTCCTTGAAATTGGTGATTTAGCGAAACGCAGAAATACGTCCGCTATCATCCAATATGTAAAGCGTGTTGTTGGCGACCACTGGTGGCAATGAAACACCATTTTTCAACTCAAACAGGGTTGATGAAGAGCCCTCTCCTGGCGAGACTGATACGACTTCACCCTCAGTGCTAGCCACGATCAAACGATTTCCGGCCAATATTGGTCCGGTCCAGTTAATTGGGTTTTTCTTCTTTTCCAAATTCCCATACGAGGCAAGCTGACTTATCCAGCGGACCTTTCCTGTAGGGCGGGCGATGCAAAGAAGTTTCGCATCATCTGTCAGCACGAAAACCCATTCACCCGCAACATAAGGAGTGGATATCCCTGCAACATTCAATTCCCAAATACGTTGCCCTGTGACCAATTCATATGCGGCCATACGGCCACCCTGGCCAAGCGCAAACACACGGCCGCGATCAATAACGGGATCAGCATCGATATCAGACAGGGTCGCAACCGAAGTTGAAATACTGGTTCGTGCCAATGCATCATTCCAAAGATTACGGCCATTCTCATATCGATAAGCTGTTAGCTCTCCTGATGAATAACCCGCAATTACCGTACCCTGACCAGCTGACGGTGCGGCCACGCCAAAAATACCAGCCAATCCAACCGTTCCGGCTTCATTCCACTGGACGGAGCCATCCGCTTGGCTCAGCGCATAAATTTGGTTGTCCTGTGTCATCACATAGACGTTGCCATTGGAGAGGGTCGGCGCACCTCGAAGCGGCCCTGCCGGACGAACTTTCCAAAGCTGGCTGCCGTCAGATGCGTTTAGCGCAACCACGTCGCCCACACCGTTCGTAGCATAAACCATCGAACCTTGAGCAGCAGCACCGCCGCCGAAACGAGATGATTTTCCGTCTCCATCCACTTCTATCCTCATGGACCAAACACGCGATCCGGTAGAAGCATCAAAACTGTGCACCACGGCTTCTGTATCGACGGCGTAGACTCGTCCGCCTGACACAACGGGAGATGCCGCCAATCGAGCACGCTTAGACGTTCCGCTAATCTGTGCCGTCCAGACGTTAGAGGGGGAAGCACCAAGTGCTAGATGGCCAACAGACTTAGACGCGTTGCCACCAGACTGTGCCCAATCGGTATTCGCAACCGGGCTCGGCAAGATAACCGAGATTCCGGCTAAAGCAGGATCAACCGCCGCGCCGCTTTCGCCGGTCAGGATGTTGGTTCGTTTACCAAGCGTAGGCGTTTTCTTTTTATCATCGCCATCGCCACCGCCCAATACGCTACAAGCAGAGACTAGCAACGCAGCCGCCACGGCTGCCGCGAATTTAGCGAAAATTGATTTTCCGTTGTTCATTCCTGAGTCTCTCCCTCGACCGGAGCAACCGTATCCGGACTTGCTTCTGTCTCTTCATCGCTCTCCAACTCAACAGCGTCTATTCCCTGCTGCCCAGCCATTTGCAAGGCCCGAGAACGTATAGTTGGTGGAACAGTATCGTCCTTGGCCAATTGCGCGAACAAAGGGCCGGCCAGGTCATTTTTACCCATATTCAAATAGGATATTGCAACCATCTCGCCAGCGCTGCCAAACCATGGATTTCCAGGTACAGCGAGCGATTTCAACCGGTCAATAACCTGCTGAGATTCCAACTCGTCAAATTCCGCAACGGTTTGACGAACCAAAGCCAAATCACGAAACGGTTGAGGCAAATCACTGTCACTCACAATTTCCTTGTAGCCAGCAACGGCAGCCGTAACGTCCTGTTTCTCTAATGCGATATTGGCCTTCATCAGTTTGGCAGCAGCGCGATAACCGTCTTGCTCCGCCTCCTGAAGTGGCTCAAGTGCAGTCGATGCACCATCCAGATTGTTCTGTTGAACGCTATCAATCGCCGCAACATATTCTTCGCTGCGAATACCCGATTTTTCGTCCAGATTATTGCTATAGAAAATCCAACCGGCCAGACTGGCGAGGCCAATAACCAAAAAACCGCCTACCCAAAGGCCATATTTTTGCAGGAAATTTTGCAGGTCAGCCTCGCGTACAGCATCATCAACCTCACGCATGAAGACTTCTTCTTGACGATCGGGCTTATCCTCGGGAACTTTATCGTTGTCTTCTTTGGCCAATCTGGCCTCCTTCAAGTGTCTTCAAACGGCAGTGCTAAATGCGCTTGCATAATATTGGATTTGCGCTGTCCTTTAGCGCCGCCAACCACAAATGTAAAAGTCTATCGTGCCTTGCGCTATGCTGAACAGCAGAAATTTCAAATCGCAAGATTTAGACTATTTTTTAGGCTGATAGAGCTGATCCGGTCCCGGGAAACTGCGAGCGCGGACTTCCTCGGCATAATCGGAGGCCGCCTGTTCTATTTGTTCCGAAATATTGTGATATCGCTTAACGAACCGCGCCGTCCGTTCAAACATGCCCAACATATCTTCCGTAACCAATACTTGACCATCACATTGTGGTGAAGCGCCAATACCAATCACAGGAATATCTACACTTTTTGTTACCGCTATCGCGATGGGTTCCAACACACCTTCAACCACCATCGCAAATGCTCCGGCATCGGCCACCGCCTGTGCATCGGCGATAATTTTCTCATGTTCTTCCTGACTGCGACCGCGCGCCGCATAACCGCCCAGCGCGTTCACGGCCTGAGGCGTTAGACCGACATGAGCCATGACCGGTATTCCGCGTTGAGACAGGAAGGTAATGGTGGAGGCCATAGATTTACCGCCTTCCAGTTTGACGGCTGCGCACCCCGTTTCCGCCATAATTCGACTGGCCGATTCAAAAGCTTGCTGCGGTGATCTCTCGTATGAGCCAAATGGCATGTCGACAATCACCAGACTATGATAGCTACCGCGGACAACCGCCGCACCATGATTGCACATCATGTCGAGGGTGACAGACAATGTGGAGGGCAATCCGTAAATTACCTGCCCGAGAGAATCCCCAACCAAGAGCATATCACAATGTGCATCGAGCAATTGTGCTGTCCTGGCAGTATAAGCCGTGAGCATGACCAGAGGTTCCTCGGTCTTGCCCTCAAATTTACGGCGTTGAATGGCCGGTACTGTGAGCCTTTTGAGCGGTTTCGGGGTCGGATTTGCACGGCTTGTCGACGTGTCGAGCTTGTATGTTGTAGACATAAACGCAGTTTAGCGGCTGTCGGTCAGAATATCCATTGCCTTTCGCGGATTTTTGAGTCACTTTCATTTCTCTCACGACTCAGCGCTATCTTTCCACTTTTGGAGAATTTCTATGTCTACGGCCCAAAAGCCGCAGTCCATATTGCTGTTCGTTGCGTTCATTGTGTTTATCGACATGATGGGCATCGGCTTGATATTGCCCGTTATGCCCGCGCTGATCGAAGAGATCACCGGAGAAGGTATTGATCGTGCAGCGGAAATCGGCGGATGGCTGCTTTTTGCCTATGCCGTAATGCAGTTCCTCTTTGCGCCTATTATTGGTGGGTTAAGCGATCGATTTGGACGGCGTCCCGTGTTGCTGGTGACACTGGCTTTGTTAGGCCTTGATTATGCCATCATGGCTTGGGCTCCAACTTTGTTCTGGTTGTTTGTTGGCCGCATTCTGTCCGGAATCATGGGTGCAAGCTGGGCTGCCGCAAATAGTTGTGTCGCGGATGTGACTACACCTGAAGATCGCGGACGGTATTTTGGCATTCTAGGCGGAGCCGGCGCAATGGGTTTTGTTTTGGGTCCAGGGATTGGCGGTGTTCTGGGTGACATAAGCACCAGACTGCCCTTCATTGCAGCCGCAATATTGGCGCTACTTGGAACCGCGGTCGGAATTGTCATACTAAAGGAAACGCTGCCCCGGGCAAAGCGGCGGACATTCTCAATTTTTCGGGCCAACCCAATGGGCAGCATCATGCAAATGTCGAAAACGCCGCTGGTTTTGGGTTTCCTCATTTCAATCTTCATATTGCAGCTCGCAGCGCAAGCGCAAATTGCTGTTTGGGCCTATTGGTTGACCGATCGATTTGATTGGAGTTCCACTCAAATTGGGCTGAGTGTTGCCCTATACGGGATTTTACTGGCCATAGTACAAGGGGTATTGACGGGTCCATTGATCGGGAAATTTGGTGTCAGACGAATTGGCCAATTCGGATTACTCTTCGGATTGCCTGCCTATTTGATTTTTGCGTTCGCTCCCAATGACTGGTTCGTTTATCTGGGTATCATCATTGGCGCGGCCAGCGGTTTTGCCTTTCCTGCCATGCAACAGATGATGAGCAGCAGGATTAGCGAGGATGCTCAAGGCGAATTGCAGGGTTCAATTGCCAGTACAATCAGCTTAACCTCCATCTTCGGACCGGTGGTTATGACGATGGTATTCAGCGCCTATGCCGACAAAGAGGGTCTCTATTTTCCAGGGGCCCCGTTCATTCTGGGCGCTGGATTAATGCTGGTATCTATACTGGTTTATGCGATCACGGTTAAGCGGCATTATTCCGCCAATCCGGCCGCCTGAGCAGGATTATCGCTGAATAATCCATCCACACCAACCGCAATAAAGGCTTGAATTTCCACCTCAAGATCGCCTGGGTCGCGAGGATCTATGCCGCTTTTACAGTCGGTAGGAAGGAAGTAATTTTCCCGCCGGAAGGTCCATGGATGAACCACTAACCCCGCCGCATGTGCGGCTTCGACGAAACCAGTGGGCTTGTCCAGCTGCCCCGCTGCGTTTCTGCTAATCACCATGTTCTTGGAAGGCCCTACTCCATCGGCATATTTGGCAACATCGATCAATCCCTGCGCGGTTGCCATATCTGCATAACTTAAATCATCGATATCGAAGGGTCCGTATTCTTCCGCCATCAACTGCACCAAACGAACTTGAGTTACATCATTCAGCGCTTTCAAGTTCCCAACTTCAAATGACTGGATGAAAACAGGATCATCCGAACCATCAAATCCATATTTAGCCAGCAATTCAAGTAGTGGTTGCTGATGCGGTAAACTGATCGATACGAAGTAACTTGGATGCTTGGTCTCTGGATACACGCCGATCCGTTTGCCGCTCTTATCCTCATGCGCCTGAACCAGTTGCAGTACTTCTTCAAAGGTAGGAATTGCAAACTGCCCGTCATATTCCATATTGGCTTCACGCAATTCGGGAAGCCGTTCCTTCGCCCGTAAAGTCTTTAACTCGGCAAGCGTAAAGTCCTCGGTGAACCAGCCGGTAAACTCACGGCCGTCAATCGTTTTGGTCGTCTTGCGGTCAGCAAACTCGCTTTTGTCTGCAACATCCGTTGTCTCGCTAATCTCGTTTTCATGCCGCGCAACCAGCACGCCATCCTTGGTAAGCACCAGATCGGGCTCAATGAAATCAGCACCCTGCTCTATCGCCAACGTGTAGGCAGCCAAGGTATGCTCTGGCCGTTCTCCGCTGGCGCCGCGATGGGCAATGATAATGGGCGCTTCTCCGGATAGTGTCGGCACTTGGTTCACCTGCTCGGTTTCACCTGCGCATCCGACCAGCGATATTGCTCCAAGAGCGATGAGCAGATACTTAAGAATCATGCAGTTACTTCTACACCTTTCCAGAAAGCGATGCGATCTTTGATTTCTGAAGCCTTGTCTTTCGGTGTCGAATAATACCATGCAGCATCTTCGTTGGTTTCACCATTCACAACCAGCGAATGATAAGATGCATCTCCCTTCCACGGACAATGGGTGGTGGTTTCGCTTTCCATCAGATATTTCGACCAGACCGCATCACGCGGAAAATAATGATTGCCCTCAACCACAACCGTATCGTCACTTTCGGCGATCACTGCGCCATTCCATTTTGCTACTGCCATTTTCCGTTCCTTTTCCGAAGGATCAGCACCACACCAGTAAAAATTGCCAGCGGCGTCCAGATCCAGATTGCTTCTGATATCAATACCCGAATTCCGCGTTCAGAGATAAAATTAGCAACCCCAATAGGCGATACGGCAATCGGGGTAGCGGGCGCAAAATAGCGATGATCATCAAACGGCCAAAGCAAAGCGGCGCCCAATCCGCCATTGGTCAGCGTGTCGAGCAGTCCGTGCGATGCCATCGCGATAAACAGGTAGACGGCGGCTATGATATATTTCTCCGGCCGCAATAGAGCGGTAGCAAAGAGGGCTACGACCCCAGCGAAAACCAGACTATGTGTTGCCCCGCGATGACCCCAGCTATCAGCATATTCAATCCCGAACCGAAATCCGATCACATCGGCATCAGGCAGCATGGCAAAGGCTATACCAGCAACCATCACGGGAATAGGTATTTTCTGACGACCCAATAACAGCGCCCCAGCTATTGGGACCGCTGCGTGCGACATTATGGTGGGCATCAGGCCCGCACCTTAACCGTTTCTTGGCTTTAGCCCGGCAGCTTCATATTCAGAGGCCTTGAAACCCACGACCAGCTCATCGCCATGCTCGAGCACTGGACGTTTAATCATGCTGGGGTTTTCCGCCATCAACATCACTGCGGTATCATCACCAACATTCTGTTTCACCATATCAGGTAGCTTCTTGAAGGTCGTCCCGCGCTTATTGAGCAAGACTTCCCAACCAACTTGCAAAACCCACATCTCGAGTTTTTCCCTAGTGATTCCCGATTTTTTATAATCATGAAATACGTAGTTCAGACCGTTTCGTTCCATCCAGTTACGCGCTTTTTTAATCGTGTCGCAATTGGAAATGCCGTACATTTTGGTTTCTTCACTCATGATGCCCGTCCTGTTATTTGGCGCTAAATTTTCGCGCCCTTGCCAAATTGGCCACCCAAAAACATGATGATCTTTGCCAGCAGTGTTGCGTGGAGGAAGATGAGCAATGTCACATCTTCCGGGATCAACCAGAGCGCGAGATAGGGAAAGATCGCAATATTAGCCACTATAAAAATCAGTTTGGGCAGCCAGCCAACTATCGAGCGCCAGGCCGCCCGCGTGGCTTCGGTGGAATGAGAGACCAGTCCAGCACCCAGATTCCAGACTAGAAAAAGCAATAGGAAAGATAATGGTGGATCCTGTTCTGAAAGTGCCAGAACATAGCCGGCCAGCAAGAGACCGAATAGATGCGCGCCAATGATATTGAGAATCGGTGGACGATTGCCATGGAAGAGAGAAAGCCATTTCATAACGCCTCCCTATGCATCAAATTGTTCAGATTCAAGCGGGTTATGCTGACGAAGTTTACAGGGTAAAGAGAATGAAAGTGAGTCTGCCCATACGTTCCGTAGCTGAATGACGAAAACACAGTGCGTGAAGGTAAGTGTTTGAATAGCATCTAAAAAGCATAGCTACTGATGATAGTGTAGGACAGCGGTGAATAATCGACGCAGTTAATAGCCTTAAGATAGCCAACCGAAAGCCTGTTTCAAAAACGCCGTCCCGTTCTCGTGCTGAATCTCACCATGTGCCATTACCACCCGCTTCGGATCCCAAGCCAACAGCCTGTCACGCGCCTCCCGCGTTGCTTTCCGCTTCAAGAATGACAATCGCCACTCGAGCGGAGCATAGCCCTTACCTTCTGTAATCCCCCACGGCTTGGCTACCCAACGTTTCCAGCCCTTCCAGTGTTTGCGGATGAAATCGTCACTAAAATTCTCTGAGAGATCACATAGTATCGCGGTTTTGGATGGACGGTGGAAAAATACAATCTCGTCGAGCACGGGTGAACCGTTGAACCAGATCATGTCGATTTCGCTGACCCATTCAGCCGGTGCATCATTCTCCAACGGCGGTTCAAATGTTAAATCAGTACGCTTTTTGATCGATGATGCGGGGCCCCATATCTTGGCATCGGACCACTCGGCTTTCCAATCCTGCAAATATAGATGATGGATTTTGTTCGGACTGATCAGGTGCTTCGGTTTACCTATCTCTCCAATCTCTGTTTTCAGTTCGGGTGTCAGCGCAATCGGTGACCAGCACCAAAGGTCTTGATTTGCCAATCGTACGATGACGCAGCGTGTGGGATAGGGAAAGCCATGAAAATCAACAATGTCGCCTTCTGCAATCCAGATATTTTCAGCTAACTGTTCCAACATATTCAGGCCGGCTCGTAACCTTCCGGCAACTGGCGGATTTCATGATCCGGATCGAACCAGGGCGCAGCGTCGGACCGCCAGATATGCGCATCCGGTTTTTGCGTAAGCTCTGTATCCATGCAGCCCATACGGAGCAGTATTAAATTGGCTTCTTTACGCTCGGCAACAAGCTGTGAACCACATTTTGTGCAAAAGTAGCGGTTTTTTCCCGGTGAAGATTCAAAGCTGTTCAGCACGTTCTGCCCATCGGTCCACCGAAAATCCCGATCCGCAATTGGCATCACGCTGGAAAAGGCCGCACTGTGGGCTTTGCGGCAAGTCTGACAATGGCAATGGATTATAATACTGGGCTTGCAGTCGGCTTCATATCGCACAGATCCACAAAGACAGCTTCCCTTTAGCATTTCGATCTTCTCCCGTTTTAATAGATATTCAGTCCAATCGTCGTCCTAAAGTCATTACCGGCTGTGTTTCATATCCCAGCGCCTTGTAGAAACCAATGGCGTCCAGATTATCTTCTCGCACCATCAATTGAATTTTCGGTGCATCGCGATCGGACAACCATTGTTCTGCCACCACCATCATCTGTCGGCCTAGCCCCTTACGCCGATGTTCGGGACAAACACCCAGATAATAGACCCAACCGCGATGGCCATCGAAACCTACCATGATCGTTGCTGCGAGTTCGGTCGCCAGATGCAGTTGTAAGATATCCGATGCGCTTCCCTCCACAGCAATCCGGAAGTCAGATTTCGCATCGTTCCAGGGCCGGGTTAACTCTGCGCGTTCCCATAGAGAGATCACATCCGCACTATCATCCAACATAGCGGCACTGATCTTGCTGCCTACGCTATCCATCCTGCCACTTCCACCGCATCTGATATTCCTGACAAAACTGGAAGTGAGAAGTAAGAAAAATTTTAGGTCGCATTATGTGTGACAAAGCTCATCTTGTTGCCATCAGGATCGCGGGCATAGCCACCATAGAAATCGGGTCCGTAGAGCGGACGCGGTCCGGGCGCACCTTCGTCCGAACCACCGTTGGAAAGCGCCGCCGCATGAGCTGCATCGACCATTTCAACAGTTTCAACCGAAAAGCCGGCAGTATGGCCATTGCCCGGTTCGGCAGTTTCACCATTTTGTGGCTTGCCAACCCAGACGGAAAAACCATCCGGGAATTTGTAGCATTTGGTAAAACCCTCATATTCAGCTTCAACTTTTGCACCCAGCGCCGCCATCACCGCATCATAATAAACATAAGATCGCTCCAAATCATTAGAGCCCAGCGTTATATATTTCTCCGTCATCTTTTGTCTCCTATTCCGCCGCTATGGGATGCATTTGCGGAAGCGTTCGGTCAAGCAGATTGCAAGCTTTTGTCTGATCCTGTCTTACATATCTTTTGGACGGGGCAAGAACCGCAATTGGGATTTTTCGGACGACAAAAAGTCTGGGCAAGACGCTTTGCGAGCAGATGATGTTCATCCATATCTTCTGCTGACCATTCGGCGGGTAAGACTGGCATCAAGGCATCATAAGCACGGCTGGTATCTGCCTTTGGCTGCACTAGCCCCATGCGTTGAACCACGCGGCGATGACCCGCATCCAAAACCATTGCTTTGCGATTAAACTCGCTAGTATTCATCACCCCGGCACTAATTTTGCGCGCGACCCCTGGAAGTGTTTCCAACCAAGCCATGGCTTCGGTAGTCTCCATAGCTTCCAATTGATCAAGGTTCGCGGCGGCGCGCTGCGCTATTATTTCCTTTAAGCAGGCTTGCAGCCGCTCGGCCGCTATAGCCGGGAAGGTTGCTGTTCTAAGCCTATCGACAAGCACCTCAATTGGTATATCTGCAACTTCTTCCCACGAACCAAATTCAGAAATCAGGCGATCAGTATTGTCATTCGATACAGCAGTTTTTGCGCGCGCACCGATAACGCCCTGCACCAATGTCCACATCGGATCGCGGCGCTTGTCATCAGGGCGAATGATGCGGTCAAACTGGCTAATCAGAGCCGCATGCATTTGATGCAATATTTCCGTTCGTGCGTCAGAACCAAGGTCAAGTTGCATTATTTACTGCATCTCAGATATCGACGATAATCTTCCCGAAATGCGCGCCGGATTCCTGATGGCGAAAAGCATCACCCAGATCAGCAAGCGGGAATGATTGGTCGAGTACTGGCTTGATACCGTTTGCCTCGATACCGGCAATCATATCAATCTGTTGCTGACGAGACCCAACCGTCAAACCCTGCACCCGCAAGTTCTTGGACATCAGTAACGCCGTTTGTACTGGCCCCGCAAATCCGGTGAGCACACCAATTAAAGCAATATGGCCACCGATACGCGTCGCCATCATCGACTGATCGAGCGTCCCAGGTCCGCCAATCTCAACCACGCAATCGACGCCGCTTCCGCCGGTCAGTTCGAGCACTTTCGGGCCCCAGGCTTCAACTTCTTTATAGTTGATCAGATGATCCGCCCCGAGCCCTTTCAAACGCTCCAGTTTTTCGTTGGATGATGACGTCGCAATTACCTTAGCGCCGGCAGCCTTGGCAAATTGTAGAGCAAAAATCGAAACACCGCCTGTGCCCTGCACCAACACCGTGTCGCCCGGCTTCACATCACCATCGACAAACAAAGCACGCCATGCGGTAAGACCTGCGCAGGTCAGAGTCGCGGATTCGGCGGCGGTATAGCCTTCTGGTGCCTTGGTCCATGACGTGGTCGGAGCAACAACATGCTCCACCGCATAGCCATCAATCCCATCCCCGGGAACACGCGTAAAACCGCCTAAAGGCGGTGCACCATCCAACCAGTCTGGAAAGAAAGTTGAAACCACCTGATCACCGACGGCAAAATCGGTCACAAACTCTCCCACAGCCGTTACTTCGCCCGCGCCATCGGACATCGGGATGCGATCTTCGGCGGTCGGGAGCATGCCTTTGACGACAGCATAATCATGATAGTTAAGTGAAGACGCGCGCAGGCGAACAGCGATCTCACCGGGGCCGGGTGCTGCCGGATCTGGGAGATCGACTAGGGTCAGATTGTCGAGCGATGCGGGGGCTTTGAGTTGGATGGCTTTCATGGGTGGGTTCCTCTATTTATCTATTGTCTCACTCGTCATCCTGAACTCGTTTCAGGATCTCCTTCGGTACGTGCTTAGCATTGGGAGATGCTGAAACAAGTTCAGCATGACGATTCTAATGCGGTAGTTTTAGCTCACGAAATTCAGATTGTTCGAATGACAGAACGACAAAGTCCCCTGCTTGCCGAACTAGCTGGAATGAGACATCGGCAATCAAATTCTTATCACCATCATCTTTACCACTTCGAATGATCGCACCCTTGACTGAGGCATGGTCCATATCCTTGGCCGACGGCAATCCAAGATGCAGCCCACCTCTTTCTAGCAAATCCGAAAAATCCGGGAGAAGTTCCTGCGCACTTTGAGCCAATAACCACCTCAATGGCCCTTTTTCCTTTCGGTTTCTCGTTCGAGATTCCAGCTTTTTGGTAATTTCCAACGCCTCTGCTGCCGCCAATCGATCACCGCCCAGCCGGTGACACAGGGCCAATAACTGCGGGATATTGCGAGCATAATTTTTAGGGATGGATTGACAGTCCGGTAACAGTTCAAGCGCTTTATCGGCGATCTGAAACGCGTACGGCACCGTAAGACCTTTTGCGCAAGAACCCTCTGCATCACGACGGATATCAGCGGGTATTACTCGTTGTCCAACAATGTTCGGGTGAAGACGCGAGGCATCTCCCGCCTCGGCAACGACAAACCAACCATGCAGGCACATCTGAATCATACCCGATTTATCACCTTTTGAGTTTTTGACTTCGCGAGCTAACTTTTGCTCGAACATTGATGATCGCTCGATAATATTTTCCCAGCCCTGCCGTGCGATTGCCGCAGACAGCTCCGATGGTTGAGGACCCTTTTTCTGTTTGGGAGTTTCTATTCGAACCCGGGGAGATTGACCGGGCTTGCGGGAAAATTCGATGCCAACGACATCATTGCCATAGCCATCAACGAACATCATCCGCCTGAAAGCAACCCCTTCTTCCGTCAGGACCTCAGCACTTTTCCAGTCATAAAGGGATCGCATTTTGGCTTGAACCTCGCGATCACACCGGTCATTGCCATCGTCATCACCACATCCACGATCGAATACATCTTTCATTTCATCGGTGAGTTGGGCGTTCAAAGGCGCCACCCAAACCAGACAAATGAAAAATGACAATAGATATAAAGGTTTCATAGCTCAGCGGCTCCTCACGTCGCCGAATAATTCGGGCGAATGTCCCCCGGACATCCGCTGGTTCCGAATTACTCCCACTCAATAGTCCCCGGCGGTTTCGACGTATAATCGTAAACCACCCGGTTAATCCCTTTTACTTCATTCACAATCCGTGTCGCTGTTCGGGTTAGGAAAGCAGCTTCGAAAGGATAGACATCGGCGGTCATACCGTCGGTACTGGTCACAGCGCGCAGACCGCAGACACTGTCATAGGTGCGGCTGTCGCCCATCACGCCAACCGTCTTGACCGGAAGCAGCACGGCAAAAGCCTGCCAAATCGCGTCATATAATCCAGCGTTGCGGATTTCTTCCAGATAGATTGCATCGGCCTTGCGCAATATGTCACAACGCTCTTTGTTCACCTCGCCGGGGATACGGATCGCCAGACCAGGGCCAGGGAAAGGGTGACGACCGACAAACTGATCATTGAGACCCAGCTCCCGCCCCAGATCACGCACTTCATCCTTGAACAGCTCCCGCAAGGGCTCGACCAATTTCATGTTCATACGCTCTGGAAGCCCGCCAACATTATGGTGCGACTTGATCGTCACGCTAGGCCCGCCAGTGAAAGAAACACTCTCGATCACATCAGGATAGAGCGTGCCTTGTGCGAGGAAATCCGCGCCGCCGATCCGTGCAGCTTCTTCCTCAAACACATTGATAAATTCACCGCCGATGAACTTGCGCTTCTTCTCAGGGTCCGTTTGCCCCGCAAGCCCTTTCAAGAAGCGCTCCTCGGCATCAACCACGACCAGAGGGATATTATAGTGATCGCGAAACAGCGTCTCAACCTGCTCGCGTTCGTTCATCCGTAGCAAACCATGATCGACAAACACACACATAAGTTGATCGCCGATCGCTTCGTGAATCAGGATCGCCGCAACCGAACTATCGACACCGCCAGAAAGACCGCAAATAACTTTGCCAACTCCAACTTGCTCACGGATATCGGCAATCTTGGCAGCTTTATATTCGGCCATAGTCCAATCGCCGGCACAGCCACAGACATGATGGACAAAATTGGCAATCAGCTTACCGCCATCGGGCGTATGGACAACTTCGGGATGAAATTGCGTGCCGTAATATTTGCGCTCCTCGTCGGCGATAACCGCAAAAGGCGCACCTTCGCTGGTTGCCACGATTTCAAATCCGGGTGCGAAATCGGTAACTTTATCGCCGTGGCTCATCCAGACCTGATGCCGGTCATCAACGTCCCAAAGACCCTCGAACAGGGTGCAGTTTTTTGTAACCGTCAGATGCGCCCGACCAAATTCTCCATCGCTGCCAGTTTCGACGGTGCCACCCAATTGATGGCTCATAACCTGTTGACCGTAACAGATACCAAGAATGGGAAGGCCCGATTCAAAAATAATATCCGGTGCTCGAGGGCTTCCTTCTTCAGGCACTCCGGCGGGTGAACCAGAAAGGATAATCCCTTTGGGCTTGAGGCGATGAAACGCCTCTTCCGCGCTGTTAAACGGAGCAATCTCGGAGTACACACCGGCTTCGCGCACACGGCGGGCGATAAGTTGGGTCACCTGACTGCCGAAATCGACGATCAGGATGGTTTCTTCATGAGCTATAGACATGGGGCAGCGCATAAGGCGCAGCCCGTTTAGAGTCTAGTGAGATTTCGCGTTCGGGAAAATCAAATCCAAGTGAGCAAATTCGACAATTGTTCCCGCTCATTTTGATCAGCAACCTGCGCCAGTTTGCCAGCCAGTTGCCGGGCATCTTCCTTGCGTCCGTTCACCGCCAGTGCGTTGGCGAGGTGCCAGTGAATTTCCCCATTGTTGGGCACCGTTGCAGCGGCCTGTTCGATAAGCGTCAGAGCCTTTACCGTATCGGTTCGCGTCTGCAACAATATCCAGCCCAGTGTATCCTGAACTAGCGGATTATTGGGTTCCATTTTATGCGCCTGTTGTGCCAGTTTGATGGCCTCATCTGCTTTACCAAGGTTGAGCTGAACCATGGCCGCGTTGTTGAGAAACATAATTTTCTGATCGCTATCTTTGCTCAGAAGCTTCGCATAAATTTTTTCTGCTTGTGACCATTCCTGACCGATAATGGCATGTTCGGCTTTAAATAACTGGTTTTTTGCTGTGTCTTTTTCCAGGGCCGCAGCACGTTGAGCCAGTTGCGTTGCTACCGGATCACTAACCTTGCCTGCCAATTCTGCGCCCAGTTTCAAGGCATCTGCCGGTGCAGTGATCGAGCGCATCAATGGTGCCATCGTCCGAAACGCTTCGGCATCATTTCCTGCACTGGCATAAGCACGGGAGAGAGCCATGATAGATTCTGCATCCGCTGGATTTTGTGCCAGATACTTTTTTAGCTTGCTTATGGCTTGTTCGTGATTGCCGCGTTGAACTTCGAGAATGCCGCCCAAACGTAATGCGGGTGGTACAGCATCTAGATTGGCTTTGGATGCCTGCAGCCGATCGAAAGCTTCAGCACTTTTACCATCCTCATAATCCATTTCGACCATGAAATATGTGGCCCATGGATGGTTGGGAGACTCGTTCAAAACTGTTTTGAAGCAATGCCGCGCTTCCTCGCGCTTACCCAGATCTTTCATAACCGCACCGCGCAAGAACTCTGCGGTAGGAAGGTCGGGACGACTTTTTCGTGCTTTCGCGAAATAGGTTAGAGCCTCTTCCCCTTTTGATTTTGCCAAAAATATACGGCCGGAAAGCAACAATGCTTCGGCGCTATCAGAATCAAGCTCCAATGCCCTTTTGGCACTTCGCAACGCTGCATCGATATTGCCGATTTCCAGATCGCGATTGCCTTTGATCCAATTCAACTCTGCACTATCTGGTACAGCGCCGAGGCCTTCTTCCAACGTGACACCGGCCTCTGCCGTACGTTCTAAACCGATCAACGCCAACGTTTTTACCGCATAAAGTTGCCCAGAAAACTCACCAGATGGGCTCGCAGCCAGCTCTAAAGCCTTTTCCGGTTCTCCCATAAAGATATGGGTTCGAGCCATTAATGGGACAACTCGTTCTGCATATTTTGCGTTACCCGCCAGCTTTTTTAAAGCCGCCTGTGCGGTTACACCATCACCCAATTCAATCAGCGTTTTCGCATAGAGATAATTGACTTCAGGATCTGCGCTATTTTCACGCAAGGCCGTCATCAAGTGAATGCGCGCGGATCTATAGTCCTGTTGCTCAATGGCGGCGACAGCATCCTGCACCGGGTTGCCCGAACCAGACGAACATGCGGCCAAAGCGCCGCTGGCGATGAGAACAAAAAAGCTTGTCTTAGCGAAACGTGTTTTGGCTATATTTTTCATGACCGCATGAATAGGCAAAAAGACTTACATTTTTGCTAACGTCCGATGGCTCTGGTTCCTCTCCATAGTTAACGCAAAACCACAGTATAGTTTGGAAATTACCGCGTAACTATTGAACGGTGCCCTTGCCAGTCGAATTGCGAATCTTAATCCCACGTCTAACGGTTATGGAACGGCGACGTTTTGTTTACTCTATATCTTAACTATTTTCGCCGGATATTTTTACAGTATTACAAAGGTTTACGGCGGATTAACCAGTTAAACCACTGACCTATTTGAACAATGGGTATCTGGCATACCGCATGCTTCTTCTGGTTCATCTCAAATACGAATTTTTAACCGGGGCAATGTAAATAACAGTTCCAAATCAGGGTGGTGGAGTGAAAATGAAAAGTATTTTTAAAAAAGCAATGATCGCGGCGCTATGTGGCAGCGCCGCTCTAGCCGTTTCAAGTCCTGCTTCCGCAGCACTATTTACCTACACACAAACCAATGGTGATATTTTGACCATCGATAACACCAACAATGTTGGTTCACTGAAGGGATCAAATATCGATGTGACTTTCACCAGTACTGCATTTGCCAATTTCAATGGCGGTGCAAAACCATCGGGAATGTTCAACCTGGATAGTCTTGACGGAACCCGGACCCTTCGCGGCACCGCTTACACTGACAACCCGTCGCATCAGCAGGTATTGAAATTCCTGAACGGTGGTACAAAAGTGAATCTATGGTCTTGGTGGGGCAACCCAATTGTAGCCGGTGACTATATTACTTATGTTGCAGATTACACACCGCCTTCCACTTCAAGCGGCGGCACACCGGTTCCAGCACCGGGTATTCTGGGATTGTTGGTATTGGCGCTCGCAGGTCTTGGTTTTTCCCGGCGTCGGCGCAAAAATACCGCAACTGAAAAGCTGGCACTTGCGTAATACAGAAATCTGAGGATCTCAATTCCTCTAAATCTCAATGAAACGGGTCGCCTATTGAAGGCGGCCCGTTTTTTTCCACTGTGCGCGGTTCGAGGTCCTTACGATCGAACATCCTAAAAACTGTCGAAAATTTTAACATTAATGTCGTGGAAAAATTCATAGTTAACAAATATCTAATTGTTTTTAATAGATTTTTCTTAACTGGCACAGCAGTTGCTAAGTAGTCCCCACATATTGAATTTCAAATATTGGTTTTCTGATTTCTGGAGGGAAGCCGAAAAACGAAGGGGCAAGAAATGAAGAAAATTGCTATTATTACAGCAACGGCAGCCTTGCTGGTATCAATGTCACCAGCAAACGCGGCAATCTATAACTATCAAACATATATCAGCAACGGTATTGGCAACGCCAATGTTTCGATTGATACCACAGCAAAAACGGCAACGTGGACCGGTTCCAATATCAATTTGACGATGAAAGATTCGGACATCGCCAATTGGAATCAGGATTTGAGCAGATGGGGCACTACCAACAAAGTGGACTCAATTTCCGGCACCTTTACTCGCTATGGTCGTCAATATGATGCATATTGGTCTTCTCGTCCAAAACACACTCAGTTCCGTCTGGGCGACCAATACAGCTTCCTTTGGATGTACGGTCGCGACCAATGGGGCCGTACCTATGACTTTGATGGTAAAGGTAGCTATACCAAATATACTGGTTCCACTGGCGGTTCAACCGGCGGTACACCTGTACCTGCACCGGGCATTCTCGGCCTTCTGGGTCTGGCACTGGCTGGTCTCGGCATCGCTCGCCGCAAGAAAGTGATTACACAAAAAGACACGCTCGCGTTCGCATAACACTCAATATGCACGAGCTAAATTGGGGCTGCGGTAACGCGGCCCCTTTTTTATGATCCAATTGCTTTCACCTCTGCCCATGGCTAGTCTTTTAAATCACAGGGGGCCAGAGGTGATAAAGCTGACATCCAATATTCGAATAGTCGCGGTTGCTCTGGTGGCATGCCTTTTGACGGCAGGCACAAGTGCAGTGGCGGCAGATGAAATCATTTACGATATCGTTATTGAAAATGGTCGGGCAATGGACCCGGAAACAGGATTGGATGCAATCCGTAACATTGGCATATCCGGTGGCAAAATTGCCCATATCTCGCCAGACGCCTTGGATGGAAAACAAAAGATTGACGCAAGCGATCATATTGTTGCTCCGGGCTTCATCGACATTCACAGCCACAGTCCAACGCCGCTTGGATTTTCCTATCAGGCACGTGATGGTGTTACCACTTCGCTAGAACTGGAGGCAGGGTCATATCCATTGCATGAATATGGCGCACTGATCCGCGACAAAGCGATGATCAACTATGGCGCATCAGCAGGCAGCCTGAATGCCCGCATTGCCGTAATGACGGATTTTCGGCAATCAAGTTTGCTCGCGCCTATGCAACGGCTGTCTGACAATGGCCAGCCGGTCAGCAGAGCCTTTATTGCGCCAGCCAGCACTCCCGAAATTGCGAAGATCAAAACGCGCATTACCGATGCACTAGATAACGGTGCCATCGGCATTGGTGTCCCACTCGATTATATGAATGTCGCCGTGAAAGAACCGGAACTGCGAATGCTGTTCGAGCTTGGTGCTTCCTATAGTGTTCCTTTGTTCATCCACATTCGTCGCGGATTGGCAGGAGATCCTGAAGGTCTGGATGAAGTGCTGGTGCTCGCAAAGGAAACCGGGACACGTATCCTGATCTGTCATCTATCCCACAGCGCCATGCAAAACACACCGCTGTTTCTTCAGAAAATTCGACGGGCCCGGGCCAATGGCACTGACGTCTGGACCGAAGTTTTGCCCTATAATGCAGGATCGGTACAAATTGGCGCTGCAGTCTTTAACCGCGATTGGCGCAAGATTTTCAATATCGATTACAAAGATGTGCAACTTGCCGAGACCGGAGAATGGTTCACCAAAGAGAGCTTTGAACGCACACGAAAGGAAAACCCGGGCGCAGAGATTATCCACCACTATCTCAAGGAAGATTGGACCAAATATCTGGCAATTGCGCCTGATGTCATTATCTCCAGCGATGGCCTCCCTGCCCTAACAACGGACAAAAAAGTACCACCTCAGGGTGTCGGCAGTTTCTCCAAAATTCTAGGCACATATGTTCGTGAAGAACAAGCATTGGAGATGATGACCGCACTTTCCAAAATGACACTGCAACCTGCTCAGTTACTGGAGAAGGCAGCACCAGTGTTTCGGTTAAAGGGGCGGCTACAACTCGGCATGGACGCGGATATTACAATCTTCGATCCCAAAACCATCCGCGCCAATACAACTTATCTTGACCCGCATCAGGCTTCGACAGGAGTAAAATGGCTGCTCGTCGATGGACAGATTATGATTGATAATGGAACCATGAAATCGGATGTCTATCCTGGACAGTTTTTGAAGGCGACACCGAGCCAGCTGAACGCAAACTAAGTCAGACTAGGCTGTTTCAGCTTCCACTAAATCCCGCAGTTCCGTCTTCAAAATCTTACCGATATGACTGCGCGGCAATTCAGCTATTAGGCGTAGTTCAGAGAGTCGCTGGGTTTTCCCCAGATCAACATTGGTTGCTTCTTTCAGCGCATCCATGTCCAAACTCACTCCTTGCTCCGGAACAACAAAACCTAACGGAGTCTCTCCCCATTGCCTTGACTCCACGCCGATGACCGCGGCATCGGCAACGCCAGGCTGCTCCATCAAGGCTTCCTCCAGATCACGTGGATAGATATTGAAACCGCCGGAGATGATCATGTCCTTGGACCGGCCCATCAACGTAATGAAACCATCTTCATCGACCTTGCCAATATCGCCCATGCGCTGCCAACGCTCACCATTTTCGTCATACCAGCTGGCCTCTGCGGTCTTTTTTGGCTGGTTTTTATAACCACTCATCATGGTTTCCGACCGGCCAACCAACTCTCCCATTTCGCCAGGTGGAAGCGGATTGAGATCCTCATCCACGGTTATGACTTCACTCGCGCCGAAGGGTTTCCCGACCGTATGCAGCTTGTCAGGATGTTCATGGGCAAGCAAAATGCATACAACACCGCCTTCGGTCATCGAATAAATCTCGACCAGGCCGCCAGACATGCGTTTCAAAACTTCGGCTTTAAGCTCAGCCGAGAACGGGGCGCTGGTACAATATTTCAGGAACAACGACCCAAGATCGTAACCATCAAAATCATCAAAATCCATCAGACGTTGATATTGGACCGGTACTAGCATTGTGTGGGTGGCGCCGTGTTCTTGACAGCGTTCACACCAGCCACGCACATCAAATTTTCGCATCAATTGCACTGTACCGCCATAGGCAATTGTTGGCGTAAAAATACCTAGCGTGGTATTGGAATAGAGTGGTGTCGAGAGCAGGGTAACCTGCCCTTCCTGACCATAGCCGCCGCCAGCCTGCGCATGGTACCAGCGCATCTGACGGCTGTGGACTATGCCCTTTGGCGTACCGGTGGTGCCACTGGAATAGATGATATTGTAGGGATCGTTGGGGCCAACCTTCGGATCATCGGGTGTCGCACCGTCCTCAGCCATCCAATCAAAAATTATTGGCGCATCACCATCAACCTGATCCATCATGATATGCTTCAATGCTGGCAATTCGACGCCGCTTTCCGCCAACTCCGCACGCTTTGCTGTATCAATGAAAAGATGCGCCGCGCCGCTATCTGCCATCATTGCGGCCAGCTGTTTCGGTGTTGCCGAAGTGGTCAGGGGTGCCGCACACCCGCCCGCCACAATTGAACCCAGATAGGCCAAGGCATATCGGATGGTTGTTGTCCCAAGGATTGAAACCGCCTGTCCCTTTTGCAGTCCATCCGCCTGTAACTGCGCAGCGATACGGTTCACCTGGGCGGTGGTCTCTGCCCATGTAAGCTTTTCTTCTCCATCATCCAACGCAATCCGATCGGGCACATTTTCAGCGTGGGCATTGATGAGATCGGCTAGATGACCAAAAGGCTGTTCGAGATATTTTTGAGGGTCAAGTTTTGTCATGTAAGTCTGATTCCTCATCCCGCATCAAAATGCAACGCCTTGATTTAAT
Source organism: Parasphingorhabdus sp. (assembly GCA_039978835.1). GTDB lineage: Bacteria > Pseudomonadota > Alphaproteobacteria > Sphingomonadales > Sphingomonadaceae > Parasphingorhabdus. The sequence continues at coordinate 446,522 of JBDWAQ010000008.1, forward strand.
GGTTTGATTCGGAGGGGCAGACTTAATCCCGTAACTTGTCCAATCTTTCACGCACTTCTTTGAGCAGCGGGCGAAGCTTCGCTAGCGTTTCTTGCGACAAAACGGTGTGGGCATCTGCTATTGGACCGGAAAGACGCTGCAAACATTCTTCGCGCATCTTCCGGCCCGCCGAGGTCAGAGCAACAAGCTTGCCTCGTCCGTCATCGGGGTCGGGTTTAATAGTGACCAACCCTGATTTTTCCAATCTGGCGAGTGTGCTGGTCATCGTCGGGCGTGTGACCTGAAAGGCGCTGGCAAGCTGAGCCGGCGACCTGGTGTCATGTTCCAACCTCACAAAATGATTGAGGATGCCGAATTGGGCCGTAGTCATACCTTTCGGAAGCACCGCTGCGAACGCCGTGCTGGTAAGCTGTTGGATGATTCCAATCTCGTTAAAAACTTCAAAAGTCAGTGGGTCATTGGGGGTCACGGGTTAGAATTACGCCTTGATATGTGTATCGAGCGGCCAACGGGGACTAGGACCGATCGTCGGACCATAGCCTAGTCGCGCCAACATTTGAACCCGCTCTTCTCCTGTTGCGTCAAGCATCGTGTGCACGACACGATATGATTCCGCCACTTCTTCATATTCTTGCAAGGTCTGGCTCATTGGATGCATCGACAGACCCAGTTTTGTCGCCTGCAAATTGGCCCGCACATATTGACGGCCCGTTTCCAGTTGATCGAGGCGAGTGTTTGTTGGGGTGGTGATCCAGTAGAGCGCACCGATCGAACCATAGGTTTCGGCCATCTGATCGCGGCCAATATTTGAGGCTTGGCTATCCGGGTCAGCTAGTTGCGCGCGATCAATTTGACCCGTTAACTTACCAGCCTCTATCATCGGTCCGCCAAGATCGATACCATCAGGATTGGCGTCAATTTCGTCATAACCGATGCGCATTAGCTCAACGCTTTCCATATTGGCATCGTCCGTCAGCAACTCGGTTTCGATGCCAATGAGAATTTGTTCTCTTAGTTTGGCGACAAATTCGGGATCGGAGGAAAATGCGCCGCCAACGGTCGCAATCTGCTGAAGCTTTTTATCTTCAACAGCGCGCGTAAGGTCGTAAACCTCTTTGTTGGAACGCCGCACCGGAACGGCACCAAACAGCGAGTCTGGTTTGACCGTAGCATCTTTGACAAAGGTCAGTTTTGCCACCGGACTTTCATTTAAACGCGGCTGTGCTTCTCCGGCAGGGAATGCTTCCATATCCATTCGATACCCGCGCTCAGCCGCCGCCATGCGGGCCAGCTCCAGGAAAGTGCCAAATCCGATAGTGATTTGCCGATCAAACGGGTCGGTCACAGGTAGCCTCTTATCCACATCGCAACTGACTTCTGCGGCATAGTCACCGATTAAGCGGATTAGCCAGGGCTGTCGATTATGGGGATTGGGCGCGAGAATCGCATGACGAAAGGCGTCGAGTCGGACATCTTCGGGCGGCGATCCCGCCAGTTTCCAAGGCGCATATGCAACCTGAGGTGTTCGCGTAACACGCCAAATACCGCCAGCACTGACCAAAGCTAACCCGCCCAATCCTGCTCCCAAAACCATTCTACGACTAACCATCAGAAAACTCCATTTAGTTTGATATCGAACTATATAGATAGATATCAAACTAAATGCAGTATGTCTAACAATGAGCGCGAAGACTGACCTTTGGACTGGCGGGTTTAGAATGGTTATACCAAGGGTTGCAGTGCTAGTGAGGAGCAGATCACTGTTACGGCTTGAAAGCGGCCCTTAGTGACTATTGTGTTGTTCACTAATTCAGTTAGTATTGAAACGAGATATTCAAAGCAGGTAACGTATACACCTGGTAAAAAATGAAGAGGCCCTAGCTATGCACATCAATCGCGCTCTGTCTTTTGTCATCTCCCTCATATTCTTATCCGGTACCGCCCTTGCGGAAGAAACGGTCAAAAAACCACAAATGACGATGGGCAATGGCAATGCCAACGCGATCCAGGTTTCAGGCCTGTCCCGTCAGAAACAGGAATCAATTGCTTCAGAAGTCCGTGTCGATGGTACAAACGTATCGACCTTACGCGCAAACACGACCGCAATAACCTTCCCCGAAGTCACGATTGAAAAGGCCGGCTGGCTCGTTCTTCATCCGGTTATCGATGGACGTCCAGACGGTGATATCGTCTCTGGCTTCACTTATTTGGATCCGGGCAAAAGCGAGAATGTAACAATCAAAATTCAGCACCCCGCTGGTACCGGAGACAAATTTTTGGTCATGCTGCACGGCGATGTTGATCAAGATCGTGTGTTCGATTTCGTGTTTGTTGAAGATGGCATCAATGTTGAAGACACGGCGGTTTTTGAAGGTACACGCATGATCGCACATGTGATTGCTCTGCCTGAATAATATTTGCACTTCAAACACCGACACAGTCGCCTAACTGTTTGCCGTTGTTCGGGTGAGGCAGCCGCTAACCTGACCATCCAGATCACCAGATGCGCTAGGGTGAGACTTTTTAAAAAACAAACGGCCTGTGCAGGTTGGCATAGCTTCGCCAATGCAGCAGAAAATCGGATAAAAGATGAGAAAGAGCCAGCCCATGGCATAGCGTTTCCCCGGGATGTAGGAAAGCCTGGCTGACGCTATAGTCTTCGCGGTTCTATGTATCCTTGAACGTCAGGGAACCAGTGTTGAGGCGGTTATTCGTACCCTCGGCGTCAGAGGCAATCACGCCGCCAACGCGGCTAAAAATGGGAACAGTGGGAACCCTGAACGGGTTTTATCACAAGGACTTAGAGGCGACGCATTCCAGCTGTGTTGGATTGTTTGATGCGGGTGTTGGAAATATTATTTCCTACAGGTGAGAGCGCAATAACCGCGAGAGTTTAGGGATTGTTGCACCTGTCACCGTAACTTTGGTGCGTATTTGGCGCGTTATTGCAACTGTTAGAGTAAAGAGATATACGAAGACATATGGTCATATTAAATAATGTCCCGTATAGAATGTAATTCTATACAGGAAAAATAATGTACAAATCACAGTTTAGCCTTTTTCTAATGACAAGCTTATCGCTTACTGCTGGATGCTCTATGGTTTCAGGGGTTTCTAAAGCTAGTCCCAAGCAATTCCCTGCGCAGCCGTCAACTATCTTTAGCCCATGCGAACAGACGGCTGAAAGTGGATTTGGATATACGGTTATTCGAGCAGGTGATGGACCAAAGGTCGCAGATGGAGTATTCACAATAACATATCACGGATATGTTGCCTCGACCGGTCTCCAATATGCAAATCTAAACAAAAAACAAGTAGCTACCCATGACTATACTACTAAACCGGCATTTACTGAGGCGATATATTCTTTATCGGTCGGGGATATCAAGAAATTCTGTTTTCCACCTCAACTTGCTTACGGAGATGAGAAAGTTGGAGCAATTCCAGTTAACAGTGATCTTGTGGAAATTTTTGAAGTTCATACTTTTACCAGTGCAAAAGAAATTGATGACAGTATTAAGGAACTTAGAAAGCAATCCAATTGAGCTAAATGAAGACGCTATCCCAAAAGAATTACGGTGGCAGATGCAAGAATGCACTTAATGTTCGGGCGATGATCTTAGGGATTGTTGCAACTGTCACAGTAATTCGTAATTCTAACTGAGTTACCTCATATTCTCGATGGAAACTGCCATTCTCGGCCATGGCTTAAACTTGATTGTCTGGGCGGTTCTTCCTTGCTGCAGTGTAATAGAAATAGACTGATCCGCTTCATTGATTAAGGCCACGGATAAATACTCGTCATAGATCTTCAAAACTTCCGTGCTTTCTTGAAAAATGGACAGTCCGAATGAGCCGTCCACAAAACCAAATGTCAGTTTTGCAGTCCCACCGCATTCATCTTCGAATTCGTACTTTTGAAACATCTCGTCTTGAATTGCATAATCACATCCAAATACGGCAATAAAATCCTCAGACGATGGGAGTTGTATATCTTGAGTTGAAACCTCATCAGAATCCATATCAATTTCCTCCCTTAGGAATAACGGTAATAAACGATCTCGTACCATCCGCACTAATTCTAAAAGTCGAATTTAATTGCAAAAACCCACCTGGTCCAGAAACCAATGATTGCCTAGTCTCAAAATTCAAAACTTGCCCGTCGACAGTTCTTGTGAACGTTCCAGTGATATTTGCTGGATCGGCAACCACCTCATCCAAATGATTTGTAATTATATTTCTGCCTGCCGGCGTATCATTGACGCCAATCCTCGCCAGCTCTCGTTTGAGTTGCTGTGACCTTGCTGTGTTGTGCGGGCTGGATGTAACCCTCCCAAACAAGTAATCAAATTTTTCATTGTCAATCTGGACGGACCTACCTGCTGTTCCAGGAGTTCTCGGCAAATTACGTGCACCAACGATACCGCCTGTCAACAAGCCACCGCTCACTTGTGCAGCGACATAGATTAGCTCACCGGTATTAGCATCGACACGGAACACACGGGTTGCGACATAGCCGCCACCGGTTTGTTGTTCATAGCCATCAATTGCACCATTTAGCTGCGCAGCCGCTGTATCAAATGCAACGGCGCTTCCTGCACCAAGTCCAACTGGTATAACGCAACCAGCAATCGATACACATGCTTCGGACGTGAGCACCGCGCCAGCAGCTAGTGCGGTGCCAACTACCAAGTTCCCAACACCATCGGCACCCGGTGCAAAGCGCTCTCCGGTAGATAGTTGCCGGGGAACCTGCCCGGTATTTACGGCATAATTATAAGCCAGCAACAACTGCTGCCGTTCATCCTTCGATAGGTTTTTGTATTCATCGGCATTGGCCGGATCATTGAGCCTATTAATCTCCGCAATGGCACTGTTGAGCGAATCTTGACCTTCACCAACCAATGCGCGCGCCAATGCATTTTGACCGACACGTTCAAAGGCAGCTTTACCCTGATTATGAGCCTCAACAAGATTATAGGCCAGCGTTGTTGGATCCGAGCCAGTATCAATATTTTCTAGCCCGCCATAATAATCCAACACTCTATTCACCGCTGAGGGACTGTTAAGATCACCGAAATTTGATGCGGCAAGAATGAACGTGATTTGATCATCAGTCGGTTGTATGATCGTATTTGGATCCAACCGGGGATCAGCAGTGCCAGGTAGGCCGGATGATCGAAGTGGTGAGGAGAGTATGTATCTCGCATATTCTTCATCTGTACGATACCCTGGGTTAAGTGCTTTCAACACGATCAACCTGGCTTCCGCTTGAGCCTCTTGATACCCTTCCAGGCTGTCTTCATAGAAACGTTGGTCCAGAGGTTCACCTGTTACAAATGTGGCATTGATAACCTCTCCTTCGGCATCCACCGGCAATCCAGCTTCATTAAGGCCAACAATTTTTGCCAGTAGGTTATAGTCAGCGGTAGCTACTGCCCGGCAACCGGGGTCGGCGGAACCACAAGTACCGGAGAAGGTCTGACCAGCCAGCTCGTTATTCTCTGTTTCAATGCGTGCGGCATTGGCTGCGCTTGCTGGATCAATCCCAGCTGTTACCGCAATGGCAGTGATTAGCGATGTGATCAGATTGGTTCTTGCTTCCTGATCCTCAAGGTTCCGATCGCTGATGATATTTCCGTCTTCATCCCTGACGATTTCTTTCCGGCCGTCATTGGCGCCAATAAGCTCATTGATAAGATGATTTACCACAGCGCTGGCCGACGCACCAACGGCTGCACTTCCACAATCACCAGAGCCACCCGCCGCTGCGCCACCACAACCGACGACACCCTGTAACAGCCCTCGTATTACTTCACTTGTACCGTTAGGGCGATAAGTTGTTGTGCCATCTGGATGGACTTCCTGATCCCCTAGTTTGTCGGCGATTTCTTTAATCTCATTCACTGTAAGGCTCTGCAATACATTGACAGCCGCACTTTGAACCAGACCGCCCAAACTGCCTACAACATTACTGCCTGCTGCACCGGTAAAGGCAGTTGCGATAATACGGGTCGCACTGCCCGATCCGTAGGTTTCGTTAATATCTCGCGCCTGTTGGTTAAGATACGCAGCAGATCCTTCAACGGTTTTGTCGCCACCATAAGTTGCATAATTTTCAGCGCTCAGCGGAACTCTGACACCGCTGCCATCCGTAACAATATTTCCATCAGCATCTACCAAGATAGGCTTGTTATCAGCACCCACTTCACATCCGCAATCATATGCGGCCTGTCTGCGATCCGCTTCAGCACGTTTCTGCGCCTCTTCCTGCGCCCGATTGGCGAAGAATGTTCCAACCTCACTAGTGAGTATCCGCGTCGCTTCAAAGCCGTCGGCAATCTCCTGGCGCTTTGCGTCATCAAACTCTTTGATCAGCGCGCCGTCATTGGCGGTGTCAATTACGGTGACCAATTACGGTGACAGTGCACTTTTTTATATCATTTTCTTCTTCCGTCCGCGCTTCCCGGGTTTGAGCTTGCGCCCTGTTTGTGACTCAACTGCTGCAAAGAACCTGTCATCTCCCAACGGACGCCCAATGGTCTCGGCTTTGCGGATCGCGGTCGACATTTCCGCTTCCTCGCCCGCCTGGATCCGTGCTGCTATATCTGGAAAGCGCGCTAGAACAGCATTGGTATCGGTGATGCCATCGCCTTTGTTCAGATCAAGATGGGCATGGATGCTCGACCATGGCCATTGTTCCGCCCGCTGCACGAGCCGCGCCCGTACCGGGTTGAGCACCACATAAGGAATGGCCGCCGCCAGATGCGCTTCGTCCATCGCCACGCAGCCAAAACGCCCTTGCCAGAAATGACCGGTTCGACTCTCCCGTGCATGGATATGCCCCGCATATTGCCGGTGGACTTTGGACAAGGATTTGCGCAGCCCGTCCGCATCCGCCGGGGTCAGGATAAGGTGCACATGATTGGGCATCAGGCACCAGGCCCAAATCGCGACCCGCGCCGCGCGGCAATGGTCGGCAAGCAGCATGAGATAAAGCCGATAGTCTTCTTCGCAAAAGAAGGTCTGCGCCCGGCCATTGCCGCGCTGGGTGACGTGGTGGGGGATATCGGGTAGAACAACACGGGCAAGACGAGCCATATATTACTGATAGAACAACGGGAATCCACGGTAAACGGCGGAATCTTGCCAGTTACGGACAGGAAATTAGTGCACTGTCACCGTAATGCCCACCGTAATGCCTACAACGATAGTAATCCAATTGACCGGATGCATGCGGAAAGAGAGCCAGCGGGTTTGACCAAAGGGCGGAGTGGATCGTGTTTCCAAGCTATGGCTCTCCATTTTATTCAGAATCCCCCGGATCGGAACTACTGCTCTGGCTGGATGTACTGCTTTGGGATTGTTGCACCTGTCACCGTAACCCGACCGTAACCGCACCGTAACCGAGGGAAGAACGCTAAGTGTTCCGGCGGGTCACCAAAAGTTCGGTTTCAGTGAGAGCATAGTCTCCGCCAGCACTCCATAAATCAAAATAATAATCAAGATTGATATCGGTATCGATTAACGGTGCGCCTAAATACCAAGCGATTTCGTAGGTGTTAGTCAGACCATAAAAAGCTTCGAACAAGGCGTGATAGGTTTTGTCATGAGATATTCTTTTTGCACCAAGGTAATAAGCTACACTTGATTGATAATTGCTATCAATACCAGACTTAGCTGTAAAAAGGGCCTCATCATCTTCTACAAAACGGGGCTTGGCGATATCGATGGCGGCGACCACCTCGTCGTCATTTTCAGCAACACAAGCGGCACGCTTTTCTTGCAGGTCTTTCTGGGCCAAGTCTATGAGATTTGACTGTGAAATCTTCGAAGACTCTGCAGTTCGATAGTTTACATCTCGTACTTTCTTAACGCGAACATACAAATCATCTTTGTTTGGGAAATAAGACAAGGCTGTTTTGATATGATCGTCTGATATATCATCATGGAAAAGCGTATAAAAATCGCCCGTATCAAATTCTTGCCGACCTTCACAATAGTCGCACCATTCCTGCAACAGTTGTTCCATGTATTCCATCTATTAGTTGCCTTTCGGGAATGGTGGCAGAAGCTTGGGGTCAATTTGCCATCGCTTCACCAGTGCTGCAACACCATTATTAAATTCATTCAGACTATGGCTGTTGTCAATGATGCCTTTCAGTTCATTATGGAATTTTCCCGAACCTGTTTTTCCGTGACTACCAAGAACACCTGTGTCGGGATGAATCCATTTCAAATCGGAAATTCTTGTCCGGAATCTCTTAATCTCATCGATCGAAACACCCCAGCGTTTGAAATCAGGGGCACGGCATACCATACACCATTCATGTAATCTACCGGGCGCGCGAACACCTCTTTCAATGGCTGTCTTATGTGTCGGATCTTTCCAAAGAACATCCAGTTCGTCCGGTGACAGGTCATCAAACCAATCATCAAAACCCTCTGCAATGGTTGGAACCTTACCATCCTGTAGCAGCTCCTCGACTGTCCGTGGCGGGTTCACATCTTCAAACAGGTCTTTTTCAGGTGCATCTACGTCAGGGGCATCATCAGGATCAATCTCCAGCTTACCGACTTTCTTGCCTGATTTGACAATCAGACCGCCTGCTGCTGCCTCCACAACAACTGCCAGTACCAGCTCACCCAGGTGGTGACTGGCTTCCTTGTGAAGTTCGTCATCACCGATCAGCAGCGCCAGCTTGCGTTTGGTCTCGGTGGCTTCGATATCATCAACCCAGCCATCAAACGCTTCGCCTAACTGATCTTTTACCTCTTCCGGATTGTTGACAATATAGTCGACAATTTCCTTACCCTTCTCATACGTACCTTTCGGGTCCTGAACCGCATTTTTCAGTGCCTCAAACAGGTCGGTCCCATTTTCTATGATCTTGTCTTTACCACCATCCAGAAAGGCCGCAGCTTCCCGGCCCGCATTATCCAGTTCCCATTGTTTCGAACCGACATCATTTTCTGCTGCATCACCATCGCCACCATATTTGCTGTTAAGGGCAACCAGATAAAGCGCGGCCGTTTCGTCACCACCAACTGTCTTCAATATGCGTTCATAGCCCTCGGGATTATTGGCTTTTACATTGGCAAGCTGATTGACTGCATCTGAAAGCAGGGAAACAAGGGAAGGATCATTCTCAAAGACCGTCAGCGAGACCTCGGAAAAAATCTGCAGGTCCAATGCCTGGGCAATCAACTGTTCCTGCGCCGCTGTCAGACTTTCTCCGGGCAGATTTAGGGCAGAACCCGTCAGCTCGTAGAGCTTCTTGGCAACCGACCCTGCCGGCTGATCCTTGTAGTCCGCAGTTGTTATCGTCTTTCCGTTACAGCTTTCTCCCTGTCCCGGGCCGCAAGTACGTACAGTTCCTTCGGCAGTTTTTACATTTTTGTTGTTGTCAACTTCGGCCTGAGCACCGGCAATGGCGGCGCCTATTTCACTGCCTTCTGCGCCTGCTGCAGTAGCAAGCGCGCCAACGAGGGTTTGGATAATACGGCTGTAAGCTTCTTTTTCTTCGGCACTACCATCGGGCTTGCCATCACCATCAAGGTCATCGCCATCTTTATACTCAGGTTTCAAAAGAGCCGTCAGAATAGCCGCACCACCTTGACCAGCAGCTCCTGCTTCACAAGAACCGGAAGCCCCCGCAACACCACCGGCACAACCGATGATGCTATGCAGAACAACACGCTCAGCATCGCTCAGGTTGTCCTTGTTATCTCCAATCACTTCCTTGGTGGTCAGCTGCTGAAGGAAATTGGCAGCAAAGTCTGTGATCAGCCCACCTGCGCTGCCACTGACATCACCGGACGCGGCAACTGTAAGTGCTGTCAGTGCCTGGCGTCCTATCTCGCCCGGCGCAAAAATACTCCGATCGGATTCTGACTGGATGACTTTGGTATACAGGGACGCCGCTTCAGCTTCGAGCGCACCACGCTGCAGATCATCAAGCTTCTTACCTTCCTCACTTTCAAGATAATCTGCGATGCCATCAGCACGATCTTTTTGCGCTTTGCGTTCGCGTTCCTTCTGTGCTTCCTCCTGCGCCCGGTTCGCCAGGAACGTCCCAACCTCACTAGTGAGTATCCGCGTCGCTTCAAAGCCGTCGGCAATCTCTTGGCGTTTTGCGTCGTCAAATTCCTTGATCAGCGCGCCGTCATTGGCGGTGTCTGTATCACGCGATAGCCCGGCCGGATCGGTCTCTACTCCGCCAATGGTGATGGTCGCCGGGTCTATGGCGCTGAGCGTAGTGCCCGACTGGCTGCCGCTGGCCGACAAGGCGCTGGGCAAGGTGGCAGAGAGATTGCCGACACCGGGCAGCGAAACCCCCGGCACCTTGTCACCACCGGTCGCTGCTTTGCCGTCGTCATCCTTGCCAACGCTGCCAAAGCCCGCGCCGATGTTGACCTGGCTCGCGCTATAGTCTTCGCGGTTTTGAATATCCTGGAACGTCAGGGAGCCGGTGTTGAGGCTGTTGTTTGCCGTATCCGCATCACTGGCAATCACCCCGCCTTCCAGGTTCGTGTTGCCTGTCACATCTATGTCAAAGCCGCCGGAACCTGCAAAAATACCCGCCTGTTCCTGTACACTGGCAAAGTCGCCCGACTGTTTGCCTTTGCCCAGATTGACGCTGCCGCTGACGGCATTGGGGCCTGGCACCAGCTCGACAGAGACGTTGACGCCGGCGCTTTTGTTGCTGCTGTCAAAGGTGGAGCTGTCCTGACGAGAGATAATATCCAGCGAGCCGGCATCGACCGTCACACGCTCTCCAGAAACCGTCGCCCCGTCCAGCGTCAGCGCGCCCGGCGTACCAATGGTAACATTGCCACCGGCGGTAATATTGCTCTCGATATTGGTGACATCGGTGCCCGAATATTGGCTGGAGGATTTGTTGAAAGCGGCGTCAATGGAGGGGCCTGAAACGCCGGTCGAACCAATGCTGACCGATACGCCCAGGCTGGCCCCCGATGCGCTGCTGCTGCCCGATTGGGTGTCGGTTTCGGTCGCACTGGCAAAGGTGATGGCGCCTTCGGCCAATGCAGATATATCATTCGTAGCGGTAACTTCGCTGCCGATCACATCAATGGTTGAGGCCGCCCCGGCGCCGCTCGCGCGGAGGGCGACATCGCCGGCAGAGATCACGCTGCCGATGACTGTCTCATCGCTGGTTTTGTTTTCTGATTTCGACTTGCTGAACCCGATGCTCGCCGACACGTTGACGCCGCCCAGTGATTTGGGGTCTTTCTTGATCGCATCAATCGTATTCTTCGCGGAAAGCCCGCCTGCGACCGCTGACACCGCCGCGACCCGCGCGTTTTTGGTTTTGGTACCGATTTCAGTCAATCGCTGAACCGTCTGTGCGCCCGACAATAGCGGGTTTTGGATACCGATCGAAACGCCCACGGATTTGGATTTGGATGTACTTGTGGTTTCAACCAGATCCACTTCATTTTCGATGGTGATCGACTTTCCGGATATATCGACAAGACCGGGGGCCACAACCTGACTGCCGCTAATCAGCACGCCTTGATTGGAACCGATGGTTACATTGCCGTCCGAAGATCCGATTAACGATCCGACATTGGTTGATGTCTTGATGCCATCTTCATTCTGAACTTTTGACTTGCCGATAAACAGTCCGCCGCTACCGATGCTAAAGCCGGATTTCTTGACCTTGATATCTTCGAGCTCGCGGCTGTTTTGCTGAAGCGCCCCGATCACGATATCGCCGCCGGCCACAGCACTGACATCGCCGGTGCCGACAACGTTGGAACCCAATATCGTGGTATCGCCGAAGCTGGATAGGCCCACAGTATCGCCCGAAAGCGTGGACTGTATGACCAGCTCCTGATCGCTTTCAATCCGGGTGGTTGTGGTCTTCTTGGACAACAGACCTTTTTTAACCCGCTTGGTGTTGATCGTCTCACTGCTGTTGTCGATAACGCCGCGAATGTCGATATTATTGGCCGCAACATTGACTGCGCCGACCGCATTGACCGATCCGCCTTTGATCTTCAGATCACCCGCGCTGCCGATGGCAAGGTCCCCCCCGACATCAATCGTGCTCAGCACATTGCGGGTTGCGGTAAAATCGCGACTGTCGGTGTTGCGTTTCTTACGCTCATCCAAGGTCGCAGTGCGCGTTTCGGTCACCGAACCGATGGTTATCGCATCTGTACCGACAATCCGGGCGCTGCCGCCAGCGGCAAGATTGCTGCCCTCAATAGTCAGAGCACGGCCTGCATCGACGTTTAGGTCGCCGCCGGCAGCGATGTTGGAGCCGACGAAAACCTGATTGGAGCTGCTTTTCTCTCCATAATATTTCTTGCCGGTTTTCCAGCTTTCTGAACTGCTATTCTCTCCGGTAATGCCGCCGATATTGATGTTGCGATCGGCGCTAAGCGACAGATCACCGCCAGCCTGTACCGTGCTGGCTGTTACGTTCAAATCACGGCCAGCGCCCACAATAAGAGTGCCGTCAGCGGCTATGGTCGACCCCGTAATCGAGGTTCTGGTAGAGGAGCTTTCGCGGAAGCGGCCCTTGCGTCCGTCTGTCCGGCTGCTTTGCGTATCAATGGCAACCACTGCCCCGATGTCAATATCGCGGCCCGCCTGCAACAGGATATCACCGCCAGAAATGGATGCATTGCGGTTGATAATATCGCGCGCAGCATCAGCAATGACGATACCGCCAGCAATTGATCCCCCGTCGCGATTCACGATCGATCCGCCAGCGGTCAACGAAGCGATATTGGCGGCCTTTATGCTTCCTGTATTGTTGATATCCCCTGCGATGTTCAAAGCTACATTATTGCCCGCCAGCACAGCTCCGTTTGTCAGGCTCTTGCGATCTGATGCCGCGAGATAGACAACCGGCACAAGAACATCGCGACCATCAACAACGCTCGACACCCACCAAACAATGCTAGTGGCCAGAGATGCGACCTGATCAGCTGTTAATGCAGTACCGACAGAAAGACCCAATCCAACCTGCTGATCCGCGGCAGCTTGCATCAGAGCTTGGGCCTGATCCAGCGCGCTGCCAAATTGTGGCAGTTTCGCCTGATTGGTCGCTTCTCGCACTTGCTGTGAAATCAAAAGGCTTTCAAAAAAACCGTCTCCTAGACGAAGGAAGTTTGTGTCCCGATCAACATCAAGTTGATCAAAGAAAAAATCAGAATCAAACAATGCACCTGTATCGGGAAAACCCGGATTGGTGGTGAACAGGAATCGCGAACCGGGAGCATCATTGAAAGTGAAGAGCGAATTCCCATTGGCAAAGTCAAATCCGTTCTGACCATCAACCAGCTTGAAATCGGCTAGGAAATCGAACACAAAATTTCCAAGGCCGCCATCCCTACCGATGATTGCCGGCACCGCCAAAGTTGCGCGGCCAAAAACAACCTGTGAACGCATCGCATCAGCGACACTGGCGTTGTCAGCCGTCAATTGCGAACCATCTATTGCGGTTGTTTCAGCTATCACCGCATCCACATCGGTATCGGTCCCACCACCGCCGAAATTGGCAACCGGCGCTTCAATATCTACCAATGCCGGATCAGCAACAACGCCTCCGATAGAACCGGGGTCAACCGTCCCGATACCGGAAATCTCAACCAAGGGGCCGGTCACATTTGTCACGTCTGCTTGCTGCTGGTTATCTACGATCGTGGGACGGGAAATCGTGCCGGTGCCGGCCGAGCGGGTATTATCGGTAGCATTGACTGTTGAAGTAACTTGTTCGTCGGGGGTGCCAACTGGAGTAACAGAATTACCAAGTCCTACAGTGCCAAGGCCGGTCGGTGCGTTGGCAGTAAGAGCAGCAGATGCATCACCTAATGGTGTCGGACCAACCGACGACGACGATCCATTGGCGCCAGTTGCACCAACAGTCACATTGTCAATCGCGCCCGCGCCCAGCGAATTTTCGCCGGGGCTGTTCACCGCACCTGTCACGTTGAGATTGCCTGACGCTCCGCCGCCATTTCCGCCTGTTACCGCATCACGCGCTGCGCTTCCGTTGACATCATTTGCGATATTCCGGGCAGTTTGCGTCATACCATTACCAGCGGTTTGTCCGGTGGCGGCTGAGCCGGTAGAAATACTGGAAGTTAGAGGTGTGGATCCGGGGATAGCGATGGGCGACGAACCGCTACCTGCCGTGCTGCCGTCGGTCGGCAGGGGATCACCACTGCCGCTTACCGCGCTGCCATCGACAAAACTTCCATTGCCGAGCTGCGAGGCATTAATGGTCAGCGTACCGCCGGCCTGAATAACAGCAGGCACCTGGGTAAATGTCGTCGATGGTGTGGTGTCAATATTTCCAGAAATCACACAACCAGTTTGCCGCGGGCCGGTACAATATCGGAATCCTTGCTCAATGGCCATCCGAGCCGGAAGCCGCTCCGGCTCGACACAACCATTTGTTCCATATTGAAGGCATATGGTTACATTACCGCTCGGGAATATCGTGCGCGTAAACTCAAGACTAGTTCCGACATTACTGACTGTCGTCGCGTCTATAGTCAGATTACCGCCGGCAAGAATTGAGCTATTGGCGTTGACAACATCTGCAGCGGTGATCGCTAACCCTCCAGCAGAGACAATTTGCGAAGCACCACTATTTTCTGTGACGAGGTCCCGTCGGAAAATTGGGTCTGATCCATCTCCAAAGTCCGTAACTATAGTTAGCGTCTTAATCTCATTGGTCAGGTTACCGGTATTGATGGTGATCGTACCGCCCAGGGACTCGATTTGCGCGGAGCTATTCAGAACACTGGCTGCGGTAATGCTGATATTGCCTAGCGCTAGAATGACCGCTTCGTCATTGGTGAAGGCGCCAGCAGCATTAATCCCCAGATTGCCGCCCGCAAATACAGTACCTGTATTGGTAAAGATGCCATCGCTAATCAGATCAAGGTTGCCATTGGCACCCAGCAATCCACTATTGGTAATATTGGGTGCATTGATCAAAAGGTCATTTGCAGCGGTAAACGTTCCGCTGTTAACAAAATCTTCGCTTTGCAGAAGAGCAATTGAACCGGCAAAAACTTCGCCCGAAGCATTGATGAAATCGCCATTGTCAGTTCGGAATACGGTTTGACCCAAGCCAGTAATCTGACCGCTATTCGTGATGTTATTATTTTGACTTTCGGCAAAAATACTGCCGTCTGTAAATATACTGCCGGCATTGCTGATCGCATCCCGAGAGGAGATACGAATATTGGCACCGCTGCCATCGATGCTGTTAAGTCCAATGGAACGGGCATCCCCCTGGACATTGAGTATCCCGGATGCTCCGATGTCGATAGAACCCTGTGCCGCATCGAGCTGGACGGTGCTGCCAGATGCAATCACCCCGTCAAGGGTAATGTTACCAGAAGCTGATGACAGAGTGACTTGTCCGGCGCCCTGTACCCGGCCCAATTGATTGATATGCGATCCACCGGTCAGGTCGATATTGCCCGCCAGCGACAGGATGTTTCCGTTACTCGCAATATCGAGCGTACCGGTTGTCACTATATCAATATCGCCCTGCGTATCGCCCTGGGCCTGAATCGTGCCAGCAATGGGGGCAATGTTCGCGGCATTGATCATGATATCGCCGTCAGAGAATATCAGGCCGTTATTGCCGATAGTCAATTGATCTGGCCACAGCGAAACCAACCGACCTGCGCCTATTGTGCCATTAATTGTGGCTGACGACGAACTGTTGTCGATCAAATCGCGGCCTGCAGTAACTACGGCACCCTGTTCTACGGTGATATCGGTAGCGTTGATGTTCAAATCACGACCTGCCGCTATTTGGCCAGACAGGTTCGCATCCATAACCGTAATACCAATGTCATTATTGGATCCGACAAACCCGCTGACATTCAACACGCCAGTGTTGAGCGCAACGTCTTCAGCACGGATTTGACCGGCAATATCAATCGAATCAGCATTACCTGCGGCGCTGGTCACGATATCGATTGATCCATTTGATTGCAGCGATCCGGTCGCTCTGACCATGATGCTATCAACAGCATTCAAACTTATACCTGAAAGCGCGGCAGCATTGCCAGCGATGATGATTGAATCAGCATTGACGACGTTAAACTCAGCGCCAGCAAAAATATTGCTTCCGGCTAGTGTATCAAAATTACGATCACCGGTTCCGGCTGACCCAAGGTTGACGATAACATCGCCCAAGGCACTGCTAACAATCCCCGAACCGGCGATAGTGACAGTCGCTGCCTGTGCGTTCGAGCTTGCACTAAAGTTGATATCATCAGTCGCGATAACCGCAGCGGCAACATCGATTTGATTGCCATTTAGAGAAACCGCCTGCCCAGAAACCTGACGTGATATCACGCCATTGGAAGTGGTGTTAACCGTGCCACTGGACATTGTGATATCGTCATCCGCATCCAGCACAATATTACCGCCGGCCACAATTGCGCCGTCGATCAAGATGTCGGCTGACAAGCCAGATGGGATACTGGTCGCTGCGACGATATCGATGTTCCCGACAGCGCTAATGAGACCAGCATTTACTATTCTGGCACCATTGGCGGTCAGATCGTTACCGGACAAAATGTCCGTACCGGTTGCAAAATTGATCAACCCGTTGCTGGCTACTAAATCAATATCTGCCCCAGTAATCTGCCCGCTAGTGCCGATATTACGGCTTGCATCAGCCAAGATGGAACCGTTGCTGCCAAGCGTACCGGAAATGTCGATATCGCGCGCTGCAAGATTGATCGAATTCAGTCCGACCGTCTGCCCCGCTATGTCAATGTCACCCGCTACGCTTGAAAGCACCAATGCAGTATTTGAGAAAATGCTGCCGGTAGAAATCAGATCACCGGTTGCGCCAAGCGTAACATTTTGATTACCAGACACAATGCCGGCATTCGTTATATCTGCGCCGCTTGTAAGAGAGATCGCCCCTCCACCACCAGCAGCACTACCCGCACTGACGACCGCTCCTGTTTCAATTGCGGTCGCTCCAGAAACAATCGCATTGATTGAAGTTTCAGAAATCAAGCTACCGGAAAGCGTCAAAGTTGAGGCATTGATATCAAGCGAGCCAGAAGCACTAACAGCGCCGCCAAATTCAATGGCGCCGGCAGTGATCGATACTGCGCCAGCCGAGGTAAAGTCTCCTGCACCATTCGCCGTTGCAGCATTTAATGTAATGTCGCCGCCAGCAACTATACCAATCAAGACAGAGGGATCGTCGCCTGCCATAAAGCCAGCATTATTACTAACCTGTCCCGTCGCCTGAATATCAATTGCACCGCTAGAACTGATTACATTGTCGTTTGTGAGACTTCCGGTGTTGAGTACGATTCCGATATCGGAGTGCAGGCGCCCTGAACTGGTTATGGTTACGTCATCAAAGCTACCGGAAAAAGCGGCCCCGGATTGCACTAGACCCGCAATTTCCAGATCATTGCTGGTGATCAACAACTGTCCGGATGTAGAGGTAACGCCGCCCAAGCTTGTCTGTCCGGCGACGAACTGCAAATCGCCGGTATTGGAAACGATATCACCGGTCGAGCCGATTTGACCGCCACCAGCTGTTTGTAAACTGATATCACCCACGGCTCCAATCGAGCCAGCGTTGTTGATCGCAGTTTGTGCATCCAATGATAGCACAGTTTGGGAAAACAAATTTCCACTGTTCGCAATATCGATGCTACCGGCGGTTGTAGCAACGGTAACATCTCCCAGCGCATCGATTGAGCCGGAGATAGTGACACCGTTTTGCCCGGTGACGATCACTTCATCATTTGAGAATACCGAACCGGTTTCAACTATGTTACCGATCAACGTCACGGTACCTGCCGCCTGAGCCACACCACTATTGTCCAGTGCCCCGCCAGCATCGATCATCAAATTGGCTGCTGAACCCACATTGGCCAACGCGCCCAAAGAGATATCCCCGATGGTTGTAGTGATCTGGGTAGAAAGATTAGAATTCACCAATCCATCGATTTGAATATCCTCACTCGCAGAGAGAGTTACGGAATCAAAAGCGCCAAGATCAGAACTATCGGTTAACAACAGCGAGCCATTTTCGCTGTCAAGCATGATATTATTGGCAAGAAGCGATGCGCTTACCGAAAGCATGCCATTTGTTGCGGTTAGATCAATATCACCTTGCGAGCTAATGCTGCCGCCAAGGTCAATGGAATTGGCAGTAAGAGCAAAATCATTGGCGCTGCTGATGACGCCGCTATTGGCAAAACTAGCAGTGACAATATCAAGGTTATTTGGTGTGAGCAGGCTACCCTGGTTGTCCAGCAAGCCGCCAACATTCAATCCCAGGTTATTTTCTGCATAGATCAAACCGGTATTTGTGAGGTTTCCAGCAGCCAAAACCGCCACTGTATCTTCCGACACTATGATGGCAGAATTGATCAAATTGGCAGCCGAGCTTATCCCGATGTCGGCAGCGCCTGTATCAACGCGGCCCGCCAATTCAATATCGCCAGAAAGACTGGTCAATGAAACACCGATATCGCCGACCAAGTTACCACTGCTCTGAAGACTTTGGGCTTCAATGGTAAGCAAACTTCCCGTCCCAATATCGCCGACATTTGAGAAAGCCGAGCCAGCTGTTAGGGTTATCCCTCCGTTCGCTCCTATCGTGCCGCCGCTCTTGTTTAGATTACCGCCGCTAGTGACCGTGACACCAGTAAATCCTGAGATCAAACCTGCGGTATCAATATCTCTTGATGCATCCAATGTAACTTGATTGTTACTTTCCAAACTGGCTGTACCGGCGATATTAATATCGCCTGCATCAATCGACAGGCCTGCCAACCCGGTTATCGATCCCCCACTCCTCACACTATCGGCGACCAGGGCAACTGAGCCAGATGCCCCAATAAATCCGTTCGTGTCTACGCCGAGTGCGTTGTTGAAACGGGTAGCAGTCACATCAATGCTTCCCGCTGCTGCGGTCAAATCAATATTACCGCCGGAAAGCATGCTATTTGCCAATGTGATTTCATCAGCATTCACCGAAATGTCACTTCCAGTGCTTATCGTCCCAAAAGCTTCGAACCTATCAGCGGCTATGGTGATATTTGCATCACTCAATATTCGGCCGCTTTCGTCCAACAATAGTTGTTGGCCGGAAAGGTCCACAATCCCAATCGAACTGATCACTCCATTCAGGGTCAAATCACCGACTGCATTGATGGTGGTCGTTCCGAAGCTTGTGATATCGCCCTGCAGGTCAATCTGCGAACCTCCAACGGACAATGCTGTTCCCGATTCCAGCCTAGCGCCGCCAGTAACGTTTCCAGTGGCATCAATAGCGAGCTGATTGTCTGCAACGATTAGTCCGCTCAGATCGACGTTCGACCCGCTGACCAGATCAATATCGCCTGCCGCACCAATCTGACTGGGGGTGCGAACCGAAACCACTCCTGCGGCTGTAAGGTCAATATCCGTTTCAGATCGCAATACACCGCCGGTATTGATAGTCGCCGCGCCAATTTTGAGACTGCTCTGCCCGACAATGCGGCCGGTGTCCGCAATATCCACATCGTCCAGAGCGGCAATTTCGATCGCACCATCTGCGCCAATATCTCCGCTATTGAGGAAATTCGCGCTGTTCAGATTGAGCCCGCCGCCGCTTAAAATTAGTCCACTATTCGTCAGATCAGCACTTGTCGCGATGCGGAGGTTATCGGTAACAAAGGTACTGATCGTGCCGGCATTAACCAGGGAACCAAGATCAGCGACAATTGCGCCATTGGTAATCAACGCGCCACTGGTGGTAATGTCTGTAGCGCCTGCGGTATCAACATTTATGTTTTGCAAGGCGGATAGCGTGGCGTTGACGATCAAACTACCGGCGTCGATTTCCAGATCCTGATCGGCGACGAGCGCGTTGTTAACTTCGATCAAGCCCGCCGACCGCAACATGATGTCGGACACCGCAGATGCATCACCGTTTAAAAGCAAACTAGCATTCTTGGCATCTACAGCCAGGGAATAGGAAGAAAGCAGGCCAGCAGAACTAACGCCTTCGCCTGATAGATTTAGCGCACCTCCCGCTTCAATATCCGATGCAGAGACAAGTGCATCAATTGCTCCGAGCGTTACATCACCGCTGCCGACAATGCTTCCAGCGGTCTGCAAGCTGCCGCCAAGCAAATCAATATTGCCAAAACCTGGACTGCCGATCGAAAGAACAGAGCCCGACGCTGTCAGGCTTTGCACAGCATCAACCGAGATCGATTGAGCAGATTGTGCCTCCGACGCTACTGTCAATTCTATATTGCTGCCACTAAGCGACAGATCCTTCAAACTCGTTAGACGTCCATCGACCCGCAGATCGAGACCGCTTAGTTCCAGATTACCAGCTGTTTCTATGATCCCGTTTTGGTTGAGGCTGCCACCCGCTTGAATTGAAATAGCATCTTGGCCAATAATTTGCGCGCCTAGGACAATATCCGTTCCAGCATCAATTCCGATAGTATTTTCGCCGGACAATATGCCATCGAGATTAATCGCCCCGACGGTCGTTATTGCCACCGGACCAGTTGCAAAAAGTTCGGCCGTGCCGGTCGTCGTCAAACTGGTACCGGTCACGTTCAACCCTGCACCGGCGACAATAGCTCCAGAAATACCTATGTCCCCGGTCCCTGTATCAACCGTGATCTCCTGATCACTGAACAGGGCTCCGCTAATATCAGCCGATTGAACGTTCGCATCAAATCTGGTGCGGCTTTGAACCACTCCACCAATGTTCAACGTGCCGCCAATGATATCAAGCGCTCCGGGAGTGAACACGGTACCGTCCGCAATCACAGCACCATTGCTGGTTACAGAAATATCGGCATTTGAAACAAGTAGAGAGCTGCCCTGCAGATCCACGGCACCCGCGCTTACATCAATATTGTCTTGCGCCGACAAAGTCCCCGTTAGCATCACGGTATCATTGGCGTTCAAGGTTACCGTGCTACCAGTCTCGATTATCCCGCCAAGCGACAGACTATTCCCGGTTAGACCAAGCGCGCCAACACTGGCGATTTCTCCGGTGTTGGCCAGCGATCCACTGGCCGACAGGTCAACCGTTGAGCTGCTTTCTATGCGACCTGCACTAACTATATCAGCAGCAGCAATATCCACCATCACGGCGCTTATCAAACCGGCATTGTTCATTGATGAACCGGCATCAATGTCAATCAGTCCGCCGCTTGCGATGATGGCGGTATTTGAAAAGGTCAAAGCTGCAGCGGTATCAATATCGACACGATTTTGACCGGAAACTATGCTGGCAATATCTATATTGTTGCCTGACAATATCACGGAATTATTGCTGGTCAGATCACCAGTCAAATTGAGGTTACCGCCCGACTGCACGGTGATATCTGCCACGGAAGCCAAATTGGTGGCCAAGTCTAAATCGCTTGCGCTGATGACTGACAGGGCGTTACCCGCTCCAATCGTTCCGCCGGTCAAACGCAAATCGGAAGCCTGCAAACTGACATCACCATTGGAGATGAGAGAACCAGTGAAACTAAGTACATCACCAGAGCTAAGCGTTGCATTACCGCCCGCTTGCGCGTCGCCAGCAAAATCAAGCAGATTACCGGCATCCAGTGTGAGCTTGCCCAATGCCAAAAGACTGCCATCCATCAGCAGGTTGTTGTTGGCGGTCAATCCCAGTGTGGTCCCGCTCTGGACATTGGCCAAACCACCGACGAAAATGTCATCCGCTATAACCACAACGCCGGTCAGACCCGTAAGTGTTGCCAATAGATCCGCTCGCGTTGCATCAATATTGACGGTCAAACCTGCTTCTATGTCACCATTTAGAAGTGCCGCATTGCCGGCGCTAAGAAACGCATTAGCTTCGGTGAACAGTGACCCGTTATGATTCAGATCGCCACCGGCGGTTAAAGTAATATCTGATGTCGCCGCAATCGCGCCGGCATTGGTAAGACTATCCGATGCATCACCGAATATAGACCCTGCCGAAACAACGTTGGAAAGCGCTGCAATTTCAATGTCATTGGCAGCTAGGTTGATATCACCGTCGCTTACCACATCTCCCGACAAACCAAGCGCGCCAGTTGCGTCAACTTGGATATCGCCAACCGCAGAAACATCGACGAGTGTGACTTCGGCTGCGTCAATTTCTATCGTCGCACCGCTGGCGATTGCCCCGGTCGATTGCAATGCGCCAATGGCATTGATGGAAATGCCTCCGGCGCCATTAAGCGTTGCATTATTGGCAATATCCGTGCCCGCTATTAGTGTCAGCGTGCCCCCGCTAGCCAAAGAGGCTTGCTCGGACAAACTAAGGCCCATGTTCGCATCAACGGAGATATTATCAAGGCTGATAAGTTCGGCATCAAGGTCCACGCTGCCGGCGTTCACATCCAGTGCGCCCAGCGATTGAATCAAACCGCCGATAACGGCGCTGCCAGCCACATCGACTAATAGCTGATCTCCAGACAAAATATCTGCGGCGGATTGCAATTCAGCAGCCGTAATGTTCACCGCCCCGCCGGCCTCAATGTTCGCACCGGTGTTTGTGCTGATGATATTGGTTGCTTCTATTGCAAGGTCAGCGAAAGCGGCCAAGTCACCTGTTAGGTTGATATTTTCTCCCGTTAGATCAAGTGCTGCTCCGCTGCGCAGAGAGCCAGTCAAGTCAATCTGGGCAACAGTGTTAAGATCGATATTACCTCGGGCAGATAAACTGCCAGCAATCGATACACCGCCCGCTCCGCCTAGCAATTCAAATGCCTGATCGGACTGTGCTATACCGCTCAGATCAATACTTGCGGCGCGGATGCCAGTCGTGCCGGACGACAGCAGACTGCCATCCAGCATCAAGTCTCCAGTGGCCGTTAGAGCAGTTCGATCAGCGGATTGCCATTCGCCCGAAATAGCCAGATCTGCCTCACCAAGCACATCTAGAGCACCCAGTGATAGAAGGTCTCCATCTAGATCTGCATTTCCGACAGACCGCAGTTTAAGGGCACTCCCCGATTGCAAGAGACTATCAATACCGGTGGTTAAAGATTCAGCTTCAACATCGAGGCCCAGCAGTCCGGTAACGGTATTGCCAATCTCAATCACGTCGCCTGTGATTTTTATTGCTCCATCGGCGAACAAATCGCCGGACAGCAAATTGACCAAGCCAAAACCCGACTGCGCTAATACGATATTGGCACCCGATTGAATATCGCCGCTACTGACAATGGAAACTGCAGCCACTGTCACATCTTCTTGCGCGCCGACTAGACCCGCGAGATTCGCAGAGCCCGTACTATTCAAACCTATCGTTGCATCACTTAACAGTGATGCTGCGTTGCCAAGGTCAACAGAACCGCCAGAAATGCTAACCTGATCCTGCGCCGACAGCGTACCAAGCAATGTAATGCTATTACCGGCATTTGCGGTGGCCGTACTGCCAGTTTCAGTATTGCCGTCAAGCAACAGGCTATCACCGATCAGGTTCAGTGCGCCGATACTGGTTATTTCACCTGTGCTCGATAGCACTCCACTGGCCAGAAAATTGGTCGTCGTACCAGATTCAACACGGCCAGAATTGGTAATGTCGACGGCTTCAATGTTAACTGCACGGCCACTGACGAGACCGTGGTTAAACAGATTACCATCCGCATTTAACGCAATTGTTTCACGGGCAAAAAGTGACGCAGCAGATGAGACTTCAATATCTTCGGATGCTTCCAAATTGATATTATCACCCGATTCCAAAACGCCATTGGCTGAAATACGCATCGCCGAGGCCGAAATGTTTCCACTTGCGGCAATTCGGCCTTCCAAAGTGACATTAGTGGTCGCCGTGAAATTCAACGCACCAGCAGTTTCAATTTCTCCTGTTTGAATCAGTACACCACCGGCATTCAGATTAACGCCTCCCAGTGCACTGATCGCTCCCTCATTGACGAGCCTAATGGGCGCCGTCAGCGAAATTCTTCCCTGCGTAGTAAGCGCGGCGGCATTGTTGATAGTATTAGCCGAAAAACCAATATCATCATTGGAGTCAATTTTCCCGGCAAGACGAACATCGCCGTCAAACACGCCGGCAACTTTACCTTCTGCCAACAGTTCGGCATCAAGGATCAAGTTTTCGCCCGACAAAGCCAACATTCCAGCTGACGCGATGCTGCCCGAAATGTCCGATTCACCACCGGAAACAATTTCAACACCGGTTTCTGACAGGATCAAACCCACCTGAGTGAGATTGCCTGTACTGCTTTGCAGTAAAACGTCGCCAACCGCCGACAGTTCAAAAGAACTGTCGATTTCTGCCGCATTCAACGAGAGATTACCAATTGCCGTGAGTGAACCTGAACCAGAAAGCTGATTACCCGCCTGCCCCTCGATATTGCCTCCAGATATCGAGGTGATGTCGAGCAGCAGGTCGTCACCTGCTTGAAACTTGGTATCACCCGCCGATTGCGATAAACCCGCCAAAGACAAGCTCTCAAAAGCGACAAGTGAGAGGCTTCCGCCACTCTGGATATCTGCATCTGTTCCGGTAGTGATATTCGACGCGTTGACCGAAAGACCGGTGCCACCAATCAACTGACCATCAACGTTGACATTATCAGCGCTTAAGGCAACTAGATCGCTGCTGTTGATCACTCCTTTGCTGTCAATGCGCGCCGAATTTAACGATATTCCGCCGACACTGCCTATGACGGCAGCGTTATCAATCGACTGTGCCGCGACAAAAACAGCTGTTTCGCCTGTTGAAATACGGCCTGCCAGCCCAACGTCTGTGCCAGCCCCAACCGCCAGCATTCCACCAGCAGCAATTTGAGCCGAACTCAGTAGCCTAATCGCTTCTCCGGCATTTAGATCAATATCAGATGTGGATTGCAATGCGCCGCTGACGTTGAGAGATTTGCCCGCCAGCACATCAATCCCGTCATCGGAAACTACCTGGCCAGCCAAGGTGATGGTTCCAGCATCCAATACCGTCTTGCCAGCACTTTGTGAGCTACCAGATAGGTTAATCGCATCCCCGCTATCCACGGTAAAATTGCCGCCCGCAAACAGCTGACCGTCAAACAATATGCTGCCAGCGCTGAGCAGATTTACATTTCCATCGGATGAAATCTGTGCTGTCGCCGTATCGGATGATAGTGCGGCGATCGAGATATCAACCGCCGACAAGCCCGAAATAGTACCGCCTAGGTCAAGATACTGCGACGAGAATATGGTCGCCCCATTCGCCGCGATCGTGCCGCCTACATCTGCATTGCCCGAAACGTCGAGCAAGAGACTTTCGTTTGCACTAACGATTCCCGCAATGTCGGCATCGCCATCGATAGCAAGTGTCAGATCTTCGCCTGATGCCACAATACCCGAAAACTGAACGGCGTCATTAGAAGCAATATCTATAGAACCGTTGGCAACAATGTTCCCGGCAGCACTTATCCTATCAACTGTAAGGCCAAGATCACCAAGTGATGAAATATTGCCAGCGACGGTGGCATCTTTTGCCAGAATAGCGACATTGGTTGCAGTAATCTGCGATCCAGTACTGGTATTCAAATCCTGTGAGGCCAAAGATATCCGTTGGGTTGCGAGAACATCCCCATCCAACTGAAAGTCACCGGCGCTCGTCGCCACAACGGAGCCCGCGCCGGTCAGTGTGCCGTCCACGTTCAGGCCTGCATAGATATTTGCCTGGCTTACGGATATGCCTGCATCTGCTTGCAGGGAAACGTCACGACCTGCGCCAACAAATTGTCCACTGGTTAGAATTGAACCAGCCGCGTCGACGCCAAGATTACCAGCCGCATAAGCCCGGTCAGAAATACTGACCGATCCGTCCCGGGAACGGATATCCAAGTCCTTGGCGGCAACCACGCTAGCGACAGAAATTGCACCGGGTGCTTCTATAGAAACATCATCCTGTAGAGATGCAACTGCACCTTGAAGGTTTATGCCAACGCCCCGGTCATTTCCAACCAGCCTGATCCGATTTGCAAACATGCCACCCAGCAATGTCGAATCAATCGCAATACCAGTGCCTGTACGACCGCGCGAACGGCTCAGCCGCTGAGCATAGTCAAAGTCACTGGTACCGGCAGAAACTTGAAGATCACGCGTATATAGATCCGCGTTAATTTTTGCGGTCAAACTTACAATATCAAAATAATCGACATTCCCGCCAAGCAGACCTTGGCCGGAAACAGTCACATCTCCCTGCGTAACAGCAAGGCCGTTGAACCGACCATCAGCGCCAAATTGCACTTGCCCGGTTGAAAGCGTAACGCGCGGTGTCCCCACAAACCCACATCCGTCACATGTTATACCGGCTGGATTGGCTAGGATCAGCCCCGCCTCTCCGCCAAACACTTCAAGAGGACCGAGCAGATCAGAGCGATTACCGCCCAAAACCTCTGCAATAATTAGGTCTGCTTCGCGACCATCGCTTGTGAAATTGGGGTTGGCGAGCAGTTGGCCTGCAAGTAACGAATTCGCTATCTCGGCACTATTGTTTAAAATCGTCCCTTCTTGGTAAACATTGAAACGCTCAAAAACGTTGTAAGAAGTGCCATTATTATCAGGCGCAGCAACCTCAACAATCGGAGTACCAGTTGGCGTAACATTGAGTATCGCCTCCTGACCGTTTCTCACAACAATAGGCGGCGAAGATCGGGCAGCAGCATTTTGTGCGTATGCGCTAGTTATCGGTTGCATGATGAGCGAGGCCACTAAGACCGCTCTCATTGCTGTACCTGACCTCAGTCTATCCATATGCGATCCGCCTTATTCAAAACTAAAAATTGAACCGTAAGTTTGCTCCAAATTCCGCATCTCGCCGGCGGATAAAAGATGGTGCAGAAACTGGTATGGACACAGCAAATTCAGCTGCGAATAACTTTGATACCAATTGTAATCCCACGGTTGCGCTGTGCAGAAATCCGCGTTCGAACGGATTGTCGCTCCGAGCAGCAACGCCGCCTGCATCATAGGCAGCGAAGGCCAAAACCTTGGATTTTGCCTTGGAAGAAAGGGAAGCGAATAACTCGCCCAATTCCCCGCTCAATTGCTGTCTTACCGTTGCGCCAGTCCGACCACTATTCCCATCGTCCTTAAAGCCCCGTACGGTAGATGAGCCACCAATACTGATCCGCTGCGCCGGGAAAACCGGGGTAAGAGCGATCTGCCCCCGCATTGTTAATGCATATTGAAATTTCACACCCGCGAACAAAAAGGGTTCTCGGTAAGATATGTTTGCAGTGATTTTGCTAAAATCAGTTCCCGGCCCACCAGGTCCCGTATCAACCGTTTGTGCACCCAGGAAATCAAAACCCTGAACGAAGCCCAACCCAGCATTAAGCAAGCCTTTGGGTAAGCGTTGTTGCAACCGCACACTCGCCCGCGCATTTACGAGTCGATAGCTGCTGGTCGAAAGCCTTATTCCTTGAATCCGGTTTACAGTATCAAACAGGTTTAAACCGATCGCTGCGGAGAGCTTTGTGTCCGCATCTCGAAAAAACAACCGCTCGAGAGTAGCAGAACCGTTATAGGTCTCGCCGTCGCTGACAAAGGACTGGCCATTGCCCGAGATAATGCTGTCATATTCTGAGTAGCCGCCTGATAAACTGATCGTCCAATAGCCGCGCGGAATGGAAAGGAAGCCTCCAAAAGATTGCGTGCCACCAGTCTCCCCGGTGCCCAAATCCCGTGAGAAATAAAGCGATGTGAAGTCCAACAAACCAGTAATATTATCAACATCAACCGACAAACTGCTCTGGAGACGACCAGTACTGATCTGGCCATCATTATTGAAACTTAACGATGGTCGTACAGGACTTGCTGACTTTTTGCGTTTCAAAATCAGGTTGCTTGCCCCCTGGGCGGTTGCTGGCTCTATATCGATCGAAGGATCAAAGGATGGCAAGCGAAGCATCTGATCGATGCCTTGTTCGATGTCGCGCAAATTGAGGATTTCATTTTTCAATCCCGGAAAGGCAGCCCGCAACTCTGTATCACCAATTTTTCCTTGCTCAGTACGAATGTCTGCAAGCTGGCCCTCGATAACGACAATCTCAATTCTGCCGTCATCAAGATCCTGTGGAGCGATCAAGGCTCGGGACGTAACATAACCGTCTTTAATGTAACGATTGGTAATGGTCCGCAATATTGCGTCTATGTCAGAAACGAAGATACATTTGCCAACAATGGATTGCAGCACGTCAGCGAATTGGTCTTCCGGGTATATGGAAACCCCCTTTATAGTGGCCGTCGTTACCGTCACACAATCACCCGAGCGGACGGTGGTCTGATCAGGCGGTGCAACCGGCGTACCAGAAGGCGCCACCTGCTGGCGCGCGCGCAAATCTTCCTCACGCTGGCGCTGCTGCTCAATCTCTCGTTCCTGCAAACGCTCAGATTGCCGACTCACATTGTCAGGGATATTTTGCGCAAATACAGGTGATGTAAAGAAAAGTAAAATAGGAAATAACGCGGGCAAAATACGATTCAAAGTAAAAACCTTTTTTGATATTTAGCCCCAAATATCACCAATTGTATAATTCTATATTATAATAAACGATCAACCTGGTCAATTTATATGAATTTACATCTTTATCGTATCATAGCATCGCGTATCTAAGAAAAATTGATTGCTTTCTGGTAAGCTTGTAGATCTTTATCACAAAATGTCTGACCAGCACCGCTTTGTAGCTGTATCAGCCATAATCTTTAATATGCATCTCTATCGGTACACTTCTATGTCTATAGAAAAAGTATGGCCGTTACTGTCAACATGAGATGAACAGGAGTTCGGCAAGCCCATAAACCGAGTGTTTGAGCAAACGTAGTTGTTAAGACAGAGAGCGTGTTGCGCGATCCTTCAGATCAGGTCCAGCTATTGAAAATTGTCGCTGATCAATTCGGAACAATCCTTTGTCATTGTAATCAGACATCCACTCTCGTGATTTCAACCGCGCGAAACGGGTTCCCGCGCAAGCCACAAGTTGACCGCAGTACCGCCAGACTCTGAATCCGCAATTGTCAACTTTCCATTCAAAATTGCGGCACGTTGGTTCATGAATCCTAATCCTTTGCTGCTATTTCTCTCCCCAGGATTGAAGCCTATACCATCATCAATAATGCTTATCAGAACACCAGCCTGGTCATCCAGCACGCTTGATTTGCACGACAAGGTAAGGAAACGGGCATCGGCGTGTTGTAGGACATTGCTGATTGCTTCTTGTAGGAGCCTGAGCAGGTGGAGGCTATGCCCGGCATCCATCCATTCAAGCGGAGCACAGTCTTCTACTTGCCAGATGCTCGTTATGCCTGCTTGGGCAAGCTCTTGTTCCATCCGGTGGCGTAAATTGGCAAGCAGAGTGACTACGTCACCCTCTATAGGTGCAAGCGAGTCTACTGTGATTTTGAGATCGCTAAGCGCTCTTTGAAGCGTCGCGATGGTCGATGCAGGGTCTTTGCGACGGCGCGCGACAGCAAGTGCCGTCATTAGGCTTGATCCGATTCCGTCATGCATTTCCCGCATCAACCGTTCGCGTTCTATTTCAAGAGCGCGTTCCACCTCCATCTGTCGCTGAGCCTGCTGACTGGCGGCCAGTGCGTCGGTTGCTTCATTCACGCTCTTTTCCAAATGAAGGTTTGTCTCTTCAACAAGACTAAGCGCACTTAGGAACCGCCGAGCGAGCGACAGCATGAATACCAAAAACAGGAAAAAGCCAATATAGGGTTGAAAATGAAACCCCGCACCATTCCAC
The DNA here is from genome assembly GCA_039978835.1 of Parasphingorhabdus sp. GTDB lineage: Bacteria > Pseudomonadota > Alphaproteobacteria > Sphingomonadales > Sphingomonadaceae > Parasphingorhabdus. Next base: position 476,288 of record JBDWAQ010000008.1, read on the forward strand.
CAATCGATATTTGGAATCCGTCCGATGTCGTGAACGCCGGTTAGAGACGCGGCAGAGAGCAGAATGAATAGCAACCAGCTCTCTGCGGAACGACTTTTCCATGTATGATGTGCCAAAATTATAAGAAAGAAGCCGAACAGAGCGATTGTCAGCAGGCTGCTAATTAGGTCCGTGCGATCCGTTAGGGTTAGAAGCAACCGGATCAAGCTTAATGACACGCCAATGCCAAGCATCGTGATAATGATGAGTTTGCGACGATGCAGTTTCAAAAATTCGGCGCAAAATGCCAATGTAACTGCAACAGCAAAATAGATAGAATAATAGGTAATCTGCTGAAACAGAAGCGGTTCCATCGGGACGGTCTCGGCAAAAAAGTGATAGTTTCGCGTGAACCAGAACAGGCCGGTGAGAGAGAGCCATAACAGTTCCATTTCCTGCCTGCGCCCCATCCACATGACAAAGACAAAAACTGAAAGCAGCAACATGATCCAGTTTAGCGTTTTCGGCGCATCAATCCTTAGTAGATACTGGTTATCAAAGTGCGAACCCAAAGCGTTATGAGCACCCACGGCAATGGTACCTATGCCAAGCGAGTGATTGCGTCCTGATTCCGCGCGGATGACAATCTCGTTTGCGCCAGGCCGCAACAGAGAATTGGAAACCGGGATTAAATAAGGATGATTCCACCCCAGCATCGCATGCCTATCGTCAGTATAATTTCTAAAAATGCTGGTTCCGTTGATGGAAACTGAAATTCGTTCGCGATTATTCTGGGTGAATATTGAAATGGTATCCTTCTCGAATACCTGTCCATCAAACCTAACTTTAGCCCGCACAGATAAATCCCCCTCTTGGACCTGGCGTGCCTCATCTGATAGCCAGAGTGCGGGTAATTTTCTCCGGTTCCAACCGGCGTTCGAGCTTTTACTGGTTTCCGAAAATGAAACATCTGCATCCCTAAAACGCATCACTTTTCCGGCTTTTGTTATCTGCATTTCAAACTGATTGATGGATGTAATATCCTGAGCATCGAGAGGCTCTGAAACCGCCCAAAACCCGATCAACGATAGCAACCACAAAAAGCGGATGGACCAGTCTCTAGCCACCCAATATTCCGCGACTTGATGCTTCGAATACAGCCTCGGCACGGGAGTTCACTTCAAGCTTTCGGTATATATGTTTGACATATGTTGCCACCGTGTGCGCCGATATATTCATGATACTCGCAGATTCAGAATAAGAAAATCCGCGAGATAACAGGTTGAGCGTCTCCAACTCGCGATTGGATAGAGGTTCTTCCATTTGCTCGATAGGCTGCGGTTGGGGCTGTAGTTGTTTGAGTACCAGGCGCGCAATTATTGGGTTTATAGGCGAGCCACCAGCCCGGATTTCCCGGATCGCATCAACGCAATTCTCAAGTGGCTGATCTTTGAGTAAATAGCCACGTGCACCGGCGCGGATTGCATTCAGAACTTTTTGGTAGTCGGCGAACATGGTGAGCACCATAATATCTATTTCATTCTGCCGCTCGGATGCCATCTTTATTAAGTTGGTTCCATCTCCGTCCGGTAGCCCCAGATCACATACCAGAACATCAAAGCCACCATTGGCCACCAGCTTTTGTCCGGATATAAAGTTGGTGGCGGAATCGACCAGTTCCATGTCTTCTGCTCTCTCAATCGCGTCACAAATGTCCGCGAGAACCGGTGGGTCATCCTCCACAACGGCAACTTTTGAGTATCCGGGTCGCATAAATATCTCCCAAGTGGCTCAGCTGCAAAGAATGACCTGTTAAATGGAATAAATCAAATCGCCTGTTTGCCTATCCCATGAACAGGGGATGGCGGCTGATACTTACCCGCAATTTTCTCAAAAACGGGTCGTGGCGTATTCAATATTTTGAAATTTGGCGCTCACCCCGACCGCACCGATGTCTCATGGCTATAACACCGTAACCGATATCTGTTAAAATGTTGAAGAAGATCGGCCAGATGTAGGGCACTATACTGTTTCTGATGTCTGCTTTTGCGCCCACAGTGATCTTGGGCAGTATGGCTGCTTCATCACAAAAGCGGGCATTAGAGAAACAAATAGAGCGCTGCCGCCACCGCCGTCCCACTCATCGACCGTCAGAATTACCGGACAATCTGCCCAGCCACCCCGATTGATCGACAGCATCTGATGGCATGGAAAAAGCTAGGACCGAGTTTGCCTTTTTTTGGCAGATAGTAACTCGATTTAGGCCTACTATACTCATGCAGCATATAATCAGGCATCATGAGTATATTCTGCAAAACTATTGGATCATGGCCGATCTTTCAATGTCCCTAACCCAGTATTAACCATATTTGGATAGCCCCTTCCTCAGGGCGTGAAGCTTATTGCCGAAGCGCGTACGGGAGCATCACAATGCAGCTATGGAACCATTTTCCTTCGCAGGTAGGAACACAAAACGCGGATTCAGACGAATGGACGAGCGGCTACGTCGCTGAAGGCTTTGAACCGGTGGCACATGCTTTTCAGGCATCAATCTTGTCAGGTGAGGCTCTCGGCGCGGCGTGCACCATCAGGCATAGAGGCGAAACACTGGTAAATCTGCATGGCGGCTGGAAAGATCGGTCTCGCAAGCATGTATGGAGCGGCGATGATATCGCGCTGGTCTATTCGCTGACTAAAGGCCTGACCGGGATAGCTGCAGCAGTTGCCGTCTCGCGCGGGCTGTTTGCTTATGACGAGCTGGTCGCTGATATTTGGCCCGAATTTGCCGCGCAGGGCAAAGAGGCGGTCACGGTCGGCGAGGCGCTGTCCGAACAGGCGGGGCTTGCAGCGATTGATTACAAACTCAGCCTTGAGAATATTGGCGATGAAGCGGCGATCTGCGCCGCTATCGCTCGCCAGAAACCCAATTGGACACCGGGCGACCATAGCGGGAACCACGCCTACACACTCGGATGGATTGCCAGCGAGCTGATCCGCCGGCGCGACCCCGAAGGGCGTCGCCTTCCTCAGTTTTTCGCCGAGGAAATTGCAGGCCCGATTGGGCAAGACGTATTTGTCGGCCTGCCTGATAGCTTCGATCGCGATCGCATTGCTCGGATAGAAGGGTTTGGTATGCAAGATCTTTTCATCCATCACTCCACCATGCCTTGGCCACTCACCTTCGAGATGTGCCTGCTGGGCACGCTTGCATTTCGAACCCTGAACAATCCTCTAATCCTTGAAGGTCCGGGGGCTCTCGATTGTGAAGCATTCTGGCGGGTGGGACAGGGAGCCGCCGGCGGCATGGCTTCGGCGCGCGGACTGGCTGCGCTCTATGGCGCCTTTGCCGAAGGCGGTGAAAAACTGGGCATCACACCCGATGTCATGGCCACACTTACCAAAGGCCATCCTCATCCTCGCAAGGGGTTAAAAGATCAAGTCCTGACCGCCGACATGTATTATTCCTATGGCTTTGAAAAACCCTTCAAAGAGTGGAAATACGCGCGCACTCAAAGCGCTTTCGGTAGCTTCGCGGTGGGTGGTTCGCTTGCCTTTTGCGACCCCGAAGACGGCGTCGCCTACGCCTGGATCACCAACAAGCTCGGCACTGGCAAATGGGACGATCCCCGCGAAAAAATGGTCCGCGATGCATTTTACGCCTGTCTGGAGAGCCAATCATGAGCATAAGCCACGTCGTTTTATCCGATCTTCACCTTGGCGCGCGCGATAGTCTGCTGACCCATGTTCATGGCAGTGGCGAGATCGCTGACGGCCCCTCGGAAGTTATGAAAGCCTTTGCTAACGGCCTTCATGAAACCCTGAGCGACCAGAAAAGGCCACAGCTCGTTCTGCTGGGCGATGCGCTGGACCTCGGCCTGACGCCTTTTGGGGATGTTTCAAAAAGCTTTCTGCAGCTTGTGGACGCTTTCTACCCTTCGGACGGCCCCGACCTGTTCGACCGCGAGATTATTTACGTCGCAGGCAATCACGACCACCATCTGTGGCGCATTGCGCAAGACAATGGCTTTCTGTCGGCGCTGGAGAGCGGAAAAATTCCTGGCGACCTGGAATCGGTTACCAACATCTTTGGCACGCCTTCGCATCGTTGCCGACTGATGGAATCATTGTTCGCTCACCGGCCGCATTTGACCGATGCATCGGTCAAAATTGCCTATCCCAATTGGGGTCTTTCGGACGGCAAGACCGGGCGTGCCGTGGTTATGCATCACGGGCATTATCTCGACGGGATGTACCGTGCATTGTCGAATGCGCGCGGTTTTCTAAGCGACAATGAGCCGCGGCCTGCCACCATGCGCCAATTGGAGCAGGAAAACGGTCCTTGGATCGATTTCCTGTGGTCCGACCTGGGTAGTGCGGGCGATATCGGCACGGAAATAGGCTCACTTTACGAGGTAATGTTGAGCGCCGGCGCAAGCCATGACTTTGCCGAAAGCCTCGCTAGGCGCATTACCGGCGGGCTAAATGCAAAGATGGGAATCAATCCTAAAATGCCGCTCAAATACGGAGTCACGCTGGATAATTTGATCCGAGCTGGTGTCGATCTGACGGCAGGCCGTGCGGCGGAGCGACAACGCGACGGATACGGCCATGTTCTGGGTGAGACCGAAATCGAGGATATCGGTTGGTTTCTTGGAACACCACTCGCGCATCAAATGCGGCAGGAGCTGGCCGATATGCCCCGCGAAATGTCATTCATCTTCGGGCACACACACAAGCCGTTTCAGGATGAGTTACTGGTCGATGGTTACGATATACCCGTCGGGATTTTCAACACGGGCGGCTGGGTGCTGGACGAGCCAACCCTGATGCCCGTGCAAGGCTGCGCTGCGATGCTTGTATCTGATGAGTTGGAGGTGGCCTCACTGCGGCTGTTTAACGATCCAACAGACGGCGTAATGGCGCCCGTGCGTGTCGAGGGCAGCGGACGAATAAACCGTTTGGTCGATGAGACTGCTGAAGCGGTCGAGCGTGCTTCTGCCCATTGGGCCGACTTCTCACGTATCGTCCATGCTCGCATTTTGGAAGAAGTGGACAAACGCCTCCACCAATTGCTCGAGCGATCCAGTACAGAATTCGTGGAGGCAGCAGAATGACCCAAGCCAAAATAACAACGCAGAAACGTATCGCACGCAGTCTCGATTCTGCGAAATCACATTATACCGTTCTCGTTGTCGGCTCAGGTTATGGCGCCGGTGTCGCGGCCTCGCGGTTGGCGCGGGCAGGGCAGGATGTCTGCATATTGGAGCGCGGCAAGGAGATGCTTCCCGGCGAATATCCCAACAAGATTGCTGATGCGCAGGGAGCCATGCAGTTCAACGTCAAAGGTGGGCGGATCGGTTCGCCGGATGCGCTGTTTGAAGTGCATGTAAACGACGACCAATACGCACTCGTCGGGTGCGGCCTCGGTGGCACATCGCTGATCAACGCGAACGTATCGCTGGAACTGGACAAACGTCTGCTCGATCAAGAGCATTGGCCCTCAGCTTTCCGGAACGACCCCCACGCAATCGACCCTTATTACGAGCGAGCGCGTGAGATGCTCTCGCCAAATGCCTATCCTGATACTCACCCGGCCTTGGGTAAGCTGGAAGCACTTGAACATTCCGCCGAGACGATGGGCAAGCGATTCTATAAGACGCCGATCAACGTGACATTTGACGACAAGATCAACAAGTTCGGCGTGCCTCAACCAGCCTGTACGAATTGCGGTGACTGTGTTTCGGGCTGCAATGTTGGCGCCAAAAACACCACACTGATGAACTACCTGCCCGATGCCGCCAATCATGGAGCGGAGGTCTTTACACGAGCCAAGGTGCTATGGATTGAGCGCGATGGAGATATCTGGCGTGTGCACGTTGAGCACAACGGAGAGGACGCACCTGATACGCCGCTGAGTATTACTGCCGAGCATGTAGTTCTTGGTGCAGGTGCGCTGGGTTCGACGGAAATTCTCCTGCGGTCGCGCGAAAATGGTCTGTCTCTGTCTGACCAGCTGGGAACCAGCTTCTCGGGCAATGGCGATGCGCTGGGTTTCGCCTATGACAGCTACTTCAAGTCTGACAAGAAGGGTGACGTCGTCACCGCCAATCCAATCTATGCTATGGGCGTTGGTACGTCGGACGTCGCGGCAGATGTCTATCCCGGCCCTTGCATTACCGGTATCATCGATATGCGCGATGATGATGATCCGGCCAAAGGTCTGGTAATCGAGGAGGGGGTTGCCCCCGGTATTCTTGCAGCTGGCTTGGGGCCCGCGTTCTTTTTCGGTGAAGCACTGGCAGATGGTTTTACGCGCTTCGGCCTCGATCAGGTCAAACCGCGCCTACTTGACGCAAAGGCAATGGGCGAAGCAGTGCAGACCGATCCTGGAAGCATCGCTGAATGGGCCTACAAAGGCCCGATGGCACGCACTCAGACCTATCTGGTGATGAGTGTGGATGATTCCGATGGCTGCCTCGCCCTGGAAGATGACCGGATTTCCATAAATTGGTCCAAGGCCGGCGAGCAGCGAACCTACCGCCGTGATGATGACAAGATGCGCGAGGCGGCTGAGGCGATTGAGGCTCAATATTTCTCTGACCCGCTCTGGTCCGAACCAATGGGTCAAAAGCTGGTCACCGTGCATCCGATCGGTGGATGCGGCATGGGCGATGATGCGACATCGGGGGTTGTTGACGACAGCTGCCGTGTCTTCGCGGACACCAACGGTACCGAGGTTCACCCCGGTCTTTATGTGTGCGATGGTTCTACGATCCCAGGCGCAGTTGGTGTTAATCCCCTGCTCACAATCACGGCTATTGCAGAACGCGCAGTGGAAAAGCTGGCGCAGCGCGAAGGTTGGACCATCGACTATGCACTCGAAGAGGAGAGCCCTCTGCCGCAAGAGACACCTTCGGAGGAAGGCTTGGCTGAAGAGACGCAAGCGGGTCCGCCCGAAAAACATGATAGCGATCATCTAAAGCTGTCTATCGCCAAATGGGTCGGTGGCCATGCAATCGGGCCGGTCGCTGAAGCCGTCACAGCCACTGCCAAGCATTTCGAAAGTGGTGCTCTCGAAGAAGGCAAGGCCGCTATTCGCAAACTGATAAAAGAACACCCCGAAGCCATGAGCCCGGGTCTGGCTTTTACCGAGACCATGGCGGGTCATATCAGCGCCACAGGATGTCATCATCGCCCCTGCGGTCATGCCGAACGCATTCGCGATGACTATGTAAATGGCGCGGCCTGGGGACAGTCGGAGAACAAAGCGTGTAGCTTTAAACTGACAGTCACTACCGAAAACCTCCACCGCATGATTGACGAACCAGAGCACCGCTCACGCATAACGGGTGAAGTGTTGGTAAGCACGATTTCGCCCGACCCATTGCCGGTCCGAGAAGGTACTTTCCGCCTACTGGTTGCTGATCCAGACAAAGCTGAGAGCTGGAAAATGCTCTATGACATGGTGCTCGAAGGGCCGGACGGGGCGATCTATTTCCATGGTTTCAAGACATTGGAGCAACGCGGCAAGTCTGACCCCTGGACCGACCTAACGACGTTGTTCGTCACGCTGCACCAAGGCGAGAGTGCGGACGGTGAACTGATCGGGCGCGGCATACTGAAGCTCGGGATTGACGAGTTCATGCACCAGTTGAACACCATCACCGTCCATGATGCGGATACGCTGGTGGGCCATGTGATCAACCTGATCCCGAAAGCCCGGAAAGCCATTGAGACCTATTTTGTGGCCAAATATGTAGGCTTTTTCGCGATGACGGTGTTCCGTGCCTACGGCGGAATGCTGGCGACGCTTAATGATTTTGCGGGCAAGGACGCTGCAATGCTATCGCCGCGCGAAATGCACCTTCCGCCGTCTGAGCGCCATATCGTCCCGACCGGCGACGGCGTGAATATCGGCCTCACCCGCTATCGCGGCGGGGCTCGTGGTCCGCTGGTGCTGGCGCCCGGCTTTTCCGTGCGTGCATCAAGCTTCGCCACCCCCACGGTGGAGGAGAACCTCACCGAAAGCCTTGTTGCGCAAGGCTATGACGTTTGGCTGTTCGACTATCGCGCGAGTGCGGATTCGGGCAACGATACTCAGCATCCACCTGAGTTCACTATCGACGATATCGCCCGCTATGATTGGCCGGCGGCAATAGCGAAAATTCGCGCGGTGACCGGCGCAGACAGCGTGCAGGCACTGGTGCATTGCGTTGGCTCGATGAGCCTGTTGATGGGAATAGCCGCAGGCTATGTAACACATGTCCGCTCACTGATCAGCTCACAGCTCACCCTGCATCCGGTCACCGATTGGCTCAATTACATGAAAGCTGACCTCGGCGTGGCAGACATGCTCGGACAGATTTCACTGCTCGACGGGCATATCGATTTCGTGAGCCAAGGTACTGAAGAAGACTCTGAAATCGATGCAGTCGCGTATCAGATTCCAGTTCCGGAAGGCCAGGCATGCAAGAACCCGACATGCCGCCGCGTATTTGGAGTTTTTGGCCCCAGCTGGGACCATCGCCAGCTTGGCCACGACACGCATCTGGCGCTCGGTAGCATGTTCAGCCGGATATCGCTTACGCCATTCAAGCAACTGCAGGCGATCATGCGCAAAGGCTTGGCCGTCGATGCGGATGGCAAATCCGTTTACACAGGCGATGCCGCTGCTCGTCGTCTGGCGCTGCCCATCAGTTTCCTGTCGGGAGCTACCAACCAGATATTCTATCCCGAAAGTGGGCAACGCACGAGGGTTTGGCTGTCAGATTACAATGGCGCTTCCTTGTACCGCCAGCGGATCATTCCCGATTATGGTCATATGGATCTGTTCATCGGTCGGAACGCGCATCGCGATGTGACCCCATGGATTCTGGAAGAACTGGAAAGGCTTGAGCGGCAGATCGACGCTGGAGTAGATCAAAAGACTGCTTGAAGTAGTCTCACTTTGGTCGTGACACCTTCGGCAAAGTTCCACGCGATCGTATCGTGTTCCCGAGTGTTGTCAGTAACTCGTTCGGGAGCAAAGGGTTACCCCGGACCTGATGTAAGTTGAGCCAGAGCGGTGGCAGGAAGCAACTGCACAGTGAGCGCGAGGATAAATTGTTTCGTGCGCACCCCGCTAAGCTGAGCGTCCAGCGGACTATCCGGCTGCAGTGCGTTTTAACTCAATCAGCTTTGCATTTGGTTCGGGCATCGCTTCTTCCAGACGCGGTTCCTCGGCATTCTCGACACGGTTTCGACCACTAGATTTAGCCTTGTAGAGCGCAGCATCGGCTCGTGCAAACAGCTGCTCATAGGTCTCTCCATCATACGCTGTGGCCACACCAAAACTCGCAGTAAGACGGATATCGTCGCTTAGGCCGGAGTGCTTTAAGTTAGCAAAAGCTTGCCTGATCCGTTCTGCCAATCGCGCAGCGGGGTCGTTCGGGCAATTCCAGACCGCGATACAAAATTCCTCACCGCCGATCCGGCCCGCCGTGTCGCAGTCACGCACGGTCTTTGCAATAAGTTTGCCTATGCTCGCAATCGCCTGGTCGCCCGCTTGGTGCCCCCAAATATCATTGACCTTCTTGAAGTGGTCGATATCTGCCACCACCAAACTGAGAGAACGTCCCTCTGTGTGGGCACGCGGGAGCAGTTTTCGTATCATTTCTTCAAATGAACCCCGGTTGCGCAACCCACTCAGCGCATCACGCTCACTACTTTCACGCAGCGCCGTCAGCCATTCCGCAATCGTCGCACCCAACAGGACCATCGCCATGGATACCCCTTTCACACCGAGCACGAGCCCGATCAAGGAGTAGTAGATAGAGTCCCGATAGACCGCCGCTGGAATCGATTGCTCGAATAGGAGGGTCATGGTTGGCCGGATGAAGAAATCGGCGGCCTGAAACGCCATAACCGCGATGATCGCCATATCAATTGCTTCGCGACGCCGTGCCGTAAGGAGCGTCGTCACTCCCATAGCGAACATGATCCCGTAGCCCATATTGACGATGACCAGTCGCGGGGCGACATCGTCGGATAGGCTTACTGTCAGTCCCATTGTCAACGCGGTGATCAGGTAAACGACTGCAAAGCTGCCCAAATGAAGCCGCTGCCCGGCGCGCTCACAGACCGCTGCCAGCATTACAGTCGAGCTAAGCGCATAGAACAGTTGCGTCGTGTGAAAGAGATAGAACGAGTCGGCAGGCAGTAAATGAGTGATCAAAAAACCCAATGCTGACAGGGCAAAGGCAATACCAAAGCCAAGCACGTGACGCTTCAACCGCCCCACCCGCCAAAGCACCGCGAATGTCGCCGCGAAAAACAACGCCATCAGCGGCGCCAACAGTCCAAGAATTTGCGTTTGCATCGACCCGTTGCGCTCCTTTCCTAGCGGTTTTAGGTCAAGAAGGTTAAGGGCGCCTTTAGGAATCGCACTTCGTCGAAGGATTTTTAGTTGTCCCACACAGTCGCGCGTCTCGACGATGCCACTTTGCCCTGCGCGGTTAAGCGTCCTGGCTTCCGCCATCATAGAGGAGCCGCGTCGTGCCCGATGGGGCAGAGGTTTCGTACAAACATCATATTTGAGACTAGCCGTCTTCTTGCCCGATGCAGAGATTAAACGGTTTTTTTGCGTCTAGGTGAAATTAACACTGCCATCGCTGGTCAGGTTGCATTTGGCATCATAGGTGAAGGCGATCTTATCCAAACTTGACCAAATTGCCACCCGGAGACAGGCGGGCGTACGTGCCGTTAGATAGATTGTTCCAACTGTAGGAAATCATATTCGGCGACACCGTATGCGGATGGAGCGTTTCGGCTTTGTTAGGTTGCTAATGAATTAGTGCACTGTCACCGTAATTCACCGTAATTCAGTGCACTGTCACCGTAATTCGTCACCGTAATTCAATCAGTTAAGCTTGTCAGGCATGTGTTTCAGGCCATGAATATATTTGTCGAATTTGTGGCCTACGACATTTATCCTAACCTTGGTCACGCTATTTTCTAGGCCCCTTTCAATCTCCAATTGCAATATACTATCCAAGCCTAAGTCAATCATTTCAAAAGAGTCTTCGACCAAGAACGAAAACCTGTCGATGTTTGAGAATAATGCATGGAGACTAACTAGATAACTGCCAAAGATATCCCAATCCAAGGGATACACATAGACGATTTCGTTTTTGTCTGCCAATCTTAAAACATCTGCTGCGAGTAGTTCTAAGTTTTCTTGCCCGGAGGTTAACTTGAGTAGTCTTTTTGGATTTCTCTCTTGAAAAATCAATGATCCAGCGTTGTTCGAGTCCGAAATTATCTGGTTCCACATCGCATGAGAAACACAGCTTTCAAAAGACCATATTTCATCGTCACTTAAAATATCTCGCAGCTTTGAATCCCGAGAGGCAAACTGCTCCTTTTTTTTTCTTTCTAGGAGTAAATGCTCCTTTTTTATCTTGCGAATAAGAGAATCTATTTTTGTCATTGGCAAAGACTAATCATATTGGTGTCAGGAATCACTGGTTCAACTTATTTGATTCATAAGTCAGTCAGCACTTGCTCACTGTTTCTTCCTAGGGTCAATCACTATTTTTGCACTAGTTTTTCCTTCGTTTTGGATGTTTGGCTGCCCATAGTCATTTGTAGGCTTTTTGGTATTCACATTCCCAACGTCCACGGCCGCAGGATGATCGGCACTGTGATTGTTTCTATCCTTGCTACCATCTTGGATACCAACATCAGTTCTGCCATCCATTCCTTTCTTAACCTGGCCTCGTAACCTGGGATTTTTTGGCCCTTTCGTTTCTCCTTGAGAATTCCTTCCAGACTGCGAGGTTGCTACTCGAGGGTTTATTTTTTTTCGTTGAGCTTTTCGCGAAGCACGACGCTTTGCTCTTGATTTTCCTTTGGCTTTGCCATTGGATCGGTCAATGCGATCCGCCATATCATCCAAAGCTTCAGTGACATCTTTCCCAGCCGCTATCTCGATTCCAGCGCGAATAACCTCTCCAAGTACGGCTCCGGTATCCCCTGGTTTTTTCCGAGCTTCTCCACTTGGATCCACATAACCAACCGGATCATTCCCAACATAAGCGTATAAATTAAACTGATCATCATAGCCAATCGGATCGGTCTGCAGGAACCTGCCGAGATAGGGAGAATAAGCCCGCGCCTTGTAGTGATAGATGCCCAGTTCGGGGATCATGATCTGGCCGGTATATTGAAACCGGCCTATATTGGTGTCATTGGGAATGCCATATGCATCATAGGCATTGACCTGTACGACATTGCCTGCCGCATTGGTGATCGCGGTGATCGATCCCTGCCAGTTGGCGAACAGATGGCGGCGGTTTGTCGCATTTACCGTGCCACCATCATACCAGACTAGCGGATTGTCGCTACCGTTGCCGTGGACATAGCGGTGGAGCATGGTGCCGGAAGAGCTATACTCACCCACCAGCGCATCGCCATCATAGAGGAACCTTGTAACCGCGCCGCCCGAACCATTGTTGGTTTCATAGAGACGGCCTAACGGATCATATTTAAGCTGCGCATTCTTTGCGCCTGATGCAGAGATCAGGCGGTTTTCAACATCATAGGTAAAGTTGACACTGCCATCAGAGGTCAGATTGCCATTGGCATCATAGGTGAACGCCGCTGGTCCGCCCTGTGTGTACTGGTTAAGGCCGTTGACGGTGTAGTTGCGATTCACATCGTAATGCGCTGTGTTGGCATAGAGATTATTGCTTGTCGTGCGCGACTTGATTTGATTCCCAGGGGTGTAGCCAAAACTAAAAATGTTGTCGGCAACAGTTCCGGGAAGAAGCAAATTTATCGAACTCAGCCTACCAACGGCATCGTAGTTGTAGTAGTCATACACGCCTGGGGCATGATAATTTTGAGTCATCTGTCCTTTTAGATTGAATCGATTCGCATTGATCCGAGTTCCGCCGTTTTCAAAATAGTCATAAGGACGGTTGAGGCTATCATAGGTATAGTTAAAATACTGCCCATCAGGATGCGTAATCCTCGTGCGATTACCATTCTTGTCATATTGATAGGATAGGGTGCGAACACTGCCGTCCATGTTTTGAGTTGATGTGATAACCCGGCCAGCATTGTCGTAGGCTGTTCCAATGATACGACCTGGAGTGCCTAAATAGCTGGAAATCTGCAAACCACGATTGTCATACACATAAAACACGTCGTCAACAGTGCTGTTAGGTATATCCTTTACTATCAATCTGTTGAGGGCATCATAACCATATCCAATAGTCTGGCCATCACGTTTGCGAAGAGTAAGGCGGTTTCCGTTCTTGTCATGGCTATATTGTTCAAAGTCAGCCGCATTTGCCGTTCCAGCGGAGGCTAGCGCTGTTGCTTGGTTCGCATCGTTATAGTTTGTGGGCTGGGCTGGTGATGGAAATAGCCAATATTCCATCCTATCATGGCCGTCATACCACATCTCAGCCCTGTTACCATTTGCATCAATGATGTTTTTCTTCTTGCCATTGGGCGTATAACTGTAGGTTACCTCTGCCTGTTCCAATGGCGTACCAACCGCTTTACGGACCTGCGCGATGCGGCCAGTAGGTTCATAGATGTTTTTGGTGATCCGGTCTTTACCATCATCTCCGGCTGTATCATGGGTACAGGCGGAGGCTGGCAAGCTATTAAACTGTGCCGGGTTCATTCGGACCGCTGTACAGGTCACGCGCCCAATGGCATCATAGCTATATTGGGTCATGTTGGTCGTAACATTGTTTGAACCCACAACCCAGCTTTTGAGCTTGCGGTTCATATTGTCATAGGTGGCGTGAACGGTGCGGTCGATCCGGAAGCTGCTACCCCAACTTGCAGGCGCAATCGCTTCTGATTTCCAGGCAGAAAGCTCACCGGTTTCCACCTTGGTAACGTTGCCGCGAATGTCATATGTATTGCGAGTGGCTAGATATTTTAGCGGACCCGTGGCATCAGGATCGGGCGCAATAGTGCCGGTCACCTGTCCCTTGATATCGTAGCGCGTGGCATAGGTATGCGCGGAAGGTGAGCTTTGTGCATAGGCGGCTGTTGAAGCGATACTGGATATCGCCACCAAGCCCAGCGATGCGGCTCCAAAGATGGCGGAACGTGTAACCCGGAAAGGAATGCTCAAACGCAGTTTGTGTCTCATGGGCATGTGCTCCCTGTTCCTAGGGGCTGGGTTTCTGCGATCTTCCTTCCATATTGATCATACTTGTAGCATGTCCTGAGGTTGAGGCCGCCGCTGTCGGCCACCGTGCCGCGTAAAAGGAGATTGTTCGGACCTGAGGTCGGACCATAATCATAGGCGGTGATCACTTCATCTGCTGCGCCGCCTACACATCCAGATCCAGAAGCAGCGGTGGTTTTGCAATATTCTTCCGATGTTAAAACATAGACG
>JBDWAQ010000009.1:0-244995 GCA_039978835.1 Parasphingorhabdus sp.
TTCAAAACATCTTTTCCCAAATTTATTCGGTGAACAAGATGCGACCCTTGTTTTGTTATTAACTTCAACTGTACTGTAATTTCCAACAATACAAGAGTGATTAGTACAATAGAACCAATTTGGATTTGATAATTTCGGACACTCGCAAAATATCGCACTCATGGCCGGTGCAGTCAAACCATCGAAGCTTAGCTAGATGCTAGCGGCCCCCTTTCACATAAGATAAACTGTCAACCCACGCGATAATCCTATTTATGTTAAGTCTCGAACTGGGCCGATTGCGGAATATCTGGTTCTGGCTGCTAAGGGCGCAGAAGGAGACGTTAGGAATCACAAAAAAGCATTTATCCTCAGACCCGCGATATTTTCTCAGTTTCTAGGCACAGCTAGATTTGCCTTCCAGATAATTTAATAGATTACTGGCTGACATTGACCAGAACGGTACTTTGTCAAATCTTTTCGTGTACAGATCAATTAGTTTGCGGAAGATGGACAATCTGCTCATCTTCGAAATTAGCGCCGACCGCAAAAAGCGCTCAATCCGTTCAAACTAATATTGTAGCAATCGCGGGTTTACACTTTGCCTTTGCTCTAATCGTCGTTCACCCACCAATCATGCATTTCCATAAACATCCGTTTCAGATCTTGAGCCCGTTTGGTTGCTGTGTATTCGACGCGCGGGGGTACTTCCGGATATATTTTCCGCTCAACCAACCCATCTGCTTCCAAGGCTCGAAGTTGTTTCGTCAACATTGTTTGCGTCACACCGTCAATCATTCGGCGCAACTCGTTGAAACGCTTCATGCCACGAAAAATCAGAATTTGCAGGATGATTAACTTCCATTTCCCTCCGATCAACTTGGCGATATCTGGCATGGGGCAGAGCCCATCCCCATACTCGGCAAACGCGTCTTCCTTTGTCTTATTTACTGCTGTCATTTAACGCTCCATTAGACGTACTAAGTACGTTTTGTGATACTATACACGTAAATTCTGCCTACTTGTGAAAGAATACTGCATGTCTAAATTGTGAGCGCAAGACAATCAACATCTGAGAAAGAAGCTCACAAATGACAATGACAGTATATGCCGTTTCCGGTGCTCCCAGGCCCTGGAGAGTTCTCGCAGGCCTAACATTCAAAGAACTTGAGTTTGATATCCGTTACCTCGAGGCGTCAAAAGGCGAACACAAATCACCAGAATATCTCAAGATCAATCCTCGTGGTACAGTGCCGTCGTTAACATACGGCAATCTTACATTGCGCGATTCGATCGGCATTCTGGCGTGGTTGGATCGGGAGTTTCCAGAAAAGCCATTATTTGGAAATGATGCTTCAGAAGCTGCCGAAATCTGGCAGAACGTTCTGGAGATGGCCGATTACCTCCGATCAGCGCACAATTCCGTTTTCTTCTCAATTCTGGTTCAGGGCATTTCTGTTACTAACGAATCATCTGCCGAACGAAAGGCAATGGAAGAAGCCGCCGAAAAATTGAAAATGGAATGCGAAAACCTTGAGGAAAAATTGGAAAACAACAATTTTCTTTGTGGTGATCGTCCGACAGCCGCTGATGCGGTAGCCTTTCCCGATATTCGTCTGATTCAGCGCGCCGCTGAGATTAAAGCTGACGATTTGGCAGCGCTCGGTATCGACACTCTCCTTACCCGCGATTTTCCAAAGCTGAAAGCTTGGAAAACCCGCGTGGAAGATTTGCCCGGCATGTCCAAGACAATGCCGCCTCATTGGAATGCGCAATGACATCCCAAAACTACAAACGAACTATCTCGGTTAAGGCCGACCCGCAAAAAGCCTTTTGGGCACTGACCGAGGGAATGCATGAATGGTGGACGACGCCCGATAGACCAATGTTGAAACTTGGCGATAGGTCGAAGTTCACCTTTCCGCCCGGCAAAGGATACTGGACGTTTGAAGCTACTGTCTTGGAAGCCAAAAAACGGGTCGAGATGGTCTGCGTTGATGCGCTTCATCTTCATGAGGGAATGCCAAAAGAGATCGAAACGGAGTGGCTTGATACACGCGTGCGATGGAACATAGTTTGGAACGGCAAGACTACTGATATTACAGTTGAACATTATGGCTTAGTGCCAACACTTCATTGCTATGAAATCTGTGAGGCTGGATGGAATTTGTTCTTCGTCGGCAGTTTGCAGGCATTTCTGGACACAGGCACAGGTAAACCGCACCGAGTATCGGATTAGTAACGAGAGAGAATTTCAACGTCGAAGCGATATCTGATCGTTTGGGCCTCGGCGCTCAACGTCACCATATTCGTTAGCATCTTCTGGCGTGTGGTCCTGTTTGAAGAGGTCTATCTCGAGCTTGGAGTATTTACCCGAATGGATAGTCCAATATACGGCTTTGGTCTTGCTGCACAGATTATGGAGAGTATTGCATTTGTTTGCGTATATTTCCTTAACCTCCTAAGAACGCGCGACTAATCTTCCAAAATCAGTCAGATTCTCAGGACACGAAAAAACTGAAAGAAAAATGGTGCTGCTAGAGAGAATTGAACTCTCGACCTCGTCATTACCAATGACGCGCTCTACCACTGAGCTACAGCAGCTTAACCATTTTGGAGTTGTAGAAACGATACCGCGTTCAAGCGCTAAACTCCAGTCCGGGCGCCTAAGACCAAATGGTTACCATCTTGTCAAGCGCAGTTGCATTTTTCGGAGTTGAGTGGCAATTGGTCGAGATGCCCAAACCACAGCCTAAATCGGAAAAACAGCGCAAGGAAGCAGAGAAGGCGGAGCGACTTGCGGAGCAACTACGCGCCAACCTTCGGCGGCGAAAAGCTCAATCCAAAGCGACAACGCCGGGAGATAAAGCCGAAAAGTAGAGAGATCAAGTGGAGACCACCGATCGTTCCGGCGCAATCAACTCATATTTTGTAACCGCATCAATGAACTTTTGCGACACAGGTGATACTTGTTCCGTTGCCGGATCAAACCAGACATAGGTAAGCGTGACTACGTTGAGCAGTTCATTGCCGCGCATTATATGACATAAAGCTGCGTAGCTGGTTTTGCCAAACCGCGTGATGCGAATGGCGATATCCAAGAGATCATCTGCTTTTGCCGGTGCACGGAAATCGACATCGGCATGCCGCACCCAATTGTCGCCGCCAAAGATACCAATAAAACCGTGCAACATATCCCGTTCACCGCTACCAGTTTGGTCAACCATCAGTGCGCGCAGATATTCGGTGAGGCCGACATCGGCGAACGCCAGATAGTTGGCGTTAAACACAATGCCTTGAAGATCACATTCTGCGTAACGAACGCGCAGCTGCGTTATCAGTTGGAAGCCCTCACTCGGATTGATTTCAGTCATCTAATTTCCCGTGTCGAATAGCAATATAGAGCGCGTCTCTTGCACGGGAATATATTTCGCACAACCAACAACTATCCCATGATAAACGCGTTTAGTTTATTGCCGTCCGGGTCGCGGAAATAGGCGGCGAAAAATCCTTCATCACCGCGCGGCCCCGGTGCACCTTCATCACTACCGCCATTGGCCATCGCAATGTCATATATCCGCTGCACCTGTTCCTTGTCTTTTGCTTGAAGTGCAACCATCACACCATTGCCGACACTTGCTGCATCACCGTCAAACGGCTTGCTGGCCGCCACGCCAGGCGCGCCGCCGGGAGCGCCCCAGGCAATGAATTGATCGAAATCCATCATCCGTCCGACACCCATTTCCTTGGCAATCGCGTCATAGAATTTCGCTGCTCGCTCCAGGTCGTTGGTGCCCAATGTTACATAACCGATCATCGTCTCTCTCCTGTTTGCTGGATAAGAACATTAAGTGAACATATGAGTCGGGTCAATCGATTAAAGCGCTGCGGTCTGTGTCCTCAACCATTCCAGTGCAACGCCTTCGATTTGTGGTCCCACAATATCGAGCACCTGGCTGTGATAACTATCAACCCATTGCCGCTGCGCACCTGACAATATCGAAACATCAATAAGACGGCGATCCAGCGGTGCAAATGTTAGCGTTTCAAAACCGAACATCTGTTGTTCCGCACCGTCAATATTCCGCTCTTCAACCAGGATCAGGTTTTCAATCCGAATGCCAAATTCATCGGTTTTATAGTAACCGGGTTCGTTGGAGCAGATCATGCCGGCAACAAGCGGTTCATTGAAACCGCCAAAGGCCGCAATACGCTGCGGTCCTTCGTGAACGGAAAGATAGGCTCCTACACCATGGCCCGTGCCATGTGCATAATCGACGCCGTCCGCCCACAAATATTGCCGCGCCAATATGTCTAGCTGCCCGCCGGTTGTACCTGTCGGAAAGGCCGCTTGGGCTAGAGCGATATGCCCCTGCAACACTTGCGTATAGCGTTTGATCATTTCCTTGGTCGGTTCACCAACGGCCATGGTCCGAGTGACATCAGTGGTCCCATCGCGATACTGGCCGCCGCTGTCGACGAGATAGAGCGTGCCTTCTTCAATCGGACGGTTGGTTTCCTCGTTGACGCTATAGTGACAAAGTGCACCATTTGGCCCTGCTCCCGATATCGTTCTGAATGAAAGGTCCATTAACTTGTCTGACTGCCCGCGAAACTCAGCGAGTTTCGCAGCCACGGACAACTCATCCTGATCATTTAACGCATTTTCAGAGAACCAGTGAAGGAAGCGGGTTAGCGCCGCCCCATCTCTGGCTTGCGCCGCTTTGTGGCCGTTCACTTCAACATCATTCTTAATAGCTTTCGCCAAGATGGTCGGATCACGTTTTTTGACAATTGTAGCCCCAGCACCGCCAAGTTGCTCAAAAATAGCGGCAACCGAACGCTCGGGATCAACCCCGATTTTCCGATCCTTTAGCTCTGCGAGTGCGGAACTAAACTCATCATAACCGCGCAGGCCAACCTCATTACCCAGATGAACACGCACTTCGTCGGTTAGCTTTTCAGGCGCAACAAACAGGTCTGCATTACCGTCTGATTTCACAATGGCATAGCCACGTGGGACAGGCGTGTTGGAAATATCCTTACCGCGAATGTTAAAAGCCCATGCCACGGAATCGAGGGCCGCGATGACCGTCGCATCTAATCCTTCCTTTTTGAGCCATTCCGCAATTTCCATGCGTTTTTCGGCAGACGATTTTCCTGCGAACTCATCCGGTTGCACATCGAGTATTTCGAGCGATGGTTCTGGTTGATCCTCCCAGACTGCATCAATAGGATTGGATTTCACAGCAACGAGCTTGGCGCCGGACTTTTGCAGTTTCGCAGATGCTGACTTCGCCCAGTCCTGAGTATGCAGCCATGCATCATAGCCGATCGATGCGCCCTCGAGAGCATTGGCTCCCAACCAGTCAATCACACTCTGGTCGCCAGTTCCTACATACTCGTACAGATTGCCATCCACCTGATCGCGCACCTGAATAGTATAGCGACCATCGACAAAGATTGCTGCCTTGTCCTTCAATACCACTGCGGATCCGGCCGAACCACCAAAGCCAGTTAGCCAAGCCAGTCGCTGTGCATATTCGCCAACATATTCACTCATATGTTCATCGCAAATTGGAACGACAAACCCATCCAAGCCATCTTCGGCCATTTGCTCGCGCAGAGCTTTAAGGCGCGCTTCGTAAGTGGACATCAACATCTGGACCAAAACTCCTTGAATATATTTGTTGCCAAACACATAGGTGTTTCACGACGATTCTGCCACATAATTTGCTGCGTGAGAAATTATATGTAAATCGCGATAGCTCCGATAATCCTTGCTGTGAGCTTGCGCGCCCAGCCCTCTCTTGCAGAGAAAGACTCCAAAGAAATCACTATGACCAAACCGATGACCAGCGCGCCCACCGCCGAACAGCGCTCGCATAACTACGAACGCCACGGCTTTACGATAAGTGATCCGTACCATTGGCTGAAGGACCAGAGTTACCCCAAGGTCAATGATGAGGATGTGCTTGACTATCTCAAGGAAGAAAATCGCTGGTTTGAACAAAACATGGCGGGTCAAAAAGCCCTGACAGAGGAATTGTTCGAAGAAATGAAAGCGCGGATCAAGGAAGATGAATCCTCGGTTCCACAAAAGGATGGTGACTGGATTTACTGGACCGCTTTCGATGAAGGATCCCAGTATAAGAAATGGTATCGCAAACCAGTGGGCGGAGGCGGTGACACCTTGATACTCGACGAAAATAAGCTGGCCGACGGCAAAGATTATTTTCGTCTCGGGGCCTTTTCCGTCTCTCCCAACGGCAAGCTTCTCGCCTATTCTTATGACGACAATGGTTCCGAGCGATTTGATGTTCATTTTCGCGATCTGAGCACCGGAGACGAATTGCCGGATGTCATAGCTGGCTCGTTGTCCAGCCTGGTCTGGGCCGCCGATTCAACCAAATTGCTCTACGGATTGGCGAATGATAATTGGCGCACGGACAACACCCGGCTTCATATTTTGGGAACCGATATCCAAGAAGATATTGAGCTATACAAGGAAGAACAGGACGGCTTCACTGTTGGGATCGGCCTGACCCAATCCGAGAAATTTATTGTAATCACAACCGGCGACAATGAGACCAGTGAAGTGCGTCTCGTGCCCACTGATAATCCGACTGCCGACCCGATTTTGATTTCTCCCCGCAAAAAAGGCCGGGAATATTCTGTCGAAGAGCATGATGGTCTGCTCTATATCTTAACCAACGACGACCATGTGAACTTTCGGTTGGCGACAGCATCGATCGAAAGTCCAGGCGAATGGAAAACACTGATTGCCGGCTCGGACGAATTTTACCTGACTGATGTGTCAACATTCAAGGGTTTCTATGTCACCGAAGGCCGTGAGAACGGTCTCGATCAAATAGAAATTCGATCTTATGCAGATCCAGCCAAAATAGAGCGCATAGTGTTTCCCGAGGCTAGCTATAATGCAGGCCTGGATGACAATCCCGAATATGATGTCAGCAAGTTGCGATTGGGCTATGAATCCATGGTCACGCCTGACACGATTTACGACTACCATCTGGCAAACAAAAATCTTGAAACACTAAAGGTTCAGGAAATCCCATCGGGCTATGATGCCGGCGAATATGCAACCGAACGTTTGACGATTGAGGCACGGGACGGTGCCATGGTTCCCGTGTCTCTTGTCTATAAGAAGGGTACAAAACTGAATGGCAGCGCACCGCTCCACCTTTATGCCTATGGAGCGTATGGCTATGCGGTGCCCCCTAGCTTCTCAACCCATCGACTTTCTCTAGTAGATCGTGGCTTCATCTATGCCATTGCCCATATTCGGGGCGGTGATGATTTGGGCCGTGACTGGTATCTACAGGGAAAGCTTATGCAGCGGACCAATACGTTCAATGATTTTGTCGATGCAGCAAAAGGTCTAGGTACTAAAGGCTATACCGGCAAAGGCCGTGTCACCGCATCGGGTGGTTCCGCCGGCGGGGAACTAATGGGAGCCATAGTCAACTCCGACCCTGATCTTTGGGGCGCCATTGTGGCGCATGTCCCTTTCGTTGATGTACTCAATACGATGCAGGATGAGAGTTTGCCGCTGACCCCGGGTGAATGGCCGGAATGGGGCAATCCGATCACTGACAAGGCGGCTTTTGAATATATTCGCAGCTACTCTCCCTATGATCAGGTGAGTGCACAAAATTATCCACCCATGCTAATTACCGGAGGCCTCAACGATCCGCGCGTGACCTATTGGGAACCGGCCAAATGGACCGCGAAGCTGCGTGCGACCAAGACCGATGACAATATGCTGCTCATGAAAATTAACATGGGCGCCGGCCATGGCGGTAAGTCTGGCCGCTGGAACCGCATTCAGGAAATTGCCGAGGAATATGCGTTTATCCTGTGGCAAATGGGGATGACGGAATGACTATTCGAAACGTTGTTTTTGATATCGGTAACGTGATCGTGAAATGGGATCCGCACAATATTGTAGAACGCACATTTGGTGCTGATCGAACCAATGTTGATTTTGTTCAATCAATTTTTCCCGGAAACAATGTCTGGTTGCCATTGAACAAGGGAGAGATAACCGCTGAACAAGCAATGCAACGTTATCGGGACCAATACGGGTTTTCAGAAGCAGAAACAGACAAGCTGTGGCAAAATGTTCTTGCCAGTATGGACCTGATCCCTGGCACCATTGAATTGATGGATCAGTTACAGAAAAATGGATACCGGCTGTTTGCGCTCAGCGACAATGTTCACGAAATCGTCACATACTTGAAGTCAGAATATGATTTTTGGCCACGTTTTGAAGGAGCAGTCGTGTCAGCTGAAGTCGCATTGCTGAAGCCGGATCCGCAAATTTATCGGCACTTACTTGATTCTAGTGACTTGAATGCAAGTGAAACCGTTTTCATGGATGACATGCCAAAAAATGTAGATGGTGCGCAGTCTGTTGGAATGGCGGCTATTCAATTTTCAACTGTCGACCAAGCAAAACATGAGTTGATCGATCTTGGCCTGAACCTAGGCTAGATTATATTGTGAACGATTTCTCCTTTAGCATAACCGCACAGCAAGCCGATATCGACGAGCTTGGCCATGTGAACAACGCAGTCTGGGTACGTTGGATACAGGAACTGGCGACAGCACATTGGAACGCGGTTGCGCCGAAAGATGCGATTGACCGTTACATCTGGGTCGTCACGCGGCATGAGATTGATTATCGCAGCAACATGGCGGTGGGGGAAATGGCAACAGGTCGTACCTGGATTTCAGAGCCACCCAAGGGCGCGCGGTTCTGGCGCAATTTCAGCTTTACCAATTCAGATGGAAGAAACATGGTTTCGGGACGCACCAATTGGGCGATAATTGATCGTCAAAGCCAGCGACCCGTTCGCGTCCCTGTCCGATTGATCGAATTGTTTCTCGAAAATTAAGGCGCTGGAATCGGGGTTACATTGGGTGCCAATGGTGAAGGCACGTCAACCCTTTCGCCATCACTGGCTCGCAATTGTTGCGGCTCCAATATTGCCGCCGTTTCAATGACATCCAGAGCGCGTCTTGCTTCATTATAACGCCGCGCCTTTTCCATCCAGGCAATAGCGTCTTCATCTCCGCTCATGACTGCTGGTAATCTGTCCATTTCCGTAATGGCAGCATCGACATTTCCAACTTCAATATATCGTTCAGAGCGAACAAGACGTTGTTGCGGTGCGGTCGAGGGTGTTCCCTCTTTACGAATGACAAAGAGCTCGGAAGCTTCGCGTTGAATGTCAGCCCAAAACCCCTGACTTTTGGTTCCAGCTGTCAGGGTTGGTGCCAAATCATCAAGACCACCAGCCAGTTCTTCCAAGGTTACCGGCTCACGCGATGCATTTATGATGGTTTGTACAGCTCTTGGTTGTGCTTCGCCAAATCTCAACCGAAGTTGAGACTCTATATAGCCTAGAGGCGATCCGCGATCTAACGCACGCCGAGCTGCAAACGCGATCAATAAGCCTTCTGCGCGCGCCGCATTTCCAGAGGCTGCTTGAGCCTGCACATTGATCCGAGATAGACGGTCCTCGAGATCGGCAACTCGTACTGCTAACGCGCGTTCTTTTTCCGGCGTCAACGCTGGAACAGGTACTTCGGCCTCTTCTTTTTGCGCGAGTGATGGAAGAACAGAACCATCAGCATCAATCCTATTGGCCAACGCGGCGGCAGGATCGGCAACGGCCTTCTCCGCTGTTGTCGTCACAGCCTCTGTTGCTGTGGTCTCATTGCTTTCAAACGGATTGTAGCGTGACAAGACCCAGCCGGCCAAAATCGCACCGCCGACAAAGGCAACGATCATCAATACCAACACATTGCGAGTCAGATTGCTATTGCCACCCGGTCCCGACAGTTTTTCATAGTCCCGGCTCATTCGGGCTCCTTGTCTCTATTTATGCGGAACATAGGCGGGCAGCCTGCGTCAGTAAAGCTTCGTCGGTTGGCTGCTTCGCAACGTCTATCGATTTCCAAGCTTTCCCGGTCGCGTCAGCAACATTTGGGGAAATTGCAATGATGTGGTTTCTCGCACGCGGTATATCCCATTTCTCCATTTCTCCGACGAGTGATTGTGCCGCGCGGAGGGAGTGAATCAATATTACCACGCCGCTTGCTAGGGACAGTCGAGCCCGCTCACCTAACCCGATACAAACCGATTCATAAACCGCAATGTGATCCATTGTTCGATCTGATTGAACCGCGGTATATTCTGATCCTGATAATCGTAAAATTCGCTCGAAGCCTTTTATGGGCAGCATATCGACGAGCGATTGCACGCCTGATTTACCGGTTTGGATCACCTTAAACCCTGCCATTTCTGCTTCCCTCTCGGTCGTCGCCCCGACGACCAACGCAGGTAGATGCGCGTAATCTTGCAATTTTGTATCTGCCATTTTTACGGCGTTTGCACTAGTGAACATGATCGCATCATATTGATCGGCCGGAGGAGCAGTCCATGGGAGTGGTTTAATCTCGAACAATGGATCCACAATCGGATTTAGATCACACGCTTGCGCCTTAGCGGCAGTGCTTTGTGCCCCTTCGATGGGTCGTAAGATTAGTAGCGGAAGGCTCATGTTCCAAAGGCAGATTTCAATTCATCGCTGGCTTGAACCAGCAATTTCTGCGCCAGTCTTTTTGGTGCCGCCACATCGCCAGAATCAAATTCCATTCGGTCCGCAATGCGTTCTGTGCCACAAGGAAGCAGGATTTCCGCTCGCATTGAGGCGTGCTTTCCCGCAAATTTTGCCAAGGCCGCAACTGGACTGTGACAATCGGCCTTTAGCTCCTTCAGGAATACTCTCTCGGCTGTTACTTCTCGAAATGTCTCCGTGTGTGATATCTTTCTCAAGATTTGCCGCATGTGCCGATCTTCGGATCGTACCTCAATACCAACAGCACCCTGCGATGGAGCAGGCAACATAGTGCGTTTCGATATCGTACTTCCAATATCAGTCATGCCCAACCGATCCAATCCAGCCGCCGCCAGCAAGGTTGCATCAAATTCACCATTTTCAATTTTCTTAAGTCGCGTTTGCACATTGCCTCGAATCAAACGGATATCGAGATCACTGCGTAAATTCAGCAATTGTGCCTTGCGTCGCGGGGACGCAGTTCCCACCACAGCATTTTTAGGCAAGTCATTGATCGACTTCGCGCCCACCAACTTGTCATGCGTCGCTGCTCGTTCGAGCATCGCCCCAATAGTGAAAATATCTGGCCTTATGGTCTCCACATCTTTCATGCTGTGAACGGCGCAATCAATGTCACCCTCTGCCAATGCACGGTCGAGTTCTTTGGTCCAAAGCGCCTTCCCACCGACATCTGCGAGCGCCTTGTCCTGAATCTTGTCGCCGGTTGCAATCATCGGCACCAATTCCACTTGATCGGATCGCCAACCATGGGCCGCAATAATAGATTTGGCTGCCAGTTCAGCCTGCACCATAGCCAAAGGAGATTGACGCGTTCCAATCTTCATTGGGCGATCGATTCCGGACCTGATTATCTTATCTTCGTGGGTCTTTTTAGTCATGCCTCTTGCTCTAATCACTTGAAGCCCTAACTACTAGGTCCATGAGCATCATTTTGGGGATAGAGTCGAGTTGTGACGAAACTGCGGCGGCGTTGGTCACTTCTGATCGTGAAATTTTGTCTCACAAATTGGCGGGACAGGAAGCAGAACATGCTCCTTATGGCGGGGTGGTTCCAGAAATCGCAGCACGCGCCCATGCGGAGATTTTGACGCCGTTAGTTAAGGCAGCATTGGATGAAGCCAAAATGTCTTTGAATGACGTCGATGCCATTGCCGCAACCGCCGGCCCCGGCCTGATTGGTGGCGTGATGGTTGGTTTGGTCACCGGCAAGGCGTTAGCCATGGCATTGGAAAAACCACTCATCGCGGTCAATCATTTGGAGGGCCACGCGCTTTCTCCCCGCCTTTCAAACTCAGAATTGAAATTCCCTTACCTACTGCTGTTAGTATCAGGCGGGCATTGCCAGATATTGCGCGTGGAGGGTGCGAATGAATATCGCAGACTAGCGACAACAATTGACGATGCCGCAGGGGAAGCTTTTGACAAAACTGCCAAAATTCTGGGACTAGGGTATCCAGGTGGTCCAAAAGTGGAAAAGCTGGCGGCAGACGGTAATGCCGGCGCGGTGCCCCTACCGCGACCACTGCTGGGTTCGAAAGAACCGCATTTTTCTTTCGCCGGACTCAAGAGTGCCGTCGTTCGAGCCTATGACAGTGGCAAATATGAAAATGCCGATATTGCCGCTGCTTTTCAGCAAGCAGCCGTTGATTGTTTGAAAGATCGCCTTGAAAAATCAATTCGTGAACATGAGCCCGTACATCATCTTGTGGTAGCCGGCGGAGTGGCCGCCAATGGTTCGATCAGAGCTATGCTTGAGACGCTAGCAGTAGAGCATGACATGCAGTTTACAGCGCCACCACTCTGGCTCTGTACAGACAATGCTGCGATGATTGCTTGGGCTGGTGTGGAACGGTTCGCCGCAGGTTTGACCGACCCTCTCGATATCGCAGCCCGTCCAAGATGGCCATTAGATCCCAATGCTGCGAAGGTACGCGGCGCAGGGGTAAAAGCATGACCGCAGCTAAAATAGGTATAGTCGGAGCTGGAGCTTGGGGCACAGCGCTTGCGCAGGTCCTGTCAGAAGAGCAAAATCACCTGTTGCTATGGGCGCGTGAACCAGATGTGGTCGAGCAAATAAATACGCACCACGAAAATAAGACCTTCTTAGCAAACCACGCATTGCGCCAAAACATTGTGGCGACCAGCGACATGGACGATCTGGCTTCGTGCGAAGCCATATTGCTGGTCACACCGGCCCAGCATTTAAGAGCCAGCCTCAAGGCTCTCCCCAATACCAATTTTCCCCTCATCCTCTGTTCAAAAGGAATAGAAGCGAACAGCCAGATGTTGATGAGCGATCTTGCAAAGGAGTTGCGTCCGGATAATCCGCTCGCTGTTTTATCAGGCCCCACTTTCGCAGATGAAGTGGCGAAAGGCCTGCCGACGGCCCTCACCTTGGCCTGCGAAACCGAAAGGCTTTGGGATCGGCTCAAACCCCTAATCGCAAAACCCAGTTTTCGCCCCTATTATTCTAACGACATTATTGGCGCAGAAATTGGCGGTGCCGTCAAAAATGTTCTGGCCATTGGATGCGGAGTGGTTGAGGGCGCGGGACTAGGACAAAACGCGCGAGCATCGTTGATTGGAAGGGGGTTCGCCGAAATGCTCCGCTATGGAACATCACGCGGAGCACGAACTGAAACCCTGTCTGGCCTCTGCGGGTTGGGAGATCTTGTTTTGACCTGTTCCTCGACCAGCTCACGAAACTTTTCTTTGGGCAAAGGGCTTGGGGAAGGACAATCCGCTGCATCGCTGACATCCAACCGTTCTACCGTTGCAGAAGGAGCGCATACTGCACCTGTTTTGCAGGCAGATGCAAAGGAACGCGGCGTAGATATGCCCATTGTTGATGCAGTTTGTGGGTTGCTGGCAGGCAAGACTGATCCCAAGTCCGTAGTTGATCAACTGATGAACCGCCCGCTGGTTTCCGAACGACGTTAAGGCTTGATACAGCCCGAAAAGATGACAAGGCCACTCGTCTCGTCTAAAGACATCCATCGTCCGCAGAACCATCAGGGAAACTCCTTTTGACAACATCTGGCTCCACAGGCGCGAATAGCGGCAGGACAACTGATGCGCCTGAACCAGATGCTCCCGAAGCTAAAACAGACGAAACAGAGGATATTGCCGCACTCGCTAAAGGCGGACGCACCAATATTTTTGGCTTTTTACTGCGCCTAGCAGCGCGACTGCCCTTTCTATTCATTGCCGGCCGCATGTATGGCCCGGAAGCACTCGGCCGTTTTGCTTACGCGATATTAGTGATAGAATTTGCGGCACAACTCGCAACACTCGGTCTGCGCCGCGGTTTGGCTGAACAGTTAAGCAGAACAAAAAGACCGCATGTCCATGTCGTTTGGGATGGGTTGTTAGTCTCGTTTGTTGCTTCAGCAGTTGCAGCCGCGATCCTAATCACATTTCCACAAATCATGTTTCCCAACAGTGAGATTAACGGATTGGACCGGTTCCTGCCGATCGTTATTTTTACCATAGCGGGAGCAGATATTGCTCTGGCCGCTCTGGCCTATCGCTACGATATTGCCTCCACAGTCCGTGCTCGAGCCATAGTTGAGCCTTGGACCATCAGCCTCGCTGCGCTCTGGTTTGCGCTACCATTCATGCCGTTTTTCTCTCTCAGGGATGGCTTGATATTATCCTATGTTGTCTCGATGCTTGCGGCGTTGATTGCATCTTTATGGCCGCTTTTTCGGAGCTATGGCCTACCCAGGGGCTGGCGGCCAAAGCCGCTGAGAATAGCCGCACTCGCTCGCCGCAACATGCCGCTTGCGGCCGCCGATGCAGCCGAGTGGGGGTCTCGGCGACTAGATCTGGCAATATTGGGACTGTTCGCATCTCCGGCCATTGTCGGTATATATTATATAGCACAACAAGTGGCGAGCTTGCCGCAGAAACTCAAAACCAGCTTTGATCCGATCCTAGGTCCAGTAATCACCCGTAATTTGGAAGAAGGAAATTTGAAGGCTATTGCTGGCCAAGTTAGTCAGGTCGGTTTTTGGATAATCGCGGCGCAAATCGGCATTGCATTGGCGCTAGCCATTCCCGGTGAAGCGGTCATGGGATTGGTTGGGCCAAACTTTGTAGGTGGTACCGGTGCACTGGCGTTCCTGCTGGCCGCCGAAGCGGTTGCTGCAACCGCGGTGGTTAGCGAGTCTGTTCTGGTCTACATCGCCCGCCACCGCAACCTGCTCATCTCACTTTCGATGCTGCTGCTGCAAGCCGGTCTCAGCGTGGCTTTTATCCAAATTTGCATGCGCCTAGGTTGGCCTCCACTGTTCCAAGCCGCATCGGTGGCAGCGGCATTGATGGTTGCTCTGGCCTATGCCTCCCTGGTCAAAGCAATTTTCCTATCCAAACTTCTTGGCGCACCGGTCAATGGCTGGCGCTGGACATTGCTGATTGCTGTGGTCGCAGGCACCATAGTCGGTGTGTTGTCGACCTATTTGCCAGAATGGGCCGAACTGGTGTTCGGCATACCGGCTATCTTGGCCAGCTATGCGCTGGTCATCTGGAAATGGGGTTTTGGTCCGGAAGACCGAAAACTGTTTAAGATGAAAAGCTAGCTTCTAACCAAGCCGCTGTTTTACCAGCTCTCGAAGATCAGCCTCAGGACGTGCACCATAGTGAGAAATCACTTCGGCAGCAGCCACCGCACCAATGGTCAGGCAATCTTCCATCGAACGCTGCTCGACATAACCGCTCAAGAATCCTGCGGCGAACAAGTCACCGGCTCCCGTGGTATCAATAATCTGATCGACAGGTTCAGCTGCAACGCTAGAGGTTTTGCCATCACGAACCGCAATGGCTCCTTGTTCACTTCTAGTAACAACAAGAGTTTCCACCTGTGCGGCGGTTTGTGCAACGGCTGCATCAAAATCGTCTGTTTCACACAAAGATTTAATCTCGTCTTCGTTGGAAAAGAGAATATCAATTCTGCCCTGCTTCAACATCCCAGAAAAATCGTCCCGGTGTCGGTCAACACAGAATCCATCGGACAACGTAAAGGCAATTTTGCGGCCATGTTCGCGGGCAATATCGATACCCAGAGCCATTGCAGCCTTAGGCTCCTCAGCATCCCACAAATAGCCTTCGAGATAGAGGATCGAACCACTGGCGATCAGATCCACATCAACGGCTGCTGGGGGTAAAAACTGGGATGCACCCAGAAATGTGTTCATCGTGCGCTGCGCATCGGGTGTTACCAATATCAGACAGCGTGCCGTCGGCGGTTCTTTGCCCAAAGGTGGAACATCAAAATCAATACCCACCGCGCGGATATCATGACGAAATACTTCACCAAGCTGATCATCCGCAACCTGCGCGATGAGCGCGCATTGGCGGCCAAGAGTGGACGCTCCTGCTAACGTATTGGCGCCTGATCCGCCGCTAATCTCGCGCGCCTGCCCCATGTCGCGATAGAGTTCCTTGGCGCGGTCTGCATCGATGAGCGCCATGCTGCCTTTGACCAGCTGCTCTTCTTCCAAAAAATCATCGCTGGACTGAGCGATGACGTCAACAATGGCATTTCCGATGGCGACAATATCATAGCGAGCTTCGGTGGTCATAAGGATTCCCTAGTGGCAATTTCAATTAGCGCGGCGTTAGAGCGTGATGGGCTGTGCTTCAAGCGGAATTGACTGCACGTAAGAATTCATGACATGGGAAGGACATGTTAGAAGCATTTCAATTGGCTATCGCGCAAATACGGGATCGAAAAATCATCCTGTTATTGGGGAAGGTGCTCCTCACAACTTTGGGTTTGCTGGCTATTTTGGGCATTGGCCTGTTTTACCTGCTGGTCTGGTTATTTGCGCAATATCTACCAACAGATGGCGGTTTTGCAGCTGCAGCGACTGCTGCAATATTAAGCATATTGGCGGCAGTCTTCTTATTCCGGGTCGTTGCGATATTCGTCATTAACATATTTTCCGACGATGTCGTGGATGCAGTAGAAAGCAGATACTATCCGACCCGTGCTGAACAAGCGAAACCGGCTAGCTACGCCTTGGGTTTGCGTATGGGTCTCGCTTCTGCCGGAAGAGCAATGGGTTATAATCTGCTCGCATCTCCCATTTACATCGGTCTTTTGATCACCGGCGTTGGGACAGCAATTGCCTTTTTCGCTATAAACGCGATCCTGATCGGCCGCGATCTGCAGGACATGGTTGCCTCTCGGCATGTGAAGGATTTTAGAGATATTGAAAATGGTTGGCAACTTGCCAAAGCGCAGCGCTTCCTGTTGGGCCTAGTCATCGCTTTGCTGCTTGCCATTCCCTTCGTCAATTTTCTTGCGCCCATAATCGGAGCCGCTATGGCTACCCATCTAGTGCATCGGCAAAAGGAAGAGGAAACCCCGTCTTGATCCGCAAATTTCTAATCCTGCTCACTATTCCGGCATTGGCCGCATGCGCTTCAACCGGAGCAACCACTGCATCATTGCCGCCTAACCCGCCTTCACCGCTCACCAATGTTGCTGGCTTGGACAGCGTGATGGGAAAGACCGCGGGCCAATTGAGGCGCTTGTTCGGTGATGCACAGCAGGATGTAGCAGAGCCGCCCGCACGAAAGCTGCAATTTGCCAGTGGTGCCTGTATATTGGACGCTTATCTTTATTCTCCAAAAGGTGGCGGAGAGCAGCGCGTGACCCATATCGATACGCGCCGCAGCGATGGTGCAGAAGTTGACCGGGTTAGCTGTGTAAACGCGCTACGTCAGCGCTAAGATAGTTCGTTTAGCGCCCATTGAGCCGCTTCGCGAACCACCTCATTGTCGTCTCCCAACAATGCTTTGACTGGTTCCACCAGCGATTGATCATTGCTGTTCCCAGCGGCGATCAGTGTATTTCTGACCATGCGATCCCGGCCAGTTCTCTTGATGGGAGATCCGGAAAAAACTTGCCGAAAGGTGGCGTCATCCAATGCTAGCAGATCTGCCAAAGCAGGCGCTGTTAACTCCGCTCGCGGCAAGAACGCCTTATGCTTTGCCGCTGTCTGGGCAAATTTATTCCAGGGGCAAACCGCCAAACAATCGTCGCAGCCGTAGATATGATTACCGATCGCCTTTCGATACTCGTGAGGAATTGGACCCTTATGCTCAATGGTCAGATAGGAAATACAGGCACGAGCATTCAGTTTATATGGTTCGGGAAAGGCATTGGTTGGGCAAATATCCTGACAAGCAGAGCAACTGCCGCAGCGGTCCTTTCCAGATTGCGAAGGGAGTAAATCCAGCGTGGTATATATCGCTCCCAGAAATAGCCAACTGCCATGTTGCTGGCTGACCAAATTGGTATGCTTTCCTTGCCAACCCAGTCCGGCGGCTTCTGCCAGCGGTTTTTCCATAACCGGCGCTGTATCGACAAAGACTTTTACCGAACAATCTGTCTGCTCGACCAGTGATCGCGCCATACGCTTCAGTGCTTTTTTGACGATATCATGATAATCCTTACCCTGTGCGTAGACGGAAATACGACCGACGTTGGGCTCTTTTTCCAATGCGAAAGGATCGTTATGCGGCGCGTAGTTCATGCCCAGCATGATCACGGATTGTACCTCCGGCCATAAAGTCATGGGATCAGCCCGCTCATCAGCACGACTTTCCATCCAGATCATATCGCCGTGCCCGCCCTCGGCCAGCCATGCTTTAAGCCGTTGACCAGTTTTGGGGGCCAATGAAGCGGGCGCGACACCAAAAGCGGCGAAGCCTTCACCCCGTGCTACTTTTTCCAGATTTTCGGTCAATCTTAACTTGTCATCGGCCATAGAGCGCTACTATCAAACAGCTTAGCCTCTATTGAAAGCCGTAAATGACTTCCATTTCCCCCGACATTGCAATTGAAGCCCGTCAGATTGTTAAACGCTTTGATGGCGATACAGCGGTGGATGGTATTGATCTGACCATTAAAAAGGGCAGTATCTTTGGAATATTGGGCCCCAACGGCGCCGGTAAAACCACGACACTCAGGATGCTTTTGGGTATTATCGATCCTGATGAGGGCGAACGCTATTTATTAGGTAGTGCTGATCCTATCAGCAAAGCGCATAAGGTTGGTTATCTTCCGGAAGAGCGCGGCTTATATCAGTCGATGAAAGCCTTTGATGCCATCGCCTTCATGGGCGCTTTGCGCGGACTACCGCTGGCAGAAGGACGCAGGCGCGGCCGCGAAATGATGGAAAACCATGGTCTCGGTGATGCTGTCGACAAACAAATCCGGGCTCTATCCAAAGGCATGGCTCAGACCGTTCAGCTACTCGGTACAATCGTTCATGAACCCGATCTGATCATTCTCGACGAACCTTTTTCCGGGCTCGATGCTCTGAACCAAGGCAAGCTTGAACGCTTAATTCGCGGTCAGGCGGATAGAGGCGTAACCGTGATTTTCTCTACCCATGTTATCGCTCATGCGGAACGGTTGTGTGAAGAAATCGCGATTATCGCAGATGGCAAAGTTCCGTTTAAAGGCAAAGTTTCAACAGCGCGCGATCGCTTGCGTCCGCAAGTTCATCTGGAAACGCGTGAACTGGATGGCCCCTGGCGTTCATCCATTCCCGCCGATTGCGAACCGCTGGGTCATAACTGGCATTTCACATTGCCGGAAAGCGGTGTCGAACCGCTTTTGGAGGCATTGATCCAAGGCAAGGCCGGTATAGAATCTCTATCCATTGAACGCCCCGGCCTGCATGACGCGTTTGTTCATATTGCGGGAGAGGCCGTCGCAAAAAAAATGGATGATGACATCGCGGCCGATGCAGTGGGAGAGGCGGCATGATCGAGAATTTTATGGAAATCGTTCGTGCCGCTTTTGTGATTGCTCGTCGCGATTTCACCGCCATTATCTTTTCAAAGTCATTTTTCTTCTTCTTGCTTGGGCCGTTATTTCCCTTGATAATTGGTTTAGCGGCTGGTGGTCTGGGCAAACAGGTGAATCAGGATATCGACCGGCCGGTTATCGGCGTTGCGCTAAGCGAGGGAGAAACAGAAAAACTCGTTGAAGCCCGCGACGCACTGGCAGAAAATTTGGGCAACCGAACTATCCCGGAGCTGGTTATTTTGCAGGAAGTAGCAGCTGATGATCCGGACATTCAGCGCCATCTCGACAAAGCAAAACAACCACTCACCGCCATTATTTCCGGAACTTTGGAGAAGCCAAGGCTGACGGGAGCCGAGCAGGATGTGAATCGCTGGCAAGGGCGGACGGCATTGCTTTCGGAAACCGCGCTAAAAGGGTCCAGCCCGATTGCTGTGGAAAACGACTATGTCGCTGCAACGGGAAGTTCCAAGAAGCGCACCCAGTTGCTAACCGCGCAAGGCGGTCAAGTTATTCTTGTGCTGCTCACCATGATATTGGCCGGCATGGTCCTTTCCAATCTGGTCGAAGAAAAGACCAACAAGATTATCGAAATTCTTGCGGCGGCGATTCCGATGGATGCGATTTTCCTAGGCAAGTTGTTCGCGATGCTTGGCATGGCTTTGGTTGGCATAACGGTCTGGTCAACGCTTGGTGCAATCGGACTCTTTTTCATCATTCCTGATCTTCCCAACCTACCAGCCCCTGCAGTAGGCTGGCCTATATTCTGCCTTTTGTTGGTCGTGTACTTCTCGATGGCCTATCTGTTGCTGGGCTCGTTGTTTCTCGGTATCGGCGCTATGGCAACGACTGTGCGCGAGGTTCAGACCCTCTCGATGCCCGTGACCATGGGTCAGCTTTTGGTATTCTTCCTAGCAGCAATGTCGGTCACCAAACTGGGCGAAACCATCGAATGGTTTGCGGTTATCTTCCCGTTCAGTTCGCCGTTCGCAATGATCGCCCGAGCGGCGCAGATGGATAATTTATGGCAACATGGTTTGGCCATAATCTGGCAGGCATTGTTCACATTGATCATCATCCGTTTCAGCGTGATGTTGTTTAAACGCAATGTGATGAAATCGGGTCAGGCGGCTCGCAAGAAAAGCCTGTTTGCAAGGGTTGCAGGCCACTAGTCGCAAGATGCTAAGGTGCTACGGCCATATTTTTCTTTAGAAAGTCGACACTATCGGCAAGCACATCCGCCTTCTTACGAAAGGGAATGGAAATCGCCATCATCACCTCTTCATGGGTCAATCCTTCATAGTTGATCATGGCGACACTGGCTCCCGCAGCCTCTAATTTCTCCGTGAGTTTTATCGCATTGCGCGGACGCACAATCGTATCCTTCGTGCTGGTAAGTAGCAGCATCGCAGGCGCATCAGCGCGAGCGAAATTAACCGGCTGTGTGCGTTCAGGTTCCTCATATTGTGCCATCGCATCAATCGAGCGCTTCTTGTCAAACGGAAAGAAATCATACGGCCCGCTCATGCCAACCACGGCTTTGATCGATTCCATATTTCCGTTGGCATTCTCAATCCAGCTTGGATCGAGTGCGATTAGAACCGCGGTATGCGCACCGGCGCTATGACCGGAAAGCGCGATGTTCTCCGGATCACCACCATATTTTTCTATATTGTCCTGGACCCAGCTTACAGCCTGTGCGCCATCTTCGATATAGGCTGGAAAATGTACATCTGGAACCTTGCGATAGTCCGGAATGACAACCAGAAAGCCTTCTCTTGCAAATGCCTTGGCCGCAAAGGCATAATCCTGTCGTGATCCTTTCACCCAACCGCCACCATGCCAGAAGATTACAACCGGTAAACGGGAAGACTGGGAAGCCTCAT
Organism: Parasphingorhabdus sp.; assembly: GCA_039978835.1. Taxonomy (GTDB): domain Bacteria; phylum Pseudomonadota; class Alphaproteobacteria; order Sphingomonadales; family Sphingomonadaceae; genus Parasphingorhabdus. Next base: position 21,360 of record JBDWAQ010000009.1, read on the forward strand.
CGCCCCGCCAAATGTCCAATTTCTGGCCATGATCGCCAAATCCAACATTTTCTCCAACATGTTGGACACCCGTTCCGCCGCCCATCGCCGCGTCCAACTTGCTCAGCAATCCTGGGGGAGAGGCGGTCGCCAGATAGGCGCCTATGCCTACCATCGCCGCAATGATAATGCCGATCCACATGCGCCAGTTCATAGCAATCCCCTCATGGAAGGTCACCCGCAGCAGGCGGCTTGGGTTCAGGCAGCGGTATGTTCGATATATCGAGCCAGTCATGCTCGCTGCTGCCATAATAGCTGTCGAGCACAGCAAAAGGAATGCCGAACGGCTTACCCCACGCATTGTTCCACATCGCGACCACGCCAGTTCGCGCTTCGGGGTCAAAAACCATTGTGGCTCGATACCCTTCAACCGCACCGCTATGCCCGACCAGTCGCCGTCCCGAATAGGTAAAGCTCCGCCAACCCAAACCATAGGCCGGCTGCAGCAGTGAACGAGATAGTTTTCCGCCATAGACGCGGGGTGTTTTCACAATCGGCGCGTGTGCCTGTGCCAGCATTTCGGCAGACAACACATCCGGATCACTGCCCATCTGTGCCTGCATCCAGCGCGCCATATCGACGATATTGCTGCTGATACCGGCAGCAGCGGGTAAAAGAAAATAGGTATCCTGAAGCGTCCGGACCTCGTCTCCCCAGTGCGGCCGCGCCCAGCTTTTATTCTGGGTCAGTCCGCCGAGACCAAAGCCAACGCTATCCATTTCAAGCAGCTCGAAAAACAATTCCCTCGTCGATGCGGAATAGAGCGTTCCAGCCGTCTGAGCCAATATTTCCGCCGAAGCGTCAAAGGCGATATTCTGATAACTGTGGCAGGTTCCCGGGCGACATTTTAATGGCGCACCGGCAAGACTTGCGCGTAAAATACCGGGCGTTTGCCCATCCTCCAGCTTGCGATCATAGCTGTTTTTCACCAGTCCCGTTTGGTGTGACAAAAGCTGTGTCAATGAGACCGTCGAATTGGCGCCGCCGGGAAGCCTTAGTGAAGTTTGCCAGCGGGCAATTGGCGCATTGATATTGAGCAAGCCTTCGTTCGATAGCTTGGCCGCCAGCGCACCCGCTACCCCTTTTGAAACCGAAGCCCAACGAAACACCGTTTCCGGCATCACCCATTCGCCGCTCCGTTTGTCGGTGACGCCATAGGTCTGGACAAAGCGAAGCTCACCATCCTCTACAATCGCCACTGCCAACCCGGCCATTTCTGGGCGCCTCGCGATGGCATCAAAGTTGCGATCAAGGCCGCGATAGTCAATGCTACCGATCCAATCACTAGGTTCGATTGGCAGTTCGGTATTGGCATCGATTTCGGGCGCTTCTGCTTCTGGAACTGCGGCCTCGGCCTGCGGAATATCCGGTTTTGACTGCACCAATCCGCGATATCCGTACCAGCCGACCAAAAGCACAGCCGCAATGGTGAAAATCCAGGTGAGCAAGCGAGCGATCATGTTAGGGAAAACCAAAAATCATAGATTGTGTTCCGCGCCAATATTCAAACCAATGCACACTGACTGCCAACCGAGATTTTTCCGCCCGATACTGGCATTGCATAAACGCCCGCGCAGGGGAATTGTGACCCACCGATATCAAGTCGGTTATTTTTGACCAGTTGGCGAATAACCTCGACATCCTGCGGCAGGCCATCCTGAGGCAATGTCGTGACCACACAGCGCGGGTCGGGCATGGTGATTGCCATCGACAGGCTATCCCCAATTGTCAGCATTTGACCCACCCAATCATTTTCGACAAATCCGGTTTTTTCGGTTTCCAGGATCAGGTTCATACGAAAGCGGCGAGGGTCCACCTGAGTACCGGGCGCATGACGCTCCAGCTCAGCCATGGTGGCATCAGTCAGTACAGTCAGCGGAAACACATCAAAAAACAGACCCTCAGCAGCAGCCGAATCCATACCCAGTTCGCGAAACAGTGATGCGCCAAGCTTCTGTTCTTTGGTTGTACCGGGATCACCCGCGGGATCGGCATGCTCTACATCGACAATGTCGGCATCGATCACAAACTCTTCGGGTGCAGATTGTTCAAGGGTTACTTCCCGGTTAAAATACCCGGAAAGCACTGTGTTTACATCTGCAGAATCGCTGGTCACGCTCTGTCCATCTGGCAGGGTTATAAGAACCGGTGGAACAGGATCACCCTCCACCGGGTCTTCAACAAATCTTGCTTTACAGTTCAAAATGCCAGAGAATTTTCTGGTGTCTTTCGCACTGCCAACCCGCCCGGTTTCAACATCAATAAGAGCATAGGCCCGATCACCCAATATCCCGCGCTGACTGACATTGGCATGTTCCAGCTTCTCCCCCATCATGGATTTTACCGGAAAACGCCAGATCTCAGATAGTTTCATGCAAACGTCTCCCACTATATATTTCGATATGGAATAACAGCCTCAGCCTTCGTAACTGGCGGTCGTCTTCGCCGCTACATCTTCGGCACTAACCCCAGGTGCCAATTCTATCAGCTTGAAGGGACTGTCATGATCCGCGCGGTGGAACACGCATAGATCAGTGATAATCATATCGACCACATTGGTTCCGGTCAGTGGCAGGGTACATTCAGGAATGAATTTGGGTGAGCCATCTTTGGCACAATGATCCATCACGACGATGATTTTCTTCACGCCCGCGACCAGATCCATCGCGCCGCCCATGCCCTTGATCATCTTGCCTGGAATCATCCAGTTGGCAATATCGCCATTCTCAGCAATCTCCATCGCGCCAAGCACCGTCAAATCAATATGCCCGCCGCGGATCATTGCAAAACTATCAGCGCTGCCGAAATAGCTTGAGCTATCCAGCTCGCTAATCGTTTGTTTCCCTGCGTTGATCAGATCGGCGTCAATTTCATCCTCATAAGGAAACGGCCCAATGCCCAACATGCCATTTTCGCTTTGCAGTGTGACCTCCACTCCATCGGGAATATGATTGGCAACCAAAGTCGGTATACCAATGCCCAGATTGACGTAATAGCCGTCTTTCAATTCCTTCGCCGCGCGCGCGGCCATTTGATTTCTATCCCAACCGACTTTGTCGGTAATTTGATCGGACATCGTTATGATCCTTCTTCGTCGGAGCTGGCGGGCTGATTTTCTTCGGTCGCAACGACCAGTGGTGGCGGGGTCAGAAACCAGCCATTACCGAACATATGCTCCAGTGAAATGGCACCGTCTGGATCGCGCAGATAATCATAGAGTTCATCAAAATCCGCGCGCTCATCTCCGGCAATTGCGACTATGCAGTAATTTCGTGCGGCATCCCATCGGCGGACCTGTTTACGATCATCGCTACCACGGTCGAGAAACAGGAAGTCGTCTGACTCGCTCTCCGACAAACCACCTTCTGTAAGTATGGTTGAGATTGTCGCAGCTGTGGAAACGGGTTCATCGGATATCCAAATCACACTAATTTCCGCAGCGCGGAGACTGCGTAGAACCTCCACAAGGCCATTTTGCCGGTAAAGCGTTTCGGCGGCAACCAGATCGCCATTGTCCTGATCATCCAGATCCATCAAAACCGCCAATGGCTTACCGCCACATTTCACCGTTTCGGGTTTAAAAATGTCAACTCTGGGTATCAGAACGACTGACTCAACCCCTTCTCCCGCTTCCAATCGAGCCGATTGCTCTAAAGCATGGGCGGCGAAACCACTATATGGTGAGGCCTGACGGCCAATGGGCTGGAAAAAGCGTGACAAATAATCCTTAGAACCGCCCTCTAGATCGCGATCGGATATTTCAGCACCTTCCCCTTTACCGGAGAATTCGGACGGCTGCCTTTCCGACTTTCTTAGCTGTTCAGAAGCTTTGGAGCCATTGCCAACCGTAACAATCGGCTGTTTCAGATCGACAGCACCAGCCGCAATTAGTTCCCGCTTCGCTTTGGCACGATCAATTTCGCCCTTGCCAAGAGCACCGGCGGCGGCAAGTGGCAGCAGTGCAGCCACGCAGCCAGACAGCAGCGGGGTTGTGGCCAATACAAGAATCGCGAAACCACGCACTAGGAGACCTGCCGTTCCCGGGTCATACGAAACTCAATTTTCTTATCATAAGGGGCGCCGCTGATCAGGCGTTTCACGTAGATGCTCGGTAGATGGATCGCATCAGGATCCAATTCACCCACTTCCACGATCTCCTCTACCTCAGCAACACAGATTTTTCCCGCCGTCGCCATCGGTGCGTTGAAATTCCGCGCTGTTTTGCGGAACATCAAGTTACCTGCCTTGTCGGCTTTCCAGCCTTTAATCAGGCACAAGTCTGCATAAATTCCGCGTTCTAGGATGTAATCTTCATCATCAAATTGCTTAACTTCTTTGCCTTCGGCTACCTGTGTCCCCACGCCAGTTTTGGTATAGAAGCCTGGAATACCGGCTCCGCCCGCGCGGCATCGTTCGGCTAAGGTACCTTGCGGACAAAACTCCACTTCCAATTCGCCGGACAGAAACTGCCGTTCAAACTCCTTATTCTCTCCAACATAGGAGGAGATCATCTTCTTCACCTGCCGCGAGCGCAGTAATTTTCCGAGGCCTTCATTGTCGATACCGGCATTATTAGAAGCGATGGTGAGGTCCTTCACACCGTTTTCCTGCAAAGCATCAATCAGTCGTTCGGGGATACCGCACAAACCAAAGCCGCCAACGCAAAGCTGCATACCGTCAAACAACAATCCCTCCAGCGCGCTGGCTGCATCGGGGTATATTTTCTTCATATTCGCGCCTTTGGTTATATCGATTGGATCAATAGCGTAACTAAGCCAATAGCGTCCAGAATAGAATATATTTGCGATCAATTTTAGGTTATTCGCTCAGTAATGATCCGTGTTCTTGCCTGTTTATCGCTGTTGTTCTTCTTAGTGCCGGTGACCTTTGTCCATGGTCCTGAACCTCAAAAAAATGATAGCCAATATATCAACCTGCAACCGATACAGCTTAATGGTGAAGACCCTCTCCAAAAAACAATTGGTCGCCTCGAGTTTTTGGCCGGATGGAGAATGTCCAGCGAGAATAGCAGCTTCGGTGGATTTTCAGCAATGCTGACCATGCCCAACGATCGGTTCTTCTTTTTAAGCGATATGGGCGGACTGACCGGTTTCACTCTCAACGAAGACACCAACAAAGCAGAGCGCCCGTTCATCGCCCCTTTGCCCGATGGACCAAAGGAAAAAAACGAGTTTGCGCCAAAGAACTGGGATGCAGAGTCTTTGTTGCATGACTCTGAAACAGGACAATTCTGGATCGGATTTGAACATCAGCACAGCATATGGCGATACGGTCGGTCATTTGCGCGAAAAGAGTCAGCGGCTGCCATTCCAGCCATGCAAGATTGGCCAACAAATGGGGGAGCGGAAGCGCTGCTAAAGCTGAAAGATGACCGTTTTTTGATTTTTTCCGAATCAGCCCCTGCGAAAGATGGTGGCTATCAGGCGTTAATTGTTGAAGGGGATCCAGCCGAAGCGGATGCAAGTATTTCAGCCTTCTCGCACACGCCGCCCAATGGCTACAGGATAACCGACGCCGCAATCCTTCCAGATGGCAAGGCGCTGTTGCTACATCGGCGGTTCACGCCATTTGAAGGCGTGTCTGCCATTTTATCAATAGCCGATCTGGCAGGGGTTTCCCCGGGGCAAAACTTACAGTCAAAACCCATTGCTACTTTGAAACCGCCTTTACGCGTGGACAATATGGAAGCTCTGGCGGTCACACAGGAAGGCAAAAAAACAATTATCTGGATGGCGTCTGATGATAATTTCAATGCGTTTCAGGAGACACTATTGGTGAAGTTTCGTTTGCTGAAAGGCAAAGAGAAACGCGACAAAAAACCAATGAAAGCTGACGAATCGGATGATGGCAAAGAAAAAGCCGGGCAAAAACCCGGCTTCTCGTCGTTAGAAGACTAACGTATTTTAGGCAGCAGCTGCCTGCTTCTTGGCAACCTCTTTTTTCAGACGACGCGCTTTGAGGCTCAATTTGTCGTCCTTGGTCTTTAGCAACCAGTTATCGAGACCGCCAACATGCTCAACAGACCGCAGTCCATGCGTTGATACCCGCAATTTGACGCCTTTTTCCAATGTGTCGGAAATCAGGGTCACATTTTGCAGGTTAGGCAAAAAGGTTTTCTTGGTCCGGTTTTTGGCGTGGGATACATTATTGCCTACCAGCCGAGTTTTACCTGTCAGTTCGCAAATTCGCGACATCGTATAATCCAATTTCTTATTGTCAGTGATTCCCGCGCGGGAAAGAAGCGGCGATTAGCGCCATTTGAAGAGTTCGTCAACCTCGGGCGCAAGTTATTCATTACCACAAGATTGCTAGTCAGTGCCCCCGTTTAGGTTTAGTTGTGCATCTATGCAAAGCGGGACTTTCACTTCGTTCATGGCCGAAGCGCTCAAGCTGGCCAAGCGGGCACAAGAGCTGGGTGAAGTCCCGGTTGGCGCAGTAGTTGTCAAGCAGGGTAGAATTATTGGCGAAGGCCATAATCAGCCGCGCTGCCAACATGACCCCAGCGCCCACGCCGAAATTGTAGCGATTCGAGATGCGTGCCAGAATCTGAAATCAGATCGACTGGAAGGTTGCGATTTATGGGTTACGCTCGAACCCTGCACTATGTGCGCCGGCGCTATCGCTCACGCCCGAGTCGGCAGACTCTATTATGGAGCTGCCGATCCAAAGGGTGGTGCGGTAGAGAGCGGTGTCCGATTTTTCGAACAGGAAAGCTGTCACCATGCCCCAGAAGTCTATTCGGAAATCGAAGAGGCCGAAGCATCGACTTTGCTAAAAGCGTTCTTCCAATCGCGTCGGCGCTAGACTTTTAATGGACAAACCGTGCCACCACATCCCGGTAACTGCGACTAACTTTAACTTGTGCGCCTGAACCCAGCACCAGGAAGCATTCGCCATTTGTATGCGGTTTTACCTCGCGGACCTGACTAAGGTTTACGATTGTGGAACGATGGACACGCTGAAAATGGCGGGGATCAAGCCGTTTTTCGAGATCTTTCATCGTCTCACGTAAAATCAATGAATTGTCTGCTGTATAGATACACATATAGTCACCCGCAGCATCTATGCGCTCGATCGTGTCCACATCGACCCGGAAAATCTGACCGCGATCCTTGACGTTGATCAGCTTTTCATAACGGCTAGCAGCTGCCGGTTCCTCCTCATTTTCCATATTCGCCATTGCGTCAGGCGCCACTTCGCTAAGGACATTTTTCAGCTTTTCGATTTCTTCTGCACCGCGTTTTTCGGTCAGACGTTTGCGTACGCGATCGATCGCATCAGCGAGCCGATCTTCTTCCACCGGCTTAACCAGGTAATCAATTGCAGAGGCTTCAAAAGCGCGCACGGCGTGGTCAGCATAGGCGGTGACAAAAATGAACAAAGGCGGTTCAATTTCCATCACACCCTGAACGACAGAAAATCCATCAAAGCCGGGCATTTGAATATCCAAAAACACCAGATCAGGCTTCAGCGTCTTGATCTTGCGAATAGCTTCACGCCCGTTGTTACAGGTGTCGACTATCTCGATATCATCAAATTTCTCGAGGCGAATTTCCAAGCCTTGAATGGCCAATTTCTCGTCATCGACTAATATTGTTTTTATGGTCATGGGCTCACTTCCTTATGCTGCAATGTAGCCATTGCTGGTGCGTTCGTCTGCCCCTCTATAGTTCCGGCTCCCGAAGTTGCGCTGACGGTCCGCTCCCCAGCGGCTTTGTCGTCATTGGCTTCGTTCAATTCCGCTTCACGTTCCAATTGTTCTCTTGTTTCAAATGGTATGGTGATCGTCACCGCAAAACCATTTCCGGATGATGAGTTAACCTTGAAAATATGTGCATCTCCATAAGCTTGGTTTAATCGCTCCTGAATATTACCCAAGCCAACACCCGTTGAACCACTTGTATTATCGGATATGGAATTGGTGCCTGGCCCAGTATCGGAAACCACTATCTCCACATTTCCATCAATAAGCTTTGCCGACACTGAAATATCGGCCCCTTCTTCCTTCGGCGTAACCGCGTATTTAATCGCGTTCTCCACAAGCGGTTGCAGTAACAGTGATGGAAGCAATGAATCGCGCACTGCGGGATCAATATCAAAATGCGGACGCATACGTTCCTCAAACCGCATTTTCTCTATGTCGAGATAGAGGTGCAGCGTTTCAACCTCTTGCGCCAAGGATACGCGGCTGTGGACTTCATTGACCAGCGTATGACGAAGGAACGAAGAAAGTCTCGACAGCATAGCATTAGCGGGTTCGGTCTGCTTCAGCAGCACCAATGTGGAAATACTGTTCAGCGTGTTAAACAAAAAATGTGGGTTGAGCTGATAACGCAACATCGCCAACTGGGCTCGGGTCGCCTGACTTTCCAACTGTACTAATTGATCGTTCTGTTCTTCCACGCGAAGAAAGAAATTGATCGCATAATAGAGCGCCGACCAAGCACCGAGCAAAGTCAGGTCAACAAAAACATAACCCACAAACAGGCTGCCAAAGCCGCTTTCCACCGCCGGATTTTGAATCAAAAATACCCAAGCATCAATAAATGCGAACAAAGCCACTGCAATCGAGAGAACAATAGCAGTCACCCCCCAGGTGACCAGCGGACGCTTGTTGATCAGGTTCCGGTATACCACCGAAAGCAAAAGCGTAACGCAATAGCCGGTAATTGTGGAAATAATGATCGGCAACAGGAAGCTAAGTGGTTGACCATTTGCGATGCCCGACAAACCGCGCAACACCAGCGCACCAGCCCAACCCGCGGACTGCAGGTTCCAGAACGCTCGGTTCTTATTATCAAAAAACGGCTGGGGACGGATTTCCATGACGGCCATAAAACTCTATATAGCGAGCCATTATCGATTGGGAAAGAATGGCCTCATATTTGTCGCTGAGCCGAGACCAATATTCGACATAGTGCAGCCCAAATTTGTCGAGCAAAGATATGTAATCTCGGGAGCACGCCGAAAACGACATGTTTGTGATTGCTAAATGAGCGTCCTCACCATTTAGGCAGCCGTAGATCCACCAATCGTCTTTAGATGGCGAACATGAATGTCATCACGGTCGTTCGAATCGCTGGCCGCATGTTCACGCAGCTCAGCCTCGTCGATCCAGCACAAGTCTTCCATCACCAACGATCGGTTATCATGCGCGCGAATTCCCAGATCCTGAATAGGCAGTCGATCACGCGAATCACATAATACCGGATTGGACGCCACGCCGGTTTCCCAGCGTTCTCCCCATTGACGCATAGCGATCATTGTCGGAAGTAGATCCTGACCTTTTTCCGTCAGTCGATATTCAACTTTGCGTTTGTCATGCTCGCAAGGTTTCCGGGACATAATGCCTGCATCGACCATTCGGGTCAGCCGATTGGCCAATATATTGCGGGCAATGCCGATTTCGGAGAGGAAGCCTTCAAAATGCCCCACGCCGTTCAATGCGGCCCGCAATATCATGAAACACCAACGCTCACCAATAACCTCTAGCGATGCCGGAAGGCTGCATTCATCATTTGCCAAGCTCGATAAGTCTTCTTTTAGTCCCATAAGCATCTTCCTAAACGAGTTTTGCTGTCAGTGCGAAAAAATAATAAGTTTTTAGTTGCAACTTAAAACCTTTTTATATAAGTACTGATTCGCAACCTAAATTGCAAACAAAAAAACCCCCTCTCCCAGGGTTCGAATTTGAAAGGACGAACAATGACTCTCTCCCAATCCCCCCTCCGCGCTTCGGCAACACTTGCAACAGCCCTAATGGCATCAGCACTCATGTTCACAGCCAGCGCAGGACAAGCTCGCAGTAATCCTATCGTTTACACCGCAGAACTGGCCGCACCGGTAGAAGCCGCCAATCACATTATTCGCGGTACAGTTATTCGCTGCGCCGGAACCGAGTGCAAAGGGCGCAAGAGCAGCTCTTCGGTTCGCACCATTTGCGCCAAACTGTCGGATGAAGTCGGTGAACTTGCTTCCTTCTCTTACAAAGGCGAAGCGGTTGACGACGAAGCTTTGGCCAAATGCAACAGATAATCTGACCCCATACTGGCCGATCTCTCAATCCCGATAGAGCCTTAAAGGCATTTTCGGCCAGACCTCCCCCCGATCCAATTCGGGGCGCCGATACCACTTAATCCTCCCATTGAGGGAACGCTCCTAAAGCGATTAAGTTGGTATCGGCGCTATTTTTTTATTGCGCCTACCCATAAAGCGCGACAACCTACCCAAATGCTTAGACAATATGAACTGGTTGAACGGGTGCGAGACTATGACCCCGATGCAGATGAAGATCTGATCAACCGTGCTTATGTCTATTCCGTAAAAATGCATGGCAGCCAAAAACGCGCCAGCGGCGATCCCTATTTTAGCCATCCTATCGAAGTCGCCGGGCTCATGACCGACCTAAAACTGGATCAACAAACGATCGTCACTGCACTTTTGCATGACACCGTCGAAGACACGCTGACGACCATCGAGGAAATCGAAAAGCTATTCGGCAAAGAGATTGCCCGGTTAGTCGACGGTGTGACCAAATTATCCAAGATTGAAGCACAGACCGAAGACGAGCGCGCTGCGGAGAATTTGCGAAAATTCCTGCTGGCGTTATCGGATGACATTCGGGTGCTGCTCGTCAAGCTTGCCGACCGTCTGCACAATATGCGGACATTACACTTCATCAAGAACGAAGCAAAACGCCGTCGTATTGCCGGTGAGACACTGGATATCTATGCCCCGCTGGCTGAACGGATCGGCATGTACGAATATATGCGAGAGATGCAGCTGCTCGCCTTTCGCCATCTCGAACCCGAAGCCTATGAAACAATCACCGCCCGCTTGCAGCAAATCAAAGAAGGCGATGATGGCCAACTTGATAAGATTGCGGGCTCGCTCTCTCAAGCACTAACCAATGCCGGGTTATCGGCAGAGGTTACGGGGCGCGAGAAACATCCCTACTCAATCTGGAAAAAAATGCAGGAACGCCATGTCAGTTTTGAAGCTCTGACGGATATTATGGCATTTCGTGTGGTCACCGAAAACCGGGCAGAATGTTATCGTGCGCTCGGTATATTGCATGACAAATGGAAAATGGTGCCAGGCCGGTTCAAGGACTATATCTCGACGCCGAAACGCAACGGCTATCGTTCGATGCACACGACAATCATGCACGAAAACAATATGCGCGTGGAAATTCAAATCCGTTCTGAACGTATGCATCAGGACAATGAGTTCGGGTTGGCCGCCCACTGGTCCTATAAACAGGGAAACCAGCCAGATGGTCAGGCGGGTTGGATTAGGGATTTGATCGAGATTTTGGATCATGCCGAAGATGCGGAGGAACTTCTCGAGCATACCAAGCTCGCAATGTATCAGGATCGGATTTTTGCCTTTACGCCCAAGGGCACCTTGTTGCAGCTTCCAAAAGGGTCAACGACGGTGGATTTTGCTTATGCGGTTCACACCGATCTGGGCAATCAAGCGGTGGGAGCGAAAGTGAACGGCCGTCACGTTCCTCTAAGAACCCAACTTACCAATGGCGATGTTGTGGAAGTTCTCCGGTCTGAAGGTCAGGAACCGCAACCCGGTTGGCTTTCTTTTGTGATTACAGGGAAGGCACGGGCCGCGATCAGGCGGTTCGTGCGGCACAAAGAACGCGACGAAATTATAGAAATTGGCACCAAGCTCTATGAAGAGATAATCGAGCGGCTACCAGGTAAGATTGGCAAGAAAGCGCAGAAAGCAGCGCTAAAGCGTCTCAATGTGAAGGAAGAAGAAGACCTGATGATGGCCATCGGGACACGGGATATTAGCGACCGGGAAGTGATGGAAGCGCTTATGCCCGGTAGCGTCAACGATAATGACGAAGACTGGTCCTGGCCGGAACAGGGTAGCGCCATTTCAATTAAAGGCCTCACTCCGGGCGTTGCCTTTGATCTTGCTGAATGTTGCCACCCCGTCCCGGGGGATCGCATTGTCGGCCTCCGCCGCAGCGGTGCAAATGTCGAAGTCCATGCGATCGACTGCTTCAAACTGGCCGACGGTGTTGATGCCGACTGGGTCGACCTGAGCTGGGGCAAGGATAGCGACGGTGCTGCGGCAAGACTCGCGGTCGTTCTCCATGACAAGCCTGGAACATTAGCGGAAATGGCCGGAATATTTGGCTTTCACAATTCCAATATCCTGCGGCTTCGGATGACCAATCGCGATGCGCCATTCCATACGTTCGAGGTCGATCTGGAAGTGCATAATGTGCACCACCTGATGCGGATATTATCTGCTCTCAGGTCTTCAGATGCTGTTGCGCAGGCAGAGCGGCTTTAGATCTTGCCAACAGACTTTGGTTCTATTGCTGATGCGGAACGCAGATAATCACTGTGCCGATGGCTGCCCGCTTTGCTGCATTTGTTGCTGCAGTTCCTGCATTTGCTCTTGGGAAATAAAGTCGAGCAAAGTCACATCAAATATCAGCACGGAGTTTGCTGGCACCTCCGGTCCGGGGGACGCTGCGCCATAAGCCAGTTCTGATGGCAGCCAGATGCGATACTCTCCACCCTTTTGCATCAATTGCAAAGCCTCGGAAAATCCCGGTACAACACCGGCAACAGGCATGGGGGTTTGCTCATTCTCGTCAAAAACCGAACCATCGCGCAACTGGCCCTTATATTTGACCAGTGCGGTATCAGTTGCTTGGGGTGATGGGCCCTCGCCCGCTTGAATCACGCGATATTGCAATCCCGATTTGGTCTGGATCACATCCTTATTTTTGGCATTTTCAGCAAGAAATTCTGCGTTATCTGGTGGAGGGAAAACCGATTCCCAAGCTTGCAGGGCATATCCGCGAGGACTTGTTCCCTCCGGCAGCGAGTACACAAACGCGCAGGTAACTGCGATCCCGATAAGCAAACCTAGCAAGAATGGTTTAACGGGTAATCCGCCAGAATTCTTCCGCCCATCGCGGGATTGGGAAGGGTCAATTGTCGACACAGGTTGTTTTATTGACCGGGAGGAGGTCCGCCAGGTCCAATACCTTGCTGCTGCAGCTGCTGCAGCTGCTGCATTTGTTCTTGGGAAATGAAATCCATCAGCGTCACATCAAAAGTCAGCAGTGAATTGGCCGGAATCTCGGGTCCAGGTGATACTTCGCCATAGGCCAGTTCTGATGGAATCCAGATGCGATATTCGCCGCCCTTTTTCATCAATTGCAAGGCTTCGGAAAATCCTGGAACAACGCCGCCAACCGGCATGGGCGTTTGTTCATTGGCATCAAATATTGTGCCATCACGCAGACGACCCTCATATTTTACCAGAGCAGTGTCAGTTACCGTTGGTGAAGAACCTTCACCAGGCTTGAGTATTTTATATTGCAGACCGGATTCGGTTGTTTCAACGCCGTTTTCTTCGGCATTGGCTGCAAGAAACTGTTCATTGCTTGCACCGTTCGTGACGGCGGCTTTGGTACCAACCCAAGCAAGTGCAGCTGCTATAGCCGTAATCAGCGCCAGTCCGATCCATAATTTCGTCAGAGAACCCTTTTTAATGGGTTGGATCGGAACAGTGGTTACGGACATATAGCGTATCCTTTAAGAATATTGGGAAGCCTTAAACCAGACCGTCACGTTCCATCCGCTTGCGCTCCATCTTGCGGGCACGGCGAACAGCAGCTGCTTTTTCACGAGCGCGCTTTTCAGATGGCTTTTCGTAATGACGACGGAGCTTCATTTCGCGGTAAACGCCTTCACGCTGCAATTTCTTTTTCAGCGCACGAAGGGCCTGATCAACATTATTGTCGCGAACCATGATTTGCATATTATTAAAACACTCCATTCAAATTTCGTTATACCGGCAATCGATCGACCGGCTAAATATCTAAAAAGCCATAAAAAAGGGTTTGCGAGAGACTCAGTCTTCGCAATCAAAGCGCGCCTAACAGCGTTAATTGGGGAATTCAAGCTTTTTGAATCGTGCTTCCAGCCGGTCAGGCCGAGCTTTGGGGCAATGCAAATAGCTTAGCATTCGTCTTTAGCCTTCCCATGCTATATGCGTCGCAACGATAAATCAGCGAGTGATTCGAGGAGAGAAGATCATGGCCACCGCAATTAACGTCCAATCGGCTTGTACCGAAGTCGAATGGAAAACCCGCCAACGTCTAGCTGCCTGTTATCGAATCTTTGCTCATTTCGGTTGGGACGAGCTGATCTACAATCACATCACATTGAAAGTTCCCGACGAAGACAATGCTTTCCTGATCAACCCATATGGTCTGCACTTCAGCGAAGTTACCGCTTCCACGCTGGTCAAGATCGATATCGACGGCAACACGCTGGATGGCTCGAAATTCCCGGTCAACAAAGCCGGTTTTGTCCAGCACAGCCTGTTCCACCGCGAAAAGCCGGAAATTCACGCCATTGCACATACCCACACAACGGCGACCATGGCGGTATGTTCTTATGATGGCGGATTGTTGCCGATTAACTTCTATGCTGCCATGCTAACCCGACGTCTCGCCTATCATGACTTTCAGGGCATTACCGTTCGCGCAGATGAAGGCCCCGATTTCCTAAAGAGCCTTGGCAGCAAACGGATTATGATGCTCAAAAATCACGGTCCGGTGGTGATGGCGAAGACCATTGAACAATGTTTCCAGGATCATTGGGCTTTGCAGCGTGCCTGTGAAATTCAAATTCAAACATTGTCTATGGGCGATCCCGTTCTGATTTCTGATGAGGTTGTTGACCGTCATATGGCCCACTTGCATGAGGCGCAGATTGATCCAACCGCAGTGGGCGCTCCTGAATTTGACGCAATGGTGCGTCTGATTGACCAGAAAGACCGGAGTTGGCGGGAGTAATTCTCCTTAGCCGTTATGCTGAATTCGTTTTTCTTACGATGGCCCTTGGCTCAGCATCTCCGTCGAGATAGAGCTTCCCTAAGAGATCCTGGAACACGTTCAGGATGACGAGTAAGGTTAGAGGTTGACCAAATTTACCGTAAATAATCGCCCGGTCGAGTATCGCATGGACGAGAATACGCCTTTGCTTTGGGCCTTGCGCGATGCATCCAATCTGACAGGCACCAAATATGGCTGCGGCACCGGCGATTGCGGCGCTTGCATGGTGGAAATTGACGGCGAAGCTATCCGCTCCTGTCTTGTTACCATCGGCGAACTCGAAGGGCGCTTTATCACGACCATTGAGGCGTTATCCCGTGATCGAAGCCATCCTGTGCAACAGGCATGGGCGGCCGAACACGTCCCGCAATGCGGTTTTTGCCAATCCGGCATGATCATGGCCGCCGCGGTGCTACTCAAGAAAAACCCAAATCCATCCAAAGATGATATTGACGAAGCGATCACCAACATATGTCGCTGCGGGACTTATCCGCGGGTTCGTGAGGCAATCCAGCGTGCTGGCCGCGTGGCGCGCGGGGAAGCAACGCTCAGCGCCGCGCCGCCTCCGGGGATTGATCCGGAAGATGCAGCAAAGGCTGTTCCGGCGCTGACTCCGGAAGAATGATTGTGACATTCTCGTCGTCTCCCGATATGAACTGAAGCGGTCGCAAGTTTTGGGGGATATTTGATTTGGCCGATGTATTCATTTCCTATTCGCGTGATGATCTGGAAACGGTCAGCAAAATCGCGGCTGCTGTCAAAGATGCCGGCTATGACCTGTGGTGGGACAAGGATCTCCCACCGCACCTTTCCTATACCGAAGTGATACAGGAAAAGATCGGCGGAGCGAAGGCTGTTATCGTGGTCTGGTCCGAAGATGCATCAAAATCGGAATGGGTCCGCGCCGAAGCGGACATGGCTCGCAACCAGAATAAACTCGTCCAGACTTCCATAGACGATGGCATGCCGCCCCTGCCCTTCAACCAGATCCAATATGCGTTGTTATCCGACTGGGATGGCGAGAGCGATCATCCTGCTTGGCAAAAAGTGTTGCTCAGCCTCACCGATCTGGTGGGTAAAGAACATATTGCGGCTCCAAAGCCTGCACCTGTTCGCAAAAAAGAAACACCGGTTCCCGCGCCGCCGCCAGAAACTGCTGCTGCAAAAAATAGCCAGTTGCCGCTCCTTATTTCGATCTGTTCGTTGGTGCTAGTCGCTGGCTTGGTCGGTTGGCTCATACTTGGCGGCGATGAGAAAGATTCAGAAACCACTATCGATACGGTGGCATCGGCCGAGGCTGAAGAGCCAGACGCGACCGATCCCGCGGCAACCTCAGACACGGATGCGTCGGAACCCGCCTTACCCGCGGTTCCCCTGCCAAAATCACCGAAAAGTAATGAGTTTAATGAATCGGCCATGATCGAGGATGCCGACGGCTGGACCAATTTCCGCGCCGAACCCACGCGGTCTTCCTCCATTGTCGGACGCATTGAAACCGGTGAAGTATTTTATACCCACAGGCAGCAGGGTCAGTGGTGGAAGATCCGTACTGATGATGGTCAGATTGGTTATATGCATTATTCCAGGATTGCCTTGACGGCGAGCCGAGCCAAATCGGCCACAGTCTATTTCCCTGACTCTGGCAGCAGAATTATCGGCCCCGGCGAATTGAGTTCTCTGAGCAAGGCCGAACTGCGTCTCGCCCGCAACGAAATCTTCGCTCGCAAGGGCCGGATTTTTCAGAGCGCCGATCTAACCGAACATTTTTCCCGCTTCGACTGGTATCGCCCCACCAGCACCGAAGTGGCAGTGAACGATACTGAAAAAGCCAATGCCAGAACGATACAGGCCGAAGAACAGAGGCGGTAACAAAACCCCAAAAGCTGACGATGAAGGCCTGATTTACGGCAAGCAATTTGCTAATCGATCAGATGGCTTCGAACCTTTGTGCGAAGTCACCTGATCAAATAGTCATCCACTTAGAATTTGCCCGTAACGGAAAAACGGGCGTTCAGCGGCGCGCCAACCGTGGCTTGATGGGTGGCGTGTGCGTTCGGGAAATAGGTTGTATCGGTCAGATTTTCGATATTGACCTGCAACCGCAGATTCTCAGTAACATCAAAATGGGCAGCTGCATCAAGCCGCGTGTAAGATGGCAGGACCGCTGTATTGCCATTGTTGATAAAGCTCTCATCCTGATGGGTCAGTCCGACACCGAAACCGATACGATCCGATATCTGAATATTGTTCCAGATCGAGAACATATTTTCGGGCAATTCGCGAGGGCGAAGGCCAGTAGGGCCGCCGCGATTAACCTGCTCGCCATCGAGATAGCTGTAACCAGCCGAGATCGTCCAATTATCTGTTACGCGGCCTTCCAGCTGCACCTCAAAACCTTGAATTTTGGAATCAATCACGTCGAGCGTGGAGGGGTCATTGTCGCTGGTTTGCGGCGAACTTTGTTCAATTTCAAATATGGCGGCGGTCAAACTCAGGCCCTGCTCGAAATCCCATTTGACACCCGCCTCAAGGTTGGTGAATGTATTGGGGTCTAGAGCATTGTTGCTGCCATTAATATTGGCGAACTGTTCTCCACTACGCGGCAAGAAGCTCTCACTATAGCTGGCGTAAAAGGAGACATTCTCACGTGGCTTCAAGATCAACCCAAGACGTGGTGAAAATTCTTCATCCTTGCGGGTCCGGATCTCATTACCAGGCACATTGTTCACCGTGATATCAAAACTGTCAAAACGGCCGCCGACGACAACATTCAACCAGTCGGTTAGCTTGATTTCATCCTGAATGTAGAAAGACAACACATCAATATCGACGCGGGTATCATCATTGAGGTCGGCGAAGGAATTTATTGTTGCCCGACCATCGGCCAATGTGCCCATATTGTTGCTCAGGCTGAGAGGGCGAGAAATACCAAAAATGGCACGGTCAATTCTAGCGGCACCGAAAAATGGATCAACAACCCCATTTGCCACATCGGTAACAGAAGTATCGAAACGGGTGTTAAGGCGGTTCTGATCCGATGAAGTATTGATATATTCTCCACCAAAGATCAGCGTATGACTAATGCTCCCTGTTTCAATTTCACCGACCAAGTTGCCCGACAGGACCAGATTCTGGCGTTCGGTCGTGTCAACATAACCATCCAGTTCAACTCGATTGGTTGCGGGATCGAAATCATTGGCAAAAAAGTTTGAATAGACCTTGTCATAGTCACCGTAAAATGCGCCGAAGTTCCCCTTGAAATTATCAGAGAACTCGTGGCTCAAATTAGCGCGAAATATGTGCGCCTGCAAATCCAGGAAATTGAGTTCCGGATCACCGAATACGACATTGCGAAGGGTGGAAACCGGACGGCCATCGCTTCCCGTTGGAATACCGCGATCAATGAAACGCTCATGATCTGCATATTCGTATGACAAATCCAATGTGGTCGCTTCTCCAAGTTTGAAGCGAACCGTCGGATTGAATCCGATGCGATCACCATCAAAAAAGTCCCGGTGATTGTTGAGATGCTCATAAGCCGCATTGAGACGAACACCGACATTGTCGCCGGCCGCCAGATTGATATCACCCTGAATACTGAAACCGCCGAAGGTGTTGATCGCAACCTGGCCGCCACCAAAAGTTCTTCCGATCGTCCCTTTCTTGGTGACACGGTTTAACACACCACCTGCGCCGCCACGTCCAAATAGAAGCGCATTGGGGCCACGGAGAATTTCAACTTGTTCTAGATTGTATAGACCACGATAATATTGAACGTCATCGCGCATGCCATCAATGAAGAAGTCGGCGGTTGAGCGAACACCGCGGAATACGATCGCATCGCGATGTCCTTCTCCCTGAGAGGTATTCACACCCGGTGTGTAATCGATAATCTGACCAATATTGGTAATCCCTCGCTTCAGAATTTCTTCTTCCGAGGTGATTGTAAGGCTTTGCGGGACATCAATAATCGGCGTTGGTGTTTTCACCGCATTGATCTGACTGGAATATAGAACCTCACCGGAGACAACGATTTCTCGATCATCCACAGCCCCTTCAGAATCGGCACCTTCTGCTGCTAAAACAGGTTGCGTTGCGATTGCCAGCGCACCTAAGCTGGAAAAAGCAGCCATTCTTGCGGCGCGTTTCGGTGAAATTCTCATCTAACAAAGTCCCTCAATTGCTAATCATTCTCAATATTGATTCGTGCTCTAATGAGAATGGTTCTCATATGCAAACCTTATTCTGATGAAACAGGAAATTGTTTGAAACTGACATAAAACTGATGTTTATGGGATACTGAAACCATCGATTCAGGAGTGAAAAATGAAAGCTACCATCTGGCATAACCCGAAATGTGGGACTTCGCGTAAAACACTGGCGATTCTGGAGGAAACAGATGGCGTCGATGTGACCGTCATCGAATATCTGAAGCAAGCCCCGACCCGTGCCAAGCTGGAACAGCTTTACAAGGATGCTGGAATCACCCCGCAAGAAGGCTTACGCGTACGTGGATCACCCGCCGAAGAACTCGGGTTGACCAAGGATAACGTCACCGCAGATGAAATTTTAGATGCGATGTCAAAAGAATCAATGCTGCTTGAACGGCCATTGGTGGAAACGGACAAGGGTGTTCGACTTTGTCGGCCACAAGACAAGGTCCACGAAATCCTGTAAGGTCAGACGTGCTTCGGCTGAACATTAATACGGATGCCGAAAAACACATGGCGACTATAGCAGTTTACAGCATGAAAGGCGGCGTGGGCAAAAGCTGCACGGCGATCAATCTTGCCTGGAATAGTGCTGTCAATTCGTCACGCAAAACACTGGTCTGGGATTTGGACCCACAAGGTGCGGCATCATTCATATTAAATGGCGACAAGCAGAAGAAAGATCACGCACGCGCGATGATCGAAGGTGATATCAAGCCCGCCAAGCTGATCAGGAAAACTGAGTTTGAAAATATTGATCTTTTGGCGGCAGATCTGTCACTTCGCGGCTTGGATCGTTTCTTCTTCGATCTGGGCAAGCGCAAACATATTGGAAAAATCCTCAAACAATTGAGCAAGGATTATGACCGCATCATATTGGACTGCCCGCCCGGACTAACAGAAACCAGTGAACAGATATTGCGCAACGCCGATCTGGTAATTGTCCCCATCATCCCATCGCCCCTTTCTGAAAGGGCCTTGAAAGATGTACAGCATTTTCTGGATTCGGAAGGCCGCAAACATGCACCTATGTTGCCCGTTTTCACGATGGTTGATCGCCGCCGGACGATACATAATCAAATGCTCAAACAGCATAAGAAATGGCCGGTCATTCCCATGGCAAGTGTTGTAGAACGAATGACAAAGATCAGGAAACCGGTAGGGGCGTTTGCTGCTAATAGTCCGGCAGCAAAATCTTATGCCAAAATCTGGCGTGGGATAGAAAAAAAGCTAACCAAAATTTAATTTAGGCAGCGCGGAAATCCTGAATTCTCGAAGTTTCAGTCTCGACATCATAATCTCCGAACAACTCCAAGGCATTCATCGCCGTCATGGGCCGTCCGAAATAGTAACCCTGGATTTTGCGACAACCCAGTTTCTGAATCATCCGCACTTCTTCTTCGGTTTCCGCACCCTCAGCCGTCGTAGACATGCCCAAGCTATCAGCCATGGCCACCACAGCGCGTATAATGGCAAGACTTTCAGGGACATTCTTGGCTGCACCCTGTACAAAGCTGCGATCAACTTTGATCGTGTTGAACCGAGTCTTGCGCAGATATCCAAGAGAGGAATAACCTGTACCGAAATCATCAAGCGACAGGTTAATGCCCATGGCAATAACCTCGTCCAGTTTTTCTGCTGCTCCAGTGCCTTCGCGCATAAAGATGCTCTCGGTCACTTCGATTTCCAACCGGTGCGCGGGAAGCTCGCTGTCCTGCAAGGCAGAAACAACCATGTTGAAAAACTCGGGATCATTTAGTTGATCTGCTGATACGTTTACTGCAACTTTGACGGTCGAAGGCCACTTCATCGCTTCTTTACAAGCTGTGCGCATGACCCATTCCCCGATGGGAACAATCAATCGCGCATCTTCTGCAAGCGGAACAAATTTTGCGGGAGAAACCACTCCAAACTCTGGATTGGTCCAGCGCAACAATGCCTCAAATCCGACGACGCCACCGCTATCCGCGCTGACAACGGGTTGGTAATTTAACGTAAACTCATCGTTTTCCAACGCCTTGCGCAAGGCAATTTCCATGACTCGGCGCTCTTCGGCGTGGACATGGAGTTTTGGTTCATACTGATTGTGCGAGCCGCCGCCCTGATCCTTCGATCTGTACAGCGCGAGATCAGCACTTCGCATCAACATTTCTACAGTTCTGCCGTCACGAGGCCCAATTGCTGTGCCTACACTGGCGCCAATATACAATGTGTGCTGATCCACCTCATAGGGGCGCGATAGCGTTTCGATAATCTTGTCACCGAGCGTTTCCATATAGTGACTGTCGCTGGCGTCTTTTACGACGATAGCAAATTCATCACCCCCAAGACGTCCGCATAGTTCATTGTCAGACATGATCGAACGCAATCGCTCAGAAACGCGCGCCAACAAGCGGTCACCCACTGGATGGCCCAGCGTATCGTTCACTGCCTTGAATCGATCAAGATCCAGCATCATAAAGCCGCAGCGACCATTCCATTTTTCGGAATCCTGCATCGCTTTGCCCATGGTTTCAGTCAATTGCAGACGGTTAGGCAGGCCAGTCAACGTATCGAACCTTGCCATCCGGGATATCTTGTCTGCCGATTCTCGTTGTTCAGTTACATCGGAACCGACCCCGCGAAAACCGTGAAAAACGCCGCTTTCGTCCAGTTTCGGTGAAGCGGACAACTCCCACCAGCGCATGTCACCATTAATCGAAACAGGAATCAAAATATTGCTGAAACTGTCCCGTCGTTTAAGGCGTTCCGCTAGATCATGAAGAGCCGACGGGAAATTACCGCTGTCCCATGATTCTCCAGCGACCAATTGCAGAAAAGGTTTGCCTTCGATGTCATCAGAGGATTTTCCAACCGCGTGGGCAAATCTGGGAGAAACATGAGTTATGCGCCGCGATGTATCAGTCTGCCATAACCAATCTGCTCCAGTATCCTCAAACTCTCGAAGCAAGAGGCTAACAGTCTCTTTCTTTTCATTGAGGCTTGCCTCGGCGATGCGTCGTTCAATGAAGGAACGCCCTGTTGCGAGTGATGAAGCAATCAGCAGTACAGTTATGGCAACAGAAGCCATAGTCAGTTGAAAACTATCCGCAAAATACCAACCGACAGACGATCCAATACCGGTCGCAATAATGAAAACAATGCTGCTGAGCGGAATCGAGGATAGGAGCATGGCGGAACCCACCATCAAACATACCATGATGGACCAAAATCCAATCATATCAGGTTGACTTACGGTATAGCCAAACAGCACAAACCCGGCAGCCCAAATACAACCACCTGCCAAGGCAATCAGATGCACTATCGACGTATCTTTGCGTTCAATAGTCTTGCGTTTCCAGAAGGCCTGCTTTTCCAACATAAAATGGGAATAAAGATATAACGTGCAAAGCGCGACTAGCCAGATACCCAGCAAAAATGGATTAACGGCATCCATCCCAAACTGAACCGCTAACAGCCCGCAAACTATTGTGGCTACCGTCTTGAGCAAGCCATGTTTTTGCATGCCCTGAAATTGAAGCGCACGAATACGCCCCCAGTCCACGCCTGGGGGATCGCTAAAGCCCATAAGCGCTCGTAGAGGTATTTCTTGCGGCAAGCCGGATTGGGACAGTTTTTCTTCCACGGAAGATTACTTACGGACGAAACCTTGCTGAAAGGTAATCAAACCCCAATTTTTATCATTTTCCAAATACGCCGCTTTATCTTGCTCAAGCGGCCATTGCGTAGGGTTGAATATCACCCGAAAGATAGAGGTTCCGAGCCTTCGCACGGCTCAACTTGCCCGAGCTTGTGCGCGGGAGCGTTCGAGGTGGAACCAATTCGATGACACAGTTCATGCCGGTAATGGCACGTACTTTTTCCCGAATTTCATCACGCAAACGCACGCGTTCTGATTCATCCGATGTCCGGCATTGCACCAAAACCGCCGGCGTTTCTTCTCCGCCAGGTGTGGTAACGGCAAATGCGGCGATATCACCCGTTTTAAAGCCTGGTAACTGCTCCACCGCCCATTCAATATCTTGTGGCCAGTGGTTTTTGCCATTGATGATGATCATGTCTTTCGCACGGCCCACAATGTAGAGATACTCATCTGAAAGATATCCCATATCGCCCGTATCAAGCCAGCCGTCGATCAAGCAATCATCCGTTGATTCCTGATCACGGTAGTAACAATCCATTACCGCCGGACTTTTCATCCACACTTTGCCAACGGATTTCTCTGGCAACACGGCACCGTCTTCGCTGCGAATTTCGATTTTCGTATCACGAACTGCCTTGCCGCAGTTCACGATCGCGCGGTATCGTTTTGGGCGGTTGCCGTCGCTTTGTTTTTCGCCCGAAAGCTCGGTTTCCTCGACCAATTCCACTTGCATGCCTTCGCCAACTGGCATCAAGGTTACGGCAAGTGTTGCTTCCGCCAAACCATAGCTAGGTAAAAATGACTTCGCATCAAATCCAGCCGGTGCGAAAGCGTCTGTAAAGCGCTGCATCACATCGGGCCGGATCATGTCAGCGCCATTGCCGGCAAGTCTCCAGCGGGACAAATCGAACCGATCGATAACGTTGGTTTGGCTACCAATTCTACGCGCGCAAATCTCATAGCCGAATGTCGGTGAAAAGCTGCAAGATGTGCCTTCATTACGCGTGATCAGGTCCAACCACGACAAAGGCCGCCGCGCGAAATCAGCCGTTTTCAGAAAATCGGTCGAGACCTGGTTAGCGACCATCGACAAGAAACAGCCGACTAGACCCATATCATGATAAAGGGGCAGCCAGGAAATACAGCGATCATCGCCGCTGATCAGCATTCCGTGAGCATGCGATCCCAGATTGTGGAGCAAAGCCTCGTGCGTAACGGCCACACCATGGGGGAAACGTGTCGAACCGCTGGAATATTGCAAATAAGCAAGATCGTTCCTCTTGGCCTCAGGTAATATACAATCAGGCGCCTCGCGTTCGGCAAAGTCATCCCATCCAGAAACGGGTATATTGCGTGTTTGGCCAGCCGCGCTTGCCATTTCGGTGATCTCATCCGGAAACAGCAATAGGCATGGATCACAGCTATCGAGCTGCACACCAATTTGATCGATATAGCTTTCTTTTCCGCCAAAGGATGTTGGAAGCGGAAGCGGAACGGGAAGAGCGCCCGCATAGACAGCACCGAAGAAAAGGGCACAAAACTGAGGCTCAGTATCTGCAATCAAAGCCACACGATCGCCTGGCTTCACTCCAAAATCAATCAGTCTTCTGGCTGCCATCTGTGCATCTTCACGAAGCTCGCTAAATGGATATGTTCTAATCAATGTCGCCCGAGCATCATGGAAATTGAATCCCTTTTCGCCCAACGCAGCGTAATCGAGCGCCTCGCCCAGCGTATCAAAATCAGAGAAACGTTTGGGGTTATCATCGGTTGTCGGAGTGGGGCGTAGATCTGTCATTTTTCTTCCATTTCCTAAAGGTCCAGCCTTCAAAATCTGTCATGTAGGGAAAGCGGCAAAAACGCGTCTTCCTCCTGAGTAATTGGTGCAATGATCGTCGTTGGCGTTTAAAATTCGGCTCGACTGTGGCACAAAAAGGGCAATTACAGTTTTTGAAAGTTAAAGCGTTGAAAAACAGCGACAAAGCGTTGAATCCCAAAGATCTCGAAGCACTCGCTTTGCGCTATGTTAGTCGTTACGCAACCACCAAGCATAAATTGAAATCATATCTGCACCGGAAAGTGCGCGAAAAAGGAGGCGAAGAAGACCATGTCAGCGTAATAATCAAAATTGCAGAGAAGTATGAGCAGCTCGGCTATATTGATGATGCTCTCTTCGCCGAGCATCGGGCTTCATCATTGCTCCGCAGGGGCTATGGCGAACGCCGTATTGAACAAGCACTGAAGCAAGCTGGCATTGATAAACCAAATCAAGTGAAAGCTCTAAAACTCAGCGAAAAGGGAAAGTGGGACGCAGCAGAAAAATTTGCGCAAAAGCGGCGCATTGGCCCTTATGCAAGTGAGCAATATGATCGGGCAAAATGTCAGAAAATGCTGCAAGCCTTTATGCGCGCAGGTCATGGCTATGAAATTGCTGCCAAGTTTGTTTTCGCAAAGCCGGGGGAAATGGTCGAGCAAAACTTCTAAAAACAAGCAAATCGCTGACTGCCATAAAAGTCAAAAGCGATTGATATGTTGAGAAGAATCGCAAGTTTCCAAATGTTGTGATATATCCCTTTTGTTCGAGTCCCTAGTGACCGCTAGTTAGGTCATCTGGACTTCGCATTTGGAGACGATTTGTGCCTAGTTTGTTTGCAGAAACTGTTGAAGAGGAAATGGACGACCTTATACAAAAGGAAGTCGATACCGACGGTAATGCTGCGGACGGAAAGGTTTTCCAAGCAACTGGATCGGTGAAATGGTTTGATAGGCATCGCGGATTTGGATTTATCATTCCCGACCGGCCAATTTTTGGATCAGATGAGCAGGATATCTTGGTTCATTGGTCGGTTTTAGAGCCTCTGGGGCGCCGCGAGCTGCCCGAAATGGCAATCGTTACTTGTGAGTATGTAGAGGCGCCAAAAGGCCTGCAAGCCGTTAAAATCCTGGATGTTGACGATTCTCAATGCAGTGACGTAGCGCCAATGCTTCAAAACTCCAATCGCGGTCAGTCCATCCATGTCGTAGATGATGCAACTGCCCTTCTAGACGCAGAAGTAAAGTGGTTTAATCGTGCCAAGGGCTATGGTTTTTTGATTGTTGATTCTGTTGACGGAGATGTTTTTATTCACATGGAAACGCTTCGCGAAGGGGCCGTTGGAGAGGTTATGCCCGGACAAGAATTGCTAGTACGCGTTGCCGACGGTAAGCGGGGACACCAGGCCATACAGGTTTGCTTGCCGCCTCCGCACGATTAACTGGACACATTATTTTCCATGTCATTCCCAACCATGTCATTCCCGACCATGTCATTCCTAACCAAAATCACACAATCGACACTGGTCGTTGCGAGCAGTCTATCGTTGATAGCATGCAATGCAGTAGCCAGTGAGAATGAGGCACGAAGTGGGTCACCCGTTGAAAATCTATCCGAAAACGGATTGCGTCAAGCACCCCTCACAGTCACTTCAAAAAAGGCAGAGCACCGCTTCACCGTAGAATTGGCGCGATCAGTTGAAGAACAAGCACGCGGATTGATGTTCCGAACGAAACTACTTCCTGATGAAGGGATGATCTTTCCATTTGGGACAGACCGGATGGCTAGTTTCTGGATGAAAAACACCGTTATCCCGCTCGATATTATTTTTGTGCGGCGGGACGGTACTATTGAATCCATCGCTGCCAACACGACTCCCTACTCACTTGATGCGGTGGAATCCGGCGAACCAGTAGCTGCCGTTTTAGAGATCGCCGGTGGGCGTGCCGCAGAATTGGGCATAGCTGCCGGAGATCAAGTGCGCTGGTAAGTGGCAATAAGTCTTCCCGTTATAGCTCAAACAGCATTTTTTATTTGCGAACAGACCATACCAGACGCTAAGCGGTCGCCATGGGTTTACTAGGCAAAATATTCACATGGTGGAACGGCGCCACTATTGGCACAACTTGGTACAGCTGGCGGAAAGGAAAATCCGTCGGCGAGGATATTTTTGGCAATAAATATTACGAACTGCGCAAGCCCGGTGAAGGGGAAAGCCGCCGCTGGGTTATCTATGACGGCGCAAATGACGCAAGCCGAGTGCCCTCCGAATGGCATGGTTGGTTACATCATAGCTATGATGAAGTTCCAGAAAGTCATTTGCAGCAACCGCGCATTTGGGAAAAAGAATATACCCCGAATCTAACAGGAACCGCAGAGGCCTACCGGCCGGCCGGTGCCTTGGAGTCTGGTGGCGTTCGTGCCTCAGCGACCGGCGACTATGAACCATGGAACCCGGCCGAAGCGGAATGAATATGAAAACTGCTTCCCGTTTGCTGGTGCCGTTATCCGGCGCACTGATGCTTGCGGGCTGTAGCTGGTTCAGCAGTGATGATGTGGAAAAAAATGCCACTGGCCAAGCGGCAGAAAAGGCCGAAGCGGCTGCGACCAATGACGATTTGGTGCAAACGGTAACCGAGCAAATCGGTACGCCCATGGAAGAGCGAGTGGCTACACTCGGGTTTTTGAACAAAAGAAATGGCCTAACACGTGACCTGGACCTGCGTCCCGGCCAATCCATTCGAATTGGGCGGGCTATTGTGCGTTTGCGTGCTTGTGAACGGACCGCGCCTTGGGAATTGACGCCGGAGCATGGTGCTTTTGTGCAACTTTTGGTCAACGAACGCTCTTCCAACAGCGGTGATGAAAATTGGAAAAGAGTTTTCTCGGGATGGCTGTTCCGTGAATCCCCTTCACTCAATGTAGTTGAACATCCAATTTACGATGTTTGGGTCAAGAAATGCGAAATGAGTTTTCCCGGCGAAGCCAGTCCACCCAATGATGCAACAGATCCAACCGCGCCGCGGTCTTCAGATTCCAACATCGCCAATCGTTCATCTAACGTGGAAAATTCAGGGCCGGTTTCCAATGATGCGCCGCCGGCTGTCGCTGCTCCACTAACACCCGAACCCGCGCCAACCCCCGCACCAGCTCCCGCACCGACGCCAGCACCTGTTCCCACACCGGAACCAGCACCTGCCGCCGAACCTACAGAGGGACCAGAGGATCTGATCGGTGATCTCATCGCCGAAACTGAAGAAGGCGGCTGAACTAGAGCCGCACGTAACAGTTCCAGATATTCCTCCTGACTAATTTCCACTGCACCCATTGTTGCCAGATGGTCGGTAATAAACTGGCAATCGAGTAGCGAAAAACCGCCGACTTTCAGCCGCGCAACTAGCCATGCGAGTGCGACCTTGGACGCATCTCGTTCCCGGGAGAACATACTCTCTCCGCAAAAAGCGCCGCCAATCGCAATGCCGTATAGCCCACCTACCAATTTTGCTTCGCCGCTCTCTTTATCGGATCGCCAGCATTCCACACTATGGGCAAAACCCAACTCGTGAAGATCATTGAAAGCCTGTTCTATATCATCATTGATCCAGGTCTCATCCCTTCCCTTCGAAGTTTCAGCGCAGGTGGAGATAACGTCAGAAAAAGCGGTATCAGCAGTAACGTGAAACCGGTCGTTCCGAATGGTTTTGTGCAACGAACGCGAACAATGAAAACCTTCCAATGGAATAATGGCCCGGTTCTGCGGCTCAACCCAGAATGTTTCAGGATCAACACGGCTGTCCGCCATCGGGAAAATACCAGAAGCATAAGCTTTCAACAGCAGGTCAAGATCGATAGTCACCACATTGCCTTAACAAATGAAAAGCGATGCTCAAGAGTAAATCGTCCGATTTCTAGGCTGGTAGCATCGCTCTTGCCTCATCGGCTATTTTTTGGGCGATGGCATCATATTCATCGGCAAAACCCGCACCTGTTCGCCAGGCCGCACCAATCGATCGCGTCACATTCCAGCCATCAACATCAAGCAGAGCCACATCGCCTCCCCGAGATAGTTCGCTTTGTACATATAATTCGGGCAATATGCCGAGGCCGAGACCGGAGGCGACCATCTGACGCACGCTATCAAGACTCGTGCCCTCATAATCGCGTAGAAGGTTCATATCATATTGCTGACATTGTGCCTCCACATCACGATGAAGATGATGGCGACGATCTAGACTGAGCACGGGCGCACCGGCCAAATCCGAAACACTGATTTTCCCTTTTTTTGCGAGCGCGTGATCAGGTGGTGCAACAAGAATAAGCGGCTCACGAAACAGCGGTTCGATCTGAAGGTTCTCTCCTTCAATCGGCAATGGGCCGAGCAGCATATCGATCGATCCTTTGACCAATTCCATTGCCTGCAAGTCAGGAATACCTTCTCGCATATAAAAACGCAGATCAGGGCGACTTTGGTGAAGCGCGGCAATGACGGGAGGCATAAGATACGGCCCCAGCGTCGGAGACACACCAAATCTCAACGTGCCTGCCAATCGCTCACTAGCGCGCTCGGCCAGATCGCGAATATCCTTAACTTCAACCAGGACCTGACGGGCGCGTTCCGCAATTTCGCGACCAACCGGTGTCAACTCTGCGCCATGAGTTCTACGTTCCACCAGGGTCACCCCCAATCGTTGCTCCAAAGTCCGAAGTTGATGACTAAGCGTTGGTTGGGAGGCCGCCGCGGCCTGCGCAGCCTTTCCGAAATGACGATGATCCGCAACCGCAACCAAATATTCAAATTGACGTAAGGTCGGCATGGCGTGACTTTCTCCCTCAAAAAAGCACATAGATTTTTTCTATGAACAATTAC
Source organism: Parasphingorhabdus sp. (assembly GCA_039978835.1). GTDB lineage: Bacteria > Pseudomonadota > Alphaproteobacteria > Sphingomonadales > Sphingomonadaceae > Parasphingorhabdus. The sequence continues at coordinate 50,841 of JBDWAQ010000009.1, forward strand.
TATTTCATTCGATTAGCTATATCAAGCCGTTTTTGCCATATCCCCCTCAACACAACATGCGATGACCGGAAAGGAATTGAAAAATGAAAAATTACCTGAACAGCCTGGTACGCAAACACCGTATACTCGATGCGCAAATCGAAAAGGTACGCCACGATGTTTTGCAAGCACGCAAACTTAAAAAAATGCGCCTTCAACTTAAAGATCGCATCCAGCTTATCCGCCGGACATCATCTTCAATCGGAGTGCGTCAGACGGCCTAACCTTCCTTCCTCATACTCTTCTTACTCCCTCGGGGTGGTAGCTTTCCCTCAATTGCTTGCCGCCCCATTTTTTTGTGAAAGAATAAGACCATGGTCACCACGGTAAAAGCGGCCCTTCAGGAATTCATAAAACAGGAAACAAGCGCTGGTATTGTCCTTTTCATTGCTGCTGTAGCTGCAATGGTCGCCGTAAATAGTGCGTTCAACCCTATCTATCTGGCATTCCTGAACATCCCTGTGGAGATCCAATTTGGCGCGCTGGAAATCGCCAAACCGCTATCGCTGTGGATCAATGACGGTTTGATGGCCATTTTCTTTTTCCTGGTCGGGTTAGAAGTTAAACGGGAAATTGTTGAAGGGCAGCTTTCCAGTATCCAGCAAGCGTCTTTACCCGCTATTGCAGCAGTTGGTGGCATGGCCATTCCCGCCGCCATTTTTGTCTGGATCAATATTGACATGCCGCAGAACCTAAATGGGTGGGCAATTCCAGCGGCTACTGACATTGCCTTTGCGCTCGGGGTGCTGGCCCTGCTTGGTAAACATGCTCCGCTCAGCCTAAAGATATTGTTGCTCGCGATCGCTATTATTGACGATATCGGTGCGATTATCATTATTGCGTTATTTTACACAGCGGATGTTTCGACCACCTCTTTGGTGCTGGCAGGGGTCGGTACAATAGTGTTGTTCACTATGAATCGTTTGGGCGTTGTGCGGATTGCCCCCTATGTTCTGGTCGGAACATTTTTGTGGATTTGCGTTTTGAAATCTGGTGTCCATGCCACCTTGGCAGGCGTCATCGCAGCTCTGGCAATCCCGCTTAGCGCAAGAGATGGAACTTCACCGCTAAAGCATCTGGAACATATGCTCCATCCATGGACAGCATTTTTGGTCCTGCCGATCTTTGCCTTTGCCAATGCCGGCGTTTCTTTGGCCGGTATCCAGGTCAGTGATCTGATGGCACCTTTAGCACTTGGCGTTGCGGCAGGGTTGGTGCTCGGCAAACAAATTGGCGTGTTCGGCTTCATGTTTCTCGCCACAAAACTGGGTTTGGTGCAGCGCCCAAAGGGCGTCAGTTGGCTGCAACTCTATGGTCTCGCTTGCCTAACTGGGATCGGTTTTACCATGAGCCTGTTTATCGGCAATCTCGCATTTGTCGATCTTGAGCAAATAGAAACGGTAAAACTGGGCGTGATCAGCGGATCACTGGTCTCTGGTGTTCTGGGGTATTGCCTGCTGCGTTTCGCACCAAAACAAGGCGATGCGACAATTAGCGCGGGAACTCCCAAAATAGCTTGAGAGAAATCAGTCCAATCATGTTATTGCCACCGGATGAAAAAGCAGCTTTTCTTATTGGCGGGACTAGCCTCACTTGCACTCGGTGGTATCGGCGTTATCCTACCACTGCTCCCGACCGTTCCATTTATGATTCTAGCCGCATTTTGTTTTGCGAACAGCTCGCCACGGTTAGAGAGATGGTTGGTAGAACATAAAACATTTGGTCCGCACATCCAAAACTGGCGAAAAGGCCGAGCCATTACGCGGAAAGGGAAATGGGCGGCAACGATTGCTTTTGCCGCGAGCTGTGTAATATCCCTGGTCTTTGCTAAACTACCTTGGAGCCTAGCACCTTTCGCAGCAGCTCTAATTGGCGGCACATGGATTTGGACTCGGGCGGAACCACGGGATCTTGATCCGCCCGAAACCAATCAATAAATTATCGAATAGGCTAAGCGGCAACCTGATACTCAGCCAAAAACGGTTCTAAGTCTTCTGGTTTAAGCATCCATGCAAAAGCACATCCCATATGGTTTCCGTCGCATCGCACCACACGGGTTTCCATGATTGAGAACCTTTGTGATCCCGGAAGGCTTGGTAATTTTAACCAGCATTTTGTACCGGGTGTGAAAATCTGACGACTGTCACATGCGAAACCAGCCAAAGACATATCAGTAACGGTGACAGATATGACTTCATCATCAGCAAATTCCATCAATGCAGGTATCGCCATAGTATAGCGTAGCGCCTTTCGGCGTTCGCCTTTTGGTTGAGGTTGGTCGGCCAGTACTATTTTATTGGCTAGATTTACACTGGGGTCAAAAGAAGTCATGGATTTTCTCCGTTGGGTCAAACCGCCAAAATCCAATATTGATGCTAGATTTCGGCAGCTTTTTGGGGGCAGTTAGGAGTTATATTCCCGGCGGCTTATGCGAACGCTAAATGGTCATACCAACAAACAACCTTAATATTTTAACCATCCTGTTGCTGCGGCCGGTATTCGCCAAGCGAAAATCTTCGCACAAAGGATAGTTTGCACCCGCTCATCTTGTGATATTCTCCGCGAAATTAGGAGAATCCGATGTCACGCGAGAAACTGATAGAAATGACACGCTCATTGGTTGAGCATGGCAAAGCAGACACCATGGAGCTGGTCGATGAGGTCGTAGCAGTACCAGCGTCCGACTATACGGACGAAGAGCGATTTGAACTTGAAAAAGAAAAAATCTTCAAGCGTCTTCCGTTGATGGTCGCGCCGTCCTGCGAACTCCCAGAACCCGGTTGCTTCAAGGCAATGGAAATCGCCGGGATTCCGGTATTGGTGACACGTCAGAAAGACGGTACTGCACAAGCATTCTTAAATAGCTGCACGCACCGCGGTAATCCTGTTGCAGAGGGCAGCGGCAAAGCATCGCGCTTTGTTTGCGGTTACCATGGCTGGACGTTCAAAAATACCGGCGAGCTAATGGGCATCGCATCAGCACAAGATTTTGGCGCAGTGGACAAGGCCGCTTTTTGCCTAAAGAAATTTCCAACTCTGGAACGTGCGGGCTTAATCTGGGCAACACTTGATCCAGACAGCACGCTGGATATCGAAACCTATCTTTGCGGTTACGATGAATTGCTCAATCATTTTGGATTGGAAAACTGGATATTGTTCGAGCAACGCACATTGCCGGGACCCAATTGGAAAACCGCCTATGACGGTTATCTGGATTTTTATCATCTGCCGGTTTTGCACGCCAATACTTTTGGTGCAGACTTTTACAATCGGGCTAACTTTTTCGCCTGGGGACCGCATCAACGGCTTTCAGCACCTTCAAAAACTTCCCAAATGGTCGGCAGTGACGACCAGATAGATTTAACACAAATGGATGAGAAAGATTGGCCGATTGAAGCCCTCACCCAAGGCGTATGGACAATCTTCCCCCATATTTCGATTGCTAGCTTTTATGGAGGCGGCGGGCGCGGCGCGATGATATCACAGCTGTTCCCTGGAAAAAATGTTGGCGAGAGCTTTACCACGCAATTCTACGTGATGGAAAAAGAACCAGATAGCGATGAAGTCAGGCAGGGCGCCCACGATCAGTTCGCATTCTTGGAAACCGTTGTTGCCGACGAAGATTACACGACTGGAAAACGACAGCATGAAGCCCTGCAGAGCGGTATGTTAGATAAAGTATGGTTCGGCCGAAATGAAGGCGGCGGACAAGCGTTTCACCAATGGGTTGATCGGTTGATAAAGGCCGATGACGATGAACTGCCGGGGATTTTTGCAGCGGAATTGCAAGGTGAAACCTTAGAAGCGGCCGAATGATTAATCTTTGTCCAGATCGCCCGACGCTTTTTTAAGCAGATATTCCAGCGTTCCTTTCAAGTAACCGGCCTCTGGAAACAATTTTTTTGAATAGAGCCAGTTGCGGCGTGGACCTACTGTGAAACGGCCACTTTTGTTGCGCGGCCCAGGATTGACAGCTATTGAATCGCTTTCCAAAATTCTACGGGCCTCACTGGGACTAATTCGCCATTGGCGATTGTCTGTTCCGTTTTCCTTATTCACCAGTCTGCAAACTAGTCCATCGGCACCGGCTGTCAAAAAAGTCTCCTGCTTTTGAGTTTTGAAAACTCTAATCTCTTCTTCAGACAATCCATCGTGAGACGACGAGGTTTTTGTCCCGATTTTGAGATCTTGATCAGTTTCGTTCCCCGTAGGATGTTCTAGTTCCTGCGAACTACCTTGCTCGTCCTTATCAATTGGCCTCAAATATTCATCATACGCGCGCCACGCAGTCCATACGGCAGCGCCTGACGCCGCCAGTGCTGCGATTGCTCCGATCCAGTCTGTAACATGCGCGCCTGCAATTTCACCTATCTTCGATTCTGATGCTGAAATTGTGAGAATTTCAAACATTCCGATATTCCCGGCTGGGCGGCTGCGCTCCTTCCCATCTCGGTTGTTCAGAACGAAGTTTTTCGAGCATCTTTTCCCAATAAGCCTCAGTTTTTCCCTTGAACTGAATATCGAAATCTTCCTGTGTGCGGAATTCAAGCAATTCGACCCCGTCTTCGCCAACCGTGTAGGTATAGGGGGTTTCTGCGGGCAGGAAAAACCCATCGCCGGCGTTCATTTCTTCGGTACCCATGTGAATGTCGCCGGAGATTATGTAATATAGACAATCGCTGTTGTGACTATGCAGTGGCAAGGGATACGCTGGTTTGAACCAGACATAGTGTAGCGAAAATCCAAATCCGGAGAATAGGCATTTCAAAACGGCCCCTTCACCAATGCCCGCTTCGCCTAATTTGGCCGCACCATCCAAGATCACCGGATCATCATCAACATATTCCATATGGCCAGCTTCATCGAGGCTGGGCGCGTCGGAGCCCCGAAAAATGCGGAGCACCTTCAATGGATCGGGCTGCTTTTTAGTTACAATGCCTGCTTCTGTCATAATGTCCTCCGGGCCAGATTGGAGACCGTTATACCGAAGCAGGCATCAACCGCAAATTGACGAGATGATTAGGTCGTTGAGAGTTTTTTCGTTGAAAACTCCGCCAGCAATCGATCGAGTACCGCTGGATTAAGTAAGATGGAAAAGGCACATCCCAGTCCGCGATTATCGTAGCGGATCACTTCAGCTTCGAGCGATCCCAAACCCTGCATTGTAATCCAACAGCGCGTTCCGGGATCGGCTTGCATAAGCGCGTCACAGTTGAACCCGGCCAGTGAGATATCCGACAAAACAACATCAAAACTCTGCGAACAGGAAAAACGCAAGCGAGCCGGGATGGCAACCGGATATCGCACCGCACACCGATCTTCTTCGGCTGCATAAACATATTCGAAAGGTGGTCTGGATTCGAATCCTGGTTTTGAGTTTTCTGTTGTCCGTATAAAAATTTCTGTGTCGGTATAATATTCAGTCATGCTTCTTACTCCGGTTTGTTTTCCCGCGCTCTGCCTTAACCTCGCCCGAAACAGGTCCGGAAACATTACCCTCATGGTTTTTGGCATCGACAAGTCCTTTTCACAGGGCGAGGTAAATTGCTTGTTTTCCCGTGGGGTAAACAATAAGTCACAATTATTTTACCACGTTTTACTTATCCCCGGACGTGTGAACAGGATGCTTGCGAAGAGGCCCACTTATCGCTAAGGCCCGCGAACCATTGGGACGCAAAGTCCGTGTAGGGGTGTAGCTCAGCTGGTAGAGCGTCGGTCTCCAAAACCGAAGGCCCACGGTTCGAACCCGTGCGCCCCTGCCATTTTTTCAATATCTATCAACATGGTATCCTGTCGATTTGACAAGGTTCTGCTCTGAAAACACTGTTACACTCTCCTTACCTACTTTCAGCTGTGGAATACGGATTGCATAGCTAGGAGCACCGAGAAAATGATCAAGGCTGTTCCCATCAGACGATCAATCCACAAGCGCCCACGCGAGGTTTCGTAAAGCCTAGATAGAGCGAGTCCCGCCAAAGCCCATACCGAAAGACATCCAAACGTCACCACGATAAGGATCGTCACAAGAACGGTCAGTTGAGCTTGCTCGCTGGCGGCAAGAAAGACACTCACCAACACCCATCCTTTCGGATTAAGCAGTTGAAACAAAGATAACCCAAGATAAGATTTATGTGGCCCGCTTACCAGGGACTTTGCCGGTTTCAAGCGCGGTTTGATGAGCACGCAACCCATCCAACCCAAATAAATCGAGCCAAACAACGTAACAGTAGATGTAAATAGCGGCACGTGTTGACTCACGCTATCCAATCCAAGCCTCACCAATACTAACAGAATCAGCGAGCCAACAATTATCGCACTCATTGTTCGGAAAGCGTGTAGAACTCCACCTTGTATTGCAGCCGTCATGACGAACACGTTATTTGGCCCCGGCGTTATCGCGGCAACGATCAAGATGCCTGTTGCAGCGAATAGTTCAATCATTGGCCAACGGAGCAAAAGTGGTTGGACAAACGACCCGAGTCTCGCCGGACCGCATAGTGAGTTTCGTTGGCCCCAGCTCTGATCGCGCATGCGGTGCGCGCCAATCGACATCCGGGGCAACGGCTATGATTGGGTGTGTTTGGCGGGCATCAGCGAGGTAACTTGCCTGACGCATTTGATCAAAATCAACCGCTTCACCTGCCCCATTCAGAGCAAACAAGTCCCGGGCGTAAGCCCACAGGTTTGGATAGTCCGTCAGTCGCCGCAAGGAGCATTTGAACAAGATCGCATAGATAGCATCAAATCGGACAAGTGTTGGAAAAAGTCGCAGGTCGGTTTCGGTGACCACACTGCCGAAATAGTACCGTGATCCAGCAAGCCTTCGCTCAAGATCATCCAGAGTCTCGAAAACAGTTGAAATTGCATCATCATAAGCGCTTTGACTTTCCGCAAAGCCCGCCTGGTATACGGCATTGTTAAGGCCGTTATACACCTTGACATTCGCACTTTCGATTTTGTCGAGATACGCAACAGGCCGTAGAGTAAAATCGAACTCCTTATTGCACTTTACTGCATCGAGGATTGCCAGAATATCTGCTGACTCGTTGGAGATGATGCGTTGGCAATCGATGTCCCATAGGACGGGAACCGTGACCCGTCCTGTGTAATTGGGATCGTGCAGAGTGTAAACTTCATGCATATGCCGGGCGGATACCAATGATCCCGGAACGATCCATTGCTTTCCACCATTCAGAGCATAACCCTCGACACGTTCTCCGAAGGCATGATGGACCAACAGCGGAAGCCTTTTTAGCGCGCGCATCAACAATATGCGGTGGCACCACGGACAGCTTTTTGATCCGATTAGCCAATAGTTCTTTGGGCGTTCACTGATTTTTTGAGCGACCTCTTCAATGTTATCAACGCGAAGGGGGCTGGCGGCACGCTGGTAGACTCCATCCTTTATAATATTGTCCTGCGTCGACCACTGTCCATCTATCAGCATACCCATCGTCAAATACTCCTTCTACTAACCAATCTAGGTTGCGATCACGCAAAAATCTGTTCACAAACAAATGAAAACTGGTCTATTGAAGTGACCATGAAATCCTTACCTCTTTCTTCTCTGCGGGCCTTGGCGGCTGTTTATTCTACCGGCGGCGTCCGCCCCGCCGGGCGGCTCCTTGGTGTCGCTCACTCAGCAGTGAGCCATCATCTGAAAGAACTCGAAGCATGGTTGGATGTTCCACTGTTCAAAAGGGATAGCGCACGCGGGACAATTGAATTCACCAATCAGGGCGAAACGCTCGGTCGTAAATGTCTTGCTGCTTTCAAATCTCTGGAAACATCCGTGACCGATACGCGAGAGACGCGTCGTGCAAATGCGGTGGTCGTCGCAACAACCGCATCAGTTGCAGTCCGATGGCTACTACCGAGACTGCCCGAGTTTCAAGAAGCTAACAAGTCAATCCAAGTTTCGGTCGTGGCGGAGCAACAGCTAAAATTGCCCGCTGAGGATGGTGCAGACATCAGTATCAGAATGGGGCGTAAGCCGCAGTCCGGTATTGCAAATGCGTTGATGGATGACACGCTTTTTCCAGTGATGAGTCCTGCCTTCGCAGCAAAGATCGAACAACGACCACTTGACCTTGGGACCCTACCGCTCATTCATGATCGCGATCCAAATACACCTTGGACGCTTTGGAAACGTGCATTTGGTCCTCCTGACTTGAACACTAGTAAAGGCGCTAGGTTTACGTCTTCAGATCTCGTGCTGCGGGCCGCTGAACAGGGGCTCGGAGTAGCTCTTGCGCGAGGGCGGTTGGCGGAAGATTCCTTGGCGAATGGAAGCCTAGTTCCGCTCTTTGAAGATCAGCGAATCACATTGGCAGATGCGTATTGGGTTCTGTCGGGCGAAAACAGCGATCGAAGTTCCGTCCAAAGGTTCCGTGACTGGCTGCATGCCGTTGGAGGTCAAGGGGAGGCGCTCCCCTACGATTTTCCCGGTAGAGAAAGCGCTATGACAGCGAAGTCATAGATGATTCGAACAGATGCATCCTCGGAACTTACACACTATCTAAAAATGTAAGTACTTATTACTATATAACAATACCTTACTACCATTCCCGTTCGGTCTCCAAAACCGAAGGCCCACGGTTCGAACCCGTGCGCCCCTGCCATTTTCTTCATAGATATCCTATTTGCTTCAATTGCAGTCGGTGCGGTCAGAGCGTGCGACGGCTCGTTTCCAAAACAGCAATCATTGGCAGTAGCATCAACAGATCTGCGAGAAGCGCGAGTAGGAAAATCGCTATGCAAATTGAACCAAAATAAAGAACCGTTGGCATCTCGCTAAAAAAAGCAGAAGACAGGCCGACGGAAAGAACCAGCGTCGTTGTGATCAATGCCGGTGCGACATGCTGCATCACGCCGGAAAGATCTGACATGGAAAAGGCACCGCCTTTTTTGCGCCGGTTGATATGCAGGCGATTGAGAACATGGATGGTGTCGTCAACAGCCACTCCGAAGGCGATCGAGAGCGCAATCGCACCGGTAAACTGAAGTTTCCAGCCACTGGCCATCAGCCAGGCGCCAACGACCAGAACAGGGATCACATTGGGTAGTACGGCGGCAAGACCATAGCGCCATTCGCGAAACCATAATCCGATCAGCAGTGGACAGGCAAAGGCAGCTATCAGAAAACTAATCGTAAGTTCTTTGATCATCTGATCAGACAAATGAGCGGAAAGCGCCGTGAGGCCGGTAATCGGCTCGGCGGTTAAATGCCCGGTATCGGTGGATTTCAATTGAGCCTCTATCGCCGAGGTAAGCTGCCGGATATTCGGCGATGGCTGATCCTCAACACGAAAGGACAGTTTGAACGCGCTTTCTGACAATCCGATAAGTTCTGCCTTCATTCTGTCCGGTAGCGTATCCAGAAGTATTTCGATGCTATCTGGATCCGCCGGCTCTCCGGAATTCAGCAAAATCCGACGCAAACTATGTAGCGAATATATGTGATTATCGGGATATGCTTTTTCTAGTTCCTGATGCACCTTACCAAGAGTTTCAAAATTCACGTTGGACATTAATGGCTGGTTCTCGAGAGATTGGCGAAGAACTATATCCAGTGATTGTGACGGACTGCTGATCGACTCTGCCCGTTTCAACGACAATATTATCGGCTCATCATCGTACAGATATTCATTGAATCGATGTGTTGATTCCACCGGCAGAAAGGCGGCCAAAAGTAAAACAGCAAATAGTCCGCTCAGAATCACCACTGGGTATTTTCTGCCAATCAGCCATTGTGTTGTTCTTGCAAAACCAAGATTGTCATGATCCTTTGGCTGCAATGGCTTGGTGAGCGCCTTTTCAATCCAGCCAAGACGCCAGCCAACGGCAAAAACCAATGGGTGAACCACAATTGCGGAAAACATCGACAATATCAGTCCGACAATAGCCGCCACAGCAAACATTTCGATCAATGCCGAGCCAGAGTAAAACAAACCCGCCATCGCTATCATGGTTGTTAGTCCGGTTAACATGCAAGGCGCAGCTATTGCTCGCATCATAGCCCGCACAGACTCATCTCGTCCTTTGCCTGCAGCAGCATTTTTCCGAAGCTCGAATGTCATGTGAATGCAGTTTGCCATTGTGATCACGAGAATTAAGATCGAAATCGAATTGGTGATCACGTTCATTTCCAGCCCGAACCACCCCATTGCCCCCAGCGTAAGCAAGACCGCAAAAATGGGGGCAATACCGTTGAGCAAACCAACAGCCAGGCTGCGGAATAAAAGCAAGGAGACCAGGGCTCCCAATATGCCGCCAATGGCGTTCAACAGCGCTTGCTCTGAAATAATGCGGCTAACTATCAGGTTCAATATAGGCAGCGTGCCGGTCATACGCAATTCTAACCCCGAATCTTCCGCCGTTTCAGCGAGCAGGAGTCCCAATTCATCAAGAATCGGTTGGACATTTTTCTCATCGACTCGGTCTTCTTCGACCGAATAGACAATTACCATCTCATTTTGCTCGGGGTTCACCAACGGCAATATCTGCCAGTCTGACTGCGCAATCCGGTTCAGTGGAACCGACATGTTTGGATAGCTGGACAGATCATCAGCAATCAGATTCTGAAATTCCCCCGATGCAGAATCATATTTCTGGACAGAGAAGATTGAATGCGCAAATTCAATGCCGTCAACCAATTGCCCGTCAAAAACAAGGTCGCGAAGCCCCTCAAGTTGACGCTGATCAAAGGGACGTTCCGAACGGGCGACTATCACAATTTCGGTGTCGGCTTGTGGGAATTCGGCCTTGTGCTCCGTAAACTGAATATATTCCGGGTAAGTGGAGGCAAAGATATCGCGCGCGCCATCATCGAAACGAATCTGTGTGGCACCGAGTACCGACAATATTGCCAACACAAGGACAAGCAGCGCGAAAGATTTTTTCCTGCCGAGTAAAAGGTTATTCACCCGATCAATCATGTCTAGCCGGTCTGCAGATGGTGTAAGTCTTTCTTCGAACAAATAACAAAGGCCTGACCCGCTTGTCAGGAATCTGAGATAGAAGGTTGAAAACAGCAGAGATCGAAGAATCCAATTGTCTTATTACCGAAAACTGGTCAAGCTAAGTTTGTTTCCTGCAATCGCATCGCCGGTCACGGGAACAATTTTTGGGGGCAGCAAAAAATGGGTCAGTTATACAACCTCGCATCAGGGCGCATTTGTCGATCGCTCGCCGCCGTCGTCGTCACAATTGCAGCCCTGCTTGTCATGGGAAGTCCACCCGCCAAGGCAGCGAAATCGGTTCCGCTTGCAAATATGGCTGGCCAGTGGACTGGTAACGGATGGGCATCGCGAACCGTAGGTGCGTCGAAAGAAAAAGTAAGATGCCGACTAAAAGCAAAATATAATGCAAAAACGCGGAAACTCTCTCTCAGCGGAAAATGCGCAGCATCCAGCGGCACATATACTTTGTTGGGCCATATTGCAGAATATGCGGGCTCTAAAAAACTAACCGGCAGATGGGTCAATCCAAAAGGCATTGGTTCGATGAACATCGCAGGAAATAGAAGCGGAAATCGCCTGACATTTCGGTTCAATAATAAAGACAAGAAATCGAAACGCAAAGTCGCCTACAAAACGGTTTGGGATTTGCGGAGTGGTGGCTTTTCCTTGAATACAGGCCTTGCTTCCGGTGCGCATAATGCTCTCGGTCAAATTGATTTTCAAAGATAAAAACTATTCGTTGCTTCGACTTAGGTCTTGCAATGAAGTTTGGCGCTTTGTGTCCACTTTCTGGATATTCCGAACATTGTTGTGGGCGACAATATCGTAGGCCGTAATCAAGTTTGGAGCTGTACGCCGCCGATATCACCATGCCGTAACGTCACAGCACAAAATTGCCAAACCCGCTGTTTTCTGCCATGTTAGGGTAATGTTGAAACATAAAATAGAACCTGCCAATCACACCATTGCGGAACCTTATCTAAATGGGCGCAGTTTTGAAGATGCCTGGGCCCAGTTTCAGGAAGATGGTTATGTCATTTTTGAAAATGTGCTTTCTCCGGCAGAACTTGAAACACAGAGTTCGGCACTCAAACCCTGGATTGATGCCGATATCCGGGGCCGCAATAATTTCGAGGGATCCCAATCCAATCGTATCTATGCGATGCTTGATAAGGACCCCGTTTTTGGCGATTTGATTTCTCATCCACTGCAATTGGCATTCGCCGAGCGCGAATTGGGCGCAAGCGTGCTCTTATACGCCAGCCTCGCCATCAACCTGCATCCGGGAGAAACCGCGCAGCCATGGCATTTTGACGATAGCCATTGCGGCCTCGCCCGTCCGCGCGAACCATTGAGCATGTCCACATTCTGGTCGATCACAGAAACGACAGAGAATAATGGCGCGACGGAGATCATTCCGGGCAGCCACAAATGGGGCGATGAGCAACCCGATGGTGCGAACAGTGCGGATGATTTCGTTACCGGGCGTATTGATGGCGAAGGTGAGAGCACTGGCGATCATTTAAAAGCGATGAAGGCGACAATGCCGGCAGGATCTCTGATGATCGCTAAAGGCACGCTCTGGCATCGCGGCGGTGCGAATGAATCCGAGAGCCCCCGTCTGATCGTCACACCGCAATTTTGCAAAGGCTGGTGCCGTCCGCTCGAACAGCAATTGCTGGCAGTATCACCTGAGAAGGTCTCCAAAATGCCGAAACGGGTGCAGGAACTATTGGGTTATAATATCCATCTGCCGTTCATGGGCTATGTCGATGGCATGCACCCTTCGAAGGTGCTACCTTCTTGATCGGAGATACCGATGCCAAGTGACCATGAATCAATCCAAAACCTTTATGCGGGTTATTGCTTCGCGGTCGATCGTGGGTCGGCGGATGATATTGCGACCTACTTTTGGGACGATTGCTATCTGAATTTTGGCGGCAATATTCACGACGGTGCAGAAGAGGCACGGACCGGGTTTTCCAAGTGGATTAAAAAAATGCGCGATCCGGTTCAGGATCTGCGGCACTGTCTCTATACACCTTTGATCGAGGTTGATGGCGATAGCGCCAAAGCCGAAGCCTATTATGATGCGGACGGTCATGCTGGACGCAAAGGCAAGCCCATCCAGCTTCGCGGCCTTTATCGGAGTACATTGGAAAAGCGAGCCGGTGAATGGCGCTTCATCAAACATGAGGTCCAAATCTGGAATAGCATTCGCGATCACGCTCCTGTTTCGCAGGAGGCGTCCGCTTGAAAGCCCTTGAAAGCGATGCGCCGCTGATCGTCTATATCGATATCAAAAGCCCCTATGCCTTTGTCGCTATCAAACCCATTCTTGCACTCGAAGAAGAGCTGGGGATGCTGTTTGATTGGCGGCCTTTGACGCTTGATATCCCAAGCTATTTGGGTTCCGCACAAAAGAAGAAAGGCAAGGTCGTCAAAAGCACACGCAGCGCAGACCAATGGACAGCGGTGAAATATGGTTATGCTGATGCCCGCCGCTATGCCGAGCGGCAGGGGTATATGCTCAAGGGCACGGAGAAAATCTGGGATAGCTCCATCGCAAATATCGGGATTTTATGGGTCGCACAGACTGCGCGGGATCGCATGGGGGATTATCTCAATATTGTTTATCCTCCTTTTTGGCGACGGGAGCTGGATATTGAGGATGTTGCTGTTGTCGCAAATTGTTTGAAAGAAGCGGGCGTTGAAACCGCCGGCTTTGAGATGTTCCAACAAGGCGAAGGACGCGCGATCCATGACGCGCTGCAACCGCAGCTGCATCCGTCGGGCATATATGGCGTGCCAACATTTGTTTTTGGTGATCACATCCTGTTTGGGCGCGAACATCTTCCTTACGTGCGCTGGCATCTGATGGGCCGCAACGGCCCTGCCCCCGATATCGCTTATGGCATTGCCCAAAATGGAATGTCGTTCGGAGAGTCTCGGTGCTGACCATCTATATCGATTTCAAATCTGCCGCATCCTATCTGGCGTTCGAACCGACTTTGGCGTTGATTGAGAAAACTGGAGTTGAAGCACTCTGGCACCCCTTCTCCTCACGGCCTTTTAGAATTCCAGTCGAACAGCCTGATGAAACGGTTGGAGATCGCCATCGCCGGGTTCGCGCTATCGCACAGCGAGATGCACATTTGCATTATGCCGAGGTGCAAAATCTTGAAATGCAATTTGCCGATAAACCCAGAGGATCGGATGCCGCTTTGGCTGCGCTTGCGGTTATCAAGGGTGACCCGGTCTTCTTCATTCGCGCTGTATTTAAAGCCTATTGGGCGGATCATGCTGACCTCGAAGATCAAGCGGTCGTTGCGCAGATTCTCGACGATTGTGGGTGCGAGCAGCCGGATTGGCCTGATGCATTCGGGAAACTAGCGACCATCCGCGAACAGGGCGATGAGCTGAAAGTTTTTGAAACACCCACTTATTTGATCGATAACCAGATTTTCCTCGGTCGCGAACATTTGCCATGGATCAAGTCAATCATCGTGGCAAACTGACAGAAAACCGTACTCCACCCTTGCGAATCTGCGAATCCGAGTCTAAAGGTCTGGTTCTTTCCGAAATCATGCATATATCCGTCACAGTCCAGCGACTGACACCCGGAGTTTATGTTGAAGCCGGGAACAAATGTAGGAATTGAAGCAATGGCAAAAGTAAATCCTGGCCAATTTATGAATCAGGTCAGAACTGAGAGCAGTAAAGTCGTTTGGCCAACATGGCCCGAGACGGTTCGTACCGCTATTTTGGTGCTGATCATGACCACCATTCTTGGTCTGTTTTTCCTTGCCATTGATACAGGTTTTAACGGGATTGTCGGCTGGCTACTTAGCCTTGCTGATCAATCTTAAAGATATTTAGAACGGGTTTTGGGCATGGCTGCACGCTGGTATATTATTCACGCTTATTCAGGCTTTGAGCACAAGGTCAAGGAAGCGATTGAGGCGGATGCAAAGCGTCTGGGTCTGACCGAGTTGGTTGAGGAAATTGAAGTTCCCACCGAAACCATCACCGAAGTAAAACGCGGCAAGAAGGTACAATCCGAACGCAAGTTCTTCCCTGGTTATGTGCTGGCAAAGCTGACCATGACCGATGATGCCTATCACTTGGTCAAGAACCAGCCGAAAGTAACCGGCTTCTTGGGCAGCAGCGGCAAACCGCAAGCCATTAGCGAAGCCGAAGCGGCGCGCATTTTGAATACCAAAGAAGAAGCGGCCAATGCTCCGAAAGAACGGATCACCGTTGCTTACGAAATTGGCGACGAGATCAAAGTTAAATCCGGACCGTTCAACAGCTTTAACGGCATTGTTGAGGAATTGGATTTCGACAAGAACAAAGTCAAAGTCTCTGTATCAATCTTTGGCCGTGCAACGCCGGTCGAGCTGGACTTTGGTGAAGTTGATTTGATTAGTTAACGATCGTTCGTCAGATCTGACAACAGATTTGGCCGCCATATCTAACGAAACAGAGTCTTCTTTTTTGAGGAGCATGTAAGTGGACATTGCCCTTCGATCCCCAAAAGAAACCGATAGCGATGCACTTGCTCGATTGGGTCGTGAGACATTTGTTGATGCCTTTGGCGATTTGTATTCGACCGACGATCTTTCCTCTTATCTGGATCAAACCCATAGCAAAGCTCAGATCGCGCTAAACATCGCCAATCCGAATCTGATTTATCGGTTGATCGTCGACAAATATGATGATCGATTGCTTGGTTATTGTAAGTTATCGCTGGAACCAGGCCTTGATTATGATCCTGGTGCTGCTCGTTTGATCGAACTTTCGCAGTTTTATCTTCGCTCTGAGTTATTCGGTACCGGCGCTGCCGATCAGTTAATGTCCTGGGCTCTGGGTATCGCCAAGCAGCAATCTCGTGACGAAATCATACTCAGTGTATTTTCGGAAAATGTCCGAGCTCAGAAATTCTATTTCCGCTATGGATTTGAACATATTGCCGACACCGTTTTCATGGTTGGCAATCAGGCGGATCATGAGTTTCTCTTTTTGCGCAAACTATCCTGACGGCCTGACTTGCATTCAAGACCAAGTTCGCCTAGAGCGCCGCATCCTTTGGCAAATTCCAAAGTGATTCCCTGCGGGAGGAGAGCTTGCTCTCTGTTTGAACCGCTTAATTTGAGAGCAAGGCAATCATGCCGCGCTCGATAGAATGAAAGGACAGCCAAAATGGCTAAAAAAATTGATGGCTACATCAATTTGCAAGTACCTGCTGGTATTGCAAATCCATCCCCGCCAATCGGCCCAGCATTGGGACAGCGCGGCGTTAACATCATGGACTTCTGTAAGGCGTTTAACGCAGCTACAGACAAGATGGAAAAAGGCGCTCCGATCCCGACGAAAATTACCGTCTATGCCGATCGCAGCTTTACCTTCGTTACCAAGACTCCTCCTGCCAGCTATATGATCAAGAAATTGACCAAGCTGAAAAAAGGGTCTGGCGAACCGGGCAAAGAAGTCGCTGGTTCGATCAAAACATCGCAGCTGAAGGAAATTGCCGAAGCGAAGATGGAAGATCTCAACGCCAATGACATTGATCAAGCGATGAAGATTATTGCGGGTAGCGCACGTTCCATGGGCATCGAAGTGGTGGAGGGATAAGACATGGCTACACTCACCAAACGCGCAAAAGCCGCAAACGAAGCCGTAGATCGCGAAAAACTTTACGGTATTGATGAAGCGATCAAGATCATCAAAGATCTGGCGTCCAAATCAAAGTTCGATGAAACCTTCGACATCGCAATTAACCTCGGTGTTGACCCGCGTCATGCTGACCAAATGGTCCGCGGCGTAATCTCACTTCCTGCAGGCACTGGTAAAGACAGTCGTGTTGCGGTTTTCGCCAAAGACGCGAAAGCAGATGAAGCGAAAGAAGCGGGCGCAGATGTCGTCGGCGCCGAAGACTTGATGGAAGCTATGCAGGGCGGCGATCTTAACTTTGATCGTGTGATCGCAACGCCAGACATGATGGGTGTTGTTGGTCGTCTCGGCAAGGTACTTGGCCCTAAAGGTCTGATGCCTAATCCGAAACTCGGCACTGTAACCCCAAATGTTGCTCAGGCTGTTAAAGATGCCAAGGGCGGACAGATTGAATATCGTGTTGAAAAAGCCGGTATCATTCACAACGGCATTGGTAAAGCGAGCTTCAAAGAAGCCGATCTTCGCAAGAATTTCGATGCGTTGATGAACGCTGTGGTCAAAGCCAAGCCATCAGGCGCAAAAGGCAAATATGTCCAGAAAGTTGGTCTTTCGAGCACGATGGGCCCTGGCCTGAAAATCGATCTCGGAGAGATTGAAGGGGCTTAATCTAGCTACCAAATTAGAGAATGTTAGAAGAGGCTGGGAGCAATCCCGGCCTTTTTCATTTCTGCACCATATTATCTATCGAAAACCCCGCGTTACTGCGATTGACCGTCAACCTATCGCCACCTAATGCCAATCGCGATGGAGGTTCAACCAAACCGCTTTTGCGAAAAATGGAGAACATAATGAATATGAGAATGTTAGCAGTATCCTTAGCTGCGATAACGTCGCTCACGGCTTGCTCGGGTGCAGATGATGCAGTGGCTACAAATGATACAAACGCCGAGGCAATGACAGAGGTGGCAGCCGATGAAGCTGCGCAAGTCAAAACGGCTGCTGTTCTAGTCTATGCTGATTGGTGTGGTAGCTGCAAAGCACTCGATCCAAAGGTCAAGGAAGTACAAGCGCGAGGCGAAATGGCGGGACTGGAATTTGTTACCTTGGATTATACAAACCGCGACGAAGCTGATTTCTACGCTCAGGCCAAAGCTGCCGGTGTCGACGAAGCAGTTAAGGCACATCTAGATGGTACCATTAAAACTGGTCATTTATTGTTAGTTGATCTGGATGATCAAAAAGTATTATCGACCGTGACAAGAACTTTCGAGCCCGATCAAATTGCTACAGCTTTGAAAGATGCGATCGAAGCTTCCTAGTCAGATAGATTTCTGGAAAAGTGTCATTATATTGCTTAAAAGGCCGGGCGAAACCCCGGCCTTTATTATTTGAAAGAGACGCAATTGGACCAGACAGATCACAAAGCTTCCTGTCTCTGCGGTGCAGTATCGATCTCGGTTGCAGGCGATTTACCCGAAGCAGATGCCTGCCATTGCAGCCAGTGTCGCAAACAATCCGGTCACTATTGGGCCTCGGTTGATCTTCCCATGGATAGTGTGACTATCGGCGGCGAAGATAATGTGCGCTGGTATCAAACGAGCGAAAAAGTGCGGCGCGGTTTTTGTCAGACTTGCGGATCCTTTCTATTTTGGGATCCCATTCATCACGATAAAATTGCCATTGCCATGGGGGCATTTGACGGTCCAACGCAAACCAAGTTGTTCAGCCACATCTTTGTTGCCGATAAAGGCGACTATTATGACATCGAACCAGGCGTGCTACAGAAGGATCAGTGAGCGAAGATGGCGCAGTCGGTAGTTTGCCGATCCAGATCTACGCCCTTACCCCTCATATAAGCCCGCCTTACCGGATAGTAGAGTATCGAGAGAGCGATACTGATCGCAATCGCTCCCAGAACCACCGGCGTCATATCTTGGGTGAGTATGACTAACCCAATCAACACGCTGGTTGTTGAAAATATAAAGAAGAACCACCGCCAAAATGTGCTGAGTTTGAACACTGCCTTTTCGTAGGCTTCTGGAAATTTCTTGGGAATACACATCACCGACCAAAGAATCAGGATCGTCGGAAAAGACGTGATAATGCCCACCGCTCGGGCGATAGCGCTAATTTCGAGGCCAGCGATCAACGGAATTATTCCCAATGCCAATACGATGATGAGCATAAAATGCGGTACATCATTTCGGTTTAACTTCCCCAATATGGGCGGAATAAGTTGATCCCAGGCTGCGACCATGAAGTTGCGCGGCACTTGAATAATCGACGCATTCAACGTGGTCACCAGCGCCAAAGCGGCCCCGCCAATCAAGAAATATGTGAGCGCCCAACCGGGGAGAAATGCCTGTCCGGCCAAAGTGAGTGGTTGATCGGCCATATCCTGCCAAGGAACAGCTGCAATACTGGCAAAGGAGATCAGGGCATAGATAAATCCAACAACCATCGTCGCACCGCCCATGATCAACGGGATGTTACGGCCTGGATTTTTCATCTCCCCACCCAGCGATACGATGGTGGAAGCACCAGTCGTGGCGAATTTGAGAACAAACACTGCGGTCAGGAAACCCATTAGTCCGTTAGGTGCGACAGGTGTTAGATCGCGCACCTCCATTTCTGGTGCCGCAAACCCAGCATAAAGTGCGAAGGCGGAGAGCATGATCAACACCAGAAACATCTGGACGCGGCTGGCAATTCTCAGGCCGAAGAAATTGGCAAGGAAGATGACAACGATCATCACGATGCCCCACTGATCCTGTGACAAGAACGGTAGAACTGGCTCCAGATAAAGCCCAAATGCCTTACCAAATAGGCTGATACTGACGACACAAACCATCAACACCAGAAACAAGGATATCGACCCCAGCCAACCGCCACATAGGCGTGATGGCCAGACATAATATCCGCCTATAACGGGGAGCGCCGAACCAGCGACCATCGCAAGAACACTAGTCAGCAATGCCAACAATGCAGCACAGATATAGGCTAGAAAAACACCCGGCCCAGTCATGCCAATAGCAACACCGGTCAGCGCCACGGCACCAGCACCGATGACTTGACCCACGGCGATAAAGAATACGTCCCAGAAGCCCAGAACGCGGGAGAGTTTTTGCTCAGTCACTGATATGGCAGCCTTTGCTCGGCGCCGTGTTCAATATTAATGCGCCCGCGCTTCCGGCCAGATGCGTAGGAAGTTCTCGGTGAAGAACGCATCCTTCACCTGATCATTGGCCGCCGCCAGATGTCCATCAAACTTGCCTAGTGGATCGCGGCCACCCTCCACATGAGGATAGTCGCTGCTAAACATGTATAAATCCGGATGGGACTGTTCGATCATGTTCGCAACATCTTCGTGCGGGAATGGTGTGAAGGCCATTTGCTGAATGATCTGTTCCGATGGCTTCCGTTCAAAACGCACGCTTGTATCGGCGCGTGAGTATATCCGTGTTAGGTCATCCATCCGGCGCAGCAGTTCCGGCACCCAGCCCGCTCCTAGTTCCACCGCGGCGCCGCGCAGTTTGGGATGGCGTTCAAAAATACCTTCGGCAACCATCATCGAAACAAACGTCTCAACCGCCTGGTGCAGGACAAAAGCATCCTTGGTTCGGACGTTTTCGCCGCCGCCCATCCAGTCCTTGACCGCTGCCTTGCCGTTATTACTCCAGCTCTTCATGGCCTGAAGCGGGGAGCCGCCAACATGAAACACGAATGGTAAACCAGATTCAGCGAGCTTCGCCCAAAAAGGTTCCAGATCGATATGACCACAGGAAAATCCAATCGGTGCACGGTGTGGAACCCAGACGGCCTCCAGTCCCGATTCGATCACAAAATCCAGTTCAGCAATCGCCATTTCCGGCACATCGAGCGGAACGATCCCGACACCAACCAACCGGTCATCATCGCTGCAAAAATCAGCCATATGGCGATTGTGCGCACGGGTCGCACCATAGCGCAAACGCGCTTCGGTTTTCGAACTCGGATGGAAAGGCAAAGCGACGCTATGGGTTGCGAAAACCAACTGCTTGCGGAAACCAAGCAGATCAACTGCCTTCGATCGGTCGGCACTGTTAAATGCCCCCAGTGCCTGTATTTCCTTGGATTGTGCGATGAGGTCATCCCCCAGATCAATCATCGATTGTTTATGCTCAGCGCTATGATCTCCGCCCTGCCCCATGATCACTTCGACTTCCTCATCATTGACCAAAGAGGCACTGTAACTGACCTCAGGGATCTCATCCCGCAGTTCCGGATCGGCATAGCTGGTCAGAAAATTGGGGAGCTCCATGATATGACTGTCGGCATCATAGATCGCCCTGTTTGATGGTACGTAGGTCATATTGCTCTCCTGCTTTGTCTTTGCGACTTTGGAACGAGGCTAACCTGTTTTGATCGGACTCACAAGCAAGGGCTCAAATCAAAAAAAGGGCCGGAAAAACTCCGACCCTTTCTCGTTTTTTATCCATTGCGGATTTAGAAGCGCGTGCGCAGTCCAATTCCTACGCCAAATGACTCGGTATCATCGCGCAGATTCGCGCTAAATCCGTCATTACCACCTGCAATGAAACGACGCTCGAAATCACGGCGATAGACTTTTGTGTAACGACCTTCGGCAAAGATATCGAAGTTCTTGCTAACCTTTGCCGTTGCTCCGATAGCACTAAACGTGACCAGACCCGTTGGATCTCCGCGCACGCCGAATGTTGGCGCTGTGGCGACCCCATTATTGGGGAAATAATCGATATCGGTATCAACCACACCGATCCCGATACCGCCGCCAAAGTACGGAACAACCTTCTGATTTGGTGACCAGACAATGTCGTTATAGAGCGCGCCGGTCACAGTCAGCCGGTTAATATCACCATCAAAACTTTGATTGCCGCCGTTAAAACTACCGCCGCCGACATCAGCTTCGGCATAGCTTACTTCCAGTTCAGCACGCGGTTTCAGAAAGCTGATTAGGCCATCTTTGAATTGATATCCAATCGCGCCTTTAATCGCAAAGCCAGTGTCATAGTCGACGCTAACATTGGCAGGCGCTCCTGCAACGCCAGGAACTCCAGCGTCGGGATTTTGTGTTCCGACAAAATCACTATCGTTAAAAAACTCAGCGCCACCAGATGCGGAGAGATAAAAGCCTTCTTCCCGTTCGGATTGGGCCTGCGCCTGAACAGACATCATCAAACCACCGGCCAGGCCGGCAAAAGCAACTACACTACGTACATTTTTCATTAAATATTCGTCCTTGGGTTGGGGGAAAACACAAGTTTTCGGTTGGGGGACGACAGGTGTTCGCCGCGAAATGTCGAGAGGTTACGTTCAGCAAAATAAAATTTGGAATTGGGTGAAACCCGCAGCAATAGCTGCTGGTTCAACGTATATGTGAGTAGCGGCGTTTATCGCTGGTGATATGCATCCCATTCTAACCGCGTAACTTCCCAGACCAGCGATGCTCGCATCGTGCCATCGGGGCGCTGGCTGGTTATCTCGCCTTTGCGGTTGAAACCGAGATGATCAAGAAGCTTGGCCGTGCGGATATTGTCAAGCGCGGCGGTTTCGCAAATCAGCTCCAGCCCCAGCACATCGAACAACCAATCAAACCCCAGTCGCGCACCCTCTATCCCACGCCTTTGCCCTTGTCGTTGCTTGCCAACCGCACCGCCCAATTCTCCTGCCGCCCATTCCGGCCAGATCACGATGTCTATGTAACCGCCAATCTCGCCTGTTTCGTCAAGATTGAGAAACAACAATCCCTCACCGCGCTCACGTTGCTCTAGATGGTCGGCAATAAAGTTTCTGATGGCATCGACGGTGAGCGGACGCGGCAGGGTATAGATCGGTGCGGATATATCTGGATCGCTCAGGAAAGTATGAAATATATCTGCATCATCCAGAGTCGCCAATCGCGACTTATGAGCTTCCGTGATAGTCGCCTCTGCCGAACGCACAGCAGTTCGGATGTGTTCCTGCTTTTGCTGCGGGTATTCCTGTCGGGTTATTGGTATGCTCGTCATGGCTACAATGTAAGGATATTGACGCTCTGAGCAAATCGATATCTCCTTCCGAATCTCTTGACATTCCTCTCTATCCCGCTAAAGCCGCCATCGAATGCTGGTGTTAGTCAGCAATCACCGTCCGAGACAGCGGGTGAAGGTAATTTGACCTTCTTAATTTCCAGCCTAGACGGGGATCAGTTTTTTCGCAGGCCAAGAGTAATCGGATCCTGCGGTCGAAAAGTTTAGCATTTGATATGCGGACGATGCGACCAAAACCCCCCTTCGGATTATACAGGATTGGTTTCGATCAATCCTTTCGCTCGTCATCCTGAACTTGTTTCAGCATGACGAATTTTGAGTATTGAGCTTCTCTTTCGAGAGAGGTTCACGTGAAGGAGCAAAATATGGATCGTGGTCAAAAGGCCGAAGCCGTTACTGCGCTGAACGCGACTTTCAAGGAAGCCGGGGTTGTCGTCGTAACACGCAATCTGGGCCTGTCTGTAGCCCAGTCTACAGAACTCCGCGGAAAGATGCGTGAAGCTGGTGCCAGCTTTAAAGTCTCAAAAAACCGCCTCGCCTTACGCGCTCTGGAAGGTACCGACTATGCACCGATCAGCGATATGCTGAGCGGACCGGTCGCACTTGCCACATCGGATGATCCGGTGGCTGCTGCAAAAATTGCAGTGGAATTCGCAAAAACCAATGATCGTTTGGAGATTGTTGGCGGCGCGATGGGAGATACCCTTCTGGACGAAGCAGGCGTGAAAAACCTGGCTTCCATGCCTTCTCTCGACGAACTGCGCGGAACGATTGTTGGATTGCTTGTTGCACCACAAACGAAAATCGCACGGGTTGTTAAAGAGCCTGCTGGAGCCCTTGCACGTGTGGTTGGCGCTTACGCCGCTGCGGGTGAGTAATTTTACTGAATAAAACTGATTAGAAATTTGGAGTAATTAAAATGGCTGATATTGCTAAACTTGTTGAAGAACTATCAAAACTTACCGTTATGGAAGCGGCTGAATTGTCAAAAGCTCTTGAAGAAGAGTGGGGCGTTTCTGCGGCTGCTGCTGTTGCAGTTGCCGGACCGGCTGCTGGTGGCGGTGAAGCTGCTGCTGAAGAGAAAGACGAATTTGACGTCATTCTGACCGGCGATGGCGGCAAGAAAATCCAGGTGATTAAAGAAGTTCGTGCGATCACCGCTCTGGGTCTGACCGATGCGAAAGCACTGGTTGAAGGCGCACCAAAAGCGATCAAAGAAGGCGTTAACAAAGCCGAAGCCGAAGAAATCAAAGGCAAGATCGAAGCAGCTGGCGGTACCGTAGAGTTGAAATAAGCCGTTTCGGTTTATTGAAAAGAACAAGGGCGGTCTCCCAAGTGGAGGCCGCCTTTTTCTATGACAGCCGATCAGCCAACCACTTTTGCGCCGTGGCAATCGCATCTTCTTTTGAGGTCTCAACATTTGGAATAACACCAGTTCCTTCCCAATTTCCTCCAGTATGCGGACTATATGGGCGTGTCTCGGGAACGTTGATTTTCCAACCACCGGACAAAGCAATCCCCTCTCCAAGCATATGCGCACCGCCGCCACTCGGTGATCCCATCACAATCGCGCGGCCTTGTGCTTGCAGTGAATAGGCCACCGCTTCGGGCGCCGAGAATGTAGTTTTATCCACCAATATGACCATGGGACGCTTCGTTCCATAACGGGGCCAATCCAATAACGGTTCGGGCATATCCGGTTCCGCACCACTGCGTTTCTCTTTGCGGAGGGGAGTAATCGATCCGGCGTTCATAAACGTCCATTGCACCGGCCATTCCGTCTCAGGCGTGCCCCCTGGGTTTCCGCGTAGATCGAGGATCAGCGCATCACTGCTACTTACCAGTTCAAAAGCCGCCGTTAGCGCCTTTTTCGCCGGATCATATTCATAAAAGTCGGAAATATGCAGATAGGCGATGTTGTTCTTGAATCGCTTTACCGCCTTTACACCATGATTTCTCGATGCCGCTTCTCCGCGCCATTTCTCCATCCAATCGTCATCACCGTGTTCATGGGAATTGGGCGCGTACTCCACATAGAGATGGCCGTCTTTCATCTCGGTTCTGAGATATTCTGTCATATATTCGGCGAAGGCAGCAGGATCATCGCAATGACGATCAAACACACCACGTCGATTTTCCTCCCTCAGGTCCGTCGCCGATTTGTGAGCGGTTTTTTCCAGAACATAACGTTCTTCAATCGCGTCAGCCATGTTGGAAATAGCTTCTCGCTCTTGCTCACAATTGGCGGCAACAGGGGTTGCGGCCAACAATATTGCCGTGATCATATATTCACTCCCTTGGACTTGGCTGATTCTGCAATTCTGTCCGCAAAGCTGACACGCTCCAGCGCATCATCCAGTGCATCCAATTGGTTCAGAAAATCAGGACTAGCTTCTTTCAACAGCGCCAATGCCGCCTGATCGACAATGGCCGATATATCTCGCACACGCGCAATCACGCGCTTCCCCTCATCAGTCAGATGCAAAGTTTTGCTTCGGCCGTCCAAGGGGTGGGCTTTACGCTCCAGTAAACCGGCTTTTTCCATACCGCGAACCACTTGCACAATCGCGACATGGCTTTGCCCCAACAGATTAACAGCCTCTCCACTCTGCATTGGTCCGTGATCGTCAAGCAGCATGGCAAGCGCAAACCAGCGTTGTTCAAAGCCAAGTTCATTACGGTAAATATCCGCGACGTTCCCATTCAATCGCTCGAACAGTCGCCGGATTCGGGTTCCCAGTGTTGTGATGCCGGATCGGCGCAAATAGTCATCGGTCATGTATGTAAGTAGTTACATATATTGCTTCTTGTCAAGGAACTTTGATAACCAACCGCATCCCAATGGTGTCTATGCCCGGGTTTTGCACACTGCTGAATATCCGTCCGTGGCTGAGATGAGCCCAACTAGCTTCCAGGTCCACCCGCTCAGAAATCTGAACACCGACTGCAAGTTCCGGTTCGAAAAGCACGCGCGATCCCAACTGTGTCTGCGAGCCATCTGGCGCAAAGGCTAATTCCGGTCCATCGTGAATGGCAATGCCAATGCCGGGCCGGACATAGATTTTGTCGCCAAATTTCCAGCTCAAGCCTACTGCTGCAAAGCTAGTGTCTCCTGCGGTGTTTACCGAGGCCAAGATGTAAGGCGACGGCTTCGCAATAAAGGACAAAGCCTCTATCGGCTCGCCCCGGTATCCCAATTGAAAATCCACCCCGTCCGCACCAGTATCTTGTGCCAACGGCGTTACGATATCTTGTGAGCCAATACCGGCGAATAATTCATCGGCTTGTGCAGGACTTGCTGCGATCAATGCCGCAGCGAGCGACAAGCAAAGTGTATTTTTTCTAATCATAGCCCAAATCACCAGAGAAAATTCCTGACCGACACAAGAAGGCCATGTTGCTGCTCTTATAGGACGCAAAGTTGGAAAAGACGTTAACTTAGCTGATTGGCACAAACTTGACAGGCATCTCGTCAATCTCATGTAGGAAACAGCTACCCGAATAAGTGAGTGGTTCGGTCTGTTCGACCAAGACATTCCGGCCTAAAATTTCTTCAAAGAGAATGGCCAACTGCATTTCCGCAAGACGTGCGCCTACGCATCGGTGAACACCGTGACCAAAGGCAATATGACGACGCGCATTGTCGCGGGTAAAGCCAACGATATCGGGATTGGCAAATAGATTTTCATCACGATTGGCCGAGATGTACCAGAGGATGACCTTCTCCCCAGCCGGAATGATCTGACCGCCTAGCTCAGTTTCGCAGGTCGTAGTCCGCCGCATATGGGTGACCGGTGATTGCCAGCGGATAATTTCCTGAGCCGCATTGGGAATGAGCGAAGGATCTTTGCGCAAAAGTTCAAACTGGTCCGGGAACAGATTGCAGGCGCGAACAAAACCGCTCATGGAATTCCTTGTCGTGTCATTACCGCCGACAATCAAAAGCGCGATATTCGCTAGCCGCTCCAGCTCTGGCATATTACCCATAGATTCGCTGTGGATTATGCGATTGAGAATCTTGTCATTCGGCTCCTGCGCCCGTTCCTTCTCAAATAATGTGTCGAATTTTTGCAGCATCTGGAACATTTCAGCAAAAAAGGCTTGCCGTCGTTCTTCGCTGAAATCAGGATTCACTTCGCTGGCCGTATCGGACCAACGCTTCATATCACGCCATTCTTCCCACGGGAAATCGAACAGCACGCAAAGCATGCCGATAGTCAGCTTGACTGATACTTCCTCCACCCAATCAAAAGACGCATCGGTGGGAAGCGCGTCAAATAACTCTTTTGTCCGCTGCCGAATTTCGGGTTCACGAGCCAACATCTCACTGGGGTTAAAAGAGGGTTGCACAACCTTTCGTTGCGCAGTGTGGACCGGCGCATCCATCGCGATAAAATTGGGAAACTCGTCCTCACCGGTACCGTCGGTGATTGTGATACCGCCATGCTCATAAGAGGATGAATAGGTTTTGGCATCAAGCTCAACCTGTTGAACCAGATCATGGGTGACCACCGACCAATAGGGCCCAAACGGACTTTCGGGGCAATAGCTGACCGGCATCTCGCGGCGCAATTGTGCAAATGGATCCTGCCAGCGATCCTCAGAATAGAGCGCGCCATCGCTCAGGTCGAACGGTGTGATTGCACGCTTTTCAAGAACATTGGAATCGGCCATTTTAATCTTCTCCTTTATGTGCCAACCTATCCCAATATTACGCGATCGCAAAGAATAACTTACACTGTTGTCAGTGGTAGGGAGTGGGGGCAAAAAATGGCTGATAACGAAGACCTTCGCGTGCTGGTTCGAACGATCCCTGACTACCCCAAACCGGGTATTCAGTTTCGTGACGTTTCAACGCTACTCCTAAATGGCCCTGCTTTTAAACAAACCATCGACCGAATGATGGCACTGGTTGACCCAGATGATTTTGATCTGATCGCCGGAATAGAAGCGCGCGGGTTTATCGTGTCTGCGGCCATGTCCTATGCGCTGGAAAAGGGTAAAGTCATGCTCCGCAAACCAGGCAAATTGCCCGGACAATCGGTCAGCATTGATTATGCACTGGAATATGGCACTGACAAGATTGAAATGCATATCGATGCTGTGAAACCGGGACAACGCGTACTGCTAGTTGATGACCTGCTCGCTACCGGCGGAACAGCGATGGCGGGCGCGCAATTGTTGCGCGGTCAAGGGGCCATTGTGACACAAGCCCTGTTCATCGTCGATCTTCCCGATTTGGGAGGTGGCGCCAAACTGGCAGAAGCCGGAATTGAAACGCAGGCCCTCATGGCCTTTGAAGGCGATTGACAAATCCGGTCATCCTTGGTCACAGGGTGATGGTCGCTAAACTTTCAAAGGCTCGTATATGGCGATCGTCGAATTTCTGGTTAAAAACATACTGCATTTCATGCCGATAACCTTCGGCTTTCTCTTCTTTGGGCCTCTTTTTGCGCAGATCATGGATAGATTGGGTTGGGAACAACCCTTGGGCTTCTCAACGCTGACACTCGGCCTGATCATCGGCGGTGCATGGGGCATATTTGCCTTTTTCCGGGGCAGCTGGATCTGGGCGCGGCCATGACCGCAAAATTGTCAGAAGCAGAATTGCGCAAAGAAGAACGCATGATTGCCCGCAAATATGCCGACCGCTTTCCCTGGGAAGTACCGGTTTGGGGTCTTGGTAATTTGCTAATCTGGCTCTCACTGTGGCCATTGGTGTTTATGGATATACTCCCGCTCTGGATTGCCTTTCCGATTGCCTGCGTGAACGTCATGGCCTGCTTCCTGCCAGCGCATGAAGCGGTGCACGGAATGATCGCACGTCCCGGCGAAAAATTACGCTGGCTCAATGAGTTGGTCGGCCATCTCAGCCTATTGCCCATGGCGATGCCATACCGGCTGCAAAAAGTGACCCATATGGAGCATCACAAGCACGTCAATCATCCGGAAAATGATCCCGATATCACCACCCAATCCAAAGGTCCGTGGGATGCGGTCTGGCAAAGCTTTGTCCAGCGCCAGCGCGGCAAAGGCGGCGCTATGCGCGGTTATGGCTATATTCTCGAAAAGGTCGGGCGCAATGATGTGCTGGTCGATGGCGCGCTCTATCAGCTCACATTCTTCGCCTCACTATTCGCGCTGGCATGGAATGGCTATGCGATTGAAGCCGCCCTGCTCTGGTGGGCACCACGGCATATCGGCATCGCCTATATCCAGTTTTTCTTCAGCTGGGCTCCGCATCATCCCGCGTTCAAAAAGGGCCGTTATGACAATGCGAAATTCTGGACCAGCCGGGTTGGCAATATTGCCTCCATGGGGATGCAATATCATTTGATCCATCACCTACATCCCTTTATTCCTCTTCGCGATACACCCAAAGCCTATCGCGAAATGCGGCCTATATTGGAGGCGCGTGGGTGTACGTTTGAGGGAGATTTGAAATGACACTCAGAGCAAGCTGCCTATGCGGCGGCGTAAAATTTGAAGTCAGCGGCAAGCCTGGTCCGATTGGCCAATGCCATTGTTCCAAATGCCGGAAAGTGTCTGGGACCGATGGCAATGCAGTCTTCCACACGACACTTGAGAACCTCTCCTGGACCAGCGGTCAAGATATGATCAAATCCTACACAGTCCCTGGCAGTGACTGGATGTCGATCTTTTGCGGCACATGCGGCAGCCCGCTTCCACACAAGGATGAACCTAACAATATATGCTATGTCCCGGCTGGGTTACTGGACGACGATCCGGGACATCGCGGCTATATTGGTCATATTCACGTCGGATCCAAAGCCCCCTGGGTGAAAATTACGGACGATGGCGTACAATTTTCGGGGGAAGTTGGATCCGATAAGATTGAGGCGGAGTAAAATCGTCTAGGCGGTAGGTACCCAATTCCCATGAAACCCGGGAGGGATTCGATGTGGTACATGGATGACCGCCTGTGGTTCACCCAGGAAATCATCGGCGTTCAGGATTGTCAATTCGGTGGTCTCATTCTCGGCATCGATGACTAGCCCAATCAACCAGCCTTCATCTTCACCGGCATCTTCACTGCGCGGAACGAAGACAAATTCACCGGGATGGCGGGTCTCACCGAAATGGCGTATCAGTGTTTCACCGGTTTCGAGATCATGTTTGAACAACTCATGGCCAGCCACATCAAAATCACCCTGATCGCCTCCGAGGGAAATAGTATAGGCATAGCGGTAAGGCTGGCTGGTCAGACGTTCGTCATAGCGCGGAAATTCCTGAGCGCGGTCATGCAGGATTTTACGATCTACTTTTTGGGTAACCGGATCAACCGTCCAACGCTCAAAACGTGACCACTCTCCGCCAGGGCCGAATGCGGTAGATGCATAAGTGCTTTCGTGGACCACCACATCGACCACAACTTTTCCGTCATCGGTCTCATAAGCATTGGCTGGATGATAAACGTAACATGGTTCATCCAAGTCACACCAAATCGTCTCGCTGCCTTTGCCTTCCTTACGGAGCAAGCCAACGCGGGCGCCATGGTCCGGGTTCCAGTCATAGGGAAAGGCATAGCCGGCCAGCATCCGTTTCATCGAAAATGTAGCGGGCAGGTCAAAGACCAGCACGAAATTTTCCGTGATCTGGCAATCATGGATGGAAGGACCATCTTTTACCGCAATCGGTTCTTCGCGGGTGACCTTGCCCTCGGGGCTGACAACCACATGCCAGACCGTGTCCGCAACCGGTGCATCATAAACAATAGCATGTGCCTCTCCGGTCTTGGGATCAAAATGGGGGTGTGCAGAGAAGCCGTTGGTCAATGTTCCTTCAAAAGGATTATGCGCCACAGTTTCCAGATCGTCGGTCAATTCAACCGGGAAGCCGCCGGCTTCAACAATGGCAAATGTCTTGCCGCCAATTTCAACGATATTGGTATTCGCCGTGTCGGTTCTTGGCTTACGCGTACCTGGCTTGCGTTCTTCGCCCAAAGCGTCACTTACCGCATTGGAACGGATCCAGCGATTACGATACCAGACCGCTTCGCCGCCCTGAACACGGATACCATGGGCCATGCCGTCGCCGGTAAACCAGTGGTAACTCGCTTCATCGGGCGTGGTCACCGGATTGGGACCGATACGCATGTACCGGCCATCCAGTTCGTTGGGGATGCTACCCGTGACCTGCATCGCAGAAATCGTCTCTTCTTCCTTCATCGGGACATGGACACCGCGTAGATAAGGATGCCCGCCTTCGGGTGCTCTTAACCTTTTGCGGTTGAAGCCTGCGACCGCCCCTAGAACAGGGGTAACGGCAGAACGGATGGTTTTTTCGATTACAGAAGCCATGAAGCGTTTCCTTTTCAGTTAGTCAAAATATCGGCCAGCGACAAAACCGCCATGGCCACCAATATTAGACCGCCCGGATGCGGCCGTTTGAGCGCAAGCAAATTTCCTACGCCCGAAATAACAAATATAATCGCAGCGGTGATTGGCATCAGATCAGTGCCATCCTGCCAGCGATTGATCAGCACAGCAATTGCAAGACCAGCCCAAGCCAGCGAAGGCATATGCATAACTGCCCGAATAATATCTCGTGTCGATTTGTCAGCCAATATGCCGTCGGTCCGCTCAGCATAAAGCGGCCTGATCAATAGGCGTTCGCCAATCACACTATGTGCAATAGCGACAATCACGCCGAGCGCCGCGACAATAGTTGCGTAAATCATCATTGCGTTCGCTCCTTCCCGCTTGGCAAATCGATTCGTAATGTTTATGATGTTAACATGTCAGTAAATGCTAACAGTGTCAACATTCAAGAAAATGATGGCGAATCTCGCGCCTATCACCACGGCGACTTGCGCGGTGCGGCATTGGCGTTGGGCATGGAGCGGATCGAGAAACAGGTCCATCCTGAGCTTGGACTGCGCGCCCTAGCCCGTGACCTGGGTGTATCGGCGACAGCGCTTTACCGACATTTCCCCAATAAGGATGCCTTACTCGATGCGCTGGCGTTGGAGGCATTGGGCAGGCTTGGCACCAATCAAGCCAAGGCGGCGAAGGATGCCGGCGGCGGGCGCGAAGCATTTGTTGAGGTTGGCATTACCTATGTCGAATGGGCGCATTCCAATCCGGCTCTAGTTCGCCTGATCTACAACCGGGTTGGCGAAGTGGATCTAACCGATGGTGATCCGGATGAAATGGGAGAAGCCTTTCGCCAGTTACGCGCCGGGATTGCGGAGATGATGCCGGACAGTCTCTCCGCCGAAGATCGCGCTGCCGCAGCGCTTCACGCTTGGTCGTTGGTGCATGGACTGGCCATGTTGATATTAGACGGACAGATTGAATATGATCCCGCGATGATCCGCAAAGTCGTGACAATGACTGATTTTTGATTGAAGCAAGACTGTTAACTTGGGTTAGTCCGCACTCCCTTAATGCAGAGATATAGAGCGGTGGCAACCAACGCGATCAGGTTAGACGCCATGAAGCTGGCGGTCACATAGAAATGACCTAACATCGGTATGAAATCGCGACTGACGATCATGCTGGCCACGAACAAAGATGCAAAGATGCCCCAACCGGAAATGACCCGCGGAATCAAACCCGATTTCCAAAAAAGTGTGAAAGAACCGGCCATGGCAATACTGGAGAGAACCAGCCCCAGATGAAATGACGTGTAGTCGGAGGTTGCCTGCAAGCCGGTCAACAAGAGCCGCTGTGATTCTGTAGCCAATTCAATATAGGCTGTATTTCCCGCAATGTGGGCCGCATTGAGTGCAAAGACGGCACCCATGAGCGACAGCAAACTAGAGGCCATGCTGACCACCAGACTCCAGGTGGCAAGCAACGGACCGGCATGGCGCAAGAGCAAGAACAAACCAACGTTGAACACAACACCAAGGCAAAAAGTCGCGGCGGCGATGTAAGCCTTGGCCCGCAAATCGGTTTCTGCCTCCAGCATATTTTGTGCCGTCGCGATAATATCGGCAGACAGATTGATATCGATCCCCTCTCCCACGATGAAAGCGGAGAATATGCCGATCGCCAATGTGCCCAAAAAGGACAGCCCGACAATTCGGGCCAGGGATTGCGGGTCTAGCGCAGTCTCTTTTTGAATTTCGTTCATTCGTACTGTATTATATATATAATACACATAGTCAAGACATGGCCTGCCAACAATGCAACTCCTGCCGCTTTGTGGCGAAAGGATCGTCCATCAAGCTCCATCCTCAAAAACCAACAGATCTCCCGGCTGGCATTTCAATTCACGGCATATCGCTTCCAAAGTTGAAAACCGCATGGCTTTTGCCTTGCCGGTTTTCAGGATCGACAGATTGGCGAGCGTGATGTCCACACGCTCAGCCAACTCGGTCAGGGTCATCCGATTGTCGTGCAGCAGGTCGTCGAGCTTCACCTGGATCGCCATTAAATCGTACCTTCCAGTTCTTCCTGCATCTCGGCACCGCGATCAAATATCCGTGCAAGGATGACCAGAAGTAGAACAAGCAATATGCCGCTAAGTGAGATGCTACCATCAATGGTCATGTGAAAATCCTGATCCGGCTTCACTTCTCCGAGCATAGAGAGGAGCCCGGTTGCCAGCAGTCCGCCAAAAAAGGTCACGACCTGAATGGCAAGCACCGCAATCCCCATACCGCGCAATCGGGTTCCATTGATCCGGGTAAAGGGGTTACCCGCGCTTACCGAATCGACGATCTTTCTTAGCCGGTTGAGTGCAAACAGTGTGAGCAGCATCAGGATGATGCCCATAAAAATGAGACCGGCAATCAACCCAACAACTTCCGGACCGGGTGGCGCCACAAACACATCGGCCATCGCTGTCACTATCTTTTCATGGAATATAATAATCACGGGTAGGGCGAGCACCAAGGCACCTACACCAAGCATCAACAGCCATTTAGAGAAGATGAGCAATCCTCGTGTCGATTTGAGCACGATATCATTTTGTTCCTTTGCTTGAGTCATTTTCTATTTCCGTTTCTGATTCATCGTTTCTTATTGTTTATCAATATCACAATATCGATAAACATCAAGTGTTTTATTGTTTTTCGATAATATCCGTTTATAGAGCGACTTGTCTCGATTCTTGCAGTGAGGGAAAATCAATGATCGTCGTAACCTATATTCATATCATCCTGGGGACAGTTGCGGTTCTGGCAGGCGCTGGTGCGTTGGTGGCGCGCAAGGGTTCCAAAGCTCATCGCTTGGTCGGTAATGTGTTTTTTACTTCGATGGTGATCATGGCGTTGTCGGGCATATATATGGCGATTGTCATGCCTATGGCGATTTCGGTGCTGGCCGGCGTGTTCACTATATATCTGG
This sequence comes from Parasphingorhabdus sp., assembly GCA_039978835.1. Lineage (GTDB taxonomy): Bacteria > Pseudomonadota > Alphaproteobacteria > Sphingomonadales > Sphingomonadaceae > Parasphingorhabdus. The sequence continues at coordinate 84,879 of JBDWAQ010000009.1, forward strand.
TCGCCACGTCCTGGGCAGCAGCAAGACGGCCCGATGGTATCAGCAACTGGTTTGATTTTATAGCGCTTGCAACCGCGTTGGCCGTTGCTTTGACCGGTGTACTACTAGGTCTGGAAGCACAAAACAGCGCTACCGGATTGAAGGATGGCCTGCCGCCCTTCCCGCACTATTTTTTTGCTGGGCTGGGTTTGTTGGCAGCGGCTGGCGATCTGATTGTGATAGTGCGTCGCGGGATAAGCGGAAAACAGCGCATCGCGCGTCATCTTTGGCGTATGTGTTTCGCCTATTTTATTGCAGCGGGGTCGCTGTTTACTGGCCCCGGCGCAACGGCCTTTCCCGAAGCCGTCGGTGAAACCGGATTATTGGACATTCCCGAACCGTTGATACTTGTGATCATGCTATTTTGGATCGTGCGCGTGCTCGCGACAAAATGGTATGGCGACAAACCAGAGGCAACCAATCCCGGCCCTTGACGCATATCCAACATCTCCCTATATCGCCCCTTCACCACAGATTTCGAGACAGGGCATGCAGTTGCGCAGTGTGCCATACGAATGAATTCTGACCGGTTTTCAGGACGCTAAAAAGCTGCAAGTTCCTTGGCCTGAAATGGCCCAAGGCGACATGCGGCTTTTTGTAGTTTTGAAGCGCCTCATAAATTTTGGATTTCCGCCGGTAAAGCCCTGCAATCGCAGCGCCAATCCGGTGATGGCGAGAAGGCAAAAGACATATGGCTACCCAAGCAGCTTCGGTTAAAACGACGGCTCCGACACCCACCCGTAAGAAACGCATTCGCAAAATCTTTGGCGACATTCATGAAGTCATCGAAATGCCAAACCTCATCGAGGTTCAGCGCGAATCATATGAACAGTTTCTGCGTTCAAACAAAGAAATTGATTATGTTTCCGGCCTGGAAAAAACACTGCGCAGTGTTTTCCCGATCCGCGATTTTGCTGGCACCGCCGAAATGGACTTCGTCAATTACGAGCTAGAAGATCCCAAATATAATGTCGAAGAATGCCGTCAACGGGGCATCACTTATGCTGCGCCGATGAAGGTTACCCTTCGCCTGATCGTCTTTGAAGTCGATCCTGAAACCGAAGCGCGCTCTGTTCTCGATATTAAAGAGCAAGACGTTTATATGGGCGACATGCCTTTGATGACCAAGAATGGTACGTTCGTCATCAACGGCACAGAGCGCGTTATTGTCAGCCAGATGCACCGTTCGCCCGGCGTTTTGTTTGACCATGATCGCGGCAAGACCCACTCATCCGGCAAATTCCTGTTCGCTGCCCGCGTTATTCCATATCGTGGTAGCTGGCTCGATTTCGAATTTGACGCCAAAGATATCGTTAACGTTCGTATCGACCGGAAGCGTAAATTGCCTGTGACCGCATTGCTGCGTTCATTGGGCGACGCGATTATCGAAGTGAAAGAGAAGAAGCCTGACTTTAAGGCTGGTGAAATGGTTCGTGTCGCTGGCATGAAGCAACCCGCCGAGATTTTGGAAATCAACGGCAACCTGATCACTATTCGCGAACCCATGGGCGCGATTGAATTTAATCAAGGTAAGATCGAAGACGAAGGCCGGACTAAGTCGGCTGAAATGGTCAAGATCGTCAAGCAGGGCTATTCCGAAGAAGATATCCTGAACCTGTTCTACGGGCGCATTGTTTATAAACGCGCCAAAGACGGCTGGACCATTCCATTCGTGATGGAACAGTGGAAGGGCCAGAAGCCTGCTTTCGATATTGTTGATGCCGACAGCGGCGAAGTTGTTTTCGCCACCGGCACCAAAGTCACACCACGCGCTGCCAAGAAAGCCGAAAATGATGGTATGAAAAATATCGTCATTCCAACCGAAGAGATTTTCGGTCGTTACAGCGCTTTTGATCTGATCAACGAAAAAACTGGCGAGATTTACATTGAAGCCGGCGACGAAGTCAGCGAAGAAAATCTTGAGAAGATGGATGGTGCTGGCATTGATCAGCTCGAACTGCTCGACATCGACCATGTCACAACCGGTCCTTGGATCCGCAACACATTGAAGGTCGACAAGGCTGATGATCGTGATGGCGCGCTATCCGATATCTACCGCGTGATGCGTCCTGGTGAACCACCAACACGTGAAACTGCAGAAGCGCTTTTTGAAGGCTTGTTCTTTGACCCAGAGCGTTATGACCTGTCCGCTGTGGGCCGCGTTAAACTGAACATGCGTCTCGAGCTCGATGCGCCTGCCGACTACACGATCCTCCGCAAGGAAGACATTCTGGAAGTCGTCAAAACCCTCGTCGATCTTAAAGACGGTAAGGGTGAAGTCGATGATATCGATAACCTCGGCAACCGCCGTGTGCGTTCTGTGGGTGAATTGCTCGAGAACCAATATCGGGTTGGTCTGCTCCGTATGGAACGTGCCGTTAAAGAACGGATGAGCTCTGTCGACGTATCCACTGTGATGCCGAACGATCTGATCAACGCGAAGCCTGCTGTTGCAACGGTTCGTGAATTTTTCGGTTCTTCGCAGCTGTCGCAATTTATGGATCAAACCAATCCATTGTCCGAAGTTACCCATAAACGCCGTGTGTCGGCGCTTGGGCCCGGCGGTCTGACCCGTGAGCGTGCTGGTTTTGAAGTTCGCGACGTTCACCCAACTCACTATGGCCGGATCTGTCCGATTGAAACGCCTGAGGGACCAAATATTGGTCTAATCAACTCGCTCGCATCGTTTAGCCGGGTCAACCAGTACGGTTTTATTGAAACACCGTACCGGAAGATTATCGACGGCAAGGTTACCAACGAGGTGGTCTATCTCTCCGCGATGGAAGAGCAGAAACACACCGTGGCACAGGCCAACGCTGAGCTGACCGATGATGGCAGCTTTGTTGAGGAAATTGTCTCCTCTCGTCAGGCTGGTGAATTCCTGATGGCGCCGCGCGATATCATTACCTTGATGGATGTTAGCCCGAAACAACTTGTGTCTGTTGCGGCCTCGCTCATTCCATTCCTGGAAAACGATGACGCCAACCGCGCTCTTATGGGATCGAACATGCAACGTCAGGCTGTGCCGCTTGTGAAAGCGGAAGCACCGTTTGTTGGTACCGGCATGGAAGAAACCGTGGCCCGTGACTCGGGCGCAGCCATTGCTGCTCGGCGCTCCGGTATTGTCGACCAAGTCGATGCCACACGGATCGTGATCCGCGCATCGGGTGCTGTCGAAGCTGGCAAGTCTGGCGTGGATATTTATACGCTCCAGAAATTCCAGCGTTCCAACCAGAATACTTGCATCAACCAACGGCCTCTCGTCAAAGTGGGCGAAATTGTCCAAAAAGGCGATACGCTGGCTGACGGTCCATCAACCGATATGGGCGAACTGGCACTGGGCAAAAACAGCCTCGTCGCCTTCATGCCTTGGAACGGTTACAACTATGAGGATAGTATCCTGATCTCCGAGCGGATTGTGAAAGACGATGTCTTCACCTCGATCCATATCGAAGAATTTGAAGTGATGGCTCGTGATACCAAGCTGGGTCCTGAAGACATTACTCGCGACATTCCAAATGTTGGTGAGGAAGCGCTTCGCAACCTCGATGAAGCGGGCATTGTTTACATTGGTGCCGAAATCGAGCCCGGCGATATTCTCGTCGGCAAGATTACACCAAAAGGCGAAAGCCCGATGACGCCGGAAGAAAAACTTCTCCGCGCCATCTTTGGTGAGAAAGCATCTGACGTTCGCGATACTTCGCTACGCCTGCCTCCAGGTGTTGCCGGTACTGTTGTTGAGGTTCGTGTGTTTAACCGCCACGGCATCGACAAAGACGAACGCGCCTTGGCAATTGAACGCGAAGAAATTTCGCGCTTCACGAAAGACCGTGACGATGAGCGCGCCATTCTAAACCGTGCGACGTTCAACACGTTGAAAGACATGCTGATCGGTCAAACCGCGACATCCGCTCCTAAGCCAATGAGCAAAGGCGCTGCGATCACGGCAGAAAGCCTGGGCGAACTTGAAAATGCCGATTGGTGGAAAATCGCGGTCAAGGATGACAAAGTCCAGTCCGATTTCGAAGCCACCCGCCAACAATATGACGAAGCGATCAAGCTAATCAACGAACGGTTTGAAGACCGCCGTGAGAAGCTGGAACGCGGCGATGAATTGTCACCGGGCGTTTTGAAGATGGTCAAAGTCTTTGTCGCTGTTAAGCGTAAGCTGCAACCCGGCGATAAAATGGCTGGCCGTCACGGAAACAAAGGGGTTATCTCCCGCATTCTTCCGCAAGAAGATATGCCATTCTTGGAAGATGGTACGCCCGTTGATATCGTGCTCAACCCATTGGGTGTGCCTTCACGTATGAACGTCGGACAGATTTTTGAAACCCACCTTGGTTGGGCCGCTCGCGGCTTGGGCGAGCAGGTAACAAATGCCCTGGAAGAATGGAAGCTGGCCAACCCGGATCCACAGGCGGCACCGCCACCGGATGCGGTCAAGGATCGTCTGAAAGCGATTTATGGCGAGCAATATCACGAAGATATTGATGCACGTGATATCGGCGAGATTGTCGAAATGGTCGGCCATCTCCGTCATGGTGTTCCAATGGGCACGCCTGTTTTTGACGGTGCGCATGAAAGCGATGTTTCGGATATGCTGGAACTGGCGGGTCTGGATCGTAGCGGACAGGTTAACCTGTATGACGGACGGACCGGCGACAAGTTCGACCGTAAGGTGACAGTGGGCTATATTTACATGCTCAAACTGCATCACCTTGTTGACGACAAGATCCACGCACGTTCGATCGGACCATATAGCCTTGTCACGCAGCAGCCACTGGGCGGTAAAGCACAGTTTGGCGGGCAACGTTTCGGGGAAATGGAAGTCTGGGCCTTGCAAGCGTACGGCGCAGCTTACACGCTACAAGAAATGCTTACGGTCAAATCCGATGATGTTATCGGACGGACCAAGGTTTACGAAGCCATCGTCAAAGGCGACGATACTTTTGAAGCTGGGGTTCCCGAGAGCTTTAACGTTCTGGTCAAGGAAATGCGGTCACTCGGCCTCAACGTCCAACTCTCCAGCTTCGGCGACGAAGATGAAGAAGGCGGCGATGATGACGACGGCATTGCGATAGCGGCGGAGTGAGGAAGTAACTTCACTCCACCCAGCATTTCAAATTTGGGGCGAAAGCCCAAGAGGAATTAAGACATGAACCAAGTAACAAATTTCGCAAATCCGATCGCAAAGCCGGAAACATTTGACCAGATCCAAATCGGTCTCGCGTCTCCTGAGCGGATCCGCAGCTGGTCTTTTGGTGAAATCAAGAAACCGGAAACGATCAACTACCGGACGTTTAAGCCAGAGCGTGACGGCCTGTTCTGTGCGCGTATCTTTGGACCGGTAAAAGATTACGAATGCCTATGCGGCAAATATAAGCGCATGAAATATAAGGGCATCGTCTGCGAGAAGTGCGGTGTTGAAGTCACGGTAACCAAAGTGCGTCGTGAGCGTATGGGTCATATCGACCTTGCTGCTCCTGTTGCACATATCTGGTTCCTGAAATCGCTGCCTAGCCGGATCGGCCTTCTGCTCGACATGCAACTCAAGCAGCTTGAGCGCGTTCTCTATTTCGAAAGCTATGTAGTTATTGAGCCGGGCCTCACTGCGCTGGAAAAATTCCAGCTGATGACCGAAGACGAGCTGCTCGAAGCACAAGACGAATATGGCGAAGATGCTTTCTCCGCCGGTATCGGTGCAGAAGCGGTTAAAATCATGCTGCAGGATCTCGATCTTCAGCAAGAAAAAGACGATCTGATGGAAGATCTGCGGACGACCAAATCGACGCTGAAACCCAAGAAGATCATCAAGCGCCTGAAAGTGGTCGAAAGCTTCATCGAATCTGGCAACAAACCGGAATGGATGATCCTGGAAATCATTCCAGTGATCCCACCCGAGCTACGCCCACTGGTGCCTTTGGATGGTGGCCGCTTTGCTACATCCGATCTTAACGATCTGTATCGCCGGGTTATCAACCGGAACAACCGTTTGAAACGCCTCATGGAACTGCGCGCACCGGACATTATCGTCCGTAACGAGAAGCGTATGTTGCAGGAATCTGTGGATGCGTTGTTCGACAACGGCCGCCGCGGTCGTACCATTACTGGTGCGAACAAACGCCCATTGAAATCGCTCAGCGACATGCTGAAAGGTAAGCAGGGCCGCTTCCGTCAGAACCTTCTTGGTAAGCGCGTCGACTATTCCGGTCGTTCGGTTATCGTGACCGGTCCTGAGTTGAAACTGCATCAATGCGGTCTGCCGAAGAAAATGGCCTTGGAACTGTTCAAGCCATTTATCTACGCGCGCCTCGACGCCAAAGGCCTCTCGATGACGCTGAAACAAGCGAAGAAGTGGGTCGAAAAAGAGCGCAAAGAAGTTTGGGACATTCTAGAGGAAGTGATCCGCGAGCATCCCGTGATGCTGAACCGCGCACCAACGCTTCACCGTTTGGGTATCCAGGCATTTGAGCCAGTCTTGATCGAAGGTAAAGCAATTCAGCTTCACCCATTGGTTTGTTCCGCTTTTAACGCCGACTTTGACGGTGACCAAATGGCTGTCCACGTTCCACTGAGCCTCGAAGCCCAGTTGGAAGCACGTGTCTTGATGATGTCGACCAACAACATCCTGTCACCAGCGAACGGTAAGCCGATTATCGTTCCTTCACAGGATATGGTATTGGGTATCTATTATCTTACAATGGATCGCAAAGGCGAACCCGGCGAAGGCATGATCATTGCTGATATGGCCGAAGTGCATCAGGCGCTGGAAGTCGGTGCGGTTACTTTGCACTCGAAAATCCACACCCGCGTGCCGCAGACTGATGAAGACGGCAAAGAAGTGATGATGCGTGTTGAAACGACACCGGGCCGGATGCTGATCGCGGAATGTTTGCCGCAGTCACACAAGGTTCCCTTTGATGTTGTGAACCGTCTTCTTACGAAGAAAGAAGTCGGCGACGTGATTGACCAAGTTTATCGTCACACCGGTCAAAAAGACACGGTGCTGTTTGCCGATGCGATCATGGGTCTTGGCTTCCGCCACGCCTGTAAAGCAGGCATTTCCTTCGGTAAGGATGATATGATCATTCCAGAATCGAAAGACGGCACGGTTGATGAAACCAAAGTCTTGGTGGCTGACTATGAGCAGCAATATCAAGATGGTCTGATTACGCAGCAGGAAAAATATAACAAAGTGATCGACGCTTGGAGTCGCTGTGGTGACACGGTTGCGAACGCCATGATGGACGAACTGGCCGCAACGCCAGAGGACGATGATGGCCGTGAGCGTGAGATTAATGCGATCTACATGATGAGCCACTCAGGCGCACGTGGGTCACCGGCACAAATGAAACAGCTGGGCGGTATGCGCGGCTTGATGGCCAAACCTTCTGGCGAGATTATTGAAACACCGATTATCTCGAACTTTAAAGAAGGTCTGACCGTTCTGGAATATTTCAACTCCACCCACGGTGCTCGTAAGGGTCTCGCAGATACGGCGTTGAAAACGGCTAACTCGGGTTATCTGACCCGTCGTTTAGTTGATGTTTCGCAAGATTGTACGATTGTGGAAGATGACTGTAAGACTGAAAATGCACTGGAGATGAAAGCCATCGTCCAGGGCGGTTCGGTTATCGCATCACTCGGCGAACGTATTTTGGGCCGGACGATGGCCGAAGATATTGTCGACAGCAAAACCGACACGGTTGTGATCAAGTCGGGCACGTTGCTTGACGAAGCAGCCATTGTTGTGATCGAAGAGCTTGGCATTCAGTCCGCACGTATTCGTTCACCGCTGGTTTGCGAATCCAAAATGGGTGTCTGTGGCACTTGTTACGGACGTGATCTCGCCCGTGGTACACCGGTTAACATCGGTGAAGCGGTTGGCGTTATCGCGGCTCAATCAATCGGTGAGCCGGGTACGCAGCTAACGATGCGGACCTTCCACATCGGCGGCGCAGCACAGCTCAATGAGCAATCAAACCTAGAGGCTGTTGCCGAAGGTACGGTTGAATATCGCGACATGCCAGTGATCGAAGACAAGGATGGGCGCTTCCTGTCATTGGCTCGTTCTGGTGAAATCGCGGTTATCGATAATGAGGGGCGTGAGCGTAGCGCTGACAAACTCCCATATGGTACCAACGTGTTGGTCAAAGATGGTGCGAAAGTTAAACTGGGCGACAAACTCGCCGAGTGGGACCCGTTCACCATGCCGATGATTACCGAGAAACCGGGTACGATCAAATATCAGGACGTTATCGAAGGCAAAACCATGTCTGAGATTACCGATGAAGCGACCGGTATCGCACAGCGTGTGATTACCGAATATCGTGCATCGGGCCGCGGCGCGAACAAAGAGGATCTGCGTCCGCGCATGACCCTTCTTGACAAGGATAGCGGTGAAGCTGGCCGGTATATGCTCGCCAATGGCGCGACTCTGTCTGTGACCGATGGTCAGGATGTGGTTGCTGGTGACATTATCGCTCGTGTCTCTCGCGAAGCCGCGAAAACGCGTGACATTACGGGTGGTCTGCCACGTGTGGCCGAACTGTTCGAAGCACGTATTCCCAAAGACAACTCAATCATCGCGAAAATCGATGGCCGGATTGAATTTGTCCGGGACTATAAAGCGAAACGCAAAATCGCGATTGTTCCGGAAGAAGGCGAGCCAGTAGAGTATCTCGTACCGAAGACGAAAGTCATCGACGTGCAAGAAGGCGATCTGGTCAAGAAAGGCGACAATCTTGTTTCCGGTTCACCTGACCCGCATGATATTCTTGAGGTCATGGGTGTCGAAGCGCTGGCTGAATATCTGGTTGCAGAGATTCAGGAAGTCTATCGTCTGCAAGGCGTGAAAATCAACGATAAGCACATTGAGACGATTGTTCGTCAGATGCTGCAGAAAGTTGAGATCACTAGCGGCGGCGACACCACACTTCTTCCTGGCGAGCAAATCGACAAGGAAGAAATGCTGGAATATAACGCTAAGCTGACCAAGAAACAGGCTCCTGCAGAAGGTAAACCGGTTCTCTTGGGCATCACCAAGGCATCGCTCCAGACGCGTTCGTTCATCTCTGCGGCTTCGTTCCAGGAAACCACGCGGGTTCTGACCCAAGCGGCGGTTGAAGGTAAGAAGGACACGCTGATCGGTCTCAAAGAGAACGTCATCGTGGGTCGTCTGATCCCTGCTGGTACTGGCGCTGGTATGAACCGTGCCCGTATCGCTGCATCTTCCAAAGATGCTGCACTACGCGCTCAGCAACAGAAGATGCTGGACGCAATGCAAGCTGCGGAAGACTTGAAAGCAGAAGAAACTGCCGCAGCAGCATCGGGTGAAACCGTCGTTGCCGAAGCAGAACCAACGGCTGAAGACGTCTTTGGCGAAGCACCGGCTGAAGCAGTTGTTGCTGAAGAAGCTGCTCCGGTGGAAGAAGCACCTGCTCCTGAAGCGGAAGCAAGCGAAGAAGACTAAACTTCTCCGTTTATACCCAATAGCAAAAGCCCCGCTGGAGATAATCCAGCGGGGCTTTTTGTTGGACCGTTATATCTTCATGAAGTGAAAACAGATTGATGAGAGCATTCAATAGCTCGAGGCTTTGGAAGCTGCGTTGCTAGCGGACTGTGTCGGCTTCTTGTTGGTCGCGTTGCGGATCAAAGATTGCGCTTCCTTCACGGCATCGGCCTCTGTCATTTTTCCTTCGGAAATCTCGGTCCCCATTTCAAGTAATCTTGCGCTGATCACCGTTCCGGTCGCGGCTTCTTCTTCAACCGTAACACCCCCGTTTTTATCAATCACAGCATCCCATTCTGCGCGGACGATTTCCCAATAAGATGCTGTCTTGATCCAGTAGTCATCCGCTGCGCTGACCGTGTAGCCATCAAATTTTTTGTAAGTGTTGAGTACTGATTCCTGAACATAGGGCATCGCTTTACCGTCGGCTGTCTTCATCTTGGTATTGTCCTGCCAATGGATCCAACCGCCAGGCATCGGCTGATGACGGTTGATTGCCTGATAATGATCATAGACCGGGTTGCGCACAGCATCACGACGCGCAAGCGGACGGGCGGTCCAATTGCTGGTCCAACTGCGCACGCCATTAACTGTTTTCCATTTGCCAACCCCGCCATAGCGCGGGCTATCATCGACCTGCCAAACCGTTTGGGACCATTGGCCTTTGCGTTGCGCTTCGGGAACGGCCTCATCAGTCCATTCGCCAGCTCCTGTATAGATCAAAACCGTAGCGGGTTCATAAACCCAGTCTTGCCGCCAATGTTTGATCACAAAGGTCTTGCCTTCATGTTCAGCGACCAGCAGGTGCTGAAGCACAATTTCCTTACCGGTATCCTTGATCACACGCACGCTTTCATGGCCACCGGAGATTTTGGCCTTGATCGGTTCATAGTCGTCACGCCAAGATGTTGTTTCCGCCATGTCGAATTTCACTTTATAATCGCCAGCCATGGCAAGAATGTCGGAACGATCCTGCTCAAATAATGCCTGTATCTGTTCGGCAGTCATCTGCTCCTGATGACCGCCTGCCAATGCAGGCGAACCGGTCAATGCAATCGCAATTAACGCCGCTCCAAACTTGGTTTTCAACTTCTTATTCATAGTTACTTCTCCCACTAGATTGTCAGAATGATGCGCTGAGGGAAATGCTCGCGTTACGACCCGGTTGGGTATATGCATCAGTGATGTTGGATGTCGCAGCTAGTCCGCGTACATTGGACCAGAGCGCATACTTCTTGTCGGTTATGTTGAAGATACCCGCTCGGATTTTGAAGTTATCGGTAATCCTGAAAAACGCAGTTGCGTCGAACACGACCGATTCATTGGGTCGGAAACAATCCGCATTGCAGACGCCGATGGTTTCATTGGCTTCCTTCCGTGCGTTATAGCTGGCGATAATCTCGCCACCAAAGGCGCCGTCGGGATCACGGTAACCAACACCAAATATCGCGTTTAGCGGATCAATTGTTGAGAGTGATTGATCTGGTTGCCCTGGACGTCCGGTATCGCCATCGGCAAAGGCCAGTGCAAATCTTGCCCTGAATCCATTGTCTGCTTCATAGCTTGCTTTGACCTCAAAGCCTTTCACTTTCACGTCGGCTATATTGACGAACTGGAAAACTGCCGGGTCTCCGGGACGAAATGATCCTGCCACCTGCTCCTGACTGATAAAGTCATCATAGTCTGCGTAAAAACCCGTCAAGCCCAGGCTAATACCATCAGCCGCATATCTAATGCCCGCTTCAAAGCTTGCGCTGGTTTCCGGAGTCAAATTTGGATTGGGTGCGGACGTATATCCAAAGGCCAAGTTCTCGAAAAAGTTGTTGACCTGACTGGGTGTGGGCGCGCGGAACCCTTGTGCATAGTTGCCAAATATTCGAACATCACCCAGCTTAACAACGGTTCCGATTTTGGGCGACAGTTTGGAACCATTTTTTCCACTTGGTGTGAAGTTAGGTAGCAAGGGGTCGTTGATGACCGGATCAAGATCATAAAAATCATACCGAAGCGCCGGATATAGAGTCACCGCACCATCGCCAAATTCGATCGCGTCACCGATATAGATACCGCCGAGCGTGAAATCAGTAGTTGGAAACGCACGGGATGGAAATACTTCACCAAATGGCGGGACAACGCCGTCGCGCAGGCCATCCTGCTGCGTTTTGCTGACATCACCACCAAAGGTCAGGGTGTGCTTGACCGCTCCGGTGTTAAAGCTGGACCGGAAGTCGGCAACCGCTCCGAAAACTTCGTTGTTGAATGTATTGAGCCGTTCACGATCAGGACGCGGCGTTGCACCAGTCGGCGTGCGATCCTCATCGGCAAATTGCCGGTCTTTGCCATCCTGCCAATAGGCAGCAAGATGGGCATAATCGATAAACCCACCGCTTTCCTCACCCGCATCATAGGTATAGTCAAGCGAGGCGCGGGTGCGTTTGGTCGTATCATCGGCCGTCAGGCTATCGACAATCCAACTGGGAGTTGGTCCAAACAGGAAAACCGGACCGCGGCCCGACAAGATATCGGAAAAAACCACTCGCTCCAGATATTCACCGGTCAGGCGGATCTTGTGCGAACCATCCTGCCAGACCAGCTTACCTAGCAAAGCGTTGGACTCTCCATCTTGAGGATTGGGCGTTGTGCGGGTGTCATCCTCGGTATCGATTGCCCCCTGATTCTCGAGCTCCTTAAAATCGCGCCGGGAGTAGGCGAGCATTGCAGAGAAGTTACCGGTCTGGCCGGCCAGAGCAACAGTTTCGGCAAACTCCTGATCGGCTGAGCTATATTGCGCCCGAGAAAAGCCGCCAATGTCATTGCCGTTCTGCAAAAAATCGACGGGATCGGATGTGATAAAACTAACCGCGCCCGATAATCCATCACTGCCATAAAGTGCAGAGGCCGGGCCCCGCAATATTTCGACCGACTTGATCAGACCAACATCAGTGGCATTGCCGCGACCTACATTTTGGGCACCGAAGCTAAACCCCTGGGGGGAACGAATTCCATCAACTTGAATCAAAACACGATTGCCGCCGATGCCGCGAATATTGAAATCTTCATTGCCCGCACGACCCGCCGTACCGAGAGCGGCGCCAAATCGGGCTGGAGCACGGCGAACCGTGATACCCGGTTCAAAACGAACCAGATCACGCACATCGGTGGCCAGTTCATCGGCTATGCGTTCCTGATCAAGCACAGTTACAGTTGCTGGTGCATCTGCGACCTCAACCGGCGTCCGGGTTGCCGATACTACAATGGTTTCACCATCCATCGCCTCTTCAGCTTCACCGGCAGCAGCCGCTACTTGGGAGGAAGCTAACGCGGTTAAGCTGCAGGCGAACAAAATTCCCCGGCGTCCGAAATTCGAATTCATATATTTTCCCTCTAAATCACTATTGCAAATGCGAATGATTCTCATTCTTAAATAAGGAAAATAGATGAATGCTGTCAAATGCTAATTTGAAATCTCCGATATCTGATGTGGAACATAGGGTTACGGTGGCAGATCTAAGATCATCAAAGCCCGCAGGATTGTGCCGATTATCGACAGGAAAGGCCCCGCTCGAAAAATTCCAGCAGAGCCTGTCACTTTAAGGATAAACTAGATCGCAGCGACTGTTTCCAGGGCTTGCTCGACAATCTCTTCACCCTTCATCATTTGCTGATCTGCGGCGACAATGGTCACATCGGTAACACCGATAAAGCCCAGAACATGCTTCATATAACCAGAGGCGAAGTCGATATCGCTTCCCACTTCGGTGCCACCCGATGCCATGAAAACATAGGCCTTTTTTCCCTTCAACAAGCCTATGGGTCCATTGTCTGTGTATTCGAATGTCTTGCGTACACGGGCAATCAAATCAATCCACGCTTTAAGCGAGGCAGGTATCCCAAAATTATAGATCGGGACACCGATGACCAAAGTATCGGCAGCAAGAACCTCCTCCACCAACGCGTCGGATCGAGACAAGACCGCCAGCTGGTCATCTGTTCTTTCCCCCTCGTCGGTGAAATTGGCATGCACCCAATCTTCCGAGACGAAGGGAAGGCCCTCGGAAACATCGCGAGTGATCGTATATTCGGGAGCAAGTTTTTCGATCATGGCGTCCGTTAGGACGCGCGAAGACGAGCCATTTTTGCGGGCGCTGGAATCGATGCGCAGAATTGTTTTGGAAGTGGTCATGAGAAATATCCTTGGTTTGAGAAATACTGTTGAAGGGGCGTGTGGGAATTGGGGATTTGAGAAACGCCCCTTCATTGCGGGTGTTAGTTTTGAGTCTCGAAGGCCTCGACAAAGACCAGTTCGGCGTCGTCAAGCGCGTCGATTTTCAGGGATGCGACATCGCGGATTGCCAAAGCATCACGCGCGGCAATGTCTTCACCGTTAATGCGTAATCTTCCGGCGGAACCCACCAGATAGATATGTGTATCAGCGGCAAGTTCGTGCGTTATTGCCGTGCCCTTGCTTAGCGTAGCCCCGTAGAGCCGCGCATCCGCCCGGATCATCAAGGCGCCGCTTTCAATATCTTCATCGAAACCGCTGGCCAGTATTTCCAGTTCTCCGGCGCGATCACCCCTTGGGAAAGCTTTCGCATCCCAGCGCGCATCACCGCCAGATGCACGCGGTTCAATCCAGATTTGAAAGAGCTTCGTCTGCTCATCTTCCAGATTATATTCACTGTGCATGACGCCGCTACCCGCGCTCATCACCTGAACATCTCCGGCTTCGGTGCGACCTTCATTGCCCATATTGTCGCGATGCGTAATCGCGCCTTCGCGAACATAGGTGATGATTTCCATATCCTTGTGGCCATGCATCGGGAAACCGGTTTGCGGGTTGATTTCATCATCATTCCACACCCGGATCGGACCAAAACCCATGCGGGAGGGGTCCCAATATTTACCGAAAGAAAAATGGTGACGCGCCTGTAGCCAATCATGGTCAACATGTGCCAGGTCGTTAAATGTGCGTTTCTCTATCATCGTCATTCTCCTGTTTGAACGGATCTTTTCCGTTCGTCTTGAGAATGAAGTAGGCTTCAGTATTGGTTTCCAAAATAGACAAGATAGAAATTGATTGTTTCTGTTATTTGATTAATAGAAACGTCATGCACCTACCGGATTTTGAAGCATGGGCGATCTTTGCAGCAGTAGCTCGCTTAGGCAGCTTCACGGCCACCGCCCGCGAGTTGAACCTGTCCAAACCAACCATATCAAAAGCCGTCACCCGTCTAGAAGACAATCTAGGAACGGTGTTGTTTCATCGCACATCGCGCAAAATCTCCCTTTCGACGGCAGGAAAAGCGTTGCTGCCCCATGCCCAGCAAATTGCACAAGTTGGCGAGGCGGCGATGGAAGCCGCGCGTGATACCACGCAATTGTTGCGCGGACAGGTGCGTATGGCCGCTCCGCTGAGCTATGGCCTGTCACACCTCGCGCCGATCATCGCTAGCTTTATGTCAAAATTTCCCGAAATAGCGGTTGATGTGCAGCTTAGCGATGCCAGGGTTGATTTGGTTGAGGAAGGGTTTGACCTTGCGGTGCGAATAGCCGCCCTTCCAGACAGTAGTTTACGAGCCATCAAGGTACGTCCCGTGCACCGCCATATTGTGACATCGCGGCTTTACATCAAGCGCAAGGGGAAACCAAAACATCCCAGTGAGTTGAGCGACCATGACTGCTTCATCTATTCCAATCACCCTACCCGGGAGCTGTGGCACCTGACCGGACCCAAGGGTGAAAAAATGAGCGTTCAACCCAGATGCCGTCTGCGAACCAACAATGGATCCATAGAACTTACCTCCCTCATCGCTGGCCATGGAATCAGCAATCTGCCCGATTTTCTGGTGGATGACTCGATCCAATCTGGCGAACTCGTGACCATCCTGGATAACTGGCGACTTGATCCCATCAATCTCAATATTGTCATGCCGCCCTCGCCGCTGCGCCCCGCGCGCGTGAATGCGCTTATCGAGCATTTGCGGGAGCATTTGCGTTAGCGTCTATTTGCTGCTGTCCTACAGACTCAGTTTTGTGATAGCCCAACACTATGAGACATCGCTTCCCAAAACCCTGCCCTTCTGCCGCTAACCTCACCGCATTGAGGATTTTTTCAAAACACTCGCTCTGTGTAGAAAGTGTATAAATTGTTGGATCTCAAAAACCCGTCAAAAGCCCTTCGGAGCCTGAATGCCACTTGAGACCATCCTGCTTTTTGTCATTGCCGATCTGATGATCTGTCTGACGCCGGGGCCAGCGACCATGGTCACTGTTAGCCATGCCTTACCGCGCGGTCCCGCGGGCGGTATGCGAGGAGCACTGGGTCCTATTGTGGGGGTCAATTTTGGCAATTTTATCTGGTATGCGCTCACGGCTTTTGGGTTGATTGCGCTGATCCAGGAATTCCCAATTGCCTATACCGCATTGCGATGGATCGGGGTCCTATATCTGGCTTGGTTGGGGATCCAAATGCTGCGCGGTAAAGATAGCCGTCTTGCCGGCCAATCTGCCAATGCAGCCAGTTTCAAAAAAGGATTTCTCAATGGCCTAGCCGTGCATATGTCCAATCCCAAAGCACTGATGTTCTACGTCGCTTTCATTCCACCCTTTATCGATCCGGATGGCAACTTGCTTCTGCAATTCGCGATACTCGCTGGTTTGACCGTATTGACAGAAACCACTGGACTAACCTTCTATGCGGCGATCGCATCAAAATTACGAAATTTGGGAGATGCAGATTCAGCGCAACCGATGTTCCAAAAGGTTGCGGCGATTGTTTTAGTTACTGCTGCTGTCATACTGGCATGGTGGAATCTAACCGATGGTGCGGCTAGTTTAGCATTCAGTGCGCCGCAAGGCTTGTTGGGATAGAGCGCGTTCATGATTTTCAGATGTTTCTTCTGCCTGATTCCGATTCTGCTAATCGGCACCGCGCCAATTGTTGCGCAAACGCGTGCCGACCCGGTCGCGGTACAGGCGATGAAAAACCTGCACAGTCTTGACCAGAGATTGCATGAAATTGGCTATAAACTAGCCACAGAGAATGCACCGTTTTGCAATGAGCAGACTTATCGAAGCGGTCTTTTGCTCCATGATATCGAGCAATATGGTGACAAACACACCGCAACCGCCGTCCACAAGTTTGAAGCCCCGATTTCGGTAAATGCTGTTGCTGGCTATAATTCCCGATCCGTTTTTGCAGGCGATGGGCTCATCTCTATCAATGGAAAGCTTCTGTCTGATCTGGATCTAAGCGATCCTGAACTGGAGAAAGAGCAGGTCCATTATCGGCGATTAACAGCCATCAACAAGATGATAGCCAGCGAATTGGCGCATCGCATACCCTTCCGCAATAGCGCATCGACGGCGACACTCCTGCGCAATGGGCAAGAGGTATTTCGGCAAATATCCCCCAGAGTATCCTGTCGCAGTCGATTTGAGATCCGCCCTGACAATAAGCGGAAAGCCTATGCCAATGGGACGGTGGTGACCATTTCATCCGCGCTCGCAGAATATGTCGACAGTGACGATGAATTGGCCGCCGTTGTTGCGCATGAACTGGCGCATAATTTGCTCAAACATAAAGACCGTTTAAACGCCAAAAAGGTCAATCGCGGGTTTTTCGGACAATTTGGCAAAAGCGCCGGCCGGATCAAGCAAACCGAAATTGAAGCCGACCGGCTATCAGTCTGGTTGATGCATAACGCAGGATATAATCCACAGGCCGCAATAAATTTCTGGACACGATATGGCAAAGAACATGGCAAGGGAATCTTCTCTGCCTCAACGCATTATCGCTGGAAGAAACGCGTCAAACTGTTTGAAGAGGAATTGGTGAAAATGGCGACAGCCGAAGCTATAGATGGAAAATTTGCGCCGCCGCTATTGGCCAACAAACCTTAAGCTAATCGTCTATGTCGTAACGATCACGACATTCCTCACGCTCTTTCCGGTTGTCGGCTTCATCCATACAGGCATCATATTTCGCCAGAAGCTTGCGACCGGCATCCTCTTCCCTTTCCGATTGGGTTTGGGTGGTCGCATCGACCGCAGTTTCGACAACGGTTCCCGCAGCCTTGAACGGGGCGGTAATGATCTTGCTGGCCACACATCCTGACAGGGCAATCGGCATTATGGCGAGGGTCACGCTTGTTAAGACACGCATTATGATCTCCATTCCAGCGCCCCAATGCGCTCCTCAGGCTGAAACGAACCTGAACGTTTCATCAGCCTTCTGCCAACAAGGCCTCTGCCATTTCGCGAATATCGCTGCCAATTTCCGGATGTGCCAAAGCCATTGCCAGATTGGCTTCCACATAACCCTGTTTGGAACCACAATCATAGCGTTTGCCATCAAAGGTCATACCATGGAATGGCTGCTGACCGATCATCTGGGCCATCGCATCGGTCAGCTGGATCTCACCCCCAGCGCCCGCTTCTTGCGTTTCCAATATGCGCATCACTTCGGGTTGCAGAATATATCTACCCGGCAAGATCAGATTGGATGGCGCCGTTCCAGCAGCTGGCTTTTCAACCAATCCTTTCACTTCGGTAATCGGTCCATCGCGTCCACCCGGATCAATCACGCCGTAGGACGGTGTATCTTCGATCGGAATTTCGAGCGCACAAACCACATTGCCGCACAAATTGTTATAGGCATCAACCATCTGTTTCATACAGCCGGGCTCGCCAGACATAAGTTCGTCAGGCAAGAAAATCGCAAATGGCTCATCACCTATAATGTCACGCGCGCACCAAATTGCATGACCAAGACCCAGTGGCTCCTGCTGTCGGACGAAGACGCAGTCTCCGGGCTTCAATCGCGTACCATCCAGCACCGAGCGATCCTTGTTCCGGTCACCCATGGTCCGTTCGAGCTCATAGGCCATGTCGAAATGATCCTCGATCATGCCCTTGCCCCGGCCATTGACAAATATCATTTGCTCAATGCCGGCTTCCAATGCCTCATCAACGGCATATTGGAGCAAAGGCCGGTCGACGATGGGGAACAGTTCCTTGGGCATGACTTTGGTCGCAGGCAAGAAACGCGTCCCCATACCTGCTACCGGGAAAACGGCTTTTTTGATTGGTTTCATGCGTCTGCACTGTCCTTTAACTTATCAGCAAAACTGGTGCGCAGCTTTTGCAACTTTGGCGGAATGGTTGCAACACAATAGGGATTACCGCGACCTTCATCAGCCCAATATTGCTGATGATAGTCCTCCGCTACATACCAGGTCGCTGGGCCTTCAATCGTCGTAACGATTGGATCGGTGCGACCCGCCTTAGCTCGTTCAATGCCAGCCTCCGCTTCAGCGCGCTGTTCATCATCCAAAGGGAATATCGCGGAACGGTACTGGGTGCCGATATCATTGCCCTGCCGGTTCAATTGTGTTGGATCATGGGTAGCAAAGAAAATATCAAGCAGATCGGAATAACTTACTGACGCATTATCAAAGCCGATCTTGATCCCCTCAGCATGACCCGTCGTGCCAGAACATACCTCACGATAAGTGGGGTTCGGATTGTCACCACCGATATAACCGCTCTCTACAGATTGTACGCCAGCAATGTCATTAAAGACCGCTTCGGTGCACCAAAAACAACCTCCGGCAAAAATCGCTTCTTGCATTGTCATATCTTGCTCCTTTTAGGCGAGAGCCGGTTCTTCGGGGGGCCCGCTTTCACCGCCATTTTCTTTATCCAGTCGCCTGCTTTTTCTCTTCGCGCGACCAACAGATACATAGAGCGAATCAACCAATATCGCCAGAGGTAACAACCCTCAATTTTTAGCAATTTTTGCTCCCTGAAAGGCGTTGATTAAATCATGATTAGCTTTAGTCAGAATTAAAATTGCATTTTGCAACTAGAAAGGGCCAGATCGATGATCCAGCCCTTTTTGTGAGTTATGATTTTTCTAGACTATCAGCTTGCGTCGCCGTCTACATCCTGCCCGCTGCCGCCAACAAACTTGTAGGCGAAGCCAGCCAAAATCGCACCGATAACCGGAGCGACCCAGAAGATCCAAAGTTGTGAAAGAGCAATACCGCCTTCGATCAAAGCAGGGCCGGTGCTACGGGCTGGGTTAACTGAGGTGTTGGTTACCGGGATGCTGATTAGATGGATCAAAGTCAGACCAAGACCTATGGCAAGTGGTGCAAAACCCGCTGGAGCACGGCCATCCGTGGCACCCAAGATGATCATCAGGAAGAAGAAGGTCAGCAAGACCTCAATGGCAATCCCTGCTCCCATTGCATAGCCGCCAGGTGATTTTTCACCAACGCCATTTGCCGCAAGACCATTGGTCGCCAGGTCATAACCTGGGTTACCTGTCGCAATCATATAGAGTGCGCCAGCAGCAACCACAGCACCAACCACTTGCGCGATAACATAGACCGGAATTTCATTGGCAGGAAAACGTCCACCTGCCCAAAGCCCGATGGTGACCGCTGGGTTCAAGTGACACCCACTGATATGGCCGATCGCATAAGCCATGGTTACCACGGTCAGTCCAAATGCCAGCGAAACACCAAGCAATCCGATACCGACTTCCGGAAAGGCTGCCGCGATTACTGCGCTGCCACACCCGCCAAAAACGAGCCAGAAGGTCCCCAAAAATTCTGCCAATGACTTTTGCATTGTTGTCATGATTCTTCCCCAAGTTATATTTAAACTCAACTAAAGCGCCCAGATACGAGCTGCTTGTCCGAGAGCTTAACCCAATATGGAGAAAATCCCAAATTTCTGGGCGTTAGGACTTGTAACATGTTGTTTCACGATGGCGTCGCCGCCCGCCGCAATCTATCGTTTATGGCCTGCCCCATGCCGTTATCCGGTATAGAAGCAACGGCAATTCGGGGTTGTTCTGCGCCATCTCCGACATGCAGAAAAGCGAAAAGATTAGCCGCTGCCTGGGCCAAGTCACCGGTTTCAGACAGGTTCAGATGACCCGAAACATCACCAAAGCCAATATGATAGTCCTGCGGCCCAGCATGTTCCACATTTAGTCGCACTGGTTTTGATGGTGCATAGTGACTGGCCAGCTGACCCGGAGCCTCAATCTTAACATCCCTTACTTTGATCGGTTTTTGACCGGTCAGTTCGACCAGCATTTCTTTTGTCACGGGTCCGGGGCGCAATATTTGATAGCCGCTTTCCCGGACCGCAACGATGGTTGATTCCAACCCCTGTTCACAAGGCCCGCCATCCAGAATCATAAGCTGATGAGATCCGAGACTTTCTCGCACATGATCGGCAGTTGTGGGGCTGATTCCACCGCTCTTGTTGGCCGAGGGCGCGGCAAGACAGAGTCCTGACTCATGAAGCAAATCTCGCATCACCGGATGTTTAGGACAACGTATAGCAATCGTTTCCAACCCCGCCGTCACGGCTATTGTGGCCGAACACTGTTCCGTTTTTGGTAGAACCAATGTCAATGGTCCCGGCCAGAATTTTTTAGCCAATTTTTGGGCAAGTGCATTGAACCTACCAAGTTGCTGCGCCGCCTCCCGGTTTGGGACGTGCACAATTAGTGGGTTAAAATCGGGCCGCCCTTTGGTTCGATAGATTTGGGCCACCGCATCTGCATTACTCGCATCGGCGGCAAGCCCATATACCGTTTCGGTGGGCACGACTACCAACCCGCCCAAGCGCAAATGTGCTGCGGCTTTTTCTAATATGCCCATTTGATCATTTGAGCCTGTCATGACGCTGCGCTATAGCGCCGCCCAGTAACAATAACCAAGTCACAATAAACAGCGGATTGATTCATGACCTTTACAGCTCCCAGCCGGGAACAAAATTTCGTCCTCAAGCATATTGCCGAGATTGGCAAACTGGCAGAACATGAGCGCTTTTCTGGCGCGAGTGAAGATATGGTGGAAGCCATTGTTGAGGGGATCGGTCAATTCGCACAGGGCGAATTTGCCCCGATAAATCGGATCGGTGACACTGTGGGCGCGCAATGGAATGACGGCGCTGTAACCACACCGGAAGGTTTTAAAGAAGCCTATCAACAATTTGTTGAAGGCGGCTGGGCTTCAATCGATGGACCAGAGGACTTTGGCGGACAGGGCCTTCCTTATTCTTTGTCGGCGCTGATCCTGGAGACCTGCGGCGCGGCTAATTTTGCATTCACTCTATGCCCGATGCTCAGCTTTGGTGCGATTGAAGCATTGCATGTCCATGGCAGCGATGAGCAGAAAGCGAAATATCTTCCCAATCTGGTTTCCGGCGCGTGGACAGGCACGATGAACCTGACAGAACCGCAAGCTGGCAGCGACGTTGGCGCGCTTCGTTCAACTGCAGTGCCCATTATCGAGGGCGAGCATGCCGGAAAATTTAAAATTAAGGGTCAGAAGATTTTCATCACTTTTGGTGAGCATGACCTGACCGACAATATTATCCATCTGGTACTCGCAAGAACCCCGGATGCACCGGAGGGAACGCGCGGTATATCGCTATTCATCGTTCCGAAAAACCATATCAATGAAGATGGCAGCATTGGCGCGTTTAACGATGCGCGCTGTGTTTCCATTGAACATAAGATAGGCATCCATGGCTCACCGACATGCGTCATGGCTTATGGTGAAGATGATGAGTGTGTTGGCGAGCTCATCGGCGGCGAATTTGGCGGAATGAAAGCCATGTTTACAATGATGAACAACGCACGGATCAACGTTGGATCACAGGGCGTACAGATCGCCGAACGAGCGACGCAGCAGGCAAGTCATTTCGCGATAGAGCGGGTGCAATCTTCCCGCGCTGGTAGCGGTACGAAAGATCCAGTCGCGATTATCGAGCATCCCGATGTTCGGCGTATGTTGCTGCGTTCCAAAGCGCTCACACAAGCAGCGCGGGCTCTACTCTATTACGCGACATCGTCTGTGGACCGCGCTACATTGGATATTGCAGGCGCCAAATCGCGTGCAGAAATCCTGACGCCTTTGATCAAAGGCTATGGCACCGATATCGGCAATGAAGTCGCCTCCATCGGGGTACAGGTTCATGGCGGCATGGGATTTATCGAGGAAACTGGTGCTGGCCAGCATTTCCGTGATGCGCGTATTGCGCCAATTTATGAAGGCACCAATGGTATTCAGGCCGCTGATCTGGTCGGGCGCAAACTTGGGCTTGATGGCGGCGATGCGATGATGACACTCATCACCGATATCAAGGCCGAGGCGCAGAATGACGATGCGCTGATGACATTGGCAATGATGTGTGAGGATATTGCCAATTGGATGGCCGGCGGAGACGCCTCCATCGATGACCGGTTGGCTGGCAGCTATCCCTTCATGACCATGTTGGCGACCGCAACCTGCGGGATGCTAATGGCCAAGCAGCACCGCATTGCCAAAGCAGAATTGGCGGGTGGCGACGATCCGTTCCTGAAGGCAAAACTGGTTACAACGCGATATTATCTGGACCATCTAGTTCCAGAGGCAATGGGATTAAAAGCAGCCGCAATGGGTGGCGCAGATATTCTATATAGCCTCAACAGCGAGGAGCTGGTCTCCTGATCATGGCAGATGATGGGCAAGAAGCTGTTCTCGAACGCATCGCCGATGCGCTGGAACGGCTTTCACCGCCGCCTATCTATCCGATCGATCTCGACTCAGAGGCAGCCTACTATTGGGATGGAACGCAGTTCAGCGCGATCCCGAATTTCGATCCGATTCCCCTTGATATGCTCTCCGGCATTGATGATCAAAAGGCGCGACTGCTTGAGAATACCGATCGCCAAGCATGTGGCCATGCTGCGCACGATGTCTTGCTGTGGGGTTCACGAGGGATGGGCAAGTCCGCGCTGGCAAAATCGACAGTCAAATCACTACAGGATGATGGTGCTTCCATCGCTTTGATAGAGACAGGTTCCGATCATTTGAGCAGCCTGCCAAAGCTATTTCAGATGCTTGGCAAGGTGCAAAGTCGATTCATTTTGTTTATCGACGACATTAGTTTTGAGGATGACAGCGCTACACCCCGTCTGCTCCGCTCCATGCTCGAAGGAGGCGCATCGCAGCGCCCTGCCAATGTAAGACTCTATATAACATCAAATCGTCGTCATATCGTCTCCCGGTCGATGGCGGAACAAGATGACCCGGTGAATCCACGTGACGTGGTCGACGATAAACTTGCGCTTTCGGATCGATTTGGCTTGCGCCTTGGCTTCCACGCAGCATCGCAGGATGATTATCTTGCGATGATCAAAAAATATGCTGCGACTTATGAATTGACCTATACTCAGGAGGACGCTTTGCTCTGGTCTAAACAGCGTGGCAGTCGTTCGGGGCGTGTCGCCTGGCAGTATATCGTCGAGCTGGCCGGACGGGCTGGCAGGACGCTGACGTAAGCTACTCCTCGGTGGTTTGTTCAGACTCGCTACCTTTGCGAGACACACGCCAGATTACACCAGCAACATCATCACTCACCAGTAAGGCACCTGTTGAATCAAACTCGACCATTGTGGGTCGGCCTTTGGCCTTTTCTTCTTCATCCACAAAACCCGATAGCAAAGTTACCGGCTTTCCGATCGGCTGACCATTGGCATCAAAATCCACATAGACCACATCATATCCGGAATACGGGATACGGTTCCATGAACCATGCCGCGCAATCACAGCACCTTTGTGAAACGGTTCACCCAAATTCTGTCCGTGAGAAAAAGCCAATCCCAGCGGAGCTGTATGGGCGCCCAATCCATAGTCAGGACGTCTTTCATATTGCCGGTGATCCAGATTTTTGGGATCGACCCTTGGATCCACATAACCGCCCCAGAAATGCCAAGGCCAACCATAATGCGATGCCCAGCGTACCTCAGTCAGATAATCCGGCACCATATCGCTGCCCAGCATATCGCGTTCGTTGACTACCGTATAGAATTTATCAGTCCCTGGAAGATAAGCCATGCCAACCGGATTACGCATGCCGTCGGCGTAAATTTCCTTGTCATTCGTAGCCAGTTCAACCCGCAAAATCGCCGCACGCTGATCTTCGGACTCCATACCATTTTCGCCGATATTGCTATTGGAACCAACCGAGATATACAGATACTTTCCATCATCGCTGGCCAACAACCCGCGGGTCCAATGATTATTGGGTGCCTTAGCGTTCAGGTTGGCAACACGACGCCCCTTGCCTTCTATTTTCGTCATGCCTTCTTCATATTCATAGGCAAAGACGGTGTTGGTATTGGCTACGTATAAATAGCCATCGACCAACGCCATGCCAAAGGGCGAATTGAGATCTTCAAGAAACGCGAATGTCTCATCTACCTTGCCATCCCGATCTGTATCACGAAGCAACGTAATCCGATTGGCGGACGGTGTTCCCGCACCAGCCTTTTGCATCAGGTTCCGTAAAACCCATCCCTCAGCACCTTTGTTGGTACGCGGCGGACTATTTGTTTCAGCGACCAGAACATCGCCATTCGGCAAACGTAGCATAGAACGGGGATGATCCAGTCCTTGGGCAAATCGTTCTACGGTAAATCCATCAGCAGCAATTGGCGCGCCCTCTTCTCCCCAAGGTTCAGCGGCCTTCACATTGATCGTTGGAAGTAATTCGGGCCGCACATTGGTCAGGCTTGGCTCAACCCCAGAAGTTTGCTCTAAAGGAATTTGAGCTTCGTCGCCGTGAATGAAATAAAGATAAGCGATCCCGGCAAGCACAAGAACAAGGAGGAGAATCAGTAGATTTCTTAAATGTTTCATGGCTCAACAATAGGAACCAAACTAGCCAAAAACAAGCATGGCGCGTGAGCTTAGCGTTCTTTCAGCCAGATCGCCAACGCCAATATGCTCCCCAGTGCCAACCCCGCCAGAAAACCAATCGACGGCTGGCCCAGTAAAGCACCAATAACCGCCCCCGCGACCGTACCAACCGCAATAAAGACACCGCCAGCATTGCGGTTCTGAGATGATTCGCCGGAAGCGTCGGAAGCCTGATTATCGCTCATTTCTGCGCCATAGCGCTGTTCGAAAGGGATAGCCAGATTGTTTTAGCAAACATTTGGATAAGTTTTTGTTCACCAAGGCCTTTGACAGTTTTTCCACGGATTTGGGATAGAGCCTTGATTTCCAGTTCGCAGGGTCAATCGCTCTTCGAACCTATTTCAGGAGCCCGCCTTGCAACTACCTGTATTCATTGATTCCAGCAATTATACCGATGCTGAACTGTTACTTTCCAACTTTGGTGAAGAAGCTGGATTGGAGGCTGCCAATCGCGCCGACAAAAGCCGGGCCTCTGGCAACCATATTCATTATTGCAAATGGCGGCAGGTTGAACGGTTATGCGTGTTGCTCTCTATCGATACGTCGATTGGGACCGTGCACTAGCCTAAAAGACTTCTAGTTTTTCGGATTGCAGATAATCTCCGCCGCACCAGCGGTTCGCACCAAGCATTTGGGGCGTCCATAAATCTGAATAAAGCCGGATCCGCCATTGGTGATTTCTGCGCGTTTATCGACGGCTATTTGTGTGTTGGCTGGCCCGCGATGCGTCAAGTTCAAATCGTCTACCGTGAACGCTGTGGCATCCAGTCTACTGGAACCAAGTAAATCAACTTTGGCTGTTCGCGCCGCTCCGCCGATGGTCAGTTCGCCTCCGCCGTTCATGCTAATTTCCAGTCGAACTGTTTCTATATTGCCCACGGTTACGCTGCCAAATCCACCGACACGAATGTTCGTGTTGCGTTCTTTCATGTTATCCACTGCAACGCTACCTGATCCGCGATGCAAGATTTTGGTGAGCTGATAGGTTGTCAGGCGCAGCGCAATAGGTGGTTCACTGGAAAATCGGTCTGTTTGAGTGGGTCGCGGGCGAACAGACACGATCAACTCATTGCCAGCTTTGCGCACCGACACCCGGTCCAATGCAAGCCGCGTATCTGCCTCGGCTACAGCAGACGGCCCTTTTCCCGTTTCAATGCTAACATTTACATTGCCAATGATCTGGATAGCATCAAAACTATACCCAGACAGCTTGCGTTCTTTCGCTTCCGCGGTTCCAGCAATCGCTAAAAAAACAGTCGTCAATATGAGAATGAAATGCCTCATATCGGCCGCGCTTCCCCCATTTCCATCCAACCCAAAAATCGCGGTGTTTTGGGTGCATAGTGGCCATCGCTATTGGCCACTTCAAAACCATTGGCTTCAAACTTCTTGATCACCGGTCGGTGCAAATGACAACCGCCAGCAATATGCTTCCACATGGGTTCCAGCCGTTGCTGCCACTTTTCCGGACCGGCATCTGGGGCTCGTCCATGTTCAAGGAACAATATTTTGCCGCCGGGTTTCAAAACGCGGCGCATTTCGTTCAAAACTTGCGCGCCATCTTGCACAGAGCAAAGGGTGAATGTTGTGAGCACGGTATCAAAGCTGTCATCCTTAAACGGCATAGCTTCACCGATGCCGTCCAGAATTTCCATATCAATGCCGCGCGACTGCGCTTCGCTGCGGGTGTAGTCGAGCAGTTCAGCAGACGGGTCCAAACCAGTCAGTTTTTCCACCCGTTCGCGGTCATAAAATTGCAGGTTAATCCCGCCGCCACAGCCAAGTTCCAGCACATTTCCCTGAGCTTTTGGCACGATCTTACTGCGATCCTTCATCACCGCCGGCTGCGAACAGGCGAAAGTGATGAGCTTTGGTACCGCGTATTTTTCCCATAAATTTGCCATGGCGGGAAATCTGGCACAGGACCCGCCCTGTGCCAAGTTAAATCATTCTTGTCGTCAAATACTTATCCGCATTTTACGGTGCCGGATCCCATAGCTTTGGTGGTACATTTTGCGTCACCGTGGACGCGAATATCACCAGAACCCATGACCTTCGCATCAACCGAACCGTCAGAGGACAATTCCACATTTCCGCTACCGGCGATGGAAATGCTCGCGGTATCGACTTTCAATTTCTTACCGCTCACATCGCCCGATCCGGCAATGGAAATTTTCATAGCTTTCGCTTTTCCAGCAAGTTTGAGATTGCCAGAACCGGCAATACTGCCTTTCATCGAATCCGTTTTTACTTTTTCCACAGAGACATCGCCTGAACCGGCAATGCTAATCTTGGCGCCATCACCGGACATCTTGTCGGCTTTAAAATTGCCTGACCCTGCCAATGCTATGGCGTTTAACGATGGCGCACTGACGAAGATGGTTGCGGCATCGCCTTTTCCGCTCCAACCTTTTTCTTTCAACCGACCAATTTTTAGATTTCCATCCGTTACCTTGTATCGCAGGCGTTCGAGTGTTTCATCATCACCCTCGGCTCGAATCGAGAAATCATCACCTTTCGTAAAGACGACGTTGTCAGGACCGACGGAAGAAACTTTTGTGAATTCGCCAGGATCATCATCACTAGTCGAAATAGCTTCACCATCCGACATGCTTCCGCCGCTGCTCGCCATCTCACGCACTTCATTGGCGATAGACCCTTCGCAAGCCGCAAGCGCAAATAGGGGAAGTGCAAATATCAATTTCTTCATTGAGAGTCTCCTAACTGTATTGGCGTTATAATACACTATAGGAGTTGCTTTTCAAGCCTCTTTAGCGGTCAGATTATTTGTGCGGCAGATCTTTGCCAAAACTGAGCGCCAGCGCGATCCAACGCCTCAACAATTCATCATCGCAGTCTCCCGCATCGACGAAGAAGAGACCACTCATCAGCCGACCTCCCATTTCCATGGGCTGTGCCAACGGCATCGCATTTCCTTTATCCTGATTATCTTTGCCAATACGAAACATGAAGCGGCCGGCGCCATCTTTGGACTGATCTGCGCCGCCGATCATGTTACCGTGCAAGAGAAAGCAGATTCCGCCCATCATACGTTTTTCGCTGAGTCCCTCCATGATCCCTAGCGCGTTTCGAAAACGGATGGTTGTGACTTCATCATAAGCCATACTCCGGTTTCATTCCTTACGATACGTGTTCATGACTACACCATTTCCCGTTGGCTCCGAACTTACAAGGTTCAAATGATCAATGCCCTCAACACCTTCAAACAGACGCTTTCCCAAACCCAATATCACCGGAAAAATGAAAAGCCGAAACTCGTCTATCATTCCGGCACCGATGAGTGTTTGGATCAACTGCCAGCTGCCATGGATTTGCAGCAACGGTCCGTTCTTTTCCTTTAACCGAGCAACCTCTTCGACCGGATCACCATTCAAGATTGTTGAGTTTTCCCAGATAGGCTCCAACAGAGTTGAAGAGATCGCATAGACATGACCATCATTTGGGTTTCCATCCTGATTGGAGGCAAATAGCTCATAAGTCTTTCGCCCCAATAGCATGTCATAGGGATCACGCATGGCCGTCTGACCGACCTGGTCCATCACGTCATCCCAATAGGGGGCCGCCCAACCACCTTGGGCAAAACCACCAGATCGATCTTCCTCCGGCAGACGAACGGCCTGCATCACCCCATCCAGGGAAACAAATGTCAGGATTGCTAACTCACGCATTTCACTGCCTCACATCTCTTTGGAAACTTAGCCGCCCCATGCTTTATGTGATCGAACCGCCGCCTCCCATCGCTTTACATGCGATAACTCTACTGGAACCTCTTCCTTGGAGAAATTGCAAACCATCAACGCTGCCATTCCGGTGATGTCAGCGACTGAAAACCGGTCATCGACGACATAGGTACGACCATCCGAGAGCTCGCCGTTCAACCAAGCCCATCTTTTTACCGCCAATCGCTTTTGCGTTTCGGCATATTCCGGGATCTGTTCAATTTTATCAGCAAATATCGGGAAAGTGTGAAGACCGATCTGGGCTAATGGTGCTAAGATTTGTTGCTCCATGCGGCGCGTCCACATTTCGATCTTTGCTGTTTCAAGCGAATTTTCTCCCAATAATGGTTTCTCGGGATAAAGCTGCTCCAAATAACGACAGATCGCGATAGTTTCCGTCAAAATCATACCATCGTCGAGCTCGAGAACCGGCAGTTCTCCAAGCGAATTCTTATCCAGAAATTCCGCTTGGCGTGTCTCTCCGCTCATGATGTCGACGTTCTGAATTGGCAAGTCGATCCCTTTTTCAGCGAGAAAGACTTTGACCCTGAACGGATTGGGCGCAGGGTGAGTGGTATAGAGTTTCATAATGTCTCCAAAGTTCGAATATCTTGTTGAGGATGGTTTTGAAGCCTGGTCTACATTTCCATATCCATGGCAGGTGCCACTTCAATTGTTCCGCCACCCGTTACGTGCGGAGATTTTTGAGCCATTGCTATCGCTGCCTCGATGCTGTCCGCCTGCACAACAGAGATACCCGACAAGGGGTTCGATCCGCCGTCATCGGATACTCCATCGTTACTGACTGTTTTGGAAGGGCCAGCCGGTAAACCACGATCGATAACCGCATCTCCCAGACCATCCATCCAAGCTTTCCAGGCCGTCATATGCGCCTGCCCTGCTTCGGGTGATTGGATGTCGGGGTTACCATGATAGGCGAATATGTATTTTTGCATTGGGGGTTTCCTTTTTTGGTTGAACGGCGCTTATGGCAAGCGTTTTAATATGTTAAAGAACATATTTAGATTTCTGATAGATCGTTCCAAACAAGGAAAGAACCATGCCATATAGCGCCGAGCACAAAGCCCAAAGCCGAGCCAAAATTACCGAATCCGCCCGCATATTATTCAACCGTCATGGGTTTCAGGATGTAACCATTGATATGGTCATGGGAAACGCGGGTTTGACGCGCGGCGCTTTTTACAATCACTTTTCGAGCAAAGAGGCACTTTATGAAGCTGCTGTATCTAGCTTCCTGATGGGGCGCGGGGCCCAATGGCGTAAAGATGCCGGTGTTAACCCCGAAAGCCCCGCTGCCGAAATGGCACGCCAGATGATTGCCGGATATTTATCTCCTGAGCATTTGGGGGATCTTGATGGTCAATGCCCGATGATCGCGCTGCCATCGGATGTGGCGCGATCAAACCCCCAAGTGCAAACCGCTTATCAGCAGCTGCTCGATGCGATGGTCGGACTATTTGAAAATGGCGTCGACAGCGGTACCGGCGGTTCCCGTCAAAAGGCGCTTTCACTCGCTGCGCTTTGTGTAGGCGGCATGGTTTTGGCCAAAAGCTTGCCAGATTCTGCATTGGCGGAAGAAGTGCGCCATGCATCCCAACAAACTGCTCTTGAACTATCAGCTATGTCTTGAGTCAAAACCCCAAAACAGAAAAGAGCCGCCACATTGCTGTGACAGCTCCTTTGTAATGTTTGCAAAAACGGTTCCTGCATCGACTACAGGATAAGATTTTAGGACTCGTCCGTCTCGTAATATTGCGGTGCTGCAATATTCAGAATTTCGAGAATTTTCTCCAGCGCTGCTGGTTCATCGGTGTCTTCCATTGCGGCCAATTCGCGAGCCAAACGGCTCGAGGCGGCTTCAAATATCTGACGCTCGGAATAGCTCTGCTCGGGCTGATCATCGGCACGGAACAGATCGCGGGTCACTTCGGCAATTGAGACCAAATCGCCAGAATTGATTTTTGCTTCATATTCCTGCGCACGGCGCGACCACATGGAGCGTTTCACTTTTGGTTTGGCCTTGAGTGTCAAAATCGCTTCTTTAAGCGTCTTATCCGAAGATAATTTACGCATGCCGACACCTTCGGCTTTGTTAGTTGGAACACGCAGTGTCATGCGTTCTTTTTCAAAGCGGAGCACATATAGCTCCAGTTGCATTCCTGCAATTTCTTCATTTTGGAGTTCAATCACCCGGCCCACGCCGTGTTTCGGGTAAACGACATAATCGCCCACATCAAAGAGCAGTGCATTCGCAGCCATATAAAGCCTTTCTGATATTAGTAAATTTTAGGATATTTTCGTTCAAACTTTTGAAAACCCCGACGAAATTGTCCTTTCAACCTATACAAAAGCGGCCAAAACTCCCCCGTTTCGCCGCTTGATGACATTTGTTTTAACAGATTCGTAACAAAAAAGCAATTTTTGGTTGCAATGCACAACGGTTTACGTCTTAGCGCCGATCCATTGCCGCAATCGAATAGTTGCGATGATAGTTTGCCAATCGTAAGCTCAACCCATGACAGATTTTCTTCTACTCGCGTTTATCTTTCTCGTAGCAGGCGTAATCGCTGTACCGCTAGCATCAAAATTCGGGCTCGGATCAGTGCTTGGTTACTTGCTAGCCGGCATGATCATCAGCCCAACCTTAGGCGTACTAGGCGTCGATATTGTTGGTCTCCAGCATTTTGCCGAATTTGGTGTCGTGATGATGCTGTTCCTGGTTGGTCTGGAACTGGAACCCAAACGTCTTTGGGAAATGCGAGGCCGGTTGATCGGACTAGGCGGCGGACAAGTTGTCATTACAATATTGTTGATGATGGGAATTTCAATGATCAGCGGATGGGATTGGCGGCTTTCGCTGGTGACTGGGATGATATTGTCCCTTTCCTCTACCGCCATCGTCCTGCAAACACTCAATGAAAAAGGCCTGATGAAGAGTGATGGCGGCGAAGGAAGTTTTTCCGTTTTGCTTTTTCAAGATATCGCCGTGATCCCGATGCTTGCCTTTCTCCCACTTTTGGCAATGCCGGAACTGGTTGAAGCCGCTGCTCAGGCTGCGACACATGGGGCAGAGGGCGAAGGTCATTCGGGCGACCTTAATTTGATCGCTAATCTCAGCGCCTGGCAAGCAGGTCTGGTGACAATCGCGGCAGTCGCAATGGTCGTTTTTGTGGGGAACTATCTGACTCGGCCGATATTTCGGTTCATTGCACTGGCGCAGTTGCGTGAGCTGTTTACCGCAGCAGCACTGATGTTCGTTATTGGCATTGCCGTGCTGATGTCACTGGTTGGGCTCTCCCCTGCGCTTGGTACTTTTCTCGCTGGTGTCGTCCTTGCCAACAGCGAATATCGCCATGAACTCGAATCCGATATCGAGCCGTTTAAAGGGCTTCTGCTCGGATTGTTCTTCATGACTGTCGGTGCTGGAATCAATATTCCCGAATTGATCGGCAGCTTTGGCTCTATTGCCTATTGGACAGCAATATTGATCGGAACAAAGGTCGCTGTCTTATGGATCCTAGGACGTATTTTTGGCATCAACGGTGCCGACCGCTGGTTGTTCGCGCTTGGCCTGGCACAGGCCGGTGAATTTGGGTTTGTGCTGCTTTCCTTTGTCACCGCCAACAACATCATGCCAACCGATATAGCGGATGGGCTGTTGTTGGTCGTGGCGCTCTCTATGTTGATCACTCCTTTGTTGTTCATTTTATACGACAAAGTCATCGCGCCACGATTTGATGGCGCACAAGAACGCCAAGCAGATGCTCTGCCCGAGGACAGCCATATCATTGTTGCCGGACGCGGCCGATTTGGGGGCATTGTGGGACGGATATTGGAGGGTGCTGGCCATAATCCCACAATTATTGACTATAGCTCCAAGCAGCTGGATATGTTGCAGAAGTTCGGCGTCAAAGCCTATTTTGGCGATGCCACGCGACCGGATCTGCTTCATGCCGCTGGAATCTATGACGCCAAGTTACTGATCATTGCGATTGATGGAAAAGATCAAGTAAATGCTATGGTCAAATATGCATCCAAAAACTATCCGCATTTACATGTCATCGCCCGCGCATTTGATCGCAATCATGTCCATGAACTTTGGGCTCTGGGATGCCGCGATATTATCCGAGAGACTTATGACAGCTCTGTTCGCATGGGACGGTCCGCTATTCAGGCTCTAGGTACATCGCGCGATGCCGCGCAGCGGATGGTGGATGTTTTTGAAAGAATGGACCGCCGCTCCATGCTGTCGACGGCAGATGTCTATGATATCGATATCCCTGCGCATGAAAATGAAGCCCTGCACGAACGTGTCAAAGAAAATGCAGAAATCTGGGAAACCGATTTGAGGGAAAATCTGGCAGCCGCTCGTGAGGGCACGCTCGATGCTGATTCGCTCAATCTCGACAAATATCCGCTTCCCGAAATAGTCACGAGAGAATTCAAAGACTAGCAGATAACATTAGAACGCCCCGATACTAGGACGTTCGAATCAGTCACCTTGGCCGGGCGCTTCCGAGAACATCTCAAACTTGCCTTCTTTGCCTTTAAAGTCATCGGCATCGGCTGGCGGATCGCGGCTGACCGTGATGTTTGGCCATTCTTCAGAGAATTTAGTGTTGATTTCCAGCATCTTCTCAAGGCCGTCTTCGGTATCTGGCAAAATCGCTTCAGCAGGGCATTCGGGCTCACATACACCGCAGTCTATGCATTCGCTGGGGTTGATGACCAGCATATTTTCGCCTTCATAAAAACAATCGACCGGGCATACTTCCACACAGTCCATATATTTACACTTGATGCAGTCTTCGGTCACTACATAGGTCATCTGGTCTTCTACTCCCTTTGCCCAAACCGGGCCAAATTACGAGCTACTAGCTATTGCGCAAATTTGACAAGGTCAACCGCACATTTGCTGTTCATTTCAATAGCCTGTCTTTAGTATCTCGTAGCAGGACAGTGCATCTGGTGCTGATCCGCGCCGTTCCGGCAGTAAAACGATGCGCACAACACGCACTTCTCTACCCACGGGAATAGTCAATATATCGTTGGTACGAACCGAAAGATGCGCGCGATCCACGCGCCGACCATTCAATCGCACATATCCTTTCTCAGCAAGTTTCTTTGCCATAGTGCGATTGCGGCAGAAACGCAGAAACCATAGCAACTTATCAATACGGATGCTGGCGTCCAAAGGAACCGATTCCACCGCACGTCTATTGCTCAATTCGGCATCCTATTTTTTCATGCTTTCCTTTAGCGCTGCCAGCTCGTCAAACGCGCCGCCGCCAGTGGCAAGAACCGGCTCTGCTTTTTTGCGGCTTGGTTTCTGTCCACTTGCACCAGCTTTGGAATGCTTGCTTGGATTCTTTGCGCGTGGTTTGTTTCGGTTACCGCCCTTTGCTTTACCCATGCCTTTCCAACGCCAGTATTGAGGGGCCACTCTTTCCTCAACCTCGGCTTGCTCGAGAGCGCTTTCCGCTGCGGTGGCCTCGGGTGTTTCAGATGTCTCGACGCTATCTGAGGGCGTTACCTCTTTGGCTTTTTCTTCAAACAGAGCCGGTTTTTCTGGGTCTGAAGCTGCTTCGTCATCGGCATCAACCAAAGTCTCTGCCGACGCAGGTTGCTCATCGGTCTTGGCAAAACCAGCCATCTCCAGAAGGTTTTGATGCACTTCATCCGCCATACCGAGCGATGTTGCCAAGCCGCCATCTATCACAAAAACATCCCCCTGGCTCCGCGCTTCGTGCGCTTGTTTAACCAGACGTTCGGCCATATCGACCCGAACATATTCACTGCCAACCTTGCGGAAACCCATCTGACTAATTTGCGGCCCGTTGGCAAATTCCCATTCTTTCAAATGCACCGCGTTATCGGGGGTCAGCTTGGCCATCGGTTGTTCGTTGAGAACAGCGAATAGAGCAGAACGCCACAATACCGCGCCCGGTTTCATCAAGGCATGGTGGTAGATATCCAATGCACCAAATACCAATCCGCCACGCCGGGCATGGCCGCGCATATCATTGTCCAAAGCACGCACCGCATCGTTGACGAACCGCCGTGGAACTATGCCGCCGGCCTCGACAATTTGCGCAAAGAGAGCCCTTACTACTGGCGGTGTTTCGGCTTCATTGGCCAATCCATTGATCTTGACCAAACCCTCAAGATGCTTGAGTTTCATCGCTTCAAGCCAAGCATCCAAGCGATCGCCAACTTTTTGAGCGGCCTCGGCTGGCAGATCTTTTACCGACTGTTCCAATCGAACTTCCGGCGACAGTAAATCCTTGCCCTTTGTCAAAATGCCCAATTTGGCATCACCCCACATGATCGCGGGTTGACCATTGTCATCTGCAATCAGAGACAAAACGGTGTCTGGGGCTTTTGCCAAGGCATCAGCATTTTCGAGCATGTATTTTCCCAAATATCTCTCTGCTGCGGACAGCAGCATTTTGCGGTCTTCCCTCCGGCTATCGAAAGGTACGGAAAATTGGAAGCCTTTGACAGTCCCAATTTTGATATTTTCGACCATAACGCCACCATCCGGTTCAATGGTTACGTCTTGTGGTAACCCATCCCTTAACAGGCCGCGCATCAAAACGCGGGTCCGTTTGTCAACAAATCGCTGGGTAAGCAGGTTGTGCATGGCATCGCTGAGCTTGCGTTCCAGAGCACGCGTCCGTTC
Source organism: Parasphingorhabdus sp. (assembly GCA_039978835.1). Classification (GTDB taxonomy): domain Bacteria; phylum Pseudomonadota; class Alphaproteobacteria; order Sphingomonadales; family Sphingomonadaceae; genus Parasphingorhabdus. The sequence goes on from JBDWAQ010000009.1 coordinate 120,648, forward strand.
GATCATAACATCTGCCTGCTCAACCCAATGCTTCTTTTGCGCAATATAGCTCCAACTGCGCGCTGCCGCGATCCGTCCTCCCAAGGTCGCAATATCTCCTTGAACATTTTCCAGTCTCGAAATCTCTTGTGCCATACGGACGTGCGGAATTTTACCGGTACCTTTTGACAGGTGCGGCCAGAGAGATGCGATGAACCGCGCCTGATGATCGGGACCGACTTTGCGAAAATCGGGAATACAGGCCGCTTCCCAGAGCAGATTTACCGTATCACGACCCTTAATAAGGGTGGCTACGTCGTGATCTTGTGCCAACCGTTTGAGCACCGCCAGGTCGGTTGCTTCTGGAGCCGCTCTTAGCAATTTATCCTTCGGCGTCTCTTCCAAACCATTGATCATGACTTTTAAGTTGTCCAAAGAAGGCTCCGCATTGCGCCAATAGAGCCAGTTCAAATTCGGAAACTCATGTGCTTCCAGATGTTCGATCTCCTCAGTCTGCAGTTCGTCCGATGACGCCAGTCCCGATAAAACGCCAAAGCTACCGTCTTTTTGATGCCGGCCGGCTCGCCCCGCTATCTGTCCAATTTCCGCTAACGTTAATCGCCGACGCCTGCGCCCGTCGAATTTTCTAAGCGCGGCAAACGCGACATGAGACACATCAAGATTTAAACCCATGCCGATAGCATCGGTAGCAACTAGATAATCCACTTCGCCATTCTGATACATCTCTACCTGTGCATTGCGGGTATGAGGGGAGAGTGAGCCCATCACAAGTGCGGCGCCACCATGTTGCCGTCGCAACATTTCAGCAATCGCGTAAACATCTTCAATCGAGAAAGCGACAATTGCGGATCGCTTCGGCAGACGCGATAACTTGCGCGGCCCGGCATAGCTAAGCGTTGAAAAACGCGGCCGTGTTTGGATTTCTGCATCAGGCAGAAGGCTTCTGATCAAAGGACGCAGGCTCTCAGAACCCAATATCATCGTTTCGTCCCGGCCCCTTGCATGGAGCATCCGATCAGTAAAAATATGCCCTCGTTCCGGATCGATCCCAAGCTGCGCTTCGTCAATCGCTACAAAGGAAAAATCCCGATCCATCGGCATGGCTTCAGCAGTGCACAAAAACCACTGTGCATCGGGCGGGATGATCTTTTCTTCTCCAGTAACCAAAGCAACACTGTTGGGGCCCTTCAACTTAACAACGCGGTCATAAACCTCTCGCGCCAAAAGCCGCAGGGGAAAGCCGATCATGCCACTAGAATGGGCACACATGCGTTCAATCGCGAGATGAGTCTTTCCGGTATTGGTCGGACCAAGGACCGCGATCAGAGGGGACTGGGATAGGCGGGACATTATCTGAACAACAGCGCATCCACGCCGGACAGGCAAGCGCTAACTCACAAAATCTACAAATGTAGACCAAATATCCGCTAATCTGCACGTCTTGCCGCAACTGTCAAAATGCCGACCCCTGTTAATTTGACATTAACTCTATTCCTTCACAGAGAAAGGCTGTTAACAGGGTGCAAAGCCGCCAAATGCTTAAGCTTTTGCACCAGCAAGGGATCCGTTTGTTCAAGAGTACCGACAATCTGGATGATTATGGTGATGGCACAGCTGCTATAGCTGCGCCGCTTGCCAATATGCCTTCCCTGCCCGCACGGAAAAATCTCGCTGAAATATGGGAAAATTGGAAAGACAGCCTGTCAGAAGTTGACTGGATTCCTGATCTGGGTCGCGATATCGGTAGCCTTACCTGGTTTCGCGGTCTTGCAACGCTAAGCCTGCTTTGCGGCGTCGCTATTTCTTGCCTCCCCGATTTTGGACCTATTTCGGGTCATCAACCCGCCCCCCTAACCGGAACCTTTGCTGATCAGGCCAGATCGCAAACAATTGCACCTCTGGCCTATGGCTCAGATACGGGCCTCAGAATGGCAGCCACCGATGCAGTTCGGCCGCTGGCGCGAAGCCCTGAACGCCCGTCCATTGAGCTAAAGGCAACACTGGGAAGAGGCGATAGCCTGCGTCGGGTTCTGCAAAGAGCCGGCGTAGCCAGCAGCGAAGCACGTCAGGTCACCAATATGGTGGCCAATGCGGTACCGCTCAGCGACATCAAATCTGGTACAAATATCGATATTGTTCTGGGCCGTCGTCCCGCCAAAAACCAAGCACGGCCGCTAGATCAATTGGCTTTTCGTGCACGATTTGATCTCAATCTAGAAATTATGCGCGATGGTGATGCGCTAAAACTTAATCGCAAACCGATAGTGGTTGACGATACACCGCTGCGCATCAAAGGCGTAGTTGGCTCCAGCCTCTATCGATCCGCTAGGGCTGCCGGCGCCCCAATGGAAGCGGTTCAGAAATACCTACAGGTGATCGGCAAAAAAATGTCCGTCTCCCGAAACATACGCAGCACCGATGAATTTGACATTATCCTATCCTATCGACGCGCTGAAACGGGCGAAGTGGAAGTGGGCGAATTAATCTATGCCGGACTGGAACGCGGTGGCAAACCGAAAGCACAAATGCTGAAATGGCAAAGCGGTGGTCGCACCAATTGGTTTGAAGCCTCTGGAGTAGGACAATCTCGCGGCGAATTGGTTCGCCCGACTGGCGGCCGCATTACCTCTGGTTACGGCATGCGACGCCATCCGATTTTGCGCTATAAACGCATGCATAGCGGTATCGATTTTGGCGGTGGTTACGGTAAACCAATCTATGCAGTAACCGACGGTACGGTGACTTTTGCCGGACGCAAAGGCGGCTATGGCAAATTTGTAAAAATCAAACATGCTGGCGGCTTGGGCTCCGGATATGCGCATATGAGCCGGATTGCAGTTGGCAATGGCCGGCGCGTCCGCAAAGGACAGATTATTGGCTATATCGGATCTACCGGCCTCTCAACCGGACCGCATCTACACTATGAGCTCTATCGCAACGGCCGAAATATTAACCCGCGTTCGGTCAAATTTGTTGAGCGTGCTCAGATAAGTGGACGCGAATTACGGAAATTTAAAGGCGAACTACGACGTCTGAAAAAGGTCGAACCTGGTGCAGCATTGGGTACGTTAAAAAGCGCTTCGAAAAAGCCGGAAGCCGAGCGGGAAATTAACCGCCTCAACAAGTCTATCAACAGCTAGAGTTTATCCCGCTGGAATTCCGCACGCCTTAAGGGCTGCGTTCATTTTATCTTTTGGCGGGTTTATTTTTTCGGAAATTCCATCAAGTTTGCCAACCAATTCGCCTGAAACACATTCGCATGCCGTCGTTGCATCGGATTGCGGTGCACCGACTTTTACAGCTTCAGCAACGCAGCTATCTACAAACTCCGTGGCCCAGCCTTCTTCAAAGCCTTTGTTCATCGCCCCGCTAAAGCTGTTCTCATCATCGGCACTGCCGCAGCTCGCCAATCCGATACAAGAAATCAACAGTGCCATCTTCGATGCGTAAGTTTTCATAGTTTCAACTCCTTAGTTCGCGGCTAAGGTAAAAGAGGGATATGGTCAAAATCTTTGTCGCCGGTTGAGTAGCATATCACCATAGGTTAAGGCGCTGTTATGACCAATACAACGCCCGCCTATCCACGAACCCGCCCACGCCGATCAAGAAGCACGGCATGGAGCCGTGATATGGTGCGGGAGAATAGTCTTTCCCCCGCTGACTTAATCTGGCCCTTGTTCATCATTGAGGGCGAAGGGGCCGAAGAACCGGTAGATAGCTTGCCGGGGGTTTCGCGCTGGTCGGTCGATGGCATTGTTGAACGTGCGAAAGAAGCGCAAGATTTAGGTATCCCGTGCGTTGCCTTATTTCCCAATACACAACCCGAGAAGCGTAGCGACGATGGCGCCGAAGCGCTCAATCCGGACAACTTAATGTGCCGCGCCACCAAGGCGATCAAGGATGCACTGGGAGATGAGATTGGTGTACTGACCGATGTCGCGCTTGATCCTTATACATCCCATGGTCAGGACGGCCTTCTTAGCGACAAAGGTTATGTAGAAAATGACGGGACGTTGGAAGTTCTGACCAAGCAATCTCTCAACCAAGCCAATGCCGGAGCCGATATTATCGCCCCATCGGATATGATGGATGGCCGTGTAGGCGCAATACGCGATGTGCTGGAGCTAGCGCATCATCATGAAGTGCAGATCATGGCCTATTCCGCCAAATATGCGAGCGCCTTTTACGGGCCGTTCCGGGATGCGGTGGGTTCTGGCGGATTGCTCAAAGGCGACAAGAAAACCTATCAGATGGACCCTGCCAATAGCGATGAAGCGATCCGCGAGATTGCTTTGGATATTGCGGAGGGCGCGGACAGTGTGATGGTCAAACCGGGCCTTGCCTATCTCGACATCATCTATCGTGCGAAGTCACAATTTGATGTGCCGGTTTATGCTTATCAGGTATCGGGCGAGTATGCTTTGGTCAAAGCCGGTGCAGCCGCCGGTGTGGGTGATCACGATGCCTTGATGATGGAAAAGCTAATGGCGTTTAAACGCGCGGGTTGCTCGGGCATTCTAACCTATTTTGCAGCAGATGCGGCTAGACTGCTGCAAGGATAATGGCTTTCCGGCTTGAAACAGAGCGCTTGGTCATGCGCGAATGGCGGGATGATGATCTGGACGCATTTCACGCCATAAACAGCGATCCTAAAGTTCGGGAAACTTTGGGTCCGATCATGACGCGCCAACAGGTTGCGGATTTGATTGATTGGCTTCAGGGTTGTTATCAAGAAAACGGATATTGTTTTTGGGCTTTAGAACGAAAATCGGATGATCGCCTGATTGGTTGGTGCGGTCTCATCCGCAGTCGACATGATGTACCCGTGAAGGGTAAAGTGGAAATCGGTTGGCGGTTAGCATTTGATGCTTGGGGTAAGGGTTACATAACGGAAGCCGCGAAAGCCTGTATCAAATGGGCTGTAGAAAAATTTCCTGATGAAGAAATCTGGGCGATTACCAGTGAAAACAATCACCGCAGCCGGGCAGTGATGGAACGTTTGGGCATGAAATATTTGCCGGAAATGGATTTTGATCATCCTGAAGTTGAACCCGAGAGCAATCTGCTACGCCACGTTACCTATTGTACGGAGAATATGAAATGACCGACCCGCTAATCCTGCCGTTCAACGGTAAGTCACCGCAAATAGACGATAGCGCCTTCATTGCTCCGGGTTGCAAAATTATCGGTGATGTTACCATCGGGCCGGATGTATCAATCTGGTATAATTGCGTGATCCGTGCTGATGCTAATCGGATCGAAATTGGAGCCCGCAGTAATATTCAGGATGGCAGCGTCGTCCATTGCGATAGCCCGATGCCCGGTGCTCCGGATGGCTTTCCCACCATCATCGGCGAAGATGTGCTGGTTGGCCATATGGCGATGGTCCACGGATGCAAAATTCATGATCGCGGATTTGTTGGCCTTTCAGCCACGGTCATGAACGGCTGTATCATTGAAAGCGACGCCATGTTGGGCGCGGGTTCGTTGCTGCCCGAAGGCAAGCATATGCTGGCAAAGGAGCTATGGGTTGGTAGCCCAGCGAAGCGCTTAAGAGAATTGCCCGAACCAGCCTTGATTGGCATGCGAATGGGCGTCGCTCACTATGTTGAAAATGGTAAGGCGCACAAGGCGGCATTGGAAGCGCTATAAATTCCAAACCCGATATGGTAGCTTAACGTCAGGGTCGCTGATCGGGAGACAGCGAAATGACGGAATCAATTAACGAGAGCAAAGTAGAAGAACTAGCCGGCAAAGTCATTGGCGACATAGCTGGAGCCATGAGCCTGTTCGTGTCCTATTTGGGTGATCAAGCCGGCGTCTATGTCGCGATGGATGGCGCTGGCCCCTTAACGGTAGAAGAGCTGGCCGAGAAAACTGGCCTCGACGCCAAATATCTGCACCAATGGTTGGGTTCGAACGCCGCTGCTGGATATATAAATCATCATGCTGGCGAAGAGCGATTTTCGATTACGCCCGAACAGGCACTGATCTTTTCCCGCGAAGGACAGCCGGCCTGCATGCAAGGATTTTTCCAATCGGTGGTTTCCCAGTTTGAAATGCAGGAAAAAGCGGTCGAAACGTTCAAAAGTGGCGAAGGTAGGCCTTGGGGGGATCATTCCACCTGCTGTTTCTGCGGCACAGACCGGTTTTTCCGTCCAGGCTATGAAGCCAATCTAGTCAATAACTGGATACCATCTCTTGACGGTGTTGACGCCAAGCTAAAGGCCGGCGCAAAAGTTGCCGACATCGCCTGTGGTCACGGATCTTCAACAGTTTTATTGGCGCAGGCCTATCCAAACTCAGTGATTCATGGGATCGACTTTCACGAACCTTCTATCGTTGAAGCTAAAGCCAAAGCCGATGCTGCTGGTGTTACAAATGTTGAGTTCCAAGTGGCTAGGGCGGAAGATTTTGAAGGCAGCGACTTTGACTTTGCCTGCATATTCGATGCGCTACACGATATGGGTGATCCAGTTGGCGCGGCATCTCATATCAAGAAAGCCATGCGGCCAGATGGAACCTTCATGCTGGTCGAACCACTTGCAGGAGATCAGATGGAAGAAAACCTCCATCCAATTGGTCAGATTTTTTATGCGTTTTCCACAACCATCTGTACTCCCGCCTCATTGGCTCAAGAAGTTGGATTAGGCCTTGGTGCGCAGGCTGGGCAAAGGAAGCTTACCGAAGTGCTCAATCAAGCCGGCTTCGCAAATGTGAAACGAGCAACAGAAACGCCGACCAACATGGTGCTGGAGGTAACGGGATAACGCTCTGGCGCTAGCGCAATCGCACTTTCATCGCATCAATTGCATCCTGTTGTGCTTTAACCTGCGCTTCAATCTGATTACGATTTCTTGCGACAATCTGTGCCCCACCTGGCTGTGCATCTTCAAATTCAGCGTTGAGGCGTTGCAGGTACAGCGCATCCATATCGGCCAGCGCAGTAACCGAAGGGCTGCGAATCAACTCCAATGCTGCCAGGTCCATCTGAGCAACTACCCATGATTCGCTGGAAATCGATGATCTGCCCGCTGCACGGACGCGGTTTTTCACACCGGGCAGGTTTTCCAGGAACTTCTTATGCGCTGCATTACTTTTGACAATCGCTTGATTAACAGCGGTTTGTAACGAAGCAGGTAAACCCGTGGCCATCGGCCGGGAGACCGGAGCGGGCGACTCAATGGCCGGCCCATTTTCGTAAGGCCGCTTGGAAAGTGAAGGAAAATCGCCGGTCTGCATGGCGCATCCCGACACAGCGATCATGGTCAACAATGAAATAGCGCTTTTTGCAGTCATATGATTCTATTAGTTATGCACAAGAGGCGCCGCAATGCTAAACATACTACGCTTGGTTTTCCTCGGAAAATTGCCAAATAAAACCCCTTAAGCCGGTTGACAGCGCCGTTCCCATCGCTTAACTGCCCACTCTTTCCAGCGTGAGCTAAAAGACTCGCGTTTACTGGCTTGCGCGTTGGAACCACATATTTGAAACGGAATTAAGCCATGTTCGCAATCGTGCGCACCGGCGGCAAGCAATATCGAGTTGCCGCAGGAGATATTATCGCAGTCGAAAAACTCGTTGGTGAAGCGGGTGACAAAGTGACCTTTGACGACGTTCTACTCGCTGGTGACGGCGATAAGATCGCTGACAGCAAGGGCCTGAAAGTCACGGGCGAAATTGTTGCGCAGGAAAAAGGCGAGAAGGTTATTGTCTTCAAGAAACGCCGCCGGCATAATTATCGCCGTAAGAATGGTCATCGTCAGCAACATACTGTTGTGTCGATCACCGCAGTTGGCAGTTCAAAAGCTGAAAAGAAAGCTGCTCCTAAAAAGGAAGCTGCTAAACCAGCCGAAGAAACAAAAGCTGCTGCGAAGCCTGCGGCTGAAAAGAAAGAAGCTCCTGCTAAAAAGGCTCCAGCCAAAAAAGCAGCAGCGAAAACCGAAGACAAACCGGCACCGGCCAAAAAAGCAGCGGCGAAAAAGCCTGCAGCTAAGAAAGCCCCAGCCAAGAAGCCAGCGGCCAAGAAGCCTGCTGCTAAAAAGGAAGACTAAACCATGGCACATAAAAAAGCAGGTGGTTCATCCCGTAACGGTCGCGACTCCGAAGGTCGCCGCCTTGGCGTGAAAAAATACGGCAGCGAAGCTGTGGTTGCAGGCAATATTATCATCCGCCAACGCGGAACCAAAACCCATCCGGGTCGCAATGTTGGTATGGGTAAAGACCACACATTGTTTGCGCTCATTGATGGAAAAGTGGAATTCCACAAAGGCAAGCTCGGCCGCAAATATGCCTCAGTCGACGCCATGGCGGAAGCAGCAGAATAACCGGATAATTCAATAAAAGGGTTATCCATCGCAGGATGACCCGGCGGGTTCGAAAAGAACCACCAATTTCAGGGAGAGGGTCATCCTCTCCCTTTTTTTATTCTCCCTGTCGTAAGTGTCTCATAGCTGTCATCGCTCCATTGTAATGGCGATCACAGCGAAGGGGCGAAACAGAAGACTAGGAGAGTCCCAATGTTTGCAAGAACCGAAAGATTGTTACTGAGGCCTGGCTGGCCCGAAGATGCCCCAGAGGTTTTTAACGCGATCAATGATCGGGATATCGTCCGCATGCTGGCGAACGCACCTTGGCCCTATACACTCTCTGACGCAGAGCAATGGTTGGATAGTGAACCAGAACCTCTGCTTCCCAACTTTCTGTTATTTGAACGCACGATCGGTGCGCCAGTCTTTATCGGCAGTGCTGGTCTGGGTTGGGATGACAACGATAAAATTCAAATCGGCTATTGGTTGCGCCGTTCCCATTGGGGCCAAGGTTTTGCGACTGAAGCTGGTCGCGCAGTGCTAGAGGTAGCAACGGCCTTGGGGCACGAACACATCTCGGCTGGTCATTTCACCGACAATCCCGGATCCGGTAGTGTTTTGAGAAAGTTAGGTTTCCGACCCACGGGAAAGGTTGAGCAGCGCAAAACGCGGGGACGTGAATCCTCAACGGCGGCGTGCGTTCTATATGAAAATGATCTTGGTGGTCAAAGCGGAGACCCGGATTCCGCCACCGAACTCATGCGCCCGCTTGCGGCTTAAAAACTTCTAGCGGGCGCAATTATTTGCGCTGATACCGAAAATACCAAACTTCATGTCCCTTGCGGCGCGCCTTTGCCTCATAGCGTGTCTCTGGCCAGCCACCTGGACGAACCATCCAGCTTTTGGGACCATCGCATAGCCAATTAAACTCACTGCGTTGACCCATGATCATCATCGCCCATTCCAGATAAGTCGGGTGATCTGTGCCCAATCGAAATTCACCTCCTGGTTTTAACTTCGCGGCAATCAAGTCTACAGGGCCATGATTCATAAAGCGTCTTTTGGCATGGCGCGCTTTGGGCCATGGATCTGGATGGAGCAAGTAGACAAAACTCAGCGCACCATCGGGAACACGCTCCAAAACATCCAATGCATTTCCCATATGTAACCGAACATTGGCCAAATGCCGGTCGCGAACATGCTGCAATGCGCCAACAACACCGTTCACATAGGGCTCACAGCCGATAAAGCCATGATCGGGGAGCATATCCGCACGCTCAGCCATATGCTCACCGGAACCGAAGCCAATTTCGAAATGTAGCGATCGATTGTCTCCGAACAGATCCGGAGACGATACGCGGCCCTCTATCGGCACGGAAATCTGGGGCAATAGTTTCTCAACAAGCTCTGCCTGTTGGTCGCGAAGGGCATGCCCTTGTCGACGACCGTAAAGCCGCCGAATGGTTGTGGGGTCATTTTTTAACGGATCGCTCATGATCTGCCGAATAGATGATGTCCTGTCCTGATGGCAACGCTGAATACCATTTCCAAACGGTTATATTGCTCAATTTGTTAACTATGTTTTGAACAATCATGCTTAGGCATGGGGGAATGGATGGGAACCAGACATTCCAGGTACTGACGATGTTTATGATGTCGTTGTTCGCTGCTGTCTTTCTGATTGTCTATCTCTATGATCAAACGCAGAAATTTGCCGGATGGATGACGGTTGCATATTGTCTGGGATTAGTCACCTTCTCCTTGGATATCAGCCGAACCGTCGACTCTGTGGCCATGACCATAGCCATGAATACGGCGTTCTGGTGTTTGAGCGGAGCCGTTATCGCCGCCATTTGCGCAAGATGTGATAGGCCATTTCCAGCGCTGTATTTTGCCGGACTATTATGCCTGGGATATATCAGCAATATCTATTTCACATTCATGTCTCCTGACATAGCGATGCGGTCTAGTTTTTCAAATGTGATCGGCGGACTGATGATCGCTTTGACCATTCCCATGCTTTATTCGCGGAAAAGACAAAAAATTGACCGTGCGATATTCATCGTCATGGCCAGTATCGCCGTCATTATGTGTGTTCGCCCCTATCTTTCCTTCGCCATATTCGGTCCCGAAAACGGTACACAATATCTGCAATCGGGATATGCATTGATATTGCATTTGACGAGCGCCTTCATTGCATTGGCCGGTGCCATGGTCATGTTGTTAGCTTCAGGACTCGATATGATGGATCGGCTACACCGGCTATCACGGACTGACTATCTAACTGGCCTTCGCAATCGCAGAGGCATGGAAGCGATGTTTGATCGGTTGGAATTGGAGAATAGCCTAGACGGTTCGGCAGTCATCGCCGTTGATATTGATAGATTTAAAACACTGAACGATCAATATGGTCATCCGGTTGGCGATGTCATTCTAAAACGCGTTGCTGATTGTCTCAATCAACTATTGGGCGAAGTTGGTGTAGTAGGGCGTATAGGCGGCGAAGAGTTTCTGATCATCCTGGATAGCCGCCAGGCACAAGCAGCATCGCATTTCTCCGAACAGGTGCGCAGCGCATTAGCCATGATGCTTCACCCCGAACTTGACCCAAGTAACAGAGTTACCGCTAGTTTTGGTATTGCCATTATCGATCAGGCTGAAACCAGTCGCTCCGCCCTGCACCGTGCAGATACGGCGTTATATGCTGCAAAAGACGGTGGTAGAAACCGGGTCGAATTGGCGGAATCGTTGATCAAACACAAACGCGCGGTTTAGGCGTCAACTGCTTCCTTCAAAGCATCGACCAAGTCGGTTTTTTCCCAGGTAAACAGGTCGCCTTCTGCTGTCCGGCCAAAATGCCCGTATGCAGCAGTCGGTGAGTAAATTGGATTGTTCAGACCAAGATGAGTGCGAATGCCTTTGGGTGTCAGGCGAACCAGCTTTGGCAAAACCTCTTCCAGTTTTTCTTCGCTTACCGTTCCGGTTCCATGGAGATCAACATTGATCGAAAGCGGTTCGGCAACGCCAATGGCATAAGAAAGCTGGATGGCACAACGCTTTGCCAATCCGGCGGCAACAATGTTTTTCGCTAGATAACGCGTGATATACGCCGCAGACCGGTCGACCTTTGTCGGATCTTTGCCCGAGAATGCACCGCCGCCATGTGGGCTGGCACCGCCATAGGTATCAACAATGATTTTGCGTCCGGTTAACCCAGCATCGCCGTCTGGGCCGCCAATTTCAAAACGTCCGGTCGGGTTAACATGAATGGCTGTATTTTCTGTAATGAACCCTTCCGGCAGAACGGTATGAAACACACCCATCACATAATCGCGCAGTTCTTCATAAAGAGCCGGGTTGTCGCTGTCTTTGAAGTATCCAGGCGCATGCTGCGTAGAAACCACGAGAGCGGTTGCTTCAACGGGAACCGCATCGACATAGCGCAGCGTAACCTGGCTCTTGCTATCTGGTTCCAGAAAAGGCGCCTTTCCGCTGTGGCGATCATCGGCCATCTGACGCAGAATCTGATGCGAATATTGTAAGGTGGCCGGCATGAGGTCTGGTGTTTCATCGCTGGCATAACCAAACATGATACCTTGATCGCCTGCACCTTCATCCTTGTTGCCGCTCTCATCGACGCCCTGCGCGATATGCGCTGATTGTGGGTGCAAGTGATTTTCGAATGTTAGGTTTTGCCAATGGAAACCCTCTTGCTCATAACCGATTTTCTTGACCGTCGCACGAACCGCAGTCTGAATTTCTTCCTGCGCACCAGGAGCCCAATTGCCATCCGTATCAATCATGCCCTTGCCGCGCACTTCGCCGGCCAAAATGACCCGATCAGTGGTCGTCATGGTTTCACAGGCAACGCGCGCTTCGGGGTCTTTCGACAAAAAAAGATCTACGATAGCGTCAGAAATCTGGTCAGAAACTTTGTCAGGATGACCTTCAGAAACAGATTCGGAAGTAAAAATAAATTCTTTGCGCATCAATAATTCCCAATTTTGACCAATTACTGGCCTGATTTAATGACATAAGGAAAAGTTTATATGCGCTTTAACGACCACGCAGGCGGATGGCAATGGCAGAGATCAGCAAAATTAGTGCAAAACCAATTGGCAATATATTACCATGTTCGGCGAACAGCGTTGGTGATTTGGCTTTTGGTAACGTGGTGTCGATGCGTCCTGCCACACCCATTGCCACACTTTCTTTCACCACACCATTGGCGTCAATCACAGCGGATATCCCCGTAGGCGTCGATCGAATAACGGGTAAGCCTTCTTCAATTGCCCGCATCCGTGCTTGCGCCAAATGCTGCGGCGGTCCCCATGCTCCGAACCAGGCATCGTTGGATGGATTGAATATGAAGTCTGGACGGTTGTCACGATCCACGACTTGGCCGGAAAAAATGATCTCATAGCAAATTTGCAATCCCGTTTTGCCTAAATCGCCTAGGTCAAGCGAGCGTGGCCCGGGCCCGGGCCAGAAATCGAAATCGCCTGGAGCCAGACGGGACAGGCCGATAGCCTCCAAGGCCGGGCGCATAGGTAAATATTCCCCATAGGGCACCAGATGTGATTTATCGTAACGGCCCAATAGCTCACGGTCCGAGTCCATCGCGAACACGCTATTGCGTGCACCGGTGGCCCGTTCTCCAGCTTCCCCGAATTCCAGTTTGAGCGCGCCGAGGACCAGAACATCTCCGGGTTTCATCAGCGATTCTAGCTGCGCGCGCACCAGTTCCGGTGGACGGCCGTAATAGTAACGCCGCGGATAACCGGTCTCAAGATAATCCGGGATCGCGGCTTCTGGCCAAAACAAAATCCGAGGTTCCTCGCTTTCGCGTTCTGTCAGCTCGGCAAGCTTAGCGAGATTTTGTTCCTCATACCCTGCTTTCCATTTGTCCTGCTGGCCAATATTGGGTTGGACTACGGTGATGGTAGGACCTTTGGGATGAACGGGCGGTGTGTAGAATACAGAATCAGCGGAAATAACCGCCGGGATCACCAAGGCGGAGAAGATCGGAACAACGACCAACCATCGACGATGGAACAAAAGCAAGATGCTTGCGGCCGCGATAATCACGATAGCGGAAAACCCGTAAGTCCCAACATACTGGGATAAAAACGGTAATTTCCCAAGAGGTAGCAACGTGCTGCCCAACGGATTCCAGCTAAATCCACTGAACACCCAGCTTCTTAGCCATTCGGTAAAGACCCAACTTCCCGCCATCGCCAACATGTATACCACCGGTCGATCACGGCCGATTATCCAGCCAGTCAAAGCGGTCAACGCGGGATAGACGGCCAGATAGAGCGATAGCAATAATACCGCGATATAGCCCAGCCACTCCGGCATCGCGGCCTGAAAGGTAAAGGCTTTGGCAATCCAGTTCAGGCCAACGACAAAATGACCAATGCCGAACAACCATCCGGACAATGCTGCTTGTTTCCAGTTTTCACGGTCTGCAACAAGCGTCATCCAAAGCGCCAGCGCAACAAGCATCATCGGCCAAAAATTCAGCGGCGCAAAACCAGTTGCGCTCAATCCACCCGCCAATAAGGACAGCCAATAGGGGTGTCGTCGTTTGATGTCAGACAGTTTGTTCACGCGGCGGCTTTAGCCATGTTCGGTAATAAGCTGCAATTGCTAATTGCCGCTGGCTGCAATTAGCCGCTATAGAAGGGCAATGATTACAGTTCCTATATTCGCTCTAGCATTGGCACAAACTGCGCCGACTACGCTCCCCAAACCCTTGACTGACATCCATAAACGCGACCTATCCTGTGTCGCGGCTCTGGCCATTGTTGCATCCGAACAAGAACGCGGCGTTGCCGATTCCTTCGCCTATCCCTTGTTGGAAGAACGTGGGCGGACCTATGCAGGGCTTGTTGGGGAACGGGTTTTGCAGGAAACGGGCCTTTCCCGCGAACAGGTTCGCGAACAAATATTAGTCGCGGTGGCGGAGCAGCAGCGCAGGGTGCAAGATGTCGCCGAACCGCAACAGGTGGTGGAAGCGGAAATGGAAAAATGCCTACCGTTGCTTGAACAAGAGGTGCCGCCCAAACCAAAGCCTACTTTGAATCAATGCGCTGCTATGGTCGAACTGGCTTATCGAGAAGTCTATGGCCGGGAAGGTCTTTCAAAGACGGCGCAAGATCTAAAAACGCTGGCATTCGTTCTCGACAATCGTGCACGAGAAGCTCTGAAGGCAGACGGCTATTCAGGCTCTGAAAGCGATATCATCCTCACACAATTGCGCGAAGAAATGCTGGCAGAAGCCAAGATAAAAGAAGGTGCTGGTGAAAGTTCAGATCTGGATTTTGACCATTGCTTCAAACTGGCAGCTCCCAAAGAAAAGACTCCGAGCAACCATTAAATAATGACCAATAAGAACCCGCCTCTTAGGCCTTTCCATCTGGCCTTTCCCGTTCATGATCTGGATGCGGCTCGGACTTTTTACAGCGGCTTGCTAGGCTGCGATGAAGGACGAAGCGATACGCATTGGATCGACTTTAGCCTTTATGGTCATCAGGTCGTTACACATCTGGATAGCGGAAAACCGGCCAAAAAAATGGTCAATCCAGTGGATGGTGAAAACGTCCCGGTACCGCATTTTGGCGTAGTGCTCACGATGGATGAGTGGACCAAACTGGCGGAAAGGTTACAGGCTCAAAATATGAAATTTGTTATCAAACCGACAATCCGCTTCAAAGGAGAGACCGGCGAGCAAGCCACCATGTTTTTTCAAGACCCCAGCGGCAATGCACTCGAATTCAAAGCTTTCCGAGATGATAGCCAGCTTTTTGCCAAAGATTGATCTTGCGATATGCCAGCTCGGCGAAAAACAGCGACGTCAGAAAAACTCCTAAGCGCTCTCATGCTCCGCTTGCCAGCGCGCCAGCGCCTGTTCGAGATGCTTCTCGGCAAGATCGCGGGCGGTATGGCGGGGCAGTTCCAACGAACCGCACAGCCTGTCTCCCATCAGGGCATCACCTAGCGCCATCAGCACCAGCGTCAACGTATCCTCATGCATTTCACGATCTTCATGGCCACCAATAGCTAGGTCATCGACCAATTCATGGATGGCATCTACAATCGGATCAAGCGCATCTTCATTGCCGGTTAGTAACATCCAGGAAGACAAGGCTCCCGCGCCGCCTTTATCAAAGGCGTCAAAGGTCAGATCAACAATATCGCGAACCGAACCCTCTCCCGTGCGCGATTTCAACACCGCTTCGCCAATAATCCCGCAGACTTTTGCGCCGAGATATTCTGCCAATGCTTTTTGCAATCCAGAGGCAGAACCAAAATGGTGTAGTAAATTAGCATGAGTACGCCCGATCCGCGAGGCCACAGCTTTCAACGTGACGGCCTGCGGCCCGGCCTCAATCAACAAATCCCGGGCAGCAGCCAACGCCATCTTCCGGCTTTCCTCTGGCGAAAGGCGTCTTTTCGCTATTGACATTTATGTAAGTAACCCTATTTTTGAGAATATCATCGTAAAACCCTAAGCCTCTTTGGATGAAAAAAACAGTATGAACATGCATTCTCCCCCGCAAGTAGAAACAATCGATACGCCGACGCCAAAGGATCATAGCTTTGAACCTCGCGATCTGCGTTTTGGGCGTGACCGTGCAGAAAAGCTGAAACGTTACTGGCTGGGCGGTGACCCGATAGCGACAGCCTTTTACAACGCGCTATCTTTGACCTTTCCACGTGGCGAAGCTTTTTTCATCGAGAGCGTCAGAACTTTTCGTGATACCACCCCGCCAGAACTGCAAAAGGAAATCCGGGCGTTTATCCAGCAGGAGGTTATTCACAGCCGCGAACACGTGGCTCTAAACCGCCGTGCGGTCGAAGATGGATATGACACATCACGGATAGAAACGCGTATTACCGAATCGCTTGAAATGACGAAGGACCGCCCGCAGATCGCCAATCTTGCCTCTACGATGATCCTAGAGCATTTTACCGCAATCATGGCGCAACAAATTATCGCCAATCCCAAACATTTCGAAAATGCCGATACCGAAACCGCAAATTTGTGGAAGTGGCATGCGCTGGAGGAGATTGAGCATAAAGGCGTCGCCTATGACACCTGGCTTTACGCAACGCGCGATTGGAGCCGCTGGCAACGCTGGAAAGTGAAGGCATTGATGATGTTGATCATCACCAAGGTATTCTGGACTAATCGTTCCAAAGATACACTCGACCTACTGGCACAGGATGGCATCAAAGGATTTCGCGTAAAATTCAAACTCACCAAATTCCTGCTCGGCAGACCGGGCATCGCACGAAAAATTATCGTGCCGTGGATCAAATTTTTCCTTCCCGGGTTTCACCCCTGGAATGAAGATGATCGGCATTTGATCAATCTGGCTGAAAGCGAATTTAAAGCTGCTCTGCCCGATTCAACGCAGGCGGCTAAACCAGCGACGACCTGATCATGAACGTTCGTTCTGTTTGTGCTAATCGGATTTTGCACGGATGAAGGAGTGAAGATGTTCAGGGAATTGAGGCACAGTGCCTGGATTGCGTTTGCTATCATATGCAGCAGTCCCGGATTGGCCAATGATAGCGAGGCGGAGTTAAGCTTGGGCGGGTTGGTGCTCAAACAGTCTGACAACGTCAGCATGGATAGCGAAGACCTGTATATTTCCCAAGATCAGGTCCGGATCCGCTACACATTCACCAATCATAGCGACCGCGATGTAAAAACGATTGTCGCTTTTCCCATGCCACCGCAACCGAATTTCAACGATGATTTTTTTGACGGGAATTTTGTTCCTGATTGGGGGAATCTGAAATTTCAGACGTTGGTGGAAGGCAAACAGGTTGAGCTGACCATCAACGAACGGATAGCCATTAACGGCAAAGACATATCCAAGCGTTTGACCGAATTGAACCTGCCACATCGTTGGTTTGAGAATTACGAATGGCTCGAAGCGTTCCAAAAAAGGCCAGAAGCTGAGCTACTGGCAATGGCAAAGGAAGGTCTAATCGCCAAAGATATCCAAGGTTGGGAATGGCTCCCGCAATGGCAATTGGTAACAGAAATATCACGCGAGCAAATTTTTCCGGCTGGTAAGACCATTGCTGTTGAACATAGCTATGCACCGCAAATCGGTGGTAGTGTTGGCGGGGGATTGCTTAAGGGGAACCGGACTGGTTATCCCGAAGTGATCGACTATTACAAAGAGCGTTGGTGCGTGGATGACTTTTTTCTGCGTGGTTTTGATCGGCGGAACGATCAAAAGAACCATGGTGGCCGGCAAGCCTATCATGGTGAAACCTGGATCGGCTACATCCTGTCATCCGGTGCCAACTGGAAAGGACCAATCAAGGATTTCCGCCTCGTAATAGACAAGGGAAGTACCGACAATCTGGTCAGTTTCTGCATGGATGGGGTCAAGAAAATTAGCCCGACACAGTTTGAAGTGCGCAAAACCAATTTTGAACCCAAACGGGACTTGAATATCCTGATCGTCAAATGGCAGGATCTAAATCAGGATTAGTGCCTAACGAGCGGAGCCACCATTAAGCTCAATGTGCGGCCTTGCTCACGTCGACCTTTTCCACCCACTCGGGATAGAAACTCGGTTCACGTGTCGACCAACCCGGTGCCGTCGCTGCCGCTTCGCTAATGCTCTGAAGCAGGTTCTTACGCGTTTTGGGGTGTAGATGCGGTAACGAGGCGGCGGCACAAAATGCGCCGGGCAACCATGGCCGCGAATCCGGACCCAATAAGCGCTCATAAAGGAAGCGGAATGCTGGAAAGCTGTTAATCCGCCCTTGCCCCAAGTCATATGCCGCAAGCGACATCAAACCAGGCATGAATGCCTCGATGCTGTCGATGGCACAATCATTGGGAATGGCTTTGCGAATATCGGCAATGCGTTTGTACAACTGAATCTGAACCTGGATGCTGGTGGCTTCCACGGCATCACGAGACCAGGTTTCGATGGCATCAGCGCGTTCGAGCCCAACATCGAGCGAACGACGGATATAGCGCTGTGTTGCGGAGCCAAAGCTCGCAAATTCTTTCATTTCCGCCAACGTCATCGCGCCGGGTACCGGCCTAGTCTCTTTCGTCATCATCGGGGCTCCCTATGTAAAGTTCCCACGACAATCATTTGACCAAAACATGGTTAGTAAATGGTTAAACAAAGGGGTTTTCTTTTAACGCAGACCCTGAGTCCGGCGTCTGAGGGCACCAAAAAGTAATAATATTTCGACCAACTGTAAGCATCTTTCGACAAGGCCCGATTCAGATAGAGACATTTGATACCATATTGTCCTAAGCTTCATGCAGTTAGAAAAGAAATTGATGAAAAAATTTGATATAGGAAATCACAAGCCATCTGTGGGGCAACAGGTCGCGATCTTATCGATCCTCGGCTTCTGGCTGTTTTACGTTATCGTGATTACATTAAAAGCATCTGTCGCAGATTGGCCAGCTCAGGGCGAGATGGCCGTGCGACGGATGGTTGTTACTACCGTCGGGATAATAATCACATATCTGCTCTATTTGCTGCTCCGACAGTTTGAAGACAAGGCATTGTCGACACGGATCATCACCGCCTTTGCCGGCGCTATTCCTTGCGCCATTGTAATCGCTTATGTGAATTATGTCGCATTCAATGTCTATAATCCTGAAAGCCTGTTTGATGAAGCGCATCTTGAAAAAATGCGCGAATATATGGCGGAGGAGAATTTCGCATTAAAGGTAATTACCGAAGATGCCATATCGCGCTTTTTCTTCATGATCAGCTGGGCTTCGCTCTATCTAGCCATTTCTTACGCAGCGGAAGTCCGACAAGTTGAACGTAAGGCATCACGCTTTGCGCAGGCAGCGCAAGATGCCGAATTGCGATCACTCCGCTATCAGGTAAATCCACATTTTCTCTTCAACACACTCAACAGCCTCAGCACTCTGGTTATGCGCAGCCAACCGGAAGAAGCGGAAAAGATGATTCTCAATCTATCCAAATTTTACCGCACAAGCCTATCCGGCGATCCCTTGGAAGATGTACCGTTGCACGAAGAGGTACACCTGCAGCGACTTTATCTGGATATTGAAGCGGTGCGCTTTCCGAATCGATTGCGCTCGAAAATCCATATCCCAGACGACCTTGGGAACATGCTGGTTCCCGGCTTGATCCTCCAACCGCTGGTCGAAAATGCGATCAAACATGGTGTATCACCCAGCAAGAAACCGGTCACAATTTCCATTTCTGCCGCCGTGAAGGATGACAGATTGAAACTGACCGTAGCGGACAATAGTACCGCCGGCAAAAAGCCATCCGACAATGACCAAAATACCGGTATCGGCCTCGCCAATGTGCGCGACCGTCTGGAAACAAGATTTGGACGGGAAGCTAATGTAAAAGTCATTCGTTCCGAGAAGGGTGGATTTGTAGTAGAACTAACCATGCCTCTATTGGTGGATAACCAACCATGACCGAAACAGACACCAAACCGCTTAAAACCCTGCTGGTTGACGATGAACCGCTCGCGATCGAGCGCTTGCAACTGCTATGCGCGCGCCAAGCGGACATTGATCTGATTGGCACAGCAAGCGATGGTGAAGCGGCCATCAGGCTCACTGAGCAACTAGAACCGGATCTGCTACTGCTCGATATATCGATGCCAGGCACTGATGGTTTGCAGGTTGCCAAAGCCTTGTCCGGTATGAAACATGCGCCAGCCATCATATTTGTGACCGCCTTTGATCGTTTCGCAGTCGAAGCGTTTGATGTTGCTGCAATCGATTATGTGCTGAAGCCGGTGGAAACGGATCGATTGACGCTCGCACTGTCACGGGTACGGGAGCGATTTGCTCAACCAAGCGAAAAAACCGATGAAGAATCGCCATGGGCGGAAGAATTTTGGGTTCCGTACAAATCCGAACTCCGCCGTATTGCCGCATCGGAAATTAATCGTGTTGAGGCCGAACGGGACTATATGCGGCTGCATGTCGGCAACGGCAGCTATTTGCTGCACCAGACAATATCGGGATTGGAAGAACGGTTAAACCCCGAGGAATTTATCCGCCTCCACCGCTCTCACCTAGTCCGCCGGGACTGGATTGCCGGATTGCGCCATGATGGCGGCGGCGTGTGGATCGCTTGCCTGAAATGCGGGATTGAAATTCGCATTGGGCGCACGCATCTGGCAGAGGCCAAAAAGCTCGCTGGCCGTTAAGCTTTACTCGGCAGCAACCTCATCGGGCTTATCCAACAACCATTTGCTCGCCTCCAATAGCAACGTCCGGTAATTTTCATCGCTATAGCTGCTCGCTTGATGACCGAGTGCGGAGTAAAAGACCCGTCCTTTGCCAACGTTATGATGCCAGATCATCGGATGGTCACCCATGGCTAGGTCACGGCCAAACATCCAAGTCGACGGATTGTAGCTATCCTCATCAATCGAAACGAGCACATTGACCCGCTCACGCGGGCTATTTGCAAAAGTGTACCACTCGTCGTTTTGCATCCACTTTTCAGGAAGATGTCGCGTTGCCGGATGGCTTTGGTCTTCCGGTACAAGCTCGGCATCTTGAAAATGCGGAATATTGGGATGACTGACAAATTGCGTTTTGATGAGGTCCTGTGGTCGCCATTGCCATTCATATTCCCGATCGCCGCCGGCCGCATGGATACCTAAAAACTGACCGCCTGCTTCCATATGTGCCTTAAAGGCATTGCGTTGATCGTCAGTAAAAACATCCCCTGACACATTATTCCATACAATCAGGTCAAATTTCGTGAGATCCTCGGCATTGAAAATGGCTGCATTTTCGGTTGGAACTATGGTCCACCCCTCTGACATTGCAAAATCGGCAAACATGGCGTGAGCAGCGGGAATAGCATCGATATGTCGGAAGCCATTGGTCTTGCTGAAAACCAGCACCAGCGGCTTACCATCAGCATCGGGAATTTCCGGTGCCACCGTGTCAAATGTCGGTTCCACGAACATCTCATGCTTCCAAAGAGTGTAAAAACCATAAGCAACGAATAGAAGAAATAGTAACAGGATCGGCGCCACGATCCATTTGAATAGCTTACCGATAATGGCCATGATCAAAGCTCACCCTTCTTCCAAAGTTTCGCGGCATGATCAGCCGCTCTGGCGGTCAATGCCATATAAGTTAGCGATGGATTCACATTCCCGCTGGAAGTCATGGCCGCGCCATCAGTGACGAACAAATTGGGTGTATCATGACTCTGGTTCCAGCCATTGAGCGCCGATGTTCTCGGATCCTTGCCCATCCGAACCGTACCCATTTCATGGATGGCGGAAATCGGTTTCTCGCTACCGTCGTCCGGGATTATAGCCACGGCACCAGCCGCTTTCAATATCCGATCAGCCTGCCGTGTCACATCACTGCGCATTTTATGTTCATTCTCGCCAAATTCCATCCGGACTTTAACCAACGGCATGCCAAAGGCATCGCGCTTGCTTTCATCCAGTGTGATGCCATTTTCGCGATAAGGCAGGCACTCGCCAAAGGCTGACATGGCAAAAACCCATGGACCGGGTTTACGCAGCGCTTCCTTATAGTCAGCGCCAATGCCTTTCTGATGCATGGTAAACCGATGGTCCAGTCGGACGACATTGCACTGTATGCCATAACCGCGCAGGAAGTCCGCATCCTCATCTTGGCCGCCAAGATTTCGGAAACGTGGAATATAGCATCCATTGGGTCGTTTGCCGGAAAAATAGCGATCTATATCATCAAAGAAAATGCCCATATTGGTGCTATGCTCGTTGTGATCCATCAGATAGCGACCGACCACGCCGCTGCTATTGGCCAGACCGTTTGGAAAAGCTGCTGATTTGGAATTGAGCAATATCTGCGCGCTGTGAATGGTTGAGGCATTCAGAAATATAATCCGCGCTTTGTAGACGAAAGAGGTTCCGGTTTTCATATCCTTTACCTGTACGCCGGTCGCCTTTCCGGTTGCCGAATCGTAGAGGATTTTCTGAACAGCGCTTTCCGGGCGCAAGGTCAGATTTCCAGTTTTCATAGCTGCCGGCAATGTTGAACTCTGGGTAGAAAAATAGCTGCCGGTGGAACATCCACGCGGACAAGCTCCGCAATAATGACAAGGGCTGCGTCCCTCCAGTGGTTCGGTCAAGACAGCGGACCGGCCAATCGTATAAGTGATATCACTGGCATGACGGGCAAGACGGCGCTTGATCCGCTTTTCCAATGCGTACATCTCCATCGGCTTCTGAAATTCACCATCAGGGAAGGATTCCAGCCCTTCCTTTTGCCCGCTTACGCCAATATATTTTTCGACATGACTATACCACGGAGCGAGGTCATCATAACGCACCGGCCAGTCAACACCGTGACCATCCTCGGCATTGGCCGCAAAATCGTGTGGCCCCCAGCGGTAGGTCTGACGTCCCCACATTAATGAGCGACCACCAACTCGTGCCCCCCTCATCCATTCAAAATTGGTGCCTTCTTCTTGCAAATAAGGCTCATCGCTATCCTTGATCCAATGCGGTTTTGTGGCTTCATCAAAGGCATAGCTTTTGGATTGAACCTCATAGTCATTTTTGTTGTTTTGATAATCGGCCAGCCCGCCAAACGGGATCGACCAGTTGGGCGCATGTTCTCCGACATATTCTCCTGGATGATTAAGCGCAGTCCCACGCTCCAACATCAACACCTGCATACCTTTTTCGGTGAGTTCTCGCGCAGCCACACCGCCGGTCATACCCGAACCGATCACAATCGCATCATAAGTCCTATTGGTGGCGGCTTGTTCCATCTTGTCTGTCATCACATGAAAGGAACCGACGCCCAGCTGCTTTCATCATAGCCAAGGCCGATATCTCCATCAAATGTGCCCGGCATCATATCATAACGCAGCACCTGCTGTGCGCCGACTTCTGACATGAAGAAACCGACTACGGTGATTTCCTTGAACAGGGCCATGAAAGGAATGTCATTCTGATTATCGGCAACCGATGTGCCGCCAAAATTGAACCAGGCATGGTCGCTTTGATCCGCTTCCATTCTTTCAAGCACGGCTTTTTGGTCTTCGGCGCTGCATCCTGTATATGTTGCCCGATGCATTGCTTGGGCCTGCTTATCCGCTTCCATCAGCCCTTGATCAAAAAGCTGTTTTTCCGGCTCGGCCATCCACTGATCGTAAAGCAACTCGAGAAATTTTGGGACTTTGGCATCAATAGCGCCAGGCGTATCGGTTCGGGGGAGCAGCGTTTCCGCCATGGCCGAGACTAGCTCTCGTTTTTCGGTTGAAAAGGCATCAACTGGTTGATCGATATAGGCGACCCTATCCACCATAGGCAGGTCATGGCCGCTATGTTCGCTATCAGCCAGCATCGCGGCAAGGCCTTTGGAATAGAGGATCGCGCCGCCAGTTGCGGTGGCAGTAGCCAATAGAAAGTCACGGCGAGGAAAACTCATGCCGGTTGCGCCCTGGATGAACGCCATCTTTTCCACAACCAAGACAGTCCGAGAAGCAATGTAGCAGTCAGTAAAGTCACCAACCAACGATTGTCCCAAAACATATATTGAGCAGTAACGTAACGAAGCGGTCCATAAATCGAATAGAGCACCTCAATCCCGGTCAAATGGTATAACTCAAAGAACAGATCTGCCAGCAGCGGCGTGCCGAAATGGACGAAGGCCACGATTGCTAACACAATCAATATTGTACGTTTGGAAAACTCCTCCATGAGCAAGAGCTATCAGTGACCCGAATTTCTGTCAAACCAGTGTCCGAATGCTCACCAAACAAAAAACCCCTCGGCGTAAGGGGGCGCCGAGGGGACCGGAGTTTTTTGGTAGTTTTGGCCGCTTATTGGGGGATTACGGCTCTTGGAATGATTAGCGACCAAAAGAAATTTTGGTTTCCTTCAATGTGCCGGCTTCGGCTGCAGCGAGGATCGTCACACTTGCCCGACTAGCCGACAATTTGGCTTCAGTCATGCAGTTCCCGTGATCCTGTTGATCGAAGAGGCTTGTAGCATCGTAGCTTCCGCACACTTTACGCACAGCGCCTCTGATGCGGCCTTTAAACGTCGCTTTGCCGTCTTCGGAAGTCAGATCCAAATCACTATATTCAACGACCGCGGTGCGTTCAATTCGGTTTCCGGCGTTGGCGCTAGCTGAAAAACCAATTGTTGTAACCGCAACTGCGGCGGCGGCAAAAAGAGACTTATTGATTAAATTCGTATTCATTTTAATACTCCTAAACTTCTCTAAAGGGCGCGTCGGCATATTAAGGGGGCCGACCCATCCCATTGGGGGAAGAGTGCGAGAGCTAGACTTGAAAACCGGGGAAGGCCGTTCAAATTTTGTTAAAGGGGTTCGCTCCCGCCTCGCAATCTTAGGTAGGGGAACAGGATGTTTCGATCATCTCCGCTTCGATAAACCACTATTGTGGTCGGCAAACAGTAGACTGCTTCGACAAACGACATTTCGGGATCGACCAATGTTTCATTAAGTAACTTTTGTTACGAATCAATTAGTTACAGATGTTACCGAATCTTGGTGTATTAATACAGTAACTCAATTCTTATGATCAACACCGCCAAGCCACATATAGGCGGAACCCGCATAGAGCTCTTTAAAGACCGCAGCCTGACAATATTTCTCCGCCGCAATCCAGGGTTTGAAATCCTTGTGATCCTGCGTGACACCAAAGGAACGGTTAAACCAAATGCCTGCATCGGTCATCCAGTCTGGCCACTGCTCCGGATATTTCAGCCCCATCAGGGCTAATGGCGCGCCGCGCGACATGGCGTTGGTTGCGCGCTCAATCACGCTTTCATATCCAGGAACAAATTCCAGCGAAAAGGTTGAGATGACGCCATCGAGCTTTTCGGGAAATTGAAACGAACTCGAATCACATTCGACTAATTCTACATTTTTCAGATGCTTGGTCTTGGCCTGCGCTTTCATAAGCATGCCAGGAGACAGATCAACACCGATGACCTTACCCTCTACGCCAACGGCCTTGGACAACAGTTTCAAGTTCACACCGGTCCCTGTACCCAAGTCAACCACGGTTCCGCCCGTGGGCAGCGCCATGGATTTGATTAACTGTTTCCGGCGACTTTCAATCCCTAAAACCTGATAGAGGAATGACGCGGCATCATAGTGGCGCGCCGTGCGGTTATATAGCGCACGCATTTCATCGACATCTCTGATGCCGTTCAAATCAGACCCGACAAGGGACTGGATGGATCCGCGTACATGCGCTTGCCCATGCGTCCCGATAGATAAGCTTCTCGCCCCGCCTCAACTGCCAGCCGCATTGCGCGGGCCATACGGATAGGTTCTTTCGCTTCTGCGATAGCTGTGTTCATCAGCACGCCTTCACAGCCGAGTTCCATCGCCACCGCGGCATCACTGGCTGTACCCACTCCAGCATCAACTAAGACCGGAACATTGGCGCCTTCGACAATCAAGCGGATGGTCACGCGGTTTTGAATACCGAGCCCTGAGCCAATTGGCGCGCCGAGCGGCATTATTGCGACAGCACCGGCATCCTCTAATTGTTTGGCGGCTATTGGATCGTCAACACAGTAGACCATAGGCTTGAAACCTTCCTTGGCCAGCACCTCTGTTGCTTCCAGTGTTTCTTTCATATTGGGATATAGCGTCTTCGCTTCGCCAAGCACTTCCAACTTCACCAACTCCCAACCGCCAGCCTCACGCGCCAACCGCAACGTACGGATCGCTTCATCGGCATTGAAGCAGCCTGCTGTATTGGGAAGATAGGTGACTTTCTTTGGATCAATATAGTCCATCAGCACCGGCTGCTTCGGATCGGTTACGTTTACGCGGCGAATGGCCACAGTAACGATTTCGGCGCCAGCCGCTTCAACCGCCGCCGCATTTTCTTCAAAGTCCTTATACTTGCCTGTGCCCACAATCAGACGCGAGTTGAAGGTTTTTCCAGCAACACTCCAGCTGTCATCGGTATCATGATCTCCACCGCCAACAAAATGAACAATCTCCAGTTCGTCCCCATCGGCCACCTGGACATCCGCCAAAGTCGAACGCGGAACAATCTCGCGATTTTTTTCTACCGCCACTTTCGCAGGGTCCAGTTCCAATGAACGCACCAGATCGGCAATCGACATGCCTGCCTCTGCTTTGTGAGGATCACCGTTCAACCGGATTGAAATTTCAGTCATTGTTGCTGTTGCCATTTCATTTAATCTCGCTTTTCCATGGAGAGCCATATAAAGAGGTCGCCTCAGTCGCAACCAAAAGCGCAAATGGGGTAGCATTTTGGCAAATCGCAATACGATCTATGTTCTCAATGGACCGAATCTGAATCTGCTCGGCACTCGTGAACCCGAAATCTATGGTTCAGACACGCTGGACGATATCGCAAAAGCGCTCAGCGAAAAGGCCAATGCGATGAATATCGATCTGGAAGTGCGCCAGAGCAACCATGAAGGCCATCTGGTTGATTGGTTGCAGGAAGCGATGGCCGAAAATGCGCAAGCGGTGATATTAAACGCCGGTGCACTTACCCATACATCGGTGGCTTTGCACGATGCCATTAAAGGCATCGATGTTCCGGTCATCGAAGTACATATTTCAAACCCGGCAGCACGAGAAGAATTCCGACATAAAAGCCTGGTTGCTCCAGTTGCAAAAGGAACTATTTGCGGCCTTGGCGTAATGGGCTATCATCTGGCGCTAGACGCTGCTGCACAATTTTAAACCCAAAAAGGAAACCTGATGCCTGCAAAAAAAGACAATGACGGCATGAATGTGGATATCAAACTGGTTCGCGATCTGGCGGGCATTTTGGACAAAGCGGGCCTAAGCGAAATTGAAGTCGAGGATGGTGACCGCAAGATAAAAGTCGCGCGAGGCGGTGGAGGTGTTGTTATGTCTGCTCCCGTTGCGGCGCCTGCAGTAGCCGCGCCCGCTGCTGCGCCAGCCCCCGCAGCGGAAGCACCCACTGCTTCCGTTGATGATCATGCTGGTGCCCAAAAATCACCAATGGTTGGCACTGCTTATATGGCACCAGACCCGGACGCCGACAATTTCATCACCGTGGGTGACAAAGTATCCGAAGGCGATACGCTCTTGATCATCGAAGCTATGAAAGTAATGAACCCGATTACCGCTGAATCATCCGGTACCGTGAAATCAATATTGGTCGAGAATGGACAGGCGATTGAGTTTGACCAGCCTCTAGTTGTGATCGCTTAAGGGGTCGCACATGACCATTGAAAAAATCCTGATTGCCAATCGCGGAGAAATCGCACTGCGGATTTTGCGCGCAGCCCGCGAACTGGGCATACAAACCGTTGCCGTTCACAGCACTGCAGATGAAGACGCCATGCATGTGCGGCTGGCCCATGAGGCCATTTGTATTGGTCCGCCATCAGCAACAGACAGCTACTTATCTATCCCGGCCATTATCAGCGCGGCAGAGATTAGCGGCGCCGATGCAATCCATCCCGGCTATGGCTTTCTATCGGAAAACGCGCATTTTGCTGAAGTAGTAGAAGCACATGACATTAAATGGATTGGCCCCAAACCCGAGCATATCAAAATCATGGGCGATAAGGTTGCCGCTAAGAAAACGGCTGGCGACTTGGGTATTCCATTGGTCCCCGGTTCCGATGGAGCCGTCGAAGACGTCGAGATTGCCAAACAAATCGCCAATGAGGTTGGCTATCCTGTAATCATCAAAGCCGCTTCGGGCGGCGGTGGTCGCGGGATGAAGGTCGTCGAAAATGAAGGCGAACTTGAAACCCAGATGAAACAGGCGGGCACAGAGGCAAAAGCGGCCTTTGGCGACGCAACTGTTTATATCGAAAAGTATCTCGGCGATCCGCGCCATATTGAGTTTCAGGTTTTTGGCGATGGCCGGGGCGAAGCCATTCATTTAGGCGAACGCGATTGTTCGCTGCAACGCCGCCACCAGAAAGTGCTCGAGGAAGCGCCCTCTCCCGTCATCACACAGAAACAGCGCGAAGAAATGGGCGACGTCTGTGTGCAGGCTATGAAAGGCATGGGCTATCGCGGGGCCGGCACGATTGAGTTCCTCTACGAGAATAGCGAATTCTATTTCATCGAGATGAACACGCGTTTGCAGGTTGAGCATCCGGTTACCGAGATGATTACCGGTGTTGATCTGGTCCGTGAGCAAATTCGCATCGCCGATGGCCGTGACCTATCGGTAAAGCAGGAAGATATTGAGTTTAGCGGCCATTCGATTGAATGCCGGATCAACGCAGAAAACCCAAAGACATGGGCGCCCTCGCCAGGCAAAGTCACTGGCTATCACCCACCCGGCGGCATGCACGTCCGTGTCGATAGTGGCCTCTATGCCGGCTATAATATCCCACCACATTATGACAGCATGATCGCCAAGCTGATCGTTTATGGCCGTACCAGGGACGGTGCGATGATGCGACTAGCCCGGGCGCTCGACGAATTTGTCATTGAAGGCGTGCAAACCACCATCCCTCTGCATCAAAAATTGGTTTATGACGAAGAGTTCCAGTCGGGCGAGTATACGATCAAATGGCTGGAAGAATGGCTAGAAAAGGACAATGAGACTTAGGCATTGTTCAGATAAGTATAACCTTTCCTGAATATAACAGCTCAGTTCAGGAGTCTGACAGGGTTAACAGACTATGACTTGTTCCACTGATGCGGCAAATGGAGTCGCCCAGATATAAAGTCACTGGGCCCAATAAGGGTTAAGTGGAACAGGAGTAAGCCCAATGCGTATTTTATTTGCCGGTGCATTAATGGCTGCCACGATGTTGACGCCCGCCGCCGCATCCGCCGCAGAAATCGCACCCAATCTCAACCCGTCTCCCAATTTGGTGGATGTGGATCTAACCGGCAATACTGCCTTGCAGCGTGATGGTCGCGCAGAACGACGCGCAAATCGTGGCAACCGCGGGAACCGACAGGCCAATCGTGAAAATAGGGGTAACCGCCAAGCAAACCGCGGTGCAAATCGCGCAAATCGTGAGGCAAGAAGAGCCAATCGAGGCCAGACACGAGCCCAGAACCGCAACAATCGTGGTGATGTCCGTGGCAGCCGCGTCATGACAAATAGTGATCGCTCAGAAAGGCGTCAGAACAGAAACTTCAATCGCGAAGGACGCGCTTTTAACCGCGGACAAGCGAGAGCCAATCGTCAGGAACGCCGCGCAAGAACCGCTCAGCGCGACGTACGGCAAGATCGACGCGCTAACCGGAGAGGTGTGGATCGTCGCGTAGATCGTCGTCAGCAGCGAGCTCAAAGCCGACGCGTCAATCGTGATGGCACCAGAAATCAACGGCGCGCAGATCGTCGCCAAGACATTCGGCGTGGTGATCGCAACCGCAATGGCCGGGTAGATCGCCGCTGGGATCGCAACCGGGATGGCCGGATCGACCGTCGCTATGACCGGAACCGCAATGGTATCGTAGATCGCCGTTTCGATCGGAATCGCGACGGCAGAATTGACCGTCGCTACCGGGATAATCGCAGGAATGGATATCGTAATAATCGCGGCTACAATGATCGCAGAGGCTATAACCGTGGCTATCGCGAAGCCCGTCGGGACCAGCGTCGCTGGAACCGCAGCTGGCGGAATGATCGCCGCTATAACTGGCGCAATTATCGGAAGGCCAACCGAAGCTACTACCGCTTAGGTCGCTATTATTCGCCCTATCGCAGTCATAGCTACCGTCGCTGGGGAATCGGTGTTTTCCTGAATTCCGGGTTCTATGGATCACGCTACTGGATCAACGACCCATGGCGTTACCGTCTACCAGCCGCTTATGGCGGAACCCGTTGGGTGCGCTATTATGATGACGTCTTATTGGTAGACACCTATTCCGGAGAAGTCATCGATGTGATCTATAACTTCTTCTGGTAAGTAAGACATCACGCAGGAAAGGCCCGCTGTCTGAAAAGATGGCGGGTCTTTTTTATTGCAACCTGGGCGCGCTGCTATCACAACTGATTCTCAAATTTTTAGGAGACTCGGTGATGATGCGGTTTTTAGGATTTCTGGCCTGCATATTGTTTTCGACCGCCAGCATGGCACAAGAGCGTCAACATATCTTGGTTGGCAATCTTATCCCCGATGCAGCGACCGGCCCAGTCGGCCCTCGCTATATCACGATCGAAAATGGCGTGATTGTAAGCATCGCCCCGCCGCCACTTGCTATCGACAACGGCGTTATCGACCTATCTGACAAAACGGTGATGCCAGGTATGATAGATCTTCACGTCCATTTGACGGGTGATCCCGGTGGAGATTTCTGGAAACAGACAACGGAACCCACCGAATGGGGCGTTGTGGTCGGTGCTAAAAATGCGCGCATCACGGCCAAAGCAGGTTTCACAACAGTACGCGAGGCAGGATCTTCTCAATATAGCGCTTTCTCTCTGCGCCGCGGAACCGCAGAAGGAAAAATCCCTGGACCACGCATCATCGCTGCTGGTCCCGCGTTGGCGATTGTGGGCGGTCATGGAGACACGACAGGCTTTACCGAGGATGTCAACGAACTGCTGGCTAGTGGATATAGCTGCACCGGTGCCGTTGAATGCGCCAAGAAAGTCCGAAAGGCATCGCGCGCGGGCGCCGATATCATCAAGATCACCGCAACCGGTGGTGTCTTGTCACAACAGGGGCGCGGATTGGAAGCGCATTTTACCAACGCCGAAATGAAATCCATTGCCGACACAGCGCATTCACTTGGGTTGAAAGTCATGGCTCATGCCCATGGAGCGCGCGGCATTGAGGCGGCGGCTCGAGCGGGCATCGATACCATTGAACATGGCACATATTTGGACAAGCAGGCGGCCGATGCAATGAAGGCCAATGGTACTCTTCTAATACCTACACTGATGGCATTCAAAGGCGTAACCGAACGATTGGGCAAAGGCATTTACACACCGGTGGTTGAGAATAAAATTGAAGCAGTCGCGGAAACAGCAAAGGTCTTCATGGGGCGTGCGTACCGTTGGGGCGTGCCCATTGCTTTCGGTACCGACGCCGGTGTGTTCGGACATGGCCGCAATGCAGAAGAACTAGCACTGATGGTCGGTCAGGGAATGAAACCGCGCGAAGCTATTGCCAGCACAACGACCGTAGCGGCCAAAGCGCTGGGTATGGAAAACCAGATTGGCCGTATCGCAATCGGCTTCTCGGCTGATCTGATTGCAGTGGATGGCAATCCATTGGATGATGTTACCGTGCTGGAAGATGTGGACTGGGTAATGGTCCGCGGACGCGTTATCGACTAAGAACAGATATTCACGATACCATGCCCAAATCAGCTCCTCCCCAACTCAAACCGCTCAGTAAAAAAGAGCGCGAGAAATATGCAAGCCCTTCACGCATGGCAAAACTGGGGAGCGAGGTGACAGACAGGCTCAATGCCAATCCACGCGTGCAATGGCTGGAAAGCCCGTTTGTTCAGCTCTATGTTTACCAGCAATTTCTATCAGACAAAGACTGCAACTTTCTGATTGATACCATTGATAGCAACGCGCGACCTTCAACCCTCTACAAGGGCACAGAACAGGAAGGGTATCGCACCAGTTCGAGTTGTGATGTGGATCCCGATAATCAGGAAATTCAGCGCATCGACAATAAAATTGCCGATCTTTTGGGCGTACCAAATAACCATAGCGAAGTCTTGCAAGGACAGCGCTATGAGGTCGGTCAAGAATTTAAGGATCACCACGATTTCTTCCATGAAAGTGAAAAATACTGGCCGAACGAGGCCCGGCAAGGTGGGCAGCGGACCTGGACCGCAATGGCCTATCTCAACGAACCGAAGGAAGGTGGCGGCACCGCCTTTCCACAGCTGGATTATGTCGTCGAGCCCCGACGCGGAATGCTATTGATGTGGAATAACATGGACCTTGAGGGCGGCCCCAACCGGAATACACTGCATGCCGGTTCGCCAGTTTTAGCGGGCACAAAATATATCATCACCAAATGGTTTCGGCTGAATAAGTGGCGTTAATCTAGCGCGCAAAGGCGAGCGGCGACCAACGAACGACTGGCTTCGACAAACGGCCCTTCCTATCGTTGCGGATGAAACTAAGCTGTGTTAGCTGCCCATTACAGTTTTACATCGGGGACATATTTTCATGACAAAACCGCTCATTCTTCTCGTGGGAGCAAGCATGCTCGCTATATCATCACCAGTTCTGGCCGAAACCGCGTCTGGCGCGGCTGCTTTGGAACATCACGAAGAGGCAGAAATGACCGAGGGCCAGAAGCTCAAAGCACTGTTTGCCAAGAGCAATGAAGATAATCTAAAGCGCAATCCCATCGGCGCGCTGTTCCGCGGCGACCAACGCTATGCCGACCGGCTGGGTGATTATATTACCGATGAATATTATGCCAAGGAAAAGGCTGCGGAAACAACTGAACTCGCGGCGCTGAATAAAATTGATCGCTCCAAACTGAACGCCACCGACAAAATTGCCTATGACGTCTTCAAAGGAAACAAGCAGCAAGCATTAAAAGGCTATTCAGACGAGATAATGGCGCTGAGCGTCGTGCGCCCCGTCAATCACTTTAGCGGATTTCACACTTTCTATCCTACCTTTGCATCGGGCAAAGGCGCGGCTCCTTTTAAAACTGTCAAAAATTACGAAGACAATCTGAAGCGCCATGCTGAATTTATCATTCTGAGCGACCGTTCGATTGAACGCTTCCGCGAAGGTATGGCCAGCGGTGTTGTTGAAACCAAACTCACTATCAACAATGTAATTGAACAACTCACCACACAAATGGGGCTTGGGCTGGAAAACAGTCCGTTCATGGCACCAACCAAACAATTCCCTGAAGATTTCAGCGAGGCTGACAAAACTCGCTTGGCCGCTGAATATGAAGAGATGACCAAGAAAATCTTCGCCGGTTATCAGCGGATGCACGATTTCCTGAAAAATGAATATCTAGCCGTAGCGCGTGAAGGCGTTGGCCTGTCCTACATGAAGGGCGGAGATGTGATGTACAAACATCTGATCGAAGGCACGACGACGCTCTCACTGGAAGCCGACTATATCCACAATCTCGGCCTCAGCGAAGTTGCACGGATTAAGGGAGAAATGGACGCGATTAGAAAAGAAGTCGGCTATGAAGGCACATTGCCCGAATTTTTTGAGTATCTGCGTACGGATTCAAAATTCCACCCCAAATCCCGTGAAAGCCTGACCGAGCGGTATTACGAAATGGGCAAACAGGTTGACGCCAAAATCGGCGAGCAATTCAAGGTGCTGCCTAAAACGTCATTGGAAATTCGCCCTTATGATGAGTCGATAGAGAAGTTTCAGGCCGGTGGTTCCTATCAAAGCGGAACACCCGATGGATCACGCCCCGGCGTTTTCTACTTCAATGCCTATGATCTGCCATCACGTAGCACGGCAGGCATCACCACACTCTATCTGCATGAAGGGGCACCGGGTCACCATTTCCAAATTTCTTTGGCACAGGAAAACGAAGATCTACCGGCGTTTATGCGCTTTGGCGGGAACACAGCCTATGTAGAAGGCTGGGCACTCTATTCCGAAAAACTCGGCTTTCCGATGCAATTGTTCGATGATCCTTATCAGCGTTTTGGCCATCTTCAGGACGAAATGCTCCGCGCAATGCGTCTTGCCGTCGATACCGGATTGCATAGCAAAGGCTGGGGGCGTGACAAGGCAATCCAATATATGCTCGACAATAGCAGCATGGGCAAAACCGATGCGACCGCCGAAGTCGAACGCTATATCGCTATCCCATCGCAAGCACTGGCGTATAAGATTGGCGCGCTCACCATTCAGCGATTGAAGAAAGAAGCGCAGGATGCTCTCGGCGACAAATTCGACCCGCGTGAATTCCATGATCAAGTACTGAATACAGGTGCATTACCGATGTCAGTACTGGAAACGAAGATCCGTAATTGGATTGCTTCACAGAAGTAGGCAATTTTTTCTTCAGTACTTGCACCTATATTTGAATCCGGTTTATGATCGGGCCAAACATGGGAGTTTGTGGTGCGTTTTCTATTTTGTTTGGCGGTTTCAATTTTTTTGTTTTCGCAACCGGCCCATGCCGTATGGCATAAGGCTGAAGGCGAACATTTTGTTATCTATGCCAATCAGAAAGCCAGCACGGTCAAGCTATTTGCCGAGCGATTGGAGAATTTCCATGCGGCATTGGCCTACATATTTGATAAAGAGCCAGAATCACCCAGCGAATCCAATCGCATTACAATATTCGTTGTCAACAGCACCGCCAATGTCCGCAAGTTGGGGGATTTGAAAAGCAAATATGCCGCGGGCGTCTATCTGCCATCCGCTGGGAATATCGTCGCCATTGTTCCTAGTTTGAAGTCGGGTGCCAGTAAAAGGGTATTGGGGTCAGACACCATTTTACGGCACGAATATGCGCATCATTTTTTGTTCAATGTTTCGAACCGATCCTTTCCACTCTGGTTTCAAGAAGGAATGGCGGAATTTTTTGCCTCGGCTCGGCATGAACGGAATGGCACAGTCGTTCTTGGCGCCCCAGCCTTTCATCGTGCACATGAATTGGCGTATTCCAATTCCGTTCCAATCGACCTTTTGCTGAACACGTCCGCTTATTTATCGAGAAAATCTAAACGCTATGATCAGTTTTATGGCCGTAGCTGGCTGCTTTATCATTATCTGACATTTGACCAGGTTAGAAAGGGACAACTGGACCAATACCAATACTTCCTGCGGACCGGGTCGAGTGAAATGGACGCGGCGAAGGAGGCATTTGGTGATCTAAAAACGCTAGAAAAAGAACTGGATCGGTACGCAACACAAAGACGATCCAAAGCATTTGGAATTCCTTTAGATCGTTTAAAAACAAAGCCTGTATCCATCAGAAGGCTGAACAAAGGTGAAGCCGCGATGATGCCCGTTATCATGGAATCTCGTACAGGAATCGATGATGATGATGAAGCAATTGAAGTCGTTGCAGAAGCGCGAAAAATTGCGATGACGTTTCCCGACAATCCGACGGTCATGGAAGCTTTGGCAGAAGCAGAGTTTGACGCCGGATATGACGATCAAGCAATAGCCGCCGCCGACAAAGCGCTGGCGCTGGACAATAGTCTGGTGCGTGCTCAGATTCAGAAAATCTACGCCTTTGCGCGCAAAGCAAAAACCGCTGAAGATACGGAACTTGCATGGAAAGGCCTACGCCGACAGATTGTAGTTGCTAATCGACTAGAGACGAACCATCCGATCCCGCTGATCGAATACTATAAATCCTACCGTGCGTCAGGAAAACCGGTCCCGGACATTGCAAAGGACGGCTTGTATCGCGCGCTACAACTTGCTCCATTTGACCAGGGGTTGAGGATGACCACTGCCGCACAATATATCGAGGATCACAAGTTTCAGGCCGCCGCGACCACACTGAGACCACTCGCCTATAGCCCGCATCGCAATGACGCCACCCAAGCAGCAGAACAACTGTTAGAACTTGCAGAAAAAGAGGCAGCACGGGCTGCAAAGGAACCGCAACAGGTTTCTAACTCTACTTCTAATGCACAAGATTGACGATAACCCGGCATGCGAGAAAAAGGCATCGTAGCATTCCTCCAATAACGCCATATTAAGCATTCTTTTGTAACGATCGTCCCGAATAGACGGGAAAACTGCGATGAAAATGGATGTTTCTAACCTAATCGGCGATATAAAAGCGAAGAAAGAAATTAACGCGGCAGATGTGTTGAGCTTGCGCAAATCTGTTTGGCCGGACGGCGTCATCGGTCAGGTTGAAGCGGATGTATTGTTTGAGATTAACAACCTCGGGGCCGATTCTAGCGAAGAATGGCTCGAATTTTTCGTCGCCGCGATTAGTGAGCATGTTGTTAATCAGGAACTTCCTAAAGGCTATATCAGTGAAGCCAATGCTGACTGGTTGATGCAACGCATTGACCATGACGGCAAAGTCGAATCTCGCGCTGAGCTGGAAACACTGATCCGGGTTTTGGAAAAGGCGACTGGCACACCTGAAACGCTACAAAATTATGTTTTGAAACAAATTGAAGACGCCGTGTTGACCGGCAAGGGTCCGACCCGTGATGGCGGCAGTTTGAACCCTAATTCGATTACCGATGCTGAAGTAAAAATCCTGCGCCGCGCCTGCTACGCCCCTGGTTCCAGCGGCCCTGGCCGTATTGACCGCGCTGAGGCGGATATGCTGTTTCGGATCAAGGATGCAACATTGAACGCAGAAAACAGCGCGGATTGGCCAAAGCTATTTGTACAACTGGTGGGCAACTACCTGATGGCTTATGGCGAATATGAGGCATTCACCCGCGAAGAAGCGGCACGCATGGATGCGTTCATGAATGACAATAAGGCCAGCGTTGGCGGCTTTTTCGGCCGGATGTCGAAATCAGATATTGCTGGTACGTTCAAGGACGTATTCGGGTCCAATATTTTCGGCGAGAAAAACACCGAATGTGGTCATATCAACGCGGTTGAAACCGCACGTGCCGTTGATACCGCCGAAAACACATGGCTGCATGAAAAAATCCATGGCGACCAAAATCTCGATCCATTGGAAAGTGCGTTGCTGGATTTTATCGCAGACGAACTGCAACAGAGCGGGTTTTAGGCGGCCCGTTTCGTCCAATTGATTTGGCGAAGGCATAACGGCCCGATAAAAACCCGCTGAAGCTAAGCAATTTCGCTGTCCTAATCTATGTGAAGGATGGTAGTCATGGTTGCATGGCTATCCACTTTTCCCATTTTAACTCGCCAATGTGTCACCCACCACATTCGCGTAGTTTTTCTCTTCAAAGGTTTGGGAAACGAGCATTTATCTGCTCTCCTGCGAAGGCGACACACTGTCACATTTGTCACCTTGTACAAGAGGGTTTTCGACATGACTAAAACCCTTGAAACCTCCGCTCGCGATATTCTCGCGACGTTAATCGCGTTTGATACGACATCGCGGAATAGCAATTTGGAATTGATCAGTTGGGTTGAAGACCATCTCGCGCGCTATGACGTGACTTCAACCCGTGTGGTCAATGCCGATGCTTCCAAGGCCAATCTATACGCCACCGTCGGTGCCAATGTAGAAGGCGGCATTATTCTTTCCGGGCATAGTGATGTTGTGCCGATTGATGGTCAGAATTGGGATAGTGATCCTTGGGTGGTGATCGAAAAAGACGGTTTGCTCCACGGACGTGGGACCTGCGATATGAAAGGCTTTCTCGCATTGGCTTTAGCCGCTGTTCCGCTTTTCAAAAATGGCAAACGGCCCGTCCATTTGGCCTTTAGCTATGATGAGGAAGTTGGTTGTCTCGGCGCGCCGGCAATGATTGACGAAATGGCGGCAAATTTACCCAAACCGGCATTGGCTATTATTGGCGAACCAACAATGATGAAACCGGTGACAGGGCATAAGGGCATTTGTGTTCACGAAGTCGAGGTGCTGGGTCACGAAGCACATAGCAGCCTCACCCATTTAGGCATTTCCGCGAACATGGTGGCGGTTGAACTGATGCATGATCTAGCCACCTTATCTAGAGAGTTATGGGAACAGGCCGACCCCGACTCCCCATTTGTACCACCTCATGCGACGTTGACGATTGGCAAGATGCAAGGCGGCACGGCGCCAAATATTCTAGCGCGCGTTGCATCGTTTACCTTTGACCTACGTTGCCCACCGGGGGTGGACCCGGAGGCTGTTTTGGCTCCCTTCAAAGAAAAATGTGCGGCGCTTGATAAAGAACTTAACGCCGCTTTCCCCCTTACCGGTGTGACAATCACCCGGCAAAGCAACGCACCGCCGATGACCCATGCCGGATCAGAAGATGCGGAAGCCTTTATTCGCAAATTGACCGGAGACAATAGCCCTGCCGGTGTGGTCTCCTACGCTGCCGAGGCTGGACAATTTCAGCAGGCCGGATTTCCGACCGTTATTTGCGGGCCAGGCTCAATTGAACAGGCCCATCAGCCCAATGAATATCTTGCTGTCGAACAGTTTGAAATGGGTGCGAAATTCATGGAGCGGTTGGCAGAAGAGCTAAATACGTAACGTAAAGCCCTAAAATCTGCCAAAAACTTGATTTAACTGATCGATTAAACTATACAGCGGAAAGCGAAAGGAACGATATGCCCGCCGTAAAAGCCGCCAAACCCAATGAAATATTCTCGAAGGAAGAGTGGACTGCTCTAACGCAAGTCTCACGATGGCATGGTTTGTGGTTGGCTTTGCATGGCTGGATGGTCATTGCCTTGGTTCTGGGCGGAGCTGCCTTGCTCTGGCAGTGGAACTGGATTGCGGGATTGATCGCAACGCCTTTTGCCATTGCACTGGTCGGCAGCCGCCAACTGGGATTGTCTATCCTGATGCACGAAGCCGCACATGGCTTGCTGCATCCCGATCGCAAGGTGAACAATTTCGTTGGCGAATGGTTTGGCGGCGCGGCAACGGGCAGCGATTTGCAAGCCTATCGCGCTTATCACCTGACCCATCACCGGTTTACACAACAGAAAGAAGATCCGGACCTCAGTCTGTCCGCGCCCTTTCCCACTACAAAGGCCAGCATGCGGCGAAAAATTATCCGCGATCTGACCGGACAGACATTCTTCAAACAGCGCAGCAGCCAGTTCAAGAAGGCATGGCAGGGCTTGAAAGCGATAGTGCGCGGAGAACGAGATGCGACGGGAACGAAGCGTGACACCAGTGCCGGCCAGACGCTGAACAATTCGTCGCGGGCTGGGATTGGAGCCGAGTCAGCCTCAGTCGATGGATCTATTATCACCGCCAAGACGGTCGGACGCTTCCTACTGGTTCATTTCACAGTCCTGATAATCAGCCTGATGACATTGGGCATCATCCCCTTCTTCATCTGGATCGTAGCATTAGCGACATCATTTCAGCTTATCCTGCGCATTCGCAATATTGCAGAACATGCCTGCACCACGACCGGTAGTGGTGACCCATTTAGCCATGCCCGCACCACCTATGCCAACTGGTGGGAGCGGATGACGTTGGCGCCTTATTGGGTTAATTATCACAGTGAACATCACCTGTTCATGGGTGTGCCCTGTTATAACCTGGCAAAAGCCAATACTCTGTTAATCGAGAAAGGTTACGGGCCGCGGATGACTCTGGCCAAAAGCTATGGTGAGGTGATCCGAACGGTCACTCAGCCTGTTTCGGCCTGAGCATATTTGCCGAGTTTTCCGGGTGTAAGATGACCGGTTTTAACCCAAGCCAAACATCCTTCCTCGCTTTGTAGACTGTCGGACCAACCGGGCGGCGTCCGCATCCAACTGCCTGTTGGATAATGACCGTGTTCGTCTGACAGGCTGCCTTCGAGAATGAGGGTTTCGCTGCCGCCTTCATGGACATGTTTCGGATAGCTGCTGCCCGGCGCCCATCTGACAATCTTCACTTCTTCGCCATCGAACCCGTGCAACCATGCAAATTCAACACCCGGCGCGCCGCCATCTTCAAATTCCAGATCGTCGAGATGAGTCGAGAAATGCGCGGTATCAGCAGCGTCAAATTGGTGCAGTTTTACCAGAATGATACAGCCATCCTCACTATGCGGCTTGTGCTTTGTACCAATCGGATTGCGCACATATGTGCCAGCAGGAAAATCCCCATGTTCATCCGAGAATGTCCCTTCAACAACAAGAAACTCTTCACCACCGCTATGCACATGCGGGCTGAAAAAACTGCCTGGTGCATAACGCACTAACGATGTCGCCCGGGCAACTTCACCGCCAACCCGGTCGAGCATCTTGCGCTCCACACCGGCCAGCGGAGAGGACACCCAATGCATGTCCTCGGGAAGCAAAACAGCGGGCTGGTCAAATTCGGCATTTATTCTCATCTCTCGACTCCGATCATCCTGATACGCTCGGTCTTTGCGCTATTTCTTCTTTCCAACGATGCAGATTGGCACACGCGGTCGGTACTTCTATGCCAGCAAAATCAGCGAACCCCAATCCGGCAAAAGCTGTGATGTCGGCAACGGAAAACTCATCGCCAGCAACGAAGGTTTGATCTGCCAATATTTCATCCAGATAATGCATGGTTGAGACAGCTATCTCACCCTGCCTCTTTCCCCAGTCCTTGTTCTGGTAACCTTCGATATCAGGTCCCAAACCGGCGGTCGCGTGATGAAAATAGCTACCGACGGCATCTAGTAATCCAGCCTCGGCCCGACGCTGCATCATAGCAACAACACCGCGCTCCTTTGGTGATTTTCCTGTCAATTGTGGCTTGTCACCCAATTGATCGAGATATTCGGTTATTGCTGTGCACTCGGAAATTGTGGTGCCACATTCGAGTTCCAATACGGGCACCGCCGCAGAAGGGTTCTTCGCCCGGAATTCTGATGTTTGATGCTCTCCTTCGGGCACATTTATGGAAACAAACTCAACATCGTCGAACAAACCAAGTTCCTTCAACGCAATGCGGACGCGCGCCGGATTGGGAAAACCTTCAAAGTCATAAATCTTCATAGTTGCGATTCCTTTCTACCTACCTATCTAATGGTAGGTAGAAGTCTTTGCAGAAATATGCAACACCTATCTTTTGATAGGCAATGTTGATCTTGGAGAAACGCGATGTCGAAACGCGAAGAGATTTTGGATATTGCAGAACGTGGCTATAGAACCGGTGGATTCTCGGGCATTAGCTATCGTGATATCGCCGCGGAACTGGGCATTAAGAGCGCTTCGATCCACTATCATTTCCCGCATAAAGAGGATTTAGGGAAAGCGGTTGTTGAACGATATGCTGATAATTTTATAGATTCTTTAGGTGCCCCCGATTCGAATAATGACGTAATATCTGATCGGGTTACCAGACTTGCAAATGCCTATCGCAATGCATTTGCAGACGCAAAAGCGAGTTGTCTTTGTGCTGTTCTGGGATCGGTCAGTCCACAGCTACCCAGTAAAGTGCAAAAAGCGGTCCGTGTTTTCTTTGATCGATTGCTGGATTGGACACAAAAGGCAACGGAAAAACCCAGCCCTGAATTGATCGCGATGCTGCAGGGCGCAATGATCCTCTCGGTGGCTACAGATGACCCGAATCATCTTGATCAGGTAATCAGCAAAATCCGGGAAGAATATTAAGTGCCGCAATATCTCATCATCCCATTGGCTTTCCTACTTGGATTCTCATTGAGTCGTGTCGCCACTTGTACGGTCGCAGCGACAGATCGCTGGGTCAACCAAGGCAGGCTGGACTGGATGGGTGGGCTATTGGTGGTAATGTCCTGGTCCGGGCTCGTACTTTTCTTTCTGCTTCTCTATTCCGGTCGCGCTCATATTCCAGTGGATATCGAAATTCGATCTTCGCTATTCGTTGGCGCGATTTTCATGGGATTGGGCGCTCTCATAAACCGCGGATGCTTCATCGGAACAATCGGTTATATCGGGACGGGACAGTTCAGTTATCTGCTTAGCTTTGTCGGCCTTGGTCTCGCGATGTGGTTGGCGGGTGACAATATGCTCGATCTCTTTGATCCGGTTACAGCCAAGAAGCGCACACTCATCCCCGATGATCCGATTAAGCAAGGCGTTGTCGTTGGCTTTGTGATCATCTGTTTGATTAGTCTTTGGTTGCTGGTGATGAAGCGCAACTTTGCAATGCTGGCCCTTCTAACGGTAGGTGTCAGTGCCGCCCTCATGTTCGGGACGCGTCCAGAATGGGCCTAT
The DNA here is from genome assembly GCA_039978835.1 of Parasphingorhabdus sp. Taxonomy (GTDB): domain Bacteria; phylum Pseudomonadota; class Alphaproteobacteria; order Sphingomonadales; family Sphingomonadaceae; genus Parasphingorhabdus. Next base: position 162,677 of record JBDWAQ010000009.1, read on the forward strand.
GCGGCGGTCCTCAACAGCCTGATTAGCGGTCAAGGTTTGTCGGTTGGCATGACGGTGGAGATCGCTGTCATCACGCTTTTCATCGGTGCCATCGTATCCAGTTGGCTGAAGGACCGTTTCAAACCAACATTCGGGACTTGGAAACTCGCAGCTGGAAATTTGGCAGGCGGTTTCCTGATGGGCATTGGCGCTTCTGCTGTTCCTGGCGGCAATGACATATTGCTGATGTGGACCATCCCTGGCCTCGCGCTCTATGGGGCTATCGCTTATCTGGTGATGATAGCGACCATTGCTCTGGCGCTAAAATTAATGCCAATTATCCAATCAAAATTGGGGATGGCTTCGCAACCCTGATCAGTTTCATCAGATGTTTATGAAACGATGTGCCGCGCGATCCTTTTGGGTCGTCGCAGGATTAAATACCTCACCGTTCATTGCGATATAAACTCCAGGTGACAGCGTCTGAGTGGCCGCCAAAGCAAATCCAACATTAAACTCGGCATCACTGTTCCGCAAAGTCGCTGGCTGCATCGCGCCTGTTAGCACTATGGTTTTCCCCTCGATATCGGCCAGCACCTGACCGGTTTGAACCATCGTATCTGTCCCATGGGTCACAAGAATCTTGTTCGCATCACTTGCGACAATCGCCGCATGAATTTCTTCGCGATCCGTTTCGGTCAGTTCCAAGCTGTCCTTACGCATTAACTGCGTCACCCGGTGCGGGACAAAGACATTATTTTCCGCCAACATATTAGGCAGCGCGGTTGCGCCAATCTGATATTCCGACAAGGCATCGAAATAGACTTTATCAATCGTCCCGCCAGTGGTAAAAATATCGATCATCAGGCGCATTCATCCAACACCGGCGTAGCGGGCGTTCCATCTGGTGCATCAAAGGGTTTTCGGAAGGTGAAGGATTCCGCTGTAGCGCCTTGTTCTTTCAGTAAAGCAATCTTCGCCAGTCCCTCTTCAACCGAGGGGACATGACCGGCGGGAATCCACCATAGAGCTTGATAAACCGAAATATGCTCCGCCCATTCTTTGCGGCGGCGCATGATCGCCAGATGCTCAGGGTCTCTATAAACAAAATCGCCTAGTGACTGCACATCTTCCCAGACTGACATGTTCACGGCCAGACGCGGATCATCCGGAACCGGATCAATATCGATGGCATCATTGCCATCTCCAACCAACCGCCAGACAAAACCCGGTGCTTCGTCCGCCAGCGCGTTTACCGGATCAAGCGCATCCATAAAATCGGCATTAGCGGGATGGTCTTTCTCCAGCCTAAAGCGCAAGATATTGATCTGTGCGAGGTGAAAGTCGCTCATGCCAGTGCCTCTGCGATTAACTTGCGGGTATTTTCAATGCCATAAAGTGCAATGAAACTGCCCATCCGCGGCCCTTGTGAGCTGCCCAGCAGGGTCTCATAAAGTGCTTTGAACCAGTCGCGCAGATTATCAAATCCACCTTCCTTGCCAATGGTGTAAACAATCGTCTGGATATCTTCCGCCGCCGCATCGTCAGAAAGTTCAGCAAGCTCACTATCTAGACGCTCCAATGCTGCCACTTCGACACCTTCCGGTTTCCGGCGCTGCAAAGTCGGTGCAATAAAATCTTTGTGATAGGCCATGGCATTGCCAATTAACTCATCCAGATCAGGATAGGTTTCCGCCGTTGCATCAGGCGCGTATTGCCGCAAATATCCCCAAATCTGTTCGCGATCTGCATCGCCCATCACACCGACCAAATTGAGAAGCAAACCAAAAGTTACTGGTATTGTGTGTTGTGGAACGCGGCCATTATGCACATGGTGCACCGCATTGCCGAGTTGCTTATCTGGTGCTTGGCCATGCCAGTTAGTGCGGAACTGAAAATATTCATCCACAGCTTTAGGAATCACACCCATGTGCAATTGCTTCGCCGACTTCGGTTCGCGATAAATATAGAAGGCAAGACTATTCTCGCTGCCATAACGCAGCCATTCGTCGAGCGACAAACCATTGCCTTTAGATTTGGAGATCTTCTCGCCTTTTTCATCGAGGAACATTTCATAGATCATGCCATCGGGTTTCCGCGCACCCAGTACTTTGGCAATTTTGCCAGATTGCACACCGCTGTCGGTCAAATCTTTACCATACATTTCATAGTCGACGCCGAGCGCGACCCAGCGCATCGCCCAATCAACTTTCCACTGCAGTTTCGCACCGCCAGTGAGGACACTCTGCTCGACTGTCTCACCCTCGTCCTCGAAGCGTATCATGCCAGAATCGGCATCAACGACTTCAACTGGTACTTGAAGCACATGCCCGCTTTTCTGGCTGATCGGCATAATCGGTGAATAGGTGGCCTGCCTTTCTTTGCCGAGCGTCGGCAGCATGATATCCAGTATCTGCTGATTGCGCGCCAGAACGAACTTCAACGTCTCGTCAAAAGCACCGCTTTGATATTGTTCGGTCGAGGACAAAAACTCGTAGTCGAAACCGAACCGGTCGAGAAACTCCCGCAGCATCGCATTATTATGATGAGCAAAACTCTCATATTCCGTGTCAAAGGGATTGGGCACTTGTGTTAGCGGCTTGTGCAGATGTTCAGCCAACATCTCCTGATTGGGAACATTGGTCGGAACCTTGCGGAACCCATCCATATCGTCACTAAACGCAATCAGGCGCGTTGGCTCTCCTGTCAGTGTCTCATAGGCCCGCCGGACCATTGTTGTGCGCAGCACTTCGTTGAACGTACCGATATGCGGCAGGCCCGATGGACCGTAGCCCGTTTCAAACAGCATCGGCTCACCGCCCGGCTTCGGAGCCGGCGCACCACGCTCGCCGCGATAGCGTTTGAGTAGCTTTCGGGCTTCCTCAAATGGCCATGCTTTCGAGTTCATTGCGGCTTCGCGGTAATCGGTCACTTCTCTATCCTGTTTTTCTATGTGTCTTGCGCAAATAGTAGCCTTTGGCGGTTTGGCAAGTTAGAACAGGCCCAAAGCAGGAGATTTGCCATGAATATGTTGATTGCCGGTGTGCTAATTTGGAGCATTGTCCACTTGATGAAATCTGTGACGCCGGGGCTACGCGGATCGATTCAGGGTGCAATTGGTGAAGGACCACACAAGGGTTTAGTAGCATTGTTAATCCTGAGCTCGGTGGCACTCATGATCTTTGGATGGCGGTCGGTTCCCGGAGAGTTTGTCTATGATCCACCCAGTTGGGGCAGGCACCTCAACATGCTGTTGGTTCTAATCGCAATTTATTTTATCGGCGTTGCGCAAGGAAAATCACGGGTCAAACAATGGATCCGGCATCCGATGCTGACAGGTGTGTTGATCTGGGCGGTAGGCCATTTAATCGCCAATGGCGATAACAAATCTCTCATCTTATTTGGTGGATTGGGCCTGTGGGCGCTGATTTCCATTTTCACGGTTTCGCGCAATGAAGGCGCATGGGTAAAACCAACCGAAGTCGCCACTGCGGGACGCGAAGTGATAAGCGTGGTGATTGTTTTGGTGCTTTACATAATATTGTTGGGATCGCACCGCTTCTTGTCGGGGGTTGCGCTCGTGGGACCAAACGCACCGGGCACATAGCCAGACCGCTTTGACCGACCCTATTTTCCCGTACCCGGCGCTCCATGCCAGTCATGGAGGAATCTGGATTTGTGACACCGATGGCAGCGCGCGCTCGGTCGGTAAGGGGGAAGCCGTCGGATGTGTAGCGGAAACGCCACATATATTGCTCAACGCTCCCCTAATGGGTCAGCGCCTTGGCTATCCTGATTTATCGGGACTGGATTTGCTAGAGCTTTTCGCATTCATTCATCCTGCTCAATTCATGGTGCCGACCGCTGCTGGTTTGGCAAAGACACTGGGGTTGGATGTTCCAGATAAAGAAGCCGATATTTCCAGTTTGTACCGACAAGCCGCCTCCCATCTACTGGATGGATTGGAGGCTCCCTTCTGGCAAGAACGAGAGGGAGCCTGGAGCAGTGCGCAGGCATTAAACCGGCTCCGTTGGCCTTGGGCAGGCGAAGTTGGAAAGCGTTTGCCAAAGCCTGAAGGTCAGGAACGTTGGTTATTCTCAAAATTGGAGGAATGGGAAGAAGTCTCGCCCCGGCCCGCACCGAAATCAGTGATGTTGGATTCTGGGGATACGCTTAAAATGCTCCAACATTTGACCGGTGAAGGGGCCGAGGATCGGCAGGGTCAGAAGGATTATGCCGGCGCCGTGACGCAGATTTTCAATCCACGAAAGATAAAGGGTGCGCCGAACATGTTACTTGCCGAAGCGGGCACTGGCATCGGAAAAACGCTGGGTTATCTCGCCCCCGCTTCTCTTTGGTCGCATCAAGCCGGCGGCGCGGTATGGATATCCACCTTTACCAAAGCATTGCAACGTCAACTCGACCGCGAAACGCGGAAAATCTATAAGGACGAGGCGACATTTCGCAAGAAAGTGGTCGTGCGTAAGGGGCGCGAAAATTATCTCTGCCTGCTCAATCTTGAGGATGCCTTGCAGGGTGGTTTTGCCGGGCGTGCTGCCATTCTCGCACATCTGGTGGCAAGATGGGCTGCTTACTCCAAAGACGGTGATATGATTGGTGGTGATCTACCCGGGTGGCTGACCACATTGTTTCGGCGCAATGGCACGACCGCGCTCACCGACCGGCGCGGTGAATGTGTCTATGCGGGCTGCGCGCATTACCGGAAATGCTTTATCGAAAAGTCCTCGCGCGCCAGCCAGCAGGCCGATCTGGTGATCGCCAACCATGCCTTGGTCATGGTCAATGCCGCGCGCGGTCGTGAACAACAAAACCGGCCATCACGTTTGATCTTTGACGAAGGCCATCATCTATTTGATGCCGCTGACTCGATGTTTGCAGCCCGGCTATCCGGACAGGAAGCAATAGAAATACGCCGCTGGGTTATCGGACCCGAGTCTAAAAGCCGTGGCCGCCGCAGAGGTTTATCTGCACGCCTATCGGATCTGGCATCCTATGACGAGGAGGGCGGCCGAGCTATAGAAAGCGCCCTCCATGCAGCGGAGGCCCTGCCGGGTGATGGATGGCTGCAACGTCTTACCGAAGCCGAACCATTTGGCCCAATCGAAGCCTTGCTTCACCAGGTGCGTGCAATGGTCTTTGCCCGTGATGAGAGCAAAAGCGCCGATGCTGGATATGGGCTGGAAACCGAATTGACCGATGTAGAAGGGCCAATGATCGATGCTGTTGCAAAGGCGGCAGCGGCGATGGATGCCTTGCTAAGGCCATTGGTCAAACTCAGTCAGCGTATTGAACATTTGATCGAGGAAGGTCCGGATTGGATGGATGCGCCAGCCCGTGCGCGGATGGAAGGGGCACTTTCCAGTCTAGGATGGCGCTGCGATACGTTATCGGGTTGGCTATCTCTATTGGCGCGGATTGGCGGGCCGGCCGATCCCGACTTCGTCGATTGGCTGATGATCGACCGCTATGAAGGCCGTGAATATGATGTAGGGATATGCCGTCACTGGCTCGACCCCACCATCCCGGTTACCGAAGTCGTCACCAAGCCAGCGCATGGACTGATGGTGACATCGGCCACACTGAAAGGCGGTGGGGGCTGGGAAACCGCTCGCGATCGCAGTGGAGCGGTACATCTTGATCATCCGCCGCAGGAATTTGAAGTGGCCAGTCCGTTTAACTATCCTGAGCAAGCCAAGGTTATTATCGTTACCGATGTGAAACGCGGCGATATGGCCGGATTGGCGGGCGCTTATGCCCAGTTGATCGAGGCGTCCGGTGGCGGCACGCTAGGGTTGTTTACCGCCATCCGCAGATTACGGACGGTCTATGCCAGGATCGCTGATCGCATGGCGCAAAATGGGTTGCCTATCTATGCACAGCATGTTGACCCGATTGATACAGGAACATTGGTCGATATTTTCCGGGACGATGCAAAGGCAAGCTTGCTCGGCACCGATGCCCTACGCGATGGTGTCGACGTGCCCGGCCAAAGCCTGCGCCTTGTGGTCATGGAAACCGTTCCCTGGCCTCGTCCCGACATTCTCCACCGGGCCCGGCGATTGGCCGGTGGCGGAACCGCCTATGATGACCGCATCATCCGGGCGCGTCTCGCCCAGGCATTTGGTCGTATCATTCGTAGTAAGGATGACCACGGGCATTTTGTCATTCTCTCTCCGGCTTTTCCTTCCCGACTATTCACTGCTTTTCCGGATGGAACGCCAATAGAGCGCATGCCGTTGGAGCAAGCGCTGGCAGAGATAAAGACGGGGTCCACCAAAACAGTGAAATCCAGTCTTTCCCATGCAACATCTTTCGGGCATGACAATCCGATATGAAGAAACTGACCCTCCTCCGTCACGCCAAATCCAGTTGGGATGATACGGTTTCCCGTGACTTTGACCGGCCTCTCAATGACAAAGGCAAACGCGCTGCCAAATCTATCGGTACCTTCATCAAGCGCAATGCGGTCGATATCGATGTAGTGCTCGCTTCTCCCGCTGTCCGGGTCATAGAAACGCTTGAGCATGTTGAAGAAACCTGTGGCAGTTCTTACGAACCGGAATGGGAACGAAAAATCTACCTCGCTTCATCGGTTACCTTGATGGATGTTTTGCGCGGCGTGGATAGCGATGCAGACCACATCCTGATGGTTGGTCACAATCCTGGGCTAGAGGATTTGGTGTTCGATCTGGTTCCCGACGATGGATCGTCTAAAACACGTGATATGGTCGAAGAAAAATATCCGACCGCTGCTCTTGCTGAAATGACGCTGGATATCGATGGCTGGGCGGATATCGCCGATAATTGCGCCTCGCTGGACCGGTTTACACGCCCTCGAGATCTCGACCCTGAGCTGGGGCCAGACTACGCTTAGCCTTCTTCACCGGCAATATGGTTGCGGATAGCTTGTGTAACTTGCTGTTCACGCTCCAAATGCGGCCAATGATCAACACCTTCTAAAGGAAGCGTTTTCAAATTATCAGAAAGCCCGTCAATTTTGGCCAGATATTTCGGTGCGAACACACGATCATCTTTGCCCCAGATCAGAAGCGATGGCGCTGTTATTCGGGCCGTTCGTGATGGCCAAAAATCACTTTCTGCGATCTCGTCTGGTGCTGGAATGTTCGCGCGATACCAGTTGATATGGGCATCTATTCGCCGCGGGTTACCGGTGGCAGCACAGAATAACTTACCTTCTTCCGAGCTGATGAATTTCTTTTCAACCAATGGTTCATACGCGCCCGTACAAACCTGTTTGTCGGCGCCCAGCGCGACAATCAACAGCGGGTTAGCCCCTTTCAACCTTTCAACATAGGCCGCTATTTTCCGCGCTTCATCATCCTCCTCAAGAGCTTCAATAACTGCATTCATGGGCGGTGCACTCAAACCAGTAACTGTCAGCACCCGGTCAGGGAAGCGTTGTGCCAATCCAAAAGCAAAAGCTGACCCCCAGTCATGGCCGACGATATGCACTTTTTCAGATCCCAGACTGTCGAGTAAAGCGGCAATATGTGCCGCCATCTTCTCCAGCTTATATTCATTTACATCGAGCGGTGCATCAGATGAGCCAGCACCCAGTCCGTCAATTGCGATCACATGATAGTCACTACTCAAAGCCTTCATCTGATGTGAAAGCGAAAACCAATAAGAAGGGAAACCATGCAGGAAGAGGATCGTCTCCCCCTTTCCCGCCTCAACATAATTTAGTGTTTGACCTTCGAATTTGAAACTTGACTGTTGGAAACGTGCTGCGCCGGACAATCTCTTGTTGATATAGGCAACGCCGGGGTCTTTCGCGTTGGGGTCAAACTTTTCAGGCGTGTTCGCCCATTTCAAACCAAACAAAAGTGGCAGCAGCAGCAGGATAATGACGACCACAATCGATCGTTTCAGCCAAGTCCAACGGCTAGCTTTAATATCGGCCATAATGTTGTGCTCTTAAATCAAATGCAAATAGAGAGAGAGATTATGCCTCACTCAACGCGCGCGATAGGCGATTGCGGATCGTTTTTAGCTCTTCAACAATTAAACTATTGTCTTCATTTTGACTGTTGCCAAGCGGCAGCGCAGATTGTGTCGCGGCCTCTATCGAATGTGTATCAGGTGTCGTTTCTGGCGCCGCTTTGCCTTTGCGAGAGGTCAGATATTTGCGCGCGCCCTTGATTGTATAGCCTTCTTCATTGAGCAAGCGATTGATGGTGTTGACCATTTCGACATCTTCGGGGCGATAGTGGCGTCTAGCGCCGGCGCGCTTTAGCGGCTGAAGCATTGCAAACTGCTCTTCCCAATAGCGCAAAATATGTGGTTTTATTTTGAGTTCCTTGGACAATTCTCCAATTGTCCGAAACGCATCGCGATCTTTCATTACTCAACTCCCCTGCCGCGATTAACTAACCGGCAGCAATAATCCGATCGCGCATGGTCTGGCTGGCGCGGAACGTCAGAACACGACGCGGAGCAATCGGAACCTCAATACCCGTCTTTGGATTGCGCCCGGTGCGCTCGCCTTTGTCACGCAGAACAAAGGTGCCAAAGCCCGATATTTTGACATTGTCGCCATCTACCAACGCTTCAATCATGTGATCCAGTATAGATTCCACCATCACTGCGCTATCGGCGCGAGACAGACCAACCTGCCGATTCATGGTGTCGGCCAGATCGGCCCGGGTCAGTGTGTTTGAATAGCTCATCGCAACATCTCCATCTAAGAGATTGAATTAGTGGCAAAGGCATAAGCGATATAGTGCCTGTTGTAAATGTTAACGTCGAACTGACCATCAGAATTATTGGAAACTTACCTGTAGATTTCAGGCTATTGGCAGGTTAACCGAATTTAATGACCGATACAAAGCATCAACCCGTCGCCCTTTCCGCTCTTCTCGACCAAATTGGCAGTGGCGGACCAGACAATAAAGTGTCTTTGCCGCAAAGCTGGACCCAGGGACGCACCTCCTTTGGAGGCTTGTCCGCAGCATTGGCATATCATGCTGCTAGTCACATAGAGGATGAACTACCGGCATTGCGATCCGCACAAATTGCTTTCACCGGGCCATTATTTGGCGAGTTAACGGCAGAAACAGAGATGCTCCGGCGCGGTAAGAGCACAGCTTTTGTCCAGTCAGACATATTTGCTGACAAAGGGCTTGGGCTGCATTGCAATTTTATTTTCGCAAAGCAGCGGGAAACCAGCGTGAAAACGTTGGATATGGACAAGCCAGTTATACCGCCGTTGCCACAGGGCGAAGAATTGCATAGCGGTCCACCGCAGTTTTTTACTTCCAATATGGAATATGTTGGCAAGAGGATTGATACCAGCACCAAGACCAATCGATTAACCCGCTGGATGCGCTTGAAACTGCGAGAAAATCTAGACCCGGTCGCCGAAATCATAGCCATGTGTGACAGTCTGCCGCCCTCGGTCATGGGCTTGCTGGATAAGAATGCGATGGTCAGTTCCATGAACTGGCAAATGAACATCATTGCCGAAGACATTACCACCGACGATGGATGGTGGCTGATCGATTCGCATACGCATCACGCTGATCACGGCGCAAGCAGTCAGTTTATGGGCATTTGGAATAGCAAACAGGAATTGGTTGCCACCGGAATGCAGAGCGTGGCTTATTACGCCTGATGGCAAAGGACTCTGCCGATAACAAACCGCGATTGGCTGTAATCGGCACTGGCCTTGCCGGCCTCACGTCTGCTTATCTTACTAAATCGAAATTTGATGTTACCGTCTATGAAAGCCAATCGCGTGCCGGCATGGGCGCCTATGTGGTCGACTATGTGAGCAACGGTATTCAAAGCCGGATCGATATTCCGCTGCGCATTTTCTCGCCTGGCTACTACCAGAACCTAACCGCGCTTTATGATCATATTGGCGTCGAAATGCTCACCAGTGATCATGCCGGCGCCTTTGCCGATGAAAATGGAGACATGGTCCTACATTATGGAAATGGTGACTTGGGGCCGGTGCAATTTTCTTATCTAAAGGGCAGAAGCCTGTTCAGTGGTACTGCATGGAAAATCGCATTGCAGAGCCGAAGGTTCTTTGCCCGCGCTGAACGTGATATGGAACGCCCCCAATCTCTCGCCGCGATCAGCTTTGGACAATATCTGGAGCAGGCCGGAGCAGGAGCAGAATTTGCTAACACGGTTTTGTTACCGATGCTGTCGGTCACCTGCACTTGTGACTATCGATCGGTCAAAGACTATCCGGCCGATATCATGCTGGAATATCTGACTTGCGGTGTTCACAAATTGGGTATCACCAGCGCAGCCAAGGGGGTTGATGATATTGTCCCTAGACTGTTGCACGACGCAAAGCTGCTAACCAACGCCACGGTATCCAGGATATCAAAAGCTGGTCCCGGCCTGATTGTTGAAACTGAAGGCGGGCGCGAAGAAACCTATCAACATGTAATCATCGCCACCCAGGCTCAGCAAGCTGCCGCGATGCTTTCCGGATTTGACGACCGAAAAGAGAAGCTTTCCAAAGTGCCGGTCGAATCATCCACCATGAGCGTTCACACCGACCAGGATCTGCTTCCCAGGTCGAAAATAGATTTATCACCGGTTACTTATCATGTTCCAGATCGAAGTGATCGGGCAGAAGTCTCTGTCGATCTAACCAAAGCCATTGCTCGATTATCGGGACAAAAGAGCGTTTTCCAAACCTGGAATCCAATGCGAAAAATAGCGCCCAATCGAGAGCTAGCTAGGGTTAATTTCACAAGGCCCACTGTCACGCTGGAAAGTCGAATGGCAGTTGCCGCGCTGCGCGATCAAAACCAACAACCGAATAACCGGCTCTGGTTTTGTGGGTCATATATGACGGAGAAAATACCCCTGCTAGAAGCAGCGGTTGATTCTGCCATTGCTGTAGCAGAAGAATTGGACGTGACTGTTCCTTGGCAGTCTCCAGTATAGCTAGCGGGATGAAATCCAAAGAGTTTCATGATCTTTCCGAGCTGGCTCTCAACAGCAATGGCCAATCATGGGGTAATTTGGGATATTGGACAGACGGTGAAGACAGTTACTCGAACGCATGTCGAGCCCTGGCCGTGCAGTTGGGAGCGACAGCCGAGCTAAACCAAGATTCTATATTGTTTGATGCCGGATTTGGGTGCGGCGACCAACTGTGCTTGTGGCTTGAACATTATCAAGTAAGCGACGTTTGCGGAATCAACCTCTCGGAAAGTCAGACGCAACATGCCAAATCGCTGCTGTCCAAGAACGGTCATAGCGAAAAACCCAATGCAATTTTTGTTGGCAGTGCCAATGATGGTGAAATGTGGCCAGAGGTGATTGGGACTCGCAAAATCTCGCATATGATTGCACTGGATTGCGCCTATCATTTCCCCAATCGCGTCAACTTTTTTGACCTGACCATATCACACCTCAAAACCGGCAGTAAGCTGGCACTGACCGATTTCATGTTGGCGGACCAAGCACAGAGTAAACTGGCTTACCGTTTGCTATTGTCTCTAATGTTCAGACTTTCCCGGATCCCGAAATCCAATATAGTCGATCAAACCACATACAAGGCCGAGCTAGAAGCCATCGGATTTCACAACATCCAGATTCGCGATATCAGTCAGCCGGTGATTGATGGCTTTGCGCATTGGGTACGCTCACAAACGGCAATGCGACTGCCGTTTTTTGCTAGAGTAAAATACCGGACTACTGCGGCATTTTTGAACTGGGCATATAACCGATCGATCCTACGGTATGCAGTTATCGTCGCTGAAAAATGAAACCAATGGTTTGCGTTTCACCTTCGTCTCACCCGACCTTGGGTTGAAATTCAATATGCAATTCTTTCAAACTGCGGAGTAGAAAGTGCGGATGATATTCGAAATCGTTCTTGCCTTCAGCGAACCACATATCTTCAAAGCTATCGACAATGGCGGTAAAGCCCCAGATTAACTCTCGGCGTGCTAGCGGCGCTCCCAAACAGTGATGAATTCCTGATCCAAACCCCATATGAGCACCGGCTTTCTTGCGTTCGAGATCAATTTTTTCAGGACGTTCAAACATCCGTTCATCACGATTGGCTGCGGCATAGCGAACGTTGATGAGAGAACCTTCCGGTATTCGCTCTCCTCCGACTTTTGCATCTTTCCCTGCGAAACGCATCAGGCTCTGCACCGGTGACTCCAATCGTACCACTTCTTCGACGAAAGTTTTCATATGTTGATCGGGATCACTTTTCAGCTTTTGCCACACGTCCTTATTCTCGATCAAAAGCTTCATGCCAGCGGCCAGCGCATTGGTCGTCGTCTCACTGCCACCGACAAATGTATCAGCCATCATTTCTGCGTGTAACTCATTGTCATTCAGCGGCCGACCCCAACCTTCAATAACCCGGTTGACCAAGACGCTGATCAGAGAGTCGTCCGGGTTGTCGCGCAACCGCTCGAAAATCGGTTGGAAATAGTGCTGCGCCTCAATCTCTCGATCGACCATCTCCATTTCCAGTTCTTCAGGCAGCATCATCGAAATCCGTTGAAAAAAAGCATCGGTCCAACGCTTGATTTTCCACATATCTTGGCGTTTGGCACCCATCTGCTCGCCAATGATGAAAAGCGGAAGCGGAACGGCAAATTGCTTCACCCATTCGCATCGGCCATCTTCGATAAATTCATCGATCAAATCATAGGCCAGATTTTCAACCAACGGATCGATCTCCTTGATCCGACTTGGCTTGAAAGCCTCATTGAACATCGCGCGCATTTGTTTATGATTGGGGTCATCACGACTGGCCAATGTCGGCTCCGGAATCCAGCCATTCTCCTGGAATCGCTGTTGGACCTTTAACTGTCTTTCTTCGTTGGCAGATTTCATTTTTAGTTTTGAATCGGGGGATGGTGCGCTGGGGAACCGAACGGGATCCGTTAACACAGCGCGCACATCTTCATAGCGTGAAACGACGTATATCTCTGTGCCGGGTTGCTTATAAACCGGCGCATCATCGCGCAGCTTCTTGTAGGAATCATACGGGCATTGCTGAGTATCCACATCAAACAGATTAACCTCTAACCCGCTTTTGATTGCCATCTTTTCTTCCTTCAACGAACTTGAATTTTCTCTTCACCCCATGGAGCAATGGTCTCGGCCGATTGGAACGCTTCCGGCAGTTCTTCCACCATATGCCACGTCGCGGCCAACCTACCAAAGCCCACAAAAAATGCGCAGGTCATCCCCAACTCGACTATTTGCGCTTCGCTAAAATGATTTCGCAGCTCTCCATAGACTGCATCGTTGGCGGCCAGATGATCGGTCGCCATCAACTCACCAAAACGAATAGCGGCTTTTTCGGCATCGCTTAGGTTGTCTGCTTCTTGCGGTTTTTCTAAAGAACAGACCGCCCCTTCATCGACGCCATCTTCCACCGCATCGCTGTAACGGATTGCCATACAGCTGCGACATTGATTGAAAAAAGCAATGCGCAATCGAACCAGCTCAACCAGTCGGTCCGGTAGCTGCCGGTTCATTTTTAGCGCGCCGCCAAATTGTATCAAGCCAAGAGCTTGATCCGGGCAATGCGCAAAATATCGACTCAATCCCTGTTCCAGGTCCGTTAGATTTTCAGGTTGAATCGCTGCTTTCAGTCTTGGATCCCAATCTTCCGGGGCAATCTTTTCCACACGGCTCATAAACCCTCTCCAATCTGCCAATGGCTTTGATTGGCAAGATAGGGTTATTTGTGATGCAAGGAACTGACGTTTTGATCAAGATTCTGAGTGGAGGCCAGTCTGGAAAAATCACCCAATTATGCGCTTGGCTCTATGGACTGCCCCGCTTCTCTAGATGATGTCGACCTATTTGCGCCTGGTGCTGCTGAACATTGGTATGAATCATACGATATTCTGCACGCACAAACACCCGTTTACCGCATTTCTGGCCAAGGCCTGACGCCCGACAAAGATGCCTATATATTGACCAAGCATGAAGATATTTCACGGGTTGTAAAAGATTGGGATCGCTTTCCTCCGACCCTGTCCCTGTTGGTGAATCAAATAGCGGCAGAGGGGAAACTGCCTCAGGAAATGCCGGATCTCGACGCAATGATCATTTCGATCTGCTCACTCCGGCCCACGCCTGAACTATGGCGTGCACATCGCCAAGAACTGACCGATCCTTGGGTTGGTCCCGGGGCTAAGCGACACGAAGATATGATAACCGAACATGTCGACCATCTGATCGACCGGTGGATTGGTGACAAGCAGCTGGATTTCGTAAAACAATTCGCCCGTCCCTTGCCGCAACGAACAATGGCCTCGGTATTGGGCTTCCCGTTGGACGATACTGCCCAGCTCGAAATCTGGGGCAATGCGCAGGTCATGTCCTATGTCCATGGGTGTGGCCATAACAACAAACTAACTGAAGAACAGACGAAAGAAAAGTTTCATCTGCTTGATGGGTTCTCCGATTATGTGCGCGAAAAGGTGAAAGAAAAACGAGCAAATCCCAAGAATGATATGATCAGTTTTTTGACCCAAGTTCACTATCACGCGCTTGATCGAAAACTGTCCGATGAGGAAATCAATGGTGTCGTATACGCCATGGTGATTGGCGGACTGGAGACCACACAATATGCCATAGCGGAACAGGCACAACTAATCTGCGAACGGCCAGGCTTGTTCCAAAAGCTGAAAGCGGACCGCAGTCTTATCAGAACTTTTATCGAGGAGGGCATGCGTCTACGCTCGCCAACACAGGGATTATCGACGCGCATAACCTCTGAGGATGAGGTGTTTCAGGGGGTGAATGTGCCCGCCGGTTCATCGCTCCATCTTCGCTATGGCGCGGCCAATATGGATGCGGATGAATTTGAAGAACCCAAAACACTCAAATTGGATCGCAAGGCAGTAACCCGCCATCTCGCCTTCTCGGCTGGACCGCGGATCTGCCCCGGTGCTGGTCTTTCCCGGTTAGAACAAACCATTGCTTGGAATCGGCTGTTCGACCGACTGGATGACATCCAATATGGCGATGACAATGACTTCCTGCATCAACCCGGCATCATGTTGGGCACCAACAAGCTCAACTTGAAATTTATCCCGGCATAGGAGCAAATGATGACAACCCTGCTTGCACATATAAAAATTAAACCCGGAAAGTCGGAAAAATGGGAAGTCATCATGGCGGATATGGTGGCTCAGACCTTCGCCACTGAGACCGGGGTAAAGCGATATGAGTATTGGAAGGGGCAAGAGGACAGTTTCTACTATTGCCTTCTATCCTTTGAAGACAAATGGGCTTTTTACAGACACCAAATGTCTGATCATCATGAAGGCCATGATTTCGCCGATGTGCTGGCGGATATTCGGTTGGAATATGTCGATCCGGTTAAAGGGGCGGATGGCGGATTAAACTCCACCACCGATCCCGCGCTTCCCGAAAATGCCGATGAAAATATGAAACTGGCGCAAGAACGATTTCCACTCGATATTGCCGGATGGTGGACGCAAAGGAAGTAATTCATGGATAAGGCACTTCAGGAACTGCTCGACAAGAAAGCTATTGAAGAGTTGCTGCTCCGATATGCACGGACGTTGGATTGGATTGATATCGAAACCCACCGCACTGTTTATTGGCCCGATGCCGATATCGACTATGGTTTTTTCAGAGGCAAAGCCGAGGATTTTGTCGATGTGGTCATCGAAGTTGAGCGCGGCACCCAACGGCGCTGGCATGGTGGTGCAGGCACGCAAATCACCATGCATTCCGAAAGCCAGGCAAGCGCAGAAACTTAT
Source organism: Parasphingorhabdus sp. (assembly GCA_039978835.1). Classification (GTDB taxonomy): domain Bacteria; phylum Pseudomonadota; class Alphaproteobacteria; order Sphingomonadales; family Sphingomonadaceae; genus Parasphingorhabdus. The sequence goes on from JBDWAQ010000009.1 coordinate 178,441, forward strand.
GGACTAACCGCGAGCATTGCCGATCGTGATGGAGAGGGATCAAAAGGCAGCTTGATCGGTGGCCGGTATCTGGATGAATTTGAAAAGCGTGACGGGGAATGGAGAATTTCCAAGCGCGTCTATCTGTTGGAATGGCGCACAGCGTTTGATGATGGATGCCAAGAGATGCTGGAAAGCGGTTTTACATTGAATATGCTCGAAGGCGCAGATTCAAACCATCCTCTGTATCGAAAAATGTAAAGCAACCCGCCGACCTTGTTCTGGCGCGCCGAGCGGATTATAGCAGCGGAAACGAATTGGCAGACAGGGCACTTTTATGGCGGATATTTTCATTAGCTACTCGCGCAATGATCGGGAACGCTGCACTGCCATTCGCGACATATTGGATAGCCTGAAAGTCAGCGTCTGGTTTGACGTCGGCATTGGAGCAGGCTCATCGTTCGACCGCGAAATCGAACGCGAAATCGATGCCGCGAAAGCCCTGCTCGTGCTGTGGAGTGAAGATTCGGTGGAATCAGATTGGGTGCGGAATGAAGCACGCACGGGTAAAGAGAAAAGCGGACTGATCGCGGTACAGCTAACACCGTGTACCTTGCCGTTGGAATTTCGCTCGGTGCAGGCCGAGGTTTTAAACGAAGGCGCTGAAGGAACGGACAATTCCGTTTGGCTCGGTATATTGGAACGGATCGGTGAGCTTCTCGATCGTCCGGGTCTTGTTGAATATACTCGCCTAAAAACCAAAGCGACCGTTGCGGACTGGAAAAACTGGCTCTCACGCTATCCAGCAGATCCGCTAGTACCAGATGTGATTGACAATATCGTTGAGAGCGCCAACCCGGATATGAGCGGACAGCTCGCCGGTGAAAAAGCAAAACGCACTGCGCTGGAAGCCGAATTAGCCGAGCTATCCACCGCCTCAAAAGCGCAATCTGGGGAAGTGGCGACCAATGCCCGCGAACTCGTGCGATTGAAACGCGAACTGGACGAGGCACAATCCGGTCAGCAGCAGGCCGATGCCGAACTACAACGGTATCGCGAAGCGGCTGGCGGCAAGAATAAGTCCGACAGCCTGTCAGGTCTCGGGATTGTTCTAAACGACAAGGTCGCGATCTATCTGGCGCTGTTATTGTGGTACGTTACGATTCAATTCATCTGGGAACCGCTGAATCAATTGATCAAGGGTTATGGCGGGCTTGGTGATGTTTTTTGGATTGTTTTTGGTATCATCGCGCTCGGCGTTCCTGCCGCCATGGTCACTATCAAGATCATGCGTCAGCGAAAGGCAATGCAACGTGAAGCGGAAGAAATGGCGGAAGCCGCTGCTGATTAATGTCATCCGCCACAACAACAGAGCGAACCAAATTAGCCATTGATAGCGGAAATCTACTTCGTGCTTATGACCTTGCTGTGTCAGCTATTAACGACGGCGATACCGGCAGCGAACTTCGTCACCTAATGGTTCTTGCCCTAGCCAGGATGGGTAATGGCGAACAGGCGTTAGAGCTTTTTCGCGAGTTCGAGCTAGATAAATCACCGGATGCCCATCACCGCAGCATTGCCGCACGCATTATGAAGGATGCGGCATTGGCAACCACCGATGAAACAGAGCGGCCGGCAGCCCTGCTCGCTGCATCCGAGGCATATCGCGAGATTTTTGATGCAAGCGAAGATGCTTATCCCGGTATCAATGCCGCCAGTCTCGCCTTTTTGGGTGGTCAGAAAGAGGCTGCAGCAGATATAGCCGAAACAATTCTCAAGCTGCCTGAAATCGAACGTCCAGATAATTACTATGATGCGGCAACCAGTGCGGAGGCCCTGCTGATCGCTGATCGCATTGATGACGCCACAGACAGTTTGATGAAGGCGGGAGCCATGCCAGATGCCAATCCCGGTGCGCGGGCGAGCAGTTACAAACAGCTGAAAATAGTATCACGGGAAGCGGGCCTGGATCAGGAAGCAACGCACCAGTTGCTCCGACCTGTTGCGCCGCCAACGGTTATCCATTTTTGCGGTCATATGTTTCTGGAGGATAAGGCCGAGGAAGCCAGGCTGAAAGATGCTGTTGCTGATTTCCTGAACATAAATGATATCGGATACGCCTATGGCGCTTTGGCTGCCGGTTCCGATATTTTGATTGCGGAACAGATTTTGGAACGCGGTGCAGAACTCAATATCATTTTCCCTTTCGTTCAAGAGGATTTCATCGCACAGTCCGTTGTCCCCGCTGGTGGCAGTTGGCTGGACCGATTTAATGCCTGCGTGGCCAAAGCAAACAGCATTACCTTCGCGACGGAAATGCACTATGTCGGTGATCCGGATCAGTTCAGCTATGCCAGCAAAGTCGCAATGGGCATGGCCAAATTGCGAGCGCAATATCTCGGGAACAAGGCGAAACAACTCGCGATATGGGACGGTGCACCCTCCAATGGGCCTGCTGGAACAGGGGCCGATGTTAGTGCTTGGCAAACCTATGGCGGATCATCGGAGGCGATTGCGGCTGGTGACATCAATCGCGACATGGGGCGTTCAAAAGCCCCCGATGACGATGTGCACAAACGAACCACAGCAGCCATATTGTTCACAGACTTTCCAGGTTTCTCAAAACTGGCTGAATCGGCCCTACCCGCCTTTTGGGAAGGCGTGATGGGAAATATGGCGAAGGTTCTGGAAAACTATCCAGGTCAAATTATGGCCCAAAATAGCTGGGGGGATGCCCTGCTGGCAATTACCCCCGATGCCCCTTGTGCCGCTAGCGTTGCTCTCGAACTACAAAGCTCGTTGGAGAATTTTGATTACTCGCTTTTGGGCCTCGCCGAAAGCAGCGGCATGCGTATTGGTGTGCATTATGGTCCGGCCTATGAAACCATGGATCCGATTACGGGAAAGATAACGCTTTATGGCACAGAGGTATCCCGAGCCGCACGCATTGAACCCGTTACACCGCCGGGTGCAGTCTTTGTAACCGAGCCGTTCGCTGCCATTTTGGCGTTGGAGGCACCGAATGAATATCGATGCCGATATGCCGGAAAAATTGAATTTGCTAAAGGGTATGGAACCTATCCAATCTACCAACTGGTGGAGAAAACCTAACGATGGGATTTTCATTTTCGGGACAGAAGCGCTAAGAGAAGCCCATGACCATAGCAAGCAAACCCATCGAGATTCTGGAAGTAGGCCCGCGTGATGGCTTGCAGAATGAACCAGACACAATCTCCACCGAGCATAAGCTTGGGTTGATCAACCGCATGATTGATGTTGGTTCCAGAAGGTTGGAGGTTGCCAGCTTTGTCCATCCAAAACGCGTCCCGCAAATGGCCGACGCAGAGGATGTTATTGCCGGCCTGCAAGATCGTGATGATGTCTCCTACATTGGATTATGCCTCAACAAACGGGGTGTTTTAAGGGGTGTTGCAACCCGCGAAGGTAATAAACGCGGTATCGATGAAGCCGGATGCGTCATTGTTGCTAGCAATACATTTGGCGAGAAGAATCAGGGCCAGACCATTGAGCAGGGCATCAAGGAAAACCGTGAGATGATCCGCTTTGCCAAGGCCGAAGGATTGAAGGCTCAAATCACCATTTCAGCTGCCTTCGGCTGCCCTTTTGAAGGGGAGGTAAAGCCAGAAACCGTGCTACAAATCGCAGAAGAAATGGCCGAAGAAGAGCCGCTTGAAATCGCGCTCGCAGACACAATCGGTGTTGGTGTGCCCACTCAGGTAGAAGATCTTTTTGGCCGTTTGGACGAACTATTGCCCGATCATATCGGCATGCGGGCTCATTTTCACGACACACGTAACACCGGGATCGGGAATGCTTGGGCTGCGGTGCAAGCTGGCGTTAAAACACTGGATTCAAGTCTGGGTGGTTTGGGCGGATGCCCATTTGCGCCCAATGCCACCGGCAATATCGCTACCGAGGATTTGATAAATCTACTCGACCGCTCTGGCATTAAGCATGGATTGGACTTGCGCGAAGCAATTGATACCAACCAGTGGTTTGCTGGCATAATGGATCGGCAACTGCCGTCCTTGGTCGCGCGAGCAGAGGCTTAAACCCTAGCTAGAGTGACTGTCCATCATCGACGACAATATCAGCTCCGGTGACCATACGCGATCTGTCGGATGCAAAGTACAAAATCATGTCGTTTAGAGATTCGATATCCTGCAGACGGCGGCGATGGAAACCGGCAATCTGCGCTTCTCCTCCTGCGGTAGAATACCAGTCTCCCTGAATCTCGGTCGGAATATAGCCGGGATGGATGGTGTTGACATTCACACCCTGCCGCACCCATTCGCGCGCCATATTGCGGCCTAGATGGGTGACACCAGCCTTGGTTGCGGCATAGGCGCTGTCGCCATTTGCATTGAGGCGTGATGTTATCGAGCCAATGATAATTATCCGGCCGTTTTCTGCATCCTTGCTGCCGCTGGCAATAAGTCGTTTAGCTCCCTCTCGCGCAACCGCATAAACGCCCATGAAGTTGGTGTTGACCAGGCGCTGAACATCTTCAAGGGGCAGATCAGTCGTTCGGCCAGACGCACTCAATCCAGCATTGGCAATAATCGTATCGACCGTACCAAATGTTGCTTCGGCGGCGTCATAGCTCGCGATGACAGATTGCTCGTTCGTCACATCAAGCGCAACCGGCAGGGCATTGCCGCCGGATTTCTTGATATTCTCTGCCAGTTCTTCAATCCGGTCGGTACGACGTGCCCCCAGAACTACGTTGGCACCCGCTTTGGAAAGCAGTTCAGCAAAATGTGCACCAAACCCGGATGATGCACCCGCGATCAATGCTGTACGGCCTTTTAGGGAAAAAGGAATATCCATGTCTGCCTGCCTTAAATTCATTGTTTCATTTGGCTGTAGACCATCGCTTTATGTTCGGCCAATATCAGTTTCAACAGGAGAAACAGCAGATGGATATTTCACTCGACTATAGCGGGAAGACGGTTTGCATCATTGGCGGCTCGGCCGGCATCGGCAATGCAACTGCGCAGGCGTTTCGGCAGTGCGGAGCTGATGTTCATGTCACCGGTACAAGAGCCGATCAGAGTGAATATAAAAAGGAAGATGGCTCTGATTTTGAAGGCCTGACCTACCATCCACTTGATGCAGCCGATGACGCCGCGATCGCTGCTCTGCGCAAGAAATTTGACAAGCTGGATGTGCTAATCTGCTCACAAGGCATGGTGATGTACAAACGCGCAGAATTTGAGCCCGAAAATTTCGCCAAGGTGATCCAGGTAAACCTAAACAGCATCATGACCTGTGGTGGCGAGTTTTACGATCTGCTGAAAGAAGCCAAGGGCTCAATGATCATTGTCAGTTCAACAGCCGCCTTTCATGCGACCGTCGGTAATCCTGCGTATAACGCTTCCAAAACCGGAGCCATGGGTTTGACGGGAACATTGGGCAAGGCATGGGCACCCGATGGCATCCGCGTCAATGGTATTGCACCGGGCTTGATCGCTACCAAAATGACGAAGGTGACAACCGAAAACCCCAAAAGACGGGAAGGCACGATCCGCCGTATTCCGGTTGGCCGCATTGGTGATCCCGATGATATGGCTGGGTTGGCGCTGTTCCTCTGCTCACCACTTGCAGGATATATTGTCGGACAAACGATTATCGCGGATGGCGGATTGTTGCTTTAGGTAGCGGGGGCAGATTGCGCCTTTCCAAAGGCATTTGCCGCCCACAGATAAGCGATAGAACCGAATATGAGGCTGAATGAAATCATCGCCAGAACCGAATAGTTGAGGGACAAAGCGCCGTATTTTGGTGCGAGAAAGTCACTTATTATGCCAATGATTACCGGACCAATAGCATAGCCCAGGAATGTTGCCGAAAGCGACGAGAAGGCGGTTGCTGTGCCCCGCTCAGCGGGTTGGACGGCGGTTTGAATCATCGAAACCGAAGGGCCTTGCGCTGCGACCATTAGACCATAGCCAATTGCATAAAGCGTCAATGTCCAGAACACCTCGTCAACCAAGAGGCATGCTGCCATGAATGGCAATGACAACCCCACAGTGATCATACAAACCCATGCGCGCCATCGTGGGTCCAACGTGGCCATCCGATCACTGATTATGCCGCCCAGCACCATGCCGGGAACACCGCCTGCCACCCATACAAGCCCGAGATAGATTCCAACCTGTGAGACAGGAATACCAAAAGTTCGAATCAGAATCGGCGCAAGCCAGATCGAAAAAGCATAGCCGGTTATTATGGTCAGCGCGTTTGCCGTGATAACACGCACGAAAATCTTGTTCTTCCAGAGTGATGCCATGGTTGCGAAAAACGGCTCTTGGTCGGCATTGTTTTTCTGCTCGACAAAGCGCCCACGCTTAGGCTCACGGATGGTGAAATACATGCTTATGCCCAACAGAACCCCGGGAAGGCCCAACAATATGAACATCCAGCGCCAGCCGTAGGCCTCGGCCAGCAACCCGCCTGCGGCAAATCCCACCATGGGGCCAAAAACTGCTCCTAGCATGAATATTCCCATGGCCTTGGAAAGTTCATGAGGTTCGAAATAATCAGACAATATCGATACCGAAGGCGGACCACCTCCCGCTTCCCCCACGCCGACGCCAAGCCGAGCCAAAAACAGAGTCCAGAAGCCTATAGCCAACCCACAAAGAGCGGCCATCAGGCTCCACAAGCTGACAGCCACGGCAACCATATTCTTGCGATTGGTGCGGTCGGCAAGACGTCCAGCGGGTATACCTAGCAACACATAGAAAATGGTGAATGCAAAACCAGCCAGCAATCCGATTTGCGTATCGCTGAGCAGAAACTCGGCTTTTACATCCTCAATCACGATCGACATCGCCAGCCTGTCAGTGATGTTGAACGTAAGGCCCAGCATCAACGTGAACAGCACATAATAGCGATAGACGCCTCCCGTCGCAGCGTCGTTGGAATTTCTCATTTGCACCCTCTCCAAAGGATGCTTTGGTCTAGACATAAAAAAGGGGGAGAGCCAGCTTGGCCCTCCCCCCTTAATTGATAGGATGATTTGGCGTTTAGCCAGCGGTCAATTTGATATGCCGCCGCATATGATGATCGACGCTGCCAAATTCACTTTCGACAATAGAAAGCCGTTTGAAGTAACTGCCAACAGCCAGTTCGTCCGTCATGCCCATGCCGCCATGGGTTTGAATCGCCGACTGACCAATGAAGCGAGCAGCCTGTCCAATGCGAACCTTCGCCGCGGAAACATTTTTCTTACGGGTCGCGTCGTCTTCATCGAGTTTAATCGTTGCGAGATAGGTCATCGAAACCGATTGCTCATATTCCATCAGCATGTCTGCCATCCGGTGCTGGAGCACCTGGAACGAACCAATAGCCGTACCGAATTGTTTGCGTTGGCGCGAATAGTCGAGCGTTGTTTCGTTGGTCACTTTCATAGCGCCCGTCGCTTCTGCACAAACCGCTGCCGTGGCTTCATCGACCACTTTTTCTACGAGCGGCAAGCCATTATCAGCTTCGCCAATCAACGCATCGCCAGAAACTTTCACATTCTCGAAATAAACTTCCGAAGCGCGGCGGCCATCGACCGTTCCATAATCACGGGTCGACACACCATCCGCATCTTTTGCGACGACGAAAACAGACACGCCATTTTCATCTGTCTGTCCGCCCGATGTCCGTGCCGTAACAACAAAATGGGTTGCCCAAGGCGCGCCGATCACAACAGCTTTGTGGCCATTTATGACATAATCGCCACCATCCGCTTTGGCCGTGGTTTCCAGATTGGCAAGGTCATAGCGCCCGCGTGGTTCAGCATAGGCAAAGGCAAAGATCATCTCGCCGGAGATTATGCCGCCAATATATTCTTCGCGCTGTGCATCATTGCCGCCATGTTTCAGGAAGCCGCCCGCACAAACCACACTTGGAACAAATGGTTCAACCGCTAGGCCTTTGCCAAATTCTTCCATGATGATCATCGCTTCGGTCGCTCCGCCAAAGCCGCCATCGGCTTCACTGAAAGGAGCTGCCAACATTCCCAATTCCGCTAGCTGGGCCCAAAGTTCTGGCCGCCAACCACTGTCGCTAGCAACCACTTCACGACGCGTATCAAAGTCATACTGCTCGCGGATCAGGCGCGAAATTCCGTCGCGCACCATGTTTTGTTCGTCGGTAAATTCGAAATCCATTATAATATTCCCCTATATCGGTCGGCTTAAAGACCGAGGATCATTTTTGTGATGATATTGCGCTGGATCTCATTGGATCCGCCGTAAATCGACGTTTTGCGCATGTTGAAATAGGTCGGAGCCGCGTGATGGGCATAATCCGGACCAATCGGGAAGTCGTTTGACCCATCGCTTGGGAAACTCCGCACATCGGGCGCACCATAAGAACCGACAGCTTCCATTGTAAGCTCAGTCAAGCGCTGCTGGATTTCGGTGCCTTTCACTTTCAGCAACGAACTTTCCGGTCCCGGACCCTTACCGGCTTGCTCACCAGCTAGCGTTCGCAATTCGGTGATTTCGAGTGCCGACAAGTCAATTTCCAATTGGCTGATCTTCTGGGCAAATCCCATATCTTCAAGCAGTGGTTTACCGTCTAGCATTTCGCTGCCAGCAATTTCTTTCAACTGCTCAACACCGCGCTTGGAACGGGCAACACCAGCAATACCGGAACGCTCATGCGCCAGCAGGAACTTAGCATAAGTCCAACCGTGATTTTCTTCACCGATCAGGTTTGTCGCTGGTACGCGAACATCGGTGAGCCAAACTTCGTTGACCTCATAGCCACCATCGATCAGTTTGATCGGGCGCACTTCAATACCCGGCGTGTTCATGTCGACCAGAATGAAGCTGATCCCCATTTGCGGTTTTGCAGCATCCGGATCAGTCCGACACAAGAAGAAACCCCAATCGGCATATTGCGCCAAGGTGGTCCAAGTCTTCTGACCGTTTAGAATATAATCGTCGCCATCACGAACCGCTGTTGTTTTCAATGAAGCGAGATCGGAACCGGCGCCGGGTTCGGAATATCCCTGACACCACCAAACATCACCGGACATGATACCGGGTAAATGCTCGCGCTTCTGTTCTTCGTTGCCGAAAGTGTAGATCACTGGGCCAACCATCGATACGCCAAAAGGAAGCGGCATGACGGTGTTCATCCGGGCATTTTCTTCACCCCAGATATAGCGTTCGGTCGGGTTCCAACCTGTTCCGCCATATTCCGTTGGCCACGCAGGAACTGACCAACCTTTTTTGCCAAGCGTTTTGTGCCAAGCCATCATGGCCTCACGCATCGTGGCCGGATCGGCATCGCCTTCACTCGCCATGTCGCGGGTCATGCCTTCGGGCGCATTATTTTCAATAAATTCACGCACTTCGGCGCGAAATGCATTTTCTTCTTCGGTAAAATCAAGATTCATAAGGGATGCTCCTTGGTCAGAATTTGGCCGGACTATAGGCCGAAATTGGCGGAAAACAAGCGTTTAACTGGGCAATTAAGTTGACGTTACGGCACACTGGACTTGCCTCATTCCGTTTGCGAATATTTGTCCTTTCGCCGCTTGCCGAATCTCATACCGCGCTCTAGCCTTGCGCGCAGAGCGGTGTAATAGGCTTCCAGAAAAATCCGCTCATCACCAGTGCCGGGCTGCCAGCCAATTTTCTGGCAAATGGAAGCCGCGACTGTTTCCAATGCTTCCTCGCTTCCAGTTCGCAACACGTTTTCAAGCGTCTGCAATTCATATTCGCCGTAAACCGAGAGGTCTTCTTCTGAAAACTCATAGCGGCTGGCTGGGTTGGTCTCGTCTTCAGATTGTGTTGCCGCGGTCGGCGCCACGATATCGCCCAGGCCTTTCTTCACATTTTGAATCACCCAAGTGCCAGCGATAAGGTCCCCGCCGCGTAGTCGGTCTTTGTTGAACAATGGAAAGAGGAGAAACATGAGCACCCAGATAAAACCGGCCCAAGCGGTGAAACTGGATGCGGTTTCTTGTGTGCTGGTTTGCATCAAAAAAACCAGTGGCAGGAATAGCTCAACATCGCGGACGATATTGCGCGCGATCACAGCCTCTGCCGTCAAGCGTCCACCGTCTCTCGCTGCCACTCTGATCCCAACCGCGCGTTTGCCCCATGTGGCCGCACGGTCTCCCAATTCAAAATAGAGGAAGTAGGCGTTACGAAACAGGAAGACGGAAATAATCCAGATAACCGCCAAGACTCCGAGCGGGCCGTTAAACTCTTCCGGATTACCCGCAAAGGCGACGCCAAAACCCCAAAGCACCAGCAGACAAGCAATGGTGACAAAGAAAATCATGCTCAGAATGATCACGATATCGAGCGCCAAGGCGCCTGCCCTAGCGCCAGCGGCTGCAACCGTAACATTCAGCGGCACACCTTCTGGTGAAACCATGATTCGATCCAGTTTGGGAGTAGCGGTCCGGCGTACCCAGGGTTCTGCTGCGGTGTTGTCGGTCACGTACCATCCTCCCGATGCTTACGCCCCGCGCCGATGAAATAGATCAACCAGAAGAGCAAAATCCCATAGCCAACGGCATATCGACCAGCCGTATTATCGACCAGCTGACGAGCAAACCCTTCCAGCAAGCCAGCACAAATCAGCATGATGATGACACCCACCATAACCAGAGCGGCTCGTTTACCGGCCGCGCTAGCCGCTGCCAGATGCGATTTATCCCTGGGAAAAGCGATTGCACGACCCACGTGAATACCCGCCGCTCCAGCAAGCAAGATCGCGAATAATTCGGTCGTCCCGTGAATGGATAGCCAGCCGACAAACTCAACCGTCAGACCACGCTGCGCGAAGACCCATAGCATAGCGCCGAGCAGCGCCAGATTGTGAATCAACAGCAAAATACTGGGAATGGCAAAGGCAAAGCCCAGTGCGAAAGCAAGAATGGCCACCTGCGCATTGTTGCTGAACAAATAGGCGGCGAAGACGCCCAACCCCTCTTGATCTTCTGATCCAAATAATGTGCCGCGTAATGCCTCTTCCGAAGCGCCGGGAACCCGCACATCGGCAAATTGACCGGGAACCAGTGCATAGAACCAGTCGCTGTCACCGGCAACAAGAGCATAGCCAACTACCGCGCCAGCAACCATCACGAACAGAGCAATCCAGATTTCCAGCTGAATGGCCCGAATGGCGCGGCTCCATCCGCCGCCGAAAAACTCTTTCAGCCAGCGCCCAAAACTGGTTTGGGTTCCATAGACGAGAAAATACGAACGCAGCGACAAGCCTTCGAGATAATCAATCAAACCGGCGTCGAGAGAGTTTTCACGGGCAATTGATAGACTGGATAGCAAGGTTCGGTAGAGCGTGGGTAAGGCCAGCACATCTTCGTCCGAAAGGCGCTTAGACCGGCCTTTCTCCATTTGCGTGACGATTTGTTCGAGGCGTGCCCAATCGGCTTCGCGTTCCAATCGGAAGCGGTCACTGCGCAAGGCCACAGCCGTTAAATTGGGATCGACTGTCATTTCATTCATGAAATCACCCCTTTAACTAATCGTGCGCGTAGCGCCTTCCGATTTAGAATCGCACGAAGATACGAAGGCACGAAGATAAGGGTGTCGTTAGACGCTTCTTTGTGTCTTCGTGTCTTTGTGCGAGTCAATTTTCCATGTCGTGCTTGAATAGCCTTCGGCGAGGCTGGAAGATTAAAGAGATTCATCACAAAGCCCCCCGCCGTTTGATTTTAAGATAGCTATTAATCAGCCGTGTGCCGACAACATCGTGTGCACCCTCAATCACATCGATACCCATATGTTGCAGGCGAGTTACCACGAGCTTTTTCTGGTCAAGTAGGCTTTTCGCCGTAACGGCTCTGGTCACGTCCGCTGCAGTTTGCGGGGGTGTGTCAATTACGGTTGCCAGCTCTTTATCCTCCAACACCACAAACAAAACTAGGTGCTTGTCGATCAATCGCGCGGCAGCTTCCAACATCAAGTCTGCGGCGGTCGGATCGGTGAAATCGGTAAATACAATAATCAAAGACCGGCGCTTCAGACGGTTTTGAAGCGCGGACAGGGCCAAGGTATAGTTACTTTCCTGGTGCCGGTAATCTATCGTCGCCGCGTCCTGTTGAAGCCGATAGAAATTTCGACTGTTCGACAGAAATGGCGTGGACAATTCCGGCTTGGCTGCAAAGCTGAACAAGCTGGTTTTATCGCCGGATTTCAGAGTGATATATGCAGTTAGCAAAGCTGCAGAGACCGCACGGTCGATGCGGGGCAAACCGTCAATCGGTTCGCACATGGCCGATCCGCAATCCAACGCAAAAACGATCTGGTTATTTCGCTCCGTGTCATATTCCTTCGCGAGCAATTTGCTATGCCGCGCCGATCCTTTCCAATCGATGCTGCGCCGGTCCATGCCCGGTTGATATTCGGCCAGTGCCTCAAACTCGCTGCCCTCACCGCGAAACTTGCGGGCCAATAATCCAAATACAGAATCGCGCAGGAACATTTGTACCGTGGGGCTGCGCACCGCCGAAATATTAGGTAATATCGAAATGCTTTTGTCGCTGGTTTTTTCCGTCTGCCGCCAGGCCAATCCCAAAGGCCCGGTCCAGCGCAACCAGAGTTTGCCAACCTCCCCCAATCCGCGCCGAGTGGGGGTGGTTTCCGCATTTCCGATCAGTTGATCGTTCCCAGATCCATCTCGTGCTAGCTTTAGCTCGACACGCCCAGATTGGGACAGACGATCATCGACCCCCAAATTGCCATGCACGGTTCGCGGCATCATCATACCGGCAAAATTTGCTTTCACAGTAAACTGCAAAGGCGCGCCAATTTCAGTCTGCTTAGGACTGGCCAGTTCAACATTGGCAATTTTTGCGGCCACCATTCCATCCAATGCCAGCAAGACCACAAGCATTACCGCCCATGCCAATCCGATCGCCCATAGAGATGGTATCACCGCCGCCAATACAGCGGCAATGGGCGCTCCCAATGCGATCAGGAAAACAGCACGGCTGGTCGGGTAGATCAACGCGGCGCTTCCGTACGCTCTACCAAGCCAGAGATAATGGCATCAACCTGACGCCCTTCAATTTCGGCGGCAGGCGAGAGCAACGTGCGATGGCGCAGCACCGATGGAGCGAGCGCTTTAACATCATCGGGGATCACATAATCGCGACCTAAGATCGCCGCACGAGCGCGGGAAGCGGATGCGAGCATGATGGCGGCACGCGGACTGGCGCCGTTTTCCAGATCGGAAGTCTCGCGTGTCGCCCGAACCAGCCGGACAATATAATCGGTGACGTCATCCACTAGCTTGACCGCTTTTACCGTTTCCGCAGCGTCCTTAAGGGTTTTCTCATCGACTTGTGCTGTGATTCCCATATCTTGCGGATCGGTTGCTCCGGTTCGCTCACCATATTGCGTGACGATTTTCTTCTCTTCTTCGGCATCAGGATATTCGATCAACAGCTTGAACAGAAAGCGATCCAGCTGCGCTTCGGGAAGCGGATAGACACCCTGTTGCTCAATCGGATTTTGAGTCGCCACCACCATGAACTGTGAGGACAATTCATGGGTCTCTCCATCAATTGTGACGGCGCGTTCCTGCATCGCCTCGAGCATAGCGGCCTGCGTTTTAGGCGGGGTTCTGTTGATTTCATCCGCAAGCAAGAGGTCACAGAAAATCGGGCCGCGGGTCAGTGTGAATTGACTGGTCTGAAAGTTGAACAAGTTGGAGCCAATAATATCACCCGGCATCAGATCGGGTGTAAATTGAATACGACCAAAATCAAGATTGAGTGTGGCGGAGAAACACTGCGCAAGGAATGTTTTGGCGGTACCCGGAGGCCCCTCGAGTAACACATGGCCGGAAGAAAAAAGCGCGATCAACATATGATCGATCGTTTCTTCTTGACCGATAATCGCTTTCGCCACTTCCGCGCGAATATTATCCGCCAGCGTTTTCAGTTCCTCGATCTTCATCCGATTTTTTCCTTCTTCCATTCGAATAGCGCTGCTGCCGCATTGGCAACTTCATGTGAGTTTTTTGCTTGTTTTAGCGCATGATAATGCACCGAAAAACTATATCCGTCGACGTCACCGAGAGCATCTAGCGCACGGTTTTTTTCGCTGTCTTCCAGCGCTGATGAAATGCCTATATCTGCGAAGGCCTGATCCCGAATCATATCTGCATAGGGTTCTGCGACCAAATATTGTCGCTGCATCCGGTTGATGAAACCCGCACTGTTGTTCACCAGCGCCGTCTTACCGTAGTCAATACTGCGCGCCTCTCTAAGTGGTGGACCGAAGCGGTTAAACGCCATCCACGCTGCTGCGATAGCGGCCATGATGAGGCAAATTGTCGCCGATAGAAAGGGCGGCTCAAAAGCCAGTGTCAGCAAATTATCAGAAGCACCCAAACCATTAAACGTAAGATCGAAAGTCACGGTATTGAGATCACCAGCCGATACCGCGTTGATCAGACCTAAGGCATGTTTGGCTGTTTGCTTGTCGGCCATGCCAGCATTGTTGAGCAGATCAGCGTCGGCGACAAACAAGATGGGATAATAGTTAGAATCTATCTCATCTTCGGCAGTGATTTGCGATGGATCGAGACTGTCCAACTGCGCATAGCTGCCGCCATCATCGAGATAAGCTGCCAAAGCGCGGCCGGTTTTTGGCTCACGAACAACAGTGCGCACGTAATCACCGCTCATCGTTACTGGGCTGATGGGCGTTTTTACGGAATTCCCGAAGGCTGAAACAGCGGTAGACATCGATTTGGCTTGCGGGTTCTCGGGAATCTCTATTTCAACATCAGCCAGCTCTTTAAGCATAGCCTGCCCTGGCTCAGATCCGATTGTTCCCCCGCGGGCCACCCATCCCTGTTTTAGAGTAGGCATCGGGGCGACCGCCCATTTCGGAAGAATGATCAACGTGGGGCCAACATAGGAACGGTTCTGCGCTACATCAGCCAATTCCTGCGCATCGGAATAGGGATTGGGCGTTAATATGAGCAAGCCTGTATTATTGTATCCAGCCTTATTGCGTGAATATTGAATTTCCGCTCCGGTCTTTTCCATCAAATTGGCCAGCGCCTTATATCCAACGATGCTGTTTGACGCTCCGTGCGCTTGACCATTACTCGATGGCGCAAATTTCTCGCCCAGACCCATACCGGCCAGCAACGCGACGAAGGCAGCAAAGCCAACCACGGCCATGATGATGACAGTCAGACGATTGAAGGGGTTGGATTGTTGGCTCATTTTTGAGTGATGGCCTTCCAACTGTCAGCCAAAGCGAAATCGCCATAAGCCTTGCGCGCCGAATGCCAACCTTCCTCTCCAATCGGAGTGGCTCCGAAAATCCCACGTTCAACATGTCCGGCAATGATCGAAAACATATTTCGGGCACGATCGGGCAGGCTTTCAAAGCGCTCAATTTCTCGTGAAGTATTGGATGGCCGCAACAAATCGGGGCGACGTCGCTCGATATCTTCGATACTGCGATAGAGCAGTAAATGCACCGCCTGCTCAAATTGGCCTTTCGATGCTAAGGCGTCGGCTTCCTCCAGCCAGCGCCGCGCCAAGCCTTCCTCCGGCCGCCATTCTTCTTCAATTTCTTTTGGCTTACGTTCGCGCCGTTCCTCGATATAGGGCGCCAATATCACCCACAGCAAAGTCAACACACCAGCAATCAGCAGCGCCAACAGAACATATTTCAGAACCGGCCATGAATAGACAAACGCTTCTGCCACCGGCGCGAAAAGATTGGACAACCACTCAATAGTGTCGCGCCACCATTCCGGTATTTCGGGAGGCTCAAACTCTTCGACGGTGAATTGGATATCATCATCAGCACGCACATCTTCATAGGCTTCATCAAAAGAAGCTTCGTTGTTGGAAACGGATGACTGACCTGCTTTCGCCACGGTGATGATGTTGCAGAAACAATGTCTTACGGCAAGTCCGAACATGTTCGTGAAGATAGAAGTTTACTTTACCTCAAGCCCCAATTGTGACAGTAAATGGACCACTTTTAGGGGAGGTCTACAATGGCAGATGCAGAAGCAAAGGTTGATATCAGCCGCGTACTCAATAACACATTCGGCGTAATCAGCCGCAATCCGGTTGTTTTTCTGGGACTATCGGCACTCATCGTGGGTATTCCCAACGCCCTTATGCAACTAGTTCAGGGTGACCCTACGGCCATAGCAGGCGCGTTTGCTTCCCCTGCGGTGATCATATCCAGCTTTATCGGCTTTTTCGTCTTGATTTTCTTTTCGGTGGTTTTGCAAGCGACCCTAATCGTCGCAACTGTCAAAGATCTGGGCGGTGAAGAAATCAATCTAGGCGACTGCGTCAAAATGGCACTTTCAAAATTCCTGCCGCTGATTGGATTGGGTATATTGATGAGCCTTGGAATCATGGGCGGCCTTATCCTTCTGGTGGTTCCGGGCGTGATCTTAATGCTGATGTGGATGGTATCCACACCTGTGTTGATGACTGAAAATTTGGGCGTGGTGGATTCGATGAAACGCAGTTCTCAGCTAACATCCGGTTCAAAACTGCTGCTGTTTCTCGTGATGATAATTTATGTGGTCATTGCCGCGGTGATTGGCGGCATTGGTGGCGCCCTTAGCCTGTTTAGTGCGACCGGAGCAGCGATTGTTGCTTTACTGGTCAACACTATAACAGGCGCTCTTCAGGGTGCGGGCATTGCCTCTATCTATGTCGACTTGCGAACGGCAAAAGAAGGCACGGATACCGGCACATTGGCAGAGGTCTTCTCGTAAGTCGCACCATTAATCGAGCGATTGGTTTAGTCAGGGGCCATGCACCATTGTGCACTTGGCTTAGTACAGTCCATTGGGTATAGGTTGCAAATTGCCATGCAACCAACCGGGTGAAATTTCATGATTAAGCTAAACGTCAACGGCCAAACCAAAGAGGTCGATGTCGATCCTGCCACTCCGATATTGTGGGTTGTACGAGAAAATCTGGAAATGACCGGGACCAAATTTGGTTGCGGTATCGCGCAATGTGGAGCCTGTACGATTCATCTGGATGGTAAGCCGGTTCGCAGCTGTTCCACGCCGATTTCGCAAGCGGATGGCAAAGCTATTACAACCGTTGAAGGTCTGGCAGCAGAGGACGGTACACTTAGCAAAGTCCAGCAAGCATGGATAGATGCACAGGTCCCTCAATGTGGTTACTGCCAGTCGGGCCAAATCATGTCTGCAACGGCGTTGTTGAAGAACAACCCGCAACCAACCGATGAACAGATAAACAGCGCGATGGCTGGCAATGTCTGTCGTTGCGGCATGTATGGCCGTATTCGCTCGGCGATCAAAATTGCTGCTGGAATGGAACAGCCGGCAACCGAGACCGGTTCAGAGTCGACGAAAGTGGAGGCGTAATCATGGGTAAGTGGTCAAGACGCGCATTCATTGGTGCTGGAGTTGTCGCCGGTGGAGCTTTGGTTGTTGGTGTAGCTGTGCGCCCCGGTAATCCGACGGACGAGTTGAAACCCATATTGGCAAGCGGCGAAGGCGAAAAATTGCTCAACGCTTGGGTCAAGGTTGGTACTGATAACGCTATAACGGCGATCATTCCGCATGTGGAAATGGGCCAAGGTGTGTTTACCGCTTTGGCACAAATGCTGGCCGATGAAATGGATGCGGACTGGGCCAATGTCCGAATTTTGGAAGCACCAGCCATTGATCAATATGTCTCCGACAGCATTGGCCGTGAGTTTATTGCCCCCAATTTAGAGGTGCCAGAAATTTTGGAACCCACAGTAGCGGGCGGTTTTCTGGAACTGGTGCAAGCCATGGGTTTGCAAATTACCGGCGGTAGTTTCTCCGTGCGTGGAACAGGTCAACGCGCCATGCGAACAGCGGGGGCTGCGGCTCGGGAAATGTTGGTAGCAGCGGCCGCCAGCGAATGGAATGTCGCCGAAAGTGAAATCACCACTGCGAATAGCATGGTAAATCACGCCAAGAGTGGCAAATCCGAACCCTATGCAAAATTTGCGGCAGCGGCGGCAGAGCAAAGCCTGCCCGCCAAACCCAAATTGAAATCACCAGATAAATATTCGCTGATGGGTAAACCAATTGCTCGTACTGACATTCCTGCGAAAGTGGATGGGACTGCCGATTTCGGTATTGATGCAAAAGTACCGGGTATGAAATATGCGGCCGTGAAGGCGGCTCCGGTTGTTGGCGCGACAGTGGAATCGATGGATGTCACTGCGGCCGAATCAATGCCTGGCGTTTTGCAGATCCTCAATATGGGTGATTTTGTGGCCGTTGTGGCCGATGGTTATTGGCAGGCGCAACAAGCACTCAACACAATTGACGCAACTTATTCCGGTACTGAAGGCGACAAGCTGGACAATGTTGCCTTGTTCCAACGCTATGCCGAATATCTGGATGAAGCAGGCGCCGATGGCGGCGATACCGAGACCGAAGAAGGCAATGCAAATGACGCTTTTGCCGGTGCAGCGACCAAGGTCGAAGCAGAATATAAAGTGCCATTCCTAGCGCATGCGACCATGGAACCCATGAACTGTACGGCTTGGGTGCGCGATGGCAAATGTGATGTCTGGGCCGGACACCAATCTCCCTTGGGTGCGCGCAAAGCGGCAGCCGAGGCGGCTGGCCTCGATTTTGAGGATGTGAGCTATCACAACGCCTATCTGGGTGGTGGCTTTGGTCGACGTTCGGAAAATGACAATATCGAAATGGCCGTTCGCCTCGCCAAGGCGACCAAATACCCGATCAAGATGATCTGGTCGCGTGAAGAAGACACGATGCAGGATCACTATCGGCCATCAGCCACAAGCCGGTTCGAAGGCGGCCTGGACAAAGATGGCAAAGCAGTAAGCTGGAGCAATGTTCATACGCATTTATTCGACCCGCAAGAAGCACCAACCGTGCCTTATTATAACATCGCAAACCACAAGATCCGCAAAGTCGACGTTCCAACGCATTTGCGGTTCGGACCATGGCGTTCGGTCGATCATAGCCAGCATGGCTTCTTTATCGAATCTTTCGTTGACGAGATGGCCGTTGCCGCCGGTAAGGACGGATATGCATTCCGCCGTGAATTGCTGGCCGGTTCCAAACGCCATCTGGCCATATTGGACAAGGCAGCGGAAATGTCGGGTTGGGATAAACCACTGCCCGAAGGCCATGGCCGCGGAATTGCGTTCGTTCCATCCTTTGGTTCCATTATCGCGCAAGTTGCCGAAGTCGACATGACTGGCACAAAGCCAAAGGTGAAAAAAGTCTATGTAGCGGCTGATGCAGGCTTTGTTGTCAATCCCGATGGCTTCACAGCGCAAATGGAAAGCGCCATTGTCTATGGTTTGACTGCCGCGCTTTATGGGGAGATTTCGCTCAAAGACGGTGCCGTTCAACAAAGCAATTTCCACGATTATCAAATGCTTCGCATCAACGAGATGCCAGAAGTAGAAGTGGCGATTATCAACGGCGATCACAAGCGATTGGGCGGCGGTGGTGAACCCGGCTTGCCTCCGATTGCACCAGCTGTGACCAATGCTATTTTTGCGGCGACAGGCAAACGTGTTCGGGAATTGCCTTTGAGCAAGGCCAGCTTCGCTTAACTGCAGTTTTGAGAGGAAATTAATGAGAATTCTATCACCTATCGTGGCGATTTTGCCAGCGCTTGCTCTGACTGCTTGCAGCAGCGATCCAGTGCCGGAACCAGTAGAACAAATTGTTATCCGCGAACCGGGTGCACCGCCCGTTCAACCGACCCCTGTGACAGAACCAGCAGCCTCGGGGGAGAATGATGAAGCAGCATTGATAGCCGCCGGGAAATCAGCCTTTGCAATCTGTAGCGGATGTCATGTGGTCGATGCCGATGCTCCATCGACAGCGGGTCCCAATTTATATGCTACCGTTGGGACATTGGCTGGTGCGCGCGAAGATTTTGCCTATTCTGAAGCACTCAAATCGTCCGGCATAACGTGGAGCGAAGCAGAGCTGGACGCCTATATTGCCGACCCGGCTGGGAAAATACCCGGCACAACAATGGTTGCTGGCGCGGTACAGGATGCTGAACAGCGTAAAGCAATTATCGCCTATTTAAAAAGCCTCTCCACCACTTGAGTGAGAAGAATTACAGCTCGATCATGCTAGCCATTTTGGCGGCGGGACAATCGAGCAGATTTGGCGACCAAGACAAGCTGGCCACGTTGCTGGGCGGTAAAATGCTCGGCCTGCATGTGTCCGATAATTTGCGAGGTATATCGTTTTCCGACTCCACTATCATTGCTCCGAAGGATGAGCATCCCTGCGCAAAACACTGGCGGCAAAGTGGCTATGATATCCTGATCAATGAAAAGGCTGATCAGGGCCAATCAACTTCGGTCCGGTTGGCTGCACTTCAAGCACAATCTCAAAATGCAGATGCTTTGTGTATCTGTCTCGCTGATACGCCTTTTATTTCGGCAGCACATATCACACAATTGGTATCGGAGTTTAACCAGCAAGGCCGGTTGAAAATTGTGGCATCCTCCGATGGCGAGAACATAATGCCGCCAGCCATTTTTCCGGCGAGTCAGTTCAATAGATTGACTGTTCTGGATGGAGATAAAGGCGCGAGGTCATTGCTGTTGGAAGCAACCATAATCACCTATGCAAAGTCCAACATGTTGGATATCGATACCCCGAACGATTTGGTAACGGCTGAGGATTTATTGTAATTTTATCAATTATATAGGTGCTAAAATAGCATCGTCGCATCGAATATCAAAATGTCCGATCGGGACTCCAAGTGTTCCCGAATCTTATATTTATGCCACGCTCCATACAGAATCAAAATACGTTGCTGCTGACCGCTGACATCATCCAGCGCCTGTTTGATCAGCGCCACATGCGCGTCATTGATCTTTGTCCATCCGCCAAGGCCTAAATCCTCTCCAAACAATCGTTCATAGGTTTCCTGCCTTGCCTTCACGGCGTCATCATAGGCTTTGCTGTGAACAAACTGCGGGTCATCTGATTTTCCGGAAACAGATTGATTATAAGCTGCGATAGCAGTTTGATATTCGGACCAGTCTCTGGCGCGTTTCGGATCATTTTCCAATTGCTGTAATTTCGCTCGCCGATCATCGGCCAGCGACTTTGACCAAGCGGCCACCGGAACCATAGTAAAACCCATTTCCCTGCGCAGTGGGAAAACCACCTTGGTCAATTCCGGAAAGTCATCAGCCCGACTTTCTCGTACCTCGCCAAATGCATTGAAATTTTCTGATGCCTTTTGAAATCGCTCAGGTGGCAATTCTACCAAGACGACGTCTGGATCAAATGCACGAATGGCTTGCTGCAAAACATCCAGAGAATAGCGCTCACTTCGCTTATGTTGGCCATGAATAGCGCCAACAACAGCCACTATGTTGGTATCAACTGCGACAGTCTTTTCCGCCGCTCCCTGGCAACTGGTCAGTGCGAAAACCACGCCGCACAATATGATGAAAATCCTAGCGAGCATCCAGTTTTTGCGCCAGTTTAACCATGCCGAAGACCAGCGGTGGCACGAGAACTATCGACAATACCACCTTGGCCAATACCTGACCCGCTAACAACGGCCCAATTGGAAACTCTCCATAAAAGGCTAGTGTAATGAAGATAACCGAATCGATCGCTTGCGAAATCGCCGAAGCAATGCCCCCTCGCACCATCATCCAAACGCTTCCTTCGCCACCCGTCCCCCGCAATTTGTCGAAAATATAGACGTTGAGAAATAGGGAGACACCATAAGCAACAGGCCCCGCAGCCATGATCCGCGGCGTTTGACCCAGCACGGTTTCAAAGGCGGTCAGGTTTTCCGGAGGCATTTTGTCAGATGCCGGCAGACCAAGCACGATGAATATCAAAAAGACCGAAAGTGCCAGTGGCACAAAGCCCCACAGGACCATCTTGTTGGCCTGATCCCTGCCATATAGCTGAGCGATCGAACTCGACAACACGACCAGCATCAGAAATGCAAAAATGCCTGCTTCTACCGCCAGTGGCCCAAGCGCAACTTGTTTAAACCCCAACACTCCGGCGATAACAGTCATACCGCCGTAAATCACGGTCATCACAAATAGGCCCAGTGATAGTGGTTTCGTTTTTTCAGTCTCCGTCATCCATATTGCCTAGCGTGATCGCCCGCGAAAAAAAAGGAATAGTAACAAGCGGCAATTTTTCTATATGGGTCAGAATGTCTGCATCAGACCATTCGGGGGAAGTACGTTGCAAAGACTAGCCGTATATTGTGGGTCGAGCCCGGGTAATGATACAACCTTCACGCAAGCAACGCGCGCGCTGGGATCAGCGATGGTCGCTCGCAATATTGATCTTGTCTACGGCGGTGGTAAGCTTGGTCTGATGGGCATTGTAGCAGACACAGTTCTCGAAGGAGGCGGTAAGGCATTTGGCGTTATACCTGAAACACTGGTTGGTATTGAGGCTGCACATAATGGTCTGACCGAACAACATGTCGTGACTAACATGCATGAGCGTAAAGCCAAGATGACCGATCTGACCGATGCATTTGTCGCATTGCCCGGCGGCATAGGAACGCTGGATGAGCTATTCGAAGCCTGGACCTGGAACGCGCTGGGCTATCATGCAAAGCCATTCGCTCTGCTCAATATCAACGGCTATTGGGACCCACTGGTTGATCTGGTTGAAAAGATTGCAGCCGAAGGGTTCATGTCCCGGACAAGACAGAAACAGTTAATTGTATCCGATACCATTGATGATGCGCTCGACCAGCTAACTGAAGCCTGTAAAACTGCGACCAAGGGGATCACATTATAATGGCCATTATTTACTCGCTTTGTGGAATGGCATTAATTCTGTTGGTCGCTTTTGCGCTTTCTACCGGTCGCAAAAATATTCGATTGCGCGTTGTCGGTGCTGCCTTTGCATTGCAAGCCAGTATTGCGCTTCTCGTTCTTTATGTTCCTGCCGGTAAAAATCTTATCGCAGCGCTAGCAGGCGGCGTTTCCCAGCTTTTGGATTATTCCAAAAAGGGCACTGAATTTATTTTCGGTCCGCTTGCTTCTCCGGAGATGGGAGGCACAAGCTTTGCGATTTCTGCCTTGCCTGTCATCATATTCTTCTCTGCTCTGATATCCATCCTTTATTATCTTGGGATCATGCAGTTCATTATCAAATGGGTTGGTGGCGGGATCCGGAAAATTGTCGGGATTTCGAAAGTTGAATCACTCTGCGCGGCCGCCAACATCTTTGTCGGACAGTCGGAGTCGCCTCTGGTCATTCGTCCCTATCTGGCTACCCTCACGCAATCACAGCTGTTCACCGTAATGAGTGTCGGGATGGCGGGAGTCGCCGGGACTATTCTCGCCGCTTACGCCTCCATGGGAATCAGGATCGACTATCTGCTCGCCGCCGCATTCATGTCCGCGCCGGGTGGGATATTAATGGCCAAAATCATCATGCCGGATAACCCGGATGACAAGGCCCCGGAAGACTTGCTGGTGAATGTCGAGTATGAGGACGAAAAACCGGCCAACATCATCATGGCCGCTGGCATGGGCGCCCAAACCGGCGTGAAATTGGCCGTTGCTGTGGGTGCGATGGTCCTAGCTTTTGTTGCACTGGTCGCGTTGGCTAACGGTGTTCTGGGTGGCGTTGGTGGATGGTTTGGCTATCCCGGTCTCAGTTTCCAGCAGATCATTGGTTATATATTTGCACCAATCATGTTCCTGCTCGGCGTCCCGTGGGAAGAGGCAATGCAGGCTGGCGGCTTGTTCGGGACCAAAGTGGTCCTCAATGAATTTGTCGCGTTCATAGAATTGGGCAAAATGCAGGAAGGCATCTCACCGCTAACTAATGCCATTGTTATTTTCGCACTGTGCGGCTTCGCCAATTTCAGTAGTATCGCCATTCAATTGGCGGTCACCGGCGGACTCGCTCCAACCCAGCGCCCGAATATCGCGCGTTTAGGGATCAGGGCATTGGCAGCTGGATCGCTGGCAAACTTGATGAGCGCAGCATTGGCAGGGCTAATGCTATCCATTGGTTGATCGAACCGATTGACAAATTCACAAAGCAGCGCATCTTAACGTCATGACAAACAAAACGCTTTCCTCTGTATCACTTGCAATGTCTGACAAGGATCCAGAGCTTTTTGCAAAACAAATCGGGCAAACATTTTCCGAATGGGGTTTTGCTGTCGTCGCCGACCATGGCATTTCCGATGATCTCATCGCCCGCGCAGAGCGAATGTCCCGGGCGTTTTTTGCACTCCCGGAAGATATCAAACGTAGCTATTTTATTCCCGGCGGCGGCGGTGCACGCGGCTACACGCCCTTTGGCACCGAAGTGGCAAAAGATCAGACTGTCCATGATCTGAAGGAATTCTGGCATATCGGACGCCAGCTCCCGCCCGGTCATCATTTTGGACAATATATGCCGCCCAATGTCTGGCCCAAAGAACTGGATGGGTTTCAAGAAACCTACAGTGATATGTTTGCCGCTTTTGACTATGCTGGCGGCCGCATATTGTCCGCCATTGCGCGGTTTCTAGGTTTACCTCCCGAGTTTTTCGACGACACGGTGCGCGACGGAAATTCGGTCATGCGCCTGATCCACTATCCGCCCGTGCCGGAAAAATCCCCGGCGGTTCGAGCCGCAGCACATGAAGATATTAATACAATTACGCTTTTAATTGGCGCTGAAGAAGCCGGATTAGAGCTGCTCGACAAGCAAGGCAATTGGCGTCCAGTAACACCAAAGCCAGGTGAGCTTGCGGTTAATATCGGCGATATGTTGCAGCGATTAGCCAATAATCGACTACCATCAACGACACATCGGGTCGTCAATCCACCACCAGAACGACGCAGCCATTCTCGCTATTCGATGCCCTATTTTCTGCATTTCAGACCAGACTATTTGATCGAAACGCTACCAGATTGTGTGGATGCAGAGCACCCCGATCTCTATCCCGAACCGATCACGGCTCATGAATATTTGCAACAACGCCTGCGCGAGATTGGCTTAGCGTGAACCCGATAGCTGTTGGCATTTCAGGCGGAAGTTGTTCGGGCAAGTCCACACTTACCAAGAAACTGTTTGAAAGATTGGGTCCCGATCAGTCGGTGATCTTACCGCAGGACGATTATTTCTTTGGACTGGGCGATGCGCCGCCGGGCAAAGGCGGCCCCAATTTCGATCATCCCGATGCAGTGGATTTTGACAGTCTATGCGCGCAACTTGCACAACTCAAAACAGGCGAAGCTATCAACCGCCCACTATATGACTTTCCCACTCATCTACCGAAAGAAGAAACAGAACATACTGCGTCCCGCCCTGTCATCTTGATCGACGGTATATTGATATTGCACCATCAACCGATGCGAGCATTGCTGGACTTAAAAATATTTGTCGAATGCGATGCGGATAACCGGCTTGCGCGCCGACTGGATCGCGACGTTAGAGAACGCGGTAGAACTGCCGACTCGGTAAGCTCCGTTTTTGCTGATCAAGTGAATCCTATGCACGAGAAGTTTGTTGAACCTTCCAAGCGCCATGCTGACATCGTTGTAAATTCGCAACAGTCTGGGCCTGATTTTGAGGGTTATTTCGATACCATTATTGATAGCATTAATTCGCTGAGCCGCTGAACAGGCGGCATAGCGGCAATAGGACTTCAGTCAATCTGGCCGAAACATCACAAAACTTGATAATCTGTGGATAAAAACTAATTGCTGCGTTGCAAGATAAAGACGTTGCGATTGAGACAAAACTGTCATTTTTGCATTCTATGGAGAGCCTGTTTTTTAGGGTTGGGTTGCGCAAATATTGCGCTTTAAAAAAATTATAGTCCGTTTGGGCATTTTCATTTTGTGATTTTTATACGGGGATCGAAATCCATGAAGATTAAATATCTATTAGCAGCAAGTGTTGTCAGCCTTTCCGCCGCCACAATGATGGCCGCTCCAGCTGCAGCACAACAAATTACATCTGGTATCGAAGGATCTGTGAGGGATGCTTCTGGTCAACCAATTGCAGGTGCATCTGTAACAGTCACTGACACCCGTACCGGTCAATCCAGGAATTTGACGACAAATTCCAGCGGTGATTTTCGGGTAGAAAGTCTTGTAACTGGCGGGCCATATTCTATTACTGCCAATGCTTCAGGCTTTGAAGGGCAGACGATTGAGAACCAAACAATCAGCCTGCAGGGTAACACATCTTATAAATTCTCACTTGATTCTGGCGCAAATGACAATGTCATCGTTGTTACGGCAGCGCGCGTTCAAGCAACGCAGCTTGCGACGGGACCGGGTCAATCGTTCGGTCTTGAAACACTCGAAGCTTTTCCATCTATCTCTCGCGACGTACGCGACTTGATCAGAATTGACCCGCGCGTCAATTTGGACCGGGCCAATGCAGTTGATCGGATCAGCTGCTTGGGCGGTAATGACCGTACGAACACATTTACAGTGGACGGAATCACGCAGGCAGACTCATTCGGTTTGAATGGGACACCATTTGCTGCACGAAACTCACTTCCTATCCCGTTTGATGCGATCCGCGAGACCTCGGTTGAGTTTGCACCGTTTGATGTGGAATACTCCGACTTTACCGGTTGTGCGGTGAACGTTGTTACCAAATCAGGTGAGAATAAATTCCACGGCACAGCATTTTTCACCTTCCGCAACGAAGACCTGCGCGGCGATACGATTGACGGGCAATCTTTTAACCCAGCACCGTTTGAGGAAAAACGCTGGGGTGCCACGCTCAGCGGCCCGATTATTCCCGATCGCTTATTTTTCTTTGCTGGCTATGAAGAAACCGACCTTGGTGACGCCAATGATTTTGGTCCAGCTGGCGGTGGATTTGCAAACAGCGCCACCTTTGTAACGCAAGATCAGTTTGATCAATTTTCTGCAATCGCTCAGAATGTGTACGGCAGGGACATTGGCGGCTATCCTCGCTCCTTACCAGAAGCCAGTATTCGTTATTTCGGCCGGTTGGATGCCTATATAACAGATGACCATCGTCTGGAAGCGACCTACCAACGATTGGAAGAAACTAACGTCGAGTCCGATGTGGGCGGTCAGGAGTTGACTGGACTAAACAGCTTTGAAGATGAAGGCACGGTTTCGGATTATTACTCTTTACGTCTATATTCCGATTGGTCCGATGAAGTCTCTACCGAATTGCGGCTATCGCGTTCTGACGTTACTGATGTTCAAGGCCCCGTTGGCGGCGGTGAAGCGCAAGATGCCAATCCACGTCCTCGTTTGGTCGTTGGTGTAACGCCTGTTGCTGGCTTGACCACTGAAAACGGGATTCTTGCATCTGGCCCAGGCATTTTTCGCTCAGCGAATGCACTGGAACAAAGGGTTGACCAAGCCAAGTTTCAGATGAACATCAATTCCGGTGACCATAGTATCAAGATTGGTGCGGAACTTAATGATCTGAGTGTCTTTAACCTGTTCGCTATCAATGCAACAGGTACCCTCTATTTCCGCAATCTTACGGATTTCCAAAACGGAAATGTTGCGAGTGGTAATTTTAGCGGCGTTTTTGGTGATATTGCTGATGATCTAGCAGGCGGAGCACTAGGAGGGGCAACTATCGCTGCGACACCAAGCGGTGATATTAATCAAGCCTCTGCTACTTTCGGTCGGCAGATTTATTCATTCTATGCACAAGACGAATGGCAAGCGAACGACCAACTTAACATCACGGCTGGTATCCGTGTGCAGATTTATGATGGAAGTGCACCGCGGGCTAACCCGCTCTTCCTGCAGCGCTTTGGTTTCACCAATTCCAATGCCTTTAGCAAAATTGACCCTGTGATATTGCCGCGCTTCGCAGCGTCTTATGACCTGGACAACAGCGGTTTCTTCTATGGCACCAAGCTAACCGGCGGCGTCGGCATGTTCTCTGGCGGCGATCCCGTTGTGTATTTCTCCAATGCATTTTCCAATAATGGTTTTTCTTCAGCCAATGGAGATACATTCAGTGCTCAATGTGCTGGTCAAACCAATGCCGATGGCAGCTTTAATGTACTGGATGCCAATGGTAATTTTTCTGGGTTCCCACAATGTGCCGTTCAGGCAGGCTCAGCCCGTGCATCGGTAGGTGGGGCCGATACCCAATCTACGGATCCAAATTTCAAAAACCCAACTGTGCTGCGCGCCAATCTTGGTCTCGAAACAGGTTTTGGTACCGATGATGGATTTTTCTCCGGCTGGAATCTGAAACTGGATTATATTTACTCACGTTTTCTCAACCCACTCAACTTTGTTGATCTAGCGCAGGTCGTAAATCCGAATGTAGGACTTAATGGCTTCACTGTTGACGGACGACCAATTTTTGATGCGATTGACCCAAATAACGTTGGCTGTAACGCCGTACTGCAAGGTACGGGCGGAACTCCACCTACATATACTGGCGTCGTACCGGGAGACACTTGCTTTAACACCGGGATTGATGACTTCATCCAATTGACCAATGGTCGCGATTACGAAAGTCACGTTGTCTCCATTGGTTTGGCTAAACGGTTTGAACGTGGTGTCTTCACCGAAGGTGGCGGAGTGAACTTCAACGTTGGCTATGCGTTTATCGATTCAAACAATTTCCGCAACGCTAACAGCTCGACAGCAACGTCGAGCTTTGATGAGAGCGCAGCGTTTGATCGTCAGAATCCGGCAAACTCCACTTCCAACTACGAGAACCGCCATAATTTTACGATGGCAGTGAATTTTACGGAAGAGTTTTTCGGAGAATTTGACACACAGCTCGGCCTGTTCTTCAGCGCCAGATCTGGTCGCCCGTACAGCTTAACTTTTGATGGCGGATCGGTGTTTGCTGATCGTTCTTCTGGCAATGACAATGCTCTACTTTACATCCCAACGGGTTTGAATGATCCCAATGTCTCTCCAAACTCTGATGCTGGGGCGGTACAATCCCTGATAAATTATCTCGGCACAACCAACTGTAAATTTACCGCAGGCCAAACAATCCGCCGGAATACCTGCCGTGAAGATTGGACATTCGATCTAGATATGCGGATCAGTCAGGAAATCCCTGGGCCTGGCCGCCTATTCGGACTGGAAGACAAAATTGAGATCTTCGCTGATTTTGACAATGTTCTCAACATGATCGACAACAGCTGGAACACATTTGCCCCAATCGGTGTATTTGGTGATGGTCAGCTCGTTGATATCGTCGATGGCGGCGTTGACAATGCTGGGCGCTATATCATCTCTGGCTTCAACCCGGATGACCAACCCAATATCTCAACAACTGCTTCGGCATGGCGAATCCAGTTGGGCGTTCGCTACGAATTCTAATTCGTTTCAAACCAATCTAAGCCGATAGGCACGCACCGGCGGCACTGTTTAGTGTCGCCGGTTGTATTTGGGTCTCTGTAACCACTTTCTATCCAGAAGAACGGGTTTCGAAAACCGGATGGATGGTGCAATCGACAGACATGGCCATCCCGTTTGGAAGCTGGCGCCCACTAGCTCTCGCTAACTTCGACCACATTGTCATCGCTATTCCGGTCGATATATTTGTTGTACGGGTCGATGCCGACAAAGCCCGGCCTTTTTGACGATATGATCTTGATAATCTGCTCACCGGATTGCACCAACTGCCGTTCCATACTGATCACATCATCTTTACCAAAAGCACCGATGCCGGGGCGTGCGGTGAATAAACCGATCTCAATCTCATCTTTTAGAGACGCTTCGGTCTCCTTACCCTGCCCATCCGCATAATATTTCGAAGACTGGATTTTCAAAATGGTTTCAAAACGGCCATCGTCCTGCTTTGTAACGACCGCTTCTTCTGCCTTCAGGTCATAAATGGTTATCTTTTCCAGCAGATCTTCAACCAATTGCCGTTCACGATCATTGCGTGCTAGTGACTTAAAACCGTCCACGAGATCAATAGCATTGGCATAAGGTTGGCTCTTGAACCGGTATTTGTCGAGCAATGCAGCGAGCATTGTATTGACGCGATCTTCGCCTAGACGATCCTGCAAAAGATACATGATCAACGCACCTTTGCGATAATGGATATAGCCTTGA
The DNA here is from genome assembly GCA_039978835.1 of Parasphingorhabdus sp. Taxonomy (GTDB): domain Bacteria; phylum Pseudomonadota; class Alphaproteobacteria; order Sphingomonadales; family Sphingomonadaceae; genus Parasphingorhabdus. The sequence goes on from JBDWAQ010000009.1 coordinate 208,497, forward strand.
TTTTCGACCCGGTTCAGCGGGAGCTCCTCTATAGCCTCGCTACCACGGGCAGCCAAATAGCGATCCAGTTCATATTTCAGGAACCGGCGAATCTTATCCTCACCATATATCTGCTCCATCACCATCAGAGCCGAATATTGCGCCATCGTCTCGACTAGCATTGTACTGCCCTGTTGATCGGAACTGATCAGCTGGTGCGCCCAATATTGGTGAGCGAATTCATGCGCCGTCACATAGGTAACATAGTCAATTTCGTTCGGGTCGCTATTGTCGGCAATGAAACCAATCGTTTCTGAATAAGGGATGGTTCCGGCATAGGCTTGGGCAAATCGCGCATATCCTGGAAACTCAATAATCCGGGCATAATCAAACTGATATGGCCCAAAATTCTTCTGGTAATAGGCCAGTGATTTCTCAGTCGCTTCTAGCATCGTTTCGACATTGTAATCATGAGACGGATGATAAAAGACAGACATTTTTACGCCGTTGGCATTACGTTCCTCGACCGCATAATCGGCAGACTGGATCGACAGAAAACCAAGGATGGGTTGCTCAGATACAAACCGAGCGATGCGCCGCTCTCCACGCACTACATCAGAAACACGTTTGCCTGGAGCAATCGGTGTCTGTCCCTTTGCAGTGGTCACGGTAATATCAGTGGTGACCCAATCCACATTACCGCCATAATTGCGTTCACGGGCCGATTCATCTTCCAGTTTTGCAGGTCGCAATTCAGCCGGTAGATCATGGTCCCGGCGCGTCTGACGGTCGTTCAGCAGTCCGTTTCTGCTCATTCCCAAAGTGGGCATAAACTCCAGATTGTTGAGAAAGGTCCCATTTTTAACCAATCGCGTATCATTACCACTTGCACGGAATCCTCTCCGTTCCCTGGAAGTCTTGAAACTAATGGTTCTCGTTTCGCCTGGCTGCATAGCCTGATCCAATTGATAGATCCGGTATCCTAGATCTTCGTCATTGAGCTCCATCTTGGCAGCGGAAATATTCAACTCTTCGACATTCAAGCGGGGATCACCAATGCGGATATGGAACTGTTCGACAGGCGCGCCGGTGTCATTAATCAGTTCCACCGATCCGGACGCATCCATTTTCAATTCATCCGGATAGATGTTTACGGTAAGCTTTATGTCTGTGACCGATGGTTGTTTTACCGTTTCATATTTGAGATATTTTTTCTCTAAATCGGCTAGTAATTCTTCCACGTCATCCTGCGTTGAATATTCGTTGAGGATGTTAGTATTGTAGAAAATATAGCTACCGGTTCCGATGGCGACCAATGCCGCAACAGCCATTACCGCTCCTGCTGAACTGATCATCCGGCGGGGCAGCTGTTTGATACGCGGCAACAAACTGGTTTCGGCACCTCGCCGCCATAGAAAATGAGCGAATACGGCGAGAATGACTGCGATGGCACCCCAGTACAGGCGCATCCACCAACCGTAAGCGCCATTGACAGCATTTCCGTTTAAATCTGAGAAGAGCGGGTTGGGCGTCTGACCATATTGATATAGCGGATGTTCAAAACCAATATTTACCAGTGTCAATGTGGCCACCAAATAGAGAACCATGATTCCCCAGCCCACATATTTATTCGGACTGAGCGCCTGAACAAAAACTGACAGCACAGCCAATATGATCATATCGACAGATAGCGGTAGAAGATACCAGGCCAGATATTGATCGAAGGCAACATCAGTAAACCCGCGAGACAATTGAATAAGTATTGCAGCAATGACTGAAACGAAGAATGTAGCGAATAAAACGCAGGCAACGGCAATGGTTTTGGGGACCATATAGGCCCAATTGGGCAGCGGTGTTGAATCGATGATTTCATGCATCTTGCGATCTCGATCGCGCCAGACCAGCTCGCCGGCATAATAGATTGAAATGATCACCGGAATGATGCCAAACGTCCCCATCAAAGTGGTCAAAAGGGCAAAGGTCAGTGGCCGTGCGGGTGTCCCGTATAGCTCATTGGCGAACAGCAATCCGCCAGTCGCATTGAACAAGCCAATGAGCATTAAGACAACAAAAGCCGGGCTTTTGAAAACCTGGGCAGTTTCAAAGCTAGTGCGTGAAACAAGCTGACTCCAGGCCGCTTTTGCGATATTCGCGCTTGGAAGCGACTTTACTGTAACTGGCGCTACGGCAGCTAATTTTTCAGCCTTCTTCGCTTGTTTCCTTGCCTGGCGCGCCGAGATGCCCCGATCTGAAAAACTGAACCTGTTATAGGCCAGCACCAGAGCTGCTAGCGAAACGCCAAGCCAGATCACACGATTGGCAATCAGCATACCGCTAAAGGGAGGAAGCAAACTATTGCTATCTGTTGCAGTCCAATAGCGCGTATCATTGATTATCGCACCGCGTCCAAAGGGTTCCAGATATCCGGCCAACTCTCGAAATTCCGGTTTTGACGCTGCCGTTGCGATCAAGATAACATAAAGTACCAGGAAGACGACAACACCCAGATAACTATACATCATCGAACGGGTCATTGTGGCAACAACAAAGAATATGCAGGATGTCAGGAATATACCAGGCAATGCGACGACAAAATAGGCAAAGGCATAATAGCTGGTGCGGTTGGGTCCGAGCGTTTCTTGATCCAGCCATGGCATCAAAGAACCGAGCCAGATCGCGAAAGGTACCGCTAAGAATGCGATAGCCGCGGCCATAAACGCGCCGGTAAATCGACCGAGCAGATAGTCATATTTCGTTACCCGCGTGGATCGCACCATCGGCCCAAAACCGCTTTCATCATCCCGCACAATCACATTGGCGACAAAGGCCGTTGTTACGAACATGAAGAACAAAGTCAGTATTGAATGAATTTGAATAATCGCAGTGGGGCTGTTGGCATTAACATTACCGCCTCCACCAATGTTAATCCCATCAACTGTCATCGCTCCGAAGGTCAACAGGAAAAAGAGGAGAGCGACAACCCAGAAAACTGGGTTTTTGAATTGATAGCGCAATTCAAACGCGGTGATTTTACCAAACATGGATGTTCTCCCGCTCAAGCCACTTTATCCGTGTCGCGGCGTGTCGCAGTCAACGTCGAGAAGTAAACGTCTTCCAGACCGCCATCTACCGCATCAAAACCATCTTTTGGGTCATCTACCGACAAGATATGGATAATCGTGGAACCCGCGAAGAGGCGAGTGGAGATAACTTCATATTTTGCGGAATAGGAATCGAGTTCGTGGCGATCAATTGTCTTGGACCAAATGGAGCCTTTGGTGCGGCTGATTAAATCTAGCGGCGCACCCTCCAATTCTATCCGACCTTCCGCGATCACCGCCATTTTCGGACACAGGTCCGCAACATCTTCAACGATATGCGTGGACAGAATCACAACCACATTCTCACCAATTTCTGCGAGCAGATTGAGGAAGCGGTTACGCTCTTCCGGATCAAGACCGGCCGTGGGTTCATCAACAATGATCAGTTCAGGATTACCAATAAGAGCCTGAGCAATACCGAAGCGTTGCCGCATCCCGCCGGAAAATCCCGCAATCGCTTTCCTACGAACATCCCATAGATTAGTTTGATTGAGCAATGTTTCCACGGTCGCTTTGCGATCTGCTTTCGACGCAATGCCTTTCAGCACAGCCATATGATCGAGCATGTCATAAGCCGAAACACGGGGATAAACGCCAAAGTCCTGTGGCAAATACCCGAGCCGTTCGCGCAAGCTTTCGGGATCTTGCAATATATCGATATCACCGAACTGGATTGCACCTTGCGTCGGCGTTTGCAGTGTCGCAACCGTTCGCATCAAGGTAGATTTACCGGCACCATTGGGGCCAAGCAGGCCAAACATACCTTTGGGAATAGAAAGCGTCACATCATCCAGCGCCTTGGTACCATTGCCGTAAATATGAGTGACATTCTTCAATTCGAGCATATTCAATCCACCATCTTTTTACATCTTTGTGTGTGCTATCTAGATAACACACCAAAATCAACCACTAATCCTATTTGGAAATTTGCCAAGATACGATAGAGATTTGAAAAATATAAACATCCAGGAGTCTCCATGAAATATTGTCTCGTCACTGCTCTTGCCGCGCTGCTTATCAATGCTCCGATTCAAGCCCAATCGGAAGACAAAGCCAAAGAGGAAAAATGGGATGTTAATGCTCCGAAGGGAGCGACAATTAAGCAGGTGCCGATTGATACCGATGAAGGCAGTTGGATTGACGTTGATGTCAGCCCCGATGGCAACAGCATCGCCTTTGCATTGCTCGGTGACGTTTACACAATGCCCATATCTGGTGGCACACCAACGCGGATTGCCGAAGGCTTAGCTTGGGAAGTCCAACCACGTTTTTCTCCTGATGGCAAACGCATTGCCTTCACCTCTGACCGTGGCGGTGGTGATAACATCTGGATCATGAACCGCGATGGCAGTGACAAAAAACAGGTCACGAAAGAAAAATTCCGGTTGCTGAATCAGCCTAGCTGGAGCCCGGATGGGCGCTATGTCATTGCCAAAAAGCACTTCACCACCAGCCGCTCGTTAGGCACCGGTGAAGTCTGGCTTTTCCATGTCTCCGGCGGCGGCGGTGTCGTTCTGGTCAAGAAACCAAGCGAAAAGCATCAAAAGGAGCTCGGCGAACCGATCTACGCTGCTGATGGAAAGTCGGTATATTACACGCAGAACGTAACGCCGGGCGGGACGTTTATCTATGCGCAGGATTCCAACAAAGACCTGTTCAATATTAAAGAATATGACATGGAGAGCGGTGAGATCACAACCGCAGTCTCCGGCTTGGGCGGTTCGGTTCGACCAACGCCATCGCCCGATGGTAGCAAAATTGCTTTCGTCCGCCGTGAGCAAACCAAGTCAAAACTCTACGTCAAAGATTTGGCTTCCGGCAACGAAAGCAAAATTTATGATGATTTAGATCAGGATGTGCAGGAGACTTGGGCTGTAACTGGTGTGTATCCCAATATGGATTGGACGCCAGACAGCAAGAGCCTCGTCTTTTGGGCGCGCGGAAAAATACGCAAAGTAGCGGCGGATGGCAGCGGCTCTTCGGTGATCCCGTTTCAGATTAATGATACACGCGGCGTGGCCAATGCCCCGCATCCGAAGATTGAGGTGGCTCCCGATAGCTTCACCACAAAAATGCCGCGCTTTGCGGCTGTGTCTCCCAATGGCCGGCAAGTCGTGTTTGAGAGCTTGGGTAAGCTATACATCAAGTCTATGTCTGGCGGTTCCGCCAGAAAACTAACCAATAACAACGCCGGACGCGAACTGTTCCCAGCATGGTCACGCGACGGTCGCTCAATTGTTTTCGTATCGTGGACCGACAAAGATCTGGGCCAGATCAAAACGGTCAGTGCCTCAGGCGGCTCTCCGCGTACAGTCACTAATCGACCCGGCCACTATGCCCGCCCACAATTTTCTCCCGATGGCAAAACCATTGTCTTTGAAATGGGTCGCGGCGGTATCTTAACCTCTCGCGATTGGTCTGTTGATAGTGGAACCTATCATGTGGCTGCATCAGGCGGCACGCCAACACTGGTTTCTCGCAAGATGGCAAAACCGCAATTTGGAGCGGACAGTGACCGGGTATTCATGGTCGGATCTAAAGATGGCAAACAGCTTCTGGTCAGCACGAACCTAAACGGAGAAGCCAAACGCACGCATGCCAAAGGCGCGCTGGCGAATGATTATATTGTATCTCCCGGCGGCCATTATCTGGCTTTTCGGCAGAATTACGAAGCCTTTGTAATACCGTTATTGCCAGGATCGCAAGCAGTTGAGTTGGGTCCAAAAAGCAAGGCACTTCCAGTGACCAAAGTGAGTGAATATGGCGCGGACTATATCCACTGGTCCGGCGGCGGACAGCAATTACACTGGAGCATCGGGCCAACCGTTTATAGCGCCTACACCAACCGGCTCTTTCCAAATGCACCGGCCGGTAAAGATGCTAAGAAATTTGACCCTCCCAAATCAGGTGTTTCGATCGCCAGAAGTGTTTCGGCAGATAAACCAAGTGGCACGGTGGCTTTGGTTGGTGCCCGCATTGTCACGATGGCGGATAATGAGGGCGGCATTATCGACAATGGTACGATCATCATGCGCGGTGACCGCATTACTGCACTGGGATCACGCAGCGCAGTTGCTGTTCCAGCCAGCGCTATTTCCATTGATGTTTCCGGTAAAACCATCATTCCGGGCCTAGTGGACGCGCATGCGCACGGTCGCCAGGGAGTAGATGAGCTTGTTCCTGAACAAAATTGGTCGTTACTCCAAAATCTGGCGCTGGGAACAACGACAATCCATGATCCTTCAAGCCGTGCGAGCGAGATATTTGTCGCGGCAGAGATGCAGAATGCCGGATTGCTCGTTGGTCCGCGGATATATTCAACCGGTGAAATAATATATGGAGCCAAAGCGGCTTCAGTCTATGCGGAAATCAACAATCTCGACGATGCACTGGCTCATGTACGGCGGTTAAAGGCGCAAGGCGCCTATAGTGTCAAAAACTATAACCAGCCGCGCCGTGAGCAACGCCAACAGGTTGTGGAAGCAGCACGACAGGAAGAGATGCTGGTCGTCGCGGAAGGTGGCTCATTATTCGGAATGGACATGGCGCTGATTGCCGATGGTAACTCCACGCTGGAGCATAATGTCCCGCTCGAAATATTCTATGATGATGTCATCCAGTTTTTCTCCCAATCGCAAACCAATTACACACCAACGGTTGTAGTGAGTTACGGCGGCTTGGCAGGAGACCCCTATTGGCGGCAAGCAACCGATATATTTGAGCATCCATTGCTGGTGCATACGCCGCCCAATCGGCTAGCGGCTACCTCGAAACGGCGCACCAAAGCTCCTGAGGGAGATTTTGTTGACGACGATAACGCTCGTGAAGCCAAGAAGTTGATGGAAAAAGGGGTGCTTGTGTCCATTGGTGCCCATGGCCAACAAGCGGGCATTGCTTCGCATTGGGAGCTATGGTCCTTTGTTCGCGGCGGCATGTCTCCGATCCAGGCACTGCGCACTGGCACTATTGATTCAGCCAAATCATTGGGAATGGATCAGGATATTGGTTCACTGGAAGTCGGGAAGTTGGCTGATCTGGTAGTGCTCGACGCTGATCCAACCGAGAATATCCGCAATAGTGACAAAGTTCACCGCGTGATGATTGGTGGCCGGCTTTATGATCCGACGACCATGAATGAGGTTGAGACCGGGTCACAAAATCGTCTCGCCTATTGGTGGGAGCAATAGATCTTTCCAGCGCTTGTCCGTTCAACCTAGAGCCACTAGGATGAGCTTAACCAATCTAGAGTTTAAAGAAAACTATGACCCTTATCGGCCCCGCATCCCATAGCTATTTCTCTCAGCGCCTCCGTCTGCATTATGCAGATTGGGGTAATGAGGACAAGCCGCCGCTTATCCTGCTCCATGGTGGGAAGGACCATTGCCGCAATTGGGATTGGGTGGCGCAGGAAATGCGCGATGACTGGCATATTATCTGCCCCGATGTGCGCGGACATGGCGATAGCCAGTGGAGCACCGATGGTAATTACACCAGCATGGCGATGGTCACCGATCTAGCACAGCTGATCCATCAACTGGACCTGTCACCCGTTACTATCGTGGCCCACAGTATGGGCGGTAATATCGCCACCCGCTACACGGGTCTCTATCCTGATACGGTACGCAAATTGGTGTCGATCGAAGGGCTTGGACCTAGCCCCGATATGTTGAAGGAACGTGAAAAACTGGGTCAGCTTCAGCGAGTCCGCAACAGTATCGAGGAAAAACGCAACGCAGCAGGTCGGCAAGTGAAACGCTACCCCGGCTTTGAAGATGCTCTGAAACGTATGCAAGATGCCAACCAACATCTCTCGGATGAACAGGCACGGCACCTGACCACGCACGCGGTAATCCGCAACGAGGATGGCAGCTACAGCTGGAAGTTTGACCCCTATGTGCAACATTGGGATAGTATCGACCTAACCCAGGATGCGATCCACGAGCTATGGGGCAATATCACCTGCCCCACACAGTTACATTATGGTGCCGACAGTTGGGCCAGTAATCCGGAGAAAGATGGCCGAATGCAATATTTCGGAGACAATGTGACAGTAAAAGAATTCGCCAATGCCGGGCACTGGCTGCATCATGATCAGTTTGAGGGGTTTGTAGAAACCCTAAGAGGCTTTCTGTAGCGCAGACAAACGATCACCGACTGCCTTCAGCCGGAAAACTGGGCAGGGATATCCGGATCGCTGGTATCTAGAAGGGGAATAATGTTCTCAGGTAGATCGGCATAGGCTTTCGTCCAGCGCGACACCCAGTTCGGATCGTTCACGTTGCTGGGGTGGTAACCGGGTACCAATGATCGCAGCATCGCCGGAGACGCTTTGACAAGGAATTGTGCCACCATTTTATAGAGCCGCAAACGGCTGCTGAACTTGTTCCAGAGACCATCGCGCTTCAACATGCGTTTATAGCCTTTGCGGCTGGACCATGCGACATGCCAGGAACCATAAATCAATCCCCACGTCCGCGACCAATAGCTTCCGTAAAGATCCTGATACAAATCATAGGCAACGTTTTTGTGCTCCGTCTCCTCCACCATGTGCCACAGGATCAGCGATGAAACCGATGGATCGGCATCCTTGAACAAATCGCGACGATCCTCGATGAGCCACTCGGTCATACCCATGGTCATTGTTTCAAAACCGGCCGTATAGGCCAGACGCCAGCGTAGGCTCCGTTTCTGAAACTTCTTGTATTCCGCGGTCATCTCATCTTCGACATCAGCCAGGTCGGGATAGTGCCGCTTCAATATTTCATTGTAACGCCGGTGGTTTTGAAAATGATTCCCTTCCTGTGCCATGAAGCCATGCACGTCTTCCTTCAGTTGTTTGTTGCTTGCATTTTTCAGTGCTTCGCGAACTGTCTTGATCAGAAACGGCTCCAGATAAGGCATGGTGAGCGAAGCTCCATTGGCCATGTGGCTCCATTCGGGCTGGCCCGGGTGCCAGACCGGGTTGATATTCTCGTCAAAAGCAAAGGGGATGGCACGCACAACGATCCCGCCAGCTTCGGGATGCGGTGTCTTTGTCTGTATATTCATGCTTCCGCCTCCAGTGATTTATATTTCTGCCAGGCGCCCCAAGCAAATAAGCCAAAGCCAATATGCACGGCAATGATGGGAGGCCAACCTGACAGGTAGATAATATTGTTGGTGGTGACATCGCCCGGAAAAGGCCCGCCGCCGAATTCAAGGCCTCTGGTAGAGAAGACAGCATTGGCGATGGCTGGCAAGGTAAACAACCACCCGGTAATCAGTGATGACCAGAACAACCAAGTCTGACTCTTGGCACTGAGTTGTACAAAAGGCGCTGCTGCTGCCAAGGCGAGGAGCACCAGCCCGTTTGTAATGCCTTCCATATGCGCCATATTCCAAGCACGGCGATCACCACCGATCTCCACCGGAATATCGGTTACCAACGGCCAAAGATCGATCGCACCCAGCAAAAAGAAGAAATACAGCCAGCCGCTGAATATCGACGATATCAACAGCCCCACGCCGTTTAGAACTAGCAAAGCGCGTCGTTTATCACTCAGCATTTTTCTTCCCCTCCTGTTGAAACGGAACGACATTGGTCATTCCGGCAATCGCTTCGGGTGCCAGTCGTTCCAGTGCTTTGGTGCACCAGTCCACCCATTGATATTCCCACCGCATCCCCACTTCCAAAGCCAGTTGCTGGCCCAGATCAGCCAGGGAACTGGAATCCTCCAGTAGCTTGTGTTTTACTTCATATTCCGCTTGGCGGTCCTGATGCGTTTCAATCCTGCGCATCAGGTTTTGACGGAGTGCATCCAGATCAATGGACTCAATGCCGTAAAACTGAACCAGAAAAAGATCCTTCATTTCCGGTGGATCGGAAGGTTCCCGCGACCATTGCAGCAACGCCTCTTTTCCTTCGTCAGTAATGGTGAATACAATGCGATTGGGTTTCCCGGATTGCGGAACTTCTTCGGCCACCGCCAGCCCGGTTTCTTTGATTTTCCCCATTTCCCGGTAAATCTGCGAATGCCGGGCGCGCCAGAAAAAGCCGATGCTCTCATCAAATTTCTTGGCCACATCATATCCCGATTTGGGCCCTTCAGACAGGGCAACCAAAATTGCGTGTTTCAAGGACATCCGAATCTCTCATATTCCATTTGTGGAGTATATATGACTAAAGTGTCATATTAGTCAAGCTCATGGTCCAGGTTTTGATCACATCCTATCACATTTGATGTGATTTTCCTTCTGGACTCATCACATTGTGGTGTGATAATAGAATACATCATCACATTGAGGAGGCAATTCCATGAGCAAGGTCCTGATTGAGCAACTGATAGAATTAATCGAATCCGGTGAAGAAACCCGCGCTGGCTTAGCCCGTGCAGCAGGTTTGCACGCCAACAGCCTGCGTAGCTTGGGCGATGATGACTGGAACCCGACGGCGGAAACTTTAGGAAAACTTGAAACCTATCTGGCGCGCGGCGGTAGCGGCGTGATGGCAAGTGCCGAAGAGATCATCAACGAAGCCCGAAATGGCCGCATGTATATTCTCGTCGATGACGAAGACCGTGAGAACGAGGGCGATTTGATCATTCCAGCGCAAATGGCGACGCCCGATGCGATTAACTTCATGGCGAAATATGGTCGCGGTCTGATCTGTCTGGCGCTCGACAAGGAGCGGGTAGAAGAGCTTGGCCTCGATATGATGAGCCAGAATAATCGCGGTGCCTATGAAACGGCTTTCACGATCTCAATCGAAGCACGTGACGGGGTCACTACTGGAATTAGTGCAGCGGATCGTGCAACGACGGTGGCAGTTGCCATCGACCGGACCAAGAGCAAGGAAGAGATTGTAACGCCAGGCCATGTATTTCCGTTACAGGCCCGCAATGGTGGCGTGCTGGTTCGCGCCGGGCATACCGAAGCGGCGGTCGATGTCTCGCGACTGGCTGGCCTTAACCCATCCGGCGTAATCTGCGAGATTATGAAAGATGATGGCGAGATGGCGCGGCTCGATGATCTGATCGAATTTGCCCAGCACCACGGCATGAAAATTGGCACGATCCGCGATCTGATTGCCTACCGCCTGCGCAATGACCATCTGGCAGCGCGCCGTGCAGAGGCGACTTTTGAAAGCCAATGGGGCGGCGAATGGAAAGCCATTACTTACTATAATAAAGCCACTCAGACCGAACAGATTGTGCTGCAAAAAGGTCATGTTGATCCGGACAAACCGACTTTGGTGCGGATGCACGCCATGACCATATTTAACGACATATTCGGTGCTACCGGACCGGCGGGCAAAACATTATCCGAGTCCATGAAGATCATTGGGGAAGAAGGTGCTGGCTTGATTGTCTTCATCACCCAATCGAGCGAACAGTTTCTTTCCAAACAAGTACGCAAGCTTGCCGGAGAAAAGGGGCCGGGAATGGATCAGGTTCGCGATTATGGTGTGGGCGCGCAAATCCTGACGGAGCTTGGCGTCAGTGATATGGAATTGCTTTCCAATACCAGCCATGATCTGGTCGGTCTGGATGCCTATGGATTACGCATTGTTGGCCAGCGGGATATACCGACCGGCGGGAAAGAAAAGGTTCTGGAAAACGCATAACCGCTCTTGTCATCCTGAATTTATCTCAGGATCCCGTGATCTGTTACACAAAAGATCCTGAAACAAGTTCAGGATGACGAAGTTAGAAAGATATACAAATGGCAAAATTCCTTATCGTTGAAGCGCGGTTTTATGATCATCTAAATGACATGTTGGTTGAAGGTGCGACAGACGCCTTGAAAGCCGGAGGTCATGAACATGAAGTCATTACGGTACCTGGTGCACTGGAAATCCCCGGAGCCATTTCCCTTGCTATCGATAGCGGCCAATATGACGGCTTTGTCGCCATTGGTGTTGTGATCCGCGGCGAGACCTATCATTTTGAAATTGTGGCCGGTGAAAGCGCGCGCGGGATCATGGCTTTGACTATGGATGGTGCCGCCATTGGCAATGGCATCATTACCACTGAGAATGAGGAACAAGCGCTCGCCCGGGCGGACAAAACACGCAAGAATAAGGGTGGAGAGGCAGCACAAGCAGCCATTGCGATGTTTGAATTGTCGCAGCGGTTCACCCCGGCTTAGATGTAAGGAAACAACGTGCGTTCTTTCAGCAACCAAGGTTATGAAGAAGAAGCACCCGCTCTTGTGGAGCATTATGAGCGTATAAGGTTTGAAGACGCGCACCGACATGTTCTGGAGTTTTTCCCAAAAAATCCAGCTGAGATAGTCGACATCGGCTCCGGTACTGGTCGCGATGCGGCTTTTCTGGCGGCGCAGGGTCATCACGTTGTGGCTGTTGAACCAACTAATGCCCTGCGCAATGCAGCCATGGCCCTTCATCCCTCCTCTCACATAGAATGGATTGATGATGGCCTCCCTAATCTCGGAAAAATCGCGAAGCGCGAAGCGGAATTTGATTTGGCGTTAATGGCTGCGGTCTGGATGCATCTTGATAGCGAAGAACGAAACAACGCCATGCCAATTGTGGCTTCACTTCTGAAAACAGGCGGTGTCCTAATCATGAACTTACGCCATGGCCCAGTGCCCAAAGGCCGGCGCATGTTCGAAATCTCCGACAAGGAAATGCTCGAGTTAGCCGAAGAATATCAACTCCATCCCGTTCATCAACATAATGGAGAATCCATTTTGAAACGCAATCAGGACGCTGGTGTCACCTGGTCACATTTTGTGTTTCGAAAGACGGAGCTTTAACTCCAAAAGATGGCACTATTTCGGTTTGGTTAACTTCAATATGAACCGATCGGTCTTACCCCTTACCAAGGGATCGAACACATTCTTGCTCATGTCATCATAGCCATCGAGCAACATATCATTGCGTTCGACGGTAAAGCCCGCGGCCTCTGCAACCGCATCGGCAAGCGCAGGGTCAATCCTATGTAATGTGTTATTATCAGTATCCGTATTGCCAGCATGATCAATTATCCCAAGCACGCCGCCGGGTTTTAGTTTGGCTTTAACCGCAAGCAACATGCCCGTGGCTACTGCTGCGCCGAAACCATTGTAGACATCATGAAAATTTAGCGCTGTGAGTGCAACATCAACGCTATTGTCGGCCACGCCAAGATCAGCAAATTCGGTGTTTAGTCGCTCGATTTGCGATAATGGGTTCGCCGCCAAACGGGCAGTGATTTCTGTTTCAAAAGCCCCATCACGCAATTTGAGAGCAGCATCCGGATTATGGGCATATACTTTCCCCTCCGATCCGGTGGCGATGGCGGCCGCCACGCTGTACCAACCACCAGAAGCAACTAGATCAAGGACCGTCCCACCTTTTTCAAGGCCGAGATAGTGGAGCACTTCGGCCGGGCGACGACCGCCATCACGGGCCTTATCCTCCACCGATCGCATTGTCGCCTTGGTCAAAGCATCCTGAGTGGCGGCGATATCAATCGCTCCGCTGCTATCACTCTCATGATTCGCGGCGAGTGTCGGGGTTGATAATGCTAGCAAACTAGTGGTGGCCAATACGGTAAACGAGCGTTTCATGGATTGTCTCCTCTTGGCAGGAATATCCACCGAGAGAGGAACCGGGTCAAGCTACTGCAAATATTTTCTGGAATTCTGCTTTTTTGCCAATCACATCCGCCAGTGTATATTGGTCGAGATGCTCGAAAAATGCCTCAACGGCATCTCCCAACATATGCTTTAGGCCGCAAACCGGTGTCACAATACAGTGATTGTCAGCACCCATCTGACACTCCACAAATTCACTCGTATTCTCCATCGCGCGGACAACAGCGCCAATATTGATTTGATTGGATTTATCGGCGAGCGTTAGGCCGCCGCCGCGTCCTCTCTGACTATTCACAAAACCAGCTGCAACCAGCCGTTGAACCACCTTCATCAGATGGTTCTTGGAAATACCATATACCCGCGCAACATCGTCAATTTTCTGGCTGCCATCCTGACTGGCTAAAAACATCAAGGTGCGCAGGGCATAATCGGTTTGTACAGTTAGTCGCATTAAAGATGCATATTATATATTGCTTTTCAATTCAAGTTGGCTATAAGAGGTATATTAAATACATCTTTAATGAGTCGAAACGATGCCACACCCGCACACCATCAGCGCCCGCGAGCAGAAATGTAACGATGCCATCGCCATAGGGATTACCGAAGAACGGATTTCAGAGCTGGTAGACACATTTTACGACCGCATTCGCGGCGATGAAATGCTGGGGCCCATTTTCGATGAAATCATAACTGACTGGCCTCCCCATCTAGCAAGGATGAAAGATTTCTGGACCTCAATCGCAATCGAGTCGGGGCGATTTCACGGCAACCCGATGGTCAAACATCTTGCTATTCCCGGTATTGATCAGACGCATTTCACTCGGTGGCTCGTGCTTTTCAATGCCACACTCCCAGACATCTTTCCCAATTCAAATGCTTGTCAGTTCCTGTCGGATCGCGCTGCGCGGATCGCAGACAGTTTGATGACAGGCATCTCTATCCACCGCGATGGTTTGCCGACCATCCGCCAGAAGAACGCTTCTAAGAAGGAGAAACTCGATGTTGCTCGATGAAAATAACCTTGCGGTTCAAAGTATGGAATTTGAAGATCCCATTTACCCGGTCAAGAATGATGACATTCCCGTTCGTGTACAGCCAGAGGCAAGGACTTTTGGTATTCCGGCCGTTATCTGGGGCAGCATGGCCGCCAGCTATATCATATTCTTCATGGGCTTAGCTTTTGGGACCGGTCATGATGGCAAGGCGCTTTTCATGATTGCCATCAGCGTGCTTTACACGCTTATGTATTTCGGTACCGCTTATGCTTTGAACAGCCTTGGCATGGTTGATCGCAAGCGGCAGAAGAAGCAATGGGTTGACGGTAAGTTTGATACGTTCACCGGACCGATGACTTTTGGTTCGGTTTACGGGCAAATGCTGGTTGTACCGATTATGTTTGCGTTATTCGGTATAGCCATCGCAATCATTCGCTTTGCTGTGGTTTGAACTATGAGCAAACCCGAAGCCTATAAATCCACACCGGTTTTTGACGAAACAACCCTGCCGCAAGCTTTGCAAGAGGCCCACAATACAAAGGCAGGCACATGGGGTTTGCTGGAGTTAATCTCCGGCGAGCTAATCTATGTGATTGAAGAAAGTGGCAACAGACGGCAGATGACGGCGGGAGATACACAAATCATCGAGCCGCAGCAATTGCATCATGTAGAGCTGGTGGGACCGATGCAAATGCAGGTGCATTTCTTTCGTGAAATACCGGATTAATGTTTCTTCAACTCTGCCACATCTTTTCGTAGCGCCCTGATCTCATCTAGCATTTCATCGCGCTGCGCCGTCTGTTCTTCGTCGGCTTCTTCGTGCATCGCGTTGACGATAATCGCGATGAACAGGTTCAGGACGACAAAGCTGGTCACAAGCACAAAGGGCACAAAGAAGACCCAGGCCCATGGATAAACCTCCATGATTGGGCGAACAATACCCATCGACCAGCTTTCCAGCGTCATGATCTGGAAGAGAGAATAGAGCGAAGCGCCAATCGAACCAAACCATTGCGGGAATTCACCGCCGAACAGTTTCGTCGCCATGACCGCCGCGATATAGAACACCAATCCGAGCAACAGGATCACTGTGCCCATAGAGGGGATAGCGGCGAATAGTCCCTGAACCACTTTGCGCATTTTTGGCATGGCCGAGATCAGCCGCAATGCTCGCAATATCCTGAGTGCGCGGAGGACTGATAGATTGCCTCTGGTCGGCAGCAACGCCACGGCAACAATGGTAAAATCGAAGACATTCCAACCATCCTTGAAAAAGCCGAACCGGTACACGAATAGCTTCATCAATATTTCGACAATGAAAATTCCTAGAGCAATTTTGTCGAGCAGAACCAGAGCCGGTCCATAGCTGTCCATCAACGCTGGCGATGTTTCCATACCAATAATGATCGCATTGATTACGATCACCACCAGAATCGCATTCTGGAACATATTGGACTCAACAAGAGCACGTAATTTTTCAGTCATTTAGAGTCTTTTCCAGGAGGACAGAATGCACGATGTGGCGGTTCTCGCGCCTTCGATCAAGGGTGATTGAAAAAAGCCTGTCCAACAGAATCACTTGACCAAATCGCTCTGTTCTATAGATTGGAACAAACCATGAACAATATCGATTCGGATTCGGTGCAGGTGATGGACGCCTCTCCGATCAACCCTTTTGCTGTGCCTGAAACAGCTGGACAGAAAGCGGCGACGCTAAAAGCGCGGTTCGCCAAAATATTGTCTGCGTCTGGTGTGAAGACGGCGGATGCAGAGGATGGGCCTACACATTTTACCTTTGGGGTGGGACGCATAGACACCGCTCTACGAGGCAATGCGGCTGCTGATGGCTTGCCCAAGGCCGCTCTGCATGAAATCCATGCAGCAGAGAAAACCGATATGACAAGTGCTGCGGCGATGGCATTGCTGCTTGCTGAGCGATGCAGAGAAGGCAAACCCATTTTATGGATCACCGAAGCCGAAGAAGCGCACCGACAGGGACGGCTATACCCGCCGGGCATTGCGGAACTGGGTATTGATCCCGATACCATCATCCATATCGATGCACCGGACAACATAACGGCACTCCGGGCGGCGGCCGATGGTGTGCGGTCATCAGCCATGGGAACCGTGATTGTCGAATTGGCGGGCAAGAGACCCAAGGGATTGGACCTGACGGCGACCAGACGGCTTTCTCTATCCGCGCAAAAATCGGGTGTGTTGAACCTGCTGTTACGCAGAGACAGTGATACACAAGACCCCCTACCCACCGCTGCCTTTAGCAGATGGGAGATATCTGCTGCGCCCTCTATCCCGCTCGAAGCCAATGCCCCCGGCCATTCAACTTTTGACATTACCCTGCTGCGCCATCGCAGCGGACTTTACGGGCTGAGTGCCCGACTGGAGTGGAACCGTGACGATCGCATCTTCCGTGATCGGCAAGCGGGAGAGGCAGCGCCGGACCTTGGCACTGTTCCTGCCCTATCTGCCGACCGAGCGGATCATCAGGGCGCGCGGGCAGCCTGAGGCTCCTTTTGCGCTAACCGAAAAGCAACGCGGCGCGGTGGTGATTACCGCACCCGACCGGCAAGCCGTGGCTTTGGGGCTGGGTGTTGGCATGAAGCTGGCGGATGCCCGTGCACGAGTACCGGACTTGCTGGCCTTTGATCATGATAGCCTAGCCGATGCGCAGTTGCTGGATCGCCTTGCAGAAGCCTGCGAGCGCTATACGCCGATGATCGCCGCCGCGCCGCCACATGCGCTTATTCTCGACATTACCGGCGCGGCGCATTTCTATAACTCGGAAGAGGCGCTAGCGCGTGATGTCGAAGACCGATTGGATGCGACCGGCTATAGCGCACATTGGGCCTTGGCTAGCACGCCCGATGCGGCACTGGCATTGGCTCGGCATGGCCTGAAGGAAGGCGCAGAAGGGCAGCTTCCGGTGAGTGCCCTCGATATGGATGCCAAAACGCATCAGGCGCTCGAACGGGCTGGGCTCTACAAGATCGGCGATTTATCGGACCGTCCGCGTCCCAATCTGGCGGCACGTTTTGGTATGGAGCTGACCTTGAGACTGGACCGCTTGCTGGGCGTGGAAGATCGGCCAATTGATCCGATCCGCAGTCTTGGCAATGTAACAACCGACCGCCGCTTCCCCGAACCGCTCACCCATATTGATGCCGCGCTAAACATATTGGAAGAGTTGTTTACCGAAGCATCCGAACATCTGGAACAGCGCGGGCAAGGCGCACGGATGATCCGCATGATGCTGTTCCGCTGCGACGGCGATATTGCCAAACTTGGTGTAGAGACCGGTGCACCAACCCGCGATCCACTTCTGTTCAAACGCCTGCTACGCGAACGGATTGATGCCCTGAATGATGAACTTAACCCTGGCTTTGGTTATGATTTAATCCGGCTCAGCATTGTCGCTGCAGAACCACTGGCGGTGAAACAGCTCAAGCTTGAGGGCGGTGAAGATCTGGAAGCCGATGAAGTGGCCTTGGTGAGCCAGCTCAGCACACGCATGGGACGCGAACAGGTGCAGAAATTTCAGCCTGCGGATAGTCATATTCCGGAGCAAGGTCTGCTCGCCCTGCCCGCGCTGGATGCCCCTCCGCCAACACCGTGGGAAATTCCTCCTTCCAATAACCCGCCTATGCGTCCTCTTCATATGTTTGACCCGCCGCAGCGCGTACAAGTCATTGCCGAGGTACCAGACGGACCGCCGCATCGTTTCACCTGGCGGCGTAAGGCGCATCAGGTCATCCGCTATGAAGGGCCCGAACGCATTGGTTCCGAATGGTGGCAGCGCAAGCATGGGCAGCAATCCGGCAAAGGCGGATTGACGCGCGACTATTACCGGGTCGAGGATATAAGGGGCCGGCGCTACTGGCTTTTTCGGCATGGGCTTTACGGTGAGGAAAAAGCGAACCCGGACTGGTTTCTGCACGGACTGTTTGCGTGATGGCGTCGTATTTTCAATATTCTGTACCGGCCCGTCTCCCCCTCCCAACCACCCAGCCAGTATATCCTATGGGTGGTTGGCCTAATTGCGCTTTTCACATGCCCCCAGCATGTGACGCACAAACGCGGGAGACGGGCCGGAGCAGAGCGGCCACGGATGTGGGCGCGCATTCAAAATGATTCACTTCTCGGAACTCTGCGCCTCCACTCACTATAGCTTTCTACGCGGCGGGTCCTCTCCAGCCGATATGGTGATGCGCGCAATGGAATTGGGCATGACCGGTATCGGTATTGCTGACCGCAATAGTGTCGCTGGCGTAGTGCGCGCGCATGTGGCCCTGCGCCGCGCGCATGAAGATGCGGCGGAAGAGGGCGTTGTGCTACCAGAGCTGAAACTGGTTGTGGGTTCGCGGCTAATCTTTGCAGACGATACGCCAGAGATGATAGCCTATCCACTCAACCGGCGCGGTTGGGGCAGGCTGACCCGAATGCTCTCAACGGGAAATTTGCGCGCAGAAAAAGGCGACTGCCATCTATATGAAGCCGACCTGCTCGAATGGTGCAGTGAAGATTGGGCATTAATCATCCTCTCCCCGCTCCTTCAAGAGAAGTGCATAGAAGCAATTCAATCACACACTCCCCATGTCTGGCTGGGCGCTACCATGCCGAGATCAGGGCCGGACAAACGCAGTCTGAAAAAGCTCAACCGCCTTTCCCAAAATACCGGAATCCCGCTACTCGGCACTAACGATCCGCTCTATGCTACAGCTGAACAGCGCCCGCTCCACGACATCCTGACCTGTATTGCCGAGAAGGCAACTATCGCCAAAGCGGGTCGCCTACTCCGCGCCAATGCTGAACGCTATCTCAAGCCGCCAGAAGAAATGGCAAGACTATTCAAGGATTATCCAGACGCCATTGGCCAGACGCAAAGGTTGTTGAACCTGATCAACTTCTCTCTCGACGAACTGAGCTACCATTACCCCGATGAACCCGTGCCCATGGGTTGGACGCCGCAGGACTGGCTCGAACATCTCGCCTGGTCCGCCGCGCATGAGAAGCATGGAGAAATTCTGCCGGAACGGCTCCGGGAGAAAGTCGAAGGCGAGCTCCGCCTGATCGACAAGCTGCAATATGCA
Organism: Parasphingorhabdus sp.; assembly: GCA_039978835.1. Lineage (GTDB taxonomy): Bacteria > Pseudomonadota > Alphaproteobacteria > Sphingomonadales > Sphingomonadaceae > Parasphingorhabdus. The sequence goes on from JBDWAQ010000009.1 coordinate 228,255, forward strand.
CCCTATTTTCTAACCGTCCATGACATTGTCAAATGGGCGCGCGATCAGGGTATCTTATGCCAGGGGCGCGGTTCAGCTGCCAACTCGGCAGTTTGCTATTTGCTGCATATTACCTCAGTCGATCCGATGAAACATGACCTGCTCTTCTCGCGATTTATCTCCGAAGAACGCAAGGAGCCGCCCGATATCGACGTCGATTTCGAACATGAACGCCGCGAAGAAGTCATCCAATATATTTACGAACGCTATGGCCGGCACCGCGCCGGGATTGCGGCAACGGTGGTGCACTATCGTTCCCGCAGCGCGATCCGTGAGGTTGGGAAGGCTTTGGGGTTGTCCGAAGATATCACCTCGCGCCTGTCGAGCACCGTCTGGGGCAGCTATTCCAGCAGTGCGCCCGATAACCGTTTTGCCGAAACCGGGCTTGATCCGGAAAGCCCCGAGATTCAACGCCTTGGCGATCTGGTGAATCAGATCCTGCAATTTCCTCGCCATCTCTCACAACATGTCGGCGGGTTTGTCCTCACCCAGGACCGACTGGATGAGACCGTACCGATCCACAACGCGGCGATGGAGGATCGTACTTTTATCGAGTGGGACAAGGATGATATCGATGCGCTGGGCCTGATGAAGGTCGATGTGCTGGCACTGGGTATGCTCACCTGCATCCGCAAAGCATTTGATATGATGGAGAGTCTCAATATCCTTCCACCTTGCAGGGAGGATGAATGGACTCTCCAGAATATTCCCACTGAAGATCCGATCACCTATGACATGCTGTGCAACGGCGATAGCATCGGTGTTTTTCAGGTCGAAAGCCGCGCACAGATCAATATGCTTCCACGTCTGCGTCCACGCCAGTTTTATGATCTGGTGATACAGGTAGCGATTGTCCGGCCCGGTCCGATTGAGGGGGATATGGTGCATCCCTATCTGCGACGGCGCTCAGGCATCGAGAAAATTATCTATCCCAAACCCAGTCCGCCACATCCGCCCGATGAACTGAAAACCGTGCTTGGCCGCACCTGCGGCGTACCGTTGTTTCAGGAACAGGCGATGAAGCTGGCGATTGTGGCTGCGGATTTTTCAGCCAGTGATGCCAATAAATTGCGCCGGGCCATGGCAACGTTTCGCAATATCGGCACAATCCATCATTTTCAGGAAAAGATGATCAATGGCATGACTCGGCGCGGCTATGAGCGTGATTTTGCCGAGCGCTGCTATAAACAGATTGAGGGGTTTGGCAGCTATGGCTTTCCCGAAAGCCATGCGCAGAGTTTCGGAATTTTGGTGTACATCAGCTCCTGGATTAAATGCCATCACCCGGCGGTGTTTGCGGCAGCGATCCTCAATTCGCAGCCGATGGGTTTTTATGCACCCGCACAGCTAGTGCGTGATGCGCGGGAACATGGTGTTGAGGTGCGGGCAATAGATGTAAACCACAGCAATTGGGATAATGGGGTGGAGCTACCTTCTCCCCTCCCCTTTAGGGGAGGGGCCGGGGGTGGGGGCTTCAATCAACAGAGCTTCACCGACGATAGCCCCCACCCCAACCCCTCCCCTAAAGGGGAGGGGCTTACTGCAGTCATACTCCGCCTCGGCTTCCGCCAAATTGATGGCTTCCGCGAAGCATGGGCCGATGAAATTGCTGCTGCACGGCCCTTTAAATCCATTGAAGAACTGGCCCATAAAGCCAATCTTCCAGCCCGCGCCTTGCGTCTGCTCGCCGATGCGGATGCCTGCCGGTCGCTGGGTCTCGACCGGCGGCAAGCGCTTTGGGAAGTACGCCGGACGCCAATAAACACATTACCGCTGTTCGAAGCCGCTCAGGCGAAAGAACTTGCCGCCGAAGCAGACGCAAAGCTCCCCGTCATGACCAAGGGCGAGCATGTGGTAACCGACTATCAGAGCTTTCGCTTATCTCTCAAAGGCCATCCGATGGAGTTTTTACGCGAAACATTTCGTACCATGGGTGTGCTCAGCTGTGCGGAGATTGCCGAAGCCCAAAACGGATCGTTTCAACGTGTCGCCGGGGTCGTGCTAATCCGTCAGCGGCCCGGTAAGGGCAATGCGATCTTCATCACGCTGGAAGATGAAACGGGTATATCCAACCTACTCCTCTGGGCCAGCCGGTTCGAGAAAATGCGCCGTCCCGTGATGGCCGCACGCTTGATGATTGCCAGCGGTCAAGTGCAGAAAAGCCGTGAAGGTGTGATCCACCTGATGGTCAGCCGGATCGAGGACGCAACCCATATGCTTGATGATATTACCAAGCGGGACCACCCGGTTATACCTGTCCCGAGCATTGATTCGGCACGCACAGGCGGCGATCCGCGTGAAAAACCGCCCGTTGCCATGGCCCTTGCCGATGAGGTCAATCGGCCTGTTTATCGCAATGAAGACAAGCAAGCGGCACTTCGGAAAGCCCTGCAGAACGGACCAGCAAAATCCAACGGCGGACATCCGCGCAATGTCCGTATCTTGCCCAAGTCACGTGATTTTCATTGAGCGACAAGGGAGGTTGCAATTTGACTCCTTATCTCTTATAGTTTCATTTGTAACTATTTTACGAATCCAATCATCATATGTTAAGGAACAATCATGGCTGATCTGTTTGAAAACCCCGCTGGCCTCGACGGCTTTGAATTTGTCGAGTTTTGTGCGCCGGAGAAAGGTGTTTTGGAACCTATCTTTGAAGTGATGGGCTTTTCAAAAGTTGCAGAACATCGCTCAAAAGACGTGCATCTGTGGCGACAAGGCGGGATCAATCTAATCATCAACTATGAGCCCAAATCTGCGGCCTGGTATTTTGCGCGCGAACATGGCCCATCAGCTTGTGGCATGGCTTTTAGGGTGCGCGATGCACGCAAAGCCTGGGATCACCTGATTGCAAATGGCGCCGAACCGGTCTCGGTCGAAACCGGTCCAATGGAATTGCATATCCCAGCCATCCGAGGAATCGGTGGTGCTATTCTCTATCTGGTTGATCGCTATAACGGCGGAGAGCGCAGGGAAAATCTCTCCATATACGACATTGATTTTGAATATCTGCCCGGCGCAGATCGCAATCCCGAAGGTGCTGGTTTCCACACGATCGATCACCTGACGCATAATGTATATGGTGGCCGGATGAAATATTGGGCCGATTACTACGAGACGCTCTTCAATTTCAAAGAGATCCGTTTCTTTGACATCAAAGGCGAATATACTGGCCTGACATCAAAAGCTCTTACTGCTCCCGACGGAAAAATCCGCATCCCGCTCAACGAAGAAGGCGAAGGCGGCAAGGGTCAGATCGAGGAATTCTTGCGCGAATTTAATGGCGAAGGTATCCAGCACATTGCCCTAATCTGCGAAGATTTGATAGGCTGCTGGGATAGGCTCAAAAAACTGGGCGTTCCGTTTATGACCGCGCCACCGGAGACATATTATCAGATGCTCGACGAGCGCCTGCCCGGTCATGGTGAACAGCCAACTGAGTTGCAAGCGCGCGGTATCCTTTTGGATGGCACAACCGAAGGCGGCGATCCGCGGCTTCTGCTTCAGATTTTTGCTGAACCGCAGGTCGGTCCTGTCTTCTTTGAATTTATTCAGCGCAAAGGCGATGACGGCTTTGGCGAAGGAAATTTCAAAGCCCTGTTCGAAAGCATCGAACGCGATCAGGTTGCCCGCGGTGTACTGGATGTGAAAGAACCGGCAGAATGACCGCGCCAAATTTATCCGGTATCCACCACGTCGCCTATCGATGCCGCGATGCCAAGGAAACGACAGAGTTTTACCAGCGTGTCATGGGCATGGATTTCGACATTGCCTTTGCTGAAAATGAAGTGCCTTCAACCGGCGAATATGACCCGTATATGCATATCTTCCTAAATGCAGGCGGCGGCAATATTTTGGCCTTTTTTGAACTGCCCGAACAGCCGGATATGGGTAAAGACCCGAACACGCCAGAGTGGGTTCAGCATATAGCCTTTAAGGTCGAAACACTGGAAGAGCTATTGGCGGCAAAAGCCAATGCTGAAGCTGAAGGGTTGGAGGTGCTTGGCCCGACACATCACGGAATTTTCAAATCCATCTATTTCTTCGACCCTAATGGTCATCGACTGGAAATTGCCTGTGATATTGGCACCGATGATGAGATGACCGAACTGCGCCGTGTCGCGCCCGATATGCTTGAAGAATGGAGCCGGACCAAAAAAGCACCCAATCATGCCGCTTGGTTGCACGAAAAGGCGCGTGATGAGCACTAGCCTTTGGCATTGATTGTTGTCGCATTGAAGCGCACTATCGGTTGATCAAATTTCGGAGCAAAAATGAAACTCGCAACTCTTAAGAACGAAACCCGCGATGGCCGATTGGTCGTCGTGTCCAAAGACCTGACCCGTTGCTGCGAGGCAAATAATATTGCTCCAACGTTGCAGGCTGCTCTCGATGATTGGCAGAATTGTGCACCAAAGCTGGAAGCGTTGTACCGCGATGTCGAACATCAAGTTGTACCATGCGAGCGATTTCATGAAAATGACGCGCATTCACCGCTACCGCGCGCCTATCAATGGGCTGATGGCAGCGCCTACATCAATCATGTCGAACTCGTCCGCAAAGCGCGCGGAGCCGAAGTGCCAGAGAGTTTCTATTCTGATCCCTTAATGTATCAAGGCGGCAGCGACGCGTTCTTAGGGCCGCGTGATGACATTCCGCTCGGTGATCCGAAATGGGGCTGTGATATGGAAGGCGAAGTCGCGGTCATTACCGATGACGTGCCGATGGGTGTCAGCGAGGAAGACGCCGCTAGCCATATTCAACTGGTTATGCTTGTAAATGATGTCTCTTTGCGAGGTTTAATTCCCGGTGAACTTGCCAAAGGTTTCGGTTTTTTCCAATCCAAACCACCAACGGCATTCTCCCCCGCCTGCGTAACACCCGACGAATTGGGCGATGCTTGGAAAGACAGCGTCGTGCATCTACCATTGCAGGTCGACTATAATCGCGAACCGTTTGGCAGAGCCAATGCCGGTGTTGATGCTACATTCAGTCTAGCAAAACTTGTTTCTCATGCCGCCAAAACACGGCCGCTGTGCGCGGGTTCCATTATTGGCTCCGGCACGGTTTCCAATCAAGATTCTCAAGGTGGTCCGGGTAAACCATGTAACGAAGGCGGTCTCGGCTATTCATGCATTGCCGAAATCCGGATGATCGAAACCATAGCTGGTGGCGAAGCAAAAACGCCATTTATGGCTGCAGGAGACACTGTCAAGATCCAGATGTTGGATGATGATGGCCACTCGATCTTTGGTGCGATCAGGCAAGAGGTAGTTGCAGTTTAAACCGGCACTGCCGTCGTATATTTAATCCGCTCCATGGCAAAGCTTGCCGATACATCCGACAAGGGCACGGCCTTGATCAGTTTCTTATATACCCGATCATAATCAGCCATGTCGCGAACAAGCAGTTTGAGCATATAATCAACCTCTCCTGCCATTCGATAAAACTCGACAACTTCCTCAACCGAGGAGGCAGCTGCCGCAAACTTTTCGAGCCACTTATCGCTATGATCGTTGGTTTTAACAGCCACAAAGGCGGTCATTCCCAGCCCAACGGTTTCAGGTTCAACAATTGCGACGCGGCGTGCGATAATCCCATCCGCCTCCATTCGCTTGATCCGCCGCCAGCATGCATTGGTCGAAAGGCTAAGCTTTGCAGCAAGATTTTCCAGAGAAAGACTAGTGTCTTGCTGCAAAGCTTTCAGGATATTCTTATCATTCTGATCAACATTTTTGATATTTTCCGCCATAATGCAAAATATATCACAACTTGATCAAAAACTCAGCAAATATAATTATCCCATTTACGCTGCTAAAGTTGCGACATTCCGGTCGTCATGGGTTTTGACCGCCACCTGCATTCCAATGAGGTCCGTATCTTCCGGTGCATCGGGAAGTATCCCGATTGCAGGCAATCCCTGCTCATCTTCCAACCACAGACTTGCTGCGCCACGACTAGCCTTGCCATAAGGCATTGCATAGCTTTTGATGACGGCATTACCGTCGAAGAAATGATCTTCCTTAACATGATCCGGTTTCGGGATCCGGTAAGGTTCTGCAATCCGGTCTGGAGACCAGCCGCCTTCGACTGGCTGTGCTGCATAAATTCCGACTGATTCCTTGTTGATCACACCGCCATTGGCAGAGATCATTCCGGGCTTGTTACCATCTTTACGCAGCGCCTCAACCAACGCCACGATTCCGTGCGTGCTATAGCTGTTACCCGGCCCACCAAAGAAGGTCAGACCGCCGGTTAGGGTATACGACGAGAGCGGCCTGTCAGGTGATCCCAGTGCGTCCATCCCCAGCGAAACTGCAACCGGGAAACAGCTGTAAATATCGATCGGACCCAGATCATCCGCTTCCACTTCTGCCAATTCCATAGCCTTGGGAAAGGCCGACTGCATAGCCGGTGAAATCGACAGGTCATCCTGCAAGCTCATTAACGGCACACTGGCATCCGCACCGCTGTGCAAATAAATGACTTTGTCTTCGGCAATGCCAAGTTCTGCGGCATGACCTGCAGTCGTCATGATTACCGCAGCTCCCAGTTCAACGGCATCTTGCGCCACCATCCAGCGGCGATAGGGGTCGTTGAGGCGGAAGTTCTTATTGCCATCTTCCAACATTTCTTCGGGAGTCCAATCCCGCGCAAATTGCGCATGCTCGCGGGTCATCGATACACCCGAAAATGCAGACCAGAGTTCTGCCATATCTTTTGCATAGCCGTCACGGTCCATTCCTATTCTCGCTCGCCGGGCGTTTTCCACGATCCCATATGCCATCGGCATAGAGATTATCCCTTGCCGCCATTCATAGGCCGTCAGCATCTTGTCTTCATCCGTTCGCAAATCGGTATATTCGCGTGTCGCTTTCTGATTCCAGTCGAGTTCTTGACCGCTACGCCGAGCTCGTTTGACCGTGCCGACATTTTCAGCGCTGGAAATCACAACAACTTTATATTTACCGGCATGAACATCGCACGCCAGTTTGTTGAGATGCTTTTGCGGACTCTGACCGCCAACATCACCATAGAGAAGCGTTTCCGGGTCCAGTCCGGCAGCTGTAGCGACCGCTTCGGGATGGTTTTCCGGCGACCCAAAATCATGAGGCAGGCCGCTATCGTGGAAAAGTCGGGTAGAAAGCAGACAATCAATAGATGCAGCGAGTTTCTCGCCAGCACCGCTATCTGCAAGCGCAGTTTTTATCGCTGCTCCTGCCAATTCCGGGGTCGAAGGCCAATCCACACCCAGTGATTTGCCGCTAGCTTCTCCCACACCAACCAACACGGGTGCTTTTGGATCCGTAATTCCCATTATTTAACCTCAAAATAGTCAGTTCATCAATCGATTAAAACTGATAACAGCAATGCAGAATCATGCACCTAATTAATTGAAGGAAATCACATGAGCGGCTGGCCAAAACTGGAATGGGACACAGAGCCCACCGGACCACTTAAGGGTTTGAAGATTGTCGATATGTCTACAGTTGTACTGGGACCATTTGCTACACTCAATTTCGCCGACCTCGGAGCAGAAGTAATCAAGGTAGAAAATGGCGAGGGCAAGTTCGCTGGCGATATGATGCGTCATGCTGGAGATAGCCCAACCGGTGATTTGGGTCCGATATTCACCTCACTAAACCGCAACAAGAAATCGATTACAATCAATGCCAAAGATGATGCGGACAAAGCTGCATTGCTTGAACTTCTCAAGCATGCCGATGTGTTCTTCCACAATGTACGCATGGCGGGCATGGGAAGACTGGGTCTGGACTATGATAGCATCAAAGCAATTAACCCTGGCATAGTCTATGTTCACTGCGCTGGCTTTGGACAGGGTGGTGAGTATGAAAAACGCCAAGCCTATGACGATTTGATTCAATGTGCTTCCGGGTTTGCCAGCCTGTTTGAAAAGCGCGGCGACAGCGGACGACCGCTCTACATGCCTTCACTAGTTGCCGATAAAACCGTTGGCCTGTTCGCGGTAAACGCGACTTTGGCTGCGCTATATCACAAGGAAAAAACGGGCGAGGGACAGTTTGTTCAGGTGCCAATGTTTGAAACCTTTACCTGGTTTAACATGGTCGAAAATCTCTGGGGCGAGACATTCATTCCCGGCAATGGGCGGTTGGCGTACACGCGCTCGATCAACGCCAATCGCAAGCCTTATCCGACCAAAGACGGCTATATCGGATTGGTGCCATATAACGATGCACAATGGAGAAAGTTTTTTGAACTCGGCGGCAAACCCGGCGTCTTCGACGAACCCCGCTTTTCCGACTATTCCCAACGCACCAAGAATATTACCGCACTCTATGCGATCATTGAAGAAATCGCCGCGACCAAAACAACCGATGAGTGGCTGCCATTGCTAGACGAGAACAACATCCCGGCGATGCGCTATAACAAGATGGAGGATGTTCTCACCGATCCGCATCTCGAACAAGTCGGTTTCTGGCAGGAACGCGAAAGCGAGAAGACCGGGAAATACCGGACCATCAAGCATCCCGTCCACTATTCAGCCAGCCCAGCGAATATCTATGCCGATCCACCTACATTGGGCGCGGATAACGAAGAGATACGCGGCATGATCGGCGTGGCTGCGAACGACCAATAAAGGAAAGCATTATGACAGATCAACCAGCCTATGTTGTCGCCAACTTTACAGTCCATGATGCGGCCAAGTATCGCGTCTATGAAAAGGGGTTTTTCCCGATCCTAAAGAAACATGGTGGCGAATTCATCACCTTTGACGACAGCAGCGTCACCTTTGAAGGATCAGACCCAAGAGAAGGACGTGTCGTTATGTTCAAGTTTCCGAATGAAGGTGCGGCAACGGCTTGGTATAATGATCCAGACTATCAAACGCTTTCCGAGCATCGCCGTGCTGGAACGGATTTGAAATTCCTGACAATGATCCATAGCATATCAACAAGAGACTGATATTACGATGGCTGTACTCTATGACAAAATAGGAATTGGTTACTCCAATCTGCGCAAACCAGATGACCGGATTGCCGCATCAATCCATCGCCCGCTCGGAGATGCCCAGTCAATTTTGAACGTCGGTGCTGGAACTGGGTCTTACGAGCCGATTGATCGCGATGTAACAGCGTTAGAACCATCGGCCGAAATGATCGGGCAACGCGCTCCGGAATTGGGGACGGCTTATCAGGGTGTGGCGGAAGATATGCCATTCGAAGACAATCAATTTGATGCCGCGATGGCCGTTTTAACCGTCCATCATTGGACAGACCTAGAAAAAGGTTTGCTTGAAATGCGCCGCGTCGCAAGAGGACGCTTGGTCATTTTAACCTTTGATCCAAAAGCGCATTATTTCTGGTTGGCAGATTACATACCGGAAATAATCGAACTAGATCAGCCAATCATGCCAAAAATGCCGGAATATGAGCGTATCCTCGGAGAAGTTGAAATCGAGAACATACCAGTGCCCCATGATTGCACGGATGGATTTCTGGGCGCCTATTGGCGGCGACCATATGCCTATCTGGATCCCACAGTGCGAGCTTCTATTTCCACATTTGCAAAATTGGAAGATGCACCGAGCAGCCTTGCAAAGCTTGAGCGGGATCTGACTTCTGGCGCCTGGGATAAACGCTATGGCCATTTAATGGCAGAAGAGCATCTGGACGCTGGATATCGGTTAATTATTGTACACTAAATCTACCCTTCCGGGCAACAATCGCGCTAGTGCCTAGTCAATCTCACAGTAGTAAAATCTTCCAGTCTGATTGAAACATTCTCTCTGAGCTACATATCTGCCACATCATTGTTGGCAGCAAGCCAGATACTGTTGGAGAGTGACTATGTCCGTTGAAGCGATTGAAAAGCCCTGGCATCTGAGAGACAATTGGGGCCCTGTGCTGGAGGAGAAGACGGCAACCGATCTGGTGGTAGAGGGAGAAATTCCCGAGAGCTTAAACGGCACCTATATACGCACAGGCCCCAATCCTAGCTCGGGACAGTCGGTTCACTGGTTTTTCGGTGATGGCCTGTTGCACGGTATTCGTCTGAAAGATGGCAAAGCCGAATGGTATCGCAGCAAATATGTAGACACGATGGGGTTTGGCGAAGACCCGTTACAGGCGGGCCATATGGGCAAGTGGGATCACAGTAAGGCGAACACTCATATCGTGAGTCACAATGGTGAGGTTCTAGCATTAAACGAAGGAGCCTGGCCCTACGTCATCGATCAGGACCTCGGCACTGTCGGCATGCAGAATTACAATGAAGCACTCACGACAGCGATGACCGCGCATCCCAAAATATGTCCCGAAACGGGTGAGCTACTGGCATTTTCCTATGCCAATTTTCAGGCCCCTTATCTGCAATATATTCGGGTTGGAGCAGATGGAAAGCTAAAGCAGCTCGAAGGAATCGATATCCCGCAAAAAGTCATGATGCATGATTTTGCCATTACCCGGAACCATGTAATTTTCCTCGATCTGCCGGTGGTCTTTGACTTCGAGATGGCAATGAAAGGATTCCCTTATGAATTTCGTCCCCATGCCGGGGCGCGTCTGGGTGTCATGCCGCGCAACGGCAGTAACGGCGATGTCCGTTGGTTTGAAATAGAACCATGCGCAATTTTCCATACGGTCAACGCCTACGAAACAGATGGTAAGATCGTGATGGTCGCATCCCGGATGGGATCTTGGAGCCACAGCGACTTTAGCGATGTGGGATATTTGTGGCGCTGGACCATTGACCTGAAAACAGGCCAGGTGACTGAGGAACAACTGGATGACCGTCCTGGAGACTTTGGCCGGATCAATGAGCAATATATGGGCCTTCCCTCCCGTTATGGCTATTTGATGGAAATGGATGGTGAAGGCAATCCGGAAGAACCCACCTATGGGAAAGCGCTACTCAAATATGATTTGCAAGCTGGAACATGTGAAGCCCATGAGCTTGGCGCGAGCGTGCGCGGCGGAGAACCAACATTCGTTCAAACAGGCACGGCCGAGGATGATGGCTATGCGATGACTTTTGTCCATGATGAGGCAACCAACCAATCAAGCTTTGTCATATTGGATTGCAAGGATTTTTCCGGTGATCCAGTCGCGACCATAAAATTGCCTCACCGTGTTCCTTATGGTGCACATGGAAACTGGGTGCCGCTTCGATAGAATGCAGCAGTTGGTTTTGCGACTACTATGGCTTTGACCGCTAAATCTCGAAAGCCGACGCTCAATTTCAGTCGTTAGAATTCTATTTGCGAATAGTGGCTCGCCACGGATGTGGGCCGGCAGACCACGCACAGCTGCTGGTGCCGTTGGCAGTGTATCCGTCACCATGCAGATATCCCTTGTAGGTGCATGATTTGCCAACTTGAGTACCGGTTTTATCAGTTCGCCGAATATGGATTTCGTTACGCACGCTTAGCGTGATGATCATTTCTGCTGTAAAAGTCGGGTGGATAGGATGCGTAAATGTTGCATCATAGATATTGCTGGTAGCGGTGGGATATGTGCGGCGGCTCCACACACCTTTCCAACCGTTATCCTGAACATCCCATCGATGGCCGATTTCTTTCATCCAATGTTCTTTGGCGAAAGCCGTCGGTGTTGCCACAAAATTCCCAGTTATGGTCGCGGCCACTAGCGCTAAACCCAAAGTAGTCTTTGAAAGTTGATTAGACACTACATCTCTCCTGATTCTCACTAATTTTGACTAGTTGCCAGGTGTTCCGCAATAGCCGCCGCGTGCACCTTTTTTGTAAAGGCAAGACGGAAGACCAAACAATCCACCTTTGCGATCGGCACATTGATTGGGCTTACAAAGCGGCGCGGTTGAACGTTGAGAGGGGCTGTTGGTTTTACCCGGACAATTTCGTGCCGTCAAAGCCATCGTAACCGCACAACCGCGGCAAGATTGGCTTACTTTTTTCATCTGGACCAGGAACTTTTTACCCGACCAACTCTTTACGCTAAGCCTTTGAGAATAGCTTCCTACGCTCTTGCGCCCGCCTATATATTGCCGTGCGTCACCTTGATAGATAAATGCATTGAAACGAAAACTGCCGCTTGGAATCAAGCTTAAGGTGTAATCACCTTCTCCTAACACCAATTCCTGATGAAAAAAACTGCTGTCACCTGGTGCGTGATAAGTGACCCAGTTTTCACGCATACCATTGCTGCAAGACATGATCACGGAACCATTAATCTTGCCTCCAGAAACAACTTTTCTGGCCATTAGGTTATCGGTTGCAAATAACCCCGCTAGTAACGCGACTATTGCGGTCGCAGCGATCAGTAGTGTCTTTGTCATTTTCATATCCCAAAACTGTGGAGCGACCCATTTGTTTCGATAGTTGAGTTTAACGAATAGCAGCACGCCAAACGCCAGTTGGAGCAGTACCGCCACAAGTTGCTGTGCCAGAACCGCGTGTTGGCCGACCGTTAGTCACATCCCTGCGAGCATAAGTTCCGTTGAGTGTAATGGGGCATCCGGTTGCTGTTCCGGGTACTGGAGAGACATTTAATGACCGACCTGAAAGTGACACAGTCACCTGCCCCTGGGAAGCCGCGCCGCCGCCAGAAGTTGGCCGCAGGTAAAAGTTCCACAGACTCCCAGCTGCACATGTCTGACGGCGAAGTTCAATGTTGTAATATGCCGCACCAATTTGAACCGATCCCTGCCAGTTCGAACCGCGACTGTCGCAAGGCAATGCCTGTGCCGGGGTCGCAATGAAGTATGTGCTTAGTGCTACTGCTATCAGATACCGTTTTTTCATTCTTTCCTCCTCAAACTCCACAAAGCTTCAGAACTAAAATTTGTAAAATCCAGTAAAGCTGGATATTGCTGGATTGAGGACGAAATTATGCGACAGTCGAAACAGATGTTATTCGCAGATGTGCGTATATCGTCTAGATTCTTGACAAAGCGCGACCCAATGGCAGTGTCAGGAGACCGATAACTTGAACAATATTTCAGTCCTAATTGCTGAAGATGAAGCGCTTGTGCGGCAAGGAATTCTGGCGCTCATTGAAGATGAAGTGGGTGATATCACCGAATGTTCGGATGGCGATGAGGCGCTACAATTGCTCAAGCAAAAACCTTTTGACATCGCTTTGCTCGATATCGGTTTGCCGCGCAGGACCGGCATCGATATTTTAACCGAAGTCCGGCAGCGCGACATAGATATTAAAGTAATTATCCTAACGGGTGACACGAATAGTTATGCGCCGACTGCAATCTATGAAGCAGGCGCAGACGCTTTCCTTTACAAAACTGCGGAGGCCGATAATTTTCTGGAGGTTTTCTCTGCTGTTGCAAATGGCCGAAACTTGGCGTCTCAGCAATCGCCGGAAGAGGGTTGCAATGCAGGGTCCGTCGCAGAACTGCGTGAAAAGCTAACACCGCGCGAACTGCAGATCATCAAGTTAATCGTAGAAGGCTGCAGCAACCGCGAGGTCGCCGGGTCTTTATTCATCAGCGAACATACCGTTCGCAAACACCGTGAGCATATCAATCAAAAGCTAGATGTTCATTCTCCTGCATCGCTGGCGGCTTTTGCTATAAAAGCGTCGCTTGTTTGAGCTTTGCTCTGCACAGCTTGTATGTTGTGGAGATAAAGACCAAGCTTTTCAATATCGATCGGTTTTGACAGATAAGATAGGCCCCGTGCCTCGATTTCTGTCAATATTTCGGGCTCTGTCGCTCCGGTCAGAATGACGGCTTGCAAGGCGGGGATATGTTGCCGTAGCTCAGCAATGACCCTGATGCCGTTAACACCAAAAAGATGATAATCAACAATCGCAAGATCCGGAACAAATCCCTTTTCTAGTAATTTTCCAGCGTGTTTGCCATCCTCGGCAATTTCGACTTCGCAAAGCCAGGTTTCCAGCATCGCCTTCATCGCTTCCAGAACGCTCGCTTCATCATCAATAGCCAGAATTTTCATACCCGGCGCGGGAATTTTTACCGAGGCTGTTTCCCCCTCCCCTTGTACAAATTCATAGTCAGCCGGCGCGAGAGGAAACTCAAGGATGAATTTGGTTCCCTGACCAACCGTAGAATCGACCGTAACGAAACCACCGAGTAATTTGGTAAAGGTTTTGACCACATAAAGACCCAACCCATAGCCACCATGTGCGCCAGTTCCGCGGTCATCCAGGCTAATGTATGAATCAAATATTCTATCAATATCTTTCTTGGCAATTCCGCCGCCATCATCGCCGATTTCAATGATCCAGCTTGAAGATAGCCTTTTCGCACTGATTGAAATATTGGTCTTTGCCGCCTTCAAGGCATTTTCAATCAAATTGCTTAATATGCGTTGCAGCATGGCGCCATCCGTAACCAATGGACCGGGAGCTACGTCTTCTATGTAAGATAACGCCTTTTTTTCCGCTTGGATGGCAAATCCGTTGCTGATCCCGGAAATTATCGACTGGAGTTCCAAAGACGACCACACTGGTGTTTTCTGACCGGTTTCGGCCCGTGCACTATCCAGCGTGTCTTGCAACAAATCACCCATGTTGCGGATTGAATCATCCTGTTGGTTAAGCAATTTAGAAGCTTTTGCGTTTTTAAACTTGTTGCGCAGCGCCGAATTGAACATTGCCAGAGCGTGCAGCGGTTGCCGTAAATCATGGCTGGCTGCGGCAATAAATTGTGCCTGATCATGGGCGCTGTTTTCCGCTTTAGCAGCAGCTGATTTAAACGCGCGAGTCCGGTCCCGCACTTGCTGCTCAAGATCAAGATTTAATTGTTCCAATGCTACGGAAGTGTCGCGCGCATTTTCGAACGTGGTCTGCAATCGCAACAGCAAAGCATAGGAATAGCCAATGCCAAGCACCAATATGCCGAATGGCGTCAGGTCAAATCCCGTACCGTTGTCAGTATAAATCACCGCGTCGTTAACCGCGGTTCCCAGAAAAATCATGTTGGAGACCAATATAATCGCCGCCCCAGGCTGTTTATCAATCATAGCTTTAACCGTGAAAACTATGCTGAAGAGGATCACAAAAACATTCATCGCAATGGAAAAGTCCCTGAGGTGGGTGTAAAACCCTTCCGTCGTCACCAGCACCATTATCGCCAGAAGAATATTCAATCCGATGATCGCCAGTGTTGCTTTTTGGGGGAAATATCCTGAAAATGCAGACCGGAAAAAAAGGACATAGGCCGCTGGCGCAGCAAATAGGCTAGCGTAGGGAAAGCGAAGGTCCGACCAGTAAGTCGAGTCCGGGAAGTATATATGGAAATAGGGTATGACGCCCGAAATCCGGAACACCATGATGAAACAGAGCAAGCTGAACCATAGATGGACCGGCCCTTGTTCGCGATGATTTCGATCCGCAAGGTAGAAGATTAGGTGAAAAATTCCGATTGCCAAAAGAATACCCAGCACCAAAGCATAGTAGAGCGATAAGAAACCGAGCGTCCGGAATAGCTGCTGTGAATCCCAAATTGTGGGAGGATGACCCGGGCCGCCATAGGCATGAGAGAAATTTGAAACCTGAAGTACCAATTCGCTTTTGCCGGGATAGGCTGGAAAAATGCGAGATGTATAGTGGGATCGATGATTTCCGGGTTGAGCCGAAACCGTGCCGTTGCCTCCTATCGGGATGCCATTGGCATATAGTTTCCATGCCGAATGTGGAGATATCTGGTGAAAGGAGAGCTCCTTATCATAGTCTGGCAAATCTAGTTTTGTTCGGAACGTTGCAACACCGTACGCCCCATTCATGCGCGGGTGATCAACATTGTTCCAACGCTGCGGAATGCGAAACAGATCGCCTTCATATTGACTGTCAAAATCTCTGGGCGCGACAAGCTTTCCCCAGATTACCTGCCATTCGCCAGCCAGTTCCAGTTCGCCATTTTCAGCATAGTTCCAATCGTTATTGGCGAGCGTGCCATTCTTAATTTCGACCTGCGCTGAAGCCTCGGCGCTAATAATCAGAAGGCTACATTCGAACATCACGCAAAGGATAAGAATTAGTTGCTTCTTAAATCCATATAGCTGCAACCAACTAGGGCTGAAAATATTCTCGAGGCCACTCATCTGTAAGTTGCTTAAACCTTTTCGAACAAACAAACCATCATATCGATTCTGGTGCCAAACGGCGTTTTTGATGCGAGGTTAAATGAATGGTAGAACAGAGCCTCGCCACGTAAATACGAAATGTTGCGTATTCTTCCAACGGCCATTGAGACTACTAGAGGCTCGATGGTCTTTGAGGTCGTTAAACAGAAAGGTTACTACAATCCCGAAAAATCATGCCAATGCAATGCCTACACACCTAAAAGAGGTATTAAAATAACCGGGCTGCAATGGTTTTTTCTGCGCAGCAAGAACCCTGTACATTTTGCTATTCATATTCCCAGAATTGTGTCGGACAAGCTAGATGGAAGAATGTTCCGGGCAAGCTGTTTTATCTCGCAACAAAAAACTGGCCAAGGACTATGGTGTCAGTCAAAAGGGTCTGCTCTTTGCCTTTGCGCGCCATAGTATAAACCAAATCGAGTCGCCGACATACGGGATTGGATTGGGTATGCATCTGTGACCTACACAGAACATGCAAGGGCAACGCCTTCCTATCAGTCCGCGATGCAAAAAGATGGCCGTGAGACGATGGTCTTTTCTTTCTAGGTTCCTTCCAAAGTTGACCAACTTGCCACCAAGGAACGGCTGATTTTGGCTATTCCTTCGTTTCAGCATTGGATC
>JBDWAQ010000010.1:0-3725 GCA_039978835.1 Parasphingorhabdus sp.
TTACAAAATCCCGGTGGCGAAGCCAGCCCGTCACCGTGAAGAAAGCCGGAAAACTCCAGCCACCGGCGCTCCAAAGTTCGGTCTCAGAGCAAAAGCCGGAAAACTCCAGCCACCGGCGCTCCAAAGTTCGGTCTCAGAGCAGTGCGTGATGTCGAGAACCGCATACGCCCTCGCCTGAACGAGCATGGCGTCCAGCGTCGTCAGATTTCCTTTTCCAAGCAGCGCTGCCAGGTTTGTTCCGAAGCCAAGCTCCGCCAAGGCGACCGCAGAGACGAACCGAGGACTGTCTGTCGGTAGCGCGGCCAATGACTGGCTTTTGGCAACGTGATGCAGATGGTTCGGATCAAGATAAATGGACAAGACCGTTGTGTCGAGGAGATATGCGTCCATCTCGATTACGCCACATAATCGCGGAGCAAGTCGATCTCACTTTGGGGTAGCGGCTGGAATACCTTCTTGACCCAGTCACCCCCGGCGTTGAAACGTCCGGACAGCCGTTCCGCCAAACTCAAGCCAGGAATTGGATAGCTATCATTCCAGTGCTTCCACGCATGCGCGACGGGACGGTCAAACCCTTCAAAATAGGCTAGGAGCTGCCGCTCTAGCTTTAGTGGCAGATCGTAGGCCCTCATGATTTCAGCATCGATCTGCGCGAGCTGCCCGGCTAAGTCGTCATCGGTGTGATCGAAGATCGAGGCGGCGTTTACTCTTGTGATGTACTCTTCAGCGAGTTCCGCGAGCTTTGTAGGGAGTAAGGCAGGAATTGGAATGTCTCGGACGACTGACACCCGGAACCGGTCTTTTGGAGAATTCATAGCGAGGAAGGCATTCGCAATCGGCCCGTTGAGAACGGCTGAGAGCGCATACAGTTGACTGTTGGTAAGCGGCTCGACAGGCCAGAGGCCGAAAAATTGTTGCGAACAGAGAACGCCTTCGAGATCAACGAAAGCACCAATGCACCAAGCGCCACGGCTCAGGCGCGTTGCACTAGCGATCAGCTTAGGCTTCGACCAGTCATGGTCGAAAGCCCGACGAATGTGGTCTTCCCGGAAGTCCAACCACATCGGCTTGGGCAGCTTATATTGCTGAAGGTGGCGGGCGTTGGCAAAGCCTAGCTCGTATCCAGGTTTCGGGTTCTCGCTACGCCCCTGATCTTGGTCATACCATTGCAGGCCCAGGCTTGGCTTCAGGAGGGTTCCAAGCCGTGGACCATCTCGCAGATAGTCCCAGAGGGCGTTGAGTGGAGGAATCCAGAGGCACCCGTCAGGCTTTTCGGCAACATCTCGGATGAGGTCACGATGTACCGTTGTCTGACCGGTCTTGAGGAAAGCCGAACGGTCCCTTTCTGCCACCTCCGTAGACCGCAAGGAGATGGACACGGCCGGAGCGAGCCGCAGGTCACGGGCGATGACTGCGGCCGTTTCGACATCTGATGCGCCGAAGATGCCATCAGGAAGTTTGAGTACCTCCACTGAGCTATACAGACTTTCGATCCGTCGCCGTTGCTCTGCGAACTGTCGTTCCAGGATAAATGAGCGCGGCAGGACAAAACCTAAAGCGAGAGGCTTAGCGTCCAATGCTGCGCTCAGCGCTGCAATGGCCTTCGAATGCGTCGTCCCCGCAATTTCATACCGGGCCTTTTCCGCTTCGGTGAACGCTTCGAAGGGGGGGTTGCATAGGATCACGTTATTAGCGCTGATCCGGTCTGCGAGCGTGGTGCCGGCCAACAGGTCAGCTTCTTTGACATGCCAGCCGTTATGATTGGGGTAGTCGGCCAGGATAAGGGAAAGCGTGGCGACTTCGCATGCGAATGCGTCGACCTCATCCCCGGAAATGTGCTTGATCAAAAAGTCATGACGCTGCTGGTCCGACCATTCAACCGGAAGCAAGTCGCGCAAGTGGCGCAAAGCTGAAACGAGGAAAACGCCGGCACCAGCGAAAGGCTCGTAGATCTTTAGATCTTCGGGCTTGTGATTGTGGAGTTGAAGCTTCTGAACGACATACTCGGCAACCTGCCGCGGTGTACTATGTGTGCCGAAAACCTTGCGGGTCTCGGGTGTGATGAGTGTGTTCTCGTAAACGAATGCCAGGTCATCCGATGAGATATTGGAGAAGCTGATTCCGGCCCGCAAATGGCGCCATGCCGCATCAAAAACAACAGGCAACTCGTTCGCCCAGCGGCCCTCGATATGTCCCAGCGAGTAATAGGTCTCAATTCCTGCGAGGACCGACGAAAGGTCATCGGCGCTCCACGCGGCCGCGTAGGGATGGCAACGGTCTTCCAGAACCTTGGCAGCGAGAAGCCGGAAGACGACACGGAAAAGCGTGCGCGCATCCAGTGGTTCACCTTCAGATGCCTTTCGCGACAGTTCGAGCGTCTCGACGAGGAGACGGCTCAGTTTGATGTGAATTTCACCCTCGATCGCAGGTAGCAGGCCCAAATCAACGAAGTCGAGCTGGTAACCATCTTCGGAGGGGCCAACCGACTTTGCGCGATGGATTGCGTCTGGATGCCAAGTCGCACGGTGGCGCTTGAACAGCTCTTCGATACCCGCGAGTTCGACGGTTTCGATCGCGCGTGGGGGAACCTTGCTTCTAACTTCCCATACCGTGACGTCATCTTGATTGACGACGAACAGCAGGGGAGCGCCCAGAGCGCGATGCTGACTGACCACCTCGATCGCTTTGCGCCCCTCGCCGTGCACGACCGCTAGCGCTGCGGACCGGTAAGAGGGGGGCGTGCGGGTAAAGGCTGCAAGTTGAACGGTTCGAGTGGGATTGTTCTCGGCCAGGACGTCAGCGAAAGAGTAATCTATGACGATAGCTTCGGAACGATATCCGGTGTCGCGAGCCGCTTTGGCGATATGATCGATTGCGTTCACGGCCGACCTCCACGAGAGACGACAGCGTGGGAAATTTCGACCGGCGGGAAGCGCAGAGAAGGCTGCTCATCTTCGCTACCAGCGGCCAGCAATTGCTCGCGAAGCTGAGAGATCACCGGTGCTAACGGAATCACAATAGAGGGTTTGTCAGTCGGCGTTTCCGTCAATTCGCTGCGAAGCAGCAGCGCGGCGTTCGGCAAATCAATGATCAGCTTAGAGCGCTCCAGCACCGGCCAGGGCGACCGATTACAGAGATCGAACAAAGCCTCCCCGATCGGCGTCAGCGCACCCACTCGAATTCCCATATCCAGTGTGAGGAGCCTGATAACGGCCAGAGCGACAAGGTCCCCAGATCTGAAGCAGGGGCTATGACCACGCGCGCGGCGCAGCGGCCCCAGCGCCTTTTTCCAATGCCGATAAGTTTCCGGCGCGATAGACACAGCGCTTCGCAATTGGCCTGGGGTATAGAGTACTGTCACGAAGTCGAATACCATCTTGTTGCTAGCAACAAGATAAACTAGATCATTTTCCGCGGCAAGGCCGGCGACCTGCAATTGGCCGCTAGGTCGTCGATTTTCATGAGCCTTCTGGGCCGGTGCCTCCTGCCAGATTGCAGTGAGCTATTTGCCGGGCGGAGCGCGTTGCATCTGCGCAGTTGTAAAGGAAGGTGCAGCCGCATCGGCAATTCACAAGGCCGGCGGCACTAGAGCAGATTCGACTTAATCCGGGTCATATCCGGCTGCCTCGAAATAGTGCCGGCATTCCTCGGCGGTGAAGGCGGAGAGGCAATCGGCGACAACTGACCACAATTCGTCAACGGTTCTCGCGGCGGCCTTTCTGAGC
>JBDWAQ010000011.1:0-219155 GCA_039978835.1 Parasphingorhabdus sp.
TTCAAAACATCTTTTCCCAAATTTATTCGGTGAACAAGATGCGACCCTTGTTTTGTTATTAACTTCAACTGTACTGTAATTTCCAACAATACAAGAGTGATTAGTACAATAGAACCAATTTGGATTTGATAATTTCGGACAGATGCAACCTTTGAGGTTTCTGAAGTGCGTGCTTTTTAAGTTGAACGACCGTAAATGGGTCGTAAGCGGTACGGCGGCTTTGTTATCAGCAAGGTCTGCTACATCCCGAAAGCGGACATTAGGCATAGTGTTCAGCATTGCGCATCGCTGCAAACATCAGGCTTACCAACAAACTTAGCATTGCAGCAGCAAACCAAAGGAAAAACACCATTGGACCAACAATGTTCATAATCAGCATCCCAGGAAAGCAACCCAGAAAAAGTACTGCCCTTGTCCAAAGCAAAAAGGGAGTCCCGACCTCTTTACCAAAAAGCCCCCAATTTTTATCTGACAACTTGAGACTTTTCCCGGGCCAAGGATGATCAACTGCCATATCGTTGTTTATCTTATCGATGGCCTCACGGTACTTTCTGCTAAGAAGCATGCGAACAAACAGAATGCCAATGGCAATTCCGGTCAATTGTAGCATGGGCTCGACGGCAATGAGTCGAACGTCCGAAAAAAATGAGGCAACGAGCGCAGTAACTCCAGATAATATTGCAATCCAGAGTGATGTTGTTCGAAGGTAAAGATCAAGCACACAACATTCATATCTCGTCGAAATCATGAAGCAAGCAGAAAGGGTGACCAAATTCGGTTGTTCCATGTCGGCATTTGCACGCGCAGCAGACACCAGATCGGGTCAACGGGAATGACTGCAATTGGGTCGTAAGCGGAATGTCAGCTTACTGTGCCAGAATGTCCGCTACATCCCGAAAGCGGACATTAGCCAAGCGTCCACGATAAACTCAGTCGCTGCAGCAATAGTGCGTTGGACAGCAGAAACTATGGTCGTACATTTCCGGCTCTTAGTTGATCCGCGCACGGAATATCAGGGTGAAGGACTGCACGCTGTCAGTAGCGGGCATGGTACCTTTTGGATTGATGCAAACATGCCTGACATCCGTGTCATACCCACCTGCCGGGGCATATGTGCAATCGGCGAAGCTTAATGGTGCCAAAACGGCATTGGAGAAGGCTACGTCGGTCGCATAGTTGAAGGTAAGGCTACCGCTTGATTGCGAAAAGCCAACGGGATCAACTTGCGGTCCACCATCATCGACATCACCATTGTAAAAGCTGATCTCCGTTGGCAAGCTGTCGACTACAAACATTGTGCCACTATTGATCGTGCCGCTGCCTACGGGCTTATTTATTACAATCGTGTAGATAACGTCATTCCCCGGCACAGCGAACGGGTTGGATGATAGAGGATCCCAAATGGTACTGACTTTCGATAGTACAAGAGGTAGGATGGTTCTGTCACGATAATCAAAATCAGCGGTGAGAGGAACAGCGGCGGCACCGTTAGCTGCCGTGTCACTATCTGCGTCGCTCAAATCAAAAAAATTGCTTGTATCGTCATAGGCATTACCGCTGACATCAGCATAGCTGTCGGATAGCTCTGCGGCATTATCGAGCCCGTTCGTGCCTACTATGCCGTTGCTTCGCCCATCACCGTCACTGTCAATCAATCCGAGACCGTTTTCGGTAATATCAAACGCCCCATCATTGTCTGAATCAAGATCAATAAAATCCGCAGTATCCGAACCGTCAGTGTTCACTGGTGTTAAGCCGCTACCATAGGCTGTGTCGATGCCATCGCTTCCAACAGTTCCGTTAGGCACAATGTAGCCCGCCGTCGTTTGCGCTTCTATGTTATCTGGAATTCCGTCATTATCGGCGTCAATGTCAAGATGATCAGAAACTCCGTCACCGTCGGTATCAAAATGTGAGAAACCACGAAAGTTATCTACAAGCAAACCACCATTACCACCTGCTGACCGTGATGCGATCAAGCGGACAATATCTGAACCTGTTCCCACGAAAGTTGCGGTATATGTATTGGATACAAATGCAGTGCCATCCGTGTAGATGATTTCCGCGATCAAGACGCCATTTATAAAAAGCTCAGCTGCCTGACCGTTGGGTGCGTGACCTGTATAATCAAACAGCAATGTATAGCTTTTGCCAATGACAGTTGAGAACGTCTGTTCGACACCATTGGGAACATAGCCTGGCTGGCTGCTCAGATCCACGCCCGGGCCTGGATTCCCAACCTCCAACGGGTTGTTCCCCAGAAGATCAATAAACTGTCCGCCCGTTGCCCATGCCACGGCTGCTGGATTTCCAAAAACGGTAGATTCTCCCAGATCAATATCCCCTATGATAGTCCATCCCGGCAAAGTAATTTGGGCTGGGCCTCCGGAAATCGCGGTGACGGTATCACTGGATCCATCGGCAGCCTCAAAAGATCCGTTGATAAAAAGACCCGATTGATAGAACTCCAGCGTATCGGGAATCCCGTCATTGTCGTCATCGGCATCGATGATATCCGCGATGCTGTCTCCATCTTGATCTTGCGCCTGCGCTGCGCTCGGCACCAGAGCTGTTAACAACAAAAAACCTATAGCCAGGAATGCCGTTAAACGGCCCCTTAAGCAGATGGCTAAAAAGCACCAGGCGTCTTGAAAGCTTCTCACTCGTCCACCTTGTTTGCCCCAAATGATCGAGAGTTATCAAACATAAGTATAGGAACGGCAGAAACCCGGTTTTCTTAACCAACTTATGACGAGAATTTGTAAGGGAATAAAAGCGAAGGAAAAAACGACCAACTCCGGCGCGCAAATCTACACCAAATGCATGAGTGAGAAAAGCGAACGGCGCGAGACAATCGCTACCGAGATAATCTATACCTGAGATATCAGCAGCCAATTCAAACAACCGCTTTGACCCAAAATGGCGACAGTTAAGTGTATTTTCTAGTGTCCGCTTTTGCGCCTAAAGCGGACGTTAGGCTTGTGGCGGCTACATCCCGAAAGCGGACATTAGAAAACAGCCGGAAGCCCAAATTCGAACGGTACCGCACTGAAACATCGGAACCTGATGATCGCTTGCCAGTTGTTTGTGTATTTGTTACGCAAAATCATGCGAAATGAATGATTCAGAAATAGATTAACCCACCGGATCAACTCACTGGCGCAATTTATGGCGCTAGAGTTTCGGTGATCTACAGACGCTTCGACGCTCGTCGATTATTTCTGGTGCTCAGCATGTTCTTCAAAAATAAATCTCGTTCACTTACGCCAGAAATGCGCGTAAGCTTCTTCTACTTTATTCAAGCTATGAGCGTTGGCGTAGTGAATGCCTTCGCTGGAATATGGCTAAACTCGATAGGCATAACTCCCGGTCAAACCGGTATTATATTCGCTGCACCGGTGGCGCTAATTCTCATTGTTGGAGCATATGTTGGCCGCTTGGCTGACCGAGCAACTGACTGGCGAACAGTGATTGTACGCGGAGCCATCATTTCAGCGTTACTGCCAGCCCTGCTTGTTGCTGCTCAAGGCTTCTGGAGTGTTCTCATTATCTGGACGTTGGCGGTCACATCGCAAATGGCAATATTGCCGGTTACCGATGCCGCGGCTCTTCGGATGAGCCGCCGAAGGGGCAATGATTTTGGTCTGTATTATGCGTGGAAAACTGTCGGCTATCTTTTAGTGGTCATCCTATCGGGCTTGTTGTTGTCCGAATACGGCGTTCGGGCATTTTTACCGCTATTTATAGGTTTTTCGATTTTGCGGGGCACTGCTGCTCTCGGGCTCCCAAAGTTTAGAGCGTCCATTTCAGAAACTGTATCTCCAAAAATAAGGCAACCTAGCTTCAACATTCGACAAACGTGGTTCGTTTTACCTTTGGTCGCCTGGTCATTGGTACATTGTACGCATTTTTTGTTGAGCGGGTTTGTCGGACTATTCTGGCATCAGCAAGGCTTGTCTGAATTTTCGATAGGTGTTCTGGTTGGTGTAAGCGCTTTGGCTGAAACACTAATGTTTCTTGGGTTCAAACAATTTGCACGCCGTTTTTCTGCGCGTCTGTTGATCTTCGTATCTTGTTTGGTTGCGGTGTTTCGATGGACGCTTCTTTCACTGGAACCTGGATTTGAGGCACTTGTTGTTGCCCAAATCTTGCATGCTTTCACTTATGCACTCGGCTTTCTGGCGTGCACAAATTTTATCGCTGATTGGACAGATGAAGAGATTGCGGCAGAAGCTCAGAGTTTCTTCGTTGTGTTACAATCGGCGATAGCGATTTGTGCGTTAACAAGTTTTGGGTGGTTATCGCAAATATTCCGAGCTCAAGCCTTTTTGGGAAGCGCCGGCCTCGCTCTTTTGGGGTCCTTACTGGTATTGATGTCCATTGTATTGAGCAATTCCCGCGATTGACCTCATCTACAAGTTCTAATATCCGCTTTTGCGCCCAAAGCAGACATCAGACCGAACCACTACGAACGTCAACAATTGGGTCGTTGTCCGTCAGTCCGGTTTTGGCGCCAAGATCAATCTAGCTGCCAGTCAGCTACCGGAAAATGCCCGAGTGATGCAGTGCGGCGGATAATGGGGGTGGAAGCGGACGCCAATTAAATTACGTGCTGGAGGCTGGAAACACCCGAAAGCGGGATTTTACCCAAATTCGGTCCAACACCATTCTCCTGATAGCGTTTTCTTAAAATCCACTGAAACGGGAGACCAATTTCCATTAGAGATATCTGGGTTGTCATGGATAACTCTAGTTTCGTAATTGCACACAGCTCGATTTTTATCCTCCCCATACCACGCGCAATGAAAGTCTCTCTCTTGACTGCTTCCTTCTGCCATTTCCGGGATCAAACAATTGTCATAGAGCACACACTCGCAACTCTTACTTGCGTCGATTTCTGCAATATCTGGCAAGCCATTTGACATTGAACAGCTAGCTACCAGTGATGCAGAGAGTGCCAGAACCAAGAGTCGATAAGAGTTAAACTTCATTTTTGATGTGTAAGCTTAAGTTCCAACGCTTTCAATGAACTCATATAACAAGGTAGAACAAATCTAGAGACCGCTCTGCCATTGGCAAATGATGGATCAAAGGTCTGGAAATGGGTCGTTAGCGGCATGTCGGCCATCGAACTCTTAATGCCCCCTTCGGCGCCCAAAGCGGAAACGGCCGTTCAATCCCGAAAGCAGGCAAAGATGGCTTGGTCTCGAACGATTTGATATTCAAAGACACGACACTTGCAGGCAAATCGCAAAACAAGGCACTTTGAACCATGAAGCTAAAACATCGTTACAGCCCTAACCAATAGATGGTATCTTTGACGCAGTTGACTATTTTAAAAGTTGCACAAAAATTGAGTATGTCTGTCCCGTTGCAAATTTGAGGGCATCTAATCCTTTGGTCGTTAATGTTGCTTCTTTTCCATCGAAATCAATCAACCCATTGCTAGACAACAGTTTCAAATATCTTTCAGCGACCGAATTATTTCGACATATATTGCTTGCAATCTTTTTGAGGGATACTTTCTGCTTGGTTGCCACTTTCAACGCCATCAAAATCTCAACGCTGGGCTCGACTGGAATTCCTAATGTTTCAACAAAGTGTTTGGTTATAAGCTGTCTGGACTGAGACATAGCCCCCACATAGTCATCCAACTGCTTTTCGGAAAATATGGGTGAGTTTTTTGCGAATTGCTGCTCATCATTCACAAATCGCAGATGGCGCTTCTTATCGCCATTCAACATCTTTTTATGCACCCAATCATATTCATGCCCCAATGTATCTAACCCATAAAGTGTCTAATTTTATCAATTGCTGGGCGACCGCTTTAATAATGAGCAATTTAGAGAGCTTGTAAACGTTTTTCGTATTCTAGAGCGGGAGATTAGGTAACGGACTCCAAGATAGACAATTTATATAGTCCGTTGTAACGAGCGCTTAAATCGCGGTGCATTATCCCCCAAACAAGAGCAGCGAAGCAAAATTTGGATTCAGGTTGTGGGGCTGATACAATGGACAAAGATAACGAGCTGCAAAAGCTGTTTAAGACCCTCAATGATGTTTTAGACAAATTAGATCGAATGGATATGCCGCTGGCAGCTATCAAACTAGTCGAAGCAATTCATATCCTGGAACAAGAGAAAAAATCTCTAAACGACTCAAGTTCATAACCCGCTTCTAAATATGAACAAACCAATGCTTTGATGTACAGGAAGTCTTCTAGTTTAATACGGCCGCTTTTGCGACCCTAGCAACCATTAGAACCGTTCGGCGCCAATGACTGTAAATGGGTCGTATGCTGACCGACTGCTTTGCGAATCACTCAGCTCTTGAGCGGACGCTAGCTTTGCTTCCAATACGCCCACTACTGCCCAATCTATGCGGCAGCATTAGGATAACGAAGCACCTAAATTTGCAGTTGCTGCGGCTCCCGTAGTAAACTGGAGGAAAGGTACCGGAAAAACTGTCAAAGTGTGGGGCTTTGCGAAGTGTTTTTCCCAGAAACGGCGATAAGCCGTCTTATTCGAAACCCATATCTTGAAAATGAAACTTACCTCTTTGGAGGTGAAAGGGTTTTGGGTGGCTTCACTAGAAGGACATGATTTGGAACGCTATCGGCAATATGTTGCCGATGTAGATATGCCAGAAGCACAAAAAGATGAACTGATCGGTATTGTTGCAAACATCATGGCTCATTTCGTCGACGCTGCCTTTGGTGAAACATCTGAACAAATTATCTTGGGGAATAGAGAAAATAGCGCTTTAGAGAGTGCCTCCGACTGTGGTAAACTTCCAAAAATACCAGAAAACCAGATGATGAAAAGCGAGTG
The DNA here is from genome assembly GCA_039978835.1 of Parasphingorhabdus sp. GTDB lineage: Bacteria > Pseudomonadota > Alphaproteobacteria > Sphingomonadales > Sphingomonadaceae > Parasphingorhabdus. Next base: position 6,831 of record JBDWAQ010000011.1, read on the forward strand.
CAAGAGCACTGGCAGGAAATCGGATTCCACGAGAGGAGCCAAACCATGAGCGAAAATATGGACAAAAAGGCAGTAATCTATGCCCGTGTGAGCTCGGTAAAACAGACAACACGGGGATCAGGACTAGAATCTCAGGAAACCCGCTGCCGTGAATTTGCAGGCTATCGCGGCTATGAGGTCGTGAAATCATTCTCCGATGATATGACAGGTTCTGTTGCAGGCCGTCCAGGCATGCAGGCCATGCTCAAATATCTCCGTAGCAACCGGAAATATTCGCTTGTTGTTATCATCGATGACATCAGTCGTTTAGCACGAGGACTGGAAGCGCATTTGCGACTACGTGATGCCATAGCCTCTGCAGGGGCATCACTGGAATCGCCGTCGATTGAATTTGGTGAAGATAGCGACAGCAAGCTAATCGAAAACTTGCTTGCCAGTGTGTCGCAGCATCAACGCCAGAAAAATGGCGAACAAACAACAAACCGCATGCGTGCACGCATGATGAATGGTTACTGGGTGTTTCAAGCTCCGTGGGGCTATCGCTACGAACGTCAATCCGGTGGCGGCAAGATATTGGTACGTGATGAACCAATGGCGTCCATTATCACTGAAGGACTGGAAGGCTTCGCCAGCGGACGCTTCTCTTCACAGGCTGAGGTAAAGCGCTTCTTTGAATCAAAACCACAATTTCCAAAATGTCGTCACGGCGTGGTGCTCAATGAACGGGTGAAGCAGTTGCTCACACAGACCCTTTATGCTGGCTATCTCGTATATCCCAAATGGGATGTCACGCTTCGAGAAGGCCAGCACGAGAACCTGATCAGCTTGGAGACTTTTGAACGTATCCAAGAACGGTTGGCTACAAAGGCTTATGCGCCAGCACGCAAAAACATCAGCGAAGATTTTCCAATGCGGGGCTTTGTTTGCTGTGCAGATTGTGGTCATCCCATGACTTCGACATGGGCAAAGGGCCGTACGGATCATTATGCCTACGATATGTGCCGCCAGCGTGGCTGCAGGAGCGACAAGAAGTCCGTTGCACGGGCCAAGATAGAAGATGCACTGCATGATCTTGTAAACTCGCTGACGCCTTCACAGGCGTTATTTGGTCTTGCTGATCAAATCTTCCGCGAACTTTGGGAAAGCCGAGCAAAATCAAGCAATCAAGAATCCACCAGCATGCGTGTCGAGATCGGCAAAGTGGACGAACAAATTTCCAAACTGCTTGATCGTCTCATCGAAGCAGAGTCCTCCGCTGTCGTTAAGGCCTATGAAACTAAGGTCGATACACTCGAACGCAAAAAGATGGTTTTGAACGAAAAGATCGCCAAATGCGGTACGCCAATCAGAGGCTATGACGAAACTTTTCAAACCGCGATGCAATTTCTCTCAAACCCTTGGAATCTATGGGAAACTGAGAGACTAGAAGACCGCCGTGCCATGCTGAAACTGGTATTTGGTGGGCATATTAAGTACGACCGTGAAAACGGTTTTCAAACCCCTGAAATATCCTTGCCTTTCAAGGCTTTAAAGGGCATTTCTGGCCAAGAAAATGGAATGGCGCACCCGAGAGGATTCGAACCTCTGGCCTCAGCCTTCGGAGGGCAATGCGCTATGAAAAAACCTATTCATTATAATGCTCTATTTACAACTCAAAATATTGTATCCTTTTTGTACATCTTAAAGTTGAAGATATCTGATGATCTTAGGTTATGAAATAGCCGGTAACTAGTCTTTTTAATCAATTGGGGTTGGTAACCCAATCTCGTGTAACAACATTCTATTGAAATAAGATGTTTCGACATCAGAAACTGACCGTTAGTGTTCGTTGCGGGCGCAAAAGCGGACATTAGGAACGCAGAAGTTGTCGGTCGGATAAGCGCCCCAATTTCAGACATTCCGATGGCTTCTGCATCATCCCGATAGCGGACAAAATTTTCATCGAATATTATCTGGTTCATCTTTTCACAATCTACTATTGCTAGTATAAAATATGGCTCGAAGTTCGAATAGATCGTGCTCAGATGCCAAATCCGACCGTGCAAAGTTATTGGAACGGCGGTTGGCGCGAAGCGAAGCGGCAAGGGAGGAAGCTGAGCAGCTTCTTCACACCAAGAGTCGATCCTTGGCTGCTGCCCAAGAGTTATTGCAACAAAAAGAAACTCAGTTGCTGGAACAGGTCAATCGGCAGACATTATCCCTGATTACTGCCCAAACGTTGGCCAAAGTGGCTACTTTTCATGGAGACGAAAGCCAACGGTTTACAGGGTCCGAGAATTTCGCAGAAGTGGTCGGTTCCAAAACACCGGTAACAAGTTTCGATCAATTTGCCAAAATGGTCCACCCGCTTGACCGAGAAGAAGCGCTGAAAATGTTGCTCTCCGCCGAAAAGGGCGAACTTGTCGACAAGCAGGTTGTCGGTGATTTCCGTTTTCTTGGTCACGATGGCAAGACGCGATGGTTACGATGGGCAGTAACACAGCACCAATCCACAATAGGCGCCGGTTTTTTCGGTTACGGTGCAATTCGTGACATAACGGAAGAACGTCAGGCAGAACGTCAGGAACAGCTTCTACTCAAACTGAGCGAACGGCGCGCCAGACAACTGGAGAAAATAAGCGAAGATCTCGGCAACGCCCGCGCCGATGAGAAAAAGAAAAGTGAGCAACTGGAGCAGCGCGTTATCGAGATGGAGATGATGAGCGCAGAGCTTGATGATGCCCGTGCCAAGGCCGTTGCCGCCGATCGGTCCAAATCAAGATTTTTGGCGATGATGAGCCATGACATCCGGACACCATTGAACGCCATTTTGGCAACATTGGAGTTGCTTAGTATTACAGATTTGGATGCCGATCAGGCAAAAAAGGTCGAACTAGCACATCAGAGTAGCGATCAGCTTCTGTTTCTCCTGGCAGACATTATCGAAATTGCGCGAACTGACGGTTGGAAGCTTGAATTGGAGTTGGGTGAATTTCACTTGCCACAACTGGTTGAACAGGCGGCGGAAACTTGGCGACCATTAGCGGCCAAAAAGAACTTGGTTATTTCAACAGAGATATCACCACAATCTGAAGACTTTCTTATCTCTGACAAGACGCGAGTGAGGCAATTGATCGATAATTTTGTCAGCAATGCGATAAAATACACCAGTGAAGGCAATATTTATATTTCCGCCAAAACCATGACAGATCCAACGGGGCCTGCAATCGAGTTTACTGTCTCGGACACCGGTCCGGGCATTCCAAAGGACATCCAAGCGCGGCTCTTTGACGACCTTGATCGCGGTGATGTTGATAGCGAGTTGATTGAAGGCACTGGTCTGGGTTTATCCATTTGCAAACGTATCGCCAAGGCGATGGGCGGCGAAATTGGAGTTGAAAGCGAGGTCGATAGAGGCAGTAAGTTCTGGGTGAGGTTGCCGGTTACCGTTGGAGATGGGTCGCGCGCAAGCGAAAATCGATTGCAAAAGCCGAGTATCAGCCAGTTCAAAATCGACGACAGAGCTCCAAAACTGCTTGTCGCCGAAGATGTAGAAGCCAATCAGATTGTGCTGGCGTCCCTGCTGGAAAATCTTGGTTGTGAATCGGTGATTGTCGATGATGGATCAAAGGTGCTCGGCGCTCTGGAATCAGAATCCTTTGATGGAATATTTATGGATGTCTGGATGCCTACAAATGGGATGGAAGCGACCAAACAAGTCCGCGCAAACACAAAATACCAAGAGATTCCCATATTTGGCGTTACCGCCTTTGCAGCGGATGAAGAAAGAGCTGCAATACTGGCATCCGGTATGGACGGGGTTATTGCAAAACCGATCAATATCGCGGGATTAACATATGCCTTGGAACAGATTTGTGGATCGGAAAGATCAACGATCGATGAGCATGCGGATGGCACAGTTCCCGATCTGTCCAACCCGGAGTATATTGACGTTGAGAAATTTCGAGAGCAGTTGTTGGCGGTTCCCTTAGAACGCCGGGAAATATTGATTGGAGCTGTTGTCTCGGACATCGAAACCTGGAGCAAGAAGTTTCAGCGCTCTTGGGTTGCTAAAGACAAGGAAGGAGTCAGTGCCGCTCATCATGCGCTGCGGGGGATTTGCGACGGTTTTGGGGCCTATTCTCTTTTGGAAAAACTGGAATCGATTCGACAAACTGAAACTCTAGGCGATGGTGTTGTCCTGTTACCGATCGAAAATATTGAGCAACAAACAATATCTGCCCTCCGTCGATCAAACCAAATGGCTGATCGACGGACGGATTAAAGAGGATACCCGAGACCTAATAGGCACCTCTTCCAGATATGACAGCCGGAACTGTCTGGGTAATTAGCTTCAGATCGTGCCAGACCGATTGCTTCTCAAGATAATCAAGATCCATTTCGACCTGTTCTTCAAAGGGAATGTCCGCTCGGCCTGAAACCTGCCAAGTACAAGTCAATCCCGGTTTTCCATTCAGACGGCGACGTTCGCGTTCTGCATAACTAAGCACCTCGCAAGGAAGGGCTGGTCTCGGACCCACGACCGACATTTGGCCAGTCAGGATGTTCAAGATTTGTGGAAGCTCATCCAGAGAGGTACGACGGATCAGCTTTCCAACTTTGGTAATTCTGGGATCTTCTTTCATCTTGAAACAGACGGAATCACGCTCATTCTGATCAGCTAACTGGCTTTTCCGCTCTTCGGCATTTTTGTACATGGACCGGAACTTCCAGATTTTGAACGGCTTGCCATCGGCGCCTATCCGGGTTTGGCGGAAAAAAGGAGATCCGCGGTCTTCCATTGTGATGAATAGACATATTGCTGCTGCCAGCGGCCCCAACAGAACGAGAGCAAGCAAGGCGATCGCAAGGTCCAACGTGCGTTTGGCGGCTGCTGCATAGCGTTTAGCATGACCCCTTACAATAAACGCATGCGTAACTGCGTGAGCGATAAAACGCGCGTTCCCCAGCAAATAGCGATTGGCCAGTCTGCGTGGTTCCATGGCAAGGCGCCACACCCATTCCATACCCATTTTTCGGACGAGCAGCGGCGCTCGGGCTATTTTACCGGAATAGTAATCAAACAGTCCGCCAACACCCATGATTATGGGGGTCTTGATCTGATCGCGATATCTTGCAATCCACTTTTCCTGCATTGGAACACCCATGCCGACAAGCAGGATGGAGGCTCCGGATTGATTGATTTTTTGAATGATCTCGGTAACTTCGTCCGGCGCAAAAAATCCATTCTGGGTTCCTGCAAATTCCAGATCCGGAATAGTGTTACGCATATTTTTGGCTGCGGCGGAAGCGGTCCCCGGTTCTCCCCCCAATAGGAAAATCGACTGACCATTTTGTGCTGCCTGTTCACATAAGTGCGGGAAAAGGTCAGTTCCGTTCAGATTGTCCATTTTACCCGAACCCGCAAGGCCAGCTGACAATTGGAGTCCAGATCCATCCGGTAGCAAAATATCGGTGGCCTTGAGTTCTTCCAGATACGCATCATCACGCAGCATCTGGTTAACGCAATGAGCATTGATGAAGTGTATTATGTTGCACTCCCCGCGCGCCGCCGCCTCCACTATGGCAGTAGCCACTGTCGCCAAGGATCCAGTGACAAGCGGCAAGTCAAACAACGAGATTGCTGAATCATCGTAGAGCCTGAAAGCCAATTCGGAAATGTTTGAACGGCCGATAAGAACTGGAGAGATTTGTCGACCAAGATGTTCTCGAATACTGTCGGCAGATTGATATTGGCTCATGAAATATCTCCAAAAATAGATTTGGATATCCATCCGCATTTCCCGTGCCAAAAAGGAATATTCTCATTTTATCAATAGGATGGCTGGTATTCAGAACTCTGACATTTGGAGAAACCTGCGCGAAATGCGACGATTTTTGCGAAATGCGAGAAAACCATTTCAAAATGCAAGGCTGATAACACCTTTGATCGGCTGTTAACTGAGATTTGACCCAGAATTCCGCGTTTTTGGGAAATTGGCACAGCAATTGAACCGTTGGGGCCAACTTACTTGGAAACCCATTATGTCAATCGCAACATCACTTCAAAAAAATGCGGCCATGCAATCTATCATGCGTGGTTTACTGGCTTATGGCTCCGCCGAATTGTTAAATCGTCTAATCCGTCTTGTGGTTGTTATCGTCATCGCACGCCAACTGGTCCCCGAACTGGTCGGTGTAGCCGCGTTAACGCTCAGTCTTTTTGAACTAATTCGCGTACTCGCCAATATTGGCGTTGGTCAAAAAATTATCGCAACAGATTCTGCTTCGCTCAATCAGGTTTGCAACACTGCTTATCGGGTGTTTTGGATTTGGTGCGGGATCATCGCCTTGATGCAGCTTTTTGTAGCTGCCTGCCTCTACACTTTTTTTGACAACCGGATTGCAGCACAAATGCTCGGTGCCTTGGCAGGTGTTTATCTGTTTATGCCCGGAGGACTGGTACAGTGCTTTCGACTTATGCGGGCCAAGAAACTGCCAACAGTAGCCGCCATAGGTACGACGCAGACTATAGCAGATCACCTGATCACGTGTGTTTTGATCCTGGCCTGGGCCAGTCCTTGGGCCATTGTTCTGCCAAAACTGCTTACCGCACCGTTTTGGCTAATCATGATGCGCCGCGCCAACTCCTGGAGATATAATTCTGAACTTGGCTTCGCACCTATTGCAACGATGCTGCAATTTGGAACGGCAGTACTATTGTCAGACATTGGGCTTGCTCTTCGCAACAATCTCGACAAGCTGATTATCGGTGGGCTGTTGGGGGTTTCTGCACTGGGCAGCTACTATTTTGCGTTCAACGCCGGCATCGGAATTGTGGGGGCATTGGCTACGGCTTTTGGAACCGTTGTTTATCCACATCTGTGTGAGGAAAAGCCCAATGGGCAGCAAAGAACTACATTGGCGTTTGTGGTAATTTTAGGCATCGCGCTTTTTGGAACACTAACGCTGGTGCAGCTTATTTTCGCTCCTCTGTATGTTCCGATCATCTTTGGCTCTCAGTGGGCTCACGCAATTCCATTAATCCAGATTTTGTCGATCGCAGCCATTCCCATGATGTTGGGTGCACTGTTATCCGCTTATCTGCGCGCCAGCGGAAAGGCCGGAATCGACGCCTGGATTGGCTCGGTAATCTGCCTTTCGGCACTCGGGATGATGTTGGCCGGTGCTCAATTTGGCCTGCTGCCGGCTGCATCTGGTTGGGTTGCGGGTACCGCAATCGCAATCATCACCTGTTTGATCATTTTCACAGGCCAATTCTCTCTAACCAAGGAATTTCGTTATGAATAATCCACAATTTTCAGTTGTAATGCCGGTCTACAACGCTGCTGAGCATTTGTTGGAAACGATCCGATCGGTTCTGAACCAATCCGAACGTGATTTCGAATTCATAATGATCGATGACGGATCAACGGATGACAGTCTCTCACTCATGTTATCGTTCGCATCTGAAGATGAACGGATCAAACTTGTTTCGCAAAAAAACAAGGGCGTTTCGGGCGCACGAAATCTTGGCATTGGATTGGCAAGAGGCTCGTTAGTTGCATTCATTGATGCTGATGATCTTTGGGATGCGAATAAACTTGCCGTACATCGGTCATTTCATGCAGAAAACTCTAACGCTGTAGCCAGCTATGCAAAAGTAGCTTTCATGCAAAATGATGCGGCTCACGACCACCAAGCCAGGACTTTTTCAACGGTCAAATCAGGTGACTTGTCGATCGATCAGGTCATTGCAGAAAACCCGGTTTGTACCATGTCAAACTTGGTGGTTCGTAATGACATTGTGCAATCCATCGGGAAATTTGAGGCGGAAATGTCTTATGCCGAAGATCAGGAATGGCTTGCTCGCCTGATCAGCAAAGGTCATGGCATTGTCGGAATTGACGAATATCTGGTCGACTATCGATTGAGTCCACTTGGACTTTCAGCAGATTTGCCGGCGATGTTTGCCGGATGGAGGCAACTGGCCACCCAATATGCACCCGTTGATCAGCTTCTATCCTCGGAAGCAATTTATTGTCGCTACCTGTCTCGTCGAGCTCTGCGTGCAGGCGCACCCGCAAGAATCGCTTTGGCTTATGCAATGCAAGGCTTGCAGGCGGATCGGGAGGCTTTTCTCGAAGACGAAAAACGCGGTTGGTTGACGCTACTTTCTGCCTTCGCGGCTTTTCTGATGCCCCGTTCGACACGGGTTCACGTTTTCGCTTGATACCACTCTAACTCAGGATTGATTTATGACTTATCCGGCTATTTCCGTCGTTATGCCCGTTTACAATGTAGAAAAATATGTGAGCACCGCGCTTGAATCGGTGCTTGCTCAAACGTTCGAAGACTTCGAACTGATCATCGTGGACGATGGCGGGAGCGATTTGAGCATTGATATCTGTGCTTCATATGAGGACCCGCGTACCCGCATCATCTCCCAAAAAAATCGAGGACTGGCGGGTGCCCGAAATACCGGAATCTTGCAAGCGCGAGGCGAATATGTCGCGTTTCTTGATTCCGACGACAGTTGGCACCCGGAAAAATTGGCACTTCACAAAATCCATCTGGACAATAGTCCGCAAATAGGCGTGAGCTATAGCGGTTCTCGATTCATGGATGAAAATGGAACTCCGCTTCGCCAAGCCCAACGGCCGCAACTTTCAGGAGTGAATGCCAGAGACATATTCGCTCGCAACCCCGTGGGAAATGGCTCAGCTCCCGTCATTAGAAAATTCGCGCTTGATCAAATCGCTTTTACCCATCGTGAAGACCCCAAACGCATATGTTTTTTCGATGAAACGTTTCGACAATCTGAAGATATTGAACTTTGGATTCGTATGGCTCTTGTCTGCGGAATCCGGTTTGAGGGTATCGACGGTCTTTTGACAAATTACCGCATTGGATCACGTGGTTTATCTTCAAATATTGCGGCGCAGTATGAAAGCTGGAACCGCGTTGTTGAGAAGGCAAAGCAAAATGCATCGGAGTTTGTGGATCAGTTCGAAGCTGAAGCGCGTGCTTATCAGCTACGCTATCTGGCGCGGCGTGCGGTGCAGATGGGCGATGGCGCGTTTGCCTTGAGTTTGTTGAAGGAATCGGGTGAAGCTTCATCGTTGCCGCTGTTAAGAGAACCCATCAAATCTATTGCAACCATACTCGCAGCAACGGCTGCGCGCTACCTTCCAACCCATTTTGTAACGAAACTTGCCAGATCTTGGACCGGCGGAAAGGTGTTGGCATGAGCAACCAGCCCTCTATCATTCATCTGCTTGACGACTTCACTTTGGGAGGCGTCACGAAAAGCATCGAACTTTTCAATCACCCGGCATTTGCCCGACGATACCGGATATCAATTGAGGAAGCATATCCGGTTTGGAGTATTGCGCCACAGTTTAGCAATCCCGCGATCATTGTCGTACATTTCTCGATAAGCTGGAAAACACTGCCCTATCTATATTCATTGGCATCACGCAATAGTGGTGCTCAATTGATATTGGTTGAACATAGCTATTCGCGGGAATGGGAACAATTGCATGTACCCGATCAAACCCGCTTCCGATCGATGCTTAAATTGGTCCACAAGATTTTTGACCGCGTCATTTGCGTTTCCAATGAACAGGCAAAGTGGCTCGCGGAGGCAACAAACCTCAAAAGCCCCAAAAGACATGTTATCTATCCTTGGAGTAATATGAGCGGTCTGTTGAGTATCGATCGTCCACATTTCTCACAGAAAGATTCTATCACCATTGGCGCCTATGGCAGGTTTGTCGATGACAAGGGCTTTGACCGCCTAATCGAGGCCATGAACAAATTGGGGGCAAAAGAAAATATCAAGCTCAACATTGGGGGTTTCGGTCCGGAAGAAGCCTCATTGAAACGGCTGGCCGCATATAATCCCAATATCTCCTTTTACGGTAAAGTATCTGATATTGGTCACTATTTGAACCAATGCGATATTGTTGCGATACCATCCCGTTTCGAAGCTTACGGATTGGTTGCCACCGAAGCTCGCTATGCCGCCCGGCCTATTCTGGTATCAAATGTAGGCGGACTTCCCGAACAGATTGGAGAAGCTGGCATCTCAGTCGATTTTGACGATATTGACGCGGTAGTGCGAACGTTGCGTAATATCAGACATTTGCCCCTAGTGAGCATGTCTGTGGCTGGGCGTGACGACTGTCTGCGAATCACGGAGCAAAGGATTACAGATTGGATAGAATTGATTGATACGCTGTTGGGGAATGATGGCCTAGAAGCGGCTGCTTAAAGTCGCCAAAGTACAGTGAGTTGGGACCAGCCAGTGGCCCTCGTTCTGGACGAGGGCCATTTTTTTGCTTTAAGAGCCCCATGAAGGAGCTGTTCTTTCTTCTACACCAGGAAGAGACATGTCGGGTTCAGAGGCTCATCTTAAAGATGGCAGCAGTCCAGCTCTCTCAACCTAACTGAGCCTAACAGCAGGAAGATTCGGGAGTGACGAGAATCGACACATCGCCGGTCAATGAAACATTCTTACCAGAGCCTTCGGGGTTGTTGGCATCAGTTAGCCACGTATCTCGCTGCTTGATTGCAATGCTTTTCCCAACAGCAGCAACGCTGGCCAATAGAGATAGGCAAGCGATTCCAGATTTTCGCCAAAGCTATACATTGTCAGCAATGCCACAATGGCAAATCCAATCCGGCCTATTGAAGACATCAGGGCTTCGCGAAACAAATATATGGCGCTGATGATCATTGGCATGGCCAACGCCATCATTCCCAAAAGACCCTTCACAAACAAAAGCCCATACCAGCTGTGATGGCTTCCTATCGGCATATATTCTACGAGGTGCGGCCCACGCTCAACAATCCCGTGACCAAACCAGTAAGCCTCAGCCTCCCATCTTTCCAAAGCAATTCGACCAAGTGTTGAACGCACCCGGGTAGAGTCAGCACGTGCACTAGCAAATTCTGTCTGAGCGGCGCTGAAAGCATCAAATATGTCGATGGCGAACCATCCTAGAACGAGTACGGTAGGAAGCGCTAAAAACCAGATCGCAGGCTTTGTGATCTGTTGGAACAAATATGGCAATGGTCCAATGAGCAAAAGCCCTACGAAGGCCAGCCGGGATTGCGATAGCAAAATGATTGCCAGAGCTCCGGCAATGCCCCAGGTTTTCCATCTCCGATCCTTTTCCTGCAGCGCACATAAGAAATATGCTAGGCCCATCATTCCTGCTGCGGGCGACCATGGAGCGAAAAACTGCCACCGCGGTGCGCCGGACCCTGGTTCTAAAGTATATAAAATGGTGGCAAAATATTCCGAGCCAGAGCCACCAACAATTTTTAGCGGAGACACCCAAAGGGTGTCAGGCAAACCGATGAATGGAGCAGCCAAGAAAATCGGCAGGAGGAATATTGTATACTGTCCCATCCGACAAACCGACCGGTAAATAATACTTGGCCTGATAGGTAATATTGCGCCGGCGAATATGAACAGGGCAATAAGCATCCAGCCTTTGGCCCAGCCGACAGATGACTTGATAGTCGTAGCAGTCCCAAGATTGAAGTTGAGATGACCGATGATTAGAATTCCCAGCATTGCACCCATGGCAACCAGCCAGATTGTGACGGGATATCGCGGCGGCCTCAGTCGCTTTGCTTCGGGCAATGCAGGGGAAACATAATAGAAATAACATGCCTGAAGCGCCAACATACAGCCAATCACCGGGCCGGCAATATATAGCCCCCCAATCAACCATAAAAGCCAGGTGGCAATTATGGTGGTGCTGACTAAACGTTCGGAGCTATTGTGCGGATAATGGTCTGTCTGAACCATAATAATCCTAAAGCTACAAGGATGATACACGTTCCCGCCAATGCGCCGGCAAAAGCGAGCAGCAGAGACGGACTAGATGGCCTTTTTGGAAAGGAAGGTTGCTCCAACGTCTGCACCAATGGGTAAGATGCGAAGGGGTCCTGTTTGTTGGTGTCAATGCGTGCCAACGCAGATGAAAAGACCGCTTCTGCAACACGGTGATCACGGACGAGGTCTGCGAGTGTTGACGCATGCTTGACCAGCTCCCCGCTTTTGGCAGATTGGCTTGCAATATCTCTACGAATTTCAACTAGGCTAGCCTGTGCTCCCGCACTTTGCGAATTTGCGATTACCATGCCTTGCATAAGGCTGGATCGACCATCCGCGACAGCGATATCTACGCTTTTTAAAATTGCATTTGAATTAAGGCCCGTTAGAGAACGCCCGCGTTTTATCAGGGCCGATTTGAGTGTATCTCTTTCTGAAACAACCTGCACCAAATCACCGTGATTTTCTCCCAGTGTGGCGCCTTTTTCCTGAGCAGAAACTTCCAGCTTTGCGAAGCGGTCGGCCAGTTGCTGAAAAACCGGGTCCGAACGCAGGCGTAGGGCAGTATTTGCTCCGCCAACGCCTTTGCCCAAAATCGATGAAAATCTTTGGGATTCCGCTGACTTTTGTTTCACCGCCAAACGCGCTTCACGTTCCTGCTGACGCAATGAATCCATATTGGCTATGCGGGTGTTAAACTGATCCAACGACACCAGACCCGTTTTGGCCTGGAAGTCGAGCAATGCTTGCTGTGTCGAGCGTACTTTTTTCTCCAGCTGCACCAGATTGCGGGCATCCGAATGCTCGCGCATTTCTGCTTCATTCTTACGAAGTTCGTCGAGCTGGGCTAAAAAACTCTCCTTCAGGGCAATTGCGCGCTTGTTCGCCTCTTTGTTGTCACGACCTGCAATTTCGACCTGAATAAGGTTTGTCTGATCGATTAGCTTTACAGCGGGAGTGGGGAAATGATCGAACTTTTCCCCTGATTTTCGAGCGCTTTCTCGCAACGTGATGTCCGTCATCAAAAGCCTTTTATAGTTTTCGGTCGGACTAATGGTGGAACTAGAAAAAGCGGAGGAAACAGAAGACTGGGCCTGACCTATGCTTTCCACATTCAGTGAACTACCTGCGCCAGAGCCGGGCAGGATCAAGGTGAACTTGCTGCGATATTGTTCCGGCGCAAGGACCAGGTAAACCGTTGTTATGAGCCAGATGCCAGCGATCCAGATAGCGGCAACCCGAAGATAACGCTTGTGACGTTTGAGCAGCGGCCGACGTTGTTTGAACCTTTGCCACAACCGTTCGGGCAGACCCGGTGAATCCATAGAGACCTGCGCCATGATCAATCCACATTCTTGAATAGGAAATGGGGAGTGGCTGTGTCACCGACCAGACTGATGACGTCTTTGACGTTCATGGCAAAACTATCGTAACAGGCAAGACTGTCGCCCGGCATGAGATAAGGATCCCGCTCATCTCGATTGTCATACCGGACCAGTTTCTCAACGGAACGCTGGATTACCACCGACTGACCATTTATCGGGTTTCGAGACATTAACACCACCTTGCGTGCCGCATTCATTGCGGATCCTCCCACGCAATTCGCTGTAACCATCGCCTGGGATAGCCGGGTTCCATAAGGGAGGCTTGTTGTCTGTCGTCCGATTGAGGACGAGGCGTTATTGCTTGCTGGTCTTGAAAGATTGGATATGAATACGCGGATGCCCGGTGCGGTGACCTGAGAGGGTTTTGCCAGTTTACTTTGGAAGCAATTGGCAGAACCGACTATGATTTTGTCGTTGGCAGTGAGCGAAACATCATCAACAGCATGGCCATCAATCACACCGCTGAGGTCAATGCGAGACCAACGGTTTCCACTGATCAGATAGACCGCAGACAGATCTGCGTCGGGACGGACGCCACCGGCCGCTCGTAACGCTGTCGTTAAGGAGCGACCGATATTGCGATCACCCGAATCATTATTGTCGAGATTGACGCCCCTGATTTCGGCAGATCTCTCGCCAACACGGACTATCCCGGGTTGAAAAACTGCACCGCTAATTGCAATGTTCAGCCCGCCTAATTCCAGAAGCTGTAACCTCACGCTGCCTTGCAATCCCCGGATGAGTCCTTTCGCGACTAAGGTTTTGGAAACAATGCGCTCGGCTTCGATGATCGATTTCCCTGCCAAGTTGATCGAATGCCGGCCATCGACCGTGATAGATCCATTGCTGGCAATCACATAAATTCGGGACAGGCTTTCTTCATCGCCGGCTATCTTGAGTTGAATTCGGTCACCGGTCGAAAGCAGATCCGGTTGACTAAGCAACGTAGCCGAAGAATTCTGCGTCTGCGGAAGTGATGAAAGAGGAATCGCTCCGCTCCGGCATCGCCCTGCGGACTTGTTATCGGCAACCTGCTGTTGAGGCGCATATTGGCTCGCTGGCAGATTATCTGGACGCTCCATGGTTGCGCAACCGCCTAGGAGCGAAGCACAAGTCCCAAATAATATCATCTGTCTAAACATGGCATACCTGATTTTGTTAATCTCAGGAATGACGGTGCAACGACCGTGCCAATGGCTAAAATGTCACAGTTTTGGTGGTTAACCAGTTTGTCGATATTAAATAATCTCAAAAATTTGCAATTTGCAAACACAATTATTGCATATTGCGAACTATGGGCATTGCAAAATGCAATAATCTAGTAGAAAATCGCCAAATTCTGCCATTCGCATATTGGCATAAATGATGCTTGGTAAGGGAAGACAAAAAACAAATGGGAATGCGAAAATGAAGGGTATAATTTTCACCGAGCTGGTGCGGTTCATGGAGAAAGTACAGTCAGCCGATTTTGCCGATGCTGTAATTTCCGGAGCTGAACTTCCAAATGATGGGGCATTTACATCTGTTGGTAATTATCCATCGGAATATGCATTGAATATGGTCGGGCAAGCTTCAGAGCAATCCGGCATAGAAGCTTCCGAGCTTTGCCGTCTCTATGGCAAGTATCTCTATGGCCGCTTTACAATCCTATACCCTCATATCATGGAATCTTACCGGACGGCGGAAGCACTGCTGACCCATGTGGGAAGCCATATTCACAACGAGGTCTGCATTCTCTATCCGGATGCTAAGCCGCCACAAATTTCCGCGAGCGAAGCGCAGGGTCAAACTATAATCGAATACCGGTCTCACCGTCCTATGGCGGCGATTGCGCAGGGCCTCGTTCAAGGTTGCATGGAACATTATAGTGACCCACGAAAGCTGGAATGGGACATAGACGAGGACGGAAAATCAGCTCGGTTCACAATTTCAGGATAGTTGGATGACCAGTCAGAAAATATTGATAATTGAAGATATTGCATCGCTTTCCATGGCCTATGCAGGCCATTTGGAAGCCGCGGGTTTCGAAACCGTAATTGTTGACAACTTGGCTGATGCCAATGCGCAGCTACGTGAAAAGGCAACCCAATATTCCGCCGTCTTGCTCGACCTGCAATTGCCTGATGGCAATGGATTGGACTGGCTTGGGCAGAATCCGGATATCGTTCAGAATATTCCAGTGATTGTTGCAACGGCTGATGGATCCATAAACCGGGCAATAGATGCGATGCGGCTCGGTGCCTATGACTTCATGGTCAAGCCTTTATCTCCAGGCCGGCTGGTTACCGTTACGACGGGCGCTGCCGAGGTGAAGCAGGAAACCATAGCCACAGCTCCTCAAGAACCAAGTAGAACAGCCAATTCAAACACACTGGGCGGTTTCATTGGCAACAGCGCGCCGATGCAGTCCGTTTACAGCCAGATCAAAAATGTTGCCAAATCCAAAGCGACCATATTCATCACAGGCGAGAGCGGCACCGGTAAAGAGGTCTGCGCGGATGCAATTCACAATTCGGGACCGCGCGCCAAGAAACCATTTGTCGCGATTAATTGCGGTGCGATTCCGGAAAATCTTCTTGAATCAGAATTATTTGGCCATTTGAAGGGCTCATTTACCGGAGCGATTTCTGATCGCGTGGGCGCTGTTCAGGCCGCACATGGTGGAACTCTATTCCTTGATGAAATATGCGAAATGGAACTCAAGTTGCAAGTGAAGCTGCTACGGTTCTTGCAAACAGGGACCGTACAGCGTGTTGGTGCGACAAAGGCAGAAAATGTCGATGTTCGCATCATATGTGCAACCAACCGCACTCCTTCTATCGAAGTTCAAGAGGGGCGTTTTCGTGAAGATCTCTATTACCGATTGGCCGTTGTCCCCATTCATCTCCCGCCACTGAGAGAAAGAGGTAGTGACATCGTGTTGTTGGCAAACAGCTTTTTAAACCGCTTTGCAGAAGAGGAAGGAAAGTCCTTCGAACCGCTCAGTGGAATTCTGGCCCAAAAATTCGAACAACATTCCTGGCCGGGTAACGTTCGAGAGTTACAAAACTTGATGCGCCGGGCTGCGGTTATGTTTGCGGGACCGGAACTGGATCCATCGATCGTCTCTGAATTCTCGGCCGTCGTACAACAAGTGCAACAACCAAACCCTTCCGCACAGTTTTCCAGTGTGTCACCAGACACACCTGTGACGGTGTCAGCTATTGACCAGTTTGACGATATGACTCTTGATCAAGTCGAGAGGCTGTTAGTCGACAGAGCCGTTCAAAATTGTGGCGGCAGTCTAACCAAGGCCGCCAAGAAATTGGGTGTCAGTCCATCGACGCTTTACAGAAAAAAGGAAAAATGGGCGTCGAGCCTGCCAACTGCTCATTGAGCAAATCAGTTCATCAGAGCAATCACTATTGCGGCAACAGAGCGATACACCCCGCTGCCATAATCTCCGTTGCCCGGCCTGAAAAATGTGATCAAAGCAACTTCAGCAATTGCATGAACGCCCGCAGATCTTCCAACATGGTAGCGACCTGATACAAAAAGAGAAAAAATACCGGGTAGAAGACCGCCGGGTAGCTATGGGACCAGCCAATAGTTCCTCTTACGATACGGGAGTTTGCGAGCAGACCGGTACCGGCAATCGCAAAGAACAGCCCGATGGCTGCTCCCACCAAAATATCACTGGTATAATGCAATCCAAGGTAAATACGCGGCAGTGCGATGAAAATGCTGCAATATAGGAAAGCAAACATGCCAAGCCCGCGCGAGACCATGAATATGCCGCCCACAATCGCGAAAAACAAAATGGCATGATCGCTTGGAAAGGAGCTGCTTGTCATCATCTCGGGTCCGAGCAACTGCAACCGATCCGGAACCTGAAGATCAAGAGACTTTTCCAGGAATGGCCGTAATCTGAAATCCGTTTTATGAGACAGGATCAGTGCAAAGATTTCAGCGAACACACTGGCAACAAGGGCAGTCAAAATGGTGACGCGGTTTTGATTTTGAGTCCTCTGGACTCCAATCCCCAATTGGCCGGGTTTGGCGACCCAGATATATAACAAGAGTGCAACCAGAGCACCGCCTTTTATGAGGTGGCTTGAGGAAAGCGTAAGGATGGTTTCGTCCAACAAGCTCGAACTGCCAAGCAACTCGCCAAACCATAATGTTATCTGTCGATCCATCGGATACTCCTGTGATCAAATATCTAAGGAACAGCATAGTTCATGCCAAAACAGTAATATGTTTATATACAATGACTTACACTATGGACGGTGCTTCTACTTTTCAGAATGCCATAAAGGGCGCTGCATTTTGCGAATAAGATTGCATCCTGCAAAAAGGATAGAATTGGGTAAAATTCTATTAACCAGTCAATCCATTGAACTTTGGAGTTTCGCGGATTCTGGCATGCCGATTGCGAATGGAATGAAAGATCATTTGATCAATTTTTTCATCTTTATTGGGGAAAGACCATGTCAGATTCTTGCTTCTACACACATTCAAACGTGATCATCCAGAACAGCGCCACGAAGCGATACAAATACAAAATTGAGCCAGAACTGCTTGAACAGATTAAGCTGGAAAAAGAAAGAACCGGAATAAGCGCATCAAGGTTGCTCCGCTCACACTATCATCTTTGCCCACCAGAATTGTCTGCGGACATGATTGGCAATTGGCTATCCGGCCGAACAACCAAAGCCTATTGGGAGCATGTAAATTGGGTTTTGGAACGGTATACAGCAATACCGTCGATCCAGTTAGAAGAGGTTTGAGTGCTCTTCGGTGCACACGGTTGCCTTAATCCGAGAATTTGAAATGAAAATCTGTTGGACCGTGATTGAATCCTAGCGTCTGCTTTTGCACCCAAAGTACTCAGAAGCAGACAGTCCGCCCACGGCCCAATTGTTGCCGGTCCGGAATACGCCCGAGTTTTGAACATTCCGACGGTTTCTGCTTTACCCCGATAGCGGATATTTCCATGTTCGTTGTTAGTGCTCGTGACAAAATAACAAACAACAGACGTTGATGGCATCTTTCAACTATTCCAATTTCAAGTAGAGCATCTCTGTTTCGCTATTTAGGATTTCTTATTCCTGACTTCTTTACACATGGCGCGTCTGATCGGCCCACGCTTGTCGCGCCATTCAATCGTCCGCTTTCTAAAATCTTCGTTGCGATCCAAACAGATAGTTTCTTTGCGCAAAACGGGATTTATTGCCGACGGGTTCTTGATCTCGGTGATAATCAACCCGGAATTGGTCTCAGAGATGCCACCATCCACTTCATCTCCTATCCAGTAAAGCTCGCTATTTGAAACCCTAGCAGTGTATTTGTACGTTTGAACTCGACCATCTTTCCAACACAGAATCTCCGATTGAAAATACCGTATCGGATGATCATCCAAAAATTTGTGAGACATCGAAGTCTGACCAGAATCGATGCAGCGACAACCATTATCGAAAATATAGTATGTGCCTGTCCAATTGCCTTGAACTTTGAATAGGTTTGGAAACACGTCTGAGGGATTTGATGGATCGGTTTGTCGGTCCAATAATTTTGGCTGATTGCTCCCAACCTCACGGATCACACCTTTAATTTTCATTGAATGATATAGTCCTGCAAGAAGTTATGAAGTTAGATTATGGGACGGTTTCAAAAGCATCCGAACTTCACGCGCGATATTCATCACACAATGTCCGTTTGAACAATTGCCCGTCCTTGAACCAATGCCATGTTCGTGCACGATGTTTGTCATCATCACCAAGGCAGATTATCTCGTAGAAATTGGCACCTGGATCATCTTTCCGTTCTAGATTTAATAGAATTAGCCCAAAGTCAGTTTCCCAACCACAGCCTTCAAATATTTCATTGTTCCACCACAGCTTTCCATCGCGCAAAACGCCATTCAATGTCGAATGATATTCGCGACCATCCGCCCACGTAAACAGGTTTTTCTGGATATAAGCATAAGGTCCTTCAGCCGGAAAAATGCACTCTACGCGAGCGTTGTGAACATCGACTTCAACGCTGTTGGCATCAACGTGGCGATAAATACCTTTCCAAATTCCCTCATGCCTGATCATCTGGGGCATAACATCGCTCAAAATTGGTTTACGTTGAATATCCAAAACTATCACCCTCTTTTCCGGCTTTCTCTTTTCAACGGGTAAATCAGTTGGTATTGCTCGAATAACAACCATTAGCGTTATTCGTACATCTGCTGTTTGTGATAATCTTACAAGTGAGGCAAAATGACCAAGCAACCCAATCTCCGCCAGCGTTTGATCAAGCCAACAATGGATCCGCAAAAGCTTCAACATTTTCTTTCCGTATATGATACGGGGAGTTTTTCGCGTGCTGCAAAAAGCAACAATGTCAGCCAGCAGGCTGTCTCCAAAAGTGTAGCGAAACTGGAGGAAGGGCTTGCTGTTAAGCTATTTGATCGAAGTACCTATGGTGCAGAGCCAACAAATTTTGGACATGCGTTAGCGCGGCGCGCAAAGGTCATCACAGCGGAAACACGTCTCGCGGCGGCTGAGATTAGCGCTCTGCGCGGAGCAGATCGCGGCTATGTTCGTATCGGTCTTGGTTGGTCATTTCTAACTCGAATTGCCCCAATCATTATCAATCGATTCAGCGAGAAACAGCCAGGTATAACACTTAGTATTACATCTGGGGATTCGAAGTCACTATATCAAAAACTGTTGCAAGGTGACGTGGAATTCGTCGCCAGCGCACCACCTAGTGAAATGCAGGCAGATGAAGCGATTGAGAGACATGCGTTATTTGAGGATCGGGATGTCATCATGATGCGCCGCGATCATCCGCTTTCCAAAAAAACTGATGTAACTTTGGAAGATCTGGTTTCACAAACATGGCTGCTCTCCTTGCAGCTTAAAGAGCAATGGGAGCGTATCTGCAGTGTCTTCTTGGGCGCCGGGCTTACGCCTCCAGCGAAATATATTGATATTGACTCCGTAATTCTTGCCAAATCAACCTTGCTCAATAGCGATTGCGTGATGGTGATGGCGCGCGAACTTGCAGCTTCCCAAACTGAACGCGATCAATTCCACTTCATTGAAGAGACACCGTTCCCAATTAGTCGTACTGCCTATTTTGCGACACGCCGTAACTCTTCCCTTCAACCGGTAGCACAGAGTCTCCAAAATGAACTTTTGGTTGCCTGCCGCTCAACTTTGGGAATTTCACAATTGCGCGGCCTAACTGCGACCGGACAAACATAGTCCCATACCAAGTCATTTTGGTTGTGAAATATACCCTATTGGTTGTTAGCTTTCAGTGATGTCTCCCGACTAGCTGTTTTGGGAAACGGATCTTAGGTCTTTGAGACCTCTATTTCAATTGCGATCTAGCTGAGATTTCAAAATGGCCAGATGGTCGGGGAGAGGGAAAATGAAATTAACCAAAGTAGCATTGTCTAGCAGCATGATTTTTGGACTTGCATTGGCGGGATTAGCAGGCACCCCGGCATTCGCACAGGATACTGACTCTGCTGATGAGTCACAATCCGGTGGCAACGTAATCGTGGTGACTGCACAACGGCGTGAGCAAAGCATTCAGGATGTACCGATTGCAATCTCAGCCTTTTCACCCAAACAGCTTGATACGCTCGCCGTTAAGAAAACGCTGGATTTGGTTGATACAATTCCAAATTTCGTGGGCAGTAACAATACCACTCTTGGTAGCGCAAATGTATACTTTTTACGCGGTCAAGGTCAGGACGAATCATTTCCGACATTTGACCCGGCCGTGGGCACTTATGTCGACGAAATATTCTATTCGCGGCAGAACGGAAACAATATTGCCCTATTCGATATCGAACGAACTGAGGTGTTACGCGGCCCTCAAGGCACGCTTTTTGGGAAAAACACAACTGGCGGTGCAATAAATATTGTACTCAGAAAACCAGGAGAGGAACTGGGCGGTTTTGTTGAAGCTAGCTATGGTCGTTTTGACGAAGTGATGATACGCGGCTCGCTTGACCTGCCTCTTTCTGACAGCGCTCGTTTCATGGTGAGTGGATTTGGTATTGATGACAATGGCTGGCTTCGAAACACAAGACTTGGCATCAATCAAAATGATCGTAATGCATGGGGAGCCCGTTTCGCTGCTGACATAGATGTTTCAGACACGATCAACTGGTACGCAGCCGTTGATTACATTGATGATAGTGGTACCAATATCACTGGCCGCGATACAAATTTGGATACAAATGCAGCGACGGGAATAGCACGAACTTCAGGAAACTACGGCGAAGTCGATCTCGTGACCACCTCTCTTCTACCGCTAGGGTTAGGCGCTGTTTTCCCGGGTGCTGTTTCAAAGGCGCAACCGGGCAGTGTAACGCAATCGTTCAACATCTCTTCGAATTTAGCTGTTCAAACTGGTGATAACGGCCAGATCAATCTGATTCTTGGCTACCGGAAAGTTGAAAACGACTTTCTGACGAACTTTCCATTGCCACAATTCGATGCCTTTATGACATTTCCGTCTCTTGCTAGCCCGAGTCCGGATGATGTGTTTATCATCGACAATATTGGCGAATTCAAACAATATTCGGTGGAATTGAAGTACAACGCATCTCTGTTTGACGACTTTTTGAATGTCACTACCGGTTTGTTTTATTTGAAGGAAGATAACCGTTCCGACTTTGCTGCCTATTTTGCAGGCCCAGTTCCGTCTCGCGACCGGATCATCACCAACGAAACCGAAAATATAGCCGGATACATTCAGGGGGATTTTGCTCTTACAGACAACATCACTGCAACGGCAGGGGTTCGATATACCGATGAAAAGAAGACTTTTCAGATCTCTGACAATCGCCCCATCGGTGATATCACTGATTTGACAACAGCCAACATGATTGCGCTGGGAATTCCGATTGAACAACGGGAAAAAGTGTGGACACCCCGCTTTGCTCTGCAATTTCAAGCTACCGACGATTGGATGTTCTACGCATCTGCAACACGGGGGTTTCGTTCTGGTGGTTGGAATGCTCGCGTAAATACAGCTTCAGGCCTGCTACCTTTCTCGTCTGAAAAAGTATGGTCCTATGAAGCAGGAACACGCTTGACCGTTGGAAATGTGTTTAGTGTTGCAGCGACAGCTTTTTATATTGAAGCAAAAGACCTTCAGGTAAACACAGCAATTTCGCAGGGCGTGTTTGCGGTTGGCAATGCTGGCCGACTCTTGAACAGCGGACTTGAAATCGAAGCGTTTATCAACCCGACACCAGAATTCAACATCTACGCCTCGCTTGGTGTGATGAACGCAAGATATCGCCCTGATGCTGCGGAAGTTAACGCCTGTGCGGCTCCAAACTTCTCGTTTTCAGTATTCGATATCAATTGTGATATTGTCGGACCAAAAAGAAGCCCTGATGTGCAAGCCACTCTTGGCGGTTCATATGACATAGAGATTGGCAATGCGACTATCACACCGCGAGGCAGCGTCAGGCTAACATCAGATCAAGAAGTTGCTACGCGTGGTCTGGGCCCATCTGATGGCTACGTGTTGGTGAACGCTGGTGTTGACATAAAGCCGATTGGCGAAGCGCTAACATTTTCAGTTGAATGTCAAAATTGTTTCGACAAGCGCTATCTTGTTGCAACTTTTGGCAATCAGGATACCTACTTCAACAATCCTGGCAGATGGACAATTCGCGCAAACTACAAATTTGGCGGTCGTGCGAATTAATCCAATATCGCGTCGTGCCGCTGTTTTTTCGGCAGGCACGGCGTTTCTTTCTCTTGCTATGCCGACCAATACGGTCGGATATATTGGGATACCAACTATTTCGAAGACCTATCTCTTGATACACGGCGCCTGGCACGGCGGTTGGTGCTGGGAGCCAGTTAAAAAACTGATAGAAAGTCGTGGGTACAAAGTAATCGCGCCAACGCTGACTGGCCTCGGTAGCCGAGCGGACGAAATGAGTGCTCTTATTGGATTGCAGACTCATATAGATGACGTCATTCACGTGATTGACAAGCATGAATTAGAAGACTTTGTTTTGGTAGGCCACAGTTATGGCGGCATGGTCATAACCGGCGTTGCTGATCGAATGCAGGAACGGATAAGACATTTAGTATATCTGGATGCAGCTTTGCCAATGGACGGTCAGTCCATGATTAGTTACGGTGCGAAAAAAACAACAGCGGAATTGTCCGAAACCACTGAGCAACTGAGTAAAATGGCGCCGGACGGTATCGCTATGACTGCCTTCCCACCGGAGGTTATTGGTGTCCCGGTTAGTCATCCGAGATACGAGTGGGTGAAATCGCAGCTAACTCCGCATCCACTCAAAACCTGGCTTGATCGTATCAGATTGGATAATGACAAAAAAGAAAATCCGGCAAGGAGCTATATCCATTGCACCGATCCGGTTCTGCCTCATAGTGGTTTCCCTTTTATTGCTGCTCAAGTGAAAAATGATCCTGAATGGGACTATCACGAAATTCAAACCGGTCACGATGCAATGGTTACAGCGCCTGATCGTTTGGCGGAGGTCTTGATCAATGTTTAAGCTGTCCGAGAAGTTATACAGTTTTAGCGATTGCATAAATCAGCATGTGTCTGTGATCTAAGAAGTATTGGGTGATCGGATATCAATGACGAACATTATAAAGCATCGCGAATTCAAACTCGGATCAAAGCCGCTTATCGCAGCTTTGCTTGGCGTTGCACTCGGGGCATCACCAATCCCCTACAACTCTATAGGACTGGTCATTGGTCCAATCACAACTGAATATGGCTGGACGGTGGCGCAGGTTGCTAACGGCATCACGATCTTTGGTGTTGTAGCGGCACTTCTCGCGCCTCTTTACGGCGCATTTGCAGATAAAGTTGGCGCTCGTAAGGTCGCAATTGTCTCCCTTGTTTTGTTCATTGTCACATTTTCGATGCTCCATTTTACGCCGAAAGATGTTCGTGTCTGGTACGCGATTTGGGTATTGATAAGTCTGTTCGGCATTGGTTCTACACCGGTCACCTGGAGCCGGGGCATCAGTCAGTGGTTCGTTGAAAATCGCGGACTTGCTCTGGGAATCATGCTGGTAGGAACCAGTTTGACCGCAATCGTGGTGCCTCGCTTGGGAACAGCGATTATTGAAGCATGGGGTTGGCGCGCCCTATTTCCTTCGCTGGCATTTCTCACACTCATTATTGCTCTACCGCTTGCGCTTTTGTGGTTTCGCGAACCTCGTCCTGAAGAGCGCCCGCAGGCGTTGGTCGATGATAGCGGAGAACTGCTTGGTATGACTATAGCGCAGGTTTTTAAATCCTATCGATTCTGGATAATGGTGGCTTCAACCATATTGATATCAACCGCCTACGGCGGCGCTCATGTGCATATGGTTCCGATGGTTCAGAAACATGGTTTTACAGCCTCCGATGCCGCTGGTGTCGCAACCATCGTCGGTATTGGCATATTACTCGGTCGCGTGATTGTCGGCATGCTATTTGATCGTTTCTGGGCGCCTGGCATCGCATTTCCCGTTCTACTTTTGCCGGCCATTTCTTGCTATCTTCTGATCGGCACCAGCGATGATCTATTGCCTCTACAAATTGCTGCCTTTTTCCTGGGGCTGGCAGCAGGGGCAGAATCCGATGTTATAGCATTCATGGTCGCCCGTTATTTTGGCATGCGGAATTACGGAAAGATTTTTGGTGCTATCTATCTATTTTTTGGATTGTGCGCTGGCGTTTCGCCTCGACTGTACGCTCAGTCGGTTGACCAGACTGGCAGCTATGATCCCATGCTGGAGATTGCAATCTTCTTATTCATCGCCGGAAGTGTCTTGTTGTTGGCACTGGGTAGATATCCTGCATCATTTCCAAACACTTCCGTTCCCAAAGGAACAAAACAACTAGCATGACTGGTTATTGAGAAGGATCCGACATGGCCACCAAAGTACAGCTATCTCCGACTGAGTTGATTGCACAATCAGGCGCTCAAGTCCTATCCGATACGGAGACGCTCGATTTTTATGCGCATGATATTTATTCGCGCGGTGCCGACTTGCTGGCAGTGGTTCGCCCCTCAAGTAAGGAAGAATTAGCAGCGGCTGTCCGAGCAGCCACATCACAAGGACTGACAGTAATACCTCGCGGCGGCGGCATGAGCTACACCAGCGGTTATACTGCAGAAAAGCCTGGTTGCGTCCTGTTTGATCTGGCCGCAATGAACCGTATTTTGGATATTAACGAAATCGATATGACGGTGACCGTCGAGGCTGGTTGTACATGGGCACAATTGCATGAGGCATTGTCTCCCAAGGGTTTGCGGACGCCATTCTGGGGAACGCTCTCCGGTAAAAAGGCAACCGTTGGCGGCGGTATGAGTCAAAATGGTATTTTTTGGGGCACATGCAGATACGGCACAGCTGTACAAAGTTGTATATCTATGGAAGTGGTACTCGCCGATGGCAATGTCATGCAGACAGGCAGCAAATTCGCTCGCCCCTACGGACCAGATCTGACTGGACTTTTTCTGGCTGATACCGGCGCTTTGGCGATGAAGGCCACAATTACCTTGCGTCTTATCCCTGAGGCCAAGACCCATGGCTACGCCAGCTTTACCTTTGCTTCACACAATGCCTTGCTGAAGGCTTCGTCCGATATTGAGCGTGCCAGCATCGCAACGGAATGTTTTGGATTCGACCCTAAACTCAATGCCATTCGGATGAAGCGCGACAGTCTCGCGAGCGACACGAAACAGCTGGTCGGCATGATGAAAAAACAGGGCTCGGTTTTCAAAGCATTAAAAGAGGGTGCAAAAGTTATTTCTGCTGGCCGTGATTTTATGGAAAAAGCGACTTATTCTCTGCATGTTTTGGCCGAAGGTCGCATTCAGTCGGCGGTCGATGCCGATATTGAAGAAGCGCGTCAAATTGTCTCGAAACATGGTGGTGCGGAAACGGAAAACACCATCCCCAAAATTATTCGAGCAAATCCATTCGGTCCGCTCAATGGAGTGCTGGGACCTGATGGCGAACGCTGGGCGCCGGTTCATGGTCTGTTACCACACAGCCGCGCCAAAGATTGCTATGAAGCTATTCTGGCGTTGTTTGACAAGCACCGCGAAAAGATGGACGAAATGGGCTTGCACGAAGGCACTCTGATAGCAGCTGTCGGAGGATCAGGTATCATTATCGAACCCTGTATTTATTGGCCTGACGCCCGTAATCCAGTCATTGAAGACACTATTGAAAGCAGTCATATTGCCAAATTACCTGTTCTTGACGCAAATGGCGAAGCTTGGAAGTTTGCTCAGCAGATAAAGCAGGAACTGGTTAGCCTATTCTATCACCATGGCGCGGTTCATTTCCAAATTGGACGAACCTATCGCCATAACGACAGCCTTGATGATCGAGCCAGGATACTGCTTGATGGCATAAAAACTAATGTTGATCCGCAGCATTTAATGAACAGTGGCTCCCTTGGGCTTTAAACAGTCAAATATGCGGATCGCGGAGGCTATATATCTCCATTGCTGCAAAGGTTAAGCGTCCGCTTTTTCGCTCAAAGCAGCCAAATCCAGACTGTCTGCAATCGGCCCAATTGCAGCCAGTCTGGTTCGCGCCCCAATCCAAGACGTAGGTCCACATTTTTTTAGTCCCTGGGAGCGGACATTATCTTTGGCTATTCCGGCCAAGGAGAATGTAAATGGCACACTCACAATTCGATCCACCGGCGCAAAATCGGGTGCCCTGGAACTCTGGAACGAGGATTGGTCCCGAGCGTTCACTTAGTCAAAAATAGATGAGAGCCATCCGGTTCTTCACCGCACATGTCTATTGCCATACACTCTTGTGGTCGATGCTCACCATCAAAAAGCAAATTGCTCTTGATGCAGCTTGGATTCGCTGACGCCGAGCTCACGAAGCGCGTTCTTGCTCCAGTTCATCAAGGGATCCGGTCCGCACAGGAATACCTCTCCGTCGGTCAGCTCCTCGATTGCTTCCAAGTCAGAGAGTTGAACACGCCTTTGTTCAATGCTCAACGCAGCGCCGGGAAATTCCTGGGTCAGGGTATCAAGGGCGGTTTGAGCTTCTGATTGAGCCTCTCCGGTGCTTTGGAAAGCAACGATGCGAAGATTGAGGTTTTCTGGCAATGCACTGATCGTCGCCAGAAAGTGTTTCAAGACGTTGATATCATCGCCGCGTCCGGAGAACATCAAGACAATTTCCGACGACATGTGTCCCGGGAGCGTTTTTGCGACATTCCTTATCCCATCCCACATGGCCATGAACGGTGTGATGCCAACGCCGCCTGCGATCCACAGCATCTTCGCCGGAATAGTTGGAGGTCCACCTGCCAGGTCTGGAGTGAGACAACTAAACCCGGCACCAGCGCCTTTGAAATCCACCTGCATTGGTTGCTTGACCTGTTGGACTACATACTCATGTAGAAAATTAGACATGAGGCCACCTGGCTTGCGTTTGACCGTCACGCTGACCTGATTGACTGATCGGAACTTGTTTTTCTCTGCATCAAATTCGGGCGCGTGTGAAAGAGTCCAGGTGCGAACAAAATCTTCGTTCACGAATTGGGGGTTGGCTTCATTCATGTGGCTGTAACCAGAATCCAGCATGCCCGAGAAATTGAAGATACCGAAGCCGCCCGGTGTGGGCATGTCGATCTCTTCCGACAGCTCAAAGGTGAATGTGCGAACCGTATCGGAGATCTGCTGAGTTGAAACAAGTGTCGCTCCAATCGGATTGGGGGCTTCAAATGCATCAGCCGTGTGGCCCATCGCGTCCAATTCAGACCGAAGATATCGCACTGGCGGATTGTAAGGAGAATATTGTTCTTGAGACACAAGTCGCAGGTTCAGCGCGCCTTTCACAAAGACCGCCCCGGTTACTTGGATACGGGTCAACAGCTCCACACGCGGCATGATTTCCTTTGCATCCGCATCGTACAAGTTTTCAGCATTGCCGGTGATGTAAAGCATGTCGCCAGTGGTAAAGTCGGGAAACACCAAGCCAACCTGCCTGTCGGTTTCGATATTGCCCAGCGACTGGTAAAAACGGTTTCCAGAATGATCGGGCATAACAAGATAGGTTGTTATCTCGTCGCCGTCCCTCTCTTCATAAACACGTACAAACCCGGGAGCTCCACCGCGGTGATTAAACCCCATATCCTCTTGGCCGAGAAACGCCTCACTGCTGTGTTTTGTCGCCAGAAACACGGTGCTGGCACGGTCAATCAAAGCCTTTGATGAATCCGGAAGCGCGGCCGTTGGCGCCTCGATGCTGTCGAGAACAAGTTCAGCCTCCCGGTCCTCGTGCTCTAGCGAGCGCACGGTAATGTATTTGGGGCAATTGCCCAGATGCTGATCGGAGACCAGTCGCAGACTCACCTTGCCTGGCTGATCGGTGGAGATGGGTTCTACGGCCCCGGCCAGTTTGTTGCGCCGACGATTGGTGAAATCGACTCCAACTCCTGCAAAGAGGCGGCGATCAGCGCCAGAGGGTCTCTGGTCCGACCCCAGCGCTCGAACGAAAGGATCGTAGGGGTTCACCTCGGCGACAACATCGGTCTGGTTGCGGCCGGATGTCGTGATGCCAATGGCAGGATCGCTATCCGAGGTCGTGACCAGAATACTAGCCCATGGCCGACCCTGCTTATCCAGCGTTGCCAATGGCAGATAAGGCAGCCCAGCGAAGAACTCTGCATGCTCCCGCGGCATATCCTTTTCGATATAATCTGGTGCTGAGACTGACAGCGCGTGCGGTGTGTCGCGGCGCTTCTGAACGAGCGTCTCGCCTCTATGCCATGGATGTCCTGCTGTCATTTTCGGTCCTTTCATCGCCTATATTTGTCGCCCCAGCTTGGCTCACGCTACCGCAGGAATTGGCGAGGCTGCCATTCCGACAAAGTTGGGCTGTGTTTCAATATTGCTGAGCCAGCGGCGGATGTTTGGATAAGCCTCCAAGCTCACTCCGCCTTCAGGAGCATGAGCGATATAGCTGTATCCGGCAACATCAGCCAAAGTCAGACGCTCTGCAACCAGGAAGCTTTTGCCATCAAGTTCCTTCTCCATGACTTCGAACAATGCATGCGATTTCGCGATGCAGGCGTCATGATCAAAGGGTGCGCCAAATACGGTGACGAGGCGAGCACAGCATGGTCCAGCGAAGATCTCGCCTGCTGCAACAGAAAGCCAGCGCTGAACCTGTGCCTTTTCTACTGGGTCGCGTCCGGTCCAATCGGAAGCGTTGCCATAAAGCTCTGCTAGATATGCAATGATTCCGTTAGAATCTGACAAAGTTGTCCCGTTGTCATCAATTGCTGGCACTTGACCAAATGGGCTGATTGCAATGTAGTCGGGTGCTTTGTGCGCGCCATTGGCCATATCCACCTCAATGGTTTTATACGGCAGACCGAGCAGTGCCATCATCAACTCAGCCCGGTGGCTATGGCCAGATTTGGCAACGCGAAAAAGCTTGATAGGCGTGGCATCGGTTGGAAATTGAGTGTTCATGGGTAAGTCCTTTCATTGAAATTTACTTGCTTTGTGGGGGCTTCAAAAATTGAATTCAGACAGGCCCGGATGATCGTCGGGTCGGCGACCAAGTGGCCAGCGAAACTTGCGGTCCTGCTCGGCGATTGGGTGTTCATTGATGCTGGCATGGCGCACGGCCATGTAGCCATTGGCATCGAACTCCCAATTCTCGTTACCGTAAGCGCGGAACCAGTTGCCGCTGTCATCGCGATATTCGTAGGCATAGCGAACTGCGATGCGGTTGGCATCGAACGCCCAGAGCTCTTTAATCAGCCGATAGTCGAGTTCCTTGATCCACTTGCGGGCCAGGAATTCTTCGATTTGTTCACGGCCCTGAGGGAATTCAGCGCGATTGCGCCACTTGCTTTCGGGCGTGTAGGCAAGCGCAACTTTGGCTGCATCGCGAGAATTCCAGCCATCTTCCGCGAGCCGGACTTTCTTGATTGCTGTCTCGCGCGTGAAAGGCGGCAACGGTGCGCGGGGGGCTTCTTTCTGTTCCATCGATTGTTTCCTGTGTTTAGTGAAGGGAGGGAGGCCCGCGGTGGGGGTTTAGGGAGAGGGGAAACCGCAGGCCTCCAATGTAGGTCAGGCCGCGCGGGCCGCCTCGACAACAGGGAAATCGATCTCGGTTCCAAACACTTCGTTGAGATAATTGGTCAAGATATTGTAAGCGACATGGCCAACAATCTCGACTAACTCGGCATCTGAGAACCCAACCAGCCTGACTGCTGCAATATCACCGTTGGTGATACGGCCACGTTCCTTGACAATTTTTAGAGCGAACTGCACCGCCGCATCGGCCTTTGCATCCGTCGAACGTCCGTTGCGGTTGGCTTCGATCTCAGATTCATCGAGTTTGGCAAAATTCTTTGCGAGATAGGTGTGGGCGCTGTTGCAATAGCTGCAGCCGTTGTAATTCGCGATTGCGAGAGCAATGCGTTCGCGGGTGGCTGCATTGAGCGATCCCTTGGCAAGCGCGCCGTTCATGCCGAGCATACCTTCTAGAGTGACGGGGCTGTTGGCAACAAGGCGGAAGAGGTTAGGTACTGATCCGAGGGATCCTTCGACCGCTTTCAGAAGCGAGTGAGAGCCTTCGGGCGCATGAGAGATTGAAGCTGGGGTAGCTATGCGTGACATGTTATTTCTCCAGTTGGTTGTGCAGGTGATCTGCTGATGAAATGGAGATAGGATGATCCAAACTTTAGAAGAATATTCTATTTTCAAAAGAGATTGTTTCGTATTTTGATAATAATCAGTACGATGTCTTTATGGATCGAATTCAAGCACTCGAAGTTTTTGTGGCAGTTGCCGAAGCAAGAAGTTTTGCTGGTGGTGCCCGCAAAACTGGCCTCAGCGCGCCCTCTATTACTCGTGGCATTAACTCTCTGGAAGAACGGCTTGGGACGCGGCTCTTCACGCGCACTACCAGGCGAGTGCGTTTGACCGATGTCGGACTGGCCTATTTGGAAGATGCCCGGCAAATCCTTGAGCACTTGCAAACCGCGAATGACACTGCTTCGGGCGCAGCAACCAATCCCGTTGGTCAACTGCGTTTAACTTGCTCGCACGAATTTGGGCGTATCTATGTTATGCCGGTCTTGAGTGAATTTCTTGATCTCTATCCTGACGTCTCGGTTGACGTTGTCATGGTGGACCGCATCGTAAACCTGATTGAAGAAGGGTTCGATATTGCTGTGCGGATTGGACACCTTCCATCATCCGATCTATCTGCAGTTAAAGTGGGACGGGTGCGAAGGGTGATTTGCGGTTCGCCTAAGTATTTCGAATTAAACGGCATGCCTCTTTCCCCAGAGGACCTTCAGGTGCACAGAACCGTTGCTATCCGTCCAGTCAGTCCCTCTCCTGAATGGAGGTTTGGTTACGCCATGGATCAGGTGGTCCGGATCGACTCTCGCTTGACGGTAAGCAGCGTGGCATCGGGCATTGAAATGGCCCGCAGAGGTTGGGGGCTTACGCGCGTTTTATCCTATCAAATCGGTCCTGATCTCGAAAGCGGCGCGATGCAAACCGTCCTTGAGGATTTTGAACCTGAGCCATTGCCTATCAACCTAGTGCATGTTGAGGGCCGCCGAGCAGCTGCCAAGGTACGAGCGTTTGTTGACCTTGCATCTGATCGGCTTCGTTCTGTGGCGGTGTTGAACTAACCAAGAGCACGCTCGCGGCGTCGGGAACCGATATCGTCAAACTGAAGTTGCCCGGGCCTAATCTAAGACGTGCCGCGACCGACAGATGAAAGTTTAGCAAGATCGATGAAAGCCCTTAGTCTGGGAGGCATGTGACGCTTCGTGCGATAGTTTAAGGAGTAGCGCGGCAGTTCGGGAACTTGATCCTCGAAAAGAGACAGTAACCGGCCCTGCTCCAGCGCGTCTTTGGCGGCTTCTTTATAGACATAGGCGATGCCCAGGCTGCTTTCAGCAAATTGTACCATGGATCGAAGATTGTTAACGGCGATCCGGCGCTTGGGATTAACTATGCGTTGGCCATCTGCACCGTGGAAGGACCAGGGCGCGACAGTTCCTGAGGTACCGAATGCAAAAAATATTCCATCGTGATCGAGTAAATCATCGGGGCATTCAGGCGTATCGTTTTTTGAGAGGTAATCAGGCGATGCGACAACTGCCATCTTAAGTGCAGGTCCGACGGGTATAGCATGGGTGTCTTGCTCAAGAAGTGTGTTTGATCGGATCGCAGCATCTATACCGCTTGTAACCAGATCGACTTTCGCGTCGTCATAAATTAGTTCGATTTGGGCACTGGGATATGCATGAGAAAATTCGCCTATTAGCCGATCCAGAAAGAACGGGCCGGCGCTGTAAGGTGCGCTTAGCCGTAATGTGCCCGCGATCGCGTCCTTTGCCTCATCGAGCTCCTGAATAGCGATTTCCAAATCGGACAAGGCCGGAAGACTGCGCGAATACAGCCTCTCTCCCGCAGACGTAAGCGCTACCGATCGTGTGGATCGCTCAAACAGCCGAACGCCAAGACGGTCTTCAAAGCGCTGCACCGCTTCACTGATTGAGCCCGGTTGTAGGTTCAGACGCGAGGCAGCTGCGCGGAATCCGTTTGCTCGCGCCACCTCTGCGAAGATTGTCAGATCGCTTAATTGTTGACGTTCCATTGTTTGGTATTCCTAACAGTGTGTTCAGAAGAACATAGGTTATCAGATCAATATAATCCGCCTATCTGTCTTTGCAAGCCAAAACTGAAACCAAGGAGAATACAAATGACACAACGTGAAGAAATCGAAACCGTGATCAACGCTTGGAACAATGGTCTGGATTCTGGCGACATCGAAGCGATGGTTGCCACCTGTCATCCTGACACAATGACCGTGAATGAACGTCAACCAGTGACCATTGGTACGCAAGGTATTCGTGACAAATACAATCCTCGGATCGCAGCTGCTGAAATCACGTCAGGTTACGATATTGAAGACCTGCAGTTTTTTGGTGATGTGGCCGTCGTATCGGGCCGTTTTTATGGCACCATGAAGATGCGCGACACCGGGGAAACTCGCAATCCAGAAGGCCGTCTGGTTTTGGTGTACCAGCGCGATGCAAGCGGTGCTTGGAAGATGATCCTAGACATTGACAACAACGGGCCAGCCTAACTCCTTCAGTCAACGCAGCCCGCCTCCTAGAACAACTATCGTTTGGAGCAAGCACACATGACCACCCTGAAAACTGTTACCAAAGAGATTGTGGATACGCATGATTTCTTCACCGCACAGTTCAGTAGCACTGCGGATCGCGACTAGCTTAAGTCTCGATTTTTGATGCCCCCGATTTCTCTTCAACCCTACACGTTTGAGGTTTTTCAATGACCAAACATATAGCATACCGACCACGCGATATTGCCGACTGCGTCAGCACCTATCTGCAAGACGGCGACCTTGATGGGATCGTGTCGCTGTTTCATCCTGACTGCCTAGTTTTCTTTCCATCCGATACGCCTCCAGGCCGGGGGGTGGACGGCGCTCGCAAGGCTTTTGAAGCTTTCATGGATGTACGCCCCAAAATCGAGAGTAACGTCTTTAGCGAAATTATCACAGGCGACACAGCTATGCTCCGCGCCAATTGGCGCGTCATCGCACCCGATGGATCAGTCATGGCTGAGGGACAGTCGACCGAAGTCGCAAAGAAACTGGACAATGGTGGTTGGGGCTACTTAATTGATTGCCCCAATGGTCCGCCCGAACTGGAGTAGATTGCGTCATGGCCAGTCAGAATTTTCATGAGCTTGAGATGCGTGTGCAAAACCAGATGGGTATGCGCGAACAGATCGATACGCTAATCGAACGGCTGATGCATGACACAATGCCTACCAGCGTCGCCAGTTCAGCGCCGGCTTAGAGCGCGTTTTCCTCGGCTCCGTTGGCGAAGATGGCGAGCTCCTAACTGTCAAAGGTACATACGTTTTCCCCAATGCGCTGCATATTGCCGCGCTTGCAACACGCACGCACTATCCAGAATTACTGGTCAGTTTCATTTGATTGCAGCAAATGCCCGGTCTTTACAAATATGAGCGCACCTTCGTTGGAAAACGGTCTATGTGATGAAAGGTGCGGATTGCGGAGCCATGTTCTCTTGGGATAATCACCATACTCATCTGAGAATACGCCATCCAGAACAAAAATCTCTTCTCCACCCCAATGCCGGTGCTCACCATGTTTCGAACCCGGCGCCCATTTCACAAGCGCGGAATGCTCCGTGCCAAAACTATGTAACGGCAAAACCGTCAATCCGGGAGATGGCCCGGGAACAAACCGCTGGGCTTTGGTATCGATGGCAAATTGCTCTTTGTCGCCCTTATTGAACTGATGCAGTTTTACTAAAATTGTTGCCCCGTCTTTCGTATAAGGGGAATGACTCGATCCGATAGGATTTCGAACATAGGTTCCGGCAGTATAGTCACCAGATTCATCCGAAAAAGTTCCATCGAGAACAATATATTCTTCGCCGCCATCATGTGAGTGACGGGGGAATGATGAATTTGGCGAATAACGAACAATAGTGGTCGCTCTTGCTACTTCATTGCCAATTCGGTCAAGCATCATGCGTTCAACTCCAGCTGCGGGAGAGGGAACCCAGTCAATATCGCCAGGTCTAATGACAGCACGTTTTGAAAAGTCAGAGTTGATACGCATGATGCTCTCTCCTTTATTTGTCAGCGATGAGGTGGGTGCCGTGCGTAACAGCAGCTCCGGCTCTCAATGCGGCCGCAACAAAAGTTGCTTCTGCTATTTGTCCTTCGGTCGCTCCGGCTTTTATCGCAGCGGCTTTGTGTATCTCAAGGCAATAAGGGCATTGGGTCGTCAGTGCGACGGCAATCGCTATGAGTTCCTTATATTTCTTCGGGATTTCTCCCTCAGCAAGTGCAGCTTCGTCAAACGCCATGAAGGCCTCCCATGAACTGGGTGCTTGAGCACCCAGTACTGGAAGTTTCGTGATGTGTTTCATATCATACATCTTTAGTCTCCAAAAACTGTGAATTTAGTTGCGACCGGCCATTACGCCGCCATCGACATCCCAGACTGCACCGGTGACCCAAGATGATGAATCGGTCAGCAAGAAATCGATGGTCGAGGCCACATCATCAGCCTGTCCGACGCGCCCAATTGGGTGAAAGGCGTCAAATGCATCGGTGATTGTCTTTTTAATTTCATCTTCATCAATAAAGGCTCCATAAATTGGCGTTACAACGACGGCAGGAGAAACTGCATTTACGCGAACACCGAATTCTCCAAGTTCCATTGCAAGATGTTGGGTGAGAGCGTGCAAACCTGCTTTTGCCATTGAATATGCGGAAGAAGGTGTCGCTTTGATCGCTTGTTTTGCCCACATTGATCCGACATTGACAATCGAACCTTTGCCGTCATTCTTCATTTTCTCCGCAACCGCTTGAGTTACGAAGAACGTTGCGCGGTTCAGATCATGATATTTGTCATATTCTGCCTTGTCATGCTCCAGGAACGGAGTTGGTTTGAAAGCGCCAGCCGCGTTAACGAGGTAGTCAATGGGCCGTGTTTCTGATTGAATTTTGGAAATAAGCCGATCAACATCGGCTTCCTTATAGAGATCGATTGTTTCAATCTCGATGTTACCAGAACCAATCGCTTCAAGTTGGCTCTTTGCATCAACCAGTTTCTTGGTGTTACTCGAAACCAGCAATAGATCTACACCACGTTCCCGAAGGCGTTTTGCTGTTGCCAGTCCCATACCACTTGAACCGCCGATGATTAATGCGAGTTGATTTGTTTGCTCAGTATTTTGATCAGTCATTTGATGCCCTATCTATCGTTAGGTAGTTAAAAGATGAACCCTAAATACACTTGATTCGAATTGAGTCAACCTCTATCTATCGTGTGGTAGATTGAGATCTAAGGAATTTGACATGAAACGATCAGAAAAAGCAGACGAAATTCTTGATATTGCAGAGGAAATGGCCCGCAAAGGAGGCTATAACAGTTTCAGCTTTCGAGAGATTGCCAAAGCAGTCGGTGTAAAATCATCCAGCGTTCACTATCATTTTCCTACAAAGGATGAACTCGGTGCAGCAGTAGTTCAGCGCTATACAGATAGGTTTCTGGACGCGCTTGGTGACCCAAATGACTTAGACAATCCTAAAGTGGCCATTGAGCGATATATTGATCTTTATCGCAAAGCCTTAGTTGAGGATGAGTTGATGTGCCTATGCGGCATCATGGGCGCTGAAATTGAAGCTTTACCGCCTACCGTGGGTGAAGAAGCCAAGCATTTTTTTGAAAGAAACGTAAAGTGGCTGATCGCCGCTTTATCGGACGATGAAGCGTCCACTCCTGCTCAAGATCTCAGATCCAGGAGTCTTCATATTATCGCCACATTGGAAGGTGCTATGATTGTTGCGCGTAGTCTGGAGGATCATAAAATATTTGAAAGTGTTGTTTCAGAGATTTCGATCCCCTAAAATAGCCTCTAAATCAGTTTCTTGTTCATCGCATATGTCCGCTTTTGCGCCCTGAGCAGTCGGAACCGGACTGTCTGCTATCGGCCCAAGAGCTGACGATCAAATCCGAATTCTCGAATGTCTGCTTCCCACCCCAAAGTCGGCCATTAGACAATGGCTCGAAGTGGGCCGAATGCAGACAGTCTGCTTCCAGCCGCTTAGTGCGCAAAACCGGACATCGAACATTTGCAGTTTAATTCTCCACTCACATCCCAAATGCGGTCGTTGAATTTCTCTTGATCCCTGCTGAAAGTGATCGCTGTCAGGCAGCAACCGCTCCACTAATCACATACTCGGCGATTGCCTGCACATGGATTGCAGCGCAATCAACAAGGGGAAACCGAGAGTTTGAGGGGTCGAAGGCCAGCACCAGATCTGTGCCGCCCAGCAAAATTGCTTTTGCACCATCTGTTTCTATCATTCGACGAGCGGCTTGGTTGAACACTGTTTGCTGCTCTGCCGTTATCACCCCCGCCAATGCCATCGCAACATAGGCGGCGTGTACCTCATCAATTTCCGATTCGGGCGGCGGCACCAAAGTCGCCATTGTGATACCTCCGTAAAAATGGGATTCCATGACGGTGCGTGTGCCAAGTATCCCTATCCGGTCCAGACCACGCTTCGCAACATCCTGTGCCACCGTACTAACCATATCAATAACAGGAAGCGAAGATTGGGATGTAAATTCTTGACGGCAAAAGTGCCCTGCGATTGACGTAACAGCCACACACTTTGCTTCCGCAAATGCTAGGCGCTCAGTCAGATTGGCAAATATTTCTGCCTGCTCGGACCTGCGGTCAGTAGCGATATTTGAAAGCAGCGTTTCCGCGTTCGCATGGACAGTGGTCATGTCGAGTGGCACGTCAGCTTGAGCGAACAAGCTGATCAAACGTCTGGTGTAATAATCCTGCGCGGCAGGTCCGATCCCTCCGATAAGTCCAATTTGCATAGATGGTACCTCCAGTGATATTTTGGTTATATTGAATCCATCGCGAGTTCGCTACATCTTCAAAACTCCATCTACTCTCAAAAGATCAAAATGTTGCGACGATCAGTTGAAATCATCCAGCCAAAAGAGACAAATATCAAAGTAACTGCATTTATCTGTTCGAACGCCAGAAAATGAATGCACACAGCAAAATGGGCAATAGAGAGAAAAAGCCGAATGCAGAATTGCCCGTCATAAAAATCACGGTGGTGGAGAGCATAAACCCAAGAGCAATAACTATTGAGCCCGCTCGCCGACTACGATGATAAATTGCCAATAAGCCGCCAATTATTTGTATGCCGCCAAGCGGCAGCAGCAATGTGGGATTGATGCCGGCTCCTTCAAAGAATTGGATCTCTTGCGGCATGTTGGCTACTTTCGCTCCGCCGGCTGCCAAACTCAATATTATTATTATGACCAAAACTGCATAATATAGATACTTCATATTAAGTCATTCCTTAGTTTCTGCGGACATAAGAAAACGAGATCAAGTTAATCGTGACTGGAGCCATCTGCGAGACCGATGTCCTCTTCAGAGGGCATTTCTACTTCGTCCAGGCAAGCAAAGTTTATGCAAATTTGCCGTTGCTGCCGTTTGCTGATGGTCATACAATCGACCGACCATTACCGCCGCGTCGCAAGCCAAACCCTGCGGATCAGATCGTCTTCGACTTGATATATCGCGGTTGCACGTAAGCGACCGTGTGTGCCAAAATCGCAGAATTCCTGATCAATCACATAGTCGCCTTCTACGATACGAGATAGGACACGGCAGTTTGGTTTGAACTTTTTGAATAGGCGATCATATCGCGAAGTCAGGGCGTCGCGTCCAACTGTCTGAGGCTCACTTGCCGGCAATTCAAACAGTTCAACGTCTTCGGCATAAGATGCCGCAAAAGCCGCTGTGTCATGCGCATTATAAGCCTCAAGCTGACGTTGTACGAGTGCAGCTGGCGAGAATGGCGCAAGAGCCGCAGGATCATGTGAGACGCCGCCAAACACAACTCGGTCAATTTCCTGATAGGCTGCAACACTTTGGGCCGGGTTTGCACGTAGCACCAGAAAATCGGCCCGTTTGCCCGGGGCGATTGTGCCAATGTCCGGGTTTGCGGAAAAAACGTCAGCTGCATCGATTGTTGCGGCGCGCAGGATTTGCTTTGCACTAAAACCAGCGCCTTCGAGTAAGGCCAGTTCCCGGTGGAGTGATGGCCCGTGTAATGTGCCCGGATTTCCGGCATCGGTACCCGCCGCGACACGCACGTCGGCATCGGCAAGCGTCTTAAGGTTGGCGAGAACCAATTTAACACGTTTGTTGAGTATGTCTGCAATGGCAACATTTTTCATTTCAGGCGGTGTCTCCTTCCAACTGGAGATAACAACCGGGTCACCCAATTCTTTTTCGATCGGGGAAAGAACCACTTCGCGCGAACGAAGCTGCCCCACGTGCTCGTAAACAACGACCGTTGATATGACGATCACATCGCGTGTTTTCAGAGCGGCGACGAATGCATCATCGATCGGTTTGTCGTCGACGGTGTGCACCAGAATATCTGTCCCGGCCTGAACGGCAAGGCGTGCCGTCTCCAGCTCGGTCGCATGAGCGGCGACCCGCAAACCGTTTTTATGCGCTTCGTCTATGATTGCCGCAACCGTGTCATAGCTATCCATCGCCGATCGAACAGGTGAATCGATATACCAAATTTTGATAAGATCTGGTTTGAGCTTCAATTGTTCTTGCACCAGCTTACGTGCTTCGTCTGGACCGCCCACTGGAATGATTGTCGGATCGCCGCCTAAGTCCAGTCGAGCCACTCTTTCTGCAAAATCAGGTGTCAGAGTTGCCAGCAGGGGGCTGGCGAATGCAATGCGCGGCGAAACATCGCCTGCGATCTCTCTGATTGCAAAATTGGACTTTGGCCCGCCGGCATCCACAACGGAGGTTATACCCGAAGCAAGATATCGACGCAGGGTGAGCGGTAATTGTGCCTTGGAATGGGCTCTGTCACTTTCGTAGGGGCGAACTTTGCGCAAGTCCATCCCGTCGGGCCGCGTATAAAGTCCGCCCGATTGCGAAAAATGTATATGAGCATCAATCAGTCCCGGCGTGATCCAATGCCCGGATACATCAATAGTATCAGCATCAGGTGGGATTGGGGTTGAGTCAGCAGTTCCGACCACGTCGATTAGACCATCACGGACAATGATCACAGAGTTTTCAAGCGGGGCGTCATGACCCGGGTCGACTAGTGTCGCGCCTTTATAGGCGATAGTGTTTTGGGCAAATGCCTGTGAAAGAGCTAGGTTGCCCATGACAAAAGTCATGAAAAGAGAGGATAGAATTTTAAACATTGGTGTCCGTTTCTAATGTTGAGTTTCGGGATTTAAAAAATTTGGATTGGCGTGATTTACCCAGAATTCGAAAGAGATAAATTTCACCTCGACAGTTTCAAAAGTTTGATTTGCAGAGTGGACTTAATGTTGGTTGCGACGTTTTAGTCATCTGGCAAACACCAATCTGGAGGCTTTTTGCCACGCGGATCAGCGGGATGCGGAAACAAGACAAATTCATCATATTTGGTGACCACAAGTTCGTTCGACAGATCTTTCAGTCCGGCCTGAATATCGCCGATAATCGACACAGGTAGTTCCAGTAGATGTTCGTTTCTGCGGCTTTTTTTGACGCCCGGAATGTTGCTCCCGGCGACGCCTTCATCTCAATATGCCCACCCAATAGCCATTGAACATCATTGGCACTGGCAAAGGTGGCTACCTTGTCTATCGTTGCTCTGAATTCATCCAGCTTGCTGCATTGAAAATATAACTTGCCCGGATAGATAGTGTCTCCGGAAAACAGGATGTGTGTCGCTCGGTCAAAGACCATAACATGGGATGGGTGGTGGCCCGGGGTTGGCAGGATGTCGACAATTCTACCGCCGAGGTCGTAGGAAGCGGACCCCGAAGGCCATGCTTCAATACTAAAGAAATTAGCGATAGCTGTGGGCGAGTGACCCACTATTTCGGTGTATGGACGCTTTGCAAAACTGGTATCCCCACCCACATGATCAGCATGTCCATGTGAATGCATAACGGTGAGCGCTATTTTCTCGCGCCCGTTGGCAAGCAACCAGTTGTCTATTTGTCGATCAATCTCAATTCTAAGTCCCCCTCCTTTGACGCCGGTATCGATCAGGAGAACTCTATCGTCACCAAATATTAGATACAGAAACGGTGCCTCAAAGGTCTTATGCAAAGATTGCCGAATAACTAACGTATTTGTGTCTATTTTCTGCGTATGAAATCCGGGTTCAGATCTATCGATACCGCTGTTCCAGGGAGCAGTGAACAGGGTAGAGCGCTGAGATGTGATTGATGAAGCTTCTGTTTGACACGCTGTCAACGTACAAATGGCCACAATTGATATTATATTGAATGCTCTCAAGGTCAATTTTTGATAACCCTTCTGGAAAACAATCTTGCCGGGGATGGATTGAATGTAACGGCAGCTCGTGAAACAGGGGTATCGACATAGATTCTCTTGAGCATAGATTCAAAACCATATACAATTAGTTGTACAATAAATAGCGCAACTAATTGTATATATGGCGCTGAGTCAACCCCTTTATGATCGACGAAGCAGCACAACATATTTTTACAAAACACTGCAATGAGAATTGTTGTGAAATAGATGACCTACTCAACGTTGCTTCTAGATCTTAAATATCTGACTAGAGACTGCATAGCCGATACGAATAAGTACATGACCATCCCTGTAAACAACGCAGTTGCATAGTTCAGATAGGCCCAGGTGCAAGCCTCTGAATACTTGTCGTTGGAGCACACTGCATAGTTTTGAACAAAAACGTAGATAAATGGCATGCAAAGCGAAAGTCCTAGCGCTATAAAGTTACGGCAGAAAAATAGGACCAAAAGAGGTATTCCGAGGAGAATTACCAAGAAGGCCAACCAAAACATGTCATTAACTCCTTAGCGTTGCTATTCAAAGCTTGCGCCCTCACCGGCGCGAAATGAGACGCTGGCCCTAATTCGTCCATGCCTCCATTGGTATGATTTCGAAGCTCTTTTTCTGTGGTTCAAAATCCTTACTGCGTAAGTGCTCATGGTCGTAACGAACGCCTTGTTTTTCCAAGACTTCAAATACATCATGCACCCATATGCCGCCTTCTTGCGCTGGAATCTGCATGGTCTGTCCAGTGTTCAGATGTATAAAAAATTCGCGCTTCAATGTCCGTGATTTAGTTCCTCCTGATCGCACTTGAACAAAGCGGAGAGACGCAATGTCTTCAATTTTGATACGGAAGGACCGGAATAGCCTCTCTACGGGGGACTGCCAGATGACATACAGGCTGTTGATTTCCACACGCCATATACCATCCGCTCTGGCATAGACCATCATGTCACGAAAAGTTGCAATACTCATTGCAAATCCGATCAAAACGAAAGCACCAATCACTATTCGTGCAAACAAGTCATCAACAAACCATCCTGCGAAAACCAATGCTCCGCTGACGCAAACGGCAACTAGTAGATGAACGAGTTTCATCCACATAGATGACCGCGGCGACTGTTCAAATACGATGGACATCATGTACTCCTGTTTACGAGGCTTTTAGTAGATTCTGATTACGGGACCAACACAATCCCGCCGGGACTCTTTCGTGCTTCGAGTAAACG
Organism: Parasphingorhabdus sp.; assembly: GCA_039978835.1. Lineage (GTDB taxonomy): Bacteria > Pseudomonadota > Alphaproteobacteria > Sphingomonadales > Sphingomonadaceae > Parasphingorhabdus. Next base: position 49,259 of record JBDWAQ010000011.1, read on the forward strand.
ATGCGCTTCTGCAGCCTCGGTGAGAGGCAACTCAAGCGGTACAATTGGCCTGAACGCAGCGGCGTCCAAAGCAGCAAAGCAAGTTTCCGCAAGGGCAGATTGAGCACCAGCATCGCGTATATAGTGGAACAATATTGGCCGGGAGAGGGTCAGTGACCGCTCCGCTAGTCGCGACGGTGGTAAAGGATCAACAGGACCGGATGATTGGCCAAAATTGATCAAGTGACCGCAAAAAGCCAGCGACGCAAAGCTGCCTTCAAATGTGTCTTTGCCAACACTGTCATAAACAGCCGCGGCGCCATTGCCTGAAGTGATTTTCATTACTTCTGCTACCACATCTTGCTCATGATATAATATGGTGTGGTGAGCACCGCAATCGTGCGCGATCTTCGCCTTTTCCTCGCTGCCGGCGGTCCCAATAACTGTGCAGCCCAAATGACGCACCCAACCGCATAAAAGTTGCCCCATGCCGCCAGCTGCTGCCTGAATCAAAACGGTCTGACCAGCTTGTACTTTGTTTACATGCTCGAGCAGGACACAGGCTGTCAGGGCTTTTAACAAATTTGCAGCTGTACTTTTGTCATCTAATTGATCCGGCAGCGGAATTAAATTTTCCGCCTCGATCAGTTTCATTTCTGCGTAAGCACCGTAGTTTGGATCAACATAGCCAACCCGTTGACCCAGTTCAAAACCATGCACTCCTTCACCAATGGCTTCAATAATTGCCGCGGCGTCCAGACCCAAAACACCGCCGGGTTGGAGTGTTTGATAGAGCCCCGAGCGAACATAAATATCATGAAAGTTGACGTTGATTGCTGTGTTGCGGACAAGCACCTCGCCAGGGCGGGGATGCTTGTCATCAACCTGACCCAATATTAGTTCTTCAGGGCCACCATATCGATTCAGCAAAATTGCGTTAAACATATCCATCTATCCTCAGTTGAGTCGGGCAGCTTGTTAGAAACCCGGCAAATTATGACGAACGGTTGATCATAAGAAGACTTGACTCGGGTCCATTTATACAGTCTATTGTCCAATTAGTTGTATAAATGGACCCGAGTCAATGCCGAAAGAGAATTACATCGATTCCCATCTTCTGGGAGGAGCGTTTATTGCCAATCAGCTGGACCGCCTAGCGAACCAAATTTCAGAACAAGGAGAGTTGCTTCTGCAAGATGCTGGTCTGGAATTTCCCGCACGAACCGTTTCATGCGTATTGTTGATTGGCGAACGCGGCGAGATTTCGACAGCAGATATTGCTAGTGTGCTGAAACAACCGCACCAGTTGGCCACACAGCGCGTTGAGCTCCTGATAACATCCAAAATCGTCGAACGGTTCGTTGATCCTCACGATGGGCGGCGTAAAATTTTGCGACTGACGCCCAGCGGTGCAGATCAATTTGAACGTCTCCAGGAGAGTCTTGCGGAAGCAGCCCGAGCATTTGCCGGCTTGTTCGAAGAAATAGAATGTGACTTGCCAGCTATTACACGGCGCGCAACAGAAGCACTTGAGCGCAGTTCAGTCTTGGATCGTATTAAAGCGCTCTGAGGCGTTGTTGCCGCCCACCATCTTCAACGCCCTTACGCCACAGTGCTCCCCCTGCAATCAGGAATATATTATGACCACCACAGCCTCCACTAATGCCAGTCGAAGGAGAGTCCTTCTGGATCTCCTTCTTATCGTCGGAACCCTTCTGATAAGCAAAAACCTGCTGCTCCAAGTCGATGCGCTTTGGACTTATGCTGGGCCAATTTCGCTTCTTCTTTCTTTATGTGTTGCAATGTTTTGCCTTCGCCAAAGCGGCGAAAATTGGACCAGTGTCGGGTTAAAGCGTCCCGAGAGTATAAAAAAACTGGTGCTGTGGATTGTCATAGCATTCTTCGTCACCATGGTCGTCGGCCTCCTTTCTGAATCCGTCGTAGCCAGCCTTTTCAGCGCTCCGGATGAAGCTACTCAAGCCATAGACGCGCGGTTTGTGGGGAGGTTTGATAATCTTGAAGGCAATCTTCCTGTCTATCTTTTCTGGCTCGCCGTAGGCTGGATCATTGGCGGGTTCACAGAAGAGGTGTTGTTCCGCGGGGCACTGTTCTTACGTTTCGAACAGCTATTTACCGGCGCGCCCTTCGCGGTATTTTTGGCCATCCTGTGTCAGGCATTTTTTTTCGGGCAAGGCCATTATTATTATCAAGGTATAGCCGGATTTGTAGCGACAGGAGCAATAGGCGTTGTGTCGGGGCTCCTTTACCTATTCTTCAAACGAAACCTCTTGCCACTTATGCTAGTCCACGGCCTCAGCAACACGATTGGCCTGACGCTGCTGTATCTTGGAGTGGCACCCTGAGATTTAGCCACATTCTTACCCCCGCTCTGTGGCGATGGCGGCGACTTTCAAAACGTTGAGGGCGAGAATTTTGTAAATTGAACAAATGGAAACTTCCTATGAATGATGACATCGCCGAACGGCTCAGAATAGCTCAAGAAGACCGTGTCCCAATTCTACCTTTTGCGACCGAGCTTGGGATTGATGATATTGATACAGCTTATGCAATCCAAAATCATGGCATAGCCAGCCGAACCGCAAACGGGCGTAAAGTTATCGGTAGAAAAATTGGATTGACGTCTATTGCTGCTCAGACACAGTTGGGCTTTGATCAACCAATCCATGGGCCATTATTCGCGGATGGAGAAATCCTCAATGGTGGTGCCATCGAGGCAGAGAGCCTTATTGCTCCTATTCTGGAAGGTGAGATTGCGCTCGTCCTGGATAGAGATATCGACGATCCAAATGTTTCTATTGAAGAATTTTCCAATGCCATAAAATATGTCCTTCCGGCGATCGAAATTGCTGATTCTCGTATCAAAAATTGGGAAATCAGCCTTTTTGATTTAATTGCGGATGACAGCGCTGCAGCCCGATATTTGCTCGGAACAGACCCCCAGCAGCTCTCAAATATCGATTTGAGCGCTTGCCAAATGGAGCTCAATCAGAACGGAAAAACCCTATCGAGTGGATTGGGGGAAAACTGTATGGGTAGCCCTCTCAACGCAGGCCACTGGCTTGGAGGTTATCTGATCGAGCAGGGAGGTGCTCTTAGAGCCGGTGATATTTTACTTACAGGCGCATTGGGGCCAATAGTCCCTGCGTACACCGGTGATCAGATTGAGTGTACAATAACAGGGTTTGGACCACTAAGCGTTGAGTTTGTTTAGACTCTTTTTTGTCAGCTCTAACATCTATTTTGGGATATAGCAGCCAAAACGCTGGCATCTGCTTGGGGTGCAAAAGCGAACAATAGATTAGCGATTATCTTTGTCTTGATCTCAACTTATGTTGAGGTTTCATAACTGTGGTCCAATTCGAAAAAAGGATCTAAAAAAGTGACCGAAACATTATCAAAATTGAGTTCGGAGCAGGACTCTAACGCCTCTCAGTGCAACCAAGATCGGTTTCGAGACATCCTCAGACTATCCGCGATCTGCGGAATGAGCGTTGGTGCATTAAGGATTGTATCTATAATCATTCCGTATGTGCCTGAGAATATGTGGTTAGAAACACTCTACTTCGTGATTGATCTTGGCTTCCTGATTAGCCTGATCGGATTTCTTCTATTCGTTTCCAGTAAGATCAGTGTAATTGGGTTGTTGGGCGGGATCTTAGCCTTCGCCGGTGTTTCCAGCATTGTTGGTCCCGATACAATCATGTTTGAATTGGATTGGTATCAAATTGGCAGTGCCATATTCGTACTCGGTTTGGCCATATTAGGGATAGAGTTAGTGCGTCGCCACCTCTTCTTGGCAACGGGTGCTTTTTGGATTGCCAGCGCAATATCCGGAACTGTTTCTGTTATCTTCGACAGCCCATTGTTTTTTCAGTTCGCTGGTTTCTTTGTCGGCACAGGCTTCATCTTTGCCGGCTTTGGCATTCAGAAAGCACTGTCCGATGACATGGTCGTCCTTACGCACGATGAAAAGTGAAGGGCCTATATCGCTGATATTTTTTGAGTAACTATGACGAGCTGAACAAACTGTCTGAATGCTTTGTGTCGTTGATGGAATTCGGCTCAATCCTAATGTCCGCTAAGGGCTTAAAAGCGGATGGTAAGGGTGCCGACTTCTAAAATGTGGCGGAGACTATGAAACCGATCGCATTGGAGAAATCATCTTCAGCCATGTGAACTTAGGAACCAACAACACCAATGCCATAAAAATCGACGGCGATGAAAGAGAGAAAGCGCCAAATCTTGGTGGCAGTACTGAATCTAAACAGATTCTATTGGGATCGTCCTGAAAACTATTGGAGGAATCTACGTTCATGAAGCACACCGGTATTTTGGCTCACAGTCCTGATGGAGCTGCCTTGGCATTCACTGAATATGTCATTTGGGGCAGTCCCGATTTGAAATGCCTGTCCATCCTGACGTCACAATGGACTATATCGCAATGGGATATACTCTGCAAAATTGGGCTGACGGAGACCTGAACGCGGTGCGGGAGGTGTTGAGCGAGAGTGTAAGGAGATTGGCACAGGCTGGGACAGAGTTTTTCTTTTGCCCTGATAATTCCGCGCACATTGCGCTTGAACTGGAAGGGCCTAACCTGCCTTTGCCGGGCATAAATATTGCGGATGTGGTTGCAAGAGAGGCGCTCTCGCAAGGGATTACAAAAATTGGTAGGGAACTCGTTTTACAATGTCAGGGCCGGTCTATCCACGTGCATTTGAGGCAAAGGGGTTAGATTGGGCAATTCCCGAGGAGCATGATCGCCGAGTTATTGACCAAATAATTTTTATGGAGCTTGTCAACGGAACGTTCCGAACTGAGTCTCGACACCTTTATTGCAATGCTATCGAACGCCTGAAAGAGATTGGGTGTGATGGGGTTGCATTCGTTTGCACAGAGATACCGCTACTTGTTACGCAAAAAGATTCGGCACTGCCCATTCTTGACTCCACCCGTTTAGTTGCGAAAGCGGCATTTGAAATCGGGATTGGCGATGCGCCTTTGCCGCAGTGGTTTGGAGGGCCAATCGCAACCAACCTCTAATTCACGTCATTTTACCACATGCGATCACATTTGATTTGTACTTCGAGGATTTCAATGCTCACTAGAAGTGCAAACGGCCATTGAACCCCCCTCCCATTGCCAGCTATCGCCTTTCAAGATTTGATTTTGCCGAGTAAGTTCTCTTTCACATTCGGCCATTCAGAATTGATGATGCTGTAGACGACGCTATCTCGGACGCGCCCATCGGGCATCACTATATGATTTCTTAGCAATCCTTCTTCTTTCGCTCCAAGCCGAAGAATTGCACGACGAGATTTTTCGTTCAAAAAATCGGTAATAAATTCTACCCTATTTAGGTCATGTGTTTCGAATGCATGAGAGAGCATCAATAGCTTGGCCTCAGTGTTGGCAACTGTTTTTTGAAATGATCGTGATAGGAACGTAAAGCCGATTTCTGTCCGTTTGTAACACAAGTTGGTGTTCATAAATCTGGTTGATCCCGCGATCTTACCAGAGATTTTGTCAACCGTTGCAAACGTAAGGCCATCTCCTGTCTCGTTCGCTTTCTGTGCCATCGTGATGAACTTTTCTACATGCTCAACTTTGGGAACCATGGTTGTGAATATTTTCCACAGTTCTCCGTCGCTGATTGCCTCACAAACCTCATCGTGATGGCTTTGGGAGATTGGTTCCAATCTCACATAGCGACCGTCTAGGGTAATGGGATGAAATTTCATATTTTTACCTCAATTTTCGCTATTATGTTTCTAGTGCAGTTGAAATCACGGCGCGAAAGCGGACATTAAGATTTGTTATGAGGCACAAGTACCTTGAAAAGGTCCAGAAGGGCGGCTTGGCGGGGTTTTCCGCTCACCTTATCGTCTAAGGGGATAAACATTCCTGAAAGCCGCAAGTCTAAATAGCCGTGCATCAATGACCAGAACGCCACGGCCACGGTGTCCCGGTCAAATTCTGCTTTTGGTAAAGTCCGCTCAATTTCATCACAGAGTTGATCATAGATTCGATCCATAACCGTCAAAAGCGCGGGGTCCTCTAAATCAACTAGATCAGATCTCCATAAGAGCTTGTAGCGGTGGGGAAAATGGAAGCCAAAATCTAACAATGCATTACCGAAGACATCGATCCAGGAGCTGCAATCGGCTTTTGTGTCGGAAAGACCTTGTCCAACTGTATCTAGGATGGTTTCAAACTGCCGCATCACAAGCGCGGTCAACAATGCCTCACGATCTCGATAATGATTAACGGGAGCACCATGGGAAACACCAGCTTCCCTCGCTACCGCTCTGATCGTCACACCATTGATACCATCTCGGTCAAGAATCTGAAGAGCGACATCGAATAATACGCGCTTCAAATCGCCATGGTGGAATGATTTTGCTTTGGACATGACTCATATTGACATCGTCTATAAATTAGTCAATATAGACATTGTCTATTTATTATTGAAGAGAAGCTGAAAATGCCAAAGATCACCCTAATTTCCATTGCACTCGCTGCTTTCATATTGTCGGTCGTGTTACCTTATATGGAAATAAGCGACTCGCACCTGTTCAATCCCGAATGGCCGAGTCACGCGCGTCTTCATGAGGCCTGGCAGTTGATCGAAAATGCCGCCATTTCCATTCTTGCGCTGATATTGGTTTGGAAGGGTATCGCTCCGAAAATTGGAATTATGCTTGGTCTAATTTTGAGTATATCTTTCTTGCTCGCGTGGCTGCTTGGACCACTTTACGGCGGGTCGATGGCCCATTCAGATGGTACCGAATTCGCAATTGGTGGTGTTAGTGTTGTTGTGGCCGGAGTCGCGATTATCGCGGGGCTTTTGCTTCTTGGATGGCGTGCCCTCTCTCAAAGTTCCGAGGTGGCAGCATGAGTTTGATCATTCATGGGTCGCCTTTGTCGCCTTTCACCCGCAAAGTTACGCTTGTTGCAATGGAAAAGGCAATTCCGTTTAAAAGTAAGGATATCAATCCTTATCAGCCCCCCGATTATTTTGCATCGATAAGCCCTTTGCGGCGTATCCCGATTTTGGAGGATGGAGATTTTATACTCAACGACAGCTCGGCCATCAGTTCATATCTCGATCGCGCATTTCCCGGTTCAAATGGTTCTCTTATCCCGACTGCGCCAAAGGCGCTCGGCTATGTATTGTGGATTGAAGAATATGCCGACACCGCGTTGTTTAATGATATAAGCGAGGGTGTATTCCGACCGACTTTTATCAACCAGATGCTTGGTAAACCAATAGACTCTGACAAGATTGAAGAGACTGTCTCCCAAATATTGCCTGAACGGCTTCAGTATCTTGAAAACGAACTTTCCGGCAAAGATTACTTTTCAGAAGATCGGCTGACGCTCGCAGATATTTCGGTATACGCGCAACTTGCAAATCTTGAACACGCTGGCCAATTGCCGAACCGAGAGAATTATCCCTGCTTAATGGGGCATTACCTTCATATGCAGGCACGAGAAACATTTGGAGAGCTACGAGCAACAGAGGTTCAATTCTTGGCTTTCATGATGAACCAGTTAAAATCACAGTGACGGCTGTGGCAACCCGCCATTTTTTGTGGCGCCTAACCTTTCTAACTCTATTGATCGCTTTGGGTGGATGTAATGACTTGCCAGAAGGTAAACCATCCGAAAGCCCGGACCAAACATATTCAAGATACTTCGCGATGGTGAAAGCTGGAAGAAGTTTTGAGCAGGACAAGGTCTTCTATTCCAAAGCCAGACAGGCTGAGGTCATGGAAAAAGTGTCCGCCCGATCGAATGGAGATGCTGAGTCAGTCACGGGTCTAAAAAACGCATATTTACGCATGACCGAACATATGTCCAAGTGCAGCGAGCTCACATTGCTCGAGGAAAGTATTGAAGGGATTAAAGCTCACCTCATCTATGACATCAAAGATCTTTGCGAGAATAATTACGGAACCGAAGGTCGGGAAGTAATTGAAATGATCAACGAGGATGGGTGGAAAATAGCAAGCAATACGACCAGTTGGAAATAGGGTCTGCGCAAATTTTGGATACTCAGCAGATAATTGGCCTTATTGGCTTTGCCTTCGTTTCTTCGATAACACCTGGCCCTAACAACTTGATGCTAATGGCATCAGGAGTGAACTTTGGTATCCGCCGTACATTGCCTCATATGCTGGGTATCTCCATCGGGTTCATGATCTTGATCTTGACTGTGGGCATCGGTCTAGTCGAGTTATTCGATACTTGGCCGCCTGCTTATACCATATTGGGCGCTGCCAGTGCTGACTACCTACTCTGGCTCGCCTGGAAAATAGCGAATGCACCGCTACCAGAAACAGGAGAATATTTGTCGAATGGTAATCCCATGACATTTATGCAAGCAGCACTTTTCCAGTGGATAAATCCCAAGGCTTGGACGATGCCGGTTCACGATTTCGAAACGACCTATTCTCACTCAGGCCTGCCATTGCAAAGGTTGCCAGATGACAACCGCAAGTGCGTTCTCTCTGACTGCTCTGGTACCGTCCGATAGCTTTAATGTAACCAAAGGTGATCCCGTGGTAGGAGGTCTTCACAAACCTGATTCAAGATACATGTATTGCGATTGGTGCAAGAGCTGGATGTTCACAGAGCCCGTTCCCGATATCGGTTTCATCAGTATTAGAGCTATGATGTTTGATACAATTGATTGGTTCGAACCCTTCATCGAGGTTTGGGTTAGCGAAAAGCTCGATTGGGCGAGCGTGTCTGCCAAACATAGCTTCGACAAGGAACCGGATTTGAACAGATATAGACAACTGTTGAGTGAGTATTCGTCGTAACACTCAGCAAATTTTAGGTTCGATTTCGAGATGATGCCACGAAAATGTGAACATCTTTTTTAGGCGGGCAGCCGGTAAACAAACAAGAAGGGGCAAATAACCGCAATAAAACATAGAATTCAAAAGTCTGCCGGGTGAACTGCGTCAAACCGGACTTTCTGGCCCGCCAAACCACAGGAATGCTTTGCGATGACAAAGAAGCTCGTAATATCGCAACACATCTGGAAAGTCAGGTTTTTCAAAGTTCATAGCGATCCAACGCCGGACTGACACACCGATTGGGACATCAGCGAGCGTAAACTCGCTCCCCGCAACATAAGCAGATGTCGACGCAAGTTGATCGTTCAATATTTTCATTTTTCCGTTAAATGCGATCTGCGAACGCAGGATCAGACCAGGGTCATCATATCCCGGCAATTTTCGAACTTGCGAGATGAAGGCATAGCGCCAGCTATCGTTAAAATCTGTTGCTTGCCAGTCAATCCAGCGCTCGACCATCGCCGCCGCTTTGGCTTCATCTGGCAATAGGTCCGACCGACCTTGCTTGCGCACGAGATAGCGCAAGGCTGTATTCGATTCTGACAGCAAAAAGTTTCCGTCTTCCAGCAGCGGCACTAGTCCAAAAGGGCTTTTGCGAACAAACTCTGGATCGCTAACCGGGAAAGCCGGCGTGCCACGTTCTGCTAGTTCCACTTTCAACCCCAATTCCTCGCAGAGCCAGAGAATTTTGCGAACGTTTATCGAAGCCAGATAGCCATGCAGTCGCAGCACCCGGTTATACCTCTATCATGCCGGAGAGATAGTCCACGCAGCTACCTTCTAACTCGACTCTGCTGCCTTTCAATCGGCAAATCATTTCACCGCCGCGCTCCGAGGCCTGATAGGCCTTGATCTCCGACAAACGCAGCCTTTCGATCCAGTAAGGCGCAATCATAGTATGTGCGCCTCCGGTCACAGGATCCTCATCAATACCTTGTGCGGGCGTGAAAAACCTACTGATACAATCATAGCCATCTTCTCCGGGTGCGGTGATGATCAAACCGTCACAATCAAGTTCAAGAATTTTCGAACGGTCTGTGCGAAAGTCTTTCACCATGACAGCTTCACTCATCACAGCCATGATAAACTGATCACATTTGAGAACTTCCTGAGGTTGAAATTCAATCAGGGAAGATAGATCGTCGCTAGAGGGCATCAATTCCTTGGCGGGGAAATCCATGATGAACGTATCGCCTTGTCGCTGAACGACAAGGTTTCCGGAATAGCGGGTTACAAATTCGATTTGCGATGCTTCGGGAACGATGTGATTGAACAAAACATGAGCACTTGCGAGAGTTGCATGACCACATAGCGGAACTTCGACTGTCGGCGTGAACCAGCGTATTTCCCAATTGCCATCACTGCGAAGCAGAGGGTAAACTGTTTCAGCAAGATTGTTTTCAGCAGCAATCTTTTGAAGCAACGCATCCTCCGGATAACTATCGAACAAGACGACCGCGGCGGAATTTCCCGAAAATCTGTTTCCGGTAAAAGCATCGACGACGTATATTGGTACCTGCATTGAAATTGCCTTTCCTTTGAAAATCAGTTTTGATGAGTAGTTATCGGTATGATTGTCTTCGCTCCATTACCCATTGGTTTACCGGCTGATGAAAGTTGATTGACGATGGTGTTGTTTCATATGTTTTGACATACTTGAAACCTGCTTTTTGCAGCGTTCTATTGGGCGCGGTATTGAATGCATTGGGTTGACAAAACAGGCGTTGGAGTTCGAGTAGTTTGAAATAGATAGAAGCACTTTGACGCACACATTCCGTCCCGATGCCGCTCTTTCTTTGGTCAAGCTTCAGCACGTGCAAATGCATATTTGCTTGCTGTCCAAAACTGATTCTATCCACGCTGGAAAATCCGACAGGCTGGTCATCTCCCAACCAAAGTAACTGGAATCCGAGGCGTTGATTTATTGGAAGTGCGAAATCCCTACGATAAGTTTCAGTCCAAGCATCTCTTGCCGGCAAAAGGGATCGATTGACACCTAATTTTTCCAGGTATTCGGGAGAAGCGTTAAGAAAATAGTCGATACGAATAGATACTTCCTCCAATTCCATGGGCCGGACAATCAACTTCAAAACAATTTCTCCAATGATATAGACGGTGTCTATATCATTGGAGAAATTGACAATGTCAATTAAAATTTGCAGTCCGATGCTCGGGATAATGGGCTGTTGCACGAAAGGCTGCAGTATCTCATGCTTTATCAGTCAACCGCTTTGGAAATCGATGCGCCTCGCCGGGAATGAAACTCAATTCGTACAAGCAGATGACTAGATTTCAGTTTAGGCCTCAGTTTTGACAATCGAAGCTTAGCTAAACGCAAGATCAGTTTTCAGTCCTTCGCCAAATCTGTTTATGACAAAAAGGTCCGATGCATCCTTTCACTTGCAGTGATCCGTCCGGTAGTCGTTTCAAACGAGCGTTATATGTTTTGTCATTGTCGCTATCGAATACTTTCCCGCCTCGCCAATCTGACTTTTTTTGAAAAAATTCTTGAGCATCAATGAACCTAATAGCGGTTGCCCGGCCTTTCCGGCGAATTTGGTCGTCGATGAAACACGCGGCGGCATTTTTTCGTTAAACCATACAAAGTAACCGCAAAGTGTTTCGTCTCCGCAGTCCTCAATCCGTATTTTTGCGGAACCTTCATCCGTTACAAAGGTTCCGTAGACATCGTGACGATTCTCGTAATACGGACCTGGAGGAGTGATTCCAGCAAAAGCGATATCGGAAAAGATACCGGAAATGCCAATGGCGAAAGTTGTAACGATGGCTGTTAACATAACAATAAATAATATCCTCATTTGGAATTCACTTCAGTCCAGCCGTACGCCTTCCAAAATCGACCCACACTGATTTGCCAGGTCGTGTTAAGAAGTGAATTGGCAATTGCACTGCTGGGCATCCCTGTCAAAGCCAGCACCAGAAAAACTTTATCCATCGAATTGGCCTTGATTAAAGAGGCAATTCCAGCGTGAGCCCGTTTTCAGGTTGCTGGATGAGCAGTTAGCTGAGCGGTTTTTTTGGAAAGAGGAAGCGTTTAAATCGAAAATTGGGTTTTCAAATATGAAATGCTCACACCAAACACTCCTGAAGAGCGCCTGATTTTCCGAAACCAATCCGGCTGCTTTGAGATTTGTGTGGTCAAATAAGATCATCCATATTCAATTATGAATAGTCCAATATCATATTTACCAGATCGACGGGAGTGCGGGTCAAGTGCAGAACCATCTTTTTTGGGTAGATAGTATATGACAAAGACAGTTCTAATCGTGGGAGCCAATGGCCGGTTTGGCCGGGCAGCTGCACAGGCGTTTGCCGATAAAAATTGGAGCATCAAACTATACGCGCGGTCAAAACCGATCGTCCATTTCGCAGCCCATAAGTGGGTCAACGCCGATGCATTGGATCAGACCGTACTAAATTATGCCGCTGAGGGCTGTGATGTGATCGTGAATGCATTGACACCACCCTATTCAGAGTGGACCGAGATCATTCCAAGATTAACCGCGAGTATCATAAATGCCTCTCACCATTCCGGTGCAACAATTATGGTGCCGGGCAATATTTATAATTACGGCCCATCTATGCCGGTCCTTTTGAAAGAAGATACACCGCAATTGGCGACCGGTTCGCTAGGCTTGGCGCGAATCAAAATGGAAAATGAATACGAGGATGCGGTGAAGGATGGCATCCAGACGATAATCTTACGCGGCGGTGACTTTATCGAACGGGCGGTTACCGGAAACTGGTTTGATTCCCAGATTACTCCCAAAATCGCTAAGGGAAAAATCATATATCCCGGTCCATTGGACTCAATGCACTGCTGGGCTTATCTCCCAGATATGGCGCGAGCGCTGGTTGGGTTGGCGGAAAAGAGGTCAACGCTTGCGGCATTTGAAACTATAGGCTTTCCTGGTTTTTCAATGTCGGGAACAGAGTTTGTGAAGACGCTGGAGCGCGTTTCAGGACGCTCGCTCAAAATCGGAAAATTCCCTTGGAATATCGCCAAGATCCTCAGTCTGATCAATCCGGATATTCAGGGTGTTTTGCAGATGTCTTATCAATGGTGCACCCCTCATATGATTGATGGCGGCAAGTTTGACGAGCTGGTTCCGGGCTTTGTTTCGACTGCAGTTGACGACGCCTTTCGGGATGCAGTTGCTGATCGCATAGGTAAGGGCCCTGCTGTTTCGTTGAGCGAACGCAGGATTTGATGACTCGCCCTATGGCCAACGCGTTACACGGTGCGATGCTATCCGCCGTCGGATATGTTGCCCCTGAAGCTCCGTCGGCGGAGTCTTTTTTCTCCATAAGGGGCTTCTTCTCCGCCCAGCCGAGCACGAGCTTTCTCCCGGGAGCGTTGCTATTCTCGAGATTCAAGATGGATCTGGTTCGTTCGGAGTCATGATGCTTGAAAACAGCTTTCAGATATCTTGATGTTTCCATGACGCGCCGAAACTCTCGGCCAGAAAATCAAATACCCGTCTAACACGTAGACTAGTTTTCAATTCGGAATGTGCGGTTAACCAGATTGGTAGTTTGGTCATTGTCCGGTCGGCAAACAATCGCCTCACCCTTGGATCACTTTCTCCAACCTGTAGTTGAGTGAAACCTATTCCATAACCAGCGAGAACCAATTGCCAGTTTACGATTTGACTGTCACACCTGAATGGAAAATCGTTCCGGCCAATTTTTAGTCCGTGCGCACGAAAGCCCTTTATAATCGCGTCATCACGATCAGTTCCGATAAAATCATGCTCAAATAGGTCCGCTTCCGTTTCTGGAATCCCACGTTTGGCCAAATATTCGTGAGATGCGAACATACCGCTTTCGATTTCACCGATTTTTTTCGTGAAAACATCGGCCTGAGTGGGTCGATACATACGAATTGCGATATCGGCCTCCCGAAGGAGAAGATTTTCAGTTTGATCGGAAGCGACCATCTCAATATCGATTTCCGGCTCTGCTACTCTTAAGGCCGTGATAATCGGGGGTAGCGAATAGGTCGCCACACTCTCACTTGCAGTTATTCTCACGGTGCCTTCAATTGTCTCGCTGGATCCGTCTGCAGCCAAAAGCAGTTTACCGGCCGCTTCCGACATATTATTTGCATGTTCTCGGAGAAGAGTGCCGGTTGGCGTTAGCATCAACCCATTCGATGTTCTCTCAAACAGCACGACCCCAAGCTCATTTTCCAATGCGCTAATGTGGCGGCTCATCGTTGGTTGACTTCCTCCTACAGCGCGTACTGCAGCGGACAACGATCCGTGCTCGGCCACTGCAATAAATGCCTGCAGATTAGTCCAATCCAAAGAATACGTCATATGATATCCATATTTGAATAGATTATATTGAATTCAACTAAAGTCATTTCGTATATGGGTAGATAATTAGTGTCAATCCACAATAAATGGGCGAAGACAGGATTATTGGTCCAATCGACCGGTAACCACCGCTTTCAAGATATTCCAACCGATATTCAGTATTGATGGCTGGGTTTCGCGACCATCAGCGCCACTCACGGTTCGGCCTCGGCATTAGTGTAAGATCGAATAGCAAGTCGATAGGCATATCAGGGAATCTTTTCGCCCAATCCATGAGTGCATCAGGCTCGTCGTATAGCGTTTCAGGCAACTCATAATAAGATGCCACATCCTTTTCTCCATTCTTTGATTTGTAGACAAATGGCCTTTTGCCTTCTCTCTCGAAATCAACTCGATTAGTGTCATCGACTTTCAGGTAGAATGTTTCGTCTGTGACTAATCCGAACATCAGATCACCGTCAGGTAAAACCATAAAAACACCATCTACACCGAGCATGCCCTTGGTCTTGATCTGGCCAAGCGACTCAAACAGTTCTTCCTAGAACATTTTATATTCAGGGCTGACGGACATGGATTCGACTATCTTGAAGCCGGGAAATTCCATTTTCAATGAGTTTTTTAGTCCAACGAACGTCCGCTTCCAGGATGAAGCGGAACCGGAGGTAAAGTCCGAAATTGGAGCGCAAAGGCCATTGACCGGAAAGCTGCATTCAATCTTGCGGCTTTAATGATCTTGGCTTAACAGGAATCAGCCGTGGGAGGGCTTGCCCGCCTTTTCGACTCTAAGTGGGGAACCGCTGGAGCCGTAGAAGCGTTCGCCAAGCCTCAATCCAACTGACCATGTGTTTTCTTTTTCCGCTTCGAACCGGTCTAACCAATCGGTGTAGGCATCAAGTGCTTTTTCATCACCTTTCATCGCCAGTTCGCGCAATCGCATGAACAATAGATCGATGATTTTGACCTGCGTGCTTCCATCGCTGATGGTGATGCGGTGCTCTTCATTTGCAATCTCGCGCAAAATCGTCGTCCTGTTTTTCGCCCCTTGGCGCCGGCCGTTTGGATTGCCGCTGCTACCAGACGAAAACTGGCTATCTTTTGGCGGATTGCTATACCCACCTGCGCCTTGATCACTATCTTTGCCAGCCACAGCTTAATCCATATTTTGAAAGCGGGTCGGTTTGCGATTCACCCATGGGCAAGCCATCATCAGCACCATCCCAGGGTGGCGGCCCTTCTTTCTGGAACTTTTCCATGAACTCCTCGGGGTTCCAACGTCGCGGTATACTGAGAACGGGACAGTGTTTGTTGACATTTGGTCGTTTCACTAGACCTGCTTGATCAAACATCTCGATTGCGTTTAACAACTTGCGCGTCGATGTGGTCTTGAGCGCTTCATGGGTCTTTTTAAGTAAACCAGCTTCCAGAGCTGACATTTTCTTCGTCTTGCCATTGGTTTTTACGGTTACCGGTTCTGCCAGAATCGCACTTGGATCGTGGACCGGCTCCTGCTTGTGTTTTTTGGGACGCCCCTTCGGATTACCGGATTTCCCGGGCTTGAACCGGGTGTGTTTTGGCGGTTTATTTTTACCCACATCATAATCATCAGACATGGGCCAGCTCCTTGTAATCTAGCTTTAAAGCCCGCTCTTCGAATGTCTCTCCTGCGCTGTGTAACTTGGCCTGTTTACCCGTTTCCAGCTCCATTCGCTTTATGATCACATCACAATAGGCTGGATCGAGTTCTAGACCATATCCGATCCGACCTTTTCGGTAGGCGGCCACCAGTGTGGTCCCGCTGCCCGCAAAAGCATCCAATATGATCCCGCTTCGCCTGGAACAGTCCAATATGGCATCTTCTATCATCGAAATTGGTTTCACGGTTGGATGTGTTGCCAGACCTTCATCACGGCCGTCGCCAAAGCTGTTCATACCCTGATATTGCCAGACATTGGTGCGGTTGCGTCCATGTTTGCCAAGCTTCACATTGTTGATGTGCGGACCGGTACCTTTCTTGAACACAAATACCAGTTCATGCGGTGATCGGTATAGAGAGCCCATACCGCCATTATTCTTGGTCCAGACACATAGGTTTTTGAGTTCATCATAGGCTATATGGCCGGCAGACAGTAGTTCGCTCATATGCCGCCAGTCCATACAGACATAATGGATTGAACCATCAGTTGATACAGAAGCAAGGTTACAAAGGGCTGATTGGAGAAAGTCTTCAAATTGCTGTGTGCTCATTTCTCCGGAGGCCATTTCGAACTCACGATTCTGAACTTCTCCCAGGCCGCTAACATGACCAGAAATAGGCACATTATAGGGTGGATCGGTAAAGACCATTTGTGCAGGCTTGGAATCTACAAACAGTGCTTCAAAGGAAGAAGCGTGGGTTGCATCGCCGCAATAGAGCCGGTGCTTGCCGATCATCCATAGATCGCCGGGCTGCGTGACAGCGGGGTCTTCAGATAGCTGCGGAACATCCTCTGGTTCTCCATCAGGCTCAATCAAGAGCATCCCATCGATCTCGGCCATTTCAAAGCCAGTGATGGTGAGATCAAAGTCCAGATCCAGGCTATCCATATATTGAAACTCCAATGCCAGAATATCAGCATCCCAACCTGCATTATCAGCAAGCTTGTTATCTGCAATTACATAGGCCCGGACCTCAGCTTCACTCAGATGATCGAGGCGATTTCGATAATATCCAGCAATCTCGCAGCCTCAACACGGCCATGACCAGCAATAATCTGATCCTCGGCATCGATCAGCACCGGATTGGTAAATCCAAATTTCTCCATACTGGCCGCAATCTGACCAATCTGCGCCGGTGAATGGGTACGCGCATTGCGCTTAGCGGGTTTAAGGTCCGTGACTGGACGTGCAATAATATTTGATATGTCTTTCATGACTATCTCCAAAAAGGGGTTGGTAGCCAGGCCACTTGATTGCACGCGCAACGCTCAGTACGGGCGCGCACCAAAGAGCAGCTCCGGCCTAATTTTTAATTTTTGAATGGTTTAAATGCCAGTCACAGAAAGGCATCTGTTGCTCAGCCACAGAAAGAACAACGCAAAACTCTCATCAAGTACCTACGCGCCTATTATTTAGGGCAGAGGTCAATGAGTCGTTATTTGATAGCGGTAATGACATATCAAAGCAAGGGCATATTCCCAAAATATGGGAATGTAGAATCGCATTTGATGAGTTATCCTACAAAAGATGCCGGACATCTGCTGTAGGATTTCATCACAGAATATTACGAGCCAAACTTCTTTTTGCGATACCGCTACCGCTAAAATTCATTCAACCAGTTGGGCTAACTCAACTCCTAGTGCTTCAGAGATCCTTACCATGACCATGAGGCTTGGATTGCGTTTGCCAGTTTCAATACCGCTGACATAGGTGAAGTCTATCTGCGCTTTCTCAGCCAACTGCTCCTGGGTTAGCGCTGCTTCTTTGCGATAACGCCGGATATTGCCGCCAACATGTGCCTTCCAATCTCTCATGTTGGAGAGAGATCGGCTTTGAAGGGTCACAAAACCATGGAATATAGTCTAAATATATTGCATAGACTATATTCTAAATTTACCTTTGTATTTTATTACCCCCATTTGCGTGACCAAACATTGAAAGGATTCAGTTATGGCGACCGTTATTGAGGCAAGGCCCGACCACAATTCACTAGGCAAGGCGGCTTTTGTCGTCGGCTTGGTAGGGCTAGGTGTATCGTTCATTCCATTTATTGGCTTTGTTGCATGGCTCTTATGCCCTTTAGGAATATTGTTTGGAATCATCGCCTTGCGCCGTACTTCAAGGTCAATGGCGATTGCAGGCATTGTGATGGGAGCGATTGGTCTTTGGGTTTGCTTCACATGGATCAAGGCTGTTGATGCTGCCGGCGAATCTTTCAATGCTGATGCGTTCAACACCTCTGGTGAAGTGCAAGATCTATCAGAAGCTCCGTTGATTGATGCGCAGATTGCCGGTCTTTGGAAAGAGATGGAAAATAATAGAATTGCGGCTGGTAAAAAATATGGCGGTAAGCGGCTGAAATTTACGGCAGAGAAGATCAAAGATATTGGCGGCGATGCCGAAAAACCCACGCTTCAATTTGAGGCCGCCAGAGACAATTATTGGATTAAGTCGGTAAATGCCCGATTTAGTGCTAAAGATGGTAACTCAATCGCGTCCCTTTCCAAGTATGATGAAGTGGATTTTATCTGCACAGATGTGAGTGAAACTCTCATGGGCGAAGCTTATTCATTGAGCGATTGCAAACTGCAGGGCGCCAGTAAGTTATGAGCAGCCATTGATCTATCTTTTTTTGCGGCTCAGCTTTCAAGTCAAAATGCTGCAACTAAGACCATCCTTCAGGACTGACCGAAGCAAGTTCAGTCCATCATTCCAATGGCAATTGTGAAGGTCCTTCAGCCAGCATCTTAACTTTGCAAGAGATCAGTTAAACTCAGCTTCCTGGGAATTGGCTGCAGCCCGAACCACAGTGCATCGAACAGCGAAGTTAATTCCCTGTTCGAGAGAGACAAGTACCGTGTTAAACAGAGAAAATTTCCCTGATATGAAAACATCAATTCCCTGGTACGAAATCCAGAAATCAAACAAAAAGGCGCACAAATATAGGCGTTTAACGGCCTTTCTACGAAAGGCTACCACAAAAATTCATGAATTTCCCTGTTAATGCCCCAAAACAGGGAAAATCGCACCTCAGACCAGTTCTCCGCAGACTGCACCACGCACCAACATTTTGCTGCCAAACCACATGGACAAATGGTTGTTGCAAGTCATTCTTATTAGCACTACAGTTTCTCAAATGACTAATTGAGGATCAATTTATGCGCTTAGGGATTTTGGCAGTTATTGTGGCGGCATTTAGTCTGTCGGCATGCGACAATATGCAATCGGACGGGACTTCGAGCGATGGCGAGATGCTCGTTGTTTTTTCCTCTCGCCATTATGACTCAGATTATGCTCTCTATGATGCTTTCGAAAAAGAAACCGGTGTCGATGTACGTACGATCGAAGCCGATGGTGATCTTCTGGTCGAACGCCTCAAAGCCGATGGTGCTCGCAGCCCGGCCGATGTGATTGTCACAGTAGATGCCGGCCGGCTCTGGCGCGCAGAACAGGAAGGTCTGTTCGCACCGGTTACATCAGATACGCTTGAGCAAGCAGTACCTGCCGATAAGCGTCATCCTGATGGCCTTTGGTATGGCTTGGCCAGCCGCGCAAGAGTGTTGGTATATGCAAAAGATCGCGTCGATGAGGGCGCGCTTGCAGGCTATGAAAGTCTTGCTGATCCGACGATGAAGGGCCGTGTCTGTGTTCGGTCTTCCGGCAACATATATAATGTATCTCTTCTTGCTGCGCTTATCGATCGGTGGGGCAATGACAAGGCCCAACAATGGGCAACATCTGTAGCCGGAAACTTCGCCCGCGATCCACAGGGCGGTGATACTGACCAGATCAAAGCGGTCGCAGCGGGCGAATGCGATGTTGCGCTGGTAAACCACTATTATTTCGCCCGCCTGATGCGGGAAGACAAAGACGTCGTAAAAGATCTCGCCGTGTTCTGGCCTGAGGCTGAATCAGGCGTACATGTAAACGTATCAGGCGTGGGCGTTGCCAAACATGCACCGAATCCCGACCTTGCCAAACGCTTCATCGAATTTGCAATGTCCGAAAAATCCCAACGTTTCTTTGCCGAGCTTACCAATGAATATCCTGTGGTTCAGTCGGTCAAATATGAGAATCCGGCATTGGCAGAACTGGGGGAATTTAAATCCGACCCGATTGGCTTGCAAAAGCTGGGCGAAAATCAAGCCGAAGCGCAAAAATTATTTGATCGCGCCGGTTGGCCCTAACGTCTAAACTAGCCTGAATGGTGCAATTATCTGGAATAGGCCGGTTGAGTGTAGGTCCGGCGCCCTTTGGGGTGGTGGCGGCATTGTTATGCACCTTGCCGGTGTTAGCGCTAACATTCATGGCACTTTCTGGAGGCGGAGAACATCTAGAGCATTTGGTCGAGACGCAACTCGCTGAATATGCAACCAACTCCATATTGCTGGTCATCTCAACGATCTTCGGTACCTTGCTTCTCGGCATTCCAACAGCGTGGTTAGTTGCCCGTCATGAGTTTCCAGGACGTCGGCTTTTCCTGATTGCATTGCCGCTCCCGTTGGCGATGCCCAGCTATATTGCGGCCTATGCATGGATGGCTATGACGATGACGGGCGGGCCTGTTCATAGCGCGAGTGCAGGGTTATTTCCAACCGTCAGCGGTCTCGCTGGCGCTGGGTTTGTGTTTTCGATCTGCCTGTATCCCTATATTTTCCTGCTCGCGCGACAAGCGTTCGAGAATTTGGGTATGAAAAGTTTCGAAGCGGCACGGACATTGGGTGCGTCGCCTTGGCGGGCCTTTCATTCCGTTTCACTGCCCTTAACCCGTCCTGCCATCATGGCGGGCACAGCGTTGGTCGTAATGGAAACGCTGGCGGATTACGGAACCGTGGATTTTCTGGGCACGCCAACATTCACGGTGGGAATATTGCGGGCCTGGATTTCTTTTGGTGATCCCCAGGCTGCAGCGCGCCTCGCCATGATTTTGCTACTGCTTACACTCATTGTCTTTGGTGGAGAAAAACTGTGGTATCGCGGACGAAGCGTTGCAGAAATGGGCGGACGCACCAAGCCAGCACGCCGCGTGACCCTATCTACCAAAGCTAGCATTATTGCCGTCTTTTGCTGTACGGTTCCGGTGCTCTTCGGACTGGTTGCGCCAGTTTGGATGCTGGCGAAACTGGCATTGGAAACACAAGCCGTTCGCTCTCCTTTTGAAGCTTTTCAGGGCACCGTGATTGTCGCCTCTATGTCAGCAATATTGGCCGTTATTGTTGGTTTAGGCGCAGCCTATGCCGCTCGCTCCGGAGGGTGGTTTGCAAAAGCGTCGGTACAGGCGGCACATCTAGGATATGCGGTTCCCGGAGCGGTTGCGGCATTGGGGGTCATTGCGATTTTAGCGGTTTTTCAGAACGTACTGGATTTTGCTATTGGCCCCGAAGCACCTCTACTGGCAGGCGGCGGTATCATCGCATTGCTTTTCGCCTATCAGGCGCGCTTTGCCGCCGCCGCTATTGGCCCGTGTGAAAGCGCGCTAGCTCGGGTCACACCCAGCATGGACAATGCAGCCCGCTCCTTGGGGGCCGGTCGCTGGTCGGTTATACGGCAAATCCACGCACCTCTGGCCTTTGGCGGTATTGCAACGGCCGCACTACTAGTATTCATTGAAGTGATGAAGGAGCTGCCCGCCACCATGATCTTGCGTCCACTGGATTTTGAAACGCTTGCTGTGAGTGCCCATCATTATGCGTCGGACGAACGCCTGGCCCAGGCCGCCTTGCCATCGCTGCTACTTGTGGGACTGGGCATACCCATCATGTTATTGGTAAGCTGGCTCATGGCCAGACAACAACAAGACGGAGCGCGCGCATGAGTGAAATTGTCATTCAAGCGCGCGGCCTTCAAAAGTCCTGGCGCGGTCAAACTGTCCTAGACAAAGTCGACCTAGACCTAAAGCGCGGCAGTGTTTGCGCTGTACTGGGTCCTTCAGGCACCGGGAAATCGACTCTTCTAAGAGTGATTGCCGGATTGGAGCCTGTTGAATCGGGGAAGGTGAGTAGCTCAGATAATGTGCTCACCGATGGCAAGGTCAAGGTACAACCAGAACATCGAAATACCGGCCTTGTTTTTCAGGATTTTTCGCTGTTTCCGCATCTTACGGCTCTGGATAACGTTTTGTTCGGCCTCAAAGACGGTTCCTCAGCTTCTCGTCGAGAACACGCAATGGCGCATTTGGCTTCGGTGGAAATGGCCGGCAAGGAAGGCGCCTATCCCCACACGCTATCCGGTGGCGAGCAACAGCGTGTAGCATTGGCGCGTGCGCTGGCACCGCAACCCGATGTGGTTTTGTTGGATGAGGCTTTTTCCGGACTGGACGCAAAATTGCGCGTCTCCTTGCGAGATACAGCATTGAAAGCGCTCAAAGAATCGGGTGCGGCTGTGCTGGTCGTTACCCATGATGCAGAAGAAGCCATGTTCATGGCGGATGAATTGGCGCTGATGGTTGGCGGACAGATCATCCAATCCGGGTCACCAGAACAAGTCTATCTCAAACCCAATTCACTCGATGCAGCACGTCTGCTGGGAGAGGTCAACAGCTGGACCGGACCCTTAGAAGGTCGCCAACTTGTTTCTCCATTTGGGATATTCAATGTTGATCTTCCCAAAGGTACAGACGCAGCCACTGTGCTCGTACGCCCGGAGGCACTGTGTCTAACCCGCAGGGATCAAGGTGCATTTAGGATAGTAGAAGCCCATCCATTGGGCGCACACATTGCCGTCAGGGTCGAAGCGCCCACAGGTGAAATTTGGCGGTCCAGGAATCCAATTGGACAACCTTTTGAACCCGGTGACATGGTTGAAATCGATCTGGATAACAAACTAGTTGCGATTATATAGATCTGGAGAGTATTGATCGAATTGTGAACGAGATAGGTTTGTTCATTTGATTTCTTCTGATTTCTGTTTGTTTACCAGTTCATGCTAAAGCGGCTGCGTCAAAAATTTCAAGGAACGCACACCCCATGGCCGCTACGGAAAATATCAGCCCGGTTTTAGTAACTGGAGCCTCCGGTTTCATTGGACATGCGGTGTCGCAACGTTTGATTGAACGCGGCGAATCGGTGATCGGTATTGATAATCTGAACGATTATTATGACCCGAAGTTGAAACAAGCACGTCTATCCAACCTCCAAGCACTGAAACAATTTCATTTTACGGAAATGGATATTTCAGACGAAGCTGCTGTCAGATCTTTGGTTGCAAACAACAAGATTACGCGCATCGTCCATCTCGCAGCTCAGGCGGGTGTGCGCTACAGCATCGACAATCCCTTTGCCTATCAGAAGTCCAACCTGCAGGGTCATTTATCGCTTCTCGAAGCCAGTCGTCATGCGGAAGATTTTGAACATCTCGTCTATGCCTCTTCCAGCTCTGTATATGGTGACAAGCCGATGGGCGGCGAAGGTTTTACCGAAGAAGAGCCAGCCACAGATCCGGTTTCACTATACGCAGCGACGAAGCGTTCGTGCGAATTGATGAGCCAGTCTTATGCCAAACTCTATGGCTTCCCGCAGACTGGATTGCGATTCTTTACTGTCTATGGACCCTGGGGTCGCCCCGATATGGCTTACTTTGGATTCACCCAAAAGATTCTCGCGGGGAAACCGATTGAAGTGTACGGCGAAGGCAAAATGGCGCGCGATTTCACTTATATAGATGATATTGTCGATGGCATATCGGGCGCACTAGATAACCCGCCCGAACAGGGTGACCACCGCGTATTGAACATCGGTGATAGCCGCCCGGTTGGCCTGATGGATATGATCAAGGCACTGGAGAACGCGCTAGGAATTGAGGCGGAAAAGATCATGCGGCCGATGCAGCCGGGTGATGTAACCTCTACCTATGCAGATGTGTCAAAGCTTCATGCATTAACAGGATATAAGCCAAAGGTGATGCTTGAGGATGGCCTCGAACGTTTTGTGCGTTGGTATCGTGACTTTTATGGCAATCTGCCACCGGAAAGCTGACTAACATCAAAACTAATTGACCGGTTAAACTGTCCTGATTAGACGCTCAAATTAGACAGCACGCTATTCTGCGCGCCATCATGACGCCAATAATCAGGACAATATTCATGCGCAAATTTACCGAAGAACAGCATATGTTTCGCGATGCCTATCGCCGTTTTCTAGCTGACGAGGTCGCGCCGCATATGCCGAAATTCCGCGAAGAGGGTATTGTCGATCGGGAAATATTCAAGAAAGCCGGTGATCAGGGTTTTCTGATGGTCTGGCCAGATGAAAAATATGGTGGTCTGGGCGATTGGGATTTCCGCTATGAACAGATCATTATCGAAGAAGCAGCGCGGGCTGGATGCCATGAATGGTATGCAACACTACATAGCCGTCTCGTCGGCCCCTATTTCCGCAATATCGGTAATGAAGAACAGCGCGAACGCTTCCTGCCCAAATGTGTGAGCGGGGAGACCATCCTCGCCGTTGCCATGACTGAGCCGGGTGCGGGTAGCGATTTGTCGGGCATGAAATCAAACGCCAAAGATATGGGCAATCATTATCTGCTCAATGGATCGAAAACCTATATCTCCAATGGTATCAATGCGGATGTCGTGATCGTTGCGGCTAAGCTCGATGGCGAAGAAAGCAAACATGCGATGGTTTTGCTGATCGTTGAACGCGGCATGGAAGGCTTTGAACGCGGTCGGAATCTCGATAAAATGGGACAGTCGGCACAGGATACGGCAGAACTGTTTTTCAATAATGTCAAAGTGCCTAAGGAAAATGTGCTGGGCGAACCCGGCAAAGGCTTTGTCCACCTGATGGAAGGTCTCGCCGAAGAACGGCTAATCGGCATGGTGCAATATGGCGCTTCTGCGCGCCACGCTTTCGACATTACGCGTGATTTTGTCATGGAACGTGATGTTTTCGGCAAAAAGCTGTCCGATATGCAGAACACACAGTTCAAAATGGCTGAACTCGATGCCAAAATCGATATGTATCAGACCTATGTCGATCATTGTGTCGAACAACATAACCAAGGACTGCTCACCGCTAATATGGCCGCCAAAGGCAAGATGATTGGCAGCGAGCTGGAATGGGAGATGGTTGATCTCGGCGTACAGCTTCATGGCGGCGCAGGCTATATGAAGGAATATGAGATCTGCCGAATGTTCCTCGATGCCCGCGTCAGCCGGATCTATGCCGGGTCTAGCGAGATCATGCGCTATATCGTTGGCCGGGATGTATTCAGCCAGAAATATCAATCTATGCTCGAATAGCGTATAGTTGCGTTTGATAGTTATAATCGATTCGATTGTGCAGACTTGACGTTTACGTAAACTGCTTGACTATGTTGCATTGCAGCATTAATTACATGATTAACTTTCCAATTGTTCCAAGAAAAGGAATTCTCCCATGACCGAAGCTTTTATTTATGATGCTGTACGCAGTCCGCGTGGCAAGGGACGTAGCGATGGTTCGCTGCATGAGATCACAGCTCTAGATCTGGCATCGCAAGTGCTGGCCTCTGTTAATGACCGCAACGGCCTGGACGGCCATGAAGTAGAAGATGTAGCCTTTGGTTGTGTTGCCCCTGTGGGAGAACAAGGCGCAGTCATCAGCCGCTCTGCTGTTTTGAAGGCCGGTTATGCCGAAACCACATCAGCGATACAGGTAAACCGTTTTTGCGGTTCCGGTCTGGAAGCGGTCAACTTGGCAGCGGCAAAAGTTAAAGCCGGTGAGACCGATCTCGCTGTGGGCGGCGGCATCGAATCGATGTCCCGCGTTCCTATGGGAAGTGATGGAATGGGCGGTATGGCCGATCCAACACTGGTCTTTCAGGAATATTTCGTACCGCAAGGGATTTCAGCCGATCTGATCGCCACCAAATATGGCTATAGTCGTGATGATGTTGATGCTTATGCAGTCGAAAGTCAAAAGCGCGCAAAAGCGGCTTGGGACGATAATCGATTTGAAAAATCCATCTTGCCAATCAAGGATGTAATCGGTGAAACGATTTTGGACCATGACGAGTTCATGCGGCCAGAAACCAATATGCAGTCATTGGGTGCACTGAACCCGTCATTCCAGGGCATGGGCGAGCAAATGCCCGGCTTCAACGATGTCGCCATTTTAAAGCATCCTGATATCGAGAAAATGAACCATGTCCACCACGCTGGAAACAGCTCCGGCATCGTCGATGGTTCTGCCGCCGTATTGGTTGGCAACGAACTGGCCGGCGAAAAATATGGTTTGAAACCACGTGCGCGAATTGTGTCAATGGCAGCCATTGGCAGCGAACCAACCATCATGCTGACCGGACCTGAATTTGCTGCCCAAAAAGCGCTCGACCGTGCTGGCATGACCAAAAACGATATTGATGTTTGGGAACTCAACGAAGCTTTTGCAGCGGTTGTTCTTCGTTTCATGGAAGCGATGGATGTTGATCATAGCGATATGAACGTCAACGGCGGCGCGATTGCTATGGGCCACCCGCTCGGCGCAACTGGCGCGATGATCCTTGGTACCGTGCTCGACGAGCTAGAGCGTTCGAACAAGCAAACTGCACTATCGACGCTATGCATCGGCGGCGGCATGGGCATCGCCACAATCATAGAGCGAGTGAACTAAGCGGCCAGACGCGTTCACCGAAACATCAAATTTATAGCAGGACAAACCACATGACCTACGAAACATTTACCGTTGATATTGACAGCGATGGTATTGCTCTTGTCACCATCGACATTCCCGGCAAGCCGATGAACGTCTGGGACGAAAAATTGATTGCCGATTTCAAGAAATTCGTTCCTGAATTGAATAGCAATGAAGAGATTAAAGGTGCTGTTATTGCATCAGGCAAAAAGTCCGGTTTCCTTGCCGGTGCCGATCTCAACATGCTCGGCGGCGCCAAGGCAACAACCATGGCCGAAGCGTTTGAAAGCGCCTGGGAATTGAACGGCATGCTCCGCGCAATGGAGACGGGCGGACATAGCGCCAAGGATTTGCTGAAAGGCAAAGCGCATGCCAAACCAGTTGCCTGCGCCTTGCATGGTCTGGCCTTGGGTGGCGGTCTCGAGCTGGCTCTGGCTTGCCATTATCGGGTATGCTCAGACAATCCAAAAATTCAACTCGGGCTGCCCGAAGTACAAGTTGGTTTGCTCCCCGGCGGCGGCGGTACACAGCGTCTTCCTCGTTTGGCAGGTCTGCAGGCAGCTGGCATGGCGATCATGATGGGTCAGCCCATGAATCCACAAGCGGCCTTAGCACAAAATATCGTCAACGAAGTTGTTCCGCATGATGAAGTCATCGACAAAGCCAAAGCATGGGTAAAAGCCAATCCGAAAGCGGCTGCACCTTGGGATAAAAAAGGCTTCAAATTCCCTGGCGGCGCTGGTTCCATGGACCCTCGCGCCGTTCCTCTTTATATGGGCTCATCCGCAATCGCGCTCAAGCAATCCAAAGGCAATTATGAGGCGGTAAAAGCCATATTGTCTTGCCTTTATGAAGGTTCGATGTTGCCGATGGATACGGCGCTACGTGTGGAATCAAAATATTTCACCAAATTGCTCTCTGGCCCGCAAGCCAAAAATATGATCCGCACTTTGTTCATTAACAAGCAGGCTGCCGACAAAGGCGCAGGCCGCCCAGAGGGCGTTCCACCGTCCGATATCAAAACTGTCGGAGTTTTGGGTGCTGGCCTGATGGGTTCTGGTATCACACATGTGACCGCTAAAGGCGGGATGGATGTAATCGTCCTCGACCGCAATATGGAAGAAGCGCAAAAGGCCGTCGATTACAGCCAGAAGATCATGGACAAGCGCAAGGCACGCGGCAAAGCGACTCAAGAAAAAGTCGATGCCTTCATGGCGAGAATCACACCGACCGACAATTATGACGACCTGAAAGACGTCGATCTGATCATCGAAGCGGTTTTTGAACGCCCTGATGTCAAAGCCGATGTGATCAAGAAAACCGAAGCGGTTATCCGTGATGATGTAATCTTTGCATCAAACACCTCAACTTTGCCAATCACTGGTCTCGCGAAGAATAGCGAGCGTCCGGATCAATTTATCGGTATGCACTTTTTCTCGCCGGTCGAGAAAATGCCTTTGCTCGAAATTATCCCAGGCGAAGAAAGCGGCGACAAAGCGCTCGCTGTTGCAATCGACTACAACAAGAAAATCCGCAAAACTCCTATTGTCGTAAAGGATGTGCGCGGCTTCTTCACCAACCGGGTGTTCCCGCCATATGCCAATGAAGCAGCAATGATGGTCACTGAAGGTGTGAGCATGGCGCTAATCGAAAATGTCGCAGCCAGTATGGGCATGCCGATTGGACCGCTCGCTGTGGTTGACGAAACCACGCTGCAGCTGGGCTATGATGTCATGCAGTCGACCAAGGAAGAAATGGGCGACGATTATAAGCCAACCGGCATGGAAGATTTCTTTGAACTGATGGTCAAGAAAATTGACCGACGTGGACGGCGCTTCGGTGGAGGCTTTTATGAGTATGACAGCGATGGCAAGAAAGTCGGCCTCTGGAAAGGTATGACGGATCACTATCCACTCGCTGATCCGCAACCTAACCCGGAAGAGATTAGACAACGGCTGATGTACATTCAGTTGATCGCCACTGCACAATGTTTTGACGAAGGAGTCGTTTCCGATCCACAGAGCGCGGATCTGGGCGCAATCTTTGGTTGGGGGTTCCCACCTTATACTGGCGGCCCAATGAGCGAAATTGATACCATTGGCGTTGAGAATTTCGTTCGTGAAGCCGACCGTCTCGCTCAACAATATGGTGAGCGCTTCAAACCGCCCATGTCGTTCCGCGAAAAAGCGGATACAGGTGAGAGCTTTTACAAAGCAGCCTAAGTCGAGTGATATAGAATTGGAAAAGGGGCTCCCATTGTGGAGCCCCTTTTTATGATAGCAACTGGTCCAGCTTTGACTCAATCCGGTTTAGTTGTTCAGCACTCTTCTCGATTTCATTCGATTGCTTCACTGTACCAAAATGATTGGCAAACAAGGCGATAAGATTATCAACCACCGGTTTTTGAAGCCGGTCATTGCCTTTGCTATCAGCCACCACCTCAATCGACCGGGCGCTATATTCAAGTGTTCCGTAAAACACATCGCGCGCATGCCAAAGTAAAGAGTCCGGCCGCAATTCACCTCGATCCTGGCCGCGGCAAAAAATCTCGTCAAACACCGCCACATATTGGCGAAGATGATCACGAGAAACGCTGACCTCGCTATTATTGCGGCGAAGCGCGAACGACAGGTTTATGAAATCCGCATTTTGAATCAGAATTTCCAAATGATAGGTCGCCAGAGCCTCCAGCCGCTTTATCGCCTCTGGCGCCTTGACGCCTACCATCACGTTGCGGGCTTCCAGAGTTAACCCGTCCCAGAACTGCTGCAATACTGCGAGCATCAACTCGGCTTTGGATTCATAATAGCTGTAGATCGTGCCTTCGCCCACACCGGCTCTCTTGGCGATTTCAGACATCCGGGCACCGTCAAATCCATTGTCGACAAATACAGAGCGAGCGGCACGCAATATTGCGGCTTCTTTGCGCTCCAGCTTGTCGCGCTGTGTTTCAACATGGACGGCTTTGCTGGCCATTTCAACTCCAAATGAACTTGACTCGATAATATCGAGTGGTATTCAGTTTGTCGTAGGAGACTCGTAATGTCAAACACCAAAAATATCCGTATCGGCGGTGCCAGCGGATTCTGGGGCGAGTCTGACATGGCGGTTCCGCAGTTTTTGCAGGCTGGCGGACTCGACTATATCGTCTTCGATTATCTGGCTGAAATTACCATGTCGATCATGGCGAGAGCACGCGCCAAAAATCCGGATATGGGCTATGCTGTAGATTTCGTAACCGCCGTCATCAAGCCGAACATAAAAGAAATTGCCAATCAGGGCGTGAAGCTCATTTCCAATGCCGGCGGAACCAATCCGGCGGCTTGCAGCGATGCGGTGCGGGCCGTTATCGCGGAGGCCGGGCTCGATCTAAAAGTCGCTGTGATCACCGGCGATGACCTCACAGATCACGCTGACGCATTTGCCCAAGCCAAAGAAATGTTCACGTGTGAGGCCTTTCCAGATTTTGAATCAATCGCCAGTATCAACGCGTATCTGGGCGCATTTCCCATCGCCAAAGCGCTGAGCGATGGTGCGGATATTGTCATCACCGGTCGCTGCGTCGACAGCGCCGTGACGCTTGGTGCCTGCATCCACGAATTTGGTTGGGACCAGAATGACCTCGACCAGTTGGCGGGGGCCAGTCTGGCCGGACATATTCTTGAATGTGGCCCGCAGGCGACAGGCGGTAATTTCACCGATTGGGAATCGGTTGCCGATACGATGGACAACGCCGGTTATCCGATTGCCGAGATCACGGATGATGGTAGCTTCATTACGACTAAGCCCGGTGGCACGGGCGGAGCGGTTACGATCGGTACCGTTGGCGAACAAATGCTATACGAAATTGGTGATCCGCAAGCCTATATGCTGCCCGATGTTGTGTGCGATTTCAGCATGGTGGAACTCGATCAGATTGGTGAAAACCGGGTTTCGGTAAAAGGGGCACGGGGTTATCCAGCTCCTGATACCTATAAGGCCAGTGCAACCTTTGCCGACGGCTGGAAAATGGTCGCGCCATTTTTCTTCGTTGGCATGGACGCGAGCCGAAAGGCGAAATCATTTGCTGAGAACGCACTCAAACGTACACGCGCCAAGCTGCGCGCATCCAACGCTGGTGATTTTGATGATGTGCTGGTTGAGACACTGGGCGATGATAGCCATTTTGGAGAATATTCCGATCCGAGCCAAAGCCGAGAAGTTGTACTTAAAATGGCGGTTAAGCATCGCGATCCCAGGGCGGCCATGCTTCTGCTAAAGGAAGCGACGGGATTAGGACTAGCTACTCCGCCCGGCCTTTCCTTTTTCTCCGGGGGGCGGCCCAAACCTTCTCCCGTGGTCAGGCTGTTTTCATTAACCGTCCCGAAAAACGATGTGCAAATTTCGATCGGTTTTGGTGATGGGCCCATCAATTTGGAGAAGGAAGCAGGAGTCAAATTTGATTCTGCGTCAATTGCTCGTCCGGACAGTCCAGAACGGCCTGCCACGGACGACTTATTTGTCCAGGTGCCTCTCATTCAGCTTGCCTGGGGTCGGTCTGGCGACAAAGGCGACAAATCGAACATTGGCATTTTGCCGCGCGATCTATCTTATACCGAATGGCTGTGGGCGGCACTTGATACCGATACCGTGAGGCGACGGTTTGCTCATTTCCTTCAAAATTCCGACGACCCCACCAGCGTAGAGCGCTTCTTTCTCCCCGGCACAGGCGCAATCAACTTCCTGCTTCATGACGTCCTTGGCGGTGGCGGGGTTGCATCGATGCGCAATGATCCGCAGGGTAAAAGCTATGCACAAATATTACTGGCCACTCCCATCCCGGTTCCACAATCACTCGCAGAGGCACTTTGACTATGCCCCAGTTTAAATCAAAAATCGCCACCGGCTCAGAGAGCTTTGCCCAGAACCGCAAGGATATGTTCGCGTTGATCGATCACCTCCGCACGTTAGAAAAACGAGCAGTCGAAGCATCAGAAAAACGCCGACCAACTTTCGAAAAACGGGGGCAGCTGACACCGCACGAACGACTGAAGCACTTGCTTGATCCCGGGATGCCGTTTTTGCAGCTCTATAATATGGCCAATTATCTAGTGGAAGATAGCAACCCAGATACCAGCATTCCTGGCGGCAGCGTTATATTGGGCATCGGGTTTGTCAAAGGCGTCCGCTCTATGATCTGGGTCGATGATAGTGGGATTCGTGCAGGTGCCGCGACCACTGGTGGTTGGGACGCTTCCAAAGGCGCTCAGAAAATGGCGCAGGATCTAAAATTGCCTTTCATCCATCTGGTTGAAAGCGCGGGTGCAAACCTGATGGAATATAAAGTCGAGCTTTGGGCTTATGGTGGAATGCTGTTCCGCAATCTCGCCTGGCTGAGTGCGGCAGGAATACCAACCATGGTAGTCTTACATGGTCCATCAACCGCGGGTGGTGCCTATATGCCCGGCATGTCCGACTATGTGATTGGTGTGCGCGACAATGGCATGGCAGCGCTGGGTGGGGCAGCGCTTGTCCATGCAGCCACCGGTGAAGTGGCAAATGATCGCGAACTTGGCGGCACCGAAATGCACGCGCAGACAACGGGTACAGTAGAATATCTCGCCGATGATGATGCGCACGGTCTGGCTATTGCCCGCGAAACTCTGGGACGGCTCGACTGGAATAAAAATACCTCCCCCATTCGCCGCAATGACTATGAAGAACCGGTGCTCGATATTGATGAGCTGGCAGGGATCGTTCCAACCGATTACACCATTCCATATGATGTGCGTGAGGTGATGGCGCGGATTGTTGATGGCTCCGACTTTGAAGAGTTTAAACCCAGATACGGTCCAGGCACGGTCTGCGCGCAAGCAAGTATCATGGGACATGCTGTCGGGATCATCGGCAATAACGGTCCCTTTGATCCGGAAGCCGCAGGAAAGGCCACGCACTTTTTCCAACTATGTGACCAAACGAACCTACCGATCCTTTTCCTCAACAATACAACCGGATACATCGTTGGCACAGAGTCCGAACAAAAAGGCATGATCAAACTAGGATCAAAAATGATCCAGGCTGTATCGAATGTCCGCGTTCCCAAATTGTCTCTCTATGTTGGTGCAAGTTTTGGTGCGGGCAATTACGGTATGAGCGGTGTCGCTTTTGAACCGGACTTCCTGTTCAGTTGGCCCAATGCAAAAACCGGTGTGATGGCCGGTGCGTCAGCTGCGAACACAATGAGCCATGTCGCGAGAGTTCAGGCGCAACGCAAAGGCGTGGAACCGGACGAAGACATGATCGCCAAACAAGAACAACGCATCAAAGATATTTTTGAAAGTCAGGAGAGCGCATTCTTCACTTCCGGCCGCGTGCTGGACAATGGCGTAATCGACCCACGGGATTCGCGAAAGGTCCTAGGCTTCGCATTGGAGACGATTTTCGAAGCGCAAAACCGCGAGCTTCATCCCAATGCATTTGGAGTAGCGCGGATATGACCAATCTTCCTAAAACCGGCACGCTGGAGCTGGAGCTTCAAAACGGATGGCTCACCATTTGGTTCAATCAGCCGGACAATCGCAACGCCCTCAGCGACGCCTTGGTGGCGGAATTAAGCGCTGTTTTAAAAAGTGTTCGTGACGATCGCACAGTTCGCGGGATAACGCTGCGCGGGCGGGGTGGTGTGTTTTGCGCAGGCGCTGATCTCAAGAATTTCAAAGAAAATTTCCAGCAAAGCGGTGACCGTGATGCAATCATCAAAATGTCTGGTGGGGCGGCGGAAATATTCGACCTGGTCAATACCGCACCGCAAGTCGTGATTGTTCTGATCGAAGGTGCCGCGATGGCGGGCGGTTTTGGCTTGTCCTGTTGCGCCGATGTTGTGATCTGCGAGAGCGGCGCGCGTTTTGCGATGACTGAAACAGCAATCGGCGTGTCACCAGCGCAAATTTCTCCCTTCGTGATTCAGAAACTGGGTTATGCAACCGGGCGAAGGCTTATGTTAACGGCAGCACGTTTTGACGGAACGCAAGCGCACGAACTCGGCTTTGCTGATTTCATTGCCGATGATGTTGCCGGACTGGAGGCAATTGAAATGCAATTGCGCAAACAGGTTTTGGGTGCTGCGCCGGGTGCGGTGGCCGCCACCAAGGATCTGCTTGGACAAATTGTAGGCAGACCGCGTGACGAGGTTATTCGTCTCGCCGCTGAAAATTTTGCTGATCGAATGGTCAGCGATGAAGCCAAAGAAGGCGTCGCCAGCTTCTTTGAAAAACGCAAACCCACTTGGGTTGTGAAGCCGGAATAAGGAAACAAAGATGTCAAAAATCAACACACTCCTTATTGCCAATCGCGGGGAAATTGCCTGCCGAGTAATGCGCACCGCGAAAGAACAAGGTATCAAAACCATCGCAGTCTATTCCGATGCAGATCAACTCGCGCCGCATGTCAAAATGGCCGATGATGCCGTGCGCATTGGTCCAGCACCAGTGAACGAATCCTATCTCATCATCGATAATATCATTCAGACCGCCAAGGATACAGGCGCGGATGCGATCCATCCCGGCTATGGCTTTCTATCTGAAAATGCTGTCTTTAGTCAGGCCTGTGCAGATGCCGGAATCATCTTTGTCGGCCCGCCGGAAAAAGCTATTGATGTGATGGGCGACAAGGCACGATCCAAACGCGCGATGATTGAAGCGGGTGTTCCCTGTGTTCCTGGTTATCAGGATGAAGACCAGTCCGATGAAACGCTGATCGCAGAAGCGGGGAAAATCGGTGTGCCACTAATGGTCAAGGCGGCGGCGGGTGGCGGTGGCCGTGGGATGCGATTGGTCCATAATCTCGAAGAGGTTTCCAACGCGATCAAGCTTGCCCGATCCGAAGCAGAAAATGCATTCGGCAATGGCGAACTCATCCTGGAAAAAGCGATCATCAAACCGCGTCATGTCGAGCTGCAGGTCTTTGCCGATAGTCACGGCAATTGCATCCACCTAGGCGAACGCGATTGTTCGGTTCAGCGGCGTCACCAAAAGGTGATTGAAGAAGCGCCATGTCCGGTGATGACACCCGAACTGAGGGAGCAAATGGGTAAGGCTGCTGTCGATGCAGCGAAAGCGGTCGACTATGTCGGTGCTGGCACAGTTGAATTTCTGCTCGACCAGTCCGGGGCATTTTACTTCCTCGAAATGAATACGCGTCTGCAGGTTGAGCATCCAGTGACCGAAGAAATAACCGGCCTTGATCTGGTCGCATTGCAACTCAAAGTTGCGTCAGGCGACTTTTTGGGAATCGAACAAAGTGACATCACTCTGAGCGGCCACGCTATGGAAGTGCGGCTTTATGCTGAAGACCCAGCCGATGACTTCCTGCCCAGCACCGGCCATATTGATCTTTGGAAACCATCAAATCTATCCCGCGTTGACAGCGGGATTGAAACCGGTGGCGAGGTTTCTCCATTCTATGACAGCATGGTCGCCAAGATCATAACTCACGGAGCCACGCGCGACGAAGCGCGGCGGCGCATGATCAAAGCGCTTTCAGAAACCGCGTTATTCGGTCCAAAGACCAATCGCGATTTCCTGATCGATGCTCTCAACAAACCTGACTTTATCGAAGGGCAAGCCACCACGGCCTTTATCGCTGAAAACTATGGTGAGGATGGCGTGGATCTGGGCGAGCAGGCCTTTTCAACCCATGCAATCGCCGCTGTTCTCCAGCACAAGCTGCAACAGAAATCAGCCCATCATCTAGCGTTGAATGTCAATCGCGAAATGCTCGACTGGTCAAATAGCAGAACTCTGGAAACCGTCATTCAATATGGCGATGACCAGACAATTCATGTGCAAGTTGATGCGCCGCAACGATATACAGTCACCGATGGTGAACAGCAGGTGGCTGTTCATTTGCTGTCGCTGCAACCCGACGTGGCGAAGCTGAATGTTGATGGGCACAATGTCATCGTCATCTATCATGCACATCACCGGACTTTGCATCTAGCACTGCCTGCACGATCGCTCACCGTCACCGATCAGGTCGGCGTTAGCGCAATGGAGGATACTGGCGGCGGCGGTACTGTTGTCGCACCAATGCATGGTCAGTTGCTCGAAATCTTGGTCGAAGCAGGTGCGCTTGTTTCCAAAGGTGACAAGCTGGCGATCCTAGAAGCAATGAAGATGCAACACGAGATACTGGCCGAGATTGATGGAACGGTAGAGATGGTTGCCGCCAGCGCGGGAACTCAAATTGCGGCTGATGATCTGATCATGGAGATTGTCGAAAAAGAAAGCGAAGAAGCATGAACAACAAAATATGCGAAATGCTCGGGATAGAATTTCCGCTACTGGCATTTTCCCATTGCCGGGATGTTGTGGCCGCAGTCTCCAAAGCGGGCGGGATGGGTATTTTCGGCGGGGTGAATCATACACCCGAATTGCTCGAAGAAGAACTGAAATGGATTGATGATCATGTCGATGGCAAACCCTATGGTTTAGATATCATCGTCCCAAACAAGGTCGAAGGGCGCGGCGAAGTCTTTGACGAAGAGGCGATGCTCGCACGCGTTCCGGATGAACATATCCAATTTACCGAAGACCTGATGAAACGTCACGGTGTCGACGCCGGTGATTTAGAACCGGAAAGAAGGCGTCACGTAACCGGTTCAAAAAACCTCATCGGTGATACAGCTGAAGAGGTTTTGGAAGTCGCTTTCAGACATCCGATCAAGCTCATTGCCAATGCGCTCGGCATCCCACCCCAAGTGATGATGGATTATGCGCGCGCCAATGATGTTCCGGTGGCCGCCCTGATTGGAACCAAAGAACATGCGCTGTCTCAGGTAGCTGCTGGTGTCGACATCCTTGTCGCGGCTGGCGGAGAAGCAGGCGGGCATACGGGTGAAATTTCATCCATGGTACTCATTCCGGAAGTCTGTAACGCCCTGTCGCAAATTGGCGATGACACACCAGTGTTAGCAGCGGGCGGTATTGCAACGGGCGCGCAAATGGCAGCCGCGATGGCAATGGGTGCATCGGGCGCTTGGTGTGGATCTGTGTGGTTGACCACAGTTGAAGCCGAAACCAATCCGGTGGTGAAAGACAAAATGCTGGCGGCAACGTCTCGCGATACGGTGCGTGCGCGATCTCGCACAGGCAAGCCATCACGGCAGTTGCGCTCCCCTTGGACCGATGCCTGGGAAATGGAGGATGCGCCGACACCGCTTCCCATGCCCTTACAATCGCTAGTATCCGAACCGCCTCTCAGGACTATTGATAAGCTAAGTCAGGGCGATAATCAGGGCGCAAAGGATCTCGCCACCTATTGGGTTGGACAGGGTGTTGGCCTGATGAACGAACAGATGACGGCCGGGCAGGTTGTGCAAGAATTCAAAGAAGACTTCCTAACGGCCTACGAAAGGTTGGCACAGAATTTGGAAGGATAGAAGGATAGATAGATGACCGAAGTAACTGTTCAGCAACCGCTTGCGGGTATCAAGGTCGTCGAATTCTCCACGATGATCACGGCATCGTTAGCAGCAATGATGTTCGCGCAACAGGGTGCCGATGTTATCAAGGTTGAACCACCGGGCATAGGTGATCCCATGCGCTGGTTGGGCAGTCAAAAGGCTGGCATCTCCGGTCTGTTCAACAATTGCAATCGCGCCAAACGTTCGATTATCCTTGATCTGAAATCAGAAGAAGGCGTCGCAGCTGCGCGAAAACTCTGTCTGGATGCTGACATTGTCATCCACAATTACCGTCCCGGTGTGATGGATCGGCTCGGCCTGGGCAGTGCAGAACTAAGGGCAGAAAAACCCGAACTCATCTACTGCGCCATTACGGGCTTTGGCCATGAAGGTCCGATGGCGGGCCGGCCGGCCTATGATCATGTCGTGCAAGCGATGGCAGGGTTCATGACGCTGCAGGGGCATCCCGATGATTTTGCTTATGTCAAAACCCTAATCTGCGACAAGGTAACAGCCTATACCGCTGCGCAGGCAATTACCGCTGCCCTATTCGTGCGCGAGCGCATTGGTGAAGGGCAACATATCGACCTTTCGATGCTGGAAAGCTGTATCGCCTTCCTCTGGCCTGATGGCGGAATGCATGTCACGCTCCTGGGAAAGGACGTCGCCCATGGCGCGCCCTTTGCGGACTATTACCAATATCCTGTGCGGACAACCGACGGTGCTGTGGCTTTTGCGGCCATGACGGATGAGCATTGGGATGTTGTCTTCGATGCACTGAAACGCTCCGATCTGAAATCAGTTGAAAAATACAAAGGTCTCGCCAATCGCAGTGTTCATATGGGAGAGTTGGCTCAGATTGTTGCCAATGAAAAACCCGGGTTATCAACTGATGAGATGGTCAACCTTCTGGCCAAACACGACGTACCTGCCGCACCCTGTATTGCGCTGAAAGACTTGCCAGATAACGATCAAATCATCGCATTAGCAGCTTTTGAGGACGATGATCACGCGTTGCTTGGAACTGTACGTAATGTGGGAGCGCCTCAACGATTTGGAGGGCGGCGGCTTCCACCTTCTGGGGGATCGCCCGCGCTCGGTCAACATACAGATGAAATTTTGGAATCAATTAAATAGGAATTACCCATGATGCAGCAAGCACAGGATTTTTTGGACGAGAGCGAAGACATATACGCACTCGTAAAAAATCTCACCGACGAACAGATGGAATCCGAAACCGGATTTAAAGATTGGACGATAAACGCCATCATCCGTCATCTGCATATCTGGAATATGGCCGCTTACTGGTCGCTGACCGAACCGGAAAAATTCCATGCCTTTTTCAAAGAAGCGATGAAGGGAATGCAACCGGGAACGTCTATGCGGTTTTTCGAGAAAGACTATCTGGATGGTATGGAGGGTAAAAAGCTGCTGAGCGGTTGGCGCGAATTCTATGAAAAAATGGCTCCCGAATTTGGCGCTGCCGATCCATCCGCCCGGGTTGAATGGGCGGGTCCATCGATGAGCGTCCGTAGCTCCATTACCGCCCGCTTGATGGAAAATTGGTCCCATGCTCAGGCCATTTATGATGCTGTAGGGGTTCAAAGAAACAACCAAGACCGTATCAAAAATGTCGTGATGATCGGTCTCAACACATATGGCTGGACCTTTAAGGTCAATCGCGAAGATACGCCTGAGCCAGTTCCATTTCTCAAACTGACGGCTCCTTCGGGAGAGGTATGGGAGCTTGGTGAATCGAGTGATGCGGAGCGTATCGAAGGATTGGCCGAAGAATTTTGTCAGGTTGTCACGCAGTGCCGAAACATTGCCGATACAGACCTGAAAGTCACCGGACCCAATGCGACGAAATGGATGTCTATTGCACAATGCTTTGCAGGCCCGCCGGAAACACCGCCTGCTCCCGGCACGCGATCTATCGCCAAAGCAGCGTGATATCTATCGGTTGAAAGCAGCTCAACCCTTGCGAATCAAAGGGATTCGCTTATCGTTGCCGCCAAAAAGGAGAGAATCTGATGACGTGGCAGATGGCAAATATCTGGGAAAATATCGCTGCGGCAATTCCCAATAAACCCGCAATTATCGACGGAGATAAGCGCTACAATTGGTCAGAATATGAAAATCGTGCCGCCCGCGTTGCACAAATCTTGACCGATCATGGAATAGAAGCCGGTGCCAAACTCTCCATCTACGCCTATAATTCATCGGAATATATGGAGACTCAATTCGGTGCGTTCAAAGCACGTGTCTGCCCAGTCAATGTCAACTATCGCTATCTTGAAGCAGAGCTGACCCATGTGATTACCAACAGCGATAGTGAGGCGGTGGTGTACCAGGCGCAATTTGCCCCGCGCCTCGCAGCGATTCGTGAAAGCCTGTCAGATGTGAAGCTATTTCTGGAAATAGATGATGGATCGGGAGAACATCTCGACGGGTCAGTTCCTTATGAAGCAACCCTTCAGCAAACCGAACCAATGCCGATAATCGAGCGGTCCGATGACGATCTCTATATGCTCTACACGGGTGGTACGACCGGCATGCCCAAAGGCGTGATGTACGATCATCAAACCTTTGCCAGCGCCCTGTTCGCAAAAGGGTTTGAGATGCGCGAGATGGACTTGCCAACGCAAGCCAGTGAATTTGGGCCCTTAGTGCAGAAACTGCACGAGGCGGGAATGGCGGGCCGATCGATCCCGGCATGTCCGATCATGCACGGAACCGGCATGTGGATTGGCGCTATGATTCCGCATAGCTTGGGCGGTTGTGTTGTCCTGTTCGATAACAAGCATTTTGATCCTGCTGCTCTATGGGAGTTGGTTGAGCAAGAGAAAGTCACCGACCTCACTATCGTTGGTGATGTCTTCGCAAAACCCTTGCTCGCTGTTCTGGATGACGCAAAAGCTGCTGGGAAGAGCTACGACTTATCCTCTCTGCAAATGATGGGGTCGTCAGGAGTGATGTGGTCCACCGAAGTCAAACGCGGCTTGCTTGGCCATATCAATCAAATGGCGATTGTGGACAGCATGGGATCTACAGAGGGCAGCATGGGATCCTCGATCACAACGCTTGAGAATATCGATGTCGACAAAACAGCCAAGTTTGAAATGAATGATACCACGAAAATTCTTACCGAAGATGGCACGCCCGTTGCTCCTGGTTCAGGAGACATTGGCTTGATCTGCAACGGCGGGATGGTACCTTTAGGCTATTATAAAGACGAAAAGAAAAGCGCCGAAACCTTTAAAACTTTCGATGGCACGCGCTATTCGATTCCTGGCGATTTCGCGACAGTCGAAGCCGATGGGACGATAACCCTACTCGGCCGCGGTTCGATTTGCATAAACAGTGGCGGCGAAAAAATCTTCCCCGAAGAAGTGGAGGAAGCGCTGAAAACGCATGACAGTGTCTATGATTGTCTCGTTGTTGGTGTCCCGGATGATCGTTTTGGGGAACGGGTCACGGCTGTTCTCTCGACTGCCGATGGCCATCATCTGAACGAAGTTGCTCTCAATGAACATGTGCGTTCGCAACTGGCCGCCTACAAATCGCCCAAGTCGATTGTGAAAGTGGATCAAGTTCCAAGAGCAGCAAATGGCAAGGCTGGATACAAAGAAGCGAAAGAAATTGCTGTAAATGCCGTAAATCTTGAGGTGGTGTGAGCAAGCTTATTCAGTAGCTCGCCCAAAAACTATTGACCTCACCGATCAAACAATACCATGCCTGAACCGTGAAGGTTCAACTCATCTACAACCCAGCCTCGGGCACACATTGCAACCTTAAACTGGAAAGCCTCCGGCTCGCTTTTGAGGCATGCGGTGCCAACGTGGCCGTCACACAGACTTCGATCGAAGGAGATGTGAACTTCGATACAGATTGCGATCTTGTCTGCGTGTCGGGCGGTGATGGAGCTTTACGACTTGTTGTCCGAGCAGCAGTAAAAGCAAGTTTGGAGGCTCCCATTTGTGTCTATCCCGCCGGTACGGTTAATCTGATCGCTAGGGAAATCGGCTATTCATCCCATCCAGACGAGTTTGCTAGCCAAGCGATGGCGGGCTTCATCAAAGGTAAGGCGGCACGGCTCTACGCGCCCGTAATTGCCTATGATGATCAGGCTTTTGTTGCATGTCTCAGCGCCGGCCCGGATGGACTTGCTGTTGCTGATCATAGTCCTGCATTGAAAAAACGACTCGGCGGTGCCGCTTATGCTGTTGCTGCGCTGAAATTGTTATTCACTTGGCCTCGTTTTCAGTTTGCTCTCGAAGTCTCCCTCGAAGATCAATCGAGGAGCTCTTTAATTTGCGAAGCGTTCTATGTTACCAAAAGCCATCACTACGCCGGAAACTGGACCCTGGCGCCGGACGCCAATTTGGAGTCTGATCAATTTTTCCTCTTGGCGTTACAAAAAGCCAGACGTCGCCATTTTCTGCGTTTCACTCTGAAAATTGCAATGGGCCAGGATCCTGCCAATTTGAGTTTCGTCGAGAAAATACCCACGCGGTCATTAGGATTAGAATCCCATTCGCCAGACCAAGCAGGTCGTGCTTTCCAAATTGACGGTGATGCTTTGCCACATCCAATTAAAAAAGTGGAAATACTTGATAAGTCAATCACTTACTGCTTACCGATCAACGAATGATTAGGCTACTATTGCCATAGTATCCTGACAATGCTCAGCGATCATCTCGGTCAGTTCCGGGATTTTACTCACCGGTATATCATGGGCCATTCCTTGAACCAGCTGATAACGCGCGCCTTCGATATTGGCTTCAATATCCTGCCCACATGCAGCAGGAATAAGCGGATCATCGGCACCGTGAATCACCAGAGTTGGCGCCTTAATGCGCTGTGCAACTGCCCGTAAATTTCCGGATTCGATAATTGCCGCCATTTGCCGCTTTGGCCCAGCCGGATAGAAGCTTCTTTCTTGCGCTAACTTCATCATCTCACGTCGCTCATCGGAACGACTACGGCCCTCTTCCGATGCAATCAGCTGAGAAAAGGCCATTCCCAGTTCCAACGCCTCTTCAGGGGTCTTGGCTTTTGTACGCGCTGTTTTGAACAATACTTTGCGGACCTCAGCACTCGCGCCAGGCAGGTCGGGCGCATTGGTTGAGGACATAATCGCTGTGAAAGAAAGCACCCGGTCAGAATGATCCGCCGCAACCAATTGACCAATCATCCCTCCCATCGAAGCGCCAACTATATGCGCCTTGTCTATGTTGAGTGCATCGAGGACGCCAACTGCGTCCGCCGCCATATCGCTGAGCGAGTAAGAAGCGATTTTGCGTTTGGGGAAAAATCGCTTTCCTATCATCTGCCGGATCGGATGAGGTGCCTTCATGTCGTCAAGTTTGTGGGACAAACCAACATCGCGATTATCGAAGCGAACCACACGAAAACCTTTGGAAACAAGACCTTCCACGAAATCCAGCGGCCAATAGATCATCTGCGCGGTATATCCCATGATCAGCAAAATCGCTGGGTCTTTGGGATTTCCAAAATCTTCAACTTCAATATTAATGCCATTGGCCATGACTTGCATATTTTACGCTTTCCGTGATCGTGAAGCGCTAGCCGTATCACATGCAGACTGAAGCGCAAGCGCGGATTATGGGGTGTTTTCCCCCTCTGACTTGGCCGCGATTACTGCATCAAGCGCAGCCACCACTGCACCCATTCGAGCGATCTGAGTATCTTCATCCACTGTTACTCGTTTACCTATAGCGGTTGAAACACGCAGTGCCTGGGCGGATAGCTTCTCTATTCGCAGGCGATATTGCCCATAGGGAACGCCATCAAACAGGAAAAAACCGTCAAATTCCGTACGTGTCTCACGAACAACGCGGCCTTCAAGATCCAACAGCTCCAATCCAACACCAGGTAGCGATCCACCACCGGGTTTCACTAGACTTCCCTCTACTTCACCAGCAGAAACCAACGGTAATTCCACGGTTGTCGAGATTCCCGGGCGAGGCGTGATGACAACGCCTGGCAGAGAAGGCTGAACATAAGGATCAGTCAAACTGGATGCATCAACTCCGATCAATATCGGACGGAACGGTTGAAGATTATCGATAATCGCACGACCACGTGCATCGGTTGGAGACAAAGCCGTTGTTTGACCCGCCGTCAGTTCTACATTTTCTTCAAGCGGCTCATGGGGTTGTCTGATTCCATCCCGATTTTCGTCCCGAAACACAATTGCCAACGCCTGTCCACTAGCGGCCAGTTTATTGCTCGAGAACCGGAACTTTCCATTACGTGGGTCCGGGCCCAGGCTGAAAGAAAGGTTCAGACCAGCCGCAACCGATCCATCTGTCGCTGCCTCTGCTGTTGCGGTAAGCGCAAATTTGTCAAATCGCCGAATGATTCCAACACCCATGCGACCACGATTAAGCTGAGCGTCATAACCGAGTTCAACCCGCCAGTCAGATCGCTCGCCTGCGCGCCATTCGCCGGTGAAATTGACTCTTTCAAACTGTTTTTCGGGCGCCAACCTGTAGCTGGCCTCACCACGCAGCCTCACCCGCCCTATTCGGCCACTGGCTTGCAATCGCGCTGATACTCGGTCGGGTGGATCTGGCCCAAAGTTACTAAATCTCTTCTCCCAGTTTAACTCCCCTGTTAGAGATAAACGTTTGAAATTTAGGGATGTTCTTGCCGTGACATCCAATGCGTCAAACCCTCTATTGCGGGATTCATATTGAGCCTCAATATGGAACGGAACGACCTTGTCACCCAGTTTGAAATTATGATCCAGTGACAACCGGTGCAATCCGTTCACGTTACGTTCGATTCGGTCGGAGATAAATCCTCCCTGCGCCCATATAGTCTCGGCCGTTATGTAAGTTTTCCCCAACCCACCGATCAATTGACCGCGGAAAGCAGCGCCTCCCTCCAGATTCGAAGAAGCGGACAGCTCAAGCAACGTAGGTCCAACCGCCCGTCGGACCGAACCTTCGAGATAATTATATCTCGTGTC
The DNA here is from genome assembly GCA_039978835.1 of Parasphingorhabdus sp. Taxonomy (GTDB): domain Bacteria; phylum Pseudomonadota; class Alphaproteobacteria; order Sphingomonadales; family Sphingomonadaceae; genus Parasphingorhabdus. Next base: position 93,217 of record JBDWAQ010000011.1, read on the forward strand.
ATCAATTTTCAGGCTAAACAGTGATGCCGCAACGGACGTCTTGGCGTTGAGTCCCCGTTCCAGGCCAAAACCACCACGCCAGCCCGCTTGTCGAAAGTTTGAAAAACCATTTAGGTTGATCAAATCCTTACCTGCTTCATGGACGCCGGCCCAGTAATAGGTTTTCTTCGGTGGAATGGAGTCCAGCCCAACCGGAATTTCCTTCACATCCCGTCGAACCTGTCCTTGCGGACCGTAAAGCACAACTTCAAACCGATTTTGACCGTAGAGAAGCGGCACATCGACAAATTCATAACGCCCGTCTGCCCGATTATCTGCAAAAGCCAAAAGCTGACCATTACGATATAGTTCCGCATCCCATCCATTCGGCAGTTCACCGCGGAAACTGGTCCGATCAAAACTATCCGGGCGATCTACTGGGCGATTGGTGACAAATCCACCCCGCCCCACAGTACTTTGAGACACCAAGGGCGTAGAAACTGTCGGAACATCACCTAGAGCAAAGTGGGTCGCCTTTAACGGCCCCAGCAATTCGCCCTTTGGATCGGTTCGATAGGCGCGCAGACGGAGGGATTCGGGTACGCCGTTATTGTCAGACGACAATCGAGCATCAAATGAGGCTTTACCAACCTCTCCAGATGCATAAAGTTCATAGCGAGCATCAAATTGCTGCCCGGAGCGCTTGTCACGCAATCCACCCACGGAAATCACAGCATCAACTGATGGTGTTCGCCATAACTTGTAGGGCTCACTAGACTGCGGAAGGCTAGAAAGATCAAAATTTCTGCGTGGCCGTATTTTTGCGGCGCGTTCTTTGCGTTCCATTGCTTGCTGAAAGGGTAATTTACGCTCCGATTCCAGTATTAGCAGCGCATTTGACAGATCCGGCCGAAAATTCACATCGAACCACTTGGACAGGCTATTCACATTGATACACCAGCCCTCTGGCGTGTCATAAATTTCGCCTGAAGCCAGTTTTTTCTTGGTGTTCACCTTTTGTACTGTATTTGCGTCGCGCTCAATAATGAGTGTTTCTCGCTCCGCAAAGATCCAACCAGTTGCGCGGCGCGACTTTTTGTCCAAACGTACAGGCAAATCGAGTGCCATGATCACATCAGCAAAGTCGGCACACACACCTTTATCAGTTTGATAGCCGCGAACACCGTCTCCTAGCCTATATTTGCCAGAGCGAAGGTCGAAGAGTAGCGCATCATCGTCATTGGCAATCCAACTGGAAGTAGATTGTGCCTGGGCTGCTCCTGAAAACAGCGAAGCCGCCGGAATCATGGCGATCCCCGCGGCTAGAACAAACGGTTTTATGCGCTTGGATATGGTCTGTTTGTATCGTTTCAGGAAAGTCATGACACCAATGCGCCAAGCTATCTAATTGATTCTAAATACTTATCTCAATACCATTTGCGTTTTGGTAATGAGTCCACCACCCGAATTTCGCGGTTCATAATATTCTATAGAAACCGGCCCCTTGAGCTGCTCCGCAATTTCATTTGGAATGGGCAGCGCAACCTTACGGCTACTGACTTCTGGGTAAACAGCGATGCCGCGAGCCACTAGCAAGGGTTCGTCTAAGCCAGGCTTGGTAACACGGATCTCTCCGTATGTTGAGCGATCACCAGACCGACTCAAATCAAACGCAAAGCTCTTCCCTTCTTTGTCTTCCTCGATCCGGCCATTGGCTATACCAGCGGTCGCTTGCAGATTGCCCTGGCGCACAATAACCGGGATTGTCACACCATAAATTGGCGTAAGTGCAATCGAAAATCCGCCTTCCGGATTGGTCTGCTCGGTGACCGATTTCGCTTTTGGAATCGCACGAAACAGCATGTGCACTCTATATTCGCCGTCCGGCAAATCTTGCGGTGCACGAACACCGATTCGAATAGCTTGCGGTTGGTTGGGAGGAAGCGTTACTCGGCGAGGCGCGTAGCGGATCATTGCTTTCGCGGCCTGCTCGATCTGATTCGCCTCTTCTGGTGTTACCGCTGTCAAGCGGCCTTCCGCGCTCATTCGGCGCAGTTCCAGCGAGATTCTATAAGTTGCTGTTTCAGCCCCAATATTATTGAGAATGATTTCTGTACCGCGTTGACCGTCCAGAACAATGCGCGTTGGCGCTACAAGCAAGTCACCAGCAGCCTGCGCTGGTGCTGTCATCATGAGCATTGCCGATGCTGCTATCGCCGATCCGGCCAGCGCTTTGGATAGCCGTGATATACTGTTAAATGTCATTTTCGTCTCCGGATTGGTCTAGTTTCCCGGATAATGTGCTGGTCGACACACTTATCCCCACATCACGGATTATGCCAAAATAGGGTTACCAAAGCGCTAACCACACCAAGTTTATTGGATTAGATTCAACGCTTCACGGCCAATCCACAACTGCAAAGAAAAACCCGCCTGCAACAAATGTCGCAGACGGGTTTCTTGTTCGATATAACGGCGAAGATCTCGCCATTCAGTAAGTGTATATCACTGATAATTAACAGTAACGTTGAAGGTACCTTCATACAGACCGTCAGCCTGATTAGCACCAACACTCAGCGTACCGCCAACAGCAAAACCATCGGTTCCATCAAGAACGATAGTCGAAACGCTTGGAGACAGTGATGCGGTCATATCGTCTCCATCCGGGTTAGTCAGTGTAACAGAAGCAGCAGATGAAACAGTAACAGTCTCACCAGTCGTTCCGGTAACATCAAAACCAGCAGATGAAGTCGTACCGGTACAAACCAGCCCAGTACCACAAGTTGCGGTGCCGTCTGAAGCAACAGCGACTGTAGACGCAGCAGTTCCGGTTACGATCGTACCGAAGGCAAGGTCGCTACCGTCTGACGTAACAGTTACCTGCTCAAGAATATTTGCTGTTGCGTCTGCAGAAGCGGTCGCAGCCTGAGCAGCACCGGCACCCATGACAGAGGCAGCAAGAACGGAAGAAGCCACAGCGGCTTTAATAAATTTAGACATATTTCTGGTCCCTATTTTACTTACTAATATGAAAGGGCACCTACGGTGCGTCCGACCAAGCCCCACTGGTCAAACGTCGCCATGCGCCAACATTCAAAAATGCTTATGACGGTAAGTTGATAAGGTCCTGCTACCAGCCATGGTTAACAAAAAACTAATGGTATAATCGTGTAAACTTCTGAAAAAGCGCTATTTTCTAGAGAATTTAACCAGCCTTTAGCGGCTCGGAGGCGTTGGGTCTTAGATTTTCTCACCAGTTAAACGCTGACAAATCAAATCTAGTTGGTCAAGATTGCCATATTCAATCGTCATAGCCCCTGCCCCAGTGGTTCCGCTGGACTGAATTTTCACCTTAAGACCCAATAGGTCACCAAGATGCGATTCAACCGCGCGAATATCTGCATCGGTTTCGCTCACATTCGATGCAAAACTAGATTTCTTGGTCTTGCCCCCCCCGATGGCTTTACGGACCAACTTTTCAATATCGCGGACTGAAAGCCCCTGCTTGACTGCTTGTTTGGAAAGTTCTTCCGGATTGGGTGCATTGATGAGCGCACGTGCATGACCCATCGAAAGCTTATCTTCACCAACCAAATCTTGAACTGGCCCCGGCAGTTCCAGCAATCGCATTAAATTGGCAACATGGCTGCGCGACTTTCCAACCAGCTCAGCCAGTTTAGCCTGACTATGGCCAAAATCTTGACTCAGCTTCACATAAGCTTCCGCTTCTTCAATCGCATTGAGATCGCGGCGTTGAACATTTTCAACAATCGCAATTTCCAACGTCTCTTCATCGCTCAATTGCCGAACAATCGCCGGCACGTGATGAAGTCTCGCCCTCTGTGCTGCGCGCCAACGACGCTCACCAGCAACAATCTGATAGTTCTTCCCGTGAGGCCGGACCACAATCGGTTGAATAACGCCGCGCTGCTTCATGCTATCAGCAAGTTCATCTAACGCTTCAGTATCAAAATGCTGCCGAGGCTGATCGGGATTGGGGCGAATCGAAGAAACAGCAATTGAACGAAGTCCATCCAGGACCTCCGTTTCCATCGAAACACCATCCTGCTCTGTAGATTCACCAGCAATTGGCTCTTCGCGCTGAATTTCTCCAAACAGTGAGTTCAGCCCCCTGCCCAATCCTGTCGGTTTTTTCACCGGCTTTTGTTTTTTGTCCAATGCCTCGTCCTCCGCCATCACGCAGCCACCTTGCGATCAGGAAGCCTGCCAATCAATTCACGAGCAAGATCAATATAAGCCTCAGACCCCGTGCAGCGATGATCATAGATCAGTGCCGGCAACCCATGACTGGGCGCCTCAGAAAGACGGACATTACGAGGAATAACCGTTTCAAACACAACATCACCCAAACAGGCACGAACGTCATCAGAAACCTGTTCTGTTAATTTATTCCTGCGGTCATACATGGTGAGCACAACGCCCATCACCGACAACTGGCGATTGAAACGCGCCCTTATGCGTTCAACTGTTTGCAAAAGCTGGCTTAGTCCTTCCAGAGCAAAAAACTCACATTGCAACGGCACAATCAGAGATTCCACCGCAACCATGGCATTAAGCGTTAAAAGTCCAAGTGAAGGCGGACAATCGATCAGACATATATCCCACCGCCCATCATCACCGGTATCCAGTGCCTTCTTTAGGCGGTGTGTCCGCTCTTCAAATCCAACCAGCTCAACTTCCGCGCCGGAAAGATCCACAGTTGCCGGAATGATATCGAGGCCGGGGACTTGGGTTGCTGACACGCACTCAGCCAAAGGTAAGTCAGAAATTAAAAGATCATAGCTACTACTTTGTCGATCAGCCTGATTCAGGCCTAATCCGGTCGAGGCATTCCCTTGCGGATCCAGATCAATCAGCAAGACTTTCCAACCACTGGCCGCCAAGGCTGTTGCCATGTTAATCGCTGTAGTTGTTTTTCCGACGCCGCCTTTTTGGTTGGCTATGGCAATTCGCACCATTTTAGTCTCAATCCTTTGAGAATTCAGCTTATTTTCCTTTTCCAACCAAAATACCGGCCTCTGGGTCGGTCAAACTTTGTTCCACGTGGAACAATTTTTGTATTTTCGGCGGAAGGGCCTTTAACTCCCTTACCGCATTTTTGCCCTTTGGTAAGAGCCAAACCGTCTTTTCTGTGGAAAACCGGTGCGAAAGCGCGATGAGTCGATCCAGCGGTGCAAAGGCCCGTGCGCTAATAATGTCCACTGGGAACGATTCGATTTTCTCTAGTCGACTTCCAAGAACCGCAGCTTTTCCGCTTAACTCAAGCTTGCCGATAACATGGTTGAGGAATTCTACGCGCCTAATGCGAGACTCCACCATCTGGACTTTGTGATCGGTCAACAGCGCGACCACCATTCCTGGAAAACCGGCGCCTGTACCAAGATCAAACCAAGTTGCGTTGTTTTCGGAAGTAAAATTCAATAACTGAGCGCTGTCCACAATATGCCGTGACCATATATGGTCCGCGCTGGATTTGGATATCAGGTTTTGCCTCGACATTTCATCTGTAAGCAATGCGATAAACTGTTCGAGCTTATCCCATGTCTCACGTGAAACATTATGATTTGATTGCAGCCAATTCTTGGCCTCATCTTCGGTCATGCAGCGAGTTCTGATTTGTTTCGGCGACGGGCTTGAACCAATATGGCGGCTAGAGCAGCTGGTGTAATGCCACGAACGCGAGCGGCGGCAGCCAAAGTTTCTGGCCTTGCTTTGCATAGCCGCTCTGTCATTTCATTGGATAGGCCAGCAATTGAACCATAGTCAAAATCTGCTCCCAACGGAATCTTTTCATTCGCACGGAGGTCTTTTAACTCGGCTTCTTGCCGCTCCAGATATGGAGCATAGCGTGCATCTTCTTCGATTTCGGCAAATAGTTCACGATCTCTATTTTGCAAAGAGGCCTCCATGTCCTCTAGCGCCGCAATGTCAATATTGGGGAAACGAAGCCAAGCATATAGGCTTTGCCGAGTCCCATCCTGTTTTACCTCTATTCCGGCTTTGGCCAAAGCATCGGAACTATATTTTACAGACAGGTTATCCAAAACCTTATTGCGCTCGGACTGACGGCGCTCAAACCACTGTTTTCTCTCATCACCAATACAGCCCAAATCCAAACCCATCGGTGTTAAACGTGTAGAGGCGTTATCTGCGCGCAATCTCAATCGGTATTCTGCGCGTGCCGTTAACATGCGATAGGGTTCGGTAACACCTTGCAGGACAAGATCATCGACCATCACCGCCATATAGCTGGTTCCACGATCAAGCTCTGGCGCTTCTATCCCTTGGACAACACACGCCGCACCGATACCAGCGATTAATCCCTGTGCCGCCGCCTCTTCATAACCGGTCGTTCCATTTATCTGACCCGCACAATATAATCCGGTTACTTCTCGCACTTTCAGGGAGCGATCTAAGGCTCTGGGATCGATATGGTCATATTCAACGGCATATCCAGGAACAACGATCTCAGCCTTCTCGAGCCCTTCCATCGTCCGCACAAATTCTAGCTGAAGATCAACCGGCAGCGAAGTGCTAATGCCGTTGGGATAAACCAAATTTGTGTTCAAACCCTCTGGTTCCAAAAAAACCTGGTGGGAATCGCGGTCGGCAAAACGATGAATTTTATCTTCGACCGACGGACAGTAACGCGGGCCGTTGGCATCGGTGATCACACCATTAAACAACGGTGAACGGTCCAGTCCGCCTCTAATAATGTCATGTGTCTTCGCATTGGTGCGCGTAACCGCACAGAATGTCTGTGGCACAGAACGCTGCTTCGATAGCGGTGACATGGTCCAATTCTCGCCATCGGAGGGCTGCTCGGTCAATGCCGCCCAATTGATGGTTCGTCCGTCCAACCGCGCTGGTGTTCCTGTCTTTAAACGCGCTATGGGCAAACCCGCATCACGTATCTGTTGACCCAATGTGACCGCAGCCGCCTCTCCTGTCCGGCCACCTTCAACCATTTCCTCACCGCGAAACAGTTTTCCATTCAGGAATGTCCCGGTTGCCAAGATGACAGCTTCTGCACGTATCTCACTATCATCGGCCAATCTAATGCCGCAAACGATATCATTATCGAGCAGCAGCGAAGCCACCTCGCCTTCCATGATATTAAGGTTCGGCTGCACATCCAGCATGCGATGAATAGCCGCTTTGTACAGTTTGCGATCCGCTTGCACGCGCGGGCCTTGTACAGCAGTGCCCTTTGAAAGATTGAGCATCCGGTAGTGGATGGCTGCAGCATCCGCCGCGCGCCCGATCAGCCCGTCAAAGGCATCGACTTCACGAACCAAATGTCCTTTGCCCAATCCGCCGATTGCGGGATTACATGACATCGCCCCGATACCATCTTTGGTAAAACTGACCAAAGCCGTCCGAACACCCATGCGTGCAGCTACAGCAGCTGCTTCACAGCCGGCGTGGCCTCCACCAACCACAATAATATCGAAATCTCGGGACATGCCGCGCCGCATAGCCGAAGCCCGGTTTCAGGTCAAAACATACTGGCTTGATCTGAATGTTCCACGTGGAACATCACTTGCCGATGCAAAATTTTCCAAACAAAGCATCGAGCATATCCTCGGTACTTGCCTTTCCAGTAATCGCGTCCAGTGGTTGTCGTGCCAACCGCAAATATTCTGCGAGTATCAGCAAATCGTTTTGGATTTTTGCATGGTTGAGATTTTCATTGGCATCCTTCAGCAAATGGGATTGTCTCTTGTTTAACGCCACCATGTCTAATTTTGGCAATATCTTTGCGGCCTCTTCAACCAGCAGAGCCACCAGTTCATTCATACCAGCCCCTGTTACCGGTGAGAGGCTAATGGTATCTTCCGCCTTAGCAATATGATCTGAAGAATCGTTCCTCGACGCTATTTCAATCAATCCGTTATGTGTCGGCCCCTCTCCTTCTGGACCGAGCCACAATATCATATCGGCTTGCTCAAACTGATCGCGAGCCCGTTGAATCCCTATGGCTTCGATCTCCTCCATACCCGTATCGCGAATTCCGGCTGTGTCGATAAACAAAAAAGGTGTCCCGCCCAGCGCAATGGGAACTTCTATTACATCTCTGGTGGTTCCGGCGATGTCGGAGACTATCGCTGCATCTCGATCAACTAAGGCATTAAGCAGCGTAGATTTGCCGCTATTAGGCGGTCCGCCTAAAACAACCCTGATGCCATCACGAAGCTTTTCCACCGTCGGCCTGGAGAGAATGTTGTCAAAGCTGAGGCTCAAGTCGCCAATGAGCCTTTGCACTTCCTCGACATGAGAGGCGGAAACATCATCTTCATCAGAGAAATCTATTTCCGCTTCCACCAAAGCAGAAATGCGCAACAATTGATTCTGCCACCCCTCTATTTGGCGAGAGACTATACCGCTTGCTGATTGCACCGCAGCGCGGCGCTGTAATTCTGTTTCTGCAAATAGCAGATCAGAAAGACCCTCCGCCTCCGCCAGATCCATACGGCCATTTTGAAAAGCGCGGCGCGTAAATTCTCCGGGCTCTGCTTTGCGCAGACCATCCATCTGCTCTAACGCGCCTTCAATCGCCGCGATAACCGCACGACCACCATGGCAGTGGATTTCGGCTAAGTCTTCTCCAGTGGCGTTATGGGGACCAGGAAACCAAAGGCAGAGCGCTTCGTCGAGCAATTCTCCGCTAACCGGTTTGGTTATTTTTCTCAAAGAACCAATACGGGGATCGGGAAGGTTTCCGGTTAATTCTATCAGGGATTGTGAAGCTTTAGCTCCACTTATCCTGATGATTCCTATCGCCGCTGGCGCTTGTCCGCTGGACAGCGCAAAAATAGTCTCTCCAGCGCTCAAAGCGGTAAACCCTATGAACCGGACTTTTTCTTGGTCGTTGAACTGGCTTTCTTAGTACCGGTCGTACCCGTCATTGCACCAGACAAGAATGTCGAGAACATCTTTAAGCCAGCCTCTCCCATCGGAGTAACCATTTTGGTAAAGTTTTGGAGTTGTTCTACCGAGTTTGACCCCTGCAAAAACTTGCCCATTTCTTTGACATAGGTTTCGTTCAGTTTGTTCACATCCGGCAGACCCATCATTTTGCGTGCTTCTTCCGGTGTACAATCCAATTCAACGGTGACTTTCATATTCTTGTCCTTTTTCAATCCGCTGAAGCGAAGTCCCACCCCCACTGCAACATTACATCCTTGCCTGACCCCGATATGGGGATATTGTGCAGCAAGAATCAAGTCATGATGCAAAGGAGTGTCAAAATGGGCGCATTGGAACAGATTAAAACTCTAAACGGAAACGCGGAATTCCCCTGCTATATCGCCAAACCTGATGGCGATGCAAAGGCCGCTATCATTGTTATTCAGGAGATTTTCGGCGTTAATCCGGGAATCAGAGCTAAATGTGATCACTGGGCCGACCTGGGCTATCTCGCCATTGCACCCGATCTTTTCTGGCGGATCAATGACGACACCAATCTGGATCCAGACGTTGAAGCTGAGTTTCAACAGGCACTCGATCTGATGGGACAGTTTGATCAGGATCAGGGTATTAGGGATATCGAGGCCACAATCCACCATGCACAAAATACCGTTGGCACCCACAATATCGGTTGTGTTGGCTATTGTCTGGGCGGCAGGCTTGCGTTCATGACGGCGGCCAGAACAGACATAATGGCATCCGTTGGTTATTATGGCGTCGGCATTGATAGTCTGCTGGATGAAAAGGGAGCGATTGCGCATGACATCATGCTGCATATCCCGACAGCGGATGGTTTTGTTCCAGCCGATGCGCAAGCCGCTATGCATTCCGGACTTGATGACCATCCAAAGGTAACATTGCACGATTATGAAGGGCTCGATCACGGATTTGCAGCACAGTTCGGTAATCGCCGGGACGAAGAAGCTGCTACCCTGGCGGACAGTCGGACCGAAGCATTTTTCAAGGAACATTTGGCATGAGCGCACGGGACAATCTGAAGGTCTGGCATGCCCGAATGGAAACAAAAAGCCGAGAGGAATTGAGCGCGCAACTTGCCGATGATGCGGTATTCCATTCTCCCGTTGTCCATACGCCGCAAGAAGGTAAGCCCATTGTCATGGCTTATCTCACAGCCGCGGATTCAGTGCTTGGCAATGATAGCTTTCGCTATGTTCGCGAAATTGTTGATGACGAAGCCAATATGGCAATGCTTGAATTTGAGTTGGAGCTGGACGGTGTGCACGTGAACGGCGTTGATATCATCGCGTGGAATGACGACGGCCTGATTCAAGATTTCAAAGTGATGATCAGGCCGCTCAAGGCGATTAACAAAGTCTGGGATGAAATGGGTAAGATGCTCGAGACGATGAAGGGTTAGCTGAGATTGTTCAGAATAAAATCGGTACGATTCTCGACCGACATTTTCGGTAATTCTAACAAGCTATAACCGTATTTTTTCCAAGCTGAACAAACCGTATCATATGTTCCGCAAGCTTCTTCAAAGCTTTGCGATCTTTGATCATCAGTGCGGTATATTTCGCGCCACGGTGGCACAGCAAATATTGGTCCCGTATATCGATGTGCATAGCAAGCATCATCCAATGCTTTGGGAATTGGGATATTCATCAGTTCCAAATATCCGGCAATATCGGGAATTCCACGGTCATATATCGTTGTCTCATCCGTAGCGATCGCTGAGACGAAATTCTGCTTGTCCAATTCAAGCATAGCCAAAGCGTAGCCCAGAGGATTCGATTCTCTCAAAGCCATTCCGCCGTCGCTTTGCAGAATTTTCCGTCCGGATTCTTTGGCAACCCGGAAACCATCTTGTCTAAGACTGTTTGCAACACTGGTTTTTCCGGATCCCGGTCCGCCAGTAAGAACAATCATCAAAATAGCGTCAAAACCCCAATCGTCTGAGCATCGCCAACCAAGCCAGAGTAAATCATTTTACCAGCAACATAAACGATGACAGCAAGGCCCAAATAAGCAATCCACTTATAGCGTTCGATATATTTGGCGATAACATTCGCAGCGAGGCCCATTAGCGCTACCGATAACAGCAGCCCAACAACCAGGATTCCGGGATGGTCTCTAGCGGCTCCTGCAACGCCCAATACATTGTCCAGGCTCATCGACACGTCGGCTGCGGTTACCGCCCAAACAGCACCCCAGAATGTCTTCGTCGATTTCACGCCGCTATGTTCGTCGCCTTCAATTTCGGGAGAACCGGTTGATTCCCCTTCATGGAAGATTTCGCGATAGAAATTCCAAGCGACCCACAGCAGCAGCAATCCACCAGCTAGAACCAAGCCAACGATCTGGAGGAGTTGCACGACGATCAGCGCAAAGATAATCCGCAGCACCAAGGCCGCACCAATACCAATCAGAATAACTTTACGGCGTTGGTCCGCTGGCAACCCGCCTGCCAATGCACCAACAACAATTGCATTGTCGGCGGCAAATACCAGATCAATCAGAATGACTTGGCCAAATGCCGCCAGCGCCTCAGGAGAGCCGATATTGGCAAAATCATGCAAGATCGCCGCCCAGATTTCGGATGGCGAACCAAGGCCTGTTGTTGCAACAGACAGAATGGACAAGAAATCAATCATCGAAAAGTGAGGCCCCAAAATAACTTACCATCGGCATAGGATCATAAAAATGGTGAAGCAAGGCACGCCATTTCTGATATTCTGGCGACTGACGAAAACCATCACGATGTGATTCAATCTTATCCCAACTGATTAACAGAAGAAACTGATTTTCGGTTTCATGAGAAGGTCGAACTTCGATGGATTGAAAACCGGGTTGGCATGAAACCAAAGGTTTAGCTTTACGCATAGAAACGGCAAAAGCTTCTGCTTGATCGGGCTTCACCTGCAACAAAGCATGTTCAATGATCACGGCAGTAGAGCCTCAAACCTTACTGATTCATGCTGTCGAAGAAATCGTCGTTGGATTTGGAATCTTTCATCTTGTCGAGCAGGAATTCCATCGCATCGACTGTTCCCATTTGCATAAGAATACGGCGAAGAACCCACATTTTCTTGAGTTTTTCGTCTTCGACCAACAGCTCTTCTTTTCGTGTACCAGACTTGCCAACATCAAGTGATGGGAAAATACGCTTGTCAGAAACCTTACGATCCAGAACAATCTCGGAGTTACCGGTTCCTTTAAATTCTTCAAAGATAACCTCGTCCATCCGGCTACCGGTATCGATCAATGCTGTTGCGATAATGGAAAGCGATCCACCTTCCTCAATATTCCGCGCAGCACCAAAGAAACGCTTCGGACGTTGCAGAGCATTGGCATCAACACCGCCGGTCAGAACCTTACCGGAGCTTGGTACGACGGTGTTATAAGCACGTCCCAATCGCGTAATAGAGTCGAGCAGGATCACAACATCATGCTTATGCTCGACCAGACGCTTGGCTTTTTCGATTACCATTTCAGCAACCTGGACGTGGCGGGTCGCGGGTTCGTCAAAAGTCGAGCTGATGACTTCGCCTTTCACCGAACGCTGCATGTCGGTCACCTCTTCCGGCCGTTCATCGATCAACAGAACGAGTAGATAAACTTCCGGATGGTTGTCGGTGATCGCCTTGGCAATATTTTGCAGCAAGACGGTTTTACCCGTACGCGGCGGCGCAACAATCAACGCACGCTGGCCTTTACCTTGGGGTGAAATAATATCGATAACGCGGGCCGATTTGTCTTTCTCGGTCGGATCCTGACAATCAAGCGTCAGCTTCTCATCCGGATAAAGCGGCGTTAGGTTATCAAAATTAACCCGGTGGCGAACCGCATCTGGTTCATCAAAATTGATCTGGGTAAGCTTGGTCAATGCGAAATAGCGTTCACCATCACGCGGCGCTCGAATTTCGCCTTCTACAGTGTCACCGGTTCGCAAACCAAATTTTCGCACCTGATTTGGGGAAACGTAAATATCATCGGGACCGGCCAGATAATTTGCTTCTGGTGACCTTAGGAATCCAAAACCATCGGGTAGCACTTCAATCGTGCCAAGGCCCATAATCTGTTCGTCCTGATCCGCGAGTTCCTTCAGAATTGCGAACATTAGATCCTGTTTGCGCAAGGTGGAGGCACCCTCGACACCGAGTTTTTCGGCCATAGAGACCAAATCAGCGGGGGACTTTTCTTTTAATTCTTTTAAATGCATGGAGATATTGTCCAAAAATATGTGGAGTTAATATGTATTTTTGCATGTGCGCGGCGTTTCGCCGTTCGTTAATCACATGGAAATTCGCCCGGACGGGCTTTGGCAGTTCAGTTACGCCTTTGACGTTTCACTGTCAACAGATGCTAAAACGGTTTCACAATCACTAGGATCACAATGATCGCGGCCGTAATTCCAGGAACTTCATTCACCAACCGCAGGCCTTTGTCGGACATTGTGCGTTTGCCGCCAGCAAGTTTTTTGGAATAGGCAATCATCCATCCATGATAGCCCGATAGTAACAAAACAAAGAGCAATTTCGCATGGAACCAACCTTGGCTAAAGGCGCCAATATCATAAGCGAGAACCAATCCCAATACCCAGACAATGACCAGCGATGGGTTCAGAATAATCTTGCGCAGCTTGCCTTCACGTTCGATCCATTTGGCATCTTCATCAGATCCAACGGCAATTTCCTGATGATAGACAAAAAAGCGCGGCATCATGAACAGTCCCGCCATCCAAAAGATGACAAAGATAAGATGCGCGGATTTTAGCCAAAGATAGATCATAGAAATATACTGGTCCATTACCGCACTAGTGTAAGCAGCTTTTCAACATGTTCAATGGGCGTTTCTTTTATGATCCCATGACCCAAATTAAAAATATGCGGCCGGTCTTTGAAAACTTCCAATATATACGCGGTTGATTTTTCCAGCGCTTCGCCGCCAGTCAACAACGCGATTGGATCGAGATTTCCTTGGACGGGAAGATCGGCTGGAAGATTCTTATTGGCTAGAACTGGATCAACCGTTTCATCCAAACCAATCGCATCCGCACCCGTTTCTCTCGCATAGGCGGCTAATTTATCTCCAGCACCCTTTGGAAATCCAATGATTGGCACATCAGGGTGAACATCTTTCAAACGGGAAACAATATTAGCATTGGGACCAATCACCCATTTCTCAAATTGCGCAGGTGACAATGATCCCGACCAGCTGTCAAAAAGCTGCACCGCATCCACGCCCGCTTCAATCTGGCCGAGCAAGTATTCAACGCTGTTATCGACAATCGCATTGATCAATTCTGAAAAAGCCGCTTCATCCTGATAAGCAAATTTGCGTGCTACCGCATGATCTTTACTTCCCTGCCCGTGGAGCATGTAAGTCGACACCGTCCATGGCGATCCAGCAAAGCCCATAAAGGTTGTTTTGTCATCTAGCTGCGCTGCGACCTTCCGCACCGTGGCATAAATAGCCTCATAATGCTCAGGAGCAGCCACCAGAGACGATAAAGCCGCCTCGACCATGCGAGGGGCTAAGCGGGGTCCCTCTCCTGCTTCAAACCACAGGTTCTGCCCCATAGCGTGCGGAACGATCAAAATGTCGGAAAACAGGATCGCGCCATCGAAACCAAAACGGTCGATAGGTTGCATCGTTACCTCGGCGGCCGCATCTGCATCATAACAAAGCTCTAGAAAACCGCCTTTTTGTGCGCGCAGTTCCCGATATTCAGGTAAATAGCGCCCTGCTTGCCGCATCAGCCAAATCGGTGTTTGTTCGGCTTTAGTGCCGCGCAATGTCTGAAGGAGTAATTTCTGGGATTCAGAATTTTGAGGCATAAGAAATGCTAGCGTCCAATATAATATATAAGTATTCTTATATAAGAATGTTGTTGATGATACAGCGTGGAAAAGGCGGTAACGCGCCAGCGCCGACATTACAAACAGATTGACAAATCAATGGTTAACGAAAATTAACCGATTCCATTTTTTCATCCCCATTATCCACACACTGTGGACAAATATTGTCAATGTTGGCTTGCTGTGGATGAAATTACGGGGATCGGGGACAGATGTTATCGACCCACTTATCCCCGTTTTCATCCCTTGCTTTATCCCCGTTAAGCCCACAATGCTGTCCCTATGAATCGCCTGCACCTTCACATGCTTTCCGACTCTACCGGAGAAACACTCGAAAATATTGCGCAAGCCGCTCTTGCGCAGTTTGATGGTGTCGAAATCATCAAACATTTCTGGCCCATGGTCCGTTCGGAAAATCACCTAAAACGGACTTTGATAGAGGTTGCGGACAATCCGGGGTTGGTTATTTTTACGATCGTAAACCGGGATATTCGCACCAAACTTGAGCGTGAATGTCGGCAATTGGGATTGCCTACTATCGCAGTACTTGATCCTGTTACCGATGCGTTATCCAACTTGCTTGGACAAGAAGCCAAAGCACGGCCCGGCCGGCAACATGTTCTGGATGCCGCCTACTTTGAACGCGTAGAAGCGATTCAATTCACCATTGCTCATGATGACGGCATAGGTCACGAAAACTGGGAGGAAGCTGATATTGTGCTGGCCGGGGTTTCGCGTACTTCGAAGACGCCGACTTCAATCTATTTGGCCAACCGCGGCTACAAAACAGCCAATATTCCTATTGTTCCTGAATCACCACCACCGGATTCTCTATTTCATTTGAAAAATCCGTTGGTCGTTGGGTTGATCACCAGCACAACACGTCTGGTACAAGTGCGACGCAATCGCCTTTTATCGCTGAATCAATCTCCTGAAACAGACTATGTTGATGAGGAAGCAGTGAAGGCCGAGACATTATATGCGCGCCGAATGTTTTCAGATAATGAGTGGCCAATTTTGGATGTGACACGGCGCTCGATTGAGGAATCTGCTGCAGCCATTGTCAACCTTTACAATGAGCGCGGAAGTACAAAAACAGAAGCAAAGGCGACCGACGAGTGAGTGAACCGGTTTTGGTACTTGCTTCAAAAAGCAAGGCGCGGCAGGCAATGTTGAAGGCTGCTGGTATCTCCTTTGAGGTCATTGCGCCGGATGTCGATGAAGATGCTCTAAAAGCCGATGGCATGACGGCAGAAAACCTTGCTAGTGCGTTGGCTGACGCAAAAGCGGTGTGCTTATCCGATCGTGAAGATGGCCGGATGATACTTGGTGGAGACCAGGTTTTGGCCCTAGAAAAAGGAGAGATGCTTGATAAACCGGCAAATAAAAATGAAGCAAAATGTCAACTCTTACGAATGTCAGGTGGCGAGCATAGACTGTGCAGCGCTGCCGCTATAGCGGAACATGGATCTGTGATTTGGCGTCATGTTGATATTGCCACAATGAGTATGAGAAGTTTGAGCGAAGAATTTGTTGATCGCTACGTGGATGATGAATGGAACCTTATCCGCCACTGTGTTGGGTGCTATGAAATTGAAGGTAGGGGCGTGCAGTTATTCTCGAATATCAAAGGTAGCCAATTTACGATTATGGGATTGCCGCTACTACCCTTACTTGACTATCTGCGTTTACGCGGTGTGACGTCGTCATGACCGTTTCCTACGCAGAAGTGATCGGAGACCCGATCAACCATAGTAAATCACCAGCTGTCCATGGTTTCTGGTTACGGAAATTGGGGATTGAGGCTGAGTATCGTGCTCACCATGTGCAGCCTGAAAAATTGCCGGGCTACATTAAAAAACGTCAAGACGACCCTTCATGGCGCGGATGTAATGTTACCCTTCCGCATAAGGTGGCCGTGATGGATCTGGTAAGCGATCCCGGACTGGTGAAAGATTCCATCGGTGCGATGAACACGATTATTCGCCAGAAGGACGGCAGTCTGATTGGTACTAATACCGATGCTGCTGGCTTTTTCGCACCACTGGCAAATTCCGACTGGAAGGGTGCTCATGCCGTTGTGATTGGCGCCGGCGGAGCGGCCCGGGCGGTGTTGTTTGCTTTGAAACAAGCTGGAATTGAGAATATTACAATATTGGCTCGCAATGGCCTCAAGGCGTCAGGCGTCATGATGCAGTCGGGCTTGAAGGGAGATATCTTGTCTTTGGATGCAGCTCTTCCAAATGCTGATCTGCTGATCAACACAAGCCCGCTGGGGATGGTCGGACAGCCGGAATTGGAAGTCGATCTATCACCGTTACCAGATCATGCACTGGTTTATGATATTGTCTATACGCCGCTCGAAACAAATCTGTTGAAAGCAGCAAAATCCAGAAACCTAGATATAGTAGATGGCCTGGATATGTTTATCGGGCAGGCAGCCTTAGCGTTTGAATTTTTCTTTGGGCAAACGCCGCCAATGGACCATGATGAAGAATTGAGAAAGCTACTGACCGCATGACGCAACCCTTAATTATTGGACTTACCGGCTCGATTGGTATGGGCAAGTCAACAGTTGCACAAATGTTTGTGGATGAAAATATACCCCTGTTCGATGCGGATGCTGCGGTGCATGTACTGCAGGGACCTGGCGGGTTGCTTGTGCAAGAAATTGAAGCCTTGTTTCCTGGTACCACTGATGATCAAGGTGTTGATCGCCAAAAGCTTGGTGCGGCAGTTTTGGGTAACAAAGAGGCATTGCAAAAACTGGAAGCTTTGATTCATCCCGCTGTGGGTCAAATGCGGATGCAATTTCTGGCAGAGCACGAGGACGCTGCGATGATCCTGTTCGATATACCTCTCCTGTTCGAGAGAAGTGGGGCGTCTGGGGTAAATCACATTGTGGTTGTATCTGCCTCCAAAGAAGATCAGCGGAGCCGAGTTCTCGCACGTGAAGGCATGACACACGAGAAATTTGAAAAGATAAAGTTGTTACAGATGCCAGATGCTGAAAAGCGCAAACGCGCTGATACAGTCATCAACACCTCAACTAGCTTAACGGACACGCGCAACCAGGTTAAAAATTGTGTGGAAAAACTGAAAGCTTCCCTTGCGTAAAGACCAAATCAGTCCGATATAAAACTTATGCGCGAGATAATTTTCGACACCGAAACAACCGGCTTTGATGCGCAAAATGGTGACCGGATGGTTGAAATCGGTTGTATTGAGATGGTTGACCGGATCGAAACTGGAAAAACCTTTCACTGTTATTACAATCCCGAACGCTCGATGCCCAAGGCCGCCGAAGACGTGCATGGTCTGACCGATGTGTTTCTGTCTGATAAAAAGCTTTTTGCAAGCGGAGCCGATGAGCTGCTTGAATTTCTGGGCGATGCGAAACTGGTTGCCCATAATGCCCAGTTTGACTTTGGGTTTTTGAACGCCGAATTGCAGCGCTGCGGCCGTGAGAGTGTTTCTCAGTTTCGTATGATTGATACGCTTGCCATAGCGAAATCTAAACATCCTGGCGCGAAACTGTCGCTGGATGCGCTCTGTAGTCGCTATGGCATTGATCGCAGCCATCGGGTCAAACATGGCGCGCTGTTGGATGCAGAATTGTTGACCCAACTTTACATTGAGCTAACCGGCGGTCGGCAGATTGGCCTTGGTTTGGCCGATGGCATGAAGGTTGATCGGACTTCTGAACCTTTGCAAAGCAGATCACAACCTGTTGTGCGCAAACAGTTTATTGAACCGCGAGTACATGGTGCCAATCCAGAAGAGTTGGCAAATCATAAGGCGTTTATAGACGGCATTAAAGACCCGCTCTGGGCAAAGATTTAGCGAGGAGGCTTCCGGCTTCCGATCATGAAGGAGAGTAATATGGATATTCGTGTTTCAGGTCACCAGGTAGATACGGGCGATGCACTGCAAACACATGTTGACGATCGTATGAATGCGATAGCCGACAAATTTTTCCCCAAAGCTATTTCTGCCCATGCTACATTTAGCAAAGCACCCCATGCACATTTTAGATGCGATATTGTGAATCACGTTATGACCGGCCTTATGTTGAAAGCGGATGCTGAAGCTGCCGATGCTCACCAGGCTTTTGATCAAGCAGCCGACAAGGTTGAAAAGCAACTTCGGCGGTATATGCGGCGGTTAAATGACCACCATGTTCAAGCGCAATATGCAGCCAAACAAGAGGAAGCCGCTTATCGGGTTTTCGATACCGGTGATGACGAAGTGGAAGTAGAATCCCACGGAGAGGCGCCCCCGATTGTGGCTGAAACCAGCACCGATATTCCAGAAGCGAGCGTTTCCGATGCGGTTATGATGATGGATTTGCGTAATACCGAAGCACTTTTGTTCAAAAATGCTGGTACTGGAGCGCATAATATGGTTTATCGCCGCTCAGATGGCACGATTGGTTGGGTTGAACCGCATGGTTAGTCCCCGATTCTTTGCCAACGGGTAGACTGGATTCTAATTTCGCGGCACTTCCCTCATTGAGCCGCTGAATCTCTACCCATTCAGTTAGATTGGGCCCTTATTGGCTCTAAAGGACGACAAATGACTTCTCTTTCCGTCACGGTTAATCCGGCGGCTATTTTTGCTGGAACTGGTATTGCTACCAAGCAGGAAATCCTGTCCAAAGCGGCGTCATTGGCTGCGAAATGCTATGGCTTGGATAAGGGAGATCTATATAGTTCTCTAGTGGAGCGCGAAAAAATTGGCACCACTGGTTTTGGAGGTTCGGTTGCTATTCCTCATGCTAAGATCAACAGCATAGGTGAGTGTTTTGGTGTGGTGATAAGGCTAGAAAACCCAGTCGAATTTCAAGCACATGATGATCGCCCTGTGGATATTATATTTGCTTTGTTTTCTCCCAAAACAGGCGGTGCTGTTCATCTGAAAGCTTTGGCGGAGATCTCGCGCTTGCTGCGTGATGAAGATATGTTGGCTAAGCTGCGGGGTGCCGATAATGCTGATGCAATTTATGCGCTCCTCACTGGCCAACGCGAGCAACAGGCTGCATAAGCACTGCCAATGAGCAGTTCAGATAATCTAGATGATGAAACGGATGGCGCGGCCGAGCATTTTCGGGCGTTGGAACGGCTCTATAAGAGAGCTCCGATAAACGATCTGTTCCAATCGGAATTGGAAATTGTCGAAAAAGGACGTTCCCGCATCCATTTTGAAGTCGATGGACGCTATTATCATGCGGCAGGAGCCGTCCATGGGACCAGCTATTTTAAAATGCTTGATGACGCAGCCTTCTATGCAGCAAACAGTCTGGTTTCAGATCGGTTCATTCTAACTACGGCATTCAATCTGCTGTTCACCCGCCCTGTAAAGCATGGAAAGGTTACTGCGGAAGGTCGCTGGGTGAGCGGCAAAAGGCGTGTTTTCGTTGCCGATTCGCGGCTTATAGATTCGGAAGGCGAAGAAATTGCCCGCGGAACAGGAACATTCATGCGTTCCCACATACCGCTCTCGTCTCTTCCAGGTTATAAGAATGATGATTGAGCCCCGGCTTTCTGCGGAAATGCTCGTGCATTCTCTGCTTAGAAAGGTGAATCAGGGGGGTGGATTTGGTGTTGTTATCCGCAAAGGTGATAGAATTTCCGGTTCCATCCTAATCCAATGTATCGAAAATGGCGAAAATATGCGCGTTTTGGAGCGGATGCCGTCTCTGGATGATGCGCCCAATTGGCAGCAGATATGGGCACAAAATACTGATAATAAACAAGAATTATCTGAATATCTTGAGCGCCGGTATCGATTTGATCCCGATATCTGGTTAATTGAACTGGACATCCCGGATCCGGAACGGCTCATCGCCGAAATAGGTCAATAAACTTGACTTTGTTGCAGTGCAATATATTTGGCGGGCAACTTTTGAAGCGAAGGTTGCCTACGGGGATTCTCAATTGGGTATCTAGGTAAACACGCAGACGGAGGTGATAGGAACAGACCGTGGTTTGGTTAGGTCTGTTTAAGCCCGATTGTTGGGCACTTGAACCGCCGCATAAAATAACAGGTTTATGAGCACGATTTTTAAAACAGCAAGCGTAGCATCGCTTGTACTTATGACGTCTGTAGCACTTTCGGTGACAGATGTTTCTTTCGCTTTTGAGGCGAATGACGAAATTCCGGGACAGGAAATTACTGTTGACCCCATGGCTTTGGAAGCCGAGGAAGCTGCAGCTGAAACTGCTGTTATATTTGCTGAACAGAAAGAAGTAGCTGCGGAAATCCCAGTTCAAGTTATTGAAGCGGATAAGGCCGCTAACGAGCAAATGCAGGAAGAAGCCCAGGCTTCTGCTGATTTTGTCAATAACGGTGCTGGATCACTTCGCGAATTGGTTCGCCAACAATCAACCGCAGGCGCTCTTAGTAAAGAGATGCAATGCTTGGCGGGTACTGTCTATTTCGAATCAAAAGGTGAATCGCTAAGAGGTCAATTGGCCGTGGCTCGTGTCGTCATGGCACGCGCTAAATCTTCTCGCTTTCCTGACAGCATTTGTGGTGTCGTCTATCAGCGTAAGCAATTTTCTTTTGTTCGCGGTGGAAAGATGCCGCGGATAAACAAAAGTCATCAACATTGGCGCAATGCTGTCGCAATTTCGAAAATTGCGATGAACGATGCTTGGAAAAGCCCGGTTGAAGGCGCGCTATTCTTCCATGCACGCTATGTGTCACCCGGTTGGCGTCTCACGCGCATGGCGACAATCGAAAACCATATTTTCTATCGATGAAATGTTGATCTGATGAAAATAGGGGCTCCCATAATCGGAGCCCTTTATTTTGTTCTATTTATGTTCTAGTCATTGCAAGATGGCTACACACAGTGATTCTCTTTTAACTGACACCGACGAGCAGTTGGAGGGTGCCAAGGCTGTGGCGCGCGGCGTCGCTCGCATGTTCTTCCGGCATGATATATTGATTCAGTCCGAAGTCAGCTTACGCAATCATCGCCGTGCAGATCTAATGGGTCTTGATGCCAAAGGGCAAATTGTCATTGTCGAGATCAAAGTCGCCCGCGGCGATTTACTCGGAGATCAAAAATGGACCGAGTATCTTGACTTTTGTGATCGGTTCTATTGGGCGTTACCTCCGGAATTGGATGCGTCTCCCTTAGAACAACCAAGTTTTCTTCCTGAGCGCTGCGGCGTGATTGTCGCCGATTCTTATGATGCTGAAATTATTCGGCCTGCCGCAACGCATAGGTTGGCAGCTGCACGTCGAAAAGTGGAAACGATGCGGCTAGCAAGGCGTGCAATGCTCAAAAAGTCAATTGATGACGGTTGGATTCATTCCGTCTCGCGGGAGCATTTTTGATGTTCAGCCCTCTGGCCCAAAGAAACGACCTTCTGCTTTAGGTTTTTCCTTAGTATCGGCTTTAGTAATTTCTGCTAATACCGCAGACGCTCTGCGATCTCGGGTGGCATAATCTCTGGCGGACAGACCGGCTAGTGTATCTGGTAAATCGGGATTAGCTCCTTTTAAAAGAAGAATACGAACCATTTCAGTATCACGTAACTGCACCGCGCGGATCAATGCTGTCTCACCCTGATTATTGGTTTCATCGACCTTTGCATTTTTTGACAGCAAAACTCTGACGCCTTCAACAAAACGTAACTGCGTGGCCCTAATTAGCGGGGTTACACCCTGTTTATCTCTAATGTTAGGGTTCGCCCCTTTTTGCAGCAAAAACCCAAGCCAGGTTGAATCTCGACGAGCAATAACAATATGCAGCGCCGTCTCCCCAGAAGTTACGTCGCGGGTGTTAACAATAACCGAGCCTGGTTTGTTTAGAAACTTAGTGGCTTCTGCGCCATCACGATCCTTAATGGCCTTGAGGAAATTGTAGCTTTCTGAAAACTGGGCGGATGCTGGTTCCGCAAAAGTCGCCAAAATCAGGGCGCCAAATATAACCGCGAAAAACTTCATAAATACCCCCGGGTAATCTAAACGTTACTACCCAAATCTGTTTCTGTTACCTATTGAAAAATCACCAGTAGCAGGCCATGTCTGGCCTTATGATGAACAATTTTCAAAAGATTGCCTCTGCAATTTCACT
The DNA here is from genome assembly GCA_039978835.1 of Parasphingorhabdus sp. Taxonomy (GTDB): domain Bacteria; phylum Pseudomonadota; class Alphaproteobacteria; order Sphingomonadales; family Sphingomonadaceae; genus Parasphingorhabdus. The sequence continues at coordinate 116,098 of JBDWAQ010000011.1, forward strand.
CGCTGTCATAGTTCCGCTGTTACCAGCCTGCAACCCATCCGGCGATTCAGCGACTAATGCAGACGAAGAACCGCCTTTGGCCGGCGCGAAAATTGGCGGTAGCTTTACCTTGACCAATCAGGATAGCGGAAAAACATCAGATAGCGATATGACCGGCCAATATCGGATCATGTATTTTGGTTACAGCTATTGCCCAGATGTTTGCCCGGTAGACCTACAGAAGATTATGCAAGGTTTAGCTGTTGCTGAAAAATCTGAGCCGCAACTAGCGAAAAAGATTCAGCCAATTTTTGTGACTATTGATCCCGAGCGGGACGGGCCCGAGCAGCTTAAGCAATATGTTTCTGCCTTTCACCCACGTTTGATTGGATTGACTGGATCGGCAGAAGAAATTGCTGACGTCGCGAAAAAATTTCTGATCATTTATAACCGCCGCGAAGTTGAGGGAATGAGCGAATATTTGATGGACCATAGTCGACAAGCTTATCTGTTTGGGCCGCAAGGCGAACCCTTGGCGATGCTCCCCTATGATGGAACAGCTGACGAGGTCGCTGCCGAAATCCAGCGGTGGGTGTCATAGCGGAGATCAATAAGTTTTGGGAAAAACCTCTTGAAAGCCTGGATCAAGCGCAGTGGGAAGCACTGTGCGATGGTTGCGGAAAATGCTGCTTGATAAAGGCCGAAGATGAAGATGATGGTAAAATTTACCTGACCAACATCGCGTGCAAATTGCTGGATATTGAGACCGCGCAGTGCGGCGACTATCGTAATCGTCGAAAATTTGTTGCTGATTGCATTAGACTTAACCTGGAAGGACTAGACCGGTTTGAGTGGCTACCAGAAAGTTGTTCCTATGTTTTGCGTGCCGATAATCAACCGCTTCCCAAATGGCACTATCTGATATCCGGAAGCCGCGATACGATCCATGAAACGGGAAACTCCATCCAGAATAAAGTGATAACGGAGACTGACGCTGGGCCGATTGAGCACCATATTCTCACCGAACCGATCTAAGGATTTGCCCGAAGATCTGGAAATTGAATTGGACGGAAAATATTATCCGATCCGGGTTCGACGCTCTGCAAAGGCTCGTTCGATTTCTCTTTCTGCAGACCCGGTAAAAGGGGAGGTCCGGATAAGTTTACCGCGTCAGGGAAGCATTCGGGAAGCGTTACATTTCACACGGTCCAAAACCGAATGGTTGGTCGAGCGATTTGATGAAATGCCCGCACCCATTGCCATTGAAAATGGAGCCATCATGCCCTTTCGCGGTAATGATTACCGTGTTGCATGGTCGTCAGACTACAAACGCAAGCCAGAGATAGTAGATGATGAGATTCGCGTGGGAGGACCGGAAAATAGAGTTTCCGATCGAGTCATCAGCTGGATGAAAGCTCAGGCTCGTGAAACATATGAAACCGACCTTTCCGAATATTGTGAGCGTGCTGGAAGCAAAAACCCGAAACTCTCAATTGGAGATGCACGCCGGCGTTGGGGAAGCTGTTCTGGCAATCATTCCATTCGCCTCAACTGGCGCCTGATCATGGCACCGCCGGTTGTCCGTCGTTCTGTGGTTGCGCATGAAGTTGCACATTTAGAACATATGAATCACAGCAAAGCTTTTTACGCACATTTGGATTCAGTGTTCGAAGGTGATCGAAAAGCGGCTGACCGCTGGCTTAAAACACACGGGAATAACCTGCATCTAATTGGCGCAAACAGGAACTAGAATAGCGCCAGTGCCCTATTGTTCGCTGGATGGGCCGTTTGTTTGCCCCGCTGTTGCAGGCTCAGGATCGGGTTGCGAATTATCATTGGCCGGCGGTTGTGGGTCATTGGCCGCTTCTCCGCGACCTAGAACGGAATCAATCCAATCCTGATCTAGTTCCGGCGTATCTGCGGCTTCCCCGCCTTCTAGATCATATTCAATCCCACCGCCGGTTTCGATGGGCATACCATTTTCGTCGACATAGATGCCATCTTCCGGCGCACCGAATAACTCTTCTTCATCCGGTTCCAACTGCCATTCGGGAAGAACCAGCTCGGTATCGAATTTCTCCACTTTGCGCTTTGCAACGGCCACTTTCATAAACGCAGCGAAAGCAGCAGCTGGCGCTCTTCCACCTTGAAGACCACGAACCGGTTTCGCATCGTCTCTGCCCATCCAAACCCCGGTCGTAAGACCGCTGGAAAAGCCTAAGAACCACCCGTCTTTATTGCTGCTTGTGGTTCCGGTTTTACCTGCAACAGGGCGGCCAATTTGAGCAGCGCGGCCGGTACCGGCTTGCACCGCGGTTTGCATCAAATCGGTAATGCCTGCGGAAACCCACGGATCGACGAGAACGCGGCTACCATCAAACTTGCTTTGATAGAGAACCTTGCCCTTCATCGATGTGACTTTGGTGATGCCGAACGGTGTAACGGCTACCCCCTTTGCATTGACCGAGGCAAAGGCCCGGGTCATGTCAAGCAGCCGGACATCGGATGTTCCCAATACCATAGATGGATTGGTGTTGATCGGCGTGGTTACACCAAATCGGCGGGCCATATTGGCAATCGTTGATGTACCGATATCATTGCCAATAGCGGCGGCGACGGTGTTTTTGGAATAGGCAAAAGCGTTACGAACGGACATGTCCCCCGCATAGCGATCGCCGCTATTGCGCGGTGTCCAGCCGTTGATCGTTATCGGTTCATCAGTGACCGTATCATTGGGCGTATAACCCGCCTCCAATGCCGCCATGTAAACAAATATTTTCCAAGCTGATCCGGGTTGTCGAACAGCCTGTGTGGCGCGGTTGTAGTTGGAAGTAACATAATCTGTTCCGCCAACCATTGCGCGAACGGCTCCATCGCGATCTATGGCTACCAATGCCCCTTGTGCACCCGCTGGCGCACCAGTCTGAATAGCGTTGGTTGCTGCGCGCTGCATACCCAAATCGAGTGTGGTCCAAACTTCAATCGGCGCAACTGTTTCATCAATCAGCAAATCAAGCTGCGGTAACGCCCAATCTGTAAAATAGCGCACACTATTCTGACGTGGTTCAGGGGCCATTTTCACTGCGGTTGGATTTGTATTCGCGGCCTGTGATGCGCTGATTGCTCCCGCATCCTGCATGACCTCCAAAACGACTGTTGCGCGTCCGATGGCGGCCTTGGCATCGGCGGTTGGGGAATAGCGTGAAGGGGCTTTGACCAGTCCTGCGATAATCGCTGCTTCGGCCAAATCGAGTTCCTTGGCGCTGTGGGCAAAGAACCGCCGGGAAGCAGCATCAATACCGTAAGCTCCGCCGCCATAGTAGACTTTGTTCAAGTACAACTCTAGAATCTGCTCTTTCGAGAACTTCCGTTCCATCGCTAGTGCGAGCAGCATCTCCCGGGCTTTTCGACCGAACGTACGGTTGTTATTCAAGAAAATATTGCGAGCAAGCTGCTGCGTAATGGTCGATCCGCCTTCTGTAAAACGGCCGTCTTCCAGTCTAACTTTGAAAACCCGCGCGAGACCGATTGGATCAACACCCAAATGGCTATCATAGCGGCGGTCCTCCACCGCGATCATAGCATCTTTCATCACCTGCGGAATTTCGCCATAGTCAAGCCATTCGCCATAGCTGGGGCCCATGGAAAATAATTCTCGGCCACTAACGTCAAGCACGCGGATCATCTGGCCATTAGGGGAGGATTTTAAATCTTCAAAGCCCGGTAGTGAAGAACGGACCGTCAATACCGCAACGACAAGCGCAATAGCACCAAGAAGACCGAATACCAGTCCAACCTTGAACAATCGCCAGAACCATTTCTTAAACGATCCTTGCTGTGTTTTACTTTTTTTGCCCCGCGCCATACTCTGTTCACCTGCGGCTAAATATCAGATTTTTTAGCGTGATTTTGCCTTACTGCATGCTGAACGGGATTACACAGGGAAATTTTCAATCTGCTGTAGGATCGAACTGGAGTGCGGCGCTATTCATGCAATAGCGAAGCCCATTTTCTGCGGGTCCATCGGGGAAAACATGTCCCAAATGGCCGTTACAAGCTGAACAGCGTACCTCAATTCTGCGCATTCCAAGGCTATTGTCTTCTATTTCGACGACAGAATCCGCATCGGCGGTTTCAGTGAAACTTGGCCAGCCACAACCGCTGTCATATTTTTTCGCGGAATTGAATAATTTTGTACCACATCCGGCACAAAAAAATTCACCGTCGCGCTTTTCAGCATTGAGTTCACCTGTAAAGGCCCGTTCTGTACCGGCTTCCCGCAAAATGTGATATTGTTCGGGCGTGAGTTTATCGCGCCATTCTGCTTCGCTAAGAGTTACTTTTTCCATATTCCAAAGATGGGCCTGGAGAGGCATTCGGTCAAGGGATGGGTTTGCAGCTATCCACAACAATTAACCCAATATTTAGCATATATGCCTATTTCTGACATGTGGGAAAAGGTCAAAAATCTAGGCTTTCTGTTGGATTGCTGTTTGCAACAATGCTGCTGTCATCAGCACCGTTGGCAGCACAATGTCGACTTTGTGCAACGCCGTCTGGCGTTAACGCTACCAACAGCACCGCAAAAGAGCGTGAAAAACCACTCAGCATTGAAATTACCGCTAATCTCGATTTTTCGCGCCTGGCATTGCTCAGCCGTTCTGGTGGTGAAGTCAGTATTGATCCGGTCTCTGGGCACAGGCGAGTAAGCGGCGCAATAACCGACCTTGGCGGAATGTCGCTAAAGGGTGAAGGGCGTCTGGAAGGAGAACCGGGCCGTTACGTACGCATACACTTGCCTGATCAGATAACGCTCAGTGCACCAAATGGATCAACCGCCGAAGTTGTGAAACTGGAAACCAACCTTCCGTCACAGGCAAAACTGGACCGCGTAGGCCGGTTGAGCTTTACCTTTGGCGGCAAATTGCGGGTTACTGGTAATGCGGGTGGTCAATATAGAGGGCGTATAGCGATTACCGCCGACTATGAGTGATATGTGGCGCTAAGCTTATCTCAAACGCGCAGCTTTTCGGGCAATTGTCAGCAGTTCTTGTTCGATCAGTACATGTTCTGGCTGACCACTGGATTTCATAGCGACTTCCAACGATAAAGTCCGCTCGATCAGCCGAGAGATATTTTCAGCAGACCATATCCGAAGCTGGCGGGCATAATTATCGCGATCTTTCCAGAACACACTGGGATGATTGACAATGCTATCAATACCGGACCCTTTATCTGCCTTTATTCTGAGTTCGCTCAATTTGCTGAGATGGCGAAGCATAAGCCGGATTAGGCCGACTTCGCTGAATCCAGTGGTGCTTGCCATGGACAGTTCTTTGGTCAGGATCTTGGTATTACCGTTCAGGGCAGAATTATAGAGAATGCCCAAATCTTCTTCATCATTGGCCGCGCCCAACGTCGATAAAATTGCTGGCTCGACTGATTGCGGTGTATCGGGGCGTGCATCGAGATAAAGAGCGATTTTCTCAACTTCCAGTTTGGCAAGAGTGAGATCATTGCTGGTCATCGCTGCAATTTCTCCAGCCAGAATGCGATCCAGTTGCAGGCCTTCTTCCCGGGCGGCACCAATAATTGCTGCAATAGCATCACCTTGAGAGGTTTCATAGCATGTGGCAATCAGGGCATCCGGCGCTTTGGCAATGGTTTTGGCTAATGCCGTTTTATCGGCCATGCCCGGCGCGGAGATAAAGACCGGATCGCCGCTAGAATCGCTTTCCAATAGATTTTCTATAGCTTTGGTTGCCCTCACAGCCTCACCACTGTTGAGACGCACCATGATGTATCTTTTATCGCCAAATAGCGAAGCCGAATTGGCCTCATCATTTAGTCTTGCCGGGTTTTCAGAAAGATCACTGATGTTTAGGTCAACCCGTTCCGCGGATTGGGCCAAGGGTTTGGCCAATTCATCGGTCAATGCCTGACAGCGCGTTGCATTGGGGCCGCATAATAGCGCTAGGCGAAATTTGTCGGGATTGCTGTGAAACTGACGAACAATATCGCGGTCTTTAGCCTTCATGAGGCCGGGTTGGCCGCTTGCTCACGGGCGAAAAGTGAAAGCCTTGTAACAATCTGATTCGCAATGATGGTCGACAGATTCTCGAGCGCTGTATCTTCGGCGGCTATGGTGGCATATTCAGATGAAACCACATCGATGCCAGCATCTGAGCCCGCCGTAGCGTCTAGCATGACGGCCGAATCAGACAGACGAACCAGCTGGTAACGAGCACGCAGTGTCCTGCGTTCCCGTGTAATGCGATCATCGCTGCGCACTCCGAAACCAGCAATTTTATCGTCTAGTTCTATGATCAAACGATATCTATTGTCTTGCCCTTCAAAGGCTTCCAGTTGATCGCGCAGTGCGTTACGGACCAGCCAGCCGGCTTTGCCTGCTATCGGTTCGATTTCGACATTGCCCAATTGCGTCGGGACTACCCCGTTGGTTCCACCAGCATAAAGTGGCCGCAATCCGCATCCGGATAAGGCTAGGCTAGCTACCGCCAACAACAAGGCTGATGTGATAGCTTTGTTCATATTACCAGATTGACTAGTCGGTCAGGCACGACAATCACCTTCTTTATTTCCGTCCCATCAATTGCACGCTGCACTTTCTCAGACGACAGCGCAAGGTCTTCGAGGGTCTGTTTGTCGCTTCCTTTTGCCACTGTTAGCGTATCGCGTAACTTGCCGCGCACTTGAATGGCGATGGTCACTTCGTCTTCAACCAGCAGGCTGTCGTCAACATCCGGCCATGCTGCATTGGCAATCAGATCATCCTCACCAAGTAATGCCCAAGCCTCTTCGGCAACATGAGGAACCATAGGAGCAACCAAGTTGGCCAACGTCTTGATCGCAGCATTGCGGTCTTGCGACCCCTCCGATTTTTCAATCTGGTTCACTAGCTCAAATATTTTCGCGACGGCTTTATTGAACGACAAGTCCTCAATATCCGCTGCAACGCCAGCGATGGTCTGATGCAATTTGCGGTTTAATGCTTTGTCGTCATTGGCTGGTGCATCGGGATTTTCCGCCACGGAAATGAACAGCCGCCAAAGCCTTTGAACAAATCGCCAACTGCCTTCGATGCCAGCTTCAGACCAGGGCAGATCGCGCTCTGGCGGGCTGTCGGACAGCATGAAAAACCGGACAGCATCTGCGCCATATTGTTCGATGATCGGATCGGGGTCGACGACGTTTTTCTTCGACTTCGACATCTTCTCGATGCGGCCGGTTGTGACTGGGTTACCGTCTTCAACCGTTATCCAGTCATTGCCATCTTTCTGGACCTCATCAGGAGATAACCAGCTTCCGTCGCCCAATTGATAAGTCTCATGCGTCACCATGCCCTGCGTGAACAGGCTTTCAAACGGCTCGGCAAATTCTAACTGACCTATGCTGGCCAAGGCCCGCGTCCAGAAGCGCGCATACAGCAAGTGCAGGATCGCATGTTCTATGCCGCCAATATATTGGGTGACCGGCATCCATTCCTTGACCACTTCGGGATCAAAGGGCGTGTCATCCGGTTGGCTAGCGAAACGTAGAAAATACCAGCTGCTATTGGTGAACGTATCCAGCGTATCGGTTTCGCGCCGCGCCGCTTTGCCGCATTTCGGGCAGTCGACATTTTTCCATGTCGCATGGCGTTCGAGCGGATTCCCCGGAGTTTCGAAATCAACATCTTCGGGAAGGACAACGGGCAGTTGATCCTTTGGAACAGGTACCGGACCGCAATCATCACAATGAATGATCGGAATGGGCGTGCCCCAATAGCGTTGCCGAGAAACACCCCAGTCACGCAGACGCCACGTCGTTTGTGCTTTGCCCCAATTCTCGGACTCTGCCTTTTCGATAATCGTTTTCTGGGCCGTTTCGACATCCATGCCATTAAGCAAGCGGCTGTTCACTAGCTTGCCTGGCCCGGAATAGGCTTCGTCATGAATAGGCGCGTCTTCTTCGCCTTCTGCCGCCACAACGCGGGTTACTGGCAGCATATATTTGCGGGCAAAATCTAGATCACGCTGATCATGGGCGGGAACGCCAAAGACCGCGCCAGTGCCATAATCCATCAAAACAAAATTGGCGACAAAGACGGGCAATTCCCACGTTGGATCCATCGGATGTTTGACTGTCAGGCCAGTATCAAAACCCTTTTTCTCCATGGTTTCAAGTTCGGCCGCAGTTGTACCACCGGCCTTACATTCTTCGGCAAAGGCGGCGAGGGATTCATTGCCAGCGGCCAAATGCTGTGTCAGCGGATGGTCAGCGGACAGCGCAACAAAACTTGAGCCGAATATGGTATCAGGGCGTGTGGAAAAAACTTCAATCGTCTCTTGATCGCCTTGCGCTTCCGACAGATCGAAATGAAATTGCAACCCTTGTGACTTACCGATCCAGTTTTCCTGCATCACCCGGACTTTTTCGGGCCAGCCTTTCAGCTCATCTAATCCCGCCAGCAAATCTTCGGCAAAGTCTGTGATCTTCAAAAACCACTGGCTTAGCTTGCGCTTTTCCACAGGTGCGCCTGAGCGCCAGCCTTTACCGTCAATAACCTGCTCATTGGCCAGTACGGTCATATCAACCGGATCCCAGTTAACCGCCGATTCCTTGCGGTAAACCAGGCCATTTTCGAACATGTCGATGAACAACGCCTGTTCCTGACCATAATAGTCGGGTTCACAGGTCGCGATTTCTCGGCTCCAGTCAAAAGCAAAGCCCAGCTTTTTCAGCTGTGCACTCATCGCCGCTATATTAGCTCTGGTCCATTCACCGGGATGAACTTTCTTTTCCATCGCGGCGTTTTCGGCCGGCATACCAAAAGCATCCCAGCCCATCGGATGAAGTACTTCAAAGCCCTGCATCCGCCGAAACCGGGCGAGTACATCGCCCATCGTATAGTTGCGCACATGGCCCATATGAATGCGGCCGGAGGGATAAGGAAACATCTCCAGCACATAGCTGCGCGGTTTCTCCGAAGCGTCGTCCGCTTCAAAGACACTAGATTCTGCCCAGCGCTTTTGCCAACGCTGATCGGCCGCCAGAGGATTGAAACGCTGATCGGTCATGACTGCCCCAAAATTGGTAGGTGAAATTTAGTTGGTAATTGCACCACGTCGCAGATCGCGAGCCTTTGTCAGAATAATCTGTTCGAGCTTTTGCGTAGTTGCCGCTTTTACCGGAGCATCTACCCAGGTATTTCCATTGCGTAACTGACGCGAGGCAGCAACGCGTAGCGCATCTGCCCGGAGATCTTGGTCCAAAATAGAAACGTTGAGCTTCATCCGCTCGCCTGGCTTTTGCGGGTTCACATACCAATCTGTCAGGATAACGCCGCCATTGCTGTCGGTTTGTGTTAGAGGCATGAAAGATAGGGTATCTAGCGAGGCCCGCCACAAATAGCTGTTCACACCGATGGTCGTGACTTGCGAAGCTGCTAAATCCGCCTGAGGGCGTTCCCGCCCGCCGCAAGCAGAAAGCATCGATATTGCTGCAACCCCAATCAAAATTGATTTGGTAGATGGGAAGCGAGACATGCAAAAACTCCTGATTATTAATGCTAGATACCGGAAAATAAGAACCCGGCCCCAGTCAGAATTTCAAAACGTGCGCTCTCTATAATTGCTTTGTCGTCTGGAGCAAGCAGAAGCGCACTTTTTGCTAGTGCAGAGCCAAGAGTGAACGGTGGTTGAATGATTGCACAGCATATGTGCGAGTCGGGCACTGATCATCCCGTGTTCATGTTGATTTTGATAGGATTATTCCCATGCTTTGTACAAAAACGTAACCGATGTGCAACAATATGGGGTTAGTTCGACAAAATCGGACCAAAAGTGAAGTCGGACTCGTACAAATGAGTCTGAACTGATATATCTACTTGTCAGTTAAGGGGAATTTACGCCGTTATGCAAAAAAATGGCAGTCATTTGGGATGGTTAGCAGCGGGACTCGCTGTTTCTGGTCTCGCCATGACTCCAGCTATTGCACGAGTGCTCTCCGATGATGGTAACGGTGTCTCGCTTCAGGCTCTTGGTTCGATAGGATCATTCACGGTTGCTGGAGCCGACCCTCAACTTGCAGCAAATTTTGAAATAAAAGCTTTGCGCGGCAAGAATAGTTTTAAATTTACACCTGTTGGCGGAAATCGTGATGGTGATCGTGCGGTAACAGTGGTTGTTCGCCAGCCAGGTACCAATGCGGTATCTGTTCGAGAAAATCTCGCTTTGGCTGCACCGGGTGCACAACAGATTGTTCCAACCAAGATTACACGGACATCTTATAGCTTAGGTTCAGCCAAAGGTCTGAAGAGTTTTGCTCTACCTGTGAAACAGCTGAAGGGGAATATCCCTGACTTAGCTGATTTGAGTGTAGGCCAGGAACGGACAGAAAAGAAGAAAACTGGCAAGAAGAGCCGCTTCAATACGCGTTTTTCACTTGATGCAAAGGCACCTGTTGAAGCAGCGCCCCGGGCATTGGATGCCAGTGAAAAAGACTATACGCTGGATGTAGGCGGTAGCTATTCGGTTACGAAGAATCTGGCTGTGACGGCTGGGGTGCGTTACAATAATGAGCGTGATCGTATGGCACCGTTGACGGATTCGCGTCAGGATAGCCAAGCTGTCTATGTCGGAACCCGTTTCCGCTTCTAAAACCCATCAGAAATTTTTTTGACTGAGGGCATCAATTGCTGCCCAACCATGCGCTTTTAGGTGTCTTTTGCACGTAAAACGCTGCCTATCCATCCCGCCCAACAAAACCACCGGTCTGCCACATAGATCATTTAGGCGCCGAAGTTGCAAATTGTTGAGCGGCTTACTTTCCGGGTGAGAGCGCGTTGTAAAGACCGGTGATACAAAAAAAATATCTGCGCCATTATGTTGGGCCTGTCTAATCTCTTTCTCATTGTGAATCGGTGCGCTGTGCAGCAGGCCGATCGTTTCCTGTCTTTTCCAATGCCGGCCATGGACGCCATCAGCCCCCCACTTTCGTGCCAAGGAAGGACGATCTGCCAACAAGATGAGATGATGATGTTTGCGCGCAAGCATTTTCAATTTTGCAAAGCGTTCAACTCGGGCACCTTCTTGTAAATGATAATGCCTGAAAATAACCCCGCTATGTCGCGGCAGCTTTCGGATGGTATTCTCAAGTAACGAATCATTGCGCTCATCCGTCATCAGCCAGATTTTCGGTAGAGAATTTGCATGCTGGTACATAAAGACCATCTGCCATATAGCCCGCCGCAATGCGAGAAAGATCAATAAGAGGCAAATAGATGTTGGCTTTGCAAGAAATTCAGAACCGAATGGAGAAAGCGTCAAAAATTGCAGGGCGTAAATCGATCGATACGAAGCTCATCGCCATATCCAAGACTCGCCGCGTTGAAGAAATTCGACCTTTGCTAGAATCCGGCCATCGTTTGTTTGGCGAAAATCGAGTACAGGAAGCGGCGGAAAAATGGCCAGTGCTTCGGGAGGAATATCCCGATGTTAAAGTCCACCTGGTTGGCCAGCTGCAATCAAATAAAGCGGAAGAGGCGATCGCGCATTTTGACGCAATCCATTCGCTGGACCGCAAATCACTCTTAAAGGTCCTGGCTAAGGCGATGGATAAATCTGGTAAGCAAATTCCCTGCTTTGTTCAGATAAATATTGGAGAGGAATCGCAAAAAGGCGGATGTGATATCTCAGAGACCAAGGCATTTTTGCAAGCTGTGTTGGATAAGGGAATTGATTTGGCAGGTCTGATGTGTTTGCCGCCCTCCGAGGTCGATCCGGTGCCTTATTTTGCGCTGCTGGCCAAATTAGCTAAAGACAACAACCTGTCAGGATTGAGCATGGGCATGTCAGCGGATTTTGAAACTGCCATTAAGCTTGGTGCAACCCATGTCCGTGTTGGCACTGCGCTTTTTGGTCCGCGAAAAACTTAGTTTTCAACATTGCCATGGCGCTCGGCTTCCCGGGCATCGCGATCTGCTTTCCGCTCCTCTGGAGTGTCAGGTGCAATAAAGCTGATTACTGTATCTCCATCTTCTATCACCGGTCTGGCATCGGTTGAGAAAAACAATATCCGGCGGTCCGGCTTCAAAACCGCTAGTGGTTCCTCTTCTGCATCCAGATTTTTCCGATATTTTTCTTCGGAGAACTGCTCTGTGATATTGGTTTTGCTGAATCGCCATCCTTCCTGCTCCCGGTCGAGTAACGTTCCAAAATCGACCCCAGACTCAAACAACAGTCGGCCATGGCCAATCTTGCTTTTGCTTGTCCCTTCATTGGCCAGACGACTAATTTGCTCATAGCCCATTTCAGGTCCCAGATCTGCGGTAATCAGCTGATTCTGGCTGTCATTATCGGTCGCAGCAACTAAATGCTGATACTGACCCAGGTCGATATTGTCATTATGCGCCTCATCCAAAATATCCCCATGATGGACATTGAGCTCTGCCTCTTTGGCGCGGCGTAGAGCAAATTGACTGTTGTCAGCTATCGTGACATTGATATCGAGAGACTTGAGGAGCTTACCTAGAGCAACAGACCATCTGGTGGCACCGGCGATCAAAATTCCGTCCCCTTTCCCTTCGTTGATACCCAAGCGATTCGCGACCCAGCTGGCGGAAAAGCCGTGAGCAAAAATGGTCGCGATAACGACGGCAAAACTAAGTGGGACCAAAACTTCTGCTCCCTCAAGCCCATGATCGACCAGGCGGATGGCGAACAAACCGGTAATCGCGACTGCGACGATACCGCGAGGGGCGATCCAGGCGATGAACAATCGTTCGCGCCACGGAATGGAAGTAAAGAGCAAAGCGACCAAAACCGAGACCGGACGGACGACAAACAACAGCAGTATTAGGAAGATGACAAACTGGGGCCGGAATTCTTGAACCGTTTCCCAATCCAGAGTGGCGGATAGGATGATGAAAACGCCAGAGATCAATATCACTGCCAAATCTTCTTTGAAACGATAGAGTGCCTGGCTGGAGTAAATCTGACGATTTCCCAGAACCATTCCCATTACTGTTACGGTGATTAGACCTGTCTCATGTTTGATTAGGTCAGCGATCACAAACCCGGCTATGACTGTGACAAGCAGCAAAGGTGCTTTCAAAAACTCCGGGACATGGCCGCGAGGAAATAGCCAGGTTACAGCGAATCCCAGTGCGGCACCCAGTACCGCTGCAACAAAACTGGCAGCGAGAACATCCATACCAATTGCTGCGATACTTGCATTCGGGCCCTCATAGGTAATGTAGGCATAGATTCCGACCGCAAGTAATGCGCCAATCGGATCATTCACAATGCCTTCCCATTTCAGGATATTCTTGGTTCGCGCCGGAATACTGAGTGTGCGCAGCATTGGGCCGATAACAGTGGGGCCAGTCACGATCATTATACCGCCGAGCAAGGCCGAAATCTCCCAAGACAGGCCGGCGCCATAGTGGGCTGCACCAGTACCCAAAACCCACGCAATCGGACCGGCAATTAGTACCATCATTGTTACCGCGCCGCCAGCTTGTCTCAGCTCTCTAAAGTTGAGGCTCAAGCCGCCTTCAAATAGGATCACAGCGACCGCCAACTTGATAATAGGCTCTTGTAGCGCGCCAAAGTCACGCTCTGGATCAATTAGGCCAATTGCGCCGGCAACGATACCCACCACCAGCATCAGCGCGATCGCGGGCTTTCCAATCCGCCAGGCCACCCATTGCGCGCCGATCCCCAAAAGACCGATCAGTGCGATTTTGACCATTAATGAATCGATGATTTCCATATCGTGCTCATGCAGGTTGTTATGGGCTTATGTAAAGCCCAACTCTCTTCGGTTTTCACCTATCGATCACCAGTAACATCTTTAAATAGTGGTAATTCAGGTTGCTGCCTTGGTGATTTGTACGTCTCAGCAAATCCAAGCGGGAAGCGCACTATTTTATTCGATAGCCCAATGACCGCATCGGCAGGCCCTCCAACGATTTCCTCAATCACGGGGTCATTGGCGGCCATCCCGCCGGTTAAAGCGCCAAAGGCCGGAAGAATCAGGTTTTTTGAACCCGCTACAAAACACCGCCGAGATAGATAGCGGCCACGCGTTTTTACTTTGAGCTTCGGATGATAGTGACCCGACAGTTCGGGCAGGATTGGGTTTTTGGTGGCTTCATGACGGAGGGTGAGGCCATCGCCCGACCATTCTGATACTATACGTCCGCCCCACTGACCAGCGACGTCGGGGTCGTGATTGCCCGTTATCCAGATCCAATCGACTGCCTTGGTCAAGCATTGTAACTGAATTGCTGCTTCGCTCTCCAGTCTTTTTTCGCCTTGGCTGTCATGGTAATTGTCGCCAAGGCAAAATACCGTTTCAACATCTGTTTGGGCCATAATATCTGCTAGTTCGTCCAGAGTGGCCCGGCTGTCATATGGAGGCAACATCTGCCCCTGACGGGCGTAAAAACTGGCTTTTTCCAAATGGAGATCTGCTACAAGAATTGCTTTTCGTGCTGGCCAGAACAGGGCAGCGGGCGCGATAATCTCAAAACTATGATCTGCGAACGAAAGGGGAACCATTTCTCCGCTATGTGATGATGTGGCAGTCCTTGCAAGAGCGAGGGTTGGAAATTTACCGTCAACCTATCTATATGCGCCGAGATGAACAGTAACTCTTCGCTTCTCACCGGCAACACTATAGTCGCCGCTTTGTATCACTTTGCTGTGGTTGAAGATCCTACGGCTATGAAACCCGAAATTTTGGAACAAGCAGAAGCCAATGGCTTGAAGGGTACAATCTTGCTTGCAACAGAGGGTATCAATGGAACCGTCGCTGGTTCGCCAGAAGGGATTGACGCCATGATCTCTTATCTGCGATCAATTGCTCAGTTTTCTGGGCTTGAAGTGAAATATTCCGAAGCCAGTGAGATGCCTTTTTTGCGTATGAAAGTGCGTTTGAAAAAAGAAATTGTGTCGATGGGCGTGGACGGTGTCAATGCCGCCAATGACAAAGGCAATTATATTGACCCAGCCGAATGGAATAGAGTGATTGCAGACCCTGAAACCATAGTGATCGATACACGCAATGATTATGAAGTTGCGATTGGCAGTTTTGAAGGCGCGATCAATCCTGCGACCAAGACCTTTCGGGATTTTCCGGCTTGGTTTGATGAGTTTTCAAAAGAGCTGAAGGAAAAATCGGGTATGGAACCAAAAATTGCGATGTTCTGCACAGGCGGCATTCGCTGCGAGAAAGCGACGGCCTATGTGAAAGCACAGGGTTTTGAGGACATCCATCACCTGAAAGGCGGGATTTTAAAATATTTGGAAAATGTGCCGGAGGCGGAAAGCCGCTGGGAGGGGGATTGTTTCCTGTTCGATCAGCGTGTGGCTGTCGGACATGGTCTAAAAGAAAGTGGCTATGGCCAATGTCATGCCTGCCGGATGCCTCTCGATGCCGAGCAACAGACCTCGGACAAATATATTCCGGGAGAATCCTGCCCGCATTGTTACGACAAACGAACCGATGAACAAAGGGCGCGCTACAGGGAACGCCAGCGCCAGGTTGATAAAGCCGCATCAGAGGGCCGCCAGCATTTGGGTGATGGATGAGCGAGTCGCCGATCCTCTATAGTTTCCGCCGCTGTCCCTATGCGATGCGAGCCCGGATGGCGCTTATGATGAGCGGGCAAACGGTAAAGCTTCGCGAAGTGGTATTGCGCGATAAGCCACGGGAGATGATCGAAGCGTCGTCCAAGGCAACTGTCCCGGTTCTCATTTTGGAAGATGGAACGGTAATAGACGAAAGTTTGGCCATCATGAATTGGGCTTTGAATAAAAATGATCCAGAGGGCTGGTCGAAAGATCGCACCGTTTCTGAAACACTGGTCGCCGAAGCCGATGGCGAGTTCAAAACACATTTGGACCGGTATAAATACCCATCTAGATATGACGATGTTGACCCCATTGAGCATCGAACGGTCGGGTTGACGATTCTCCGTTCATGGGATCGGCGCATTTCCGGGAAAGGGCAGTTAGCCGGTTCTTCCCGGGTATTGGCCGACATCGCCATTTTTCCTTTTGTGCGGCAATTTGCCAACTATGATCGCAGTTGGTTCGATGCGCAGTCTATTCCGGCCTTGCAAAAATGGTTGGCGGGACATTTGGAATCAGATCTGTTCCAATCCATCATGGCCAAATATCCTCAATGGAAAGCTGGTGATGAAGAATCGGTTCTTGCTCAACTTTGATCATTCACCAGGGTTTGGACCTAGAACTTTATAAGACTATTTCGCGGTTCTTCGCGATGAATCATAGCATGCTTAGGTGGCAGAAAGTGAATTTTGCGTTTTGGAAAATCGATCGCTACCTGATCAAACTGACGCAAAACTTCCATCCCCAACAATAACGCTGGCTTATTCTCCATTCCAAATTGTTTAAATGGAGGCGCATCAGCAAAAGCGACCAGCAAACTGTCAAAACGGGCACTGCCCAATTTGAAGTTGCGGGCGCGGCCAAACTCGACACCCAATGTGTCACCAGTTACCGCAATTAGAAGATTGCTAATTCCGGTTTTTCGGCGCTGTCGCTGAAGCCGCTTTTTCAAAGCAGGATTAGCAATCGATATCTGTGCACCTGTATCAATAATGACGTTGGTTTTAACACCCGCAATTACAGCATCGGTAAAGATTAGCTGCCCCGATCTTCGGCGCGCTGTCACAACAATTTCTCGAGACGATACACCGGTGCGTTTTACTGCCGCATCTTCTACGGTGATTTCATTGTTTACGAAATCAAACAAGATGCGTTGATCTTGTAATCCATCCAGACCCAATATGCCCTCAGCACCGATATGACGTTCAAGAAGCACAGGAGAAATGAGGCCTTCATAGCTTTTAGAACCGAGAGTTAATTGGGGTACGAAGACCATGTCGACCGTGCTCTGGCCGGCAATGCTTATCAATTGTGCTGGATCTTCTTCTTCCAATGCTAATTTTGTAGCTACTTTTTTGGATAATACGGTGCGTTCTGCTCCTGTGTCGATCACAAAGGAGAAAGGACCATTGCCTTCAATACTCACCGGCACCGTCATCCGACGACCCCGGTCTTCGTCTATTTGGAGCACTTCTCCAGGTTTGCCGGTTCCAGCCCCCGGTTCGATCGATTGGCCAAGCGGCACGGGATAAGCCGAAACGAGCAGTGGTGCCAATAAACCTATAAAAACTGAATTTCGCCACTGTGTCATAAAAGCTCCCGCAGAAACACGTTCCCAAATATAGTCTCTATCACTAAAGTGGCAGAACTACCAATCGGCCTCCGACCAAATGCCCAGGCTTTTCGACTGAAACGCGGCTTAGGTATCTCTGGGCAGCAAAAAATAGATTTTTCGATTGGCGAAATCGATGGCAACGCGGTCAAATGTCCGCAGAGCATTCATGCCCAGGAACATGGCTGGTTTTTTATCAAGTTTTAGAGCTTTGAATGGCTCGATATCTGAAAAAGCAATGGGGATTTGGCTGAAACGAGCACGGCCAATTTCCAGATTTTGGGCAATGCCATAGTCTGCATCTACGGACTTTCCTGTCACGTCTACCAGCTTGATTTGTTCTAGGCTGCTGGACCGCATCCGCAAGCGCTTTTGCAATACCTTGTTACCGATGGATGTTTCGCCTCCAGTATCAATAATCACATTGACCTTGATTCCAGAGATAATTGCGTTGGTGAAAATGAGCTGACCTGAGCGACGTTTGGCGGTCACTACTATTTCTCTGCGTGAGCGTGTTTTCAATTTTGTATTGGTGTCTTCGACCGAAATTTTCTTGGTCAGGAAATCAAAAAGGATGCGTTGTCCTTGCAAACTATCCAGCCCTAACACGCCATCCGCACCAATATTGGTAGCTCGAAATGTCGGGGAGATAAGTCCACCATAGCTGCGCTCACCCAGTGTGAGCTCCGGTACATATACCGTGTTAACGGTGGTATTCCCGGCTAGTGCTATGACATTGACCGTGTCTTCAATTTCCAAGTCGAGATTGCCCGCGATCTCCTTTGATAGGATCGTCCGCTGAGAGGCTGTATCGATGATGAAATCAAATGGGCCCTGCTCGTCGATACTAACGGGTACAGTCATTCGTTCCCGAAAATCTTGTGAAATATCTATTTGCTCAGCATCAGGCTTGATGAATTTATCCGGCAGCGTGTCAGCAACAATGGCTTCAGGTGCAGGCGGTTCATCAGTAACCGGACTCTGGATGCCAGACAAAGAAGCAAGCAGCATCGAGGTGCTTGAAATGATGGATAGAGCAAAATTCATAAAGTGTATCTAGCGGAAACAGGCCTTGGCAGCAATTACCTTGGAATTCGGGTGAAACTCATTCGAGTTTCATCGCTTCGTTTATCAGGCTTTCGGCTTCGATCAGCAAATTGTCGTCGGTCGCTCCTCTGGCAACATGTTCATGGCCAATCATTACCAAGACTGGTACGGCCAGCGGACTAACCCTCTCTAGATCAACGTGAATCATGCTATCCACTGCGCGATCCATCAGGCTGGCCAGTCGCTCAACATCGGTCATTTTGGTGCGTGCATCGGCCCATGCTGCTTCCATCAACAAATGATCGGGTTCATATTTTCGCAGGACGTCAAAAATCAAATCGGTCGAAAAAGTAACCTGTTTACCAGTCTTCCGTTTGCCGGGATGTTGGCGCTCAACCAGTCCGCTGATTACGGCAACTTCGCGAAATGCGCGCTTTAGCAGGTAGCTGCCTTCAACCCAGTCGATAAATTCATCCTGCAATATGTCTGCACCGAATAGTGGAGCGGGGTCGGTGACTGGTTCGATTGAATAGCAAGCCAGCGCATAGTCATTAGCGACAAAGCCTATCGGCCCTAGCCCCTGCGTCTCCATGCGGCGGGTGAGGAGCATTCCGAGAGATTGGTGAGCGTTCCATCCCTCAAAGGGATAGCAGACCATGTAGTGAAGATTACGATGCGGGAACGTCTCGACCAATAGCTGATCGGGATCGGGCATGACCGAACGATAATCCTGTATCTCGAGCCATTCGCGCACATCATCGGGAAAGCGGCCCCATCCTGCGCGGTCAGTTAGAAAGCCTCGCACCCGATCAGACAGATGTGTGGTTAGTGGAAGGCGTGCACCCATATAACTCGGGATCATAGCGGCTTTTTTAGAGGCTCTTACGATGACGTCAGCGGTATCGAGCTTCAAAACCTCCAGGCTCATTCCGGCAAAGAAAAACGTATCACTCGGTGACAACATGGCGGCGAAATTTTCTTCAACCTTGCCCAGATTGCGGCCATTTTTAAAGCGAACTGACAGCATGGCGGCGTCGATGATGATACCGGCGTTTAGGCGATGTTGCTTGGCAAATTTGGGATGAGTGAGTTGCCAAATACCCTCTGCATCGCGCCGCAGACGTTTGAATTTTTCATAGGCTTTCAGCGCATAACCGCCATCTTGCGCAAAGCGCAGAACCCTTTCAAACTGATCTCCGATAAGCGCGCTATAGGGCAGGGCAGATTGTATCTCATCGAGCAGATCATCTTCCTGAAACGGTGCAGCGCAGGCACAGGACATGACATGTTGAGCAAGCACATCCAGTCCGCCCGCACGAAAGGGTTCGCCATCCCGCTTGCCCTCCTCGACCGCATCCAGAGCCGCTTGCGCCTCTAGATATTCAAACCGGTTTCCAGGTACCAGCAGCGCTTTGGAGGAAACATCCAATCGGTGGTTGGCGCGGCCGATCCGTTGGAGCAACCGCGAGGATCCTTTTGGCGCACCCATTTGAATCACACAATCTATATCGCCCCAGTCGACGCCCAGATCCAAGGATGCAGTGCAAACCAGCGCGCGCATTTTTCCCTCGGCCATCGCCTTTTCAATTTTGCGCCGCGCCTCTTTGGATAGACTGCCATGGTGAATGCCAATGGGGAGCGTGTCGTCGTTTATTTCCCACAATTTCTGAAAGGTGAACTCAGCCAGAAATCGTGTGTTGCAAAAGACCAGCGTCATCCGGTTTCTTTTGATCTGATCCATGACCTGCGGAACCGCATAGACACCGGCATGACCTGCCCAAGGAACGCGAACGGGCTCACCATCCGGAGTATTGGGGATCATGATATTAATGTCGGCCGGCGCACCTTCGTCACCCAGCACATGGGTTACGGTATCTATGTCACCATAAGGTGCGAGCCAGGCGCAAAATTCATCGGGATCAGCAACGGTTGCCGACAAAGCCACCCGCTGCATTTCCGGCGCGATTTTTTGAAGCCTCGCCATGGAGAGCGACAGCAGATCGCCGCGTTTTCCAGTGGCAAAGGCATGCACCTCGTCGATGATCACGCGCTTTAGGTTGGCGAAGAGCGCAAAGCTATCCTCTTGACTGAGCAATAGATTAAGTGATTCAGGAGTGGTCAGCAAAATTTGCGGCGGCTTTACCCGTTGTCGCGCCTTCCGATTGGCTGGCGTATCACCGCTGCGGGTTTCAACCGTAATTCGAACGTCCATTTCATGAATCGGTGTCAGCAAATTGCGTTGTACATCGACGGCAAGGGCTTTTAGCGGCGAGATATAAAGTGTGTGTAGGCCATCAAATTTTGGATTGTCTATCAAGTCAGATAGCGTCGGTAAGAATCCCGCCAGCGTTTTTCCTGCCCCAGTAGGTGCTGTCAGCAGCGCGTGATTTCCATCTTGCGCGGCCGCAAGCATCTCCGACTGGTGCCGCCGTACGGACCAACCACGCGAAGCAAACCAGTCTTGTAGCGGTGCGGGAAGATTCGGTTTAGACACCGTCTTTCTTTAGGCTACTTCTTGAGTTCCGCCATCAATCCAAATAGCTGTACGACATCCGGCGCGGATGTATCGTCGGCATATTCGCGATATAATGTTGAAACATTGACCGCGATGCGTTCGCTATCGCCCCAGCTGGAAAAGTCACCCAGTTTGATATCATGCGCAGCGTCGCGAACCGATAGCCCAGCATCATAGCGCTTGCGCGCTTCCTGATCGATGTAGCGTAGATAGTCTTGCACTCGCCGGACACCGTGCACATCGGTGATTGGGCCATGACCAGGGACAATGGTTTCTGCTTTCAAATCTATGATTTTGTCACAGGCCGCAATCCAGTTTGCAACTGGCCCTGCCCACATGATCGGAGTGCCCTCGATGAACAGGATATCGCCGGTGAAGATGGTTTTGTCTTCCGGCACATGGACGAGAACATCGCCCGCCGTATGGGCTGGCCCTACTTCGATTAGATCAACTTTCTTGTTCCCCACGCTAACACTATACTCACCGCTAAATGTCTGGGTCGGGTGTTTCTCGGCAACATCGGTAAAATCGAAACTGCCGAATATGTCGACTAGATATTGTCCAGCAGGTCCCATTTCTTTGGCTTGCACCATGATCGCCGCCAATGCAGGCGCTGGCAGCTCGGCCATTTCCATTGCGCTAGCTTCGGAAGCAATTACTTCGGCATGCTCGCAGCAACCATTGCCATGGGTGTGATCGCCATTGGCATGCGTGTTCACAATGGTGCCGATATCATTGGCGCCGACACCCGCTGCATCGGCCATGGTGTTGAGCATATCTCTAGTCAGGTTGGCATCGAACAATGTGTCGACCAGCAAGGATTCCCCACCATCGGTAATCAAACCCGCATTGGACCATCCCCAACCGCCATCTGGTTGCAGATAGGCGTAAATGCCATTGCCGGTTTCAAACAGGCCTTTCTGGAATGGGATTTCGGTCATCAATATTCTCGTTTCTTGTACGTTGCTGTTATGTGTTCTAATCGTCATAGCATAAAGTGATGTATGAAACAGACCGCCCTCAAAATGGTTCAGCCTTTGGTATAGAAAGGCTATTCCTGATCGCCTTATTGGTGATCATAACCCTGGCCTTCGCCTGGTTGATCGAACCTTTTTTCGGGGCGATTGTTTGGGGCGTCGTGGTTGCGGTGTTGTTCCATCCGGTATTTCTCTGGATTCATAGGATCATGCCGAAACGCCAGAATAGTGCGGCTTTTCTAACCCTATTGCTGGTAATCCTGCTCGTCATTGTGCCAGCGATTATGCTGGGCAGTGCATTGGTTGGAGAGGCGACCAATTTATATGATCGCATTCGGAGCGGTGATATCGATATCCAAGGCATATTGTCTGCGCTCGAGGGAACGCTGCCGAGTTGGATGCAATCCCAGATAACAGATTGGGGATATGGCGATATTGAAACTATTCGTCCTCGGATTGAGGAAGCGGTTGCGGGCAGTCTGGAATTTGTAATCTCTCAAGCTTTTAGCGTGGGGCAGGGTGCATTCCGTTTCATGCTGGCCTTGGGCGTTATGCTCTATCTGACATTCTTCTTGCTGCGTGATGGCGCTAAACTGGGTCAACAGATCGAAAATGTGATCCCACTTTCCAGCCAGCGCCGAGAAATATTGGCCAATAAATTTTTCGTGGTCATTCGTGCGACGATAAAGGGCAGCTTTGTCGTCGCTGTTTTGCAAGGCACCATAGGCGGTCTCATTTTCTGGGTTTTGGATATTCAAGGGGCTCTGCTTTGGGCCGTCTTTATGGGGATATTGTCATTAATCCCAGCCATTGGTACCGGCTTTGTCTGGGTTCCGGTTGCGGTCTATTTGTTGGCGACGGGTGACATTTGGCAGGGCGTTGTTCTGACCGTCGCGGGTGTTTTCATTATCAGCATGGTCGACAATTTGGTGCGTCCGATACTGGTTGGCCGGGACACCAGAATGCCTGATTATGTAGTCCTGATTTCGACCCTAGGCGGACTACAATTATTTGGTTTCAATGGCATAGTGATCGGTCCGTTGCTGGCCGCACTGTTTATCGCAATCTGGTCGATTATTGCGGAAGTGAATAAAGAGGATGTGGAGCAGGTTGAAGCTGGCTAGTCCTTCAGGTGATAGGTAAGCGCCATGGCAATACAATGTTTGACCGCCTCTAGTGGCGGCTCTTCTGCAACGCTGAAAACGACGGCTCGATTGCCATCCAAAGTAAGTGTGTCGCTGTAAAGCTGACGGTATCGATCTAAAAGATCTGTCTGACAGTGCACATACATCGCATATTGACCGTCGTCTTTATTATGACGGTTTATGCGTATGGTTGTGCCTGACTTTGTCGCACTGGTTAAAAATGAAGGTTCGCCCCATTTCAACGTTTCTTCCAAAGCGCCGACGGCTGGATTTTCGTCCGCGGTTTCCAAGATCAGTTCCCGCAATGCAAATAGCTTTTCCTTCAGATCATCGGGCAGATCGGAAATCGCATCACGGGTCTGTTTCGGAATGTTTCTAGCCATTGGCCACTCCTAACAGCAATCACTGATTCAGGCTATTGCCTCGCACCAATTTCCCGGGTCGCGCGCCAGTGGACTGATCAAATCGCCTTATAATCTCGCCTGACACTATTGTTGCATCATATCCGGTTGCGCGCTGATGCAAGCGTTGACCGCCGGCTGGTAAATCGCGGACAATTTCGGGCAAATGCAGTTCTAGCTTATCCAGATCAATCACATTAATATCGGCTTTCGCTCCGGGCGTGAGCAATCCGCGGTCATTCATGCCGACGGTTTGGGCGGCTTTGCGAGAGAGCATATGTACAGCCTGAGGCAATTCAAAACGTAAACCATCGGGCTTGGCAACAAATTGCTTGAGCAGGAATGTCGAATAGCTGGCATCGCAAATAGCACCATAATGCGCGCCGCCGTCACCGAGTGCGGGAATGCAATAAGGATGGCTTAGCATTTCATGCGCACTGTCCAATTTCGCATTTTCATAGTTGCCAAGGGCAGCGAGGAACAAGCCTTTGCCTTCGGTTTCCAACAGGCGGTCATAAGCAATTTCCTGAGGCGTACAGCCTTTGGTCGCCGCCTGTCCCGCCATGCTCATTTCGCGCGGCGGTGCATAATTTGGCGGATCATCCAGCGGGAACAACCAGTTCCAGTCGCGCGCCAGTTCGTTAAACGGGTGACCTTCTTCGAAATCTTCGGTGATCAGCGCCTGTCGCAATGCGGGGTCGCGCATCGCTTGGATCTGTTCCGGTATAGAAAGGTCGGCAATTTTCGACCAACTCGGGCACAAGACAAAGGGATGTACAGTGAGTTCTAGACCAGCAATCAGACCAATGGGGCGCGGCATAACCTGTGCCGTTGCCTCGCCGCCTTTTGCTCGTGTCGCTTCGATCATTTCCAAGACTCGGCGCCAGCGCGGCGGGGCATCATTGCCCGAAGCCAGCGTGAATGTCGCTGGCCGCCCGGAACTTTCAATCACCCGTTCTATGACTGTATATTCCTTGTCCCAACCGACAAAGGCATCCAGCACAACTTGAAATGTGCCGCTACCGGCATCGGTCATGCCGCCGCAGATTGCTTCCAGTTCGGCAATATCGGCTTCAAATGTTGGGATGCTGCCGCCATCGGCGGTTTTGTGAATCGAAAGACGTGATGTCGCGAAACCAATCGCCCCAGCCTCAATCGCTTCCCGCGATAATTTGCGCATGGTAGCCAAGTCATCTTCGTTAGCGGCTTCCCGTGATGCGCCGCGTTCACCCATTGCATAAACACGTAAAGGCGAGTGCGGGAGGTAGGCCGCGACATCAATATCGCGCTTTCCTTTGTCGACCGTGTCGAGATATTCGGGAAATGTTTCCCAGTTCCAGGGTAGGCCATCGGCCATAACAACACCGGGAATATCTTCCACACCTTCCATCACATTGATCAGCAGGTCATGATCCTCTTTGCGGCATGGTGCAAAGCCAACCCCGCAATTGCCCATGACGGCGGTCGTAACGCCGTGCGAGGAGGAGGGGCTGAGTTCCTCGGCCCAAATACACTGGCCATCATAATGGGTGTGTACATCGACAAATCCCGGCGTCACTATGCGGCCGGTAGCATCGATTTCTTCTTTGCCCGAGCCAGTGACGTTGCCAACCGCAGTAATCTTGCCATCGCTGACCGCAATATCGCCATCAATCAATTCACCGCCGCTGCCATCCACAATCGTGCCGCCTCGGATCACCAGATCATATTTTGTAGTCATGCTATTCCTCTCACAATCTGGACTATCGCACAGATAAGCGATCCCAATACAAAAATGTAAATGGGCGGCATACTGAAATATATCCAGTGAAGTCTGTTTTCGGACGCTTTATAATAGCCCAGCGCGTAGCCAATACGCATGATCGGCCAGATCAAACCGATCCCGGCTGCCCAAATAGGGCTGACAACATAGGCGAATAGCCACATGCCTGGCAGAAACAGGACCAGATGTTCCAGCGTGTTGTGATGTGCCCGAACGTGGCGTTCATATTCCGGAGGCCCGCTATGCGAAGGCGCTTCGACGTTAAATTTCCCTCTGGCCAGGCCAGCGCGCAGCAAAGTGAAATAATAAGCGAGGAGGGCCAGTGCACTGACCGCCGCCACATAAATAAAGGGGTCCATCAAGGGTTCCGATCTAGCTGATGAATGCGCAGATTAAGATTGAATAGACAAACGCACCACAATCCTTTTCGATAAGGCTTTGCGCGGAAAATCCAAAACCCAAACATTAGTGAAATAACCCAATATTCAGCATCCATTAATTGTCGTATCTTCGCTAAAATCATCCAAATCATTGATATATATGGATATATTATAATTGGCACGGCCTATGCAAAGCTATGGGCATCTTCGCTAATCAAACTGCGAAGCCCAGATTTTAAAAAAGGAAATATGAAATGACAAACATAAACATCCAAAACCAAGCCGCAGCCGCCGTAGCCGCTCTTTTCTCAGCCGCTGTTTTGATCGCTGCCAGCGTTGGCCCAGCTATCCAAAGCTCAGCTTCATTGATCGCATAATCAATCTCACTTTTAAGGAACTTCAAAATGACCAACGTCCAAAACCAAGTTACCGCAGCCTTTGCCGCTCTCTTCTCCGCCGCCGTATTGATTGCAGCAAGTGTTGGCCCGGCTGTTCAAAATTCCGCATCGCTGATCGCCTAACTCCAAGTCACTAAGGACAATCCAATGACCCGCTTTTCATACCGTCAAGAAATTGCCGCCGGTTTCGCAGCTTTTCTCTGTTCAGCCCTTTTTGTAGTCGCATCTGTCGGCCCTGCCGCGAATACCGCCTCGACGTTCATTTGATTTCGCCAACCCATCCGGCAAGCAAAGGATCCCCCGCCATGCAACGCTTCACTTTCCGCGAACAACTCGCCGCCGCAATGGCCGCTATCATAAGCTCAGTTACTGTTGCTGTTTCGACTGTCGGTGCCACCATTGGAAATTTGGGAACAACATTGATCTAAATTAGTTTATCCAAACCAAGCCTGCTTAACTGGAATCAGGTTCAATGCCCCACAGTTTCTCCGCGCTCCAAACCTGACAAGGCTAATTGCTCATCAATCTGAGCCATTAGACGATCCAGACCGTCCTGCGATTTTGCTTCCGCCCGCGCCACCAGAACATCTTGCGTATTGGATGCTCTCAGCAGCCACCAGCCATCATCTGTATTGACCCGAGCACCGTCTGTGTTGTTTACATCGGCACCATCAGCGGACAATCGCTCTAGAACTTCATCAATCACCGCAAATTTCCGACTTTCATCAACCTGAAAGCGCATTTCGGGCGTATTGATCATCTCAACCATATCGCTGCGCATCTGGGTAACTGACTTGCCGATGTTAGTTGCAGCCTGGATCAGCCGGATGGCGGCATAAGGTGCATCGTCAAAACCATAATAATCATGCTTGAAAAACACATGGCCGCTCATCTCTCCGGCGAGCGGCGATCCTGTTTCCTTCATTTTGGACTTAATCAGACTATGCCCGGTTTTCCACATCAGCGGATCTCCGCCCAATTCTTCGATGCGTTCATAAAGCGCCTGCGAAGCTTTCACATCCGCGATAACCGTAGCACCAGGCACGCTTTTCAAGACATCTTCGGCATAGATTTGCAGCAACTGATCACCCCAGATCACCCTGCCTTCTCCGTCAATTGCGCCAATCCGGTCGCCGTCACCATCAAAAGCCACTCCAAAATCGAGATTTTTCTCAGCGACAAGTGTCTTGAGGTCTGCCAGATTTTTTTCTTCAGTGGGGTCGGGATGATGATTAGGAAACGAACCATCTACATCAGTGAAGAGGAGATGGTGCTCCCCCGCTCCGCGGGCGGAGAGACTGGCTGTCAGTTTTTCTACTACCGGTCCCGCTGCACCATTGCCACAATCCCAAGCGACGTTGAAAGCGCTGCCGGTAAAGTTCTGGAGCAGCCGGTTAACATATTGATCCATGATATCGATGCTTTCAGAACTACCGGTTCCCGCGTTCCAATCTCCGTTCGTCGCCATCGTACCAAGCAAAAGGATATCCGCGCCAAAAAACGGTCGTCCCTGAAATACCATCTTGAAGCCATTATAATTGGCGGGGTTGTGGCTGCCGGTTATTTGAATACCGCCTTGAACCTGTTCTAAAACACATTCGGCATAATAGAGCATCGGTGTTGGCCCCATGCCGACTGAAATCGCGCTGACACCTGCGTCATTCAATCCCTTGATGAGTGCTTCTTCAAGTACCGGAGAACTGGTGCGGCCATCATAGCCGGTCGCGACGGCTGTCCCGCCATCTCGAGCAATCAGTGTCCCAAATCCGCGGCCGATGGCATAGGCGTCGTCTTCACCAAGTGTTTCACCGATGATGCCGCGAATGTCATATTCCCGCAAAGATGTTGAATGGAACTGGTGGGAGGTTAGCGCAGCCATGAATAGATATCCTTTTGATCTATATTTGGCAGCGCTTGTAGGAAGCTGACCACATAAAATCTACCTACTATGTTGGAGATTTGACAAGTATTTAAGCGGCCTTCAGGCTTCCATGTCTTCCAATAATATATCCCGTGCACGGTTGATCATCTGCGCTAATTGCTCATCTCCACCCTTGTCAGGATGATGTTCGGCCAATCGTTCACGCCAGGCATTGTTGATCGCGTCTCGGGTGGCATCTTGGCTGACCCCCAGTACTGAGCGGGCGCGATCCAGTTCAAAGCTTCGTGGTTTCCGGATTTTTTCTGGGCCGTACTTTGCTGGTATCAGGATTCTCCATCCTCCCAGAAACGCCGCACCGCCCATTGCTGCTGCTCCCAATATCCAGCTGCCTCCGCGCAGGAAATTTGCACCTACCAGCGCAATAACTATCGCTAGCCACTGATTGGCGGTCATGGTTTTGGCTTTTCCAGTCAATACTAAGCCAGCGACAACGGCGGCGGCGATGATCAACATGGCGGTCATGGATCAGGCAACTAGTTGCGGTTTGCCAAGAGCTGGTTCGTCAGACTCCGGCTGAGGCAGTGTCAGATGTTTGATCAATTCTCTTAGTTCCTGCCGTGCAGCAATATGGCTGGTGGCCAATCGTCCTAGATGTTTCTTGTCGAGCATTGTAAGGCCTGCCGGAAATAGCTCTCGGTAAATGACCCGTTCGCTAAGTCCGGGAATAATCCGGAAGCCCACACGCTGCGAGAGTTCCGTTAGAGCGGACACAATCCGCTTCATATTATGTGCTTCGACATATTGCGTGCGATTACGCAGAACGACCCAGTCAATAGTGGTGCCATCCGCCTTTGCTCGGGCTTTGCGCGCTTCCCAGATAAGCTCGGCATAGAAGCTCAACTTCCGTACTTTATAGGTCTCTGGGTCAACTTGACCGATCAGGTCAAAATCGACAAAGCTATCGTTTATTGGCGTCACCAATGTGTTCGCGCGCGTGGCAACGAAACGGGCAAATTTATCATCCCGGCCCGGTGTATCATAAAGCAGAAAATCGACGCCATGGCTCATCCGCTCAATCAGCTGTTCGAGCCTTGCAAGATTATCATATTCGAACACTTCGTAAAACGGTTGCGGAATATCAATATCCCGCCGTTCCATTGTCGCATCTCGATTTTCTAGATAGCGATAGGTTGTACGTTGGCGAGGATCGAGGTCGATTATTGCGACTTTATGCCCCTGATAGGCAAGTGCGACCGCGACATGTACCGCAGTCGTAGACTTGCCGGTACCGCCTTTTTCGTTGGCAAAAACTATATGATGTGTTTTGCTAGACACGTTTTGTGCGATACCCCTTTCGTTCACTCTTGCGATAGCTGGGCCTTGGCCGCATAAACCGCAATAGATGCGTAGCAGAAACTAATCGCAAAGAGAGACTCATGCAAATTATTAGAAAGCTTGGCCCGCTGCGGGACGCTTTGGATGTATATCGTAAATCAGATTGTAAAATGGGCTTGGTCCCAACAATGGGCGCACTGCATGCGGGCCACATGCGCTTGGTTGAGGTTGCAGTCGAGCAATGTGACATTGTTGTAGCGTCAATTTTTGTAAATCCTGCTCAGTTTAGCGAGGGTGAAGATCTGGAAACCTATCCGCGTCAAGAGGCAGAGGATTTCGCGCTTTTGGAAGCTGCTGGTGTCGAGTTGGTCTGGGCTCCTTCTTTGGATCAAATCTACCCCGAAAACTATTCGACAAAGGTCAACGTAGGCGGCTTGAGCGAAGGGTTGGATACGTTGACCCGGCCCGACTTCTTTGAAGGAATAGCCACGGTCGTCACAAAACTATTTAACCAAATTAGACCGCATGCCGCCTATTTTGGAGAAAAGGACTTTCAACAACTTTCCATTATTAAGCGCCTTACTCGCGACTTAGATTTTACCCATGAAGTTGTTGGGGTTGAGACTGTACGGGAAAAGGATGGGTTGGCGTTATCATCGCGCAACGCCTATCTATCGGAAGAGGAACGGTCAAAAGCTGCGGTTTTGCCGCGCATCATGGCGGAATCGGCAAGAAAGATGGCTGAAGGAGGGGATGTTGTTTTGACATTGGACGATGCAAAGGCAGATTTACTGCGCTTCGGGTTTCATACGATTGATTATCTAGAGGTTAGAGAAGCTGCCACGCTCGAACCCGTCGAAAAAATCGTCCGACCGTCTCGCCTATTTGCGGCTGCGCATATCGGCACAACCCGATTGATAGACAATATTGCTATAGGCTAGCTATTCCGGGCGCTTTGTTAACCTTGCAAAACCTTGTAAAATCTTAGTTTTTGGTCGTTTACAACCAAGCAAACTAAACTTTTCTGCAATTCTGTTAACCATTTTTTTAAGAATTTCGTTTGAAAGTCCACTTGTCGCCAGAAAGTGCGGCGATAGGAACAGGGACGAAAATATGGCTAACAGCATGAAAAGCGCAGCCTTTCTAATAGAAAGCCGCCTAGCCGAAGCAGCACAAGGCGACAGCAATGCCTATTTTGATCTAGGCGTACTCTATTCGACTGGTTCGGAGGGTGTAGAAGTTGATCTGATCGAAGCACATAAATGGTTTAATTTGGCTTCTCTCTCGGGGCATGATGAAAGCAAGACATGCCGGGCAGAAATATCGCTTGAAATGACTGCGCGTGAAATTGCCGAAGCACAACGCGACGCTCGAGCTTGGCTTCAGGAAGCTTCCCGTCGCGCCGCTTAATCAGGCTTTCTAAACGGCCCCATTTCGGACAAAAATTCGATATCAGCGGCGACGGCCTGTCGCTCGCGTTCGAGATAATCGGCAATCGCGCCGCGAAATCCTGGATCGACAATATAATGTGCTGACCATGTCGGCACCGGTTGATAGCCGCGCGCCAATTTATGGCTGCCCTGGGCTCCCGCCTCTACCGTTTTCAACCCCCTAGCAATTGCAGCATCAATCGCTTGATAGTAGCAAATCTCGAAATGCAGGAACGGGATATCTCGCGTGCAACCCCAATATCGCCCGTAAAGCGTCTCTTCACCAATCACATTAAGCGCACCTGCAATCGGAACATTGTCCTGCAAGCCAAAGATCAGCAACAACTTCTCGCCCATTTTCTGTTGCATCAGGTCAAATGCAGAACGGGTTAAATAGGGCGTGCCCCATTTCCGCGCACCTGTATCCTGATAAAACTCCCAAAAATAGTCCCAATGCGCAGGCTTAATTTCATCACCGGTCAAGTGGACTATCTGGACCGTTTCCTGGGCCTTACGTCGTTCTTTCTTGATCGCCTTGCGTTTACGTGAAGATAGTGCCGCGAGAAAATCGTCAAATTCCCCATAGCCATCGTTACGCCAGTGAAACTGGCTGTCCGAGCGAATCAACCAATTTGCATCCTCAAAGTAACCTTTTTGGTTTTTATCAACAAAGGTTGCATGGACGGATGAGATGTTATTATTTTCTGCCAATTGCTCAACTGCACGCAGCAACGGTAGCGCCATATCTTCATCGCGAAACAAAACTCGCGGCCCGGGAACGGGAGAAAAAGGTGATGCAATCTGGATTTTTGGATAATATTGCCCGCCCGCATTTTCAAATGCGTGAGCCCATTGCTGATCAAATATATATTCACCCTGGCTATGTGATTTAAGATAGCTTGGCAGGCACCCGGTAATCTCGCCTTTTTCATCTTCAATGACAATGGGAAGGGATTTCCATCCGGTTCCAGGGCCGATACTTCCCGAGTCTTCCATTGCCGAAAGAAATGCATGCGAAACAAATGGATTCGCTGAACCCGCACAGCTATCCCACTGATCAGCGGACAAGCAGCTTACATCGTCGGCAACGCGAGCGACTATGGAATTTTGTTGCGAAGAATCGGACATGTTGTTTTAGAAGCTATCAGTTATCCGGGATCTCATAAACTGGTTCATCTGCATATATTGACGCGATTTTTTCCTGCGCGGCTGTTTTGACGGTCCAGGTAACAATCGGTAGGCCTCGTTTCCGTTGTGAGGCTGCAAAACGAGATGGAAAATCTCGAATGTCATAGGCAAGAAATTGAGGTTTTGCGGCCCACAAATTGCGGTGACGTGCAAACCGTCCTTTGATTCCCTTTGCACTGTCTTCGGTTACAACCAATCCCTGCACAATATGCTCTGCATTTTTGCGAAACCAACTGGAAACTAGCGGGTTGAAGGACATGACAGCCACGTCTCCGCGATACCCCTCTAAGGCGCGGCGAACGGACAAGCATATTGGGCCAACTCGTAAGTCTTTCGATTTAATCTCAACTAAGACCGGCACACGGCCTTTTACTTGCTCCAAAATGGCGCGAAGCCTTGGGATTTTTCCATGGCCCTGTTTAAGTTCTATTTGATCCAGATCACCGGAACGCATCCGGGCCAGTGTGCCAGATTGTTCGGTTAGTCGGTCGAGTTCATAGTCATGGAAAACAAAGGCCGTGCCGTCTTCGGCAGCCTGGACATCACATTCTATACCATGTTTCTGTGCAATGGCTGCCTCAAAAGCCGCGGGACTGTTTTCCAGCACCCCATTTCCATGCAAGCCGCGATGCGCATAAGGTTGACCCTTTAGAAACGCGACCCGGCCCGAAGAGGGAGCGGGAGATAGAGCGCTATCAAGCAGGTTTGAGAGCAACTATGGCGTCCACTTCTACAGCTACGCCTAGTGGTAGAGCAGCAACCCCTACAGCGCTTCGCGCGTGTATTCCAGCTTCGCCAAAAATGACTTCCATCATATCGGAGCAGCCATTGGCGACTTTTGGATGATCGTTAAACTCTGCGGTACTGTTTACAAACGCACCAAGTTTAACGATCCGCTCCACACGGTCCAGCGACCCTGCAAACGCCTTTATCTGAGCCGCGATCATGAGCGCGCATGCTTTGGCAGCAGCTTGCCCATCTTCTATCGACATATTTTCCCCCAGACGGCCGACAATCAGTTTTCCATCGGCCATCGAAACTTGCCCACTAACATATAGCAGGCCATTCACTTCCACTGCTGGGACATAAGATGCTACCGGAGCGGCAGCGTTCGGCAATGCAATACCTTTTTCATTTAAGGTAGTTTCAATATTATCGCTCATGTCCTTTTGATCTCACGCATGCTGGGAAGGGTCAAGTTTTTCCGAAACTTCTTCAACTGGTGGAGCAGGGACTGCTCGATCTAGCTTATCGATAATCCAGGTGGTTGCCTCCGGCCATTGATCAATCCGAGCATGGGCCATCTTATTTGTTTTTATATGTTTGGCCAAAATAGGTTCGCCGACCATTTGCAGCCTCCAAACTTCTGGATTTCGCTCTGCAACACTTTGATGTTGATGCCCTAGATCATCGACAAAGACCGTTACCGCAGGCTGATAATCGGCCACAATCTTCTCCAGAGCCTCACCTTTGCCGCCTTGATTGCAATGGACAGGAAAATCGATGCCGACAGCTTTAAGTTGTTCGGTTCGCGCGACTTGTCGGTCATCCATCAAGTTCGTCAATATGGCGATGTCCGCAATTTCGGAAAGTATGTTTAGAGCATCCACAGCGCCATCGATCGCACCTTGCCTGTGCATTTCCGTGTCGAAAAAGCTTTGCAACAACGGCCAAACCTCCTCGCGCGCCACAACAGTACCATCATGTTTATGTCGCAGGGCATCAACAAAGTCACCGCTTTCGAGATCAAAATGGATATCTTTGTCGCCGTCCAGCCATTGCTGGAACGGCACTACCATATGGAGCAAAACCTCATCGCAATCGCTGATCAAGAGTGGTTTTTGGCTCAAGAAAAATCTCCAATATGGTTGAGCTGTTGGGCTGTGTGGGCCAGTTTTTCGGGTTCTATGCCTATGGCTTCGGCGCAGGCGATCAAATCCGGTTCGTGATTGGCAAGAAAGCCCAGCAACGCAGATAGCATTGTCGGATCTTCTAAGCCTGAGCGCAATTCACGTGGATCCAATCCTGTTAGTGCAAGCAAGCGCTGCGCCCGGTCTTCATCTTGTAAGATCCAGCCCAATGCCTGAAGCGCGATAATTTCTCCGTCACCGCCAATATTGTGATTTGTTTCCATTTCTGCTTTCGCCTAAAGGGTTGGTTCGCGATTGCAAGGGGACAAATAGAGCGTGGCCAAAAGAGTATTGGTAGTTGAAGATAATGAGCTGAACTTGAAGCTGTTCTGCGATCTTTTACGCGCCCATGGATTTGTTGTTGAACCCGTCCAAGATGGGCGCGAAGTGCTCGACAAGGCGCGCAGTTTTGTACCGAATCTTATCGTCATGGATATTCAATTGCCCCATGTCAGTGGGCTGGAGTTGATTGAGCAGCTCAAGAAAGACCCGCAGCTCAAGATCATACCGATCATGGCGGTGACGGCTTATGCTGGCAAAGGTGATGAAGACCGGATTTTGACAGCCGGAGCTGAAGCCTATGTTTCAAAGCCCATCTCAGTGGCAAAATTTATCGAATCAGTGCAGAAAGTTTTGCACCGTTAGCGTCAGTAAAAAATAGCTTACTTGATCTTCGCTTCTTTGAAATCAACATGCTTGCGCGCGACCGGATCGTATTTCCGCATCACCATTTTTTCAGTAAGATTCCGCGGATTTTTCTTGGTTACATAGAAAAAGCCGGTATCTTCCGTGCTGACGAGTTTGATCTTTACAGTGGCTGACTTCGCCATGGCGCGTTCCTCAAAACATATACTGAAATAAAAAAGCGACGCACTTGGCGCCGCATGTGTTGGCCGCGCTAATGCTGAAAAGGTGCCGATTTGTCAAGAAAAAGCCGAAATGGTCGAAAAGGGTCACCAAATTGCCTTAGTTTACGCTTTCTTAACCATGTTTTTGCATGATCGGGCTTCGATTAGGGGCACTGATATGGATCATGATCAAAACTTACTCATACAGGCGGAGATGCTGACCTTGCTGGATGGGATTCCGGCCTCCCTAATGGATGAACATCCACTGCAATTTATGCTTCATTTGGACCAAGTCCGTTTGAAGGCATCGCAGCACCATTTGAAAGCGGTGCATGATCTCGTTTGCGCCTGTGAATCAGAGTTACAAAAGACTCTGGAAACGGGCGGCGGCGTAACAGTTGCCCGGGCGTATTTAACAGCAATGCGTGAAACTCTGGACTGTGGCCCATTGGATGCGCAAATGTCAGAAGCCATGATGGCAAATGTGGCCTTGCGGCTGGGTGGACAGCCTTAACGGCGCTTTGTGGATGCTTTCCTAACTTCATTATTTGCATTGGCTCTCGCCGAGATAGGTGATCGGCCGCAGATTTTATGTGCCGTGCTGGCAATCCGTTTCGGACGCGTTGCACCCGTTCTTTGGGGCCTAGGACTTGCCACGCTGCTAAACTGTTTCGTCTCTGCCTTTTTCGGACAAGCTATTCATCAATGGATCAGCGAAGATCCATTGCAACTATTTTATGCATTGTCGCTGGTATTGGCGGGTGTTGGAATGCTTGCATGGCGACGGCCGGTTGATCTTCTAGAAAATTGGACACTTAGTCCTTTTCTGATCTCCTTTCTTGGTCTGCTAATTCTGCAATTTGGTGATAAAGGCCAGTTCATATTGGCGGCAACCGCAGCACGCACCGATATGTGGGTCTTGACAGCGATTGGTGGTTGGCTAGGCGTTATGGTCGCTTGCGTACCAGCACTGCTGTTGCAGGAAAAACTTGCCACCATGCTGCCAATAAATCGTATAAGGCAAGGTGGAGCCTTGCTCTTTCTGCTTGTCGGTTCATATCTCGCACTTGGCGCCTGGGGGATCATCTGAAATCCAGAAATTCGATTAGTAAGCCGGTCTGCAATCGACTTAACCGATCATAGACAGTCGGATTGTTTGTTGGATATACCGATAGACTATCGCTATTTAGGCTTCAGAAAGTAAAAATTGATGGAGCAAGTTATGACCACCGGAGACAATGCAAAAACAGCCGTTGCAGAGGCGCTGAATGGGATTTTGGCCGATAGTTTTGCACTATATTTGAAAACAAAGAATTTCCACTGGCACGTATCGGGTCCGCATTTTCGCGATTATCACTTGATGTTCGACGAACAAGCGGCGCAAATATTGGCCACTACCGATATTATTGCCGAACGAGTGCGGAAAAATGGACATCGGACGCTCACCTCAATCGGGGATATTGCTGGTCGTCAAAGCATAGCTGACAATAATGCCGATAAGGTGTCGGCCGAAGATATGCTAAATGAGCTACGTTCCGACAATCTGAAACTCGTTTCAATATTTAGAGATGCCAAAGAACTGACGAGTGAAGCTGGGGATAACGCAACGGATGGTATGTTGGATGATTGGACAGATCAGGCAGAAGAGCGCGCCTGGTTTCTTTTGGAAATTTCTCAAAAGGCCTGAAGACTGGCACGTCACGGAACAACAACGTAGCGATCACCGATAGATTTTATGTCTGCTACATATCTCGCAAAGTGATATGTTGATTGTTTCGGATAGCGTGCATAAAAAAGGCGGGCATCATGCCCGCCTTTTTTAAAATGGAAGCTACCGGCTAGTTCTAGCTGGAGCCCGCAACCAAATTGACTGCTGCAGTCTTGCCACGTTGGTCGACCTCGAGTTCAAATTCCAGCTTGTCGCCTTCTTCTAGGCCACTCATGCCGGCACGTTCAACAGCGGAAATGTGCACAAACGCATCTGGCTGACCATCATCGCGTTGAATGAAGCCAAAGCCCTTCATGCTGTTGAAAAATTTAACGGTTCCGGACGCTTTTTCACCGGTCAATTCGCGCCGTGGTGGGCCATCGTTACCACCAGAACTGCGTTCCTGGACTTCGATTACTTCACCATCAATCGCAATGTCTGACGCCGACACTTTGCCGCCACGGTCAACAAGCGAATATTTCAGGCCCTGGCCTTCCGCGAGCCCTGTAAGGCCTGCCCGCTCGACTTGACTAATATGGACAAAAACATCTTCGCCGCCGCCATCTTGAACGATGAAGCCAAAGCCTTTTTGGGCATTGAAAAACTTTACTTTGCCAGTCCCTTCGCCGACGATCTGATCAGGCATACCGCCACCCCGATTGCCGCCACCATGGTTGCTTTCCGGTCGGGTATATCTTTCTACGGGAGGCCCGCTATCGCCTTGATATCCATCAAAATTTTCGTCACCGAAACTGTCACGCTTATCCCGGCCTCGTCCCCGCCGGTTTCTGTCAAAACCCATTCTAAAATCGTCGCTTTCAATTCGTCCAATTAATAAATCCAACGCCGAGACGGACGATCTTCCGGCCATTTTCCTGTGCGAATCCCTATCACACAGGGGGTTTCTATACAGACAAGCTTACCAAAACGCGAATAATTTCGGTTTTCGCATCGAATCTATAACTATGAATGCCGAAATCAATTAAAATAAGAACGTTTTTGGGTCCGGCATAGGTTCTTGTTTTTGCGCTTTGAGTAGCGGCATGATGCTACGGACAATGAACCAAACAAATAGTGCTATCAAGATTGGAATACCGATTAGTATGAAGCTCAGTACGATTCCGACAATGCCAACTACAAAGCCGATGATGAATGTCATGATATGATATTGAAGGTGACTTTCTTCCCAGGTGCCTTCGACCTCGCCCTTCCAAATTATCGCAAGAATAAACCCAATCAACCCGGTGATGCCCACAATCAATCCACCGAGATACAATAGTGCTATTATGGTTGATTTGTTTAAGTCAAAACCGCTCGGTGAAGCTTCTGGATTGCCCTCTGTCATTCTGTTGTTCCTTCAATCTATAACTTGCTGTTTTCCTTCTGCTCCGCCAAATAGCATAACATCGAAAACAATGCTTCCCAATAATGGGGGTCCTTAACCGTTTAGACGCTTGCTTACAATCGATGGTGAGCAACGTCACAACGGGATTAAGGGAAATCAAATTTAGCAAGTGAGATGGAATGACCGTTTATTTTCATGAAGAAGATCTGCCAACCGATGTACTGGCAGATGGACCAGTAGCCGTTGATACCGAGACTATGGGACTACAAACACATCGTGACCGTTTGTGCCTGCTGCAAATTTCAGATGGTGGTGGCGATGAACATCTTGTTCGTTTTTCTCCGGACAGCGATTTTGCAGCGCCAAATCTAAAAGCGATCTTGGCGGATCGAGACCGCGTTAAACTATATCATTTCGCCCGGTTCGATCTCGCGGCAATAGAGCATTATATGGGCGTTACTGCAGCTCCGGTTTTTTGCACCAAAATTGCATCAAGGTTGATACGGACCTTCACAGATCGACACGGATTGAAAGAATTGGTTCGCGAGCTTTTAGGTGAAGATATTTCCAAACAGCAACAATCGAGTGACTGGGGTGGACCGGTGTTAAGCGAAGCACAGCGCGATTACGCTGCATCCGATGTTCGGTTCCTACACCGGCTGAAAGCTGAGCTTGAAATTCGACTGGTGCGAGAAAAGCGGTTGGAATTGGCTCAAGCCTGTTTTGATTTCCTTCCGCACCGAGCAAGGCTTGATATTGTAGGCTGGCCAGAGGTAGATATTTTTGCACATGCTTGAAAAACGGGCTAATTCAGAGATTATACACGAGGGATGAACTAAGAAAATCTGTCATGTCAAAACGGGCTGAAATTCAGAAAAGTAAGCGACAGCATTATGCGGCCCCCAATGGGTCACATGATCGGCGTATCAAATTGCTAACGTTTATCCTGCCCACATGTGTGGGCGCGCTCGCTGCTGTTTTGGCCTTGGCCCCTTTCACATTGGCTGGTGAACTAAGTTTCGTGCTCGATAAAGACAGTGTGGATGTTGCGCGCGAGCGAATGAGGGTGACCGAAGCTATTTACCGCGGTGAAGATAGTCAGGGTCGACCATTCTCTTTGAAAGCAGGATCCGCGGTACAAAAAAGCTCTCGTGATCCCGTTGTGGAATTAAAAGACTT
This sequence comes from Parasphingorhabdus sp., assembly GCA_039978835.1. GTDB lineage: Bacteria > Pseudomonadota > Alphaproteobacteria > Sphingomonadales > Sphingomonadaceae > Parasphingorhabdus. Next base: position 154,780 of record JBDWAQ010000011.1, read on the forward strand.
GTCGGCGCGAATTCTTTTAAGCGAAGGACCGGCGCAAATTCGGGCCAATGACGGAAGCTATGATATGGACCGCGAGACTGTCCGAGTAACTGGACCAATCCAGGCGGAGACATCGGATGGTTATCGGCTTTCCACGAACAATGTTACGGTGGATATGAAAGAGCGCACATTGGCCAGCGATGATCCGGTTGATGGTCGCACGAATGTAGGAACATTTCGCGCCGATAGTTTGCGAGCTGATTTGAAAGAAAGAACAGTAACATTGGAAGGCAATGCTCAGTTGCGCATCCAGCAAAATGGACTAAGGATTCGATAGATGAAGAAAAATATTGTCTTTGGGGCCCTGTCCGCCGCCGCTCTGTCGATTGCGACTTTCACAATAGCGGTACCAGCGCCAGCGCAGGTCTTTGGTAATCATAACAGCAACGCGCCGGTTAACTTTAACGCTGGCCGGATTGAAGTGCAGGATCGCGCAGACCGCGTCGTTTTGTCCGGTGCAGTTCGTGTTGAACAAGCTGGCTTAGTGCTCAACGCCGCACGGATGACGGTTGCATATAGCAATAGCGGTGGGATTGATGTTAATCGAATAGATGCTTCGGGCGGCGTTACTATCCAAAAATCAGGGGATACAGCTCGCGGAGATGTTGCGATTTATGATCTTAATCGGCGGTTGATCACACTGGTGGGTGGAGTGACCTTGAAACAAGGTAATGGGAACAGTTTGTCAGGTGGTCGGGTTATCATAGATCTCAATTCAGGTCGTTCGACCATCGACGGTCGATCTTCCGGTACATCCAACCCTGGAACGGCTGGAAGCGATGGCCGGGTGAGTGGTACCTTTTCCGTTCCGCAGCGAAAATGACGATGACCCAAATGGTTTTGTCTCCGGTGGAAGTTTGACCCAAAACCGACAAAGTAGCGATAATTTCGTTGCTAGAAGCTGCTGCAATTACTCAGTTTTTGATCAATCATGCATAAAGCTTGCCAATTTCATTCCAATTGGGGCATGTTGTTAACCAATGAACAACAAAGAGCCGTGCAAAAGAGAGCGGATTTGAAGGACTAGAATGGACAATATACACACTCTTGATTCCCCAGCATCGGCCGAGCCAGCATCGGCGCTGGCCAGTGACGCTATGGAACATGGGTTGGCGGTGGTTTCTATTGCCAAGAGCTACGATAAACGTGCAGTGCTATCCGATGTTTCGTTATCGGTAGCGCGCGGCGAAGTCGTCGGCCTTTTGGGCCCCAATGGCGCCGGAAAAACTACTTGTTTCTATTCCGTTATGGGATTGGTTCGACCGGACGCCGGCCGGATTATGTTGGATGGTGAAGATATTACACCTCTCCCTATGTATCGCCGAGCGATACTGGGAATTGGGTATCTACCCCAGGAGACATCGATTTTTCGGGGTATGACGGTCGAGCAAAATATTATGGCTGTTTTGGAAATGGTCGAGCCAAAGGCGGAAGAGCGGCGAGAAACCCTTGATCGATTGCTGGATGACTTTGGCCTTATGAAACTCCGCAATTCGCCAGCCATGGCATTGTCCGGCGGTGAAAGGCGGCGCTGTGAAATCGCCAGAGCTTTAGCAGCCAGCCCATCAATTGTATTACTTGATGAGCCGTTTGCCGGTATTGATCCAATTTCTATCGCGGACATTCGTGACCTTGTCGTTCAGCTTAAGAATCGCAATATTGGCGTTTTAATCACTGATCATAATGTACGAGAGACGCTGGATATCGTTGATCGTGCTTGCATCATTTATGATGGGCAGGTCTTGTTTGCTGGCAGCCCGGAAGATCTGGTCGCTGATGAGAATGTCCGTCGCCTCTATCTCGGTGAGGGATTTGCTCTGTAACCATGGTATTGGGACCACGTCTCGACCTTAGACAAAGCCAGTCACTGGTCATGACGCCGCAATTGCAGCAGGCGATCAAGCTATTGGCGTTGTCCAATCTGGAAATTGAAAACTATATTGCGGAAGAAGTGGAAAAGAATCCGCTTTTGGAAACGGGAGAGGTCTCAACGGATATTGATCCCGAGCGCACTGACCCACTTTTGGATAATGAAGCGGCCGCCAAAGGCAGCGATGAGATTTTATCATCGGGTCCCTCGGAAACCGAAGCCACCATGGATATGGAAGGGGATGCAGACCAATATGCCAGCGCCAGCCTATCTAGCAGTGATGGCAGGTTGGATGGGCAACTGGGATTGAATGGTTCCGGTTCTGGCGCCGCGTCAGGGCCTGGTGGAGAAGCGCCCGACTTTGAGAATATGTTGGTGGCGGAGACGACCCTTGCGGATCATTTGATGGAGCAAGCTGGTGCCATTCTGTCCGGCACCGAACTTTTTGTTGCACAACATATCATCGACCAAATTGATGAATGCGGATATTTGCAGGCCGATTTACTGGAACTATCGCACCGACTGGGCGTTGAACGCGATTTGGTAAAATTTATTTTGACCAAAGTGCAGACTTTGGAACCCGTTGGTGTTGGTGCACGCGATTTGTCAGAATGTTTAGCACTGCAGGCGAAAGAAGCCGATCGATATGATCCTGCCATGGCACGGTTGCTCGATAATCTTGATCTACTAGCCAAAGGCGCATTGCCACAATTGAAGCGCATATGCAGCGTTGATGACGAAGATCTGATGGATATGATCAGCGAGCTTCGTGCTTATGATCCAAAACCCGGATTGAAAATTGGCGCCGGTGATGTGCAGGCAGTGGTGCCCGATATCTTCATCGCTGAGCGAGCGGGCAAATGGATCATTGAGGTCAACAGTGCAACGCTCCCGAAGGTTTTGGTCAATCGCACTTATCATAGTGAACTGAAAGATGGTGCGCAGGATAAGGCTTCAAAAGAATGGCTCAATGAATGCCTGATGGATGCTAACTGGTTAATCAAGGCTCTGGACCAACGGCAGCGCACGATTGTCAAAGTCGCAACCGAGATTGTGAAGCAGCAAGAGGAGTTCTTCCGAAAAGGCGTTGAACATCTCCGTCCATTGACCCTCAAAAATGTGGCGGATGAAATCGAAATGCATGAGTCGACGGTCAGCCGTGTTACATCCAACAAATATCTCTCCTGTTCTCGCGGAACATTTGAGCTGAAATATTTTTTCACCAGCGGCATTCAATCATCCACCGGTGGAGAGGCGGCTTCCGCGGAGGCAGTGAAGTCACATATCAAGGCCCTGATTGACGCCGAAGATCCCAAGAAAATTCTCTCTGATGATAAGCTAGTTGCACTTTTGAAAGACAAGGGCTTTGGAATCGCCCGGCGCACGGTTGCCAAATATCGTGAAGCTCTGGGCCTTGGCAGTTCGGTCCAACGTCGTCGGCAGAAAGCCTTGGAGGGCAAAGCAGCCTAAAGGGCTTTACTGAGAACAATAAACTCTAACCGATCTGTCTTGGGCAGCCCAAAGCGGGGGTCATTCATTGGAAATGGCCTGCGCTCTCCAGTCGGTTCATATCCCCGCCTTTCATAATAGGCGATCAGGTCATCGCGTTTGCCAATCACGGTCATTTCCATTGTCTTGCTGTGCCAGGCATCTTTTGCAAATTGTTCCGCAGCAATGATGATTTGCTTCCCAAGCCCCCCCGCCTGCAAATTGGGATTGACGGTAAGCAAGCCAAGATAACTGACCGCGTCATCGATATGGGATAGCTGTACGCATCCGATTACTGTGTCTTGATCGGTTGCCAGCAAGATCACCTGATTCTCGTCATCAACAATGTTCTGCAATGCCCGACGGTCCGTGCGCTGTCCGCCAAGCAGATCGGCCTCATGGGTCCAACCCTTGCGTGCGCTATCGCCCCTATAGGCGCTTTCTATCAGCGCGTGGAGCGCATCAATATCTGATGACTTCGCTGCAACAAATGACAGGTCAGGCTGCTGCAAGTAGGGCCTCACTCAAGTTCCAAAGACGTTCCGCTGCCTGATCATCGCAAATATGCAGTGCAGCACCAGAAAACGGAGGCGTTTCATCGGTTATAGCAGCAGCAATATCGCAATCTTCACAATATACGCCCGGTTTGTCATCAAGCATTGGAGATGTGGCCGCCCAAAGTGAAGTGGTGCAGCCCTGTGTTGTTGACTTGAAACCGTTTTTCGCAAGCTCGGATGGTGAACCGTCTGGATTCAACCAACCTAGTTCAACCTGTTCCTCGGTCGGAAGATGACGTTGCAACGGTGTAAAAATACCCCCCGGATGAACCGAGAAAGCTCGCCCTCCAAATTCACTCATCCTGCGGCTAAGCGCATTGGCGAACAGGGCATTGGCACTCTTCGCCTGTGCATAGGATTCCCACTTATGATATTCACGGTTGTCAAACTGGATATCATCCCAGTTAATGCCACCGCGTCGATGGGCTATCGAAGATAGTGCAACTACGCGCGGTGCTGCAGCTTTTTCGAGGAGCGGCATTAGTCCCTGGGTCACAGCGAAATGCCCCATATGGTTGACACCAAATTGGCTCTCCCAACCGGGCCCAACGCGCTCCATTGGACAAGCCATGATACCAGCATTGTTGATGAGCAAATCTAGATGATCCAGCTCCGTCTGCATCTGGTCCGAAAACGCGCGAACAGAAGCAATATCTGACAAGTCCATGGTCGCCGAGTGAACATCGCCCTCGACTTTGGACAGGTTGGCCGCAGCCTTGGCCTCATCGCGCACGGGAACAATGACCTTCGCGCCTTTGCTGGCCAGCGCCCGCACGGTTTCCAGACCGATACCGGAATAGCCACCGGTCACGACAGCGGTTCTGCCGGTTAAATCTATGTCATTCAGTATCTCATGCGGTTCGCTTTTTGCGGCGAACCCGGAACCGACCGGTTTTTGATCTGCTGCTGACATGATATTTCCTTTTGGTTTTATGCTTCGGCTTTTGATCCCACTATTTCGGAGACCGGCATATATTCATAGCCCAAATCTTCGGCCACGGCTTTGTATGTGACATGACCGTTCCACACATTCAAACCCTCCGCAAGGTGGTGATCATCACGCAGCGCTGCTTCCCAACCTTTGTTGGCAATGGCAAGAGCGTGGGGTAGAGTGACGTTGTTCAACGCATAGGTTGATGTTCTGGATACCGCACCCGGCATGTTGGCCACACAATAATGCACGATATCTTCTACAACATAGGTCGGGTCTTGATGGGTTGTTGCCTTAGATGTTTCAAAGCAACCGCCCTGATCAATGGCAACATCGGCCAGCACAGAACCGGGACGCATGGTCGAGAGCATGTCGCGAGTCACCAGCTTGGGGGCTTCTGCTCCAGGGATCAAGACCGCCCCGATTACCAGATCGGCATCTGCCACACATTCCGCTAGATTTGCTTTGTTGGAAAATCGGGTTTTGGCGCGCGCTTCAAAAAAAGTGCCCACGGATTCGAGTACGTCCGGATCGCGATCCAATATAGTTACGTCCGCGCCCAGACCAACCGCCATTTGTGCGGCATTGAATCCCACAACACCGCCGCCAATCACAGTCACTTTACCCGGTGCGACGCCGGGTACACCGCCGAGCAAAATGCCGCGGCCGCCATGGGCTTTTTCCAAAGCAGTAGCGCCTGCTTGAATCGACATGCGTCCAGCGACTTGACTCATAGGTTTTAGCAGAGGCAATCCGCCTTTGCCGGTCACGGTTTCATAAGCAATGCATACGGCTTTGGATTTGACTAGATCCTTGGTTTGCTCTGGATCGGGTGCAAGGTGGAGATAGGTAAACAATATCTGCCCTTCGCGCAGCATGGCACGCTCACCGGCTTGGGGTTCCTTGACCTTTACGATCATATCGCATTTTTCGAACAGTTCTGCTGCGCTATTGGCTATGGTCGCACCAGCGGCCTGGTATTCGGTATTGTCCGCACCGATGCCCAAACCAGCACCAGCCTCTACCAATACATCATGGCCATGTGCGACCAGCTCGCGAACAGATTCGGGGGTCAAACCGACACGATATTCGTGATTTTTAATTTCCTTGACGGTGCCGACGCGCATGGGGAGGTTCCTTTGTCTGAGTCTGTTCGGTCTTCAATATCAGCATTGCGTGACAGGTGCGAGTCTTGAGCGAAAGAAAATTACATTATTCCGCAACTTTCCGAATGGGGTAGTCAGCGGTACAAATATTGCCGTAACCGCCATGTGCCTCAATATATTGCAGCAGTGATGGGCTATAACTGGCCAAATATTCATAACGCGGTTGATCAGCTATAGGCAATTTGCTGACCAATCGAATTGACTGGATTTTCGTATGGCTTGATTTGTCTTTGTAAAAGCCACCCGCACCATCGCCGAGTGGCAGGTTGACGACATGCTCCAATCCGTCAATCACCCGGCCAACAAAACCAAAGGTCGTATCGAGACTGCGTGCTGCTTCTCCTGTGATGATGGATATCTCAGCGCCGCTCCCGGCGTCTGGTGGATCATAATGCGCGGGAGATAGTGATCCACGACAGGTTAGCGGGAAATATTGTACCGTACCATCTATTGTCTTGCTACCAATCGGCCAACCGCCACCAAAGCCGACTCTAGCGCCATAGGTTTCATAAATCATTTTCATGAGCGGCTTGATGTCGGTCTTTTGATATTGGTTGCTATAATGGACCGCCGCTTTCAGTGCCGTGCTATCGGCGTCGCGCTTTGCTCCTAGGGCGGCATTGAAATATTCACTCTCCGGAACAGTGTCGAGACTCTTGGGCAATTTCTTGTTGTCCGGGTTGCCGCCAAATTGCGTGACGAAATCTTTCGCTACGCGATATATTTTTGTGCCATCCCACCAGCGCGCACCGGCCATCTTGCGGACGTTCCGCACATGCCCACCGGAGAGGTTGGCTGGCAGAAGTTGAATCACGGTCTCGCGCTTTGTCCCATCTGAAGCATCGGGCAGGGAGAAGATTATCAGGTCACGCACCGGAATGGGAATCCAATGTTCGTCTGGTGCGGCTGCCAATACTTCCTGGGGAGATGGGATCTCTTCTTCTTCAATGGTTTCCTCGTCAAAATCTTCCACTTGCGCCCGTGCTGGAACAGAGAGGAAAAGACCCATGGAAGTCGCAGAAATAAGCGTCAGCCTAAAAATTGAAAAAAGCTTTATCATCCAACACTTCCCTCTGCGAAGTTTACAAAGTGAACAGGACTATATGACAGAAAATCCCGAGCGTCCAAAACAACCAAAGAGATTGGCAATAGCGACGTTTGGAAGGGGTAAAGCTTTGCGATGGGTCATGCCTTTTAGCATAATGAGATGAGTCCTTGTAGGAAAGCCGCTACTTTGCCTTTACCCGCCGAACCGGCACAGGAATATTACATATATCCGCGCCGCCCGCTGGTTTGATGAAAAACGGATCGCGGCGATTGGCTCTGGTATCAGCATATTTTGCGAATACTTCGCTGTTTGTATTGAGATATTCGAAGGCGGGAGTGGGTTCTTCCGCCAGTTCATTGCCCAGCCGGATTGACTGGATCGAAACCCGCTTGCTGGCATCGGCATAGAAACCCAGTTCACCCTTGCCCCGCGGTAGGCTGGAGAGATGTTCCATTCCTTCAATAATCCGACCGACCAGCGCAATATTGCGATCCAGATGACGCGGTGCATGACCGATTACTGTATAGAGTTCGGCCCCGCTACCGGTATCGGGGGAATAGTTGCGACCCACGCCTACCATCGCGTAACAATGCGGCATCCATGCTGTTGTGGGCTTTTTACCCAGTGCGATTGGCCAGCCTCTGTAGTATAAATTGCCGCGAGAATAAGGGTCATATCGAGAGAGGATGAAACGCATTGCCGCAGCCAAGCTATCGAAACCACTTTCTTTCCCTAAGAACTCTTCGATATGCTTATCACGTTTTTGAAGAACTTCCCGAAGTTGGCCGGCTACTAAGGTTTCATACTCAGATTCCTTCACTGTCTCCAAATCTAACGGTAAAGCTTTCTGCTCCAATTCCCCTGATTCCGGATTATCGTAACCGGCATCACCCCATTGCACGACATAATTGTCCTGCACACGATTAATGCTGGTGCTGTCCCACCAATGGGCCTTTGCCAGTTTACGGATATTGTGGATCCAGCCTTGAGAGAAAGGCTCGGGCATCAGCTGGATGATTACGCGTCGCGCGTCGCCCTTGGCATCGGGAGCGAGATCCATCACCAGCAGATCGCTTGACTTGATTGTAACCCAATCGCTGGCTGGCGCAGCGGCAACAATAGCATTGGGACTGGGGTGGGCCGCTTTTTCGGTATCTTGGGCGGAGAGCGGATGGACAGCCAGCAAGGCTGTTAACGGAGCGAGCAGGAGAGATTTTTTCATGATGCTATTCTACCTGCAAGCCCCCGCGCAAGCAATGACTTGCGAAACAGGGATTCCGGCATTAGGGAGGCGGCGCTGTCTGGGCTTCGACCGGCTCATCAAAAAGGCGGCAATTGCGGAGCCGTGGCAGAGTGGTCGATCGCGCACGCTTGGAAAGCGTGTATAGGGCAACCTATCGAGGGTTCGAATCCCTCCGGCTCCGCCATTATCTAGAAAAATGGTTCATTATCAATCTGTTCGAGAAGGTGGTTGTTCTCCGACTCGAATTTTGCCATACATCTTGGCGACAATCGGGCCAAGGATGCTTGATTGATCCCCGTTCTACCGAGGGAATAGTATCGGTGGGGCCAGTCCAGAATACGATGGGACTGATCAGCCGGACCGTACCGCAATGAGCGGGAGATATGGGCCACATCTGAGCCGACGTAATGGTATCTTTCATTTCAAAATGAGGGTTCCTGCGGCGGTCAAATCACAGATTGGGCTCGTTGAAATATCTCGTTCTCTTAGAACTTGTTCAAAATTCGAGGCCAGAATTTGCGCTGCAATTGCTGCTGCGCGGCTAAGAAAGGTATGGACATTGTTGCAAGTTAAGGAAGTTCCAAAAGACGTATCGTTGCAGCTTATCAATGAAGTTTTTGATAAACTGAGAAAAATCACAGATCATGAGGCTTTTTTTGTTTCGAATTCGGAGCATGAGATTGGAGAACAATCTCTGTTTGCTGACGAGCAAATCGGCCGACTAGAAAATCTAGAATATCATAAGAATCTGCTGCTAACTATAGATCGACAGATCAATGAGGAATTAGCTAGCAAGGGTATAAATGTTGCTGATGTTTCGGTTCATGAGCGAGAGACGCTCAGGGAAGGTTTACAACGAGCACTGATTGAACAGCAGCGATTGTTTAAATTTCGACTGCGTGAGCGCCTATTGCCTTATGAGCCTCTCGATAGATTGTTTTCTAGTGATGTTAACTTCACTCAAGTGACTAGTCCAACCGCCAATCTTTCCCCTGATCTATCGGAGATTATGACATTGGGGTCGGCCGTTAACAAGTACGTCAGCGCCAGAAAGTCCGGCTGGACCGAAAAAACATACAAGGATTTTTCAAGGCAATTAAATTTTCTTGTGCAATTCTTCGGTCCAGACAAACCTTTGGGTGAAATTGATGCACAATCAATCAGGACGTTCAGAGACAAAGTTCAGGGCCTGCACAAGAATCACGTCAACATGCCGGGCGAGTCGATCTCAGATACGCAGGCAATCAAAGATGCCGACCGTATTTCGTTTGCAACCGCATCTAAAATCTTTGGTCGATGCAAGTCGGTTTTTGCATGGGCTACAGATCATCAGGGGTATTTAGAAACAAACCCAGCGGAAAAAATCTCACTGTTACTGAACTATAAGAAAAAAACTACCGGTCGAAAGCCTTGGCCAAAGGTGCAACTCGAAGAACTCTTTACGTCGCCATTGTATCTTGGATTTCATTCAAAAAACCGACGATATCTAATCGGGAAGCAAATGCATAAAGACGCACAGTATTGGCTACCGTTGTTAGCATATTACACAGGCGCGAGATTGGGTGAAATTGTTCAACTGCACCATAAAGATGTTTCGATAGATCATCAGATTCCGCATATACATGTAACTGAGGACGGCAGTGGCCCTCTTGGCAGCGAGACTTACAAGCACGTTAAATCTAATGCCGCCGAGAGGCTAATTCCAATTCACCCTGATTTGATTGAACTAGGCTTTCTTAAGTTTTTGAAATCACGAAGGCGAAGAAAAGCTATCCGGGTTTTTCCCGAAGTTTCATTTGGCAAAGACGGCCAAGCATCAACGGTATTTTCTAAGTGGTTTGGCAGATATCGCAAGAAAATTGGAATAACTGATCCATTGGTAGTGTTCCATAGCTTCCGGCATAGCGCGGAAGATGCATTTCGGAATGCGACCCAGCCGCAATATGTAATTGACGCGATCATCGGCCACTACGACGGTAAAACAAGCTCGGGTTATGGAGAGGGGATAGATCTTGAACGCAGGTACGAGGCAATCTGCAAAATGGCGCTTCCAGTTAGAGTTCCAGTATTGTGGAATGCGTTAAATGAGGGAGGCGAATGATGGCGAAGAAACGGGTAAAAACCATCGCACATACGGAAGCGATTTTTCGTGCAGCATTGGCCGAAGGGATCTCAGCAACACAGGCGCGCACTCTAGCTGAGTGTTTGTTCTGGTCCCAACACTCTCGACATGAAATTGATGGCCAGCGGGCACTTTATAAGACAGGAGCGGAATTGTCCGAAAAGCTCGGCCCAACCGCGCGGACTATGAACAAACATCTGAAGCAATTGGCCGAAGAAGGTTTTTGGTGCATCAAATACCGACCTAGGCCGCGACATCCCTCCCCAGTCAGTTGGTTATTAATCGCGGAACGCTCGGAGGTTTTGTTGGCTAACGCGAAAGCAGATCGTGAGGGACGGGCGCGCTATCGAACATTGGATCGTGCGGAGCGGAGACAGCCAGAAGTACGAACATGTAACGCTCAAACGTTGCATTATGATACTTCTTACAGAGAAACATCTATACAAGACAACAGGGAAGACGATTCATTCGTTAGCGACAAACAGACAGGAATGAATGAACTTTCCCTAATTGAAGATACTAGGATTAAGGCTCCCCGATATGTTGGTGCTACTAAAGAGTTGGAGGAGTTTGTAAGCGCGATCTCAAGTGCCCTTGCTGTTCAAGAGCTTCCGCCCTGGGACACAGTCAGTCAATATACATGGGAACATGCCCGCGAGCTCATAACGAAACTTCAAGCAGAGGGCGCCGACAGTTTGTCTGACCAAATTGAACTGGTTAGCCAAATCATTGCTGAATGGAGCCGTCTCAGACACCAAATGGATGAGCGATACTGCAACCACTACGGCAATGATTATAGACCAACTCCGTTGGCTTTGAATCACCAGTTCAAGAAACTTTTTAGCGCCCTAAAAGATAATCTGGTTTCAAACAATTGTTCGCAGGAGGCAGGGGTTTCCAACCTAGATGGGGATTTTGGATAAATTTCTACTTCCCTGCTGAATAAACTTGAATAGCGTTTAACACACAAACCAACCTTTATCTGTTTGGGTTAAATGCAAAAATTCGTTTCTTACCTTCGTGTATCCACAAATAGGCAGGGTCAATCTGGCTTAGGGCTCGAAGCACAACGGAAAGCCGTATCAAGCTATCTGTCTCGGCTGGAACATGAGCATGTCGGTGAGATGGTTGAGATTGAGTCTGGTTCCAAATCCAGCCGACCGGTACTTTCAGATGCGCTGGCAATGTGTAAACGAGAAAAGGCGACTCTCGTTATTGCAAAGCTGGATCGGCTGGCGAGGAACGTAGCGTTTATTTCATCACTCATGGAAACCGGCGTTGAATTTGTCGCTGTCGATGCTCCTTATGCCAACAAGCTAATGCTTCATATTCTTTCAGCATTTGCCGAGCACGAACGCGAGCAGATTTCCATACGGACCAAGGCTGCACTGGCTGCCGCCAAGGCCCGCGGTGTCGAATTAGGAAAGAATGGTAAAATCCTGGCTCGGCAAAATAGAATCGCAGCGAAAAATTTTGCCGAAACAATTAGCACAGACATAGAATGTTGTCTGAGAAACGGGATAAACACATATACCGGTATCGCAGAGCAACTAAACGAACAACAAATACCAAGCAGGCAGGGTAAGGCGTGGTCCGCCACCATGGTCAGCCGGGTTATGTTTAGACTGGAAATGGGATTCCCACAGTAAGCGTCTGTATGTTCTCAAACCAAGTTTGGTGGTTAGTTCGAATTTTCAACGAAAGTTAGGGTTTCAGCCAAAAATGTTATTTCCAAGTGGCTGTATAGAAGACGACTTGGAGACCAGTAAAGCTACCCCTTAGACTTCAGTGCCGCATCTACTATTCGGGTCAACCATTTCAACTCGGCATCACCGAGCTTAGATAGCTTAGACGCTAGTAACTGGTAATCGCCGCGTGAAGTAGCGTCGGTGGCCACATCGGCTGAAAACAAAGCAGCGGGGTCCACATTCAGAGCCTCCGAGAGCTTTTCAATTGTAGTGAAGCTAGACCCGGTGGAGCCGGCTTCAATTCTAGCGATCATGTCCTCGCTCAGGTTTGTATTTTCGGCCAACCGGCTTTGCGTGATCTTCAATCGCTTACGATGCGCCGCTACCAGATTTCCGAAACGGCGATTCAAATCAGTCATGCAGATACTCCTGCGCCGACTGTATGATCAGTCCAGCAACAAGAGCAGTGAATGATATTCAGTATATTATGTATTCCGTATTCTTATTGCGTGTAGAGGAAAATTGACTACGATCTAGTGAAATTAACTTCACGAGGAGCTTTCGGTGGATCAAGTAAATGAACGCACTCAACAAAAATTAGGTCAAAAATCCAGAACAGGCCCTAGTGGAAACACAGGCAAGACCACAAAGGAATGGCTGTTAATCAGTTGCTTGGGGATAATTGTGCTCTTTGCGGCATTCATTTTTTTGGCTATTTTGGTTTCCGAAAGTCAGATGCAAAGCAAAGCTGAGGAAATTGTAGCTCTTGGGAAAACAGATGCAGACAAACAACAGGAGAAACTAGCCGATGCTGACGACCCGCTTCTGAACACTGTCGAAAAACTGGATTCTGAATTGGCAAACACAGAACGCGAAAGGAGGAAAGCGGAGGAGGTCAAGGCTATTGCTGAAACTGTAAAAGCAGGAGCGGCGAAGGAAAAAGCAAAATATCGTGAAACGCTTGAACGTGAGATCCAATCAATGCGTCAGAACCCTACAATGACGGATGACGATGACGTCATTCAGGATGAAGTGTATGTGACTGTGAATGCAGCTTTGCTGGCAACAAGAGCAAAATTGCTAGCTGAGGCACCATATGAAATTAAGTCAGAAACAGAAAATCTAAGACAAGAATATATCAAGCTGCATAAGGCATATCAAAGGGATACATTTCCGAAGCTCCGGCAAATGCAGGCAAAAATCTGGCGGAATAAACTTTGGGAGAATAACGTTGAGGTCCGAGTTTCTGGATCAAAAGCAGACCGGATTACTTTCACTGCAGCCATGTTTGCTAGCAACCGAAACAAAAGTGCAATGCAGGAAACCGTGCTACCAACACTCAAATTGTTGCGGTTCAGGCGAGCTTCTTATGAATGGTACCGTGGTTCACAAGCTCCATATTGGGATCTGGAAACACTTGCCGACGGAGAGATTGCAACCATTGATTCGCAAAACAACTGGCGGCCTATTAAGAACTAATTGGATTGTTCCAAACTACACCAGGTCGCACGGAAGAATGTATTTCTCTTGCGCCAGCTAAAGCACTAGCTTTCCTGACAAATCCAATTATTGCAACCTCTGCTCTATCCCCAGCGGGGAAGTTGGCTGGGTTCAGGTCCAATGGCCGCGATGGGGTGGATTGCGGACATTCCAAAAGTTAAAAACTGACGTCAGGTCTTGGGCCGTTAGCGGAATGTCTGCTTTTGACCTCTCTGTGCGAAAAAGGGGACGCTTCAAAATGTTGAGCGGCTAGCGGACTGTGTTTGACTATCAGTCCTGCCATTATTCCGCGTGCTTGTGTTCAATCAATACTGGTCGGCCAATAGTTCATCCGCCAATCACAATGGGATCATTCTCAGCAGTACTCGTGCTATTTCGCGACCAGATTAACGGTGCTATAGTAGGAAAGGTAAGAGCAATTGGTATTCACAATAAGTACAATTGGTATGGAAATAGATTGACAATCATTCGGGAAATCGCCAGTTTCAACCATCTAGTGAGCCGCATTTACTGGCAGTACTGTGCCAACTGAGTGATTGGTTATGGGATGACATTGGTCACGCTGACCGTTACAGCAAGGCAACTAAAAGGGATTTGTGCAATATGGCTGAGCAGAGACTTTTTCACCGCGTTGCCGAGAAAATCGGGTTGCTGATTGACGAGGGTGTATTTCCGCCAGGAACGCGCCTACCCGGCGAACGTGAATTGGCTGAGCGTTTTGAAGTCAGTCGTGTCACCATTCGCGAGGCCGAAATTGCGCTGCAGGCCGTTGGGCGTATCGAGATCAAAACTGGTTCGGGTGTCTATGTATGCGAAGATCAGTCACTGCAGCCCGGCAAGCTTCCTTCAGTCAGTGCTTTTGAGGTAACTGAGGCCCGCTCGTTGATTGAAGCGGAGGCAGCGGCGCTTGCCGCAAAAATTATTTCGGACGAAAATTTGAAGAAACTCGAGGAGTTGATTCATACCATGGGTACCAGCGATGAAGAAACGTCGTTGGCTGCGGACCGAGAATTCCATGCTACAATTGCGCTATGCTCCGGTAATGGGGCGATGGTCCATTCGATTGAATCCCTGTGGCGTATGCGGGAAGAACTTCCCGAAGTGAAGCACAGTTATGATGCCGTCTGCGAAGAAGATGCCGAGGCCCGGGCCAAGGAACACAAGGATATACTGGATGCTCTAAAGGCGCGCAATCCGGCCGCTGCCCGTCGTGCAATGCGCGAGCATTTTTTGCGCCTGATTGGTACCATGCTGGATGCTACCGAACAGGAGGCATTGAAGGAAGTTCAACAGCGTGCGATTGAAAGCCGGGAACGCTTTCTTGACGTTGCTCGCATGGGTTGAACAGGGTTTTAGCCCTCTATAGCGAAAGTGCCGAAAAGTTTGTGCGCGCCAAGCGCAGTGCGGCGCACACCCGCTTTGGGTCCCTGACCTGTTACTCAAATGTTACACTCTGGACTATTTCGAACAGCCCATTTGATCCGGCGGAAGTCATTGGAAGCGTTAAACCGTTCTAAATCGGCCGTTTTTTATGGTATGATAAATTGGTATGACAGAAAATATATAATAGGTGTGTGTTAATGGTTGACAATAGCATCCTACCAAGTCAGATATCGTGGAAATAACAAAACCACAGGGGGAGGATTCGATGAATCGGGCCGGAATTTCCAAGCGCAAAAAGTTTTCGCACATTCGTTTTTCAACAGCACTTTTGGCAGGGACGGCCATGACAATGGTCGCGGCGCCAGCCCATGCGCAAAATGAGGAGGTGGCTGATGCTGCGGAATCTGATGAAAATGTCATCATCGTTTCCGGTATTCGCAGCTCGCTCGCAAATGCACTAGATGAAAAGCGTGAAGCAGACAGCCTAAAGGAGGTCATCCTAGCAGAAGACATCGGTAAGCTTCCTGATCAAAACCTCGCTGAGGTTCTAGAAAATGTCACTGGTGTTCTGATTACACGCGAAAACGGAGTTGGTACCGGTGTTCAAATCCGGGGTACCGGCAGCAACCGGCTCGAAATTAATGGTATATCCACAGTCGGCGCGGGTAATGGACGCGTCGGTATTAACTTTGAAGATTTGAATCCGTCTATCATCGCGGGTGTTGAAGTTATCAAGGCACCTGAAGCGAGCACGATTGAAGGTGCCGTTGGTGGTACGATCAACTTGAGGACCATTCGCCCTCTTGATTTGTCAGAGACTCTCTTAAGCGTCCGCGGGCAAATGGAAGATAGCAGTCTTTCATCTGGCGGCTTAAATCCAAGAATTTCAGGGGCATTTGGTACAACATGGGAAAGTTCTTCCGGAGCGGAATTTGGGTTTGTTCTGAGCGGTAGTTACACCGAATCAAACAACACCGCTTTCCGCCCGCGTCTTGACCGTGATAATCTGACAGTCTGTACTGGCGCCACTCCGCCGACCTCTTGTCCAGCTGGAGCGCCAGGATTTCTCGGGGTCCAGTTCTTGAACCAGGTTCAAGAGAACCAGAATTACGAAACAATTAACGTTGCAGCGTCGTTTGAGGCCAAACCGGTTGATAATCTGAGGCTTTATGCCGATTTCATTTATACGGATCAAACGAGAAGATTGGCGGGTTCAAGAGTCCAGTTTTCTAACGTTAGCCGGTTGAATGGTGCAGGCGATAGAACCAACGGCGGTAATATTAACTTCACAGACTTTGATACTTTCAATTTGGGCCCTGACGCCACAGGGCAAGATCTTGGCAGCATTCTAGGCGTCACCGCGGGTACTTTTACGCCGCATCAGAGGGCGAATTTTGCTACCGATAATGACTTTAGAAACGCGCGCGGTGCGCCATTCCTGCGGGTGTCCAGTGATAATGGTTCCCGTGAGACCCAAAGCGATGTCTTTAGAGCCGGGCTTGATTGGGAAGGTGACCGGCTAAGTATCGCCACTGAATTCTCCAGGGTATCATCGGAAACGGTCAATCCAAACCTGTCTACAACCCTTAACTTCATCAACCCGAACTCGGATATTGCTCCAAACAACGCTGCCGGTACCAGCTTCCGGGACGAAAATGGTATTCCGATCATATTTGACTTCAGGGATGGCATTTCTTTCGGGATCAATTTTGCCGACCCATTTGCGCCAACATCGGCTCAGTTGTTGGATGGAAATAACTATGTGTTCGATGGTACTCCCACATATTCCGCCAATGTTCAGGAAAATGAGGAGCTCGCATTTCGCTTTGACACTTCTTACGATTTCAGTGACACAGTAGGCTTTATTAAGTCAGTCGATGCTGGCTATCGCTATAGTCGTCGCGAGACCCTTAGGGACAACAGGCAGGCGTCTGCTAGCGGTTCAGGCACATTGGGTAATAGTTTGAATGCAGGCGGTATTTCGAACCTCCTTACGACGATTCCTGATAACTTTGGGGAAGGCACGGGTAGCGATCTATTCGTTTCGGGTGTATTGCACCTAAATCCAAACATTGTTGGCAATCCGGAAGAGACGGTAGCGGCAATCAACGGGGCTGCTATGGCTCAAGGCCTCGGACCGATCTTCACCTCTGGGCTTAACTCTCGTGCAAGTGACTTCTTTGATATTACAGAAGAGACCCATGCTATTTATGGTCAGGTCAATTTTGGAACGGAAGATGATAGGTTCCGCGGAAATGCGGGTATACGCTGGGTTAACACCTCGATAGCGGAAACCGCCAATGTGTTGGCCACTGGTACTCCATTCTTGAATACGAATGAAAGTAGCTACGATCACTTCTTGCCGCGAGTGAACCTCGCCTTTGACGTAACGGATGACATTGTCTTGCGGGCGTCTTTTTCTCAGGAAATCAATCGAC
Organism: Parasphingorhabdus sp.; assembly: GCA_039978835.1. Classification (GTDB taxonomy): domain Bacteria; phylum Pseudomonadota; class Alphaproteobacteria; order Sphingomonadales; family Sphingomonadaceae; genus Parasphingorhabdus. Next base: position 172,253 of record JBDWAQ010000011.1, read on the forward strand.
CTAGCTTTGTGAATATGTCATCTGCGCTAGCACTCCCGAATTCACGAGGTGTCAACAGTAACGCTGTAGCTGGTGACCCCAATGTGCGACCGGAAGAGGTTACCTCCTATGATGTATCGGCAAGCTGGTATTTTGCACCTGAAGCCGTCTTTAGCGTTGGTTATTTCCGCAAAGAGCGTGACGGGCTATTTGGAGTTGTCGTTGATGAGCCGGGCGGTCCGGGTGCTGCAGGCGTTATTGCGCCTAACACACGCGACACTGTCGGTCCGATCTGCGAAGGCGGCGGGACTTTCTCTCCAGGAACAGAGGCAGGTATCTTCGGTAATGGCGAGATAGGTGTCTGTGTCGGACTTCAAACCCCGTTCAACTCAAATGGGACAACCACTCAACAAGGCATTGAGGTCGCTTTCCAATATAACTTGAGCGATTGGGAAGACAGGCTTGGCAGCTTTGGATTTCTCTCCGGTCTTGGTTTTGTGGCCAATTACACATACCAAACGGAAAGCAATGATACCGGGTTCACCAATATCGCCGGCGGCCGGGCTCAAGCAATCTTTGCGTCACTAGGTTTTGATCCTAACGTAAATCCTGTGCAGCGTGAAACGGCTACTTTGCTGAACCTATCCAAGCACGCCTATAACGTGACAGCATTTTACGAGAAATACGGCATTTCGGCGCGGGTACGTTATACGTGGCGTGACACTTTTAGAACGAGCGATCTGCCTGGTACTGGTAACGTGTTTGAGCCGCTTGGCTTCCGGGGCGCTGTCGAACCTAGGGGTCAGCTAAACGCTAGCATAAGTTATGCAATTACTGACCAGATCACCGTTGGTGTAGAGGGAACTAACCTGACCAAGTCTAGCCAGAATATATCTTGTGTGAATGATGGAGCGTTGTTGTGCTACGAGGGCATCACCGATCGCAGAATTCAATTTGGGGCTACCTTCAGAATGTAAATTGTCGTTGAACGGAAGCCCTCGCCAGCAGGCTTGCGGCTTGCGTTCCACGAACTCCAAATTGGGGGATGGCGCGGCGGGGGCTTGAACCTGCTGCGCCATTATTTTTGGCCACCACGCGGGATAATCGACAATTCTAAATTGGTAGGACAATTTGGTATAATATATTGGTTGACATGAAAATATCCGCCAGTTAGGCCGGTAAATAATAATTAGGAGGATGATTGACGATGGTGTTCAGGCTTTGCCTGTTTTTGATCGCAAGTATTTCGATCGCGGTGCCGGCAAATGCGGGCGTCTATCTCGTCAACAATCAGAAAGAATATTTTGCAGCTGAGGAGAAGCTGAAAGCCGGTGATGAAATCGTCTTGGCAAATGGTGTCTGGCGCGATTTCGAAATCAAGATATCCGGGGAAGGAACGGAGAAGAAGTCGATTATTCTGCGTCCCCAAGAGGCTGGTAAGGTAATCATCTCGGGCGAGTCCAATCTGCGGATTGGCGGCAAATATATCCTGGTCAAGGGGCTGGTATTCAGGGATGGCTACAGCCCGACCGGCGAGGTCATTTCCTTCCGCCGTTCGAAAGACAACTTGGCTCATCACAGCCGCGTCACAGAGGTTGTGATTGACGGTTTCAGCAAGCCCGATCGTTATGAAAGCGACTATTGGGTTGGGATGTATGGGAAGAGCAACAGGTTCGATCACAATCACTTGGAGGGTAAAACCAACAAGGGAGTGACTTTCGCGGTGCGACTGGACTCGAAGGAAAGCCAGGAGAACCATCACCGGATAGATCACAATTATTTTGGTCCACGTCCGATACTGGGATCGAATGGTGGCGAAACCCTGAGAATCGGAACCAGTAAATATTCGATGTTCAATTCCAACACGCTGGTAGAGAATAACTATTTTGACCGCTGTGATGGAGAAGTCGAAATCATCTCCTCCAAATCCGGCAGCAATATTTTCCGTGGCAATATTTTCTACGAGTCTCGCGGCGCGCTCGTGTTCCGTCACGGGGATGGAACGCTGGTTGAGAAGAATATCTTCATGGGCAATGGCAAGGCACATACCGGCGGTATTCGCGTTATCAATCGCAATCAGACCGTTCGCAACAACTATATGGAGGGTCTCCGCGGAACCGGATTTGCCAGCGCATTGACCGTGATGAACGGCGTCCCCAATTCGCCGGTCAATCGCTATGTGCAGGTCGACAATGCGGTCATCGAAAATAACAGCGTGGTCGATAGCGGTCGGATTACACTGAATGCAGGCGCTGATACAGAGCGATCCGCGGCACCGGTGAATAGCCGCTTCCAGAACAATTTGTTCGGCGGTACCGGCAGCGGACTATTCATCAAAATTCAGGATGATATCAGCGGGATTAAGTTTGCCGACAATATTTTAACCAACGGCAATGTCGAAAAAGCTGTGGCCGGAGTATCAGAGCGCGAAGTGGCTCTAGTTCGGGCAGAAAACGGCTTGCTTTATCCTGCAGGTGTATATGTCGGCGCATCTCGGAAACTAAAACCCATTACGCGCGACCAGGTCGGTGTCGACTGGCACCCCAAGCCATCGGCAGGGAATCGATTTGGTGTCGGGAAGTCAATTGACGTTGTTCCCGGCGAGGACAGTCTAACCGAAGCTTTTGCAACGGCGAAGGAAGGTGACCGACTGATCCTTGGCGCGGGCGACTATTTGGTGAACAAGGTTTTGCCATTGGACAAGGCCATCTCAATCGAGGGCCCCAAAGATGCTGTTGCAAAGATTAGCTTCGCCAGACCGTCGCTGATTGAAATCAGGCAAGAGGGTAGTCTCCGCTTAGTGAATCTCACAATTGATGGCAACATGGCGCCCGACTCGGTTGGTAATGCCGTGATCCGCACCACTATATTCCCAATCCAGTCGAATTTTTTGATCGAACTGGACCATGTTAACGTCATCAATTTGGAAGTGAACCGGTCATTTCATGTCATAACTTTGGGTAAAAGCTCGCTGGCTGATCGCGTGAGTATCAAGAACAGCAATTTTCTGAATATCTCGGGCTCCATCCTGCAGGCGGCTGCTGAAACAGAGGATTACGGTCAGTATAATGCGGAATATGTCGAGATATCTGGTTCCAACTTCAAGGATATCGGTGGAGAGCTTTTCAATATCTATCGTGGTGGCCGCGATGAGAGCACGTTCGGGCCGCACTTCTCGCTGACCAATTCGAATTTCATGAACGTTGGGCGCAACAAAAACAACGTAACCGGAGCTTCCATGGTCCTGCATGGTGTTCAGCATACGGATATCAGCAATAATAATTTCCTCGACGCTGCGCCGATCAAGATAGTTCATACGGTGGGCCGACCACAAACACGTGTTTCCGACAATAGAGCAAAAAACACGTCGGCTCCTGTCGTTGAGGAACTTAATTACGAAGGTGCACATCGCGCCATTCTGTCCAACAATCAGTTTGAAGGCGCAGCAAAGCCATGAGGGGTAGGCTTCTATCGGTCGCAATATTGGCTGCTGCATCTTCCGCCGCCGTGGCCGGGCCAGGTCAGTTTTCTCAGGCTGGGTCTGCCACGGCGGTACAGCAATATGCGCCATTGTTTGAAAGCGAACTCGAACGGGCACGTTCTTTTGTCGATGCTGCTATGCAAAAAGGTGTTGTCGTTCCTGTCCCGAAAGATCCGGGTGGCGGCTACACGCACGAGCAGCATAAACAGAATTTCAAAATCATCTATCAAGGCGGGCAGCTCTATAAGCTGACCGGCGAAGAAAAATATCGCGACTATGTCCGAGATGTGCTGCTTGCCTATGCCGAGATGTATCCGGCACTAGGCGATCATCCAGCGAAAGCGAACCAGAATGTCGGTCGCATTTTCTGGCAGGTGCTGAACGATGCAATGTGGCTGGTCGACAGCGTTCAGGGCTATGCCGCCATTCGCGATTCACTGTCAGACACTGATCGTAGGAATATCGATGACAATCTGTTCCGCAAGGCAGCAGAGTTTCTGTCAACCGGTTCGGCGAGGACATTCTCCCGCATTCATAATCACGCTACCTGGGCCACAGCTGGTGTCGGTATGACGGGTTATCTACTCGGCGACAAAGAGTTGGTCGACATTGCGTTGCTCGGACTGGATAAGTCCGGCAAGTCGGGATTTCTACGCCAGAGCGAGCTGCTCTTTTCTCCCGATGGCTATTATACCGAAGGTCCCTACTATCAGCGTTTTGCGCTCAAGCCCTTCGTAGTATTCGCAGGAGCAATCGAGAATAATGATCCAGCGCGCAAGATTTTTGAGCATCGCGACGGCATATTGCTCAAGGCGCTCTTCACCACCGTCCAGCTGACGTACGAAGGACGTTTCTTCCCATTCAATGATGCGATCAGAGACAAAAGTCTGAAGACCGACGAGCTCTATCATGGTGTTGCGGTTGCTTACGCCAAAACGCGCGACCCCGGTTTGTTGTCCATTGCGGATTGGCAGGGGCGGACCGTGCTCACTAATGAAGGCATGATGGTCGCCCGTGATCTGGCGGCAGGCAAAGCGTCCCCCTTCCCGTTCAAATCGCTGCTGCTATCGGATGGACCCGAAGGTAAGCAGGGTGCCGTAGCCATTATGCGCAAAGGCGACGGCATGACCGGTCAGGCACTGGTTGCGAAAAACAGTTCGCAGGGCATGGGCCATGGACATTTCGACAAGTTGAGCTGGCAATATTATGACAATGGTTATGAGATCGTCAGCGACTATGGCGCAGCACGTTTCCTGAACATCGAAGCGAAAGCGGGCGGACGTTATCTGCCTGAAAATGAAAGCTGGGCGAAGCAGAGTATCGCGCACAATAGTTTGGTTGTGGATGAGAAAAGCCATTTCGATGGCGACAGAAAAGCCGCAGATAAGCTTGCGCCTGAACAACTATATTTCTCCGACAAAATGGGCAGTCAGATTAGCACCGCGAAAATGATTGGTGCTTATCCCGGTGTCGAATTTACTCGGACTCTTGCATTGCTTGACATCGAAGGATTGGGCCAGCCGCTGGTTGCCGATGTGATGCGTGTGGATGGCGAAGGCGATCATCAATATGATCTGCCCTTGCACTTTAATGGCCATATCATGCGCGTTGGTTTTGATGTGCAGTCAAACGTTGGCGGTCGGCCCGTATTGGGCGAGGGCAATGGCTATCAGCATATCTGGATCGATGCCAAGGGTCTGCCGAATAGCGCCGACAATGCCTTTGTCACTTGGATCAAGGATGATCGTTTCTATACGTCGCGTTGGGTACCACAGGCTGGCGGCGAGACGATATTGGCCGAGAGCGGCGCCAATGATCCCGAATTCAACCTACGCCGTGAACAGATGCTTATCCAGCGATTGAAGAGCGGTAAGGACACAGTATTCGCTGGCATTTTGGAAGCGCATGGGCGCTATGATGGCGCGGCGGAACGCACCACCGCAAGCGATAGCCAGATCAGGACAATCAAACATGTTCGCGATGGCGAAGCCGATCTGCTGCTAATCGAAACGCTGGCTGGTGCGAGATCGGTGCTCGCCATTTCCTACGATCAGAACGAAGCCAGTAAGCACAGCGCCGAAATTGATGGCCAGAAAATCAGTTGGACTGGCTTTGCAGAGCACATCCGGTTGGATGGAGGCGTAAAATGACAGAAGCCACTCTCTCAATGCGCCAAAGCGATACATTCGTCCACACAGCCGAAGCACCTGTTGAAGATCTGGAGCCAGGGATCAAACGGCAGATTTTGACCTATAGTCCGGACTTGATGCTTTGTCGCCTATGGTTTGAAACCGGTGTTGCAGGGACCGTTCACCAGCATCCACACAGCCAGATCAGTTATATCGAATCCGGCCGGTTTCGGGCGATAATGGGCGGCAAGGAACGGGAATTGGCGGCGGGCGATAGTGTCGCGATCACGCCGGACACGGATCACGGTATCACATGCATAGAAGCAGGTTCACTGCTCGATATATTCAATCCCGTCAGGGATGATTTTCTCGAAGGGGGAGAATAGCCATGAGTGAAGTATTGAAAATCGGCAAGTTCCGCTGGGCAATTGTCAGCCTTGTCGCGCTTGCAACGATCATCAACTACATTGACCGTGGCGCGCTGGGATTCTTGTGGCCGGAAATTTCCGAAGATCTCGGAATGACGAAGACAGACTACGCGATCATCCTGAACGTATTCACTTTCGCTTATGCTTTTGGTCAAACGCTGTTTGGCAAAATATTTGATTGGATCGGCACGCGCCTGGGATTTGTCCTTGCGATTGGCGTGTGGTCGCTCGCGACAATGTTGCATGCGGTTGCTTCCGGTTTGACCAGTTTCGCAATTTACCGGGCGATCTTGGGGGTATCCGAAGCAGGAAACTGGCCGGGTGCGACAAAGGCCAATGCCGAATGGTTCCCGATCAATGAGCGAGCGTTGGCGCAAGGTATCTTTAACTCAGGCGCAGCGATTGGCGGGATTGTTTCCGCGCCGATCATCGGACTTTTGTTTGTATTTCTGGGAAGCTGGCAGGCAACCTTTATCGCGATCGGTGCGCTTGGCTTCCTGTGGCTCATCCCTTGGCTCCTGGTCTATAAATCAGGACCCGAAACACATCCTTGGCTTTCCGAGGAAGAGCGTCAGTATATCATCACTGGTCAACGTAATCAGGATACCAACGAAGCCGCGACCTACGCGCCTGATTCAAAGGAAATTCTTTCGCGGAAGGAAAGCTGGGGCGTCATTATGGCCTCGTTCTTCCTTGATCCGATCTGGTGGCTCTTCATCGGCTGGTTGCCGCTTTATCTCAACGAAACATATGGTTTCGGCGTAGAAGAGATCGCGATCTATGCATGGATTCCTTATGTTGGCGCAATGTTTGGCGCATGGTTCGGCGGCCTTCTTGCCCAGAACCGTATCAAGGCTGGTTGGAGCGTTAACAAGTCCCGCAAGTCCGTGATCGCATTGGGCGGCTTGATCATGCTGATATTTTTGCTGCTTACCACGCAAGCTGCGACACCGTTTGTTGCGGTAATTTTGATGGCGGCGATCCTGTTTGGTTTCCAGACTGCGGTCGGCAACATCCAGACATTGCCTAGCGATTTTTACAGCGGGAAATCCGTGGGGTCGCTTGCGGGATTTGCCGGTACAGCCGCCAAGTTGGCCGTGGTTGGTCTCAACTTCTTGATCCCGGTTATCACGGTAAACAGCTATGTACCGGCCTTTATCGTTGGTGCAGGACTTGCGATTATGACTGTTGTATCGGTCTTCATCCTGTGCCCGGACATCAAACCGCTCAAACCCAAAACAGCAACCGCATAATATTTTCATCACGTTTATAGACAGGGAAAAACATGACTAAATTGAAAGACAAAGTAGCAATCGTGACCGGCGGTAGCCGCGATATTGGCCGCGCCGTATCCGAAAAGCTCGCGAGCGAAGGCGCCAAGGTTGTTGTGAATTATTGCAACAATGAAGAGGCGGCGAATGAAACATTGTCTGCAATCGAAGCAGCTGGCGGGACGGCGATCTCTTATAAAGGCGACATGATGAAGCCGGATGATGTCGATGGCATGGTTGCTGCTGCACAGGCTGCTTTTGGTGATACAATTGATATCCTTGTCAATGTCACCGGCGGACTGGTCGAGCGCAAAGGGCTTGATGAAATGGACATGCAGTTTTTCGAACATGTTATGCGACTCAATGTTACTTCCACTTTCCTCGCTACCAAAGCAGTGGTTCCGCATATGAAAGAAGGCGGTTCAATCGTGAACTTTGCTTCCCTTGCTGGCCGTGATGGCGGCGGACCGGGTGCTGCGGCCTATGCTACCTCAAAAGGTGCAGTAATGACGTTTACGCGGGCGATGGCGAAAGATCTTGGACCAAAAGGTGTTCGTTGTAACTCGCTCTGCCCTGGTATGATTGCGACATCGTTCCATGACACATTCACCGCCGATGCCGTGCGCGAAAATGTTGCAAATTCCACGCCACTGCGCCGACAGGGTCTTGCAGCTGAGACAGCTGATGCGACGGCCTATCTGGCATCGGATGAAGCCTCATTCATCACCGGGACAAATATTGATATCAATGGAGGCTTGTTCTTCTCCTGATGGAAGATGACAACGAAACGGACATGAATATCGAACAGGATCTCGAAGCCCGTCTTGCCAAGGCACCGGTTGTACCGCTCATTGGAGCGAGTGATACCGGAGTTGCGGTTGAGACTGCGGAGGCGCTCAGTGCGGGTGGCCTCAATGTCATCGAAGTAGTGCTTCGAACTGACGAAGCCGTCGATTGCATGGAGGCTATTGTCAAACACACTTCAGGCCTGATTGTAGGAGCCGGAACCGTGTTGACCGTTGCGCAGGCCGAGGAAGTCATTGCGCGGGGTGCGCAATTTGTTGTTTGTCCCGGCCTGGTTGATGAGGTGGCGGATTATTGTCTGAAACAGAACGTACCACTCTACGCCGGCACAATGACCGCTGGTGAAGTTCAACGGGCCTATGCTCTCGGTTTGCGTTCCGTGAAATTCTTTCCAGCCAAACTGGCTGGCGGTGTCCCGATGCTGAAGGCACTTTCCTCGGTGTTTCGTGAAATGCGGTTCATGCCTACCGGAGGCGTTTCGGCTGAAAATCTGGATGAGTTTCTGGCACTGCCATCGGTTATCGCTTGCGGGGGCAGTTGGCTTACGCCTGCGGCAGCAATTGATGCCGGAGACTATGCTGTCATAACAAATTTGGCACGTGAAGCTGTATCTATAGCCAGCGCTGCAAGACCATAAGGAAAAGATCATGGCAGAATTTTTGTCATTCGGAGAAATCATGCTGCGTCTGAAGACGCCCGGTCATGAAAGGTTTTTCCAATCACCAGAATTTGAAGCGACCTTTGGCGGCGGCGAGGCCAATGTGGCGGTTGCGCTGAGCAACTACGGATTGAATTCGGGTTTTATTTCAGCACTTCCTGACAATGATGTTGGGGCTGCGGCGATTGGTGAACTTCGCCGATTTGGTGTCGATACTTCCCATGTTCGTCGTTCAGGTAATCGGGTCGGCATCTATTTCCTTGAAACCGGCGCCAACCAGCGACCATCGAAGGTGATTTATGACCGAGCGCATTCAGCGATCAGTGAATGCAAGCCGGGAGATTTTGACTGGGCGACAATATTTGACGGCGCAAAATGGTTGCATATTACCGGCATCACACCCGCGCTGACGCAAGACTCCGCTGATCTCAGTATCGAATGTGTGAAAGCTGCAAAAGCGGCTGGTGTAACCGTATCCTGCGACTTCAACTATCGCGGCAAGCTTTGGAAATATGGCAAATCTGCACCTGAAGTGATGAGCGAGCTCGTCAAACATGTAGATGTCGGTATCGCCAATGAAGAGGATTGCCAGAAGTCTCTGGGTATCAGCGTGGATGTTGACGTCGAAGCAGGCGAACTTGATACCAAGAAATATGAAGCGTTGTCGGAGAAGGTGCTGGAACTGTACCCCGATATGTCAACTATAGCGATAACTTTGCGCGAAAGCATGAGTGCTGATCGCAACGGCTGGTCCGCCTGTCTGCGCGAACGAGGTGGCGATTTCAAATTGTCACGGCGTTATGAAATCACGGACATCGTCGACCGCGTCGGCGGCGGCGACAGCTTTGCTTCCGCACTGATCTATGGTCTCAACGCCTATGAAGATCGTCAGCAATCGCTGGAGTTTGCAGTGGCTGGCAGTTGCCTCAAGCATTCAATTCTTGGTGATTTCAACCGTGTCAGCGTGGATGAGGTCGAAAAACTGATGGGCGGTGATGGCTCAGGTCGCGTGCAGAGGTAGATGATACATGTTGTTGACCCAGCTCACCATAACTATTGGAAACACAACGCTTAAACGGGAAAGGCAGCGCTGTCATTCCGCAAATGACAACCTGTGCCGCGAACAAGAACTGTTCGAAAAATGCGTGCAGCGAGAGCTTGGTGGACTAAGCAACGAAAACAGCAAGCAGAACAAGTGAGCAAGGCAAATTCCATTCCCGGTCTGACGGACCGGCTGAAGGCACTGTACGCTCAGACCGGCGAGAGTCCCATGTCTAACCCGGTGGCGCAACTGGGTTTTGAACTGTCGCGAAAACTGGAAAGCAATGATCTCGATCTGGCCAGTTTCGATGTAACAATTGGGAACCTGGAACGCGATGCGTTTCGCAGACGCGCGAAACATCTTGGCGGTCTGGTCGGACCGGTTGATCCGGTAGCGAATCGGGAAAAGATTCGAGGACTGGCGCGTAAATCTGCTGATAACGGATTTCAGAAATTCGCCCGGTTATGGTCGCGACCGCTGCTGGGCTGCGTTTTTACCGCGCATCCGACATTCTTGCTAAGTCCAAATGCATACAAAAAACTATCTGCGCTCGCAGCTAACCCTAGGAAGAGAGTGGCCGCATCGGTATTTGATTCACCCTCCGGGCCTTCCATTAAGGACGAGCATCGGGCGGCGGTTAGTGCCATTAATTCTGCATCTGATGCACAGCGGGAAATATCGGGACTGCTGGTCGACGTGGCTCGCAAATCCTTTTCCAGGGATTGGCGCAAGTTTCGACCAACAGCGTTCAGTTTCGGCACCTGGGTCGGTTATGACATGGACGGACGGACCGATATTGCCTGGTCGACATCAATCAAATTCCGGCTTTCGGAAAAACTCAACCAGATCGAGCGCTATATCGCGGTGCTCGAAGGTCCGGCCGCGAACGATAAAGAAATAACGGCGGTTTGCGGCAAGCTGAAACAGGCGCGTGCGCATTGCGAACAAATGCTGGATATATTCTCGGCAGATATCACATCAACCGAAGCCCTGTCAGAGGCGGCCAATGCGCTAACCGCCAGTAACAGCGCGAAGCTTCTTTCGTTGAAACCGCTGATCAGCAATCTCGACAAAGTCATTGCAAAGACAGATGCCAAGACAGCAGCTGCTCTGATTCCGATTGTTTCGGCGATGAAAAGTCAGGGATTGGGAACAGGCACGGTTCATTTCAGGATCAATTCGTCACAATTGCACAACGCCATTCGGCGTTATCTTGGCAGCAAGGAGTCGCTTGCCGTCGAAAGCCGAAGTGCGATGGCCAGCCTGCGCAAGCTTATCGCCAATGTGAAGCCGGTCGATGTCAATTTTGCCAATCTGGCGATTGAGACGACCACCGCGGTCCGTCAGTTCCTCGCCATTGCGCAGATCATTAAACATATCGATGCCGACAGTCCGGTACGCCTTTTGATTGCGGAATGCGAACAGCCTTCCACTGTGCTTTGCGCACTGTACTTTGCGAAGCTTTTTGGAATCGGGGACCGGGTCGATATTTCACCGCTGTTTGAAACAGAATCGGCGCTGGAACATGGCGGACGCTTTCTTGATACCTTGTTCTCCGAACCTGCTTATCAGGAATATGTTCGAGTGCGTGGTCTGGTTGCGATCCAAACCGGATTTTCAGATGCCGGACGATTCTTGGGTCAAATACCAGCATCGCTTGCAATTGAGCGCTTGCAGGGACGCATGGCACAGTTAATGGCCAAGCACGGCCTGACCGGCGTAGAAGGATTGATCTTTAACACCCACGGTGAATCCATGGGCCGCGGCGCGCACCCCGGTGGGATCAGCGAACGGCTGACCCATCCGATGAGCAACTGGGCGAGGGCGCAATTTGCCAGTCACAAACTGGGTCTGGTGCAGGAAGCCAGTTTTCAGGGCGGTGATGGCTATGTCTACTTCGGCAATCCCGATACCGCGCTGGCGTTGCTGACGCGGATCATCGAAGCACAGGTCACCAATATTTCGAATGGGAAGAATGACGATCCTTTCTATTCGGAAGTTGATGTGTCGCTTGATTTCTACCGTGATGTACGGCGCACGCAGGCCCGCTATTTTCAGGACAAGAGCTACAACCGTTCGCTTATGGCATTTGGCTTGTCGCTGCTCAATGAAACCGGTTCGCGCAAGTCGCGGCGGCAATCCGATATTGCAACCGAACGCGATCTCAGCCTACGCCGTATTCGCGCTATCCCGCACAATGCAGTGCTCCAGCAGCTTGGCTATCCGGTGAATGTTATCGCCGGGATAGGTGAGGCGGTGAATGAGGACCGCGAACGGTTTGCCGATCTGTTCACCCGCTCTGAGCGCGCCACTTCGTTGATGCGGCTTGTTTCTTATTCCAACCAGCGCGCCAGTATCAAGACATTCGGTGCCTATGGCGAGATATTCAACGGAGCCTTCTGGGCAACCCGCCCCTATCGCGGCGCAGAGCCCGAAGTCGAGGCTGCCTGCCTTGATCTGGCCGAACGACTGGCGGTTGACAATCGGGCGCAATCCTTCCGTCAACTGGCGACGCAGTTGCGCATTGACGGCCTCATGTTGCGACGCTTGCTGGACATGCTACCGGCTAAATCATTGCCTAAAGCTGACGAGGAACGTCGCCGAACTCTGGGTGTTTTACATGCACTGCGGCTGGCACTGATGCAGCATATATTTCTGAAGGCGGTTCAAATCCCTCCCTTCTCCCGGCGCAACGATATTAGCCGCGATGATATTCTCGACATGGTATTTGCACTGCGCATTCCCGATGCGGTTGCGTTGCTGCGTGATGCCTATCCGGTGGAGGCTCCCGAGATTGGTGACTTCGATCTGGACGAACCGGCCCAGGCTTCGCAGAGCAGCGCCCCGGAATATCAGCGAATTCGAACTGACTATATTGATGTGATTGAGGAGTCCTATGCGCTGATGTTGCGTATCTCGACCGCCATAGCCAATCATTTTGGCGCGCATGGATAAGCCGGAGCAGAAATTGGTGTCACATTCTGACGTCCGAGTATCGGGTGTGTTGGCGGAATGACCGCCTCAATAAAAGCCACAGACCTGAAAGCAAAGCTTGCACTCTTCCTGCCCGGCATATTCCTGCTGGGGTTCAATATCGGCACCGGCAGTGTGACCACCATGGCAACGGCGGGTGCCAATTACGGAATGACACTCCTGTGGACCGTGCTGATCTCCTGCGCGGCAACCTATCTGATGATCGCGACTTTTGGGCGCTATACTCTGGTGACCGGTGAAACGGCGCTTGAGGCTTTTCGCAAGCATATTCATCCAGCCGTTGGCCTGTTTTTCATCGCCGCCCTTGGTATCGGAGTTTGCGGCAGCGTGATGGGCGTGATGGGGATTGTTGCTGAAATCAGCTATGAGTGGTCCAGGACCTTCATCGAAGGTGGGATCGCGCCGATCTATTGGGCAGCGTTTTTCTGTGCGGTTGCCTATTTCATATTCTGGAGCGGACGCACACAGGTTTTCGAACGCACTCTCGCGGTCATTGTCGCGATCATGGCGGGCTGTTTCGTCCTCAATTTTTTCATCCTTATGCCGCCTGTAGGAGATATTGCTGCCGGGCTGGTTCCTTCGGTGCCGGAAGTCACATCCAGCGAAACCGGACCATTGCTGCTGATTGCATCGATGGTTGGCACAACGATCTTTTCCGGACTGTTCATCATCCGAACCACATTGGTCAAAGAGGCCGGCTGGACGATGGAGCATGACAAACAACAGCGGCGCGATGCCGCCTTTGCCGCCATCATGATGTTCGTCATCAGCGCCTCAATCATGGCTGCCGCAGCCGGTAGCCTGTTTGCCGAGGGGATTAGGTTGGAACACGCCTCTCAAATGATTGGTTTGTTGGAACCACTCGCCGGTCCATTGGCCGTGTCGATCTTTGCCATCGGGATCATTTCTGCTGGCGTGTCTTCGCAATTTCCCAACCTGTTGCTGATCCCATGGCTCCTCTGCGACTATCGAGGCACGCAGCGCGATATGACCTTGTGGAAATACCGTGTCTTCGTATTTTTGATTTCACTGCTGGGGCTGGTTGTGCCCTTGTTCGACGCAAGACCGGTCTTTGTGCTGATCCTGTCACAAGCGTTTAATGTTGTTCTGCTTCCCGTAACCGTTGCCTGCATCATCTATCTGGGCAATCGTTCTGATTTGATGGGTGTCCACAGGAATGGCCTGCTCACCAATCTGGGCCTTGGCGGTCTTTTCCTGTTTTCCCTGTTGACCGGTTATATGGGATTACAGGGCCTGACGGACATGCTGGCAGGCTGAACGGAGGGAGTGGACAATGCGTGAGTCCTGGCGATGGTTTGGTCCGAATGATCCGGTGAGTCTGGCGGAGATCCGGCAGACCGGTGCGACCGATATCGTCAGTGCATTGCACGATATTCCTATCGGCGAAGTATGGCCGCGTGAAGAAATTGCTGCGCACAAGGCGATCATTGAGGAACATAATGAAACAATGGCGCCGTTACACTGGACGGTGGTGGAAAGCATTCCGGTCCATGAAGACATCAAGCTAGCCGCGCTGGGCCATGATCAATATGTCGAAAACTGGATTGTAACGTTAGGAAATCTGGCTGCAGAGGGGATCAAAACCATCTGTTATAATTTTATGCCGGTGATCGACTGGACGCGGACCGAATTGAAATATCAACTGCCAAACGGGGTATACGTGCTGCGTTTCGATCAGGACCGGTTTGCAGCTTTTGATCTGTTTATTCTCCGGCGTGAAAATGCGCCGAGTAACTATTCGCAAGCAGAGATTGAACGCGCTGAGCGGGTGTTCGAAAAAATGACCGCAAAAGATCAAGTGGATTTGACCTGCACGATCATTACCGGCCTGCCGGGGAAAATGACTGATGCCTATTCACTGGAGGATTTCCGTGAAGTACTGGCACGCTATTCCCATGTTGATCATGAAGGGTTACGGCAAAACCTGTTTGCTTTCCTTGCGAAAGTGCTTCCCCATGCCGAAAAACTGGGCATGAATCTGGCCATCCATCCGGATGACCCGCCCTGGGATATGTTCGGTCTGCCGCGCATAATCTGTACGCCCCTTGATCTCGACAAGCTGTTTGATGAACTGCCCAGCCCGGCCAACGGCATAACCTTGTGTGTCGGCACTTACGGTAGCAGGCCTGACAATGACCTCCCCCAAATGGCGCGCGATTTTGCCGAGCGCATTCACTTTGCCCATTTGCGCGGCGTGACCCGTGATCCACAGGAACAACGGTCGTTCCATGAGGCCAGTCATCTCGACAGCGACATCGATATGGTCCGGGTGATCCGCCATTTGCTGGATAACGAACAGCAATTGAACCGCGAAATCTTCATCCGCCCCGATCACGGCCATTTGATGATGGGTGATATCGAACGCACCACAAATCCTGGTTATTCTGCCATTGGCAGGATGAAGGGTCTCGCCGAAATACGCGGTGTTATCAAGGCAGTGCTGGAGTTAGCAGGAATCTGATGTTCACTGATAGAAAGGCTGGCAGAATTTAATTTTGTAGATAGGTATTCTAAAGTCCGCTTGTGGGATGAAGCGGAATCCATAGGAACGTCCGAAATTGCGGCGCATTGCCGAATGACCGCTCACATCATTTCCGGAAGATCAGCAATTGGGCCGATTGCGGAATGTCCGGCTCAGGCTGCGTTGGACGCAAAAGAAGACATTACGCGCTGCTCGAATTCGGAATGCCCATCGGCGCTTGCAACACCGCAGACAGGTCGCCTATTGTTAGCCAACAAGACGAAGACTATACTCCTCTGATTTACTCAGCCATCTGTGCTGAATATTCTAACGACGGACACTCAACAAGAAGCAAAACGCTTCGAAATCAAATGTGAGGGGAAATGAATACCAGAATTCCTATCTGCATTTTTGTCCTAGCGCTTGTTACAATGCTTTCGCCTTTTGCTCATGCGAAAGGGATTCTTTCCGAGAACATTCGCATCAAAAGTACTGTCTTGGGTTATGACTTGCAGTATCGGGTCTATTTACCAGACACGACAAAACCAGTCGATAATTTGCCGACTATCTACGTCACTGATGGACAATCATATATCCAGAAGGGACATATGGTAAGGGCTCTGGACAAAGGAATTGCTGAAGGTTCGATCAAGCCTGTCATTGCTATTTTCGTTGATGCTCGGGACCCTAACCATCTCAGAAATAACCGGCGCAATGATCAGTTCTTCTGTAAAAAGGACTATGTCGATTTCTTTACCACAGAGTTAGTGCCATTAATTGACCGGACTTATAAAACCAGCGGCCTACGGGAAAACAGGGTCATTCTAGGGGTTTCTTTTGGTGGCTTTAATGCCGGCTGTTTTGGACTGATGGCCACCCCTTATTTCGGCGGTATCGCCATGAACTCTCCGGCCCATAGTCAGTTCCTTAAATATCTAAAAAGGCAATATGACAAATTCGAAAAAAAGAACCTAAAAATTTACCTGTCTGTCGGCAATCATTCTGACAACAGGAAAGCCGTTCTATCCTTGAAAAAGACATTGGACAAAAAGGGTTATGATTTAAATTACTCACAAAACAATCATGGGCACAATTGGAATAACTGGACGCCACTATTGCCTGAAGTTCTGAAAACGTTTTTTGCCAGTGACAAAAATGACCGACCGGAAGATGTTGAATGGGAAAGGGAAAAGTAGCTACCTACAAAATTCAGATGTCCGCTTTCGGGATACAGCGGAAACCATAAGAAGGTCCGAAACTGGAGCGCGAAGCGGACACAGGTTTTGACTTCAAGGAACGCCGGTGGGGCGTCAGCGAAATGGGGGCTAGTGCTTTTTTAGCATCTCCTTTTGCACCCAAACCGGCCGTTGGGTTCCGTCGATTTTCCTATCGTGTCGAGTGTGAAGAATTACGCTTCTTGTATCTAAAACAAGGAGTTAAATCATGTTCGATATATGGCAGTCTGTTTCTGAATTGCGTCAACCTTGCTTGGTGCGACCGATGCCGGAAGCATTTTTAGGATCTGATGGGTTGGTCAAAACAAAACTTCTCAAGTCGATGGATGGCCTGCTTTGGGAACATGTTCTGATGGGCTTCATCGGCTGGAAAGAGCCGCAGCATGAGATAATTGACCTGATCCCGTCACAGAAATGGTTGAATATTAGCGCGCTTCAAAAGGCGGTCAGGCGAGGGCAGGTGCAAAGAGCCATCCAGTTTGCCAAACAAGGATGCCAATTAGACGCAAATCATGTTTTTCGGAGACTAGCTGTCTGCGCCTTGGAAGATGTTGGGATTGGTAATTTTCTCGCCACTGCTTGTTGCTTGGCTGTTTTAGGGGACCGAAAGCACAGGCGAGAGGCAGGGGATGCTGAACTTGCTGCATATCTGGCGCAGATGTTGGCAGAAAGTCCTAAAAGCCGACTGGCATGTGACCTACTAAGTTTGGTAGAATATAATCCCGCTTTGAAACCGCTCGTAACAGATTGGGTCAAAGCACTTGACCATGATCTCGCTCAACACGTCAGTGATGAAGCGCTACCCATTGAACAGAAGATGTTAGCAACGTGGTTGTTGGCTGGAACACACAGGTTTCAAAGCGGCGTGCTCCCAAAATCAAATTACCGCCCTCGTGCTCCGCTGATGAGGGTGATGGCAAACGCAAGAATGCCGCTCATCCTCTATTACATTGCTGATCGAGGTGCTGCTCGAACTAGCGATGCTTTATTCTGCTCTTATCTGCAAATCTGGCACTTGTTAAAAAATGAAAATGAATTTGAGCTTATTCAAAACAAAATTCCCGCCTCTGAAATCATTGGCAGTTTCCCAACCGAAGCATATGATGTCCATACACGAGAAGGCAAGCTAGCGGTTAACCAGTTTGTTTTGGCGCTTGGTCAACTAACCGACAATTTGGCACCGATGGATATGGGGAATGCCATTTTCCGTTTGGAAGGAGGGCGGCTCAACAAAGAGGTCGTGCATCGGGAACAGCGTGTTATTGGGAGCAAAGCAGCAAGTCTGGAAATTTTTGGGAAACTGGATGCCGATGAAGCTTCCATTGGACATTTGGCTGCACAACTCCCAACTTTAAACGATTTACGCCGCAAAATCGATGCCAGCACATTCTAAGCGCAACAATCAGTTTTTCTAACATATCCCAAAGTGAGAAGTCTGGATCATTCTAATGACTGCTTTGGGCGCAAAAGGAGAGGAAACAATTTTATCTGTTTCCGTCGTCAAAGCAGTCGTAACGAGGCTAGGCTCCAATGAGCATTTCTCGCCAGATTTGATATTGTCGAAGACTAACCGGGCGATCAATGCGATAACACCGCTAAATTTATGAGCCGTGCCTGCTCAGTTAATTGAGCATGCGACCCCATTCCTTTTTGGGGTCAGAGATTGCGGGAAAGATAAGTTGACTTAGGATTCACACAACAATAATGTTGTGCTATGGTTCCTCAGTTAATCTCAGGCGAAATACAAGATCAAGACGTTCTCCCGTCAGGCATACATGATGCTACTTTCTCCGAATTTGTGACACTTTACGTGTTTAATGAGCACCGGAGTTGGCTTTTGGCTGGCCTCAAAGAAGCATGCATTGAACTGAGAAAAGCAGGTTGCCGCCAAATCTATGTTGGCGGAAGTTTTGTGACAACCAAATCGATGCCCGGAGACTGGGATGCTATCTGGGATCCAGCTAACGTTGATCCAGAAAAACTCGATAAAATTTTGTACGATGAAAAACTAGAAGCAGAAAGAGCGTTAAGATTCAGGGGAGATTTGTTGCTTGGCAAAGCAAGGGATGTTGCTACCTGCCCACACGTCGAACTTTTTTCCACGACCAGAAGTGGATTTCCAACTGGCCTGATAAGGTTAAAATTGAACCAAATTGAAATGCTAAACTCATGATCAAAAACAAGGCACAGCTAACAACAGCCATAAAGGCGTTGCACAAATATGAGTCCGCCATTGAAAATTTTGACTCTTTGAAAGAAATTGAAAATGGTGTGAGTCCAATTTTTGCTAAAGCGCAACTGGAGTCATACAAAAGTCAGGCGTCGTCTCTTCGTGAGCAAATCTCCGATTTCACGAAACAAAAAAACGAAGATCAGACTTCGATCTCTATTGATGGAGTTACGTCTATCGGTCATGCCCTTGTTAGAGGCAGAATATCACGAGGATGGACACAGAAGTTTCTGGCAGATCGATTGAATTTGAAAGAACAACAAATTCAACGCTATGAAAAAGATTCATACAGCACGGCAAACTTAGTCCGTCTTTCGGAAGTTGCCAATGCGCTGAATATCAATTTGCAGGGCTCTTTCGAGTTAGGGACTTCGTCAGAGATCTATACTGATTTTGGTTTGGATTTGGATGATTTTCCAATTTCCGAAATGAATAAACTTGGATGGTTTCAGCCGAAGCTGAACCTTCGAAAGAGCAAATCTGATGACAAAATCGCTGCGTTAAGCGGGTTTCTATCCGATGCTCAGTTTGAAACTTCGGCAAATGTACTGCACAAACGAACAATAGGCCCGGAGCACGTGTCTTCGAAAGGAGCGTTCTTAGTCTGGCGAGCTGAGGCACTCAAACGAGCAAACCGACTCTCTCAAAAGCTACCTCAATATAGAGAATTGAACGCAAAAGATTTCAAGCATCTTGTCAAGTTGAGCGTTAATGAGGATGGGCCGGCTAGAGCCATACAATTTCTCCACGAGCATGGGATTGCTGTCGTTTTTGTAAATAAATTGCCAAAAACATGCCTTGATGGCGGGGCCTTTTTGTTAAACGATGGCAGGCCAGCCATTGCCATGACTTTGCGCCATAATCGGCTTGATAACTTCTGGTTCGTATTGTTGCATGAGCTCGGGCACATAAAACTTCACTGGTCGCTTCTTAAAGACGGTAACTTTGTTGAGGAAAACGTTGGCGAATCTGATTTAGAGACAGAGAAAGAAGCGGATGCTTTTGCTGCGAATGCAATCTTAAGTGATGAGCATTGGCAAAATTCGTTCGTTCGATTCACTTCAGATGAAGAAGCTGTTATACGGTTCGCGCACAAACAATCAGTGCACCCAGCCCTAATTGCAGGTAAAATTCGGAAAGAGAACGGCTATCACCTTTTGTCAAAGTTGATCGGTCAAGGAGAGTTAAAGAAGTCACTTAAGAATTTCATGCAGGGTGGATAGTTCAATGGACGAATTTGGTTTCAAATATGCTCCTCAATTAAAATGGAAACTGGCTGAATATTCGGCCTTAGGCACTTTGAGTGATAGCGATGGACCAGAAGTCTTGCCAATTTTCAAACTGCCTCCCAGTGGTTCTTATGATTTTGAGGATAAGAAACCTCTGTCCGCCACTGAGCATATCAAAACATTCGGAGAGCGTCTTTTTACACACTGGGGCAATCGAATTGCTGCAATTGATGCCAGTCTTTTGGAACCTAAAACAGAAATCTTAGGACTTGAAAATCATCCGTTGTGGCAAGTTTATCTACGAACAAATCTTTCCGGATCACAGATAGCTCCATGCTGCCAGCTTACATCCACACAGGGATATCTCGACGCAACTAAGGCTATTATTCGTGAACAGCGGAAGGTTCCTTTGCTCATCCGTATTCTCCTAAGTGATTTGGAAAATGGCCTTACGTTTGATGCCCTTTCCAATTTTGTCAGCTTATTGAATTGTAGTCCGGACAAAACAATTTTGCTGTTTGACGCGGGTCCGATTAGTTCGAGGATGAACGTTGAATTTGCAGAATTAGTTGCAAGTTCCATCGTGGGGTTGTGTCCACCAAGTTTTTGGCATGGCGTGATTTGGTCTGCAACAGCGTTTCCTGATAACTTCGGCCTCAAGCCCGGCCAAACTTCTGAGTTCCCGCGTGTAGAAAAAGACATTTATGAAATGATCTACCAACAACTTCATTCTTCCCAGCTTGAAGTTTGCTATTCTGACTACTCGGTGGAGTTTCCTGGTAACTATGCACCATCAAATGGCCCAATTCCAGCGAGTGCTCATCTTCGATATACTACGACATCAAGTTATCTCATTGTAAAAGGTGTTCAGTGTAAAAAGCCTGTCGGTTTTGAAGCGATCAAGCCGGTCGCCAAAAAGCTAATTGAACATCCCTTGTTTGAAGGAGAACAATTTAGTGATGGGGATAGGTTGCTTGAGTTTTTAGGAACTTCAGAAACTTATAATGGTGGACCGTCGACTTGGCGAAAAGCTGCAAACCAGCACCATATGGCTCTTTTGCTATCAGAGATAAAAGCACGACTGGGAGACAAATACAAACCGTCCATCGCTTCATCGAAAGTTGGCCAGCTCGTACTTGATACGGTGTAAAATACTTGCACTGACCGACCACCCAAAACCATCGAGTCCATGTGTAACCACCTGTTGAAACTGTCAGGATAAACGGTAAAATCAATGCAGTTAACTTCACCCCCATTTCAGTGGTGCTAAGTCTGCTACACTTTTCTACACAAGGGCCGAAAGTGTCACACATTTCTAACGATTTTGGGCGAAAGTGGAATCGGGGACCCCTCCTATCTGGGCCACAAAAATCTTTGCAAATTTTTCACTTCCGTGACTGATCGTTGTGGGGCAAAACTGCACATCAACCTGCCCTACATTTCTCCGGCAAGAAAATTGGGCGACCAATCATTTCAAGGACTTATCAAATTGACGCCACTTTCCACCGAATCCCTCCGGCTCCGCCATTTACTTTTCTAAATTATTGATGTTCTTGCTTTTTGTTGATTGTGATGACATTTGTTACCACATAACTTCTTGACTATAGTGGTTTCTGAAGCGAAGCGCTTTATTCTAAGCTCAATTTACCGTGTGGCTACCTGATTACACAGATTTTACCCTACATGTTCAAAACGGATCGCTGCGCCAACGCGTATGTCCGCTTTCCGCCCCAATATCAGACATTCCTTGGGAGACCGCTTTATCCCGAAAGCGGACTCTAACTTTGGCCAAGCTGGATGTCTGAAAGTGGGGTGGGAAGCAGTCGTAACAATAAACCGTTGTGAAAGATAGCTCGGTGCTGAAAGCGGACTTCGAGGATGTAGGACGAGCTTAAGTTCACACAGTTTTGATTAGGCTTGTCGATATTCCGACGGCAATACGCCTGTCCAGCGAACGAATGCGCGTCTAAAATTTGCAGAATCGCTATAGCCCATCTCGGTTGTGACTTCCTCGACAGTCATTTTTGTCGCTTGCAAATAACTGATCGCCTTTTGCGCTTTGACTTCATCCAATATCTGCTGGAAGCTTGTGCCTTGAGCTTTGAGCCTACGATTCAGAGTCCGAGTGCTAAGATTAATCTTCTCAGCCACACTATGAGCATTCGGATAATGACCCGGAATTGCAGAGATCACAGTTCTCACCTGTGCACCAAGCGAATAACGGCCAGTCAATTTTTCAAGCATCTGATCACATTGCTCGGTGAGGATTTTAAGCAATATCGGATTGGGATGTATACCAGGTTGCTCCAAATATTCAGATGGCACGACAATTTTTGACTGCTCCGCCGAAAATACGCAGTTCTTGTTCAAAAAGATGTGATAATGGTCGGCATAATCGGGTTTGGAATAGTCAAATTCAAACCTCAATTTGCTTCCTCTATCCGGTAGCAGCTTTGACACCCCATTATATATCAGAGCTGAGAGCAGTTCGGACCTCACCAGATTCATTCTCGATTGAATATTATCCTGACGGTAGATGTTCAAATTAAGTGCATATCCATCTTCGCAGCAAGTTAGCTCGGACCCACAGCTGAGGAGTTGATAGTATTTTGCCAACATATGCAGGGCCTGCCGTAACGTTTCACAGCTGAGCAGTACTTGACCCAAAACATCATAAGCCGGAAAATCCAACTGGCTGCCAAAGCGAAACCAAAATCCGTCGTCCTCTCTCAGACCGTCAACTTCAAGCAAAAGCTGTGCATATTGGTCAGCTGCCATTGTCGCACCAGGTGCGCGTACACCGTCAAGGCTCAGACCGTGTTGTAGGAGCAGTGGCTCAATTTCAATTCCCTGCTGACCGGCAAAAGCTTCAAGGATGGCGAGATGGCTGCATGGAACATAGTGGCCATAAAGCGGTGTCATGCTTTTGTGTTCCGATAGCGAGCGTTTTTGACACCCTGAATCGTCATTTTTTGACATAGATGAAGCCATATCACGGATTGTTTTGGCGTGAAATGACTGTTTTTTGACGGGCGATCATATTGGCCCAGTTTTTTGCTGCTTGTATGTGAGTATTCATTCCACTCTATGAAGATCAGAAACCAATGCTTTCTATCGAAAATCTAACACCTATTGCTTTGGCGCTCATGATGATCGGAATGGGGCTGGCACTCAAGCTAGCTGACTTCGAAAAGCTACTGAATTCTCCGCAGCCGGCAATTATTGGCGTTTTAGCGCAAATGGTAGGTCTACCCGTACTTGGATTTACAATCGCTGTGCTCAGCGGCGTGTCGCCCACCATGGCTGTTGGTATCATGATCCTTGTATCCTGCGCTGGCGGGGTTGTCTCTGGCCTACTCACGCAGCTCGCCCATGGCGACGTGGCTCTCAGTATCTCGATGACAAGTGTCAGCATGCTGATCGGGACAATCAGCATTCCGATAGTAATCAACGGATCCCTTCAGTTCTTTTTGATCCAAAATAAATATGTAGAAATGGACCTATTGGTCACTAGCCTGAGCTTGATTTCTATGACCATTTTTCCGGTCGTGCTGGGCATGCTCATCAGATATAAATTTCCATCATTTGCCGATCGTTATCGCCCAATGATTGCTCGTGGATCGAACATCCTTTTGGCCATCATCATCGTTATGACCATTGCCGTTAGCGGGGATGAGATGACAAACGATCTGCCAGCTCTGATCATCCCTCTTTTTCTGCTCAACGGGCTGGCCATGTTGCTGGGCTACAGCAGCGCCATGGCAGTAAGTCGAGAGGTAAAAACAGCAAAAACCTTAGCCATCGAAGTTGGCATTCAAAACAGTGCAACGGGGATATTTGTGGCGACTTCCCTATTGGGCAACCTGCAATTTGCAATTCCATCCATGATTTATACCGGAGTTGCGTTCGTCAACGTGGCTCTATTCATCTACGCCTTTAGGAATCGATCCCACAATGAAAGAACCGCTTAAAATCGCAATTTTGGGTGCCGGAGCTATGGGTACAACACTGGCTGCATGGATGACAACCGGTGGACATGATGTAACATTGATAGCGAGAGGCGAAAATGCTGAGCGCTTGAAGAACAGGCCTGTTCGGATATTGAGCGGCGATGAAGTGCTGGTGGGTGACACCCGGTTGACCGTCATGGATGGCATTGAAGCGATTGGTGGTGTTGACCTGCTCATTGTCACAGTCAAAAATTTCGATTTAGAGGGCTGCTGCCAGCAGCTCGTAAACTATATCGACCCAGAAACCTTGATACTCGGCCTGCAAAACGGAATTGTAAACCAATTCATATTGCCAAAATATTTTGGCAATATCGTCTATGCAATTGCAAATTATAACGCCTGGCAAGAACCCTGTTCTATAAACACGACCGAGGATCGTTTAGATTGGAACGTCAATATCAACGGCCCCATCATATTGGGGACGCCGGACAATCAATTGCAACCTGATGTGCAAAAGCTAACCAAACTGTTTTCAAGCTTCATAGGATGCCAACATAGTTTAGGTTTCGTAGACGATGCTTATACAAAAATTGTGAGTAATTTAGCCAATTCAGTCACGACCATTATCGGAAATTCTCACCATGAAGAGGCCGGTATTGCCTCGTTGCAAGCGGTCGTTACAGAAATCACCAATGAAGCAATCCAAACGTTGGAAGCTGCTGATATTCGGCCACCAAGCAAGAGCCCGCTTCCGCCATGGTGGGTTATAAAGCTAGGGAAGCTTCTGCCAAATATCCTGACAAGGCCAATATTCCGCCGAAAAATGGCAATGGTCGGCAGCACCAGTATGGCTAGTGACATCCTGTCCAAAAACACGGGTAGATCGGAGTTGAAATCTATTAACGGGGCTTTGTTGGCGTTGGCGCGGAAGCACAATGTTGATGTGCCGTATAACTGCAGGCTTTACGATCTGTGTGAAAGTAAATTTCGAGAAACTCCATTTCAACCGATGTCCGCGACTGATCTGTTAAACCATCTGGGTGGCAAGCTGACTTGAATGCCAAAACAGATGGCGTTGCGGATCCTCAGAAAGATTACGGATCCTTTTCTACAGCTTCTAATGTCGGTTTTTGCGCGTATAGCTGATAACGCGGTTGGTCAGGTTGAACGTCCGCAATTGGGTCGCTTCCAGACCGACAGCTGTTGTTTTCCTAATGTCCGTTTTTGCGCCCAAAGCGGACTCTGCTAAACGACTATTTGTTAGCTAAACTCGCATAAACACGACCAACGAAAGCGGTCGTCGTTACCTCGACGCCATAAAACTCCTTGTCGAATTCCGCCGTCGGCTTCGCAGCGACGATCGCCTGCAAATCCTTGCCTTCATCGATCATGCGCTGCACGCGGTCTTTGATTATCGTCAGCACCTCAATATAGCGCGCGAGTTTTACTCGTGTTGTCACGGGACCATGGCCAGGAATAACTTTTGTATCGTCGTTGATCGTATCGTGGACCGCCTGACAGAATGCGATCATACCAGCAATGTCACCGCCATTGTCGGCATCGATAAAGGGGTAGCCAGAGTTGTTGAATATATCGCCCAGATGTACGGCATTTTTACCGCGAAAGACGATCGCGCTATCTCCGGTTGTGTGGGCCGGACCAAAATGCAGCAGGTCAATTTTCTCGCCATTGATGTGAAACTGCATCGTTGTGTCATAGGTGATGTCGGAAATCGCGTGGGCGGGATAAGCTTTCTGTTCGTACGCCACAAAGCCCAGATTGATAATATGGTCGCTGCGCATTTTCTCGCGTGAATTGGATTGGCTGACAATCCATGTGCCATCCTTGCCGAGCGCCATATTCCCATCCGCATGATCAAAGTGCCAATGGGTATTGATCACGAAATCAACCTTCTCACTGCCAATTTCTTTTAGCGCTGCCTTGATCTTAGGCATCAGTTGCGGGAATTGATCATCAACGATTAGAGTGCCATCTTCGCCGACTGACACCGCAATGTTCCCGCCATTGCCGAATAGGACATAGAGACCATCAGCGACTTTCTCGGTCTTGATCTCCACATTTTCCATGTCCCAACCAAAGGCTTTGTAGAGTTGTTCAGCTGGTAACACTGGGCCCTGGTTTGTTTTTGCATCAGATGATTTCACATCATGTGCCGCAACGGGTGTACTCAATGCCAAACCGAGGGATAGTCCAAAAGCCGTTATCGCACGTTTCATAAATCTATCCTCGGTAAAAACCTGTTACTTCAAAATGCCTGCCATGATCAGATCGACTGTCTGTTCGCGATAGGCATCGCGCATCCGTTCATCGAAATCTTCGCGGCCATAGCAATATTTCCACACCAGCTTGCCGGTAAAGAAACGATCTGCCGCGCCAGTAACAGCGGAATAAAATAGATCTGGATTCACATCACGAAACACGCCCGACTTAATGCCTTCGCCAACGAAGATATTATAAGCTTCGGAAAGCGGTTTGAGATATTTGTCGGCAATATTGCGCGCACCTTCCGGCGGAACATCGCGGATCAAACGCATGGTCAAACGATTGAGATAGGGAAATTCATAATAGGTATCGATGACCGCGCCGATATGGTGTCGCAGCTTGTCTTCGGGCGGCCAGTCCTTCTCGATCAAAAGGCCTATTTGTTCTAGGATATTATTCATATCCCGTTCCAATATGGCTTCCAGAAGCCCGTCTTTATTACCAAAATAGTATTTGACCAAAGCACTGTTCAGGCCCGACAATACCGACAATTCGCTAAACGAGATATCGATTGTATCCCCGTCGCGCATGATCTGACTCGCGGTCTCAATCAACTTGTCGCGGGCACCTGCTTCATTTTCTTTTGCCGCCAATTTTTCGACGCTCATTTCTACTCCCCCATGTGCATCTCATCACATTAGTGTCACTTATAAACAGGTTCCTCCCACCAAGGGAAGGTGTCTGGCAAGTCACTAGAAACTTTATCTGGATAATCGGGGGATCGTTTTTCCAGAAAGCTGGCAACCCCTTCTTTTGCATCGGCCGACTTGGCACGATTAAAGATGATCCGGCTGTCTACCTTATGTGCTTCCATCGGGTGATCCGCAGCGGGCAGTTGCCACAACATTTGCCGCGTTACCGCCACCGAAACGGGTGCGGTGTTATCGGCAATTTCGCGCGCCAGCTCATAGGCTGCAGGAAGCAAGTCTTCGGGTTTATGGAGTGAGCGGACGAGTCCACCGTCTATCGCTTCCTGTGAATCAAATACACGCCCGGTCATGCACCACTCCAATGCCTGTGCCCGGCCAACAATATTGGGCAGGAACCAACTGGCTGCGCCATCGGGCGCGATTCCGCGTCGCGCAAAGACATAGCCAAAACGTGCGGTCTCACTTGCAAGCCGCATATCCATAGGCAGCAGCATGGTCGCACCAACCCCGACGGCAACTCCGTTGATGGCACCGATAACCGGCTTCAAACATTGATAAATACGAAGGATCAGCAAGCCGCCGCCATCACGCACACGGGGATCGGAATAGTCTTCCACTGGTTCGTTGCTGGCAAAGGGTTTTTTGCCATCTTCGGGTGTCAAATCAGCTCCCGCACAAAAAGCGCGATCGCCCGCCCCGGTAACAACAACCGCACGCACTTCATCATCAGCATCAATCCGATCGAACGCGTCGGTCATTTCCTTTATCATCGTACCAGTAAATGCATTCATCTTTTCCGGGCGATTGATAGTGATGGTCGCGATACCGTCGGCAACATCATAGAGAATTTGCGTATAGTCCATGGGGAGGCTCCTTCAGATACAAAAAGGGCCGCGATTTTCTCGCAGCCCTACATTGTTTGGTGTTCTAGCGTGGTGCCATCCGGATACCACCATCCAGGCGAACATCTTCGCCGTTGAAATATCCGGTCTCAATCATGCATAGCGCCAGTTTGGCATATTCATCCGGCACACCCAAACGTGGTGGATGCGGAACCATCGCGCCCAATGCATCACGCACCTGTGGCGGGGCGCCGGCCAATAGCGGTGTATCGAAAATACCCGGTAGGATCGTGTTGACGCGAATGCCTTCACGGGAAAGGTCCCGTGCAATTGGCAAAGTCATACCAACAACGCCGCCTTTGGAAGCCGAATAGGCGGCTTGTCCAATTTGACCATCTTCAGCCGCAACCGAAGCCGTGTTCACCATCGCACCGCGATCACCATCGGCGAGTGGATCGAGGGTCAACATACCTGCAGCGGATTTTGCAATACAGCGGAAGGTTCCGATCAGATTCACTTCGATGACGAATTTAAATGCATCAAGTGGGAAATGTTTAATCGAGCCATCTTCCTTCGAACGACTTGCGGTCTTGATCGCATTACCGATACCCGCACAATTCACTAAGATACGCTCTTGGCCAATTGCCGCGCGTGCTTTTTCAAAGCCAGCGTCGACGCTTTCTTCTTCGGTCACGTTCACTTTGCAAAATACACCGCCCAGATCAGCGGCCAGAGCTTCGCCTTTTTCTTCGTTCAGGTCGAACAGCGCAACTTTTACGCCTTTTTCAGCAAGGCGTTTCGCCGTCGCAGCGCCGAGGCCAGAAGCACCGCCAGTGATAACGGCCGAGACATTTTCATTCAGTTCCATTTTATCGTTCTTTCTCTTAATTCAAGCGTTCAATAATTGTGACATTGGCTTGGCCGCCGCCTTCACACATGGTTTGCAGGCCGTATTTCGCGCCTTTGCCTTCCATAGCGTTGAGCAGGGTTGCCATCAACTTCGTACCAGAAGCACCCAGTGGATGACCTAGGGCGATAGCACCGCCGTTGACATTGATCTTGTTGCGATCCGCACCGGTATGTTTGAGCCATGCAAGAGGAACCGGAGCAAACGCTTCGTTTACTTCATACAGATCAATATCATCGATCTTCATACCTGCCCGTTGCAGTGCACGGTCAGTGGCAAAGAGCGGTTCTTCCAGCATGATCACCGGATCACCGCCGGTCACCGTCAGATTGACGATTTTCGCGCGGGGCGTCAGGCCGTGGTCTTTCAATGCCTGTTCGGAGCAAACTAGAACGGCCGATGAACCATCACAAATCTGGCTGGCATTGGCTGCAGAAATTGCGCCGCCTTCTTGCAGTGGATCAAGCGCTTTCATGCCTTCAAGCGATGCATCGAAACGGATGCCTTCATCTATCTTGTGCATTTCTTTGCCTTCGGGTGTTTCCACTTCAAGCGCGACGATTTCATTGTCAAATGCGCCTGCTTCTGTCGCTGCCTTGGCTTTGGCGTGACTTTCGTATGAATATTCGTCGAGATCGTCCTTGGTCAAACCGTGTTTTTTTACGATCATTTCAGCGCCCATGAATTGGCTAAATTGAATGCCAGGATACGCTTCTTCGAGCCGTTCACTCTTATAAGTGCCAAGATCGGCTTTATAGAAAAGCGTTGAAGTTGAACCCATGGGAACACGGGTCATGCTTTCGATACCGTGCGCCAGAACCATGTCCTGCGTGCCCGATATAATACCTTGCGCTGCAAACTGGATCGACTGCTGCGAAGAACCGCACTGCCGATCAATCGAAACAGATGGAATGCTGTTGGGTAATTTGGAAGCCAAAACAGCATTGCGACCCACATCATTGGATTGCTCGCCGCCCTGCATGACGCAGCCAGTGATAACATCTTCAATCGCGGCCGGGTCAAAATCATTGCGATCGCCAATGGCATCTAATGTTGCCGCACCAAGATCAACCGGATGATATCCCGCCAATCGGCCGCCGCGGCGACCACCAGCGGTACGAACCGCATCTACAATATAGGCTTCTGCCATATTCCTGCTCCTTCTAAATCGTAAGAATCTAAAATTTAACTGATCGATTAAACTGACCGTGCCCTAGGGTCAAATGAAAAAGCCGACCATCACATTTGTGATAGCCGGCCTATTCTGTTCACTGATCCAGCTGCTTAAGCCGGGACGTTATCTTTCTTGACGGTAATCACCTGTGGATAGGTGAATTCCAGCAAGCCTTCTTGACCATATTCAGCGCCAAAGCCGGACTGTTTGTGACCACCAAAGGGTGCGAAAGGGGACAGATGCAGAAATTCATTCACCCAAACCGTACCCGTTTCCATTTGTTCGGCAATCTCAACACCCTTGTCCGGGTCAGCAGTCCAAACAGCACCCGCCAAACCATATTCACTGGCATTGGCGCGCTGAATAGCTTCCTCTTCGGTGCTGAATTTCATCAATGGCATCACTGGACCAAATTGCTCTTCCGCCACAATCCGTGCATCTTCTGGTGGATTATCAAGAATCGTGATCGGCATGTAGTAACCAGGAATATCTGGATCGTGATCTCCACCAACCAAGAAGTTATAACCGTTGTCTTTGGCATCCTGAACCAGCTCCAGAACACGGTCATATTGTTTCTTGTTTTGGATTGGACCAACTGCTGTGCCTTGCTGGGCACCGTCGCCGACAGTCACATTCTTGGCATATTCAGCGATAGCTGCGCTCAAATCGTCGTAAATGTCTTCATGGATGTAGATACGTTTGGCGGCGACACAGATTTGGCCTGCATTGGTGAAGCTGGACCAAAATAGTTGCTCGGCCACTTTCTCGACATTGGCATCTGGTAGAACGATAGAGGCATCATTGCCGCCAAGCTCCAGCGTAATCCGCTTCAGGTCAGCCGATGCGCCTTCCATGATTTTCTTGCCGGTTGCGGTCGATCCCGTGAAGGTGATCTTGTCGATATCAGGGTGTGCGGTAATTAGTGGCCCAAGACTATCTTCGCCGGTAATGATATTGACCACACCCGCTGGCGCAGCATCCTTGATCAGCTCTGCCAAACGTAAAGTCGTTAGCGGCGTGAACGGTGATGGTTTCAACACAATCGTACAACCGGACAACATCGCCGGAGCGATTTTCTGGACTGCCATCATAACCGGGAAGTTCCAGGGAACAATACCACCGACAACGCCCACAGGAACACGGCGCGTGCGGCTCAACCGTTCGTCCGTATCTTCATTAATTTCATCTTCCAACTCAAGGGTCGATTGCGCTGCAGACATTGCTGCTGCACCGAAAATCTCTCCTTGTGCCTGAGCGTGCGGTTTGCCTTGCTCGGCCGTAAGCAGGCGAAAAAGCTCATCGGCATTTTCCTTGATGATGCCTGAGATTGCCTGAATAGCAGCCCGACGCTCTTCAATTGGCTTCTTGCTCCATGCAGGGAACGCAGCACGTGCCGCAGCAACCGCCTGGTTCAATTCAGTTTCGCCGCAGGATGGCACTTGGCCGATCACTTCTTCATTGGCGGGGTTTACAACATCAAGCATATCAGACGTGCCGACCATCTCGCCATTGATCAAATTCTTATATTGGGTAACCATTTTGCTCTCCTTTGGGATTCGTTTCTATTTGATACCTATATAGCGCATTGCAAGGCGCTTTGTGTCATTCATTTTGATAGAGTATATCTGATCGGCAATGCTTTCAGACCGCCGACAAATGTGGATCTGGCTCTTTTCGGTTCTCCGGCCAGTTCAAGGGTTTCAATCCGGTCGAGTAGTTCATTGAACAATATCCGCATTTCCAATCGCGCCAGATGCAATCCCAGACATTGATGTGCGCCCGCGCCAAATGCGGCATGCCGATTGGGTGAACGGGCCGCATCAAATTTGCGCGGATCTTCAAATTGCGCCGGATCATGGTTGGCAGCGACATAGTTCATCATCAGCCAGTCATCTTTCTTGATCTGTTGTCCGCCAATTTCAGTATCTTCGGCCGCTGTGCGCATGAAATGGTGTACCGGGGAGGTCCACCTTATAGCCTCCTCGACAATACCGGGGAGTAGTTCGCGATCCGCCTTAACCCGCGCAAACTGTGCCGGATCCTGCGCCAGCGCCATCATGGCACCAGCCGTTGAGGCGGAGGTGGTATCGTGACCTGCGCTAGCCACGATAATGTAATAGCCCGCCATATCGCGATCATTGAGCGGCTCACCATCAACTTCTGCATTGGCTATCACGCTGGCGACATCATCGGTCGGATTGGCACGGCGGTCGGCCGCGATAGCCGCGAAATAGCGTTCGAACTCGGCTACGGCCCCCGCCACAATCTGTGTGATTTGTTCAGGCGTCATATCTTTCATGCCAGTCCCGGACAGATCCTCATCCTGACCGCCAAACATTTGTTGGGTGAGGAACAACATCCGCTGTTCGTCTTCTTCGGGTACGCCCAAAATCTGCATCACCACATGCAGCGGATAGGGCGCAGAAACCAGCGGTACAAAATCAGCTTCGGTTCCGGCATCAACCAACCGATCCACAGTTTTCTTTGCAAGCACCTCAATCTCGGTTTCCAACAACCTAAGGCTTTTAGGCATGAACCAATCCTGCGTTAGCCGCCGATATTTGGGATGGATCGGTGCATCAAAAACGACCAGCGAATCGACCAGCATCTTGCTGCCCGTTATGCTCTTTGAAAACTCAATCATAGCTTTGCTCGACAGCACAACCGGACGCGGGTTGTTAAGGAAGGTTTTATTATCCTTCGAGATCCGCATCACATCTTCGTAACGCGTGATCAACCAGAAGGGATCAATGCTGTCATCCTCCGTAACCACTTTCGCCACCGGCATATTGTCACGCAACCAGTCAAACGTGTCGAGCAACCCTTCTCTCTCGGCATAGCTATCGGGGTCAATAACTGCCGTTCCCATTTCGGGTGATAATGTGGGTGCATTCGATGCCATGGTTCGCGCTCCTAATTTTCTTCCGGGTGAAACAGTTTGTGAAAACCGATGACTTGTTCAGGCTTCTCACCGTGAAACCAGATCATCTGATAATATTCTGAAGGCTCGCCGTCCGGGCAGGATTTCGAAACAACTTCAAAGCCAAAACGTTTATAATATTCCGGGTTGCCAACCAGGATGCAACCAGCCGCACCGCGCGCTCGCAACATGTCCAACCCTTTGTGGATCAACTGACTGCCGACTCCAGATTTTTGTACGTCTGGTTCCACTGAAACAGGGCCAAGCGCATACCAACCCGTGGATCCGTCATCCGGAAACGCGGGTGAGAAAGCGATATGACCGATAATTTTGTCTTCATGCTTCGCAACGAGAGAGATTGTCAGTGCGCCATGATCTCGCAACGCATTTATCAAGTCTTGCTCATCGCCATCCGAAAAGGGCATGGGTGCGAAGGCGCGTTCGGTAAGGTCATAGATGGCCTTTTCATCGCCCACTTGTTCGGCATCGACTTTTACAAATGATGCAAGTGCTTCGCGCATCAGGTTTTGCTTTCCGCCTTGTTCCAATATTCATCCCGGAGCAGTCGTTTGTATAGCTTGCCGGTTGGATGCCGTGGTAGTTCGTCTCGAAAATCAATCTGCCGTGGAATTTTTACGCCGGACAAGGACTCCCGCAAAAACGCCTCCAGCTCCTGCGCCAGATCATCTCCTACCTCATCCATATTGGCTGGTTGCACTACGGCTACTACCTTCTCACCCATATCGGGATCGGGCGCACCGATCACCGCAGCGTCGGTGACCTTTTCATGGGTGATCAATGCGTTTTCGATTTCTTGCGGGTAAATATTCACGCCACCGGAGATGATCATAAAGCTCTTGCGATCAGTTAGATAAAGAAATCCGTCTTCATCCACCTTTCCAACATCGCCCAGAGATGTCCAACCCTTGGGATGGGTAGCCTCTTTCGTTTTCTCCGGGTCGTTATGATATTCAAACTTGTTCCCATTCTCGAAGAAAATCTGACCCTCTTCGCCAACGGGAACTTCCTCACCCTGCTCATCACAGATACGGACCTGACAATTGACTGGCTGCCCCACAGTGCCCTTATGCGTCATCCAATTTTCGCTGTTGCAGAAAACAAATCCGTTGCCTTCAGTGCCAGCATAATATTCGTTGAGCACGGGGCCCCACCAATCGATCATCGCTTCCTTGATTGGTATCGGAACGGGCGCCGCCGCATGCACTGCACTTTTAATCGAGGAGACATCATATTTGGCACGCACTTCTTCCGGCAATTTCAGTATGCGGACAAAATGTGTTGGCACCCATTGGCCAACATCGCACTTATACTTCTCGATCAATTGCAAAGCGTGTTCGGGATCGAACTTGTCCATGATGATGCTGGTTCCACCCAGACTGTGCACGCCCATATTCCATCGCAAAGGTGCCGCGTGATAGAGCGGTGCTGGAGATAGATAGACGCAATCTTCGTGAAAGCCGAAGATCATCTGCGCCAACACGGCCAAACCATTGGGAGTATCCAATGTTTCCGACTCTGGAAGTGACATCCTGATACCCTTTGGACGA
Source organism: Parasphingorhabdus sp. (assembly GCA_039978835.1). Lineage (GTDB taxonomy): Bacteria > Pseudomonadota > Alphaproteobacteria > Sphingomonadales > Sphingomonadaceae > Parasphingorhabdus. The sequence continues at coordinate 206,509 of JBDWAQ010000011.1, forward strand.
CCGGTAGTCCCCGACGAGTACAGCATGTCGCAGCCGGGCCTTTGATCGGCGATGGGTGTAGTCGGCATACCCATAAGGGCTGCATCCAAGTCTCGGTCGTCACCAGAACCAAAGATCAACTGCTCAACATCTGGATTGGTTTTTCGCAACTCGTCCATCAGCGGCAGCATTTGTTCCGAACTGATCAGTAACTTGGTTCCACTATCGCTCAGGATGTAGGATATTTCATCGGAGGTCAGCCGGCTGGATATCGCAACCTGGACCATCCCTGATCTTTGCGAACCCCAGATAACATTAAAATATTCGGCATGATTTTCCATGCAGATCGCGACAGTCTCATCAACCTGGAGACCGCGAGATCGATATAGCTGGGCAATCTGATTAGATCGCTTGTCCATTTCGCTATAAGTGATCGTCTGACCGGTGCCAGCCATGATGACCGCAGGTTTGCCAGGATTTTTCTGTGCATGCAGATAGGGATGCATGGGGTTTCACTCTCCAAAATTAAGATCGCCTCTAGTGGCGATTCGATTTGGAGATACAATGGTTTAATCGTTCGATTAAATCAATTGAATAGCCGATAGAAATTTCCAACAATCATTTATACTGTTCACGCCGCGGCGGTTCTTTCCGTCGCCTTGTCATGACTTTCTAGGATATGGTGGCGAAAAACCGGACGACTGTCACTCTGACGCGTGCGGAATTGCATTCGGCCGAGTTGGGGAGCTGGACCCATAAGGGCGTCCGGGCTGATGAGGTCGTGTTTTCTTCGAGAAATAAACTTTTCTAAAGCTATCATATTGATTCTCCGGGGGTCGATTATCCACAGTCTTATCCACAATTCATTTCGGGATACTGCTAAATTTCCAAGACGCCCGAACCTGAACGGCGGCTAAACGCGCAGATTACATCTGTTCTCCGTTCTCCATTTGCGATCAGCCGAGTCGGGTTGAGCCAAAAACGCAAGGCCGTTTAAAACAGCAATAGACAGAAAACTCGGCGACTATTTGACCACTAGCGCATCATAGACCATTTTGCCCGAAATACCGCGGAAATCGACAGGCAATCCATTCTGAGGAAAACGCTGGATCATACCGATAAAGTAGAGGTCGTTAACCGGGTCAACCCAGAACCAGGTACCGGCTGCGCCACCCCAAAAATAGGTGCCATTTCCATGGGGAACTTTACCCGAGCCATCATTTTTAATCGTCCCAAAATCAAGGCCAAAGCCAAGATATTCCATAGCCGCAGGTGTCAGCGTCCCGGCGATATTCACTTTCTGACTGTCATTTAGGACACTGGTTCGCATCAACTTCAGTGTTTCGGGTTTGATAATTCGGTTGCCATCTAGTTCGCCGCCATTGGCCAGCATCTGACAAAAACGAGCATAGTCATCCAGCGTGGCAACCAATCCACCACCGCCCGATTCCATTTTTACCGTGGACTTTTTATAGGCTACCTGAGGAAACGGTACACGGCCAAATTCCTTGGTCACGGGATGATAACCATAGACATGTGAAAATCTGTCATATTCAACTTCAGGAACATAGAAACCGGTGTCGTCCATCTTCAGCGGATCAAATATCGTCGTTTTTAGATATTCCCCAAAAGATTTGCCCGAAAGCCGTTCAACGATTGCGCCTTGAACATCGACCGCTGCAGAATAGAACCAGCGCTCACCAGGCTGAGACATCAGTGGTACTTTGGCAACCGCATCAATGAAAGACTTCATATCTGGAGAAGCCAGAATTTTCTTTTCCCTGAATGCCTTATTGGCTGGATCATCGCCATAAAGACCATAAGCAAATCCGGCTGTATGGCTCATCAACTCACGCATGGTTGGCTGGCGATCAAGCGGCTCAACTTCAAAACTGCCATCCGCATCAAAGCTATCGACCACCGTAAGATTTTCAAACTCTGGAATAAATTTGGAGACCGGGTCGTCCAGAGAAAATTTTCCCTGTTCATATAATGTCATCAAGGCGACACCGGTAATCGGCTTGGTCATCGAGTAAATGCGGTAAATCGTATCTTCGGTGATAGGCGCATCATCGGACACACGGCGCAGACCCGCCTGCATATGGCTTATAACTTTGCCATCTTTTACCAAAAGGGTCGCTATACCCTTTGTATCACCATCTTTTACGAATTGCTCCATCCGTGCTTCCAGCGCTTTAATTTTCGCTGGATCAAAATCTGTGCCTGCAGATTCCGTGGCATAGGTTGGAAAGCTGGTCGCGGTCGGGGTTGTTGTTTGGGCAACTACCGAGGAAGATAAAATTAAGGCGACGACACCTACGCAAGTGCCAGACAGTTTTCTCAAGCCATTCATTTCATTCTCCCTCAACAGTGTTGGATATTTTCTATCCCTCAGTTTTCTACATAGATATCCACAGGTACGGACAGGTCGGCAAAGACCCGGCCAATCGGTGCCATGCTGGTTGCACCTTGCTCAATTTCCATTTCCAGCATCGACTGGCTGGCCGCGCCTTTCAATAGAACAACCAGCGTCCGCGCTTCGCAGATTGCTGCTTTGGTGATAGTCACCAACGGTGTGTCTTCATTATCCGGCATGATGCCAACGGCGCGCTTTTCAGCTGGGCCATCAAGCGCCTCTTCCATATCTGCGCTTTCCATTATGCCGGCGGTACTGCCATCTGCACCCATGCCTAGCCAGACCAAATCAGGGGGCCATTTCTGGTCCTGCAATCTCGCATCAGCAGCGGACCCCGCCATCTGATAATCATCATGATCGGGAGCCAGCGGAAGAACTCGCGCGCCACGTGTAAGAAACAGTGTTGCCAACTTCTTCACCGCACTGCGCGGGTCATCGACTGGAACCAGATAGTCGTGGGTCGGAATGATCGTGACATGCTTCCACTTAATCTGTTTTGCCGCCAATGTTTCGAGCACCGGCATCGCGTCGTCGCTGGCAGGAAGTGCGAGCAACGCATCACCGCGCGCATCGAGAGCGCTTTCAATGATGAATTGAATGTCGCCAGCAACTGCTTCGACCAATTCGGCCGGATCATCAAAATCCCACCATTCCAGCGTGGATTCATCATCCACCGCAAAGTCATCATCGTCAAAATTTTCGAGTGCTTCTTCTAATTTGTCCATGATACTACCTGGTTCGTTATCTTGACCCTAGTATCTAGTCGATGCGCGTGTCCACACAAGGGGAAATGCATCTTTCCAAAATCGAGCAACTCGGCCAATAGCACTTGAGTATATGTTGGAGCTTATATGACACAAAACTATATTCTGACACTAACGGCACAAGATCGCGTTGGACTGGTCGCAGCGGTAACGGGGTTTCTTGCTGAGCGAGATGGTTTCATTCTGGACAGTCAACAATATGCCGATCTTGATCAAGGCCGCTTTTTCATGCGGGTGGAATTCAAAAAGGCCGGCGGACAGTTTCCCGAAAATATTGATGAGCTCAAACTTGCATTTGAAGTGATCGCAGATCGCTTTTCCCTTATCTGGAAACTGGTGAGCTGTTCGGAAAAACCAAATATTGTTATCGCCGTATCCAAGGGCAGTCATTGCCTGAACGACTTATTGCATCGTTGGAAAACTGGAGGTCTACCGGTGAATATAGCAGCGGTGGTGAGCAATCATCCCAATTTACAAGACCTGACCGAATGGCATGGTGTGCCATTTCACTGCCTCCCGGTAAGCAACGATAACCGGGTGGAACAAGAACGCGCCATGCTCGATTTAATAGTGAAGTTAAAGGCGGATTATCTCATTCTCGCTCGTTACATGCAAATATTGTCTGCGGATATGAGCGCCGCTCTGTCCGGACGTTGCATCAATATTCATCACAGCTTCCTTCCCGGTTTCAGAGGCGCCAAACCCTATCACCAGGCGCATGAGCGGGGTGTGAAAATCATCGGCGCAACAGCTCATTTTGTGAATGCCGATTTGGATGAGGGGCCAATTATTGAGCAAGCGGTGGAGCGGATTGACCACCGTGTCAGTGTCGAAGATTTTATCCGTATAGGGCGCGATATCGAAGCACAGGTTCTCGCCAGAGCGGTGAAATGGGCCGGTGAGCATCGCATTTTGCTCAACGGCAACAAAACCATCGTATTCCGCTAGTTTTCCGAACCATTGCGAGCTCCCTGATCCAACAACAATCCGGCAGGCCGTAATATTGTTAGCGAAGCGGGTGCACCGGATACACTATCATTCGCCGTGATATCGACTTGCACAAACCTTTGATCTTCGGTCAACCTTGCATCCTGTGTCCAGTTCCACGTCAATCCGCCATTTTCAACCTGACCACGGGATTGTCCCAGTGAAGGTGGGCGCGGGTCAGTCAAAATTTCTACCGCCCGATTGCGCACCACAGATTGCGCGACGACGCGGGTTTCCAACTCAGCGGCGTTTTGCGTAGTATAGGCCTGCAGCCGGATCAGCGCTAGGGCAGCGAGACTGAATACCGATAATGCCACTAGCATTTCGATAAGCGTGAATCCTGTTTCACCTTTTTGGATCATGGCAGCGCTCCGGCCAGTTTCACATCTCCCATTGGTGCGATTACGATGCGTCTTAGTTTCTCTTCAAACTGCAAGTCGATTTTGATCGCTTCACTCGGAAGGCCCGTGCTTTCAAAACTGATGATCATTGATCCTGCTTCATCCATTTCTGGGGAAACGCCCGGTGACCAGTTGGTAGAAGTAAAGGGCTTATCCTCCAACATAGCCCAACGTCCATCACGGCGTTGCAAAAAACTGTAACCCGATGCCGTAACCTGTACTGCCATCGGTCGCGATTGCAGGATAGCATTGTCTCTAAGAGCGGCGGTTCTCGCGGCAAACCGCTGGGCATCTTGCTCCAGCGCTCCGCTACCACCTGGCAGCGACAAAACAACCAGCGACGTCAACAACCCCAATATGCCAATCACGATCAATAATTCCACCAGTGTGAAACCGGCTTGATCGCGATCAGGTCTATCTAAAGTCAGCGATTTTCTCATGGCAGTTTTGCTAATTCACCTTTGCAGCGCTTGCAGAATCTCGGTGCCCCTGCAATGAAGTCACCATAAACAGAACTATAGAGCAGGGCAAAGGAACCAATATGACAACCGAAAATGACGGTGTCGTTCTTTACGATAAAAATGACCGGATCGTGACAATAACACTGAACAAGCCGGAAACGCGCAATGCTTTGTCTAAAGATCTATGCGAAGCGCTGGTCGATGCGATCAAGCAGGCAGATAGTGACGACGGTGTCAGCTGCGTTGTACTGGCAGCCAATGGCAAGAGTTTCTCCGCCGGCGGCAATCTGCACGAGATTAAAGCCATGACCGAGGAACAGGGCATGTCGCCGCTGGAAATCGAGAATTGGTACAAGACCGGTATCCAACGCATTCCGCTTGCCTTTTCCGAAATCTCGGTACCCGTGATTGCCGCTGTAAACGGTCACGCAATCGGTGCGGGCAATGACCTGACCACTATGTGTGATATTCGGATAGCCGGCGAAGATGCGATCTTTGCCGAAAGCTTTTTGCGGGTGGGCATCATTCCCGGTGACGGCGGTGCATGGCTGTTACCCCGGATCATCGGACAGGCCCGCGCCAACCAGATGCTGTTTACCGGCGAGTTTATCAACGCGGAAAAAGCCCTAGACTATGGACTGGTATCAGAGGTCGTTTCTAATGAAGTTCTGTTGGAACGTGCCTATGAATTGGCCAATATGGTTATCGGTTTCCCACCATTGGCAATCCGCAAGACCAAGGAACTGGTCCGCACAGCTCAGAGCGTGACGCTCAAAGAGAATCTCGATCAGGCCGCTCTCTTTCAAGGTGTGCTGCAGCAAATGGACGATCACCGTGAGGCGATTGATGCCATTCTGGAAAAGCGGAAGCCAGAATTTAAGGGAGCGTAAAATGAAGAAACTTGCTCTGTCCATTTGCGCGCTAGTACTGGCTACAAACGCTTATGCAGCCCCACCAGCGGGTGTCGCAACCGAAGCCACAAAAAAAGCCAATGCGGAAGTTGCAGAGCGCCTTCCCATTGCCGATCAGACCGATTTTGAAAACGCCAATCGCGGCTTTCTGGTAAAAATCGACGAGCCCATTCTCAATGCCGATGGTTCGGTGTCCTGGGATCCCAGTGAATTTCAATTTATGAGCGGTGGTGCACCCGATACCGTCAACCCCTCTCTCTGGCGGCAAGGTAAACTCAACAGCATCCACGGATTGTTTGAAGTCGTACCAGGTATCTATCAGATTCGCGGATATGATCTGGCTCAAATGACATTGATCGCTGGCAAGACCGGTTGGATCATTATCGACCCGTTGACCACGCCTGCTCCGGCGAAAGCGGGATTGGAACTGGCCAACAAAACTCTTGGCGAGCGACCTGTAGCCGCAGTGCTGTTCACGCATAGCCATGGCGACCATTTTGGCGGCGTAGCAGGTGTCGCCTCTCAAGCAGATGTCCAGTCAGGTAAAGTGCCCATTGTCGCTCCGCATGGATTTTTAGCCGAATCTGTCGGCGAAAGTGTCATTGCCGGAACCGCGATGAACAGGCGCGTGCAATTTCAATTCGGCACCGCGTTACCCGTTGGGAAAGCCGGGCATGTCGGCGGCGGACTGGGGCAAAAACTATCGAGCGGCGATGTTGCTTTGTTTGCGCCAACGCGGTCGGTCAGCAAAGACGGTGAGACGATCGTTATCGATGGGATAACTTTTGAATTTATGGATGCCGGCGAAACCGAAGCACCGGCTGAATTCGTCTTCTACCTGCCTCAATTCAAGGCGCTGCACACCGCAGAGGTCGTGACGCGAACCTTTCACAATGTGCTCACGCCGCGCGGCGCGCTGGTGCGTGACACTTTGAAATGGAGCAAGGTGATTGATACGATGCTCGCCAAATACGGCGCAAAATCAGATGTGCTGGTCGCATCACATCATTGGCCAACATGGGGCAGCGACAATGTCCAGGTCGCTCTGAAAAATCAACGCGGGCTTTATCGCTATGTCCATGACCAAACTATGCGCCAAGCCAATCAGGGCGCGACCATGCATGAGATTGCAGAGAATATCGGTGAGCCTGATTTTGCCAAAACCGACTTTGGCGTGCGTGATTATTACGGAACGCTCAATCACAACAGCAAAGCGGTCTACCAACGCTATTTTGGTTGGTGGGATGCGGTTCCAGCCCATTACCACCAATTGCCGATTGTCGAAGCTTCGCAAAAATATCTGAAAGCGATGGGCGGTGCCGAAAAAGCACTGGCTGTGGGAGAAGAGGCATTTGAAGCAGGCGACTATCGTTGGGCTGCAACGGTTTTCAACCATGTCGTTTTTGCCGATCCGGCAAATGCTATGGCGAAAAATTGGCTGGCTTCCACTTATGAGCAATTGGGTTTTCAGGCCGAGGCGGGAACCTGGCGCAATATCTATCTAGTAGGCGCCAAGGAACTGCGCGAAGGCAATAATAACAAAGACAGTATCTCTACCGCCAATGCGCGGGTTTTAAATGGAATTCCTGCGGTTGACCTGTTCGACGCTTTGGCAACACGATTTAATCCTAAGAAGATGCAGGGCAATGGGGGTGTCATCCAGTTCTCTTTCCCTGATCGTCAGGAAGAGGTCATGGTCGATTTGAACAAAAGCTATTTATTCCCACGCGACGGTAAAGTGGAAATATCCGCAGCCCAGGTGTCCATTGATCGGAGCGATTTTACCAAATTGCTGATGCTTCAGGCCAATCCATTGGAATTGATCCAGTCGGGTGCTTTAAAACTGTCAGGCGATACCGCCCTTATGGCAGCTATGTTTGGCGCGCTTGATGAAGTTAATCCACAATTTGATATCATCACCCCTTAAGAGGATTTTCGCATGCAGCGATTTAATTTCCCAGTTGTTGAACCCGATCCGGCGCTCGAAGAACTGCGCAGTGAATTGCAAGGCTTCCTGAAAGAAGAGCTTGAAGCGGGTAATTATCGAAGAGAACCGGAATGCTGGATGTCTTCGGCTGATCCAGAGTTTTCCCAAAAAATGGGACAGCGCGGATGGATCGGGCTAACCTGGTCCAGCCAATATGGTGGTCATGACAAGACGGCGCTTGAACGTTATATTGTGACCGAAGAAACGCTCCATGCCGGTGCTCCGGTTGGAGCGCACTGGATCGCCGACCGCCAGCACGCGCCTATGCTGCTCGAACATGGAACCGAAGAACAGAAGCTAGATATCCTGCCACGCATTGCCGCCGGCGAATGCTATTTTGCTATCGGTCTTAGCGAACCCGGCGCTGGGTCCGATCTCGCCAATGTGAAAACCAAAGCAGAAAAAGTCGATGGCGGCTGGAAAGTCAATGGTCAGAAAATCTGGTCCTCTGGCGCACATATCTGCCACTATATGGTTGCGTTGCTGCGGACATCTCCCGCTGATGGTCGCAACCGACATGTTGGCTTGTCACAGATCATGGTTGATCTTTCGCTGCCTGGTGTCACGATCACACCGATTGTCGATCTTTCCGGCGATGCGCATTTCAACGAAGTCTATTTTGAAGATGTGATTGTTCCTGATGATTGCCTGCTCGGTGATGAAGGCGGTGGCTGGAAACAGGTAACGGGCGAATTGGCGATGGAGCGTTCTGGTCCAGAACGCTTCCTGTCCAGTTACGTCACATTGGAAACCGCGCTCTGGCAACTGAGCGGGAAAATGGGATCGGATAGCAAGGCACGACTGGGCAAATTGATCGCCAATTTGCGCACCCTGAAAGGCATGTCATGGGGCATTGCAAATCTGTTGAACCAAGGTGTGTCACCGGAAACGGAAGCCGCACTGGTCAAAGATTTAGGCAATCGATTGGAAAATGATCTGACCCAGCAAGTCCGCGCGATGCTGACCGATTTGCCTGCCGAAGAATGGAGCCCGGAAATGCGGCGCATTCTTAACATAGGCGTGCTTCGTTCGCCGCCCAACACCCTGCGCGGAGGCACAACAGAAGTGATGCGCGGCATCACCGCGCGTCAGTTGGGACTGCGGTGATGATCAATACAGAAGGCATGGTCGCCGAAACGGCCACAAAGATATTTACCGACCTCTGCCCGAGAGAAGTTCCGCATGCAGCAGAAGCGGGTGAATATCCGCAGGCGCTCTGGGACGCGCTTCAGGAAAACGGCCTGACACTCGCTTGGGTGAGTGAAGAAAATGGCGGATTTGGTGCAGAATATGATGAAGTATTTGGAGCGATATGGGCATCGGCACAAGCCGCAGCACCGGTGCCTTTCGCAGAGACCCTGATCGCCAACTGGATGCTCGATCAGGCGGGATTAACGCCGGCCGACGGCAGCGCCAGTTTTGCTCTCAGCGGTCATACGCCCAGTGCAGATATTCCTTTTGGCATGCACGCCGACAAGATCGTGTTGTTCGATGAGGCGCATCAAGAGATATCGCTTTTCGACAATCGCGAAGCGGTACGGTCTCCCGAAGAAGCTCTGTCACCCGATGGCATGACGCAATTTATTTTCTCTGGTCACCTTGCAGAACAATCAGCCAAAACAAACCTGTCGCGCCGTGCGATTGAGGCGCTTGTTCTAACCGTACGCGCCGTGCAAATGGCGGCATCGATGGAGACGGCCTTGGATCTCTCTATCAGCTATGTGTCTGAGCGCGAACAGTTCGGTCGACCCCTGTCGAAATTTCAAGCGATCCAGCATCAACTGTCGGTGGCTGCATCGGAAACGGCAGCCGCAACCATGGCCGCAACACAGGCCGCCAGCGCACTGATTAAACACAAAGATGGTCCCGAAAAAGCCTGGCATGAAGCCGCCATTGCGAAAGTGCAAATCGGCCATAGCGTCGAAGCCGTGACCGTGCCGTTCCATCAGGTGCACGGCGCGATGGGCTATACCCAGGAATATGATCTTCAGCATTACACGCGCCGGCTTTGGGCGTGGCGGGATGCATTGGGCAATGAACATCACTGGTCCAAACTGCTCGGTGAGGAGCTTGCCGCTACGGCACCCGATCATATCTGGAAAGGCGTGACAACCGGCGAGTGGATTGCTAGTTAATCGCTCGATTAAACTGATTCTCGAAACCGCCTTTCAGGCTTCGATCACTTCCACAAGCAGGAGCTAAATCCATGAAAACACGCATCACTGAACTATTCGGCATTGAACATCCCATCATTCAGGGCGGCATGCATTATGTGGGTTTTGCGGAACTGGCAGCAGCAGTATCCAATGCAGGTGGTCTGGGTATCATCACCGCACTGACCCAGCCATCTGCCGCAGCATTGGCCGACGAAATCGCTAAATGCAACGACATGACCGACAAGCCCTTTGGCGTGAACCTGACCTTTCTTCCGGTTGTTAATGCACCCGACTATGAAGGCATGGTCAAAGCCATTATCGAAGGCGGTGTGAAGGTGGTTGAGACTGCCGGTAACAATCCGCAGCAAGTTCTCCCCGCTCTACAAGGCGCCGGAATCAAAGTGATCCATAAATGCACCGCTGTGCGCCATGCATTGAAAGCACAGCGTATCGGTTGTGACGCCGTGTCTGTTGACGGTTTCGAATGCGGCGGTCACCCGGGTGAAGACGATATTCCAAACATGATCCTGCTGCCTCGTGCTGCCGATGAGCTGGATATTCCTTTCGTATCTTCTGGTGGACAGGCCGATGCGCGTTCGTTGGTCGCCTCGCTTGCTATGGGCGCAGAAGGTATGAACATGGGCACACGATTTATCGCCACGCAAGAAGCCCCGGTGCACCAGAATGTGAAAGATGCAATCGTTGCGGCAAGCGAATTGGACACGCGCCTCGTCATGCGACCGCTACGCAACACCGAACGGGTTTTAACCAACCCTGCGGTCGAAAGATTGCTTGAAATCGAGAAAGAAAAAGGCGCTGATTTGCAATTCACTGATGTGATTGAGCAAGTTGCAGGCGTCTATCCGAAAATCATGCTGGAAGGCACGATGGAAGCCGGTGCTTGGAGCTGCGGCATGGTCGCGGGCCTGATCAACGACATTCCAACCTGTAAGGAATTGATCGATGGCATCATGGCCGATGCGGATGCGCTAATTAACGAGCGTCTGAAGGGCTTGCAGGCGGCCTGATCGATGGAACCCTATCAACCGCTCAGCCGCTCCATCGCGGGCAAAGTCGCGATTGTTACCGGCGCGGCCAGCGGCATGGGGCGGGCGACCGCGCATCTGTTTGCCTCCGAAGGCGCGCATGTCGCGGTCACTGATTTGGATCAGGGTAAATGCGATGCCGTGGTCCAGGAAATAGAGGCGGCGGGCTATAGCGGTTCGGCCAAGGCATGGGCTTTGGATGTCAGCGACCAGGCGGCTATCAGGTCGGTCGTCAATGATATTGCAGAGGCTTTTGGCGGTATCGACATATTGGTCAATAACGCCGGCTTTGCCATCCCCGCCGATGTTGCAGAAGAAAGCTATGAGGATAGCTGGACGCCAACCCTCGAAGTCATGCTGGCCGCGCACCACCGGATGATCCGTGCCGCATTGCCGCATCTCAGGAATGCCGAACATCCGCGCATCGTCAATGTCGCTTCGACTGAAGGATTGGGCGCAACGCCCGGCAATAGCCCCTATGTCGCGGCCAAACATGGTGTGATCGGTTTGACCCGCGGACTCTCGGTTGATCTGGGGCGTGAAGGCATCACCGTTAATTGCATCTGCCCCGGCCCGATCCGCACAGGCATTACCGATGCGATTTCCGAAGAGCATAAGACAATTTACGCCAAACGCCGGGTACCGTTACGTCGCTATGGCATTCCCGAAGAAGTCGCCCATATGACCCTGTCCTGCGTCTTACCATCGGCTAGTTTTTTGACTGGCACGGTTATTCCGGTAGATGGCGGACTAACGATCAAAAACGCCTAACAGGAGAGCCCGTCGATGATTACGCTGCACCATCTGGAATATTCGCAAAGTTTCCGCATTCTCTGGCTGTTGGAAGAAATCGGTCAGCCTTATGAGCTGAAGCTGTATAATCGCGATCCTGAATCCAATCTGGCGCCAGCGGAATATAAGGCTCTGTCACCGCTGGGAACTGCTCCCGTCATCACCGATGAAAAGGGCCTTATCCTGGCTGAGAGCAACGCGGTGATCGATCATGTACTGGATCTCTATCCCGATAGCCCGCTGCGGCCAAAACATGGCAGCGCGACACGTGCCGATTACCTGTTCTGGTTTCACGCCGGGACCGGTTCAATGATGCCGATGCAGTTCATGGACGGCATTTTCACTGTGCTGCAAAAACGGTCTCCTTTTTTTATCCGCCCGATTATCAGCGCGGCTTTGGGGCAGGCCAATTCTTTGCTCGTACAGCCGCGCATGAAAACGATATTGGATCGGCTCGAGCATGATCTGGCAGAACATAAATGGCTGGCGGGTGATGATCTAACCGCAGCCGATATCACCATGAGCTATTGTATGGCATCGGCCAAGCAAAAGGGCTTTATCGATGAGAGCCGCCCTGGCTGCCTACGCTGGATCGATCAGATGGAAGCAACGCCTTCCTATCAGTCCGCGATGCAAAAAGATGGCCGTGAGACGATGGTCTTTTCTTTCTAGGTTCCTTCCAAAGTTGACCAACTTGCCACCAAGGAACGGCTGATTTTGGCTATTCCTTCGTTTCAGCATTGGATC
>JBDWAQ010000012.1:0-2259 GCA_039978835.1 Parasphingorhabdus sp.
TGGTTGGGCCAATATATCTTTGAAACCATCGAGGAGGCGCAAGACCAGGCAACGGAATGGCTCTGGACTTACAACAACGAGCGACCCAACATGGGCATTGGCGGCATCACACCCGCCATGAAACTGAAAACAGCCGCCTGACTTCTATGGCTGAGCCCCATTAAAATTGGGGGGATTACCCCAACAGACAAAGGTTCGCTAGATTTTCGTCAGTTTCTTCACCTCGAAAAATAAATTGATAAGTCACGTATGGATGCATAAGGATGCTTTTGAATTCAATTTGGCCTACCAGAAACTTCGTCCAACATTTACTTTCTAACTTTGCGCAAGTGTTAGAAAGAAAACCTTGATGAGTGACGCATATCTTTATCGATGACTAACACGTATTTACGAATTTCCGTCATTGTACGAGCAAGTAAAAATGTATTCGATAGTTCAGCTTCCGCAGGCATCGCGGAGGTGAAAGTGATAGTGGTTAAACCATCCATACAATTACTTAGAAAGGTCGTTCGTAAGTTTCTGACATCTTGCACGAATGGAGTTTTGGATGTGTGTTAGCTATTTTGAGCAATGGTTGACGTTTATGCCGTTGGCCCAATCTGACTTGCCCAATCATGGGAACTTAAATTTGACCAGCAAGTTCGATTGCTGTTCGGATGCAGCACTGAGAAGCGTTCTTCATCATGATCATGACTGATCTTAACGAAATTGAAATGGCGAGTCCTAAAACAAGTACAAATTGGTCGATGGTGGTCGGGAAAATCTGCAACCTAAACGAAAGGTAAAATGGAGGTTGTCGCCTGTTAAATACCCATTTGAACGGTGGATTCCTTAAGGCGTGCAACGAAGCTATTGGGAATTGAACGGCTAGCTTCTGCCCCTAACTCAAGTTGAGACAGGCGTATCATTTTTTCGATTTTGCCATATTTTGCAACTCAATTGCCTTCTCTTTGGACTTCAGTTCTTGAAGAAGACGTATCCGCTCCGCTACGACGTTCCCCTGTTTTCTCAACTGCTGAAATATTTTACCAGACTTCAGACAAATTCAGAGTTAAGGCATCAAGAGTGTCTGAGTTTACAATCAATACTCCAATTGCAAATTTGGAAGATTTTGTTTCTGCCAAATGAAGTTCCTCGGCCAACTCTCGTACCGGCCGAACTGACAATCGAGAGTAACTTCATTGGGCGTAATTTAAAATTCAGTGTGCGGATTGATACAAATATCTGTTCTCACATTTGCGAATCCAACAACCTTTGAGCGGACGGCGCCTTTGAACATTACCTCTAAAACCAAAATCTCCAGAACGTTTCGAATACCCAAACGTCCACCATAATCATAAATTTTAGCAGTTCTTTTCAATGGCTCTTGCAAGCGACCCATATATTAGACTTTTTGACAAAGTTACACGATTTTTCAACTATTGCTAAACTTCACCACTCATATTGAGGGTCAAGTTTCTACCAAATTCGGGATTTTAGATCAAGGACAAATATCAACAGTAATGTCAATTATAGATCACGGTGTTAATGGCTCAATTTCGGTGTTAACGGATATATTTCCACTACCCAAACTAGGTAGAGAAGACCCGTAACCAAAGCTGATTCCAGGAATAGGGTCTACTGCCAAAGTTGACGTCGAATGATAAACCAGAACTGCAAAGTGCGCAATCCAGATCAGCGCGGGAAACGTTAGTTGTTCCGCTAAATACCAAACTAAACCGTTCTTATCACAAGCTCGCAGCGAGAGTTGTTAAGTTGTAAAGACGTGCTGTTAAAGTGACGTCAGAACTGATTTTGCTCCGAGGTATTTTAGCCGCCGCATGCATAGAAATACCTTTCTTTGACGAAATTTTAAATGTCCAATAAATGCTCTCTGGATAAATGAGAAAGTTAAAAAAGGGAAAGCCATTAAATCAACAACAGTGATGCAGATATAACTCAGGATATGTTTCGAAAAAATGGACAGAATCTTCTACTAGTGCATTTAAAAATTGGAACCTGTTTCGTTCACGGATTAATACACTGTTGCTCCAGGTAACCAATTTTATTCGTTCAAACTCCCCGATATCCCATCACTTTCAGCGTCGCTATAGCCGAACGGCAGCTAGGCTGAGGACACATACCCAAAATATGACAGTTGCAGCCAAAGCGATCGCTGACAGGAATACCTTCGGGCATCTGTCATAACGGGTTGCCACGCGCCTCCAATCCTTCAAACGGCCAAACATGATCTCAATCCGGTTTCGCCGTTTGTATCTA
>JBDWAQ010000013.1:0-518970 GCA_039978835.1 Parasphingorhabdus sp.
CGTCTATGTTTTAACATCGGAAGAATATTGCAAAACCACCGCTGCTTCTGGATCTGGATGTGTAGGCGGCGCAGCAGATGAAGTGATCACCGCCTATGATTATGGTCCGACCTCAGGTCCGAACAATCTCCTTTTACGCGGTACGGTGGCCGACAGCGGCGGGCTGAACCTCAGGACATGCTACAAGTATGATCAATATGGAAGGAAGATCGCAGAAACCCAGCCTCTCGGAACAGGGAGCACATGCCCATGAGACGCTCCGCGCCCTTTTCAGTGAATCGCTTGATCCAAAAAACAGCAGTGCTTGTGTCACTTGGCTTATTTGTAGCAACAACTGCCTACGCCCAAAGCTCACCTTCTGCGCATACCTATGCCACGCGCTATGATATCAAGGGACAGGTGACAGGGACTATTGCGCCCAATCCCGGATATGTTGCCGGATCCCCATATCTCGCCGCTCGAACCACCTACGATGTGCGCGGAAACGCGGTAAAGCAGGAATCTGGTGCCCTCGCCGCATGGCAGGCAGAAACTGTAGCGCCAGCGAGCTGGACTGGATTTGCGATCCACCGCACCGTGCACAGCACTTACGACAATATGAATCGTAAACTCAAGTCTTGGGTCGTAGGTAGTGATAGTACGACCTACAACATGACCCAATATAGCTATGATGCGATTGGGCGCGTGACCTGTACAGCGGTCCGAATGAACCCGGCACAGTTTAATAGCTTGCCAGCCTCCGCCTGTACCCATGATACAGCCGGAGCTGATGGCAAAGACCGGATCACCAAAAACATCTATGAACCTACTGGCCGCATCGCGCAGGTTCGCAAAGCGGTTGGTACGCCATTGGAGCAGGCCGAGGTAACCTACAGTTACACGCTCAATGGCAAGAAAAAATATGTGATCGACGCCAATGGCAACAAAGCTCAGATGACTTATGATGGCCATGACCGGTTATCGCACTGGTACTTTCCATCACCTGCACAGCCGAGTAATTTTAACGATGCAACGCAGGCTATAGCGCTGGCCACAGCAGGGGCAATAAACACAGCGGATAGGGAGGCTTATACCTATGACAAGAACGGCAACCGGATGTGGACCTACAAAAGGGACAACCGCCGTTTTCACCATTGGTATGATGGCCTCAACCGTCCTCATCGCAAAGGCCACTATGATCCGGCAATTGGTTGGACGGAGAATGTATTTTATGGCTATGATAATCGCGGCCTGCAAACTTATGCCCGCTTTGCTAGCACCTCGGGACAAGGCATTACAAATGTCTATGATGACGTCGGACGTCTCACATCTACAACCAATAATATGGATGGAACCAGCCGCGCGCTGTCTTACCTATATGACAAGAATGGCAATCGCACCCGAATCACCCACCCTGATGGACAATATTTTACTTACACATATGATATTTTAAATCGGCAGCTCGATATAAACGAAAATGGTAGCGCGCGGATCACGGCCAACAGATATAATGTTCAAGGTCAATATCTTTACAACTACCGGTTACCCGGGATCTATGACTATCATTATTTTGATGCGGCAGGCCGAGTGACAAGTCAGTGGTCGCAACTAACAGGTTCCGCAGAAGACAATACATTTGGTTTTACCTACACCCCTTCAAACCAGATAAAATCGCGCACTACCTCCAACGATCTTTATGCGAACACCGCGCATTATGATGTAAATCGCAACTATACGGTCAATGGCCTTAATCAATATACACAAGGCGGCCCGGCAGCATTCACCTATGATGCCAATGGCAATCTGACCTCTGACGGTTCGGTCAACTTCACCTATGATGTTGAAAACCGTCTGATCTCTGCCTCGGGCGCAAAGACGGCAACGCTCAAATATGATCCCTTAGGACGCCTCTACGAAACCTCTGCCCCATCAGGCACCACGCGGTTCCTTTATGATGGCGATGCGCTGGTCGGGGAATATAATACTTCCGGCACAATGCTACACCGCTATGTGCACAGCAACGGCGTTGATCGGCCTGTGGTCTGGTATGATGGCGCAGTAGTATCAACAGCTACGCGCCGCGATCTGTTCGCCAATTGGCAGGGCAGCATCTCTGCCATCACCGATGGAGCGGGCAATGCGGTGCAGGTCAATGCCTATGATGCCTATGGCATACCCAATGACACCAATATAGGCCGGTTCCAATATACCGGCCAGATCATGATCCCCGAACTGGGCATCTATCACTACAAGGCACGGGCTTATTCTCCGTATCTCGGCAGGTTCCTGCAGACCGATCCTATTGGCTATGATGATCAGTATAATCTTTATGCCTATGTTGGGAATGATCCGATGAATTTGGTTGATCCGACCGGAATGGTAAAGTGTGAGGGTGATTCTAGATGTGGCGAAGTCCACAATGCAGCCGCAGAGGCTGTTGCGGCTGCCAACTCGGCGCAAGCATCAGTAGACAGTTTGGCAGAGGCAATAGCGGATGGCTCTGAACTCTCAGACAAACAATCTGCGACCAAAACTGCTTTTGAAGGAAAATTCGGAGCAGGTTCTGCAAACACTAGAAACCTTAAAAGAGTTTCAAGGTTTCTAGGAAAGCTCTCTAGGAAAATCGGTGTTAGAGGTAAGGGAGCCAAAATCAAATTTGACAACACCGGTGGCGCGATTGCACGTGGATCGCTAGGGGGTAGCTCGATAACTCTGGGTCCGAGATTTTTTGGGCAAGGTGGAGGACGTCAAGGGCTATCGCAGTCGTTTGTGTTGTCGCATGAAGCGGGACACAATGCGGGGAAAAATGATCGTGCATGGCCTAGTAATGCGCCAGCAGGATTGGGGCGGGAAGCATCTACTGGGCGAAAAGCTTATGGGGTGGGAGCAACAAACTGGCTTGCAGCAAACAACCGAGCGGAGGCGTTTAGAAACAATGATAACTATCAGTGCTTTATCAATCCTAATTGTGGGGGGCCAAACTAAAATGAATATGGTTGAATTCAAAATTTTAGTCATGACACTGATATTTTTATCCGTCAGTGGTTGCACAACGCCAACAGTATATAATCAACAGTATGAAGATTTGATAGCAGTTAGTACTGAACGAAAAGGAAGCGAATGGGATCAAAACCTGTCTGTTGAAACGAAAATATGGAATGGTTCCAGCGAACAAATATGTGTAGAAAAAGAAATTGTAGATAACCCAAATTCATACGCAGTCAGTTTTTCACTGAAACGTAAAAATGGAAAATTGGTTCAGATTAGTGAATCTGGCTTTATCCCACCCCCAGTTAGCGGGCGTTATGTTATTTATCCCAATAAATCTCTGATATTTACGCATAGCTTAAGCGGTTATTTTATGATTTCAAATAAGCAATTCAAAAATGAAGGCTACAAAAAAATACGTACCATGGTTCCATTGTTTCAGTGTGATAACGGAAGTTCAATCAATGCCACATCCACTTGGCAGCTCTTGGACTAGCGTAAGATTATAAGTTACGGTGAAAGTTTACTAAATACTCTAACACTCAAGCTGTTCATCTTGCGTTCTTACATCTCGTGTTTCCACCTTTTCAAGGTGGTAATTTGGTCAAGTTTGGGGCGCCCAGCCGTAATCATACCGTCAACGGACTCAACCAATATCCAGGGAGAGCTTGCGGCCTTCACTTATGATGTCAACTCACTAGCGATGGCGGTGTCAACTTTACCACGACGCAAGAAAACCGTCTAATCTCTGCATCGGGCGCGAAGACGGCCAGCCTCAAATATGATCCGCTCGGGCGTTTGTACGAAACCTCTGCCCCATCGGGCACTACGCGGTTCCTCTATGATGGCGATGCACTGGTCGGGGAATATAATACATCCGGCACCATGCTGCACCGCTATGTGCATGGCAACGGCGTCGACCAACCCTTAGTCTGGTATGATGGCGGCACAGTAGACGCCACAAACCGCCGCCATCTGTTCGCCAACTGGCAAGGCAGCATATCGCTGATCGCCAATGCCACCGGCGTCACGGTGCAGGTCAATGCCTATGAAGCTTACGGCATTCCCAATTGCTGCCTTCCAAATTCAAAGTTATGGATGACAGCTTTCACCCCCATAAACTGCCGTTGATTGGTAAATTGACGCGTTCTTGTTGCCGACTGGGAGCTATTTGAGCTTTGGCACTGAGAGCGGCTGTTCTGACAACGACCCATTTGTGGACGTTCGCGCTGGTTCAGACCAATGACCATTTTGGTCGCTAGTGAGAGCTAGTCTATATCATCTATCTTACATCATCAAACATGTTGACCTCGTAGGTCCCGAACAACTTGTCCATAATGCTAGTTGTAAATCCGTAATTTACATTGCTCTTTGTGTGATGCATTCGATGAAATGCGGGATCATTTAGCAGCATCCTCAGCCAGTGATTTTTCGACAGTTTGGGTAAAAGGTCATAATTACAGTGGAGGCAAATGGTGAACATCATTCCTAGCGAATGAAAGAGAAATGCCATGCCTACGCCGACGGGAACTACGTACATAAATATGGGCAGCGTTAGAGCCATAACAAATGCTTCAATGAAGTGCACATTATAACCTGACCACGGGGTTACCCTGACAGAACTGTGATGAACCATGTGAAACTGGCGTAGGGGCTTTGTGTGGAGCAGCCTGTGCGTGACGTACCCGTAGACATTATAGTATACGAGAAAGCCTATTGTTATCATCGCTGCTTGCCAGATACTCTCTGGCCATATCCCTTCGGACAGGTGGCGATATGACATTGTCACTACACCGAACAGAATGCATGCCTTTATACCATACAATATTTCATATTTTACTTGCCCAGGTTTCGCTGGGTGCCGGTCTATTTGGCAGCCTATGCCCATTGCTGGCCATATCTGATTTGTTAGTGTTTGACCGATTAAGCCACCCCAGAAATAAATATTGAGGTGAACGAAAGTAGCCATAGCAAGTGCAACGTACCAAGGTGCGGTTAGCCAATATTCCAAAGTTACATTTATGAAAGTCAACAAACCCCTCCCTGAACGACGAGAATACGCAGTCTATGAGAATTGTCTAGCGGATTGAATAGCCCAAGTTCGCTTGAGTCGGGCTCCTTGCTTGAGCCGAAATATGATGACCGTGGCGACAGTCCAAAGCTAATGCCAAAGTCAGCGACGCTTGAACTCCACCATCAAGTTGCCTTGAAGCGACACCGGAGCAATCACGCCGAGTCTCTTGTGTTTATGCTAATGTCAGCTTTCACCCCTAATATCCGCCGCACTGCATCACTCGGGCGTGTTCCGGTAGCTGACTGGCAGCTAGATTGATCTTGGCGCCAAAACCGGACTGACGGACAACGACCCAATTGCAGTCGTTTGCCTACACACGGTATTCTGCTATTTGCAGACACATGGCACGATTCTGCTCGCGGTTCTTTCTTCTAGCTACGCTAGTTATCTCGTCTTCAGTGATTTCGCCTTTAAGCGCTGAGACTTTAGAGCGCGCCGATGGCACTCGAATTGCTTTTCATCTTCTCAATCGGACTGACGAATCGACGCAAGGTATCGTCCTGATGCTTCAGGGATCGGGTTGCGAGCCGGTAACTGAGCGAGAATGGTTGCTCACGGAACCTTCAGTGATTGCTCCGGGTAGAGTTACTCTTGCGATCGAGAAATACGGTGTAGGTGAGAGCGGAGACGGCAAAGAGGCACTGCAAGACGACTGTCCGGCAGCTTACTGGCAGCGGAATACCTTGAGTCAACGTGTGCTCGACGCGATGCAGGTCATCGCGCATCTGCGCAATCAGCGATGGTGGAATGGCGAACTGGTAATCCATGGCGGTTCGGAAGGCGGCGCTGTCGCAGCAATGCTCGGCCCGCTCGTGCCCGAAACCCGGGCGATAATAATTGTTTCGTCAGGTATTGGAGTGCCAGTATGGGAATTGATTCAAAGCGCAGTACCCCCAGCTGTGGCCGCTCAGATTCCGAACATTGTTTCCGAGGCCACCAAAAATCCGACACCTAACTTGAGGTTCGGCGGAGAAAGCTATCGATGGTGGGCTGATGCTGCCTATGTCGTTCCTGCCCGGATGTTACTACAGACTGATGTTCCAGTTTTGCTTATCCATGGGACTCGCGATCAGTTTGCTCCAATCGATAGTGCAAGGGCAACGAACGAACTCTTCCTCGGTTCAGGTAAGACTAATCTCACATATATCGAACTCAAAGGATATGATCATTTCATGGTTGATCAGGCAGGGGTGGACCATAAGACCGACGTGGTAGTCCGAAT
Source organism: Parasphingorhabdus sp. (assembly GCA_039978835.1). Taxonomy (GTDB): domain Bacteria; phylum Pseudomonadota; class Alphaproteobacteria; order Sphingomonadales; family Sphingomonadaceae; genus Parasphingorhabdus. Next base: position 6,264 of record JBDWAQ010000013.1, read on the forward strand.
GGCCGCTTGGCTCCAAAACGGCCGCTAAGCGGGCAGTCCGCTCTCACCCCCATCATCCGCCGCCCCGCATCACTCGGTCGTGTTCCGGTAGCTGACCGGCAGCTAGAGTGATCATATCGCCAAAACCGGCCTGAGGGACAACGACCCAATTTCAGACGTTTCAAGCATTAGCACACGTAATGAAGACTGGCCTTTGGCGAACGCGGTGTTGCAACGAGTTTTCCGGACAAGACATTTGCTATCTGTGAAAAATCGGTACTTTGTACATCGTCAACGACACGGCGTTGTCGTCGGAGTCTGACGATGGTCTTTTGGCTACGAGCCAACGACTACCATCAGAAGCAATCTTGCAATTTGTCGACCAGCTGGGCCAACCGATCCCGCAGGTCAAAGCTGGGAACGGAAAATGCACCAGCTCTTCTCCATGTACCGTCGTTAGAACACTCTTCTTGGCACCTTGTGGAACAAGCAAATTTCCATCCGGCGATCCGAGCCAAGCAGCCTCATTTGCCACCAAGGTGTAGGCTGTGCCATCCTCTGAAACGGTGATTGTGTTCCAGTCATTTCCGCTCTGTAACGTCAAACGAAGTTCCGATGATCCGCTTGAGGAGACAAATCCAGCTGTCCGATACCGACTTGCTTGAAAGTGATGAACAGCTTGCCCTGACCGAAGATTCCTGACGCTGCACGGCTTCAAAGATGGAAAGTAAGAAATCGAGCGTCCGCAAACGACAGCGAAGAGCGATTCTCCGGCAGGTATGACTTCAACGCTATCTTGGCTGGTTAGCGTTTTTCCAAGATCGAAATCGCTCCATTGACCGGTTTCGATATCCAACACGTGAACAGTGTGGCTCGGTATGTGACGCCAACTGCAGAATCTTTCGTTGATGGGCATGCAGGATCTCTCAAGCTTGATTTCCACCGGGTCACCCGCTGTACGAAAAAGGGTGAACGGGGCTTGCTTGCCACTTATCCGATATCCTGGGCCAGTACGCCTGAGGTTGTCGAGGTCCTCCACTTCGCGAAGTTGGCCATCAGGCAGAGTAAGTTCGGCGGCATAGCGACCACGCCAGTCCCACAGTCTGAATCCAACGAGAACGCTCAAACCAGCGTCCGGTTTGAGTTCATAGATGTACATTGCATCGGTAGCTGTTTGGGCCAGAATGTCCCCGTCTATCAGGTCGAGTACTACGACTTGGTTTTGATGCACGACTGCGATAGCGAACTGCTCGAAAATTAGAGTACGAGCATCCGGGTATCCACTCGCACCTCCAGGCTGATCGGGCCAATCAACTTCTCGAAGTTCTTCTCCGCGTTCATTCCACAGTTGGATCGTCCCACGCGCACTTACGGTCAAAACTCTGGAGCCATTTGGGCTCATAGCAAAGGACTGAAAGCCGCATTCATCCCAAGGTTCACCATCGGCATGGACACTGACACAATCGGCACTCGACAGCGTGAACAACTCGTTGGCCTGAGGGCTGGAAGAGCCCTGCACCGCCGCGCCGAACGGCAGAAACAGTCCAACAAGCAGCAATAGGATCGAACGTCCCAACTTCATCACTCCTAAGCCCCGATCAAACTTCATGATATCTGCTTACTCGGTTGCGAACTCCAAAACCAGCCATTCCGCCTTCACCCCTAATATCCGCCGCACTGCATCACTCGGGCGTGTTCCGGTAGCTGACTGGCAGCTAGATTGATCTTGGCGCCAAAACCGGACTGACGGACAACGACCCAGTTGCGGTCATTGGATTCTTTGATCTCCAACGGCTAAAAGAGCACAAAGCTGACACTAGAAAAAGCAACTACTTTAGTGGTATATCAGCAAGCCCGGTAGAGCCGGTTTGGCGGACGGTTACGATCCAGATACTTCACTTTTTCATTAAAATTATACCTCAATATTTCAAAATTTTGTGATGGAAATTCGATGAAAAAACTGCCCCTGTGACTAGCCTCACATTAGAATTCCTGAACAGCCTGAATAAAGGTTTGCAAGAAATGAATTTCCCAAGGAGAAATGTAATGTTTGTAAAAACCTTAAAGCTAGTAACGCTTTCGACAATCCTCGCCACTGCAATGCCCGGACAAGCGCAGGAAATGTCCGGAAACAAAACTCTTGGCTCTGCATCTGACGTCTGGCGTATTGAAATGCGCAACCTGGAACGGTTCCTTGCTATGACTTCGGGTGATAGCGACGGTGTTAGCGAAGTTCGTAGTGTAAAAATCAGCCTGGTTGGTCCGGATCGGCAATTTCACTCGGTAACCGAAGTGAATCCCTTTCTCAGCATAAATGGTGGGCCGCGTTCCAGAGATAATTCCATCGATGTCAGGGTTGGCGACCGCGTCTTTCTTGAACGTCTGGAACCTGGAAAAATGGATACCTACAATATGTGGATCCACGCCAAAGAAAGACCGCAAGGGGATTTGGGTGATCCTGTGTTGAACTTTGAGATTAAAGTTGCGACGCGTGAATTGGATTGTGCGGGAGACCGTGTCTGCAAGCGGGGCAGTACTGGCGTCATTACATATTATGTCAGTTTGCCACGCCCTACTGCCAAATACAATCGCTGCAATGCTCAAAACACTTACCGGATTTCCGCTGTAAACGGCGCGTCCATGCAACTGCAACCGCTGAACCGAAGGGCTCCTCGCGGCGTGGTGAATGTCAGGCATGAGACCAGTGGCGGCCATGTCGCCAGTTTCGGCGCCAAAGGTGTGAATCAAGGTGTTGAACTCGCCATGCAGAGCGGCGAAATCTGTATCGCGTCGACAAGCCGATAGGAGCAGGACATGAAAAACAAACTCAATCTTATATCCGCATTCGGGCTTTGCGCTGCTGCGTTGGTTTCTACACCGCAGGCAGAAGCAAGAAATGTGATCGTCAAACAAGACTACCCATCGGGTGTCAATGTCTACCGAGTGGAAATTCGAAACCTGACTAGGCTGGAGGTGCTGGAGGCAGGCGATTCAGATGGCGTGGGTGAGTTACACGAAGTTGTTGTTCAACTAGATTCCTTTAATCCGGATTCTAATACTCAATATGATGGAATAAAATTCACCGGCACCGAGTTATATTTGATCAACAAAGGCGGCATTGTTGGAGGTCGGAAAAATATGCCGATCAAAGTTGGGCAGCATGTTAGGACATCGCAACGCAGTGTTAATCGCGATGAAACACAGATGTGGGTTCATGTCTATTCCAATCCCGATAATCCTTCTGATTATGAAGATGGCCGTGTGAGATTGCAAATCCATGCGCTTGAATTGGATTGTGTCGGTAATCGTTTATGCCGACGCAATAGTCAGGGTTCTACATCCATTTCATTCAAAGTTCCGGACTTCAAATCACCGCCGTCCAATCGGTGCGGGCCTTCCAACACGTTCCGATTGGAAAAGCTCGATGGCGAACTTCAGATCAGCGGTTTGTCGGGCACGCAAGTGCGATCGAGAGTGCGCGCTGACTCACCTTCTGATCCTTGGTGGCTGCTGACCAAGCACAAGAAAGGTGGACCAAGGCTTCAACCATTTAATGCCGATATCTGCATAGCAAGCACAACACGTCCTAGCGCTATTCGTCGGCCTTCAGAAGCAGAGCGCGACTTAAGTCGAAGTAACCGCCGATAACACCATATTTTTCAAGGAATAATTCATGAAACAACTTCTTATTCTCCCTGGTCTTTTTTTGGTTGCCGCCTGCGGTATCGAGGGAGGAGGAGCAGATAGCGACACAGACAACGCTCTTCCTACATCTGAATCTACCACTGCAACAAAGCCATCTTCATCAGATATGGCTCCCGTTGAGGCAGCAAAGTTACCTTGGGATATTCCGATCATGCCGAATGCCAGATACATTAGCGGCAGCCCCAAATTCTCAAAAACAACAAAGAAGCGTGGCGGGGAAGCCATTGCAACAATCGCCGTGGAAGGCTCAGTTGCAGATATTGTCAGCTACTATGAAAAAGTGCTCCCCGAACTGGGCTTCGAAATCACCCATAATCGTGTTTATGACGAATCAACGGGGAGCGTTCACGGTGAGAATGCCGACGGTGCTCAGTTTCGCGTTGCTGCAATGCGCGGCGGGTCAAACGCACGAACGGGTGAGAGTACCGCTGGTCTGTTAGCGATCATGCCAAAGTTGCCAGAATGACGAGCAACTGCAAACAGTCATTCCCTCAAATTGGGCAGTTAGAGAAATGACAGCATTGCCGATTCCAAAGCCTAATAACAGACTGTCGACAATCACCCCCAATCTTTGCCGTTCAACTAAATCAAAGCTAGAGTCCGCTTTCGGGATGTTACGGACCTTGCTGATAACAAAGCCGCCGTACCGCTTACGACCCAATTTCGGACGTTCGGCGCTTCGGCAAGTTTGCGCTCCAATTTCGGACTTTTCGATCGAGTTCGTTCTATACCGATAGCGGACAATAGAAATTGCGCCGGAATTCCGACTTTTTACGCCTTTTCCTTCAATGGTGAGAATTGTATCGCGACCCCTTCTTCTCTGAAAACCTTCAGAGCGAAATATGGGTCTAGGTCTTTTTCTGGGTAAAATATACCCGACGACCGCCGCGATTGATCTTCCAAGCCCATTGTTACACACAGTTGCACATAAGCACCCAGAGCGGTCAAATGAGTCTGGCCTTTTGGCGCAAGAATGGTTGCAGATGAATAATGAGTTTTTCCATCTTTGCTTTTACCGGATGCCTTGACGACGATCTCGTGAGATGCTCCCTCTCCCGGTTTGTAAATCAGAAACCGCCGGAAACTCGTGAAAAGGGAGCCGCTGATAAGCTTCCAGAAACCGGATCTCACGAGTGCCAACATCAGGCGATTTACAATCGGATCATCATAAGCAATACGGGATGATACCGATTTTGCGTTGGTTATCGCCGCGAGCGTTTCTTGACTGGGTTCATCGAAACGATAGGCTGTAGCCTCGTCGCCGCTTGGAAATTCTACGATCATAGGGTCAGTCAATGGCTTAACAGTGCTCCATTGTCCTTCGGCCCAAACACGAAATGGAATAGACAAACGATCAGCATACTCAACCGAGTCCGGCCCCGCTTTGTCGTTGACACGGAAAAGAATTGATGTCGTTATCTCATCAACTACCGACAGGTTTTCACATGCTTTAAGGGCAACAATTGCACTGACACCTGCCATCCAGGAGGAAGATAATACTACTGGAGATTCTGGTTGCAATGCTGTCGCGATTTTGTGTGCGTCATGAAGGCGTTCCGTCCAGCGTGTAATGTCAACATAAACGACTTTCCGACGGATTGCGCTCTTCATCAAAGCGTTTTCGGGATCGTTTACCGCGGCTAATATCGCACCAATATGTGGAGGGATTTCTGCAAGAGGGTCTTCAGACGATATATCAAGAGCAACGGCATTTGCATTGCCAAGTTGTTTAGCTGCTGCGCTCCCTTTTTCAATCGACCTGCCCGCTAGAATGATTTTTTGATCAGGATTGCGTTTGCGAATAACCTGCGCAATTTGAAACCCGACTATCCCATATCCACCTACAATTAATATCGGATCGGTCATGATCCAACCCCTCCTAAACGTCTCGACAAGTAACGATAAAAATATAACAACGGCTCTTCCCGGATGTTGAGTTGCCCTGGCTTTGCTGCGCGCGATTTCACATTTTTTTGCAGGTCGATCATCGCTGACGCATCTTCATTGTTGATTGCGTTGATCAACTGGCCAGTCAGTTCCAGTTCCTCCGGCTCCGCTCGTAAACGCTCATACTCATCGGGTGGCACTAGAAAGCCACCAATCACGCGGGTTTCTCCCGGGTTAATTGGCATGAAGGTGAGCCAGTTTGCATTACCTTGACTACAGGAAATATTGGTGTTGGGATAAATCGACAAAGTTGGCGCGGATGTCAGATCATCTCCGCCCATACGCTCAGCATAAGGTTTGGATTGTACGCCAAGTGGATGATCAAGATTAATATCAATGCGATAGCTATTCCATAGCCCGCCCGCGGCTTGAAATGTGCAACCCTTCGATGTCATTAGGCCAGCAAAGCTATTGGGATGGAGCCCTTCTATATGATAGCCTTCCAACCCGGTTTCTATGCCCATCTTCCAATTTCCGGACCAAATGTCATCATAAGCAACAGCAGTTCGCCAGCTCTCCATTTGATATGGAGCCATTATGTCATAGGCACCTTCCATTTGCGGCGCGAAGGCAGCAGGCTGTTCGGCTAAGGAGACAAATATGAAGCCAAGCCATGTCTCGATATGAAATTCAGGCAAGCGGCATGCAGAGCCATCGGCTTCAACGGGTTTTGCCATGTGTGGTGCGGACCGCAGCATACCATCATTTCCATAAACCCATCGATGATAAGGGCAGATAAATCGCGATGCGTTCCCACTACCACTGACTACTGCCATGTACCGATGTCGGCAAACTGCTGAAAGGGCGCGCAACTCGTCGTCTTCGCCCCTCGCGACAACAAGTGGCTCACCGGCAATATCGATGGTAAAATAGTCCCCGGGCTTCTGTACCTGATCCAATCGGCCAACGCAGATCCAATCTTGCCTAAAAATATTCTCCATTTCATCATCAAAAAGCCTTGTCGACGTATACATATCGAGAGGCAACGCTCGTGCTTCATCGATGGAAGTGGATTGGTAATTGTTTAAGCGATCTTTTATGGACTGATGCATCTTTGCCTCTATAATATGTCAATGACCTATTTAAATAGGTCATTGACATATTATCATTTGAAGAGTCAATAGCTATCTTCAACGGAGATAAGACCATGTTACAAAAAACGCCCGCCAGCAAAGGTGAGAAACGCCGCGCAGAAATATTGGCTACAGCACGAACTCAATTAATTGAATGTGGTTATGAGGGCTTTTCAATGCGTGAGGTAGCCGCGAGCTTGGACACCAAACTTGGCCATATTCAATATTATTTCTCGTCCAAAAACAAACTTCTGGAAGCGGTGATCCGAGACGAGTTCAGAGTGAATCTGGAAACGGCTCAAACAATAGTGTCGGAGGCCGCAGATTCAGAAGCCGTGTTAGGTGAATCAGTTCGGGCGCTCATTGGACAATGGTATTCGGAAGGGAAATATATCTATGCTTTGATGTCATTCATGGCATTGCACAATGACGGGTTTCGTCGTCTGAATGATGAACTCAACAAAGAATTCTATACTGTCGTCGGAAACATCTTGTCTGCCAAGGATCCAAGTTTATCGAGTTCACAGATCAGCAAAAAAACTAAACTCATCACAGCGCTTATGGATGGTGGCTTACTACATTTGCATATTTCTTCCCATGAATCGGAGACTTTCATGCAAGATATTATTGAGACGGTAAATATCATAGCGGGAACCAAATAATTTTCTGTTTTCCGCTTCTGCGCTCAAAGCGGACGTAGCCCGACTGTCCGGTATCACCCCCAAAAGGAGAAGCTAACCCGTCAACGATCTGGGCAAGGAAGCTGACATTAGATTTGACAAGTTGTGGAGTGCTGTCGCAACCGATGCACCGTTTATCAAAGCGTAAGTGATCATTAGCAGCTTTGATGCAGTTCCCGCACGTCGCCAATCTGCGACTTCCATGGAGAAACTTGATAAAATGGCAGCATATCGCAAACGATAAGTTGAGGCAGTCCAGCAAGCTTGATAATCTGCTTTCCATTGCCAATGGCACGAATATCTTCCGTCTGCAAAACCGGCCTGCGGCTTTCGCCGCGATTGGTTCCTGCGCTTTCGATTGCACCTCCGCCAACATTCTGTCCTCGCGTCACAAGTGTCCGATTGCCAGACCAACGTTCAACATCGCGCATTAACGCCGGGTCCTCAATGCCCGTCATGGTGAATATAGCAGCCTGATCTTCAAACTCCTTAATCGCATCGCGCGACCAGCGGCCTTCCATCGAATAGCGTCCCTGCGAGAAGAACCAGAGTTGGATACCTTTGCCGCGATAGAGCCGCAACGCTTTCATAATTGCAGGAGCAGGCGGAAGCTGCGGAAATTCATCCAGCATGAAACAGGTACGCAATGGTCCGCGTTCGCGGGCGATGGTTTCCACCGCGTAATTGATTATCAAACTGATCCACGGCGCAATGACACCAAGTTTCTCACTTGGTGCCATCAGATAAACTGTTGTTGGTTCATGTTTGAGCCGCGCAAAATCAAAATCATGTGTCGAAGTCGTGCGGTCCAGCGTCTTTCCGATTTCAAAAGATGACAGAGCCTCAATCGCATCAGCTTTATAAGCTTCAAATTGCTTGGGTGCATCAGCATAGGTTGCGCCCAATGCCGATGCGCGGCGGGATATGCCTTCAATGCCGCAACTCACCATCATTTGGAAGTTGCGTGAAAAATCATCATCCGATGCATTTACGAACCGCCACAGATTTCCGAGTGTACAGCTTTGCGGTTCCATATAGGCCAGATATTCCATCCGCATTGCAAGCAGGCGAATAGCACCTTTTCGTACCCAGCTATTGTCTCCATCTCGCGGATTGGGTGGTATCAGGATTTGAGCAATCTCTTCGGCCTGAGTATCAATCTCACCGCCATCACGAACAATATCAACCAGCACATGCAGCGGATTGATACGAGTGTTTTCTAATCCCAACAAATTGAAGGGATTGAGCGTGATGCAGTTTTGACCAAGTGTATCTTTTCGATGTTTGATGGATGCATAACAATTCTCGCCATCTTTCACATCGACAACGATTAAGCTCCGGTCTCGCACATGCGCAAGATTGGGTAGAATGAGATCTCGTCCTTTCCCGCTACCGGTGCGGGCATAAGTTAGAAGCTGTCCATCGCCCGAGAAGAACAGCATTTTTCCTTCATGTGCGCCGAGAAACAGTCCGTTTGTATCGAGCAGACCTGCTTCTTTGATCTCGGACAGTTCGGCTAGGTGGCCATCGCCAAGCTGCCCGGATGGTCCCATGATGCTCATATAGTAATTTTGCCATTCAGCGCGTTCGCGTGCTTCTTTCTCACGCTGCGCACGATTGAGTTCCCGCGCCGTTTGAAACAGGCGCGGCAGGATCATGGCAAATTGTTCGAGGCGCATGTTCGGTTATTCCGCGTCAGCTTCTGCATCACGGCTGATGGCAGGCATATCGGGAAATTTGATCGGTGCTACATTGTCCAACGCCTTTTGTACTTCCTTTGGAGAAGCCAGATCGATATCCCAGCCATCTACATCAACGGTGACACCGTTCGAGACCGTCCGATCAATCTCATCCTGTAATTGCCCGCTTATGTTATCAGCATAGTCAATGGCAGACTGTCCGAGTTCAGGATCGGCAAGACCTGCTAGCCGTCCGAACAATCGTGCAAAATTGACCACCGTGACGTCCATATCCTGTTGAGAACGGGTTACATCCATACTTTGTTGCACATAGGCTTGTTGGAGTTTTGCGGTAGCATCCGCGAAAATCTTGGTGCGGTCATATGTCGCTTGATAGTTTTGCAACACGCTTTGTGCGATAGCGCGATATTGTTCCTGTTGCTGTTCCGCGCTGACTTTGACTTCGGCGGCCCAATCTTCAAATTCAGCCTGGGTTTCCAGTTCATGTGCTTTTATCTCGGCGACATAGCGCCCACTATAGGCTCCGGTAAATGTAGAGGGACGAAATTCTAGCGGTGCCAGCATCTCGGCTGCGTAAAGTGCAGCAGCACATAGCATGACGCCCAGCGCCATACCGACGCCAGCTGAGATAAAGCGTTTTTGTGGCGGTGCGACTATTTGAAACGGAAAGGCCGGATTTGGTGTTTGCACCGCTTGCGCTTCTCCATCTTGGCGTGGAGCATCGCTTTCATAATCCACCGAATATTGACTATTGCTCATGAGTTTCTGCATCCTTGGTTCTGTTCAAGAATGTGAATGGCAATTTGGGAGGATGGCTTTGGGAGAAAGAGATCGAACATTCTAGCTGGCCTGCCTATGAAATGGACAATCCGCGCAGCGGTCAAAATACTTCCAGGCCCAATGCCCACATTGCGGATGATTAACACAAATTTGTTCGGCAAAACCTTCCGCAATCTCAGGATAAGCGACCCAAAATGCGAGTGACAACAAGATCAGGCGTGGTGCCAGCCGCGATTGCGGAGCCTGCCGTGGTGGTCGTTCGGCAAAAGCCACCAGATAGGATAGCCACCGGAATGTGCCATCGTCGTTGAACGCTTCATCAATTGCTGTGTCACCAACTTCAAGCTCCGTTCCGTCTTTGCAGACAAAATGTACATTCTCAGCAAAAAGCTGGTCGGCAATCCAATCAGGAACCTGACGGCGGGACATGTACTTGCCGTCATCATGGCGCAGATCGGCGACGGCCCTTGCCAGATTGTGATAGTAGGAAATACTCAAAACCTCCTCCGGTTCTGGTACGGTGATCGTTCTAAACTGTTTCATTTTCGGCCTCATCAAAAAAAGACCGCAAATGAATATGCACGGGGCTTTCAAAGCGCCAATGATCAACATAAGAAGAGGGCAAAGAAGAGCGATTTCAAATGCTAGTTAAGCCATTATGAAAAAACAGAAAAATAGGCGTTATAGAAACGCAAAAATTTCCGAATATAAGTTTAAGAAAGTTATCTGGTTTTTTGCACAAAATTTGAGTGTTCGGGAGGCTGCAAGGCGCATCAAACTATCCGAGCCGACCATCGCCAACATCTACATGCGAATGCGGATGAAGCTGAAAACCAATGGCATGTTCAACTTCCAGATTGCCGATGCGAGGGAGCGCCCGGCCCAAGCAATCTGGGGACAAAAACATCGCGGTGCACCAGAGGCTCATAAGGAACTGCATGAGATTGAGACAATCACCCGTATCGTGGCAGCACACAAATATGGCTATGTTGAAAAGCTTGCAGTTTCCAACCCCGAGCAGTGGGAGCGCGCGCTACAGATTTATCTGTCTAACCGGAAAACAGGTCGATACAATCTCTTCGAACTGCCACCCGAAGGCACATTGACCGAAGATGGCGAGAAACAGCGCGAGTTCGATCCGTCCGATGTGAACAAAAACAGCATCATCTTGATAAACGAAAAGATGATTGATCCAAATGCAGCGTTCTTTCGTTATCTTTGGCAGCTATTGCTCAAAAGTCCGTTGGATGCTTCGGAGGAGATCTAAAGAGACATGATTAGGGTCGATTGTTGGCCGTCCGACTTGTACCTAGACATAGGAACAGCCGACATTCCGCTAACGACCCAGAACGGGACATGTCCTAGGCACTTGTTAAACGACTGCTTTGGGTGCAAAAAGGAAGTTAGAATTTTGTGCACTCCCACAAGAAACTCACAAACACACGAGAAAAACGTCTATCTTACCGTTGATGGCACAGATCGGATTGTTTTGGGGTCAATTCCACTCTGGCTGAGCATCTTTTCGCTGGTCATACACCACATCGGCTGAACCTGCTTCAGCGATGCCTCTTGGATTTTATTAATCTCCGCGGTTGAAATGGAATTGAGCTTTGCTTTTAAGCCAGCTTCACAAAGCGGGGACAATAGCGTTGCATGAATGCATGCGTCGAGCATACCGATGACCGGCGATGGCAACGGAGACAGCAGTTCCGATCTCAACTCCGTTGTATGTTGCTTAATATAGCTAGCCTCTGCCATTCGAGCCGCGTAATACAAATCGGTTAGCTCTTCGCGTTGTGGTTTGAGAGCTGTTGCCGACGCGGTGATTGATAGAATTGAACTTGCAATCAACCTACAGTCTGAGTTTTGATCAGCAATTAACGGTTTCTTTAGATTCTCGTGCGGAGGAAAGAAGGAAGTAAGGTAATCCTGACCAGAAATGAGTTCGAGAATTCGCTTTTGCTTTTCTGAGAATTCAGAATGCTCAGTCCAAAAAACAGGTGACAAAAAGCCCAAAACAAGCGGGCCAAGCGTTATCCAAATCAACGCCTTCATGGCAAACGCAAACCGCTTCTTCAATTGACTACCTCCGGCTGTCCATTCGTCCAATCGCGATCAAAAACGCTAGCATTGTGGAACTTGCCAGTCGAGTGGCGAATAAGCAGAGGAGCGGACATTCAGTAAGACAGACGTTCATGTCCCCTTCCACCCCCAGTTTGCGACAATAGGCTTTGGCTCGTGTTGGGCTTGAAGCGGACTGTCCGAATTGGGCGCGGGGATATTGGTATCCAGACAATACCCGGGCTGATGAAATTCGTTCACGGCACATCGGTGATTTCAAGAACTACTTTCATTGCATCGGCTAGATTCAAGAACTCACCAATACGCTTCTCGTCTAGCTCGGATACGGGGCCGTGAACTGCAAGATTCCGCATTGTGTTTAGGCCTCGCAAAGAACGATGTTGATCCGCCGTTAGCGCTCCGGCATCCAGTGCAAAATCTAACAGAGGTGCTGCACCCAAGTCCGGCACTTCGCTTTGCCCCGAACGCTCAAGCTTGGTGCGGATAAGTAATTCCAGCTCCCGCCACGCCTCTATGATCGTTGATGCATGACCACTTGCGGTCGCTTCACGCTCCAATTCAACCCTTGAGCTTGGAGAGACGATTTCCGCTTGCTCGATCCTCGTTTGCTCAATGCTTTGGATAGTCGCTTGCAGGGTTTGATCGAAGGTTACAGACTCGCTGCCCCCGAAGCGTAAATAGGTAACAGATTCTTGCGCTGCATCAAGTTGAAGCTCTTCACGAAGTGAGTCGCGAAGATCATTTACTAGCGGATCCAATGGGGCGGTATGGTGTTGAGCCATATCAATGGCGAACTGCCTAGCTAGCTCGGCCTGTTGTGGGGAGCCAAGTAGCTGAATATCTGCGATAGCACTTTCGAGCAGCGGCCATACGGTTTCTGGATCGTTACGGTGTCCCGCACCTTCGAGCTTACGATAGGCCTCAAGCAAGTATCCGACGCGCATCTTGCGACGCTCATTCACTAAATCACGGCGAGCGGCCAAATGGTGACCTAACCAGCCTGCTGATATGGCAACCAGCACGGTAACAAATAGTTGAGCGAATAACTTCCAATCCATAGTGCTTACTAAATTTTTGCTGCTCTTCGTTCAACTCGTTTAGGCGTTTTCCAATACCGATCATAATGTCCGCTATCAGCGGCCAGCAGCAATTAGGTCTGTGTCGAACGTGAGAGCGTAATCCTACCGTTTCTAGTCCACGAGCCAATAAGCGCTGTTGTAGCCTTTTAGGCTTTGAATTATTTAGCACGTGGACGTCCCGACCTCGGTACCATGATCATAAATCCCAGCAGGATTGCACCTAGCGGGATAAGCTCGATAAAGGCACCCACAGCAATCGCGCCGATAGTGGCTTCGGGATAAAGCACCAGATACATCATGTTTGAGTGCGCGGGGATGCTGGGGAGCGGTGCTCGTTGCAAAGCTCCAATATCATCCAGTCCTTCGGTGAGCGCTTCAGCAAGGCCTTCAAAGTTCTGAACGATGGCCGCCGCACCGCTTGCTGGAAGGCCTGCAGCATACCAGTCGCGGCGCATCGCATCGGCGACAGCTTGCATTGCTTCGACCTGCAGTGCGTCATTGGCTGAGCGCGCAAGCCTTGCAAACTCATCTCCGCGCGAGCGCACTTGGATGAGTTTGGCGTGACGTTCAATATCACTATCAATAATCCGGCGGGTATCGAGAAGCAAACTATCCATTCGAGAAAAAAGACGAGAGAGCCTTGCCCGGCTACCAAAGATGGCTTCGCGGGTTGTCTCACAGGCAGCAGCGATATTGGCGAGCGTGGTTGCAACGCGTCCGACATCACCGCCTTCACGGCTAAACGCACCGGTTGCTGCTTCCTGCACGCTCATACGTCCCGCCGTGGCATTGCACTCGGTAAGGGCGGGAAGGCGATTGTTAATGGAAGCAGCAGCACGGCGACGTTTGTCGGTCGCATTCTTCATTGCCGTCAGCGAGGCCTCCATATGTGCTTGCTCGCCCGATGGTGCTGCCAGAATGGAAGCGGCAGCAAGGCCCAGTATCAAAGCAAGCGCAAGATAGGCAGCCATGAAGATGCCCATGGCCGAACGCCGCTTTGATGGCGGGAGGGCGGGGATATGTTTAAGCGCAATATAGGAGCCATAGGTCAAACCCACAGCTATCGCGACCATCGAGAGCAGTGTTTTGAACCAAGCTGCTGCGTTCATGCTTCCAGTTGGTGCAACAAGGTCGGCAACCCATGCTCCAGCAAAAATGCCAGAGATGATGTGCAGCACCATGTTCATAGTGAGCAGGCCGCGAACGCTAGTGGGGAGTCTAGGCTGTGTCATATCAAATTCCTTTCTCGTGCAGAATTGCCACCGAGAATGGTTTTGACTGGGAGAAAGATTGGAGCGACAGAGCGGAAGTTGTTTATGGTGTCCGGGGAACCTGGTTTAAAATGGAAGTGATCAGCATATTAGATACGGCACGTTTCGTTATGTAAGCCTGTGACCCGCTTGGGTTCTTACCAAGGCAGCTTTTGTGCTGGTTTTGACGTTAGTATGTTCCGCAAGATGTGCGTTTGTATTACAAAATCAGACCTGCGGTCAGATTTTACAAACGCCTATCTTGGCAAGGGGACCCCGCTGCGCGTTCCCCGTTGCATCCCCTCCGGCTGTCCGATGCTTTCTAGATGGTCCATATTGCGCGCGTTACCGAATACAGGTGTATTCAAATAACAGTCTGAGCATTAGGACCAGTCAAAGCACCGGAAGCAACATCTGGTTGTTGCATCGCCAGTTAGAAGAGCCTCCATGCTCCTCCACACCTCCATGGCCATATGGGCGCAGCCGCCGCCCCTCTGGACACCCTCGACCAACCGTTCGCCGTTTGGATACCGCCATGCTTTCGCGCATGGAAACGACCAAAGGGGCGTCTTGTCACCCCTCATGGACACCCACGCATGTTTTAGGATTATTGAAAAACCACCATGCCGACCCATTATAATGCCGATGATTCTCCCAAATTGACACGACCCACTTGCCATTTGCCGACGCTAACTCGGAAGGACAAATAATGGCAAATGGCAAAATCAACGCAACGCGCAGTATCGAAATTCAGTTTCGGGACGACGGGAGCGCAAATATGTCGTTCACATTCAGCCGGGATGACTGGACGCATTTGGAAAATCTCTCAATGGACATCGGTGATTCTCCAGAACGATTGCTATACGATACGATTATCGAGGGACTTGAACGGCACGGCTGGTGGAATCCAGATCAGTGCCAATCGCACCACACCAACAATCGGTCAACGGATCAAGCGGAAACTAATATAGTTCCGTTTCCGATGACGACCGCGATTCCAACATACAATGACCTTGATGATGACGTTCCATTTTAATGAGGTCAAAGTGTAAGGGCGTTTTTAACAGTCTCGATCTTACTGCGAAGCGAAATCTGTTCCGCTTCGCCCGATGCAGCGTGAAGTTGACCAGTGAGCGTGGTAAGCAACACCTGTAACTCATTTTTCGAAAGTTTAGCTAGAGATGCTAAGTTGAATTGATCCTGCATGATAACCTCCATTTTTTTGGAGACTGCAATTGGTGCAGCCTTTCTATGGAGGAGATGAAGAACCACCCACTTCAGGCATCATTTGCAAGAAGCGCAACGAAAGAGAAGCAGCGGCACAACCGCTTGAGGTCTTAAGAATCTGGAGAGGTTTACAACGAACTTCTGAAAGGCAAGTCGCGCCGCCAAACATGGAGAGCGGTGTTCAATCAGCTTGCGTTATTCTGACTTTATGAAGTCAATCACTTCGGTGCTTGCCAGCCCCAAGCTTCAGCTTTTTTGAATGCTTCTTCATTTTGCTTGGCCAAATATTGGTAACGGGGTTGCAATGAGACTGGAACCGCACTTGCTAGCGGGTATTTATTCAGGAAATCTCTCTTCAAAATCTCGCCATGGGCATGACCGCGTTTGAGAACGGTATAAACATCTTTGGGGAAGTGCTCCAAAATCACATCAGCAACATCTATTGCTTCTTGATAGCGGCCTTCGATCATTAGCCATTCCATGACCGTTGTTGCCATATGTGCCACTGTTTCTCGCTTTGTTAGGGTGCGCATGTATATCCCGTTTTCGATGGCTTTGTCGGTTATTTGAAAGTTCTGCCGATACCAACTTGCCCGTGCAGGATGGCCGCCGCTTGTGGCTTCAATGTTGAGTGCGTTTCCCCGTTTATCGGTGTAACGGACGAACATGTGTAACGGTGCAGTTGATAAGCGGACATTCACGCCCATCCTATCTGCTAAGATCAGTTGCAGGATTGGCATTGATACGCAGTTGCCTAAGCGTTTTTCGAAATAGGTGGAAAGCAGCTTGTTGCGAACATCCAAACCTAGCGGGTCTTTCAGATCATATGCGAACGGACGATTTTGATTTCCCTTTCCCGGTTCGTAAATGACTTTTTGAACCGCTTTCAGGATATCAATAGAACCATATCGCTGACCAAGCCGTGTCCGAACATCGGCAACCATTAGATCAATCTGAAACTTTGTGTTTTTTGGATCAATTGAGGGATCAATGATTTGATCAAAAGCCAATTTGGCGCTCAATAAATCGTCCTTTTTTTCATCTTGAGTCAATACTGCGTGAACCTGATCCGCAACTGTTCCATTGGAATTGGGCAACACCTGTGATGCGGAAAACAAGGAGATTGACACGAGTAGAGTTTTTGCAAGTTTCAGCATGCTATTCTACAATAGATAGAAATCGCCGCGTCTACCATGTGCGACAGGTTATTCCTGGCACCTATTTTCGAAATGTATCTCAATTTTATGAGAATTTAGGAATTCAAGAAAATCAGAATCCAGAAATATAGAAATAAAGTTTGAATCATATAATTCGAATTTGATCCACGATCGGGAGGCGATAACCAAGTCTAACAATCTGGAATCTCTAATACGGTCAACGATCTCTTCCTTCGCAACTGTAAAATCATGCATCCCCGATTTGAGCAATACCATTGAAAGTTTGGTTTCTCCATTTTTTAGCTTCTTAACAGCTAAATCGTCAAAGTTCTCAGTTGTTTCTTCCCAAGCGGCGGCTTTCGGAACACGAATTTCCAAGCTTGCAAAAAGATCAATACTAAATTCCACTTTTCCTAAGACTCATTAATCAAGCCAGAAGGTGACGGTAGCGGCGGCGGTAAATAAATCGTGCCCAAACATTCCTCATTTTTGAAAACCAACAGAGCTTCTGCACGATCTTCTGTATCGTCCAGTTTCCAGATTTCCAACGCTGTCTCATTATCAAATAAAATATGGAACTCTTCATTATCTAAAAACACTATTTCTTGAATAGTTTTATTCTCAAGCAAGCCCAGACTTTCTAATTTCTTCAATTCTTGGCTATCTGAGTTTATTTTCTCAACGCCATTTACCGTGATTGCCCACTCACACATGTATACCCAAAATCTGATGTTTTCTTTTCGACCATTTTGATCATAAAACTCTATAGTCAAAAAAGATCCATGACCAGTCTTACAGTGTTCCACCTTTTTGCCGATTTGAGCGGTAAAAAATTCATTCATTTTTTATAAGCCAAACATTTCTTTTGCGCGTTCCATTATTTCTTTAGGCCCCATACCCTGCTTAGAAATTTCCCTGTGGAGCATTTCACCTTGTTTCTCAGTCAGTCCTAATGTCTTTTTGACGTTATCAAACTGTCTGTTTTGCGCTTGGTTATTTCCAGGAGGTCCATCACCCCCATTATCTGGCTGACCTCCCTGACTTTGGGCTTTTTGTTGTGCAGCTTCAGCCTGCAGACGAGCCCTTCTATCCTTTGCTTTTTCTCGTGGTTTTCCATCATTATTGTTAAGCGTTGTACCAAGCAATAAGTCGGCACTGGCTTTTAGTTTATCAGAAAAACTTGCTGTGGAATTATTGCCAAGTGCATTCCAGTCTGCACTTACATCTCTTCCAAATTCAGCAGATGCGATCTTCAAAGCTCGCGAGAGAGGCACGCCTTTGCTAACCAATTGAGAGACTCTAACAACAGCTATGGCAGGCCCCACAACTGCTCGGCCAGTTTTACCATCTGGATCGTGCATGCTGACTGGATCGTTGCCAACATATCTATAGAGGTTCATACCATCTTCGTAACCGACTGGATCCGTTTGAAGATAGCGAGCCTGTGCTGCACCAGATATGGCGAGCCCCAGTGAGAGAAGGCCTAATCCTAGTAGTTTTTTCAAAGCATCTCTCCGTCTATTTGAGCGTGTAGAAGATGCGACCATGCTTTTGTTATGTAGTTCTTGTCCCACGGATTGACCAACATTGCAAGTGGACTGTGATGTGTGAAAAAGGACTTCATTCAGAAGAAAGTATTTTATGATTCAAATTGTTTCAGCTTTGCTGTTGGCAACTAGCGCTCTTCCCGCCGAAGATACAAAGCCAGCACCCGTGAAATGCGAGGTAGGCCCAGTCAGCAAGCAATTTGGTGGCACTGACTGGACAGTTTACAGCTGCTCGGATCAAGCCTCTGTCGTGCTGATATCTTCCAAGGGCAATCCCGCATCGCCCTTTTTCTTCATCCTGCAACCCAAAGATGGAAAATACATCGTTCGTGGAGAAGGCAATGGGAGTAAAGAGGCCAGCAAGGCCGCGTTGGATGAACTGTCGGAACTAACGACCGATCAAATCAAGGCACTGTTGAATGGAACGGTACAGGCCGAATTCACGGAATCGAAACTGCGTGAAATCTGGACTGGAATCGATGGAAAGTTGGACGAGGAATCCGAGACGTGGGTTGAAGAATATAAGAAGGACGAATTGTCCTTGATGGAACCAACCGGACCGATCCCGAAGAATTGGCCCAATGTTGGGGTAGATATTGAAGCCGTAATGTCAAAACTACCGGGCGGTGTGGCTGGAAACGTCTTGATCAGCGAAGAAGGCGGCATGTATTTTTTCGGCGGTGGCTACAAGAAACTGGATGAGACAAAATGGCAATTGCTCTACACTGGAAAACGGCGGTCCAAACTCAGCAAGTTTCAGCGTGGTTCATTTTATTCACTGACCAACACGCATCTTATCTACAGTGGCGAAATTTCAAGAAAGGTCGGAAATGCCTATTGCTGGGATTATAGTTGGCCAGCGAAGGAAGTCGCAAAATTCTACCGCCGAAAAGACGCGCCATTTGATCCAAACGACCCTGCCGATGTAGAAATTGAGAAAACAGTGATGACCTATGCCAGAAGGGGCATGGTAATGGGCACTCCAGAACTCTGTGAAGTCTTTTTTGAGGCGGAAGAAGGGACTTACACCTCGACAATCTTTAATACAGATGGCGAGCCTTTGGAAAAGTGGAGCAATCGGAAAAAGCGCTATAAAATTGTCCCAAGAACCAATCTTCGGAAACTGACGACGGATTTTAGGAACTAGTAAGCCTGAAACGCTCGATAAAGCGTCCGTACGTTCACGCGAAGGTGATCAGCAATAACCGCCATATCTTCCCCCGCAGATTTGCGGGCGCGGGCATCAAGGATTTGCCTAGTTGAAAGAGCCGATGGACGACCGAGTTTCACTCCGCGTTTTTTTGCAGCAGCCAACCCAGCGGTTGTTCGCTCGGAAATCAGATTCCGCTCCAGTTCCCCAAACGCATTGCGGATTTGAAAGAAACAGCGCCCCATTGGCGTCGTCGTATCAATGCCTTCTGTCAGAACCAGAAAGTCTATTCCATTGCGCTCGAACTGATCGAGTACATCTAGTGCATGGCGGAGAGAGCGAAAAGCCCGATCCATTTTCCAAAGAACGAGGCTATCACCTTTGCCGAGCATTGAAAGCGCAGTGTCGAAGCCTGGGCGAGATTTGGCAATCGCAGAAATCCCTCGGTCAGTGAAGATTCTATCGCAATTTGCCGCTTTCAATGCGTCAATCTGCAAATCCAGTGTTTGTTCACAGGTCGAAACCCGCGCGTATCCGATACGAGCCATGTCAAAAGCGCAGGTTTTCTAGTGTTTGAGGGAGAGTGCCAAATGACAAAAACCACCGTTTTTGTCACAGTCAATATTTGAGGCCGTTTGTCTCTCGCCTTGGCAGATCATATCTGCACTGCGCGTAGCGCATCTTACTCTAAAATATAGAGAAGTTCAATATTTATACGATTGGCGGCGCTTCGTCTCTGAAACTCATTGACAAAAACGGTCCTTATTGTCGGAGGCGAGAAAGGGCAATTTGCCATGAATATTGCAATGAAAACAGTATTTACAGCACTGGCGGGAACAACATTGGCGCTCATGCCAACAATTGCATTTGCCGATGAAGCGGCCAATTCAAATGCAGCAAATTCTACATTGGCGAGTAGCTCGACAGTCAATATTTTGAGGGATGCGGATTTACCAGCTGATATGTGGGTGAGAGAAAATCCATCTGGAATTGCGGTTTCTGTTCGACTGGGCCGTGAAACAGAAGTTCCTGCACAAACAATTGAGAATGTTCTGCGTCAAGATTTTGCCAATAATCAATTTTCCAATGTCGCATTCTTTTTTGAGAAAGGAACTGGTCGATTTACATCAGTGGCTTATCACAGACGAGACTATGTTGATGGGCCATATACTCTGCCGGAGTCTCGCCGTGAAGTAGCTCAAGTTACCGGACAACATCAGTTTGAAATGGCAAATAACCTAAACTAGCCAAGAGTCTGGGTTATAAAGCCTGCTGTTTCATTGGCAGCAGAGGTCATTCTTTCTTCGACTTTATCGTCACGCCGGCCATCCGTTCCATCAGCTAAGATTTCGCTTTCTGTTCCCTGTGAGGCAAGTTCGGCTTGGCTTTGGCGTATTTGGTTGAAAGAACCGTTTTGAACTATCTCCGTGTCGATTGCGAGAGCTTCTGCCACGCTGATATTCGGATCAGTTCTACGTTCTATCTTACCGTCCCATTCTGCCTTTTCATATTGCGCTTGTGCCCAACGAGCATATGGACTGTCCGCATATTCAGGTTTGATGTTACCGTTGGCGTCGATCATTTCTGCAACTAGCATAGCTTCTAAGCGTGCCCTATATTGATCCATGGATTCACCATCGCGGCGTTGAGCACTGTCGGGATCAAGAACGTCATTAGCCGCAATCTCACGCCATGCATCGCCCATCTCTGCTTCAAATTGCGCTTCTATTTGAGCAATTTCTTGTCCCAATTGAGCTGACCGCGCTTGCATTGGTGCAAGGGCTTCCCTTTGTTGTTCGCCTGCTTCGACAATCATACTGGCATCACCGGCAGGATTATCTTCCTTGCGGCGCTTGAGTTCGGCATCAAGGCGTTCATCAATGGCGATATCGGCCACACCAGCACCCGCACCGCTAACAGAACCACCTTCGACATTACCAAATGCAGCATCAAACATTGTTCCGCCAAAGTTGAAATCCTGAAAATATACAGACGGTGAAGGAAGCATATTGGGGTTTGCGGCCATGCTGGCTGCAATTCGCGCATCCCTTAAATTGTCCGTTGTGACCATGACATCCAGTGCCATTCTAACCCCTATATTGTTCCTGTTACCCCTTCAAAATACGTTATGTATATTAAGAAATTCTTGAGATTAGATAAAATTGTATCTAAATTACAACGACTTGATGGAATCGCAACGTTAACGCCGAGCGGTTAAATTGGATTGACAATACTGTACCTTGTATGGTACATATAGAGATATAGATGAATGATCTGAAACGCATTCGTGCAAAGTTCTTTGAAAATGGCAGCGGCAAGATGCCGGTGAGAACATGGCTGCTCGAACTTTCAGATCAAGACCGTAAGGCTATTGGCGTGGACATTGCCACTGCAGAATTTGGATGGCCAATTGGTATGCCGCTTTGTCGTTCCATCAAGGGACGAAAAGGCATTTGGGAAATACGAAGTGATTTAAGTGATGGCAGGATAGGACGTGTATTTTTCTGTGTTGAAGCTGATGTGATGGTGTTGCTCCACGGTATCATCAAGAAGAGCCAGAAAACGCCGACACGCGATTTGGATATTGCCGAGAAACGAAAGAAAGGACTGAATAAATGAGTGAGATAGAAAAAGGCAAAATCGGTTCGTCTTTCGAGGATTTTTTGCACGAGCAGGGAAGCTATGCAGATACTACCGAACAAGCGGTCAAACGTGTCATTGCCTATCAACTTGAGCAGAGCATGAAAGAAAAGCAGATTACGAAAGTTGCCATGGCAAACAAGCTAAAGACCAGCAGGTCACAACTGGATAGATTGCTAGATCCGGAAAATAACGGAACGACCATCGGTACACTTGCCCGGGCCGCCGAGGCCATTGGCATGACTTTGAGAGTCGAACTTCACTAATCTATCCGCTTTACATCGGTTGAGTATGGGCCATAGCGCCTAGTCCTCTTTCTCCTTTTGAGTAGCCCCGCGAATGTGGCGCAGAGAACAAAAGCGTCAACAAACCTGCCCGCACCAGTTACCAAAAGGGCAACCCGTGTTGTTTGTTTCCCCGCCGGAGCGACCGGCGAGTGACTTATTTGCGCAAACTCTACGCCTGTTTTCTTCGCGTCCTCAAACAGAAGAAAGGAAAGGCAAATGACACATCAACTTTACCAACCAAATACGAACGAAGATTATCGCAATCGCATTTTCAACGGCGATGCGACACAGCAACTCAAGAAATTACCAGCAGATTCTATCGATCTTGTTCTTACCGATGTACCATATCTTATCGGTTACCGTGACCGGCTCGGACGTACCGTGGCCAATGACACAAACCCTGACGGTGTATTACCATCATTTCCTGAAATGTACCGCGTACTCAAGAATGACTCCTACGCCATCATATTCTGCGGTTGGTCAGCTATAGACCAATTCAGCACAGCCTGGACGCAGGCAGGGTTCCGAACCGTCGGCCAGATCTTTTGGAAAAAACCCTATGCATCCAGCAAATGGCATACCGAAGCACGTCATGAGTCAGCTTGGCTGTTGGCAAAAGGGCGACCAGCTAAACCGGCACATCCTGTGAGCGATGTTCAGGAATGGACATATTCAGGAAATCGTTTCCACCCTACTGAGAAATCCATCGAGGTTTTAAAGCCTGTGATTGAAGCTTATTCCAACAAGGGCGATATTGTTCTTGATCCCTTTGCAGGGTCCGGCGGCACATGTGTAGCCGCTAGCCTCAAAGGCCGTGACTATATCGGCATTGAGCTTGAAAAAGAATATTGTGAACATACCAAGCGACGTCTGGCAGGTGTTTCGAGCTATCGAGCGAAATAACGGTGGGACCAAAAAACTGGATTAACACTCGAGTTTGATAGCTTCTGAAAACCGCAACAATAGGCTATAGTGAGAATTTAAATCATATAGCTAGAAAAACCTACCACCGATGGCATCAATATCTGAAGACTTTATTCAACTTGCATTTAGCATGGACTCTTTTTTGGGTGAGGGCTTTTACATTGATGACGTCGTTGCAAATGTCGAAAAACCCAAGGTCTATACAAAAAGCCGAGATTCTCTCATAGATGAGATCGATAATTTCCTTGGATTGCATAGTGGAAACTCTGGCACTCAGCATGATAGACTACTTCACAAATACGCCAAATCAATGACTCCATTGATCCAGCTTAAAAAGTTGGAAAACGAAGGAGCCAATTTAACAGAGGTGTATCTTCCTCTTGTTAGCAGCATATACCATTGTGATATTTCCACGTTCGGGGGATCTCATTTCGAGAATCTTAAACGAAAGCGGACTGAATTTGGAGCACCAAAAAACTCTAACGAGCTTGTAGCTTGGCGAGATAGCGACAGATGCAGTGCAGAAGAATTTGCTGAAATCCTAAACATCCGCGTTCAACAATATGTTGAGCATGCATTCGCGAAGTTTTCTGGAATTCTGTTTTCCCACGCTGAAGCTAAAACAATTATGTCGAAACTTGTTATATCGGTGATTGTGGATGATACTAAGGATTCTTGGCAGGCCTATTGCAGTTACGAACCCGGATTTCAGGGAACGATCAGAATAAACTCCTCGCATAGTTTTCGCAAAAGCGAGGTCCCACTTTTTCTTGCTCACGAAGGCTTTCCGGGACATTTTTTCGAGGCAACAATCAAGGAATGGAGAGTTCAAAATGAGCAGCTACCTAGAGCTTTCGCTCTAAATTTGCTTCATAGTCCCGCTAATTTATTGGCTGAAGGAATCGCGGAATTTGGAATTCACAGTGTTGGCAAACTGGCCAATGAAGCTGATTGGGCAACTTTCTTTGATGAACGATATTATGCAGATTGGAGACATAACATAGCGATAAGAATGATACTCGGCGAGTTCGAAATGGAAATTGCAGTCGAGCAGTTAGCTGAAAAAACTGCTCAGCCGGTTGCAAAATGCCGGAGTTCATTAGATTTTGCTGAAAAGTGGCTAGCATATTTCCCAATTTACAGCATGGGATATGAAAAGGTATCAAAGTTAGTAAT
This sequence comes from Parasphingorhabdus sp., assembly GCA_039978835.1. Taxonomy (GTDB): domain Bacteria; phylum Pseudomonadota; class Alphaproteobacteria; order Sphingomonadales; family Sphingomonadaceae; genus Parasphingorhabdus. The sequence continues at coordinate 30,647 of JBDWAQ010000013.1, forward strand.
GGCATCAGAAACACCAAACTACGAAGCCCTCTATAGTTTGACAGACTTTTAAAATGTCACCTCAATCAAGGCAGACTTTTCAAAAATCCCTATCGTTGTTAGCGGCGGCTGTAGGGTTTCTCAGCGCCGCACAACTGTTGGCCGATTGGTTCGAATCAATTTTACCTGAATACGGAGCCAATGCTTGGTGGATTGGAATTGTCGCGGTAATTGCGCTCGTGATTGTCATCTATTTCGTAACTTTCAAAATTCTCGAGTTGATACCCTTTTTTGATACATCCGATGAAAAGCTTGCTGAATTTGTTTTGGATAGTCTGAAGGATGTAATACCCCGTCATCGAGCGAAAGAGCTAAGTGATTTTCTAAAAGTACAGTTAGAGCCCATCCGCAATATTCGCGATCAACACCGAAAAACTCTTTGGAACTTTGATATCCATAGCTTTGAACGCAAATTCGAACTGGATGGATTGGACATCGCAACGACTGAGGTATTTGAATGGACGAACACGGGAAAGAAAGAGACTTCTTTTTTTCCCATTTTTCAGTTCGGGGGCAACATTGTCGATCCCGGCACCTTGCAACACACCGCTGCGCAGAAGATTCAACGTCAAAAACAGCCGATTCAGTTAAAAGTCCGTAGCAGGAGAGACCGTTTCGTTGTTTTGAATGCGGTCTTGAAAAATGAGACCAAAGCTGGTGAATCCACCCAAATCGAATATTCAGACCATTGGCCTAATACCATGTATATGGGCTGGGATATGGTACTCGTACCTCATCCCACCTATTTCCCAAAAGAGATCGGCGAATTGTCTATTTCGCTAACCAGTGATCCAGCTATCCACCACTCGTACTTATACAGTTTGAATCTGAAGAAGAACGATGTTCGGAATATTAGCTCTGTGCTCGAATCAAACAACGGGGAGATTTCATTTTCATTGAATTCTCCTAAAAAAAATTCAGTCTTTATTATGTTCTTCGAACGAACTTAATAGCCTTTGCAAAGTATCGAAAATTCACCGATCGAGGCGAACATGGATAGCACATTTGTTAAGTGCTTTCTGTTGTCGAACAAAATGACCAACATAGCAAGAAAGGCATATCTGTTTTTAAGTTACCGACCAAGTTCGAGACCACGAGCAGTTTGCACTTGGCTTTGTTCTTTCGCACTGCCTGCCTTTCTCGAGAATTGATCCCGCAATGATGTCTGGTTTTCATCGCGCATAAGGCGGTAATTTGCAGCCTGTTTATGTAGTTCCTGAATCTGCTTCGCGTGGCGTTCACGGGTTTGACGAAATTGCTGTTGTAGTTTCCGACGCTCTTTATGCTGTGCTTCCAACATTGTTTGCCGCTGTTCGCGGTCGCGTTTCAAACCATGCCATGCTTCAAGCTCATTTCGTTTCACAGTTTTGGAATATTCGCCTGTTACCTTGTCCCACAGGCCTTTTGCGCCGGTTCGCAATCGCATCGCCCGTTCACGGGTTTCTTGTTGCCAGCGCTTCTTTTGACCTTTGACCGTTTTCTTGCGTTCATCACAATGGGCTTGCTGCATCGCTTTTTTCTGCTCGTGCAGCGGTGCCATAGCGTCTTTCGCCAGTTTCTTCGCATCTTTGATGAGCCCATCAAGGCGGGGTGCGATAGTTTTAGCAATAAGCTTTTTGGTGTCGGCGACCGAGCGCAGATCATCGGATTCGCCGATTTTGGCTCTGATATCTTTCGCTTTCACACCAACAAGTCGGGAAAGTGCGAAAACCTCTCCTTCATAGGTGACGGCTACATGACCGCGCCTGTCACCTTTGGCGAGATACAGACCACGTTCTTCGAGGGCATGGGCGAAAGCATCTCTGCTATCCGATATGGCCCAAGCATCTTGTGTTATGCCTTTCAACGTCTTCGCATCAAGACCGGCGCGATTGGCTTGCTGCCATTCTGCAAGCGTGAAATTGCGAGGGTCGCGTGCTTTGCTATCAACAAACCCATCAGGCATTTGCCAACCATTTTCAATAAACAACTGTTTTGAGACATCGCGTAACTTGGTTTTAAAGAATGAAAGTTGTTTCGCTGTCATGGTGTCCGCATCAATGCGGGACCAGACAGCATGGGCGTGTCGGCGACCTTCCTTCTCATGGAAAATCAACATGCGGGGTTGATCTTGCAGGCCAAGTTTATTTTCAATTTTGGATATTGCGCCTTCAAAAACTTCGATTGGAACATTCTCGGTTTCCGGCGGACTGAGCGACAAGGAGAATAAATGTTGTTTACAGCGAGTTCCTTTAGACAGGGCCTGTGCTTCTTTCATCGCTCCCATAACATCTTCAGCGATAAAACCGCGAACTTCATGTACTTCTACATGTTCGTTGTCCTGTGCATTAAGAAGATGCTTACCAAGATTTGTCGCGCCACTGCGCTGTGAGCCTTTGAGTATCATGGAGATGGCTCCATTCCCAAGGCAGTGATGAGCAGTTTGCGGATTTCTGTGATATCTTGGGATGCATCAAGTAACGCATCTTCGATATCTGGCGTGACAGGTAAAGTTCCGAGATTGGCCTGTTTGGCAATCTGGTTCATATTGTTGGCCAATCGCGATTGCCCGAGTTTACCTAATACCCGCAGCAATGCGTCACGATCTATCTGGCTCACTCGCTTCCTACGGGGTGGTTTTTCCAATAACTGTTCACGAATGTAAGCACCCAGCGGTATTCCTTCAGCCTGTTCTGTCAGCCGCGCGCGCTCCTCGAACGAGAGTCGGAGTGAAAAGGGCGGGTCATATGGCTTTCTGGCCATTCGCAACCGCCTTATTACGCGGTTGCGCGTCTCCGCGTAACAACCGGATGGTCATCACGCGGCGCGCGTCCATCCTTGCTTTCATGGGCGTTCAGAGTATTTTTCTGGCCTAGACTGGTGTGCTGGAGAAGCTTGCCCCAACCCTCCATTACTACTAGAATCTGGTTTGTATATGCACCCTCAGGGTGCGCCATTATATGACGGTATCTTGCGGTGACTGTACCTCGGCCCTGCGAAAATACCCAGGATTGCGATTTCTATTGGTTTAAGGATCACCAAATTGGCTAATAAAAACAACAAATTTTCGCTCGCCATACATGGGGGTGCCGGTGCCAAGCTTGGCGAAGACTATTCTATAGTTGAACAGCATCTCAACCAATTGGCTGAAGATGGAAAAGCTTCATTGCAAGCTAGTTCCACCGCTATCGATGTGGTTGAACATTTGGTCCGCCAACTTGAGGGGTCTGGGCTCTATGTTGCGGGCAAGGGTTCAGCCGCTGCTTCCAATGGATGTGTAGAGCTGGATGCAAGTATCATGGATGGTGCGACCCGGAATGCCGGTTCTGTGGCGGCAGTTCGGGATCTCGTTTATCCGATCTCTGCTGCACGTGCGGTTATGGACAAATCCCCTAGCGTGATGTTGGCCGGAGAAGGGGCAAACGGTTTTGCCAATGAGCATGGTCTGGATCTGGTGGCAAATCCAGATAGCTATTATGTACTACCTCCGGGTGTCAGCGAGGACGACGTTGCGGTGAAGGAAATGCAGCATGGTACGGTTGGCGCAGTCGCGTTGGATGTGCATGGCAATTTGGCAGCCGCGACCTCTACCGGCGGTGTCTTTGGAAAGCCGGCCGGCCGTGTTGGTGATACGCCTATCATCGGAGTAGGCACTTGGGCGGATGAAGAGATTGCGATTTCTTGCACAGGAACGGGTGAATATTTCATCCGGGCCGGCGGGGCACTGACGGTTGCCAATCGGTTCAAACTAGCCGGCGATACGCTTGAGCAGGCGATGTGGAACATGCTCGATGATGTCAAATCACTGGGTGGTGATGGAGGATTGATTGCCGTCACCAAATCAGGAGAGATCGCAATGACCTACAATAGCGATGGAATGAAACGGGCTTCGGTTTCTAGTGAACAGCCGGTTTCAGCGACAACATTTGCACCATGTCGTTAGTCCTGCGCTGCCTCGATTAACTCAAACACTCTATCTCTGTCTGATAAGGCAAGGATCAGAGCAACATCGCCTTCCTCCAGACCATCCAATATCAATTTCGTTCCGTCACCGGGGGAGGGTGTGATTTTGACGGCATCTGCCGGGATCCCGTTGGCACTACATTCTGCTGCTATCAGGGCAGGAATATCGCCCAATTCACGTCCACGCAGATAATCCTCAATCTCGGCAGCAACCACTATGTCTGGAGCAAAACCAACGGCCCCTTTTGTGAGGTCCTTGATATCTTGATCTGATCGGTCACCAGCATGGCAAATCAAAAGGTATCGGCGTTTTGAAGGTAGATTTTCAATCAGGTTCGACATGGCGGCGATGGCATGTGGGTTATGCGCAAAATCGACAAAGATGCGCGCACCTTTCACGACGAATTCATTACATCGACCAGGATTATCGTCGGGCGATGCAGAAAATTCGTTCAGCCCTTTGATAATCGCTTCATTGCCGATGCCCATTGCCTTGGCCAGGCCAATGGCGCCCATGGCATTTTGAACATTGAATCGCGCCGAGCCGCCCATTGTAATGGCAATGTCGCAAGCGGGAATTCTCAGGTCAATATTCTCACCATCGAAATAGTGGATGTCATCCTCTTCAAACCAGCAACATGGCCAGTCATTTTTCCTAGCAACGCGAATTTTGATATTGTCGGGATCAAGCGAGAACCAGCACTTTGTTTGGTCAAATGTCTCACCATTTTGGGCGACCAAGCGATCATCCGCATTGAGCACCAAAACGCCGTCTTTGGACACGGCGCGTGCCACCGCGAATTTTGCTTGTGCTAGCCCTTCGACGGTGTTTACGCCATATTGACCGAGATGGTCGGCCGCTATATTAGTGACCAGCGCTGCACGCGCTTGAAAGAGCGGTAGTCCGCGCCGCAAAATTCCGCCACGTGCGGTCTCTAGAAACGCAATCTCCAACCGCTTGTCGCGAAGCAGCATTCGCGCGCCGCCGGGGCCGGAATAGTCACCATAATCGAGCACTTCATCTCCCAGCTTCACATAGTCAGTCGAGGTTGATCCGGCGATTAAGCCTGCTGCTTCGCCAATGGCTGTGGCCACGCGCACACTGGTTGATTTTCCGTTTGTTCCCGTGATGAGCGCCACCGGAAGATTGTGAAGTTCGTTCCATTTCACTTCGCTCGGAGTGGGAAGTTGGTTTACGCCCCAGACCTGCGATCCATTGCCGTGACCGAGCGAAACAGAATCATCATCCGAGAGGATGTCTATTGCCTTGCTGTCGGCGGCTTCTTGCAATGCGATCAAAGCCGGATTGACCTCCATCGCAATGACTTCTTTCAGATCTGCGATTAGCTTGTCAAAATTTTGCGGTTCCAATTCGAGGAGCTTATGTGCGGTCAGGTGCCAGCTCGTTTCAATTACAAATACGGCTGAATAAAGAAGGTCGATTGGTGCAGAGATCAGCAAGGTCACACCATCTTCAAAAATACGGTGATTGGTTAGGCTTTCCTGCCAACCCAACGCACTTAATACGCGTGCAATTTGAGATTCCCAGACAGCTACGACGCCAGCCTTGTCGAAACCGTCAATCAGAACATCAACCAAAGCACCGCGCTTGTCCCAGATCATTCCCGGGCCAGTAATCCGGCGGCTGTCATCCAAAATCAGCTGCTTTGACTCCGGTTGCGGAACCGTCAGATATTCTTCGATAGTTTCGATATCAGCGGGCATGGCTGCGCCCCCTCAATCGCCATCCTCATAGACTTCTTTGGCCACGCGAACCCCGCGATCGTCGCTGATCAAGGACTGATCTTCATCAACCAGGTCTTCGTAGTTCATCGATATGGCGGGTTCATCCTTGCTCGTTGCCCGGTCTTTCTCGATGCCATCGCCGAAATGCACAATCTGTTTCCAGGACCGGGCCACATTGTCGCCAATAATCACAAGCAGGTCCTTTTCCTGACCCATTTCCAACGTATGCTGGATCGCTGTTTGCTCATCGGGAATGATCGTGATCGCATCTTCCGAAATACCATGTTCGAGCAGATGCTTTTTCATCAACTGCGGGACTTCATCATCTCCGCGCCCACGCCGGTTGTCATCGGCTTTCAGGACATAATGATCATAGTGACCAGCCAAAATCATTGCCGATTCCGCAATATCTTCATCGCGTCGATCGCCTGGACAGGCGACGGCGATAATTTTGCGCTCGTGGCCATCCAGCTTGTCTACCAGTTTGGTTAACTCGGAAAAGGCCGCAGCGTTATGGGCATAATCCAGAATAACCCGGAATGGCAGTTCATCAAAGACGTTCATCCGGCCCGGTGCTTGCGAGAAGGTGGTGTTGAAAGTTTTCAACCCCAGTCGGATCTGATCGATATCCTGACCAAAACTATAGGCCATAGCGGCGGCAAACATCGCATTTTGCACGTTATGGGTCGCCTTACCCTCAATTGTCGCAGGGATCAGATGTGTCCAGATCAACGAAATATGCGTGCAATTGTCATAGATGGTGATCATGTCACCGTTCATGGCTTTTTCGAGCACAGCCGCCTTACCACCAGCATCAATATGCTGTTTCACCAGCGGGTGATTATGATCCATGGTAACATAGAAAATGTTATCAGCATCGCAATAATCGGCCATTAGCAAACAGTTTTTGTCATCGGCATTGAGCACAACAGTATCGGTCGCGGCTTCGACAACAATCCGTTTGATTTCGGCCAGTTGTTCAAGTGTATCGACACCGCCAAGACCGAGATGGTCGGATGAAACATTAAGGCAGGCTGAGACATTGGTGCTGTCATAGCCTAGCCCACTGCGCACCAGACCGCCACGCGCTGTTTCCATGACCGCAAAATCTACCGAAGGGTCGCGCAGGACCATTTGTGCCGATTTTGGACCGGTGGTATCCCCTTTCACCGTCTGCTTGCCGTCGACATAAATTCCATCGGTTGTGGTCAGGCCAACGGTTTTGCCACAAGTCTTCATGATATGAGCAAGCATTCGCGATGTTGTCGTCTTGCCATTGGTGCCCGTTATCGCTGCAATTGGAATCCGGCTTGGTGTTTCAGTCGGGAACAGCATATCGATGACTTTACCCGCAACATCGCGTGGTTCGCCTTCGCTGGGGGCAACGTGCATCCGGAAACCGGGTGCCGCGTTCACTTCCACAATGGCGCCGCCAATATCTTTGTAGCTTTGCGAGATATCATCGGTAAGGAAGTCTACCCCGCCGACGTCCAATCCGACCGCCATTATCGCTCGAACCGCCATTTCACGATTATCTGGATGCACGACGTCGGTTAGATCAATGGCTGTGCCGCCGGTGGATAGATTTGCCGTGTCGCGGAGGTAAAAGATTTCGCCCTCTTCGAGCACAGTGCCCTTATTGTAACCGGCATTGTCCATCAGCCGCCGCGCCTGATTGTCTAATTCCAACTGGGTCAGCACTTTTTCGTGCCCAACACCCCGGCGAGGATCTTCGTTGACTTGATCGATAAGCTCTCCGATATTTTGCTGACCATTACCAACAACATGGCCTGGCACACGTTTGGCCACCGCGACTAGTTCATTGCCAACCACCAGCATCCGGTGATCGAACCCGGTAATATAGCTTTCCACCAATACAGCGCGGCTCGTGCCTTGCTCCCGTGCAACGTCGAAAGCGGTTGCGACTTCTTCCTCGCTATTAAGATTGATCGAAACACCGCGGCCATGATTGGCATTGAGAGGTTTCAGCACAACTGGATAACCAATTCGCCGGGTACCTCTGGCAGCCTCGCGTGCGCTATAGACCATATATTGCTGCGGCACGGGAAGACCCAGATCATTGAGCAAATTATGCGTATCTTCTTTGTCGCAGCTAATTTCCACAGCGATATGTTTGGTCTCGCTGGTAATGGTTGCTTGAATACGCTGCTGGTGTTTGCCGTGGCCAAATTGCACCAAACTGTATTTGTTTAGTCGCAACCAGGGCACTCCGCGCTCTTCTGCTGCGCCAACCAAAGATGCCGTGCTGGGACCGAAGGCATGACGCTGGGCCCGTTTAATGAAGCTGTGCAACTCATCATCCCAATTCCAGTCCTCATCAAGCTCATATTCAATTTTATCCTGCACCTCTTTGGGCATCAGATGGATCAAGAGCTTGATCGCCAATTCGCAGGCGGCGATCCCGACGTCACGATGAATATAGGCATAGACCATATTGTAATGACCAGTCTCACCCGTGGAACGCGTACGGCCAAAACTGACTTCATTCCCGGCAACACATTGCAGTTCCAACGCGACATGCTCGGTAATATGAGCGATCCAGGTACCTTCATCTTCGCGCAAGCGCCTAACGAAACCGCCGGGTGTGCGATAGGAACACCCATGATCATTCAGTCCGGGGAGCGCCGCCAGTAATCCGTCTATAAATTCCTTGCCCAGCTTTGCCGATGGCCAGTCTTCCAGAACACCGATATCTAGAACATGGCGGATGATCCGAAATTTTGCATATTGGTTTGGACCGACATAAATATTTGTCTTCAATATCTTCACAACTGGTCCCCTTTGTCGGTCGGTATTATTTGCCCTTACATACTGCAAACATTCTGAGTGTCTCCAGTTGGCGGGAAAGCTTCCCGCATATTCAAATCATAATGACAGCCTTCGTGCAGAATATCCATTTTTAATCCCAGCATGCCCAAACCTTGATCCCGCTGTGCCGCATGGGCGGAGCAATACACCATATCGCCACCATCCACGATCGTGATTGTGCCGCTTCCGATGACTTCTAGTACACCGTGGCTATCTATGAAAGCAGCTGTATCTTCATCAATGCCCATCCCAAGCAGGAATGGATTGAGAGCGATAGCTGAAAGCAAACGTCCAAGACGATTGCGCTCGGAAAAATGCTGATCGATAACGGCGGCATTTGTCAGACCCAGTCCAGGCGCCAATACGGCTCCGCCTTCAGAGGGGCTAGCATCCGGCTCGCCGCCTGCCATCATATGTTCGGACATGATCGAAGCGCCAGCGGATGTACCAGCAACGGGAACGCCACGCGCATTAACTCGCCGGATTGTTTGCGCTACATCCGATCCTCCCAAAATTGCGCTTAGCCGCAGCTGGTTGCCACCAGTAATGAATATCCCACTGGCATTGTTACAACGTTCTGAAAATTCCGGGTTGTTGCAGTCTTTTCTGCTGGAGATAGGGATTGAGCTGGTTTGAGAGGCGCCGAGTCCTCGAAATATTTTTTCATAGCGCGGCCCGGTATCATCCAGCTGTGACGCCGTTGGAATGATCACAATATTGGCGTCATTTCCGCCCGACAGCTCTACAAACCGGCGAAGAATAACCGGGTCGAGTTCTTTTTCTTCGCCGCCGCCAATTGGGATAAGATATCCGCGATCATCACCATCACTTACGGGTGCTGGACACATGTGTATTTCCTTAGACCAATGCTCTGTAGCAACACTACAGATAAGTCAGCCTCTCAACCGTCGCTATGCTGGAAAGTCAACCAAATCCGCTGTGTTTTTCTCCCGCCCTACTCGAAACTCCTGGATCAATTAGGAAGCTACTTGCAAGCAAGGAACGCATCTTGAATATAACTGAGTGATGACAAACGGGGAATCACTAGCGCATCGGTATGCATATGTCGCTTTCATATTATTGGGTTTCCTCACGCTTTCTGGCTGTGACTGGTTGCTAGAAACACAGTTTGAGCGTGCCCAACCGAGAACCGAGGCAGAACTTGCCTTTGCAAAATCAGTGCTCAATGACCTTCAAGAGATCTCGTTTGAGCAAGATCGCGAATATTGCGGCTTTATTGGGTTGGACGAAGAGGGTGATTACATAGCAACCGAGGCTGTTCGAGGGGAGGAAGATGGATGTAAGCCCGAAGAGCCCGATTCCAATATAGCAATATTGGCTTCCTATCATACCCATGCGGCCTTCTCCGATGGCTATGATAGCGAGCGCCCATCAACCATTGATCTGGAGGTGGATGTAGCGGAAGGGATAGATGGCTATGTTGCAACGCCGGGCGGGCGGTTTTGGTACAATGACGCTGCGCTAGGAGAAACTCGGATGATTTGCGGCAGTTTTTGCTTGATCCAAGATCCGCGATACGAACCTTTTGAGGATATTCCACTAGAGACAATTTACAGTCTAGCCGAGTTGCGCGAACGTGATGTGGTCGTCGAGTGAAGCGGGGCAGCTATTCGCAATACCTATCGTCGCTAGACGTTCAGTCCTCTACCCAATTTTTTGGAAGAGAACGTCCAGCGAGTGCCATCAGTATAGCAGCGATGACATAGAAAACCATGGCATAGCTCATTGAGTACCGCAGTGATTCGTCGCCATAGATTGGCTGTAAAAAGTCCGACAGCGCGCCAAGAAAATAAATCCCGCCACCCAGGCCAATCAGATTGTTGATCAACAAAAAAAGAGCAGAAGCAGTCGCACGAGATTCTGCGGTAACTAAGTGCTGTACAGCCGACAATACTGGGCCAATCCAGATGTAAGCCAGCGCTTGCGGGATGAGAAAGAGCAAGAAAGCATAGGTGACAGAAGTTGTCATGATGCCGGTGACGAATAAGGGTATGGCCAGCAAAAAGGCTGCTGCGGGAATGTAACCGTAAGCGGATCGATTGGCCTTGCCAAGTCGATCACCGAGCCAACCGCCGCCTAACACGCCCGCGACGCCGCCAATTAGCAGCACCCCACCAAAAAACTGGGACGTTTCCACCAGACTGAGACCGAAGCTGCGCTGCAGCAGGCTAGGTAACCAAAATCCAATCCCGTACCCCAACATGGAACTGGATGCCGCACCGAAAGCCAGCAACCAAAAAGAACTTTTCCTAGCGAGCGATCCGGCGGTCTCCGAAAATTTCAGCTCCGGTTCGGACTGCAATTGCCCAGATTGAAAATCGGAATCTTGGGGCATCAAGGTGCTTTTACGAACTGGATCACGCACCAGGAATTTAAGCAAGGGCGCAATCACTACACCCGCCAAGCCAACAACGAAAAAAGCCAATCGCCAATCAACAGTTGCTGCGATGTAACCGCCAAGCATAACACCCAAAGCTGACCCTAAAGGGATGCCAAGCGAATAGATCGAAAGTGCTCGTGCCCTTTGCTCACTTGGAAAATATTCGGAGATTAGCGCATAGGATGGAGCAATTCCACCTGCCTCACCAATACCGACTCCCAAGCGTGCCAAGAAGATTTGCCAGAAATTTTGTGCCAGACCGCAAATTGCCGTGAAACCGCTCCAAAGTACGAGCGAGATAGTGATAACCCAGCTTCGACTGGTCTTGTCGGCAAGCCAGGCCAGCGGAACAGCCAGCGTTGAGTAAAGCAGCGCAAACGCGATACCACCCAAAAGACCCATTTGTGTGTCACTAAGTTGAAGGTCTGCCTGAATTGGGCCAGCCAATATCGCTAGTATCTGACGGTCGACAAAGTTGAATATATAAACGACCAGCAACATCGCTAGCACGACATTGCGATTGCCAGGTCTGCGCGTGGTGGATGCGTTGTCAGCCATTCAAGTAGCGTGCTGTTTCACAAATTGCTGGATTGCGGAAACGGCTTCGGGTTCATCCAGTATCGGCGCATGTCCAACATGGGCCACATCGACACGCTTGAACGGTCCGCTATGTTGATCTTGCATTCTTGCTGCAGTTTTCTGATGCAAAATGTCGGTTATTGCGCCTCGGATCAACAACATGGGCAAGTCTGTCAGCATGTCCCACATCTGCCATAAATCAGTTGGAACGGTAGCTGGTTCATCGCCCTCCATGCTGCTTGCAATGGCTGGATCATAAGCTGGCCGGATGGAACCATTTTCCTGAACATAGGTCCGTTTAGCAAATTTCATCCAATCCGCATCCTCAAAATTGGGGAAGGCAGTGTGATTGACGTCACGACAAGCAGCGGCGGCCCCTTCCCAGGTTGGAACGGTTTCGGTTTTGCCCACATAGGATTGGATGCGCGCAATTCCAGCCGAATCTACTTCAGGCCCAATATCGTTTATGATGATGCCGCTAAGACGGTCTTTCTGAACCGCACCCATGATCATCGCGATGAGACCGCCCATCGACGTGCCAATGGCAGTAACTTTGTCGATGTTCAGCTCGTCCAGCAGCGCAAACATATCTGCTGTATAGACATCCGGCAGGTAGTTTGCCGGATCAAGGTCATAATCGGACTGCCCCCGCCCCCGCTGATCGACAGAAATCACATTATAGTTTTCATCCAGCGCGCCTATCAAAGGTTCGAAATCGGCGCTGTTCCGCGTTAATCCGTGCATCATCAGCAATGTTGGCCCGCTGCCCGGATAAATCCGGGCATACAGATCAAGCCTATTATCGGCGCTGCGATAAAAATGGTCTTCAAACGCCATTATATAGCTGTGCTACTAAAGCGCGTTTAGAACCGGAACCCGACCGTGAAAGTCGCGGTACGTGGCGGACCGTGGAATACGGTAATATTATTCTCCAGCCCTAAGGTCGGGAAATTGTACCCTGAAGTCCGATAAATTTCGTCACTAAGGTTTTTGCCCTGAACCGCTAACGTCCAATGACCGTCATCTGATGTCCATGTAACCGCAGCATCGAACAGATCATAAGCCGGCTGATCGATTGCAGGAACTGGAGTTTCAAACTGCGTGATAGAGCTTTTGTGGCTCCAGCTTCCGAAAAAGTTAATCGTACCACCCCAAACAAAATCGGTATTGTAGTTGAGGCCCAAAAATGATTGGAAATCCGGTGTGTTTTGAATTTGCCGCATATCGGCAACATTGACGCCGTTGACAATGAACCGTTTATATTCGGGATCCAAAAGACTGCCATTGGCGATCAAAGTCAGGCCATCTGCCACTTCTATATTGGCCTCCAGTTCAATGCCCTTAATCGTTGCCTTGCCGGCATTGGTCACTGCTCCAACAAAGTCATCATTTACACCATCACCATTGGTATCGATGGGTAGCGAGCCAGGAACCTGTAGATCCTTGTAGTCGCTGTAAAAGGCGGCGATATTTATATGGGACCGACCAAAGCGTGTCTTCAGTCCCGCTTCGAAACTATCCAGAATCTCTGGTTCATATCCATTGACTACCTCTGGTGAGGAAAAGTTGGAACCGCGCGGATCGAAACTTCCCGCTTTAAAGCCACGGCTATATGATGCGTAAATGTTTACATCATCATTGGGCTTGAAATTGACCAAAGCGCGCGGAGAGAAATTCTTAAATGTCCGACTTGCCTCATAGTCGCTGGTAACGGCTGTTTGAATTGCGGTTGCATTTCCAAAAGCGGGTGAGCCTGTTCCCAAAAAGCTAGCACGGAAAATGTCAGCCGTTCTTTTGTCTTCGGTATAGCGTCCCCCAATGGTAGCCGAAAACTGATCGTTAAAATCATAGGTAAAGTCGCCGAATATCGACCATGCTGACGTATCAACGGAACCGCCGGTAAAAGCAGTCAAAGGTGCTCCAAAAAACGCGCGCCCCAATTGTCCAAGCACCACATCAAAATCATTCGATGCCTCTGCGTCAAGATAATAGAAGCCGAACACTCCGTTTAATCTGTCACTTTGATAAAGTAGTTGCAGTTCCTGACTGAATTGCTTGTTGCGGTAAATCACTGGCGCATCAAAATCATCAACGGCCAAACTGTCAAAATCGATCACAGAAAAAGTGCGATCTTTGCGCCAGGCGGTAATGGATTTCAGCGTAACGTTATCGGATGCTTCCCATTCTATCAGTCCGTTTATACCGCCTGCTTCCACTTCATTCTGACCGTTGATTCCTGCGGTCGATGCATTGGTGGCCGCACCGGCAAAAGTACTAAAGAAGTTAGACAATACTGGCGTGCCGGAAACAGCACCTGGGAAAGGACGGAATCCTGCCACCGGATTGCTGTCATCATCGGTGTAATCGCCGGAGATGCGAATGAATATTTCTTCGGAGGGCATCAATTCCAATGATCCCCGAACAGCAATCAGATCCTTGTTATAGTTATCCTGGCCGGTCGTGAAGTTGGTGCCATAACCATCGCGATTAAGCGAAGCGACTGCAGCACCGATGCGCACTGCATCTCCAATGGGCACGCTGCCCTTCGCGACAACATCAATCTGATCATAGCTACCATATGATACCCGGCCGGAAAATTCCGGATCGGGACCAAGACGCCGTGTCACATATTTGATCGCACCGCCAACCGCGTTGCGACCATAGAGTGATCCTTGAGGACCGCGCAGAACTTCTACGCGCTCTACATCATAAACATCAAGCAAGGCGCCCTGAGGACGCGCGAGGTAAATGTCATCAATGTAAATTGCTACACCGGGTTCAAAGCCAGCCAATGGATCTTGCTGACCAACCCCGCGAATAAAAGCCGTTAACGTGGAGTTGGTTGCGCGGGAGGGTTCAATTGTAACGCTGGGAGCCGCTTGGGCAATTTCTGAGATATTGGTGACACCGCGATTTGCCAGAGTTTCTCCAGAAAAGGCAGACACCGCCATCGGGACGTCGAGCAGATTCTCTTCTCTTCGCCGCGCCGTCACAACAATCGCACCGTCTGCGTTATCTTCGGATGCCTCAACTTGAGCTTTCACGGATTGTGCAGGAGTTACCATCGCTCCCAGAACCAAAGCGAGCGCCATTGTTGAGTGACTTACTGTAATGCGTTTTCTCATGACCCTAAAGATCCTCCCAATTGTTTTTTTCTTTGAAAGTTGGTTCATATTGAAACATGAACCAACTTTCAAGTTAGATGTTTGCTATTTGTTAAAATTCCCGCTAGCCGTTGCCAAATGGACATAGCGAGTTCTGCCATCTCCCCGCCAAGCGGGAAAAAACAGCCACGCACCGAACGCGGCCGAAAAACACTCAGGAAATTGTTGGACGCAGCGGCGATAGAGTTTGGCGAAAAAGGGTTCCACGAAGCATCAATCAGCGGAATCACCCGACGAGCAGGAACGGCGCTGGGTAGCTTTTATACCTATTTCGATTCAAAGGATGAGATTTTTCGAGCGCTGGTCAAGGACATGAGTATTCAGGTCAAACGGCATGCTGCTAGTGCGATGGCCGATTGGACCAATGCCATTGAACGAGAACATTCCGCCTTATCCGCCTTCATGCAATTTGCCCGAGAACATAAAGAAATTTACCGAATCATCGACGAAGCAGAGTTTGTTGATTCAGAAAGCTATCGCAGCCACTATCAGGACACCGCAAACCGTATTTTGGAACGCTTGCAAGAAGGCCATAAGAACGGAGATTTTCATGATGGTCTAGAAGAAGGCCATGCCTGGGCAATAATGGGAATGAACGTATTTCTTGGCCTACGCTATGGCATTTGGTCAGAAGAAAAATCTGCCGAAGAAGTCGCCTCCATCGCCAGTAGCATCCTCGAAAAAGGTATCGTTAGACACAAACAAAGATAGCCTTTTTCTAAGGAGCTTCCAAAACGATCGGTATCAAAGGAACAAGTGGTGCGGTCGAGAAGACTCGAACTTCCACGGGGTATTAACCCCACAGCGACCTCAACGCTGCGCGTCTACCAATTCCGCCACGACCGCACTGTCATCGGGATATCGCCTTACGGCTCCGGTAGGCGCGAGCCATTAGCAAAGCGCTTATGCGCTCGCAACCGATATTGTCAGTTTACAGTGTTTACTAATCGTTCGAATATGTCTCGCTTTCAGACAGATTGCAGATGGAACGGCCGGATTCTCAATTTGGCACTTCATTTTTGGCCATTAACCTTCTCTTTACCTTGTTTGAATCGCCGGACACCGCTCTGTTGTGAGAATGGAAACGATACTGCTTTCATTGCTACTGATAGCCGGATCGTCGGCGGCGGAATCTGAGTCATCGGGTGTACGGGCACAAGCGGTTGCGCATGCCAGAATCATTAGCGGAGAAGCGGTTCGCTTCGAGGATGAGAATTCCAGTGCTCTATCCGAACCAAAACTGATTGGTGGGCAAACTTTATTATTGCCCATGGCCCATTCAAAGGGAGTTGCCGAAGAATTCCCTCTGTCAAAACTCGTTGAGTTTCACTGAGGCCATAACCTTCGGACCTAATTATGGATTGACTTGTGCATCCACCCAGCCAACTTCCAACTGGCTAGCTGCTCGAGGAACATCCAGTTTAGCTTCGTTAAAAGTGACGCTGGCACCGGGAGCCAATGAGTCTGCCGGAGCCTTCATTTTCCAACTATACACGATACGGCCACTGGCATCGCGCAACACGACGAGCATCGGCGGTATGTCATGCTCGCTGTCGGTTGGGTTGATTACTGTGCCGCTAGCTGCGAAATATTCCGTGCCATCCTGCAATGTCCGGCGATCCTGCTTGGGATTGAGTTCTATAAGAAGCGGGGTTTCTTCGACCGATGCGAATTGATAGTCGCCAAACCAGTTCGGCAATCCAAAGGCATAAAGTGCGCCACCTGCTCCTGTAATCAATAATGCAAAGACAATCGCTGCGATGGTCCAGAGCTTTGCTGGATTCCTACGGGGCTTGAAGGGTGGTTCGTGGGCAAAGCTGCTTTCCTGCGATGCAAAGGATGGCGGATCAGGAATTGGTGGGGCCCGGCTCACGGTGGCGGCTGGTACATCCGGTTCTTCGGTTTGTTGATCTGCACTGGTTGTTTCCGGTTTTTCTGCCGGAACTTCCAACTCTTTGACTGGTTCTTCGAGCGGTGCGGGATCCTGAAACCAGCTATGGCGGCAAGATGCACAGCGAACAGACCGTCCAGCCGGGCCGATAGCACTATCGGGAACCAGATACCGAGTATCACAAGCCGGGCAGTTCAATATCATGGCGATCTTCTAAACACGGCAATTTCATAAACTGCAAGCCTAGGGTTAACGGTTTTGAGACAAGCCCCCCATTTTCGAGGTTTTTCTGTTCACATTCGGTGTTTCACGAGCACGTGGCGGTTGATTTTACGCTACCGAACGTCCTATTGCACGAGAGCGCTTCACCGGTGGGCGCTTTGGGCAACGGATTTGAAAAAATTTCGATGGATGAAATCGTTCAATTTGAGAATGTTGGCCTGCGCTATGGGACTGGAGCAGAAACGCTTGCGGACCTCAGTTTCACTCTATTTCCGGGCAGTTTTTACTTTTTGACGGGTGCTTCCGGTGCCGGGAAAACCTCTCTCTTGAAGCTGTTATATCTCTCCCAACGGCCTAGCCGCGGTGTGATCCGGCTTTTTGGCGAGGACGCAGTCACCATGCCGCGTGAACGGCTTCCAGGATTCCGCAGGCGTATTGGAGTGGTGTTTCAGGATTTCCGATTGGTTCCGCATCTATCCGCCTTTGACAATATAGCGCTTCCTTTGCGTGTCGCTGGAGTGAAAGAAAAGGATTTGGAGGTTCCGGTTGCCGAAATGCTCGACTGGGTTGGATTGGGAGATCGCTCTGATGCTCGACCTGCGACGCTTAGCGGTGGTGAACAACAGCGTGTAGCCATCGCTCGCGCTGTCATTGGGCGGCCGGAAATTTTGGTTGCTGATGAACCAACCGGCAATGTTGATCCAGAAATGGCCATACGGTTGCTGCAGCTTTTTGAAGCATTGAATACGCTCGGCACCACTATCGTGGTGGCAACCCACGATATTCATTTGCTCAGTAAGGTTCCCGGCGCACAGATGATGAAGCTGGAAAAAGGTGTTCTTTCCGATCCCACCGGATCACTTCTTCACCCACCATTGCCCAAAGACCAGTTGCGGTAGATTCGCGCGATGCTGGATTTGTTTGTCATTCCTTCGGCTGATCGGCGACTTATACCGGAAGGACGCCTTTCCGGACCGATGCCTTGGGTTATCGCAATCATGATTTTTCTGACAGTTCTGGCAGCTGCGGCTGGGCTAGCACTAGCACAAGCGGCCGGGGATGTTTCAGACGAATTGGCCAGCCGGGCAACTGTGCAAATTGTAGAAGCCAATCCAGACTCCAGAAAACGGCAAACCGAAGATGTTGCCGCGCGGCTTCGCGGCTTGGATTCGGTGCAAGAAGTGCGGGTATTGCCTCAACAGGAAGTAGAAGAGTTAATTGAACCCTGGATTGGTTCTCAGGAGCTTAGCAACGACATTCCCATTCCGTCACTGATAGATTTGAAATTGACTCGTCCAGCAACAGGGCCAGAGCTTCAATCTCTCAGAAGCGCCATCTCACCCCTATCCACTAGCGCGCGAGTGGAACCAAGCAGCAGCTATATTGCACCAGTCATAACTTTGATACGATCGCTACAATGGACGGCATTTGGATTGGTGGCATTGTTGGCGATTGCGACGGCAGCGGCGGTTATCATCTCTGCACGCTCTGCCTTGAACACGCATCGCGAAACTATAGATGTTATCCACTTATTGGGCGGCACCGACCGGCAAATCACGCGGTTGTTCCAGAGGCGGATAGCTCTGGATGCTCTGTTGGGGGGGGTGCTGGGATTGATTGCGGGCACCGGTATTATCTGGCTGATCAGCTCCCAGATATCAGCCATTGGTTCGGGATTGGTTCAAACTTTGGGATTGTCCTGGTACAGTTGGTTGATAATTGCCACAATTCCGATATTGGGAATGCTAATTGCGATGATGACCGCGCGATCGACCGTAATGCGTGCCCTAAAGAAAATATTGTAGTCCGTTCTCATGATTTTGCGCTTTCTCAGTTTTATACTATTGATCTGGATGATCGGCTTTGCATGGTTTGCAATCGATCTACCACGTCCGGCTGATAGCGATGAGGAGACTGATTCAGTGGTTGTGCTAACAGGTGGAGCAAAGCGTATTGATCGCGCTTTGGAGATTTTGACTGGCGAAAAAGCCGAAAGACTTCTGGTTTCTGGGGTCGATCGTGATGTGAAACCTATCGAACTGGCAGCAGAATATAATACTCCGAACGAGCTATTTGAGTGCTGTATCGATCTGGGCTTTCAGGCAGTAGACACGCGGTCCAACGCGTTAGAAACGGCCCGCTGGGTGGCCAGGCGTGAAGATAAGTCCGTAAGATTGGTCACGTCTGATTGGCATATGCGTCGTGCACGCTTGGAGCTGGAACGAGCTATACCGCCAAAAGTGAAGATAGTATCAGATGCTGTTTCGACGGCGCCGACACTGAGCACATTGTTCAAGGAATATAACAAATATTTGATGCGCCGTTTGGCCGCGCTGGCAGGCGTGTGATGCTGGCGATGTTCCGATCTCTGGTTTTTATGCCAGTCTTCTATGTTGGCTCCATACCGACAGTGATTGCTGCCTTCATTGCAGCCATTTTTTCCAAACCTGCTTTGCATAAAGTATCGCATATCTGGGGTAATTATCACTATTTCTGCGCACGCGCGGTCTTGGGAATCCGGGTAAAGGTCGAGGGAGAATTTCGCAATGAGGCTCTTCTCTATGTATTCAAGCATGAGAGCATGTTTGAAACTATGGATGTTCTGCGCGTCTTTGATAATCCAATTGTAATCGCGAAAAAGGAATTGCTCCGAATTCCGCTGTGGGGTTGGGCAGCGAGGCGACATGGGTTGATTCCTATCGATCGGGATGGCGGAGCTGGAGCACTTCGCCAGATCATAAGAAGCGCAAAATCAGCCGTGAAAGAAAATCGACCGATCGTCATCTTTGCCGAAGGAAGTCGATCGCGACGCGGCGAGCGGCCAGAATTGCAGGCGGGATTTGCTGGTCTCTACAAGATGTTCAACATCCCATTGATTCCGGTCGCACTCGATAGCGGCCGCGTTTCACCGCGCGATACATTTGTCCAGAAAAGCGGCGTGATTACCTATGCGATCCAGGAAGAGATACCGCCGGGTCTAGACCGCGAAGAAGTACGCCAGCGTGTTCATGCGGCCATTAATGTCTTGAATGACTAGTCGTGGCTTCGGCCGAAATCGGGCGCTGCATCATCCTGACCTTCTTCAATAATCCGTCTCCGGATAGCGCGTGTCTTTGTGAAGAGGTCAAATAATTCATCGCCTTTATCCCAACGGATGGCGCGTTGCAGAGCCGAGAGATCTTCTGAAAAACGCTGTAGCATCTCCAGTACGGCTTCTTTGTTAGACAAAAACACATCGCGCCACATCGTTGGGTCTGACGCAGCGATTCTGGTAAAGTCACGGAAGCCGCCAGCGGAATATTTGATTACTTCACTTCGGGTAACATCTTCCAGATCGGATGCTGTTCCAACAATAGTGTAAGCGATAAGGTGGGGAAGGTGACTGGTCACGGCCAGTACTAGGTCGTGATGTTTGGCATCCATGATCTCGATGTTCGCGCCCAGCTTTTTCCAAAACGCTTTTAGCTTCTCTACATCGCCTTCTAACGCGTCATCGGGTGGTGTGAGGATGCACCAGCGATCCTGAAATAGTGTGGCGAAGCCGGCATCTGGGCCGCTATTTTCGGTACCGGCAACCGGATGTGCTGGTATGATTCTGGTATTGGGTAGTGAATTGCGCAGAGTTTCAAGAACACCGCCTTTTGATGATCCCACATCACTGATAATGGCATCCTCGGGCAGGTCGAACGCGATTTCATCCGCGATTTCCGCCATTGCTCCGACCGGGACGCATAGAACCACCAGATCGGCATCAATAACGGCTGCACCTGGATTGTCAGTGACGTCGTCGCAAAAACCTAGTTCCAAAGCTCTGTTCCGCACCGCGGGGTCTAAATCAAACCCAGAGACGCGTGCCGCGGACATATTTTCTTTCACTGCATGGGCAATGGACGAACCAATCAGGCCAAGGCCGATAACCGTGATATTAGCGAAGGGTAACATCAACCAGCCACTTCCAGAATTTCGCGCAGCGCCTGTGCTAGACCGCGCGTTTCTTCTTCAGTCCCAATTGTCATGCGTAGGCCATTGACCAGCCCCTGCCCGGGTAGCCAGCGCACAGCATAGCCCTTTTCCATCAGTGCCTCATTGGCTTGCTCTGCCGTCACCTTACCTTCAAAAAGTACGAGCAAGAAATTGGTATGGCTAGGAATGACACGTAGTCCATGATTGCCCAATGATGCCATTTTGTCGCTCAACCATTGTCGCCATTGGGCATTATGCTCGCGGCTAGAAGTCACAAAATCATCGGAAGCCAACGCTGCAACGGCGGCTTCTTGACCAGCAGTGGTAACGTTAAACGGCAAACGGATGCGGTTCATTGCATCAATAATATCTTCCGCGGCATAGCCCCAACCGATACGCTCAGCAGCCAATCCGTGAATTTTGGAGAATGTCCGTGTAACTAGAACGTTTTGTAAAGAGCCCGCCAACTCCAGGGCGCCGTCATCTTCATTGGCTTCGAGATATTCTGCATAGGCGCCGTCGAGAACCAGTAGTACATGGTCAGGAAGCTCTTTCTGCAATCGCGCAATTTCTTCGCGCGTGGAAAAGGTTCCGGTTGGATTGTTCGGGTTGGCGATAAAAACGACCCGGGTTTTATCGTTGACCTTGGCCAACACAGCGTCGACATCTGTGCCATAGTCGGCATCATCAGCAACAACAGGTGATCCGCCATAGCGCCGCGCCGCAATATCATAGACCGCAAAGCCATAGCGGACGTAAACAATCTCATCGCCAGGTCCGCTAAAGGCATTGGCAGCAAGGTGCAGCACGTCGTCTGACCCGGTGCCGCAAATGATCCGCGCAGGATCCAAATCATATTTGGCAGCGATTGCTTCACGAAGTTTAGTTGAACCCGGATCTGGATAGCGATCCACCGAACCCGATGCGGCATTGAGTGCGTCCCCTGCCGCTGGGCTGCACCCCAAAGGGTTCTCGTTGGCTGATAGTTTCACCAGCTTCTTGCCGTCGTCACCGCTTGATTTTCCTGGAACATACGGCGCGATGCCCATGATCCACTCTTTTGGTTGTGGTTTGCTCATTATCTGCTCTTCTAAGCTATATATGCCGTCGAACTAACCCGATGCTGCTTAGTGTCAACCGCAATATCATTTGACGCCTCGTATCAAGCGCCTTAGCTCCCATCCTTCATGACCGACGATATGCGCTTTGGATTGGACAAAACCGTTCAGCTTGCTGGTCCGCTGTCTTTGGATAGCGGTGCCGCACTGACGCCTGTCGACATTGCCTATGAGACTTATGGCGAGCTGGACGCGGATGCGTCCAATGCAATTCTAATTTGTCATGCGTTGACGATGGATCAATATGTAGCATCAACTCATCCCGTCACTGGCAAGGCTGGTTGGTGGACTGATATGGTTGGACCTGGCCAGCCAATTGATACTGATCGCTATTGTGTCATTTGTGCGAACGTAATCGGAAGCTGTCTGGGCAGCTCAGGGCCAGCCACGAACAATCCTGCAAGCAAAAAACCTTGGGCTATGGATTTTCCGGTTCTCACCATAGCCGACATGGTTCGAGCACAGGCGATGCTGCTGGATCATCTGGGCATCAACCGGCTACATGCTATCGTGGGCGGCTCGATGGGCGGGATGCTGGCCGTTAGCTGGACCGCTATTTATCCCGATCTTGCAAAGTCGGCGATTATCATCGCCTCAACAGCGCGGCATAGTGCACAGAATATTGCCTTTCACGAAGTAGGCCGACAAGCGATCATGGCCGATCCGCGCTGGAATGGCGGTAATTATTATGCTGCCGCTGATCCGCCCGCCTCTGGTCTTGCGGTGGCCCGTATGGCGGCGCACATCACCTATCTTTCCGAGGAAGGGCTGACCGAGAAATTCGGGCGGCGATTGCAGGACCGTGATGCCAAGACATTTGGTTTCGATGCCGATTTCCAGGTGGAGAGTTATCTCCGCCATCAGGGGATTAGCTTTGTCGATCGCTTTGACGCTAACAGCTATCTCTATATCACCCGCGCGATGGATTATTTTGATCTGGCCGAAGCACATGATGGTGTGCTGGCCAATGCGTTTAAAGGATCCAAAACGCGGTATTGTTTGGTCAGCTTCGATACCGACTGGCTCTATCCAACCAGCGAATCGCGAACGATGGTGCATGCACTGAACGCCGCCGGAGCAGAGGCAAGTTTTGTCGAGCTGTCGAGCCCGTTTGGGCATGATAGCTTCTTGCTTAAAAATGCTGAGATGGCTCGGATAATTGATGGGTTCCTTAAGGCCGGGGACTCGAAATGAATCCGCTTCCAGCAGGTTATGAACTTACCGAGGACCAAGCAAGAATCGATGTGATTGCCGCACATGATTTTCTGAAGGATGCGTATTGGTCTAAGAATATTCCTTTGGAAAGGTTGCGCCGCGCATTGGATGGTTCATTTTGCTTGGCAATTTTTCACGAGCAGCATCAGGTCGCCATGGCTCGATTGATTACCGACTATGCTACGTTTTCCTATTTGAGCGATGTCTATGTCTTGAAAGAACATCGCGGACGCGGCTTAGCGCAAGCAATGGTCTCATATTATCAAAACCATCCGAAGTTGGACGGACAACGGATTTGGCTTTTGTTCACTCGTGATGCACACGGCGTTTATGAGAAACTGGGTTGGAAAACATCAGATCATCCGGAACGATTAATGATCCGGCTAGATGAGAGTGTTTACGAATGACTATGCTCCGCCCTGACTTGCAAATCATTGCCGATAATATTGTACCGGGTAGCCGCGTTTTGGACATTGGCTGCGGAGATGGTGCGTTGATGGAGGCCTTGCGCGATCACAAAAATTGCGATGCACGTGGGTTGGAAATTGAACCGACCAATGTTGCCAGCGCCGTGGCCAAAGGGCTCTCGGTTGTGCAAGGTGATGCCGATACTGATCTGTCCGCCTATCCCGATGGCAGTTTTGATTACGCGGTGCTTAGCCAGACGCTGCAAACCACCCACCGGCCCGATGAAATTTTGAATGAGCTGCTACGGATCGGCAAACAAGCCTTTGTCAGCTTCCCCAATTTCGCTCATTGGCGTGTGCGGATGTCATTGCTGTTCGGTGGCCGGATGCCGGTCACTCGATTGCTGCCCGAACGCTGGTATGACACGCCCAATATACACCATGTCACAATAGACGATTTCCGCGCGCTGGTTCGCGATGGAAAGCTGCAACAGGAAGGACAATGGTTTTTGAGTGGAGACAAACAGACCAGTCGTGCTGCGGCGAATTTGCTCGCCGAACATGCGGTGTTTTTGTTGCGGGGGTAGTCTGACCTTGGTCCGCTTTATCCCGAAAACGGACACAGTCTGTTCTACAAAAAACCATTGCTTAAGCCGGAAAGCGCGTCACCAGTATTGATTTGCCAGCAACTGACCGGCTTGCTCCCCCAATGCGCGAGATAGGCCCTCATCACTTGCCCAGATCTCAAACTGCCGCGAACAAGATTGTGCGATTCAATATTTGTTTCCGATGGGCTTGAACTTCCCGCGACAAGCAATGCGGCCGAGACACTGGCGCGTGTTTAAAGAGTGGCAAGACAAGTCAACCGGGCGAAGGTTTGATGCTCTTTAGTCGCGTACATTCTTATGCTAGGCGCAATTTAGGTTCGCGCCAAAAAAAAGACATAATAGATGCCCCAGTCAAACGTTATTCCCATTGAGTTTTCCCAACAGTGGTTCTCGAGATCCAAAACTCGAGCACCCAGATTCAATATCACGATCGTAGACAGGCCGCGGCTATTGGTTTTACTGGACGAGGCCCTGAATAAGCGCATGTCCACCATCATCGCTCCCGCAGGATTTGGGAAATCAACATTACTATCTCAGTGGTATCATCTGCTTGTTGAGCGTTCTGTGCCTTGTGCATGGCTAAACCTTGACGAGGAAGATCGAGATATACGTCTGTTTCTCGCTTATCTTATTATGGCACTTGACGACGCCGGGCTATCGATGCCGAAGTTGCGCAGCAAGGCCGAGAATGGCTTTTTCGACACACCTACTAAAACCATTATTTCAACGCTTTTTGAGTCTCTTGGAAAGAGTGAACAGCGTTTAGTTTTGATACTAGACGACTATCATAGGATAAAATCAAAAGAGGTGTCAGAGTTCATACAGCTCCTTAGTTCTGAGTTTGAAGACAAGGTACATATCTCAATTGGTGGTCGTGAAAAGCCAGATATCAACCTTGCCGAAATGCTGGTTTCTGGGCAGGCTATTGAGATCACGGCAACCGCTCTTTGTTTCTCTGCAAAAGAAACTTCAAAGGCAATAGGAGATGGTCACGATGAGCAAGCGATAAATACCCTTCAAGAGAGGTTGGAGGGCTGGCCAGTTGCCGTACAGATGGCCAAGCTTGTGGATATTGAGACTACAAAGAACCTGCGGTCTCTAACTAACTCAAGAAGTCACATGGCACAATATCTCACAACCAATATCCTTGCCTCGCAAACATCGGAGATACGAGATTTTATCTTAGAAACGTCCGTGCTTAGCAGATTCAATATCGAACTCGCGGACGCTATTTGTGATAGTCAGAACAGTGGTTTCATGATTCAGGAATTGAAACACTTAAATGCTTTTATAATTCCATTGGACGACGAGATGGAATGGTTCCGATATCATCATCTTTTTGCTGATTGCTTGAACGACATCATTAAGAATCAAGACTATGACAGATTCTGTGAGATACATAGGATTGCTGCGAACTGGTGTTCCGACAAAAGGCTTATTCTCGAAGCTGTCAGTTATGCAAGCGCAATTCAGGACTACGAACTCGCCAATAAGATCGTCAATAAGCACTGTGACTGGCTGAGGCTTACTAGCTTCGGGGGGTCCGGATATGTCCAGAACATACTTGACAATATCCCGGAAGAGAAGGCGCACGAAGATACACGAGTTCTTTATATGAGAGCCTATGTTTGTATGTCTTCGGGTAACTTTAAGGACGCCAAGGCATATGTGCAAACCGCCGACTCACGAATTGAGGCAGAGGGAATCACGCCAGATACGCTGCGCGATCAGATAGAGATTGGCACTGGTGTGTTGAGTCGAGTTGAATGGAACGAGCGCCCGCCAGAAGAGTGGTTGGGAGAGCGCTTGCAATTGGTTGATAGCTTGAAAAGCATTGATCAGTCTGCGTACCTTGCCTGCGGCGCAATTCGGATCATTCTTGCAGTAGTCGCCTTGAGCTTTGGCGATTTTGCGGAAGCTCAAAAGAAAACGAGAGCCGCGGAAGAAGACCTCGCTCATCTTCCTAATCCCGCTTCGACTGTCTATCTTGAAACAGTAGTGGGATTGATCGAGTTCTGGAGTAACAGCCCAATCAATGCCAAAAATAGGTTTCGCAAGACACTCGATCTGGCAGAAGAACATTTCGATGATCACAGTAACCTAAAATACGGAACGCAACTGCTATTGAATGTGGTTGAATATTGGACCGGCTCTCCGGAGAGTTTTGATCCAGAGGAGCTAAATGAGACGATTCTTAGCGCGCTCGAAGGCGATGGTTGGTACGATATCTACGTCATGGGTTGTGACGCAGCGATCCACGATGGTTTGCTCGAAAATAGTTTTGACACGGCCGACAAAATCATAAGCGGATTGGAAGGGGTTACAGATCGGCTTGCCATCGACCGCCTTGTCGAGTTTTCGCAAGTCCTCCGCCTCGAATATACGGTCGCCGTTCAAGAGGCCTCAAAGGCCAGAGAGTTGTTTTCGACCATTACGTCTTGGCTTATGGACCGCCTGGGTCGGCCTGATGCTTCGCACTGGCTTCATATATCGCTAGCCTCTTTTGCTTGCGCTCGATATTTGAATAGTATCGGTAACTATGGCCAGGCAATAGAGTATGTGGATCGCGGCTTGGCGGCGGTAACTGAGCAGCCGAACATAGTCCTTCTCCGTGTCCGCGGCACCATCATTAAGGCATCAATCCTGAACAAAGTAGGCGAGAATGAACAAGTTTCTGAACTATTGCAGGCTGCAATTCAGGATGCGGCCCAAATTGACTGCCTAAGGGCTTTCTCAGCGGATATAACGAAGGGTGCTGTTAACAACGCAGTAGCAGAATTGGGTAAGCAGGACGTTGACCCTATCATTC
This sequence comes from Parasphingorhabdus sp., assembly GCA_039978835.1. Taxonomy (GTDB): domain Bacteria; phylum Pseudomonadota; class Alphaproteobacteria; order Sphingomonadales; family Sphingomonadaceae; genus Parasphingorhabdus. Next base: position 57,580 of record JBDWAQ010000013.1, read on the forward strand.
AAGATTTTATCGAGAGGCTTTCCAGCCGATTCTCCGTCGATCTAATCTCCCAACGCGAATCAGAGGTATTGATTGCATTGGCAAACGGTCATTCAAACAAACAAATTGCCCGGGATTTGGATCTGACTGAAAATACGATCAAGTTCCATTTACGCAATATTTATCAGAAACTTGGCGTAAAAAAACGTGTCTTAGCCGTCGAGAAAGCACGTGCATTGGGTTTGATTTGAGTTGGCTATCTGAATCAAACCACATCCCATCAGACGTTCCTTGCAATGAGTTGCGCTTGAACAATCCGGAAGATACGCGATCGGAAGAAATGCTCACCGACATCCATTTGCCAATTGCAGCCTGAAATATACCCTCCAGTAGAGTGAGGTTGCTGTACGGTTTGGCTAATGTCCGTTGTTGCGCCCATAGCGGACAAAAGCTTCCTTCCTACCATTTCAAACTTGAGTACCGGGTTGGCCTACACCGTATAACCAGCCAGTTTCCCATTAATCACATAATCCAATATTTCGACAATCTGTGCCGGTGTTTCGGCGACGGCTAGCGCCGCTGCATCCACTTCTTTGAGTGGGTGCACAATGTCTGGTCCGTGATTGATGATCAACGGTTTACCCAATGCAGATGCATAGCCCGCATCAAAGGCCGCGTTCCATTGTTTATATTTGTCGCCAAACCGCACGACGACAATATCGGCTTTCTTGATCAAGGTGGAGGTGCGGATCGCGTTTACCTGAGCGCCTTTGCGGTCATGCCAGAATTTCTTTTCTTCAGCGCCCAATATGGTGACACCACAATCATCGGAGGCGGGGTGATCGGTGACCGGTGCGGAGAACGTTACGGGCAGACCTGCTTCGTCAGCGCCCTTTGCAATTTCTTCGCGCCAATTGGTGTGAATTTCACCGGATAGATAGACGGACCATGTGTTTTGCATTTTCTCTTATCTTTCTCTGGTAGCGCTGAATTTCAGTTCGGGATTGCGTTCTTCCTGATAGCCGACATCCCATGCAGATTTGGCGAGGAACACCAGATTGTCATCACGATCCTTGGCCAAAGCAGCCTGATTGATATTGGCAAAAGCTTGTAAAGTCGCATCATCGCCGCTGATCCAGCGCGCGGTTTCGAATGGAGCTGCTTCCAGTTTTGCTTCCACTTTATATTCCGCAGACAATCGACTGATGAGCACTTCCAATTGCAACTGTCCGACCACGCCAATCACCCAATTGGCGCCCAGTTCGGGATAGAAAACTTGCACCACGCCCTCTTCGGACAGATCGTCCAGCGCCTTGCGTAGTTTCTTGGTTTGGGTCGGGTCTTTCAGGATGACGCGGCGGAGTATCTCCGGTGCAAAATTTGGCAACCCCGTGATCCGGACCTGGTTTTTTTCACTGAGTGTATCACCGACACGCAATGTACCATGATTGGGGATACCGATAATGTCGCCGGGATGGGCTGTGTCGGCAATCTCGCGATCTTGCGCAAAAAACAGGATGGGCGAGTGGATTGCAATCGGCTTGCCAAGACCGGAAGGAGTCAATTTCATACCGCGCTTAAACTCACCTGAGCAGAGACGCATGAAGGCGATTCGGTCACGATGCTGCGGGTCCATGTTCGCCTGAATTTTGAAGATAAAGCCGGTTATGTCTTTGTCATCTGGCTGGATCGGATCGGGTTCGGCGGGTTGTGGCCGTGGCGGCGGTGCATGCTGTGCAATCGCTTCGATCAGTTCTTCAACACCAAATTGTTTGAGCGCAGAACCAAAATAGACCGGGGTGAGATCGCCGTTCTGGTAGGCTTCAATATCAAACGCACTGTAACCGCCTTTTGCCAGTTCCCCTTCGCCGGTCAGCCGTTCCAACGCGCCTTCAGACAGGACATCTCCGAGCTTCGGATCTTCCAGACTGTCAAACTGCTGAGCCACATTATCATAGACTTTGCTGTCGCCAGTGGGTTGGTGCAATTGATCGCGGACCAGGTCGTAGACACCCTCGAACTGACCGCCCATGCCGGTGGGCCAACTCATCGGACAAACGTCCAGCGCCAGTTTGTCGGCCACCTCGTCAAGCAATTCAAAGGGATCACGACCTTCGCGGTCAACCTTGTTGATGAAGGTAATGATCGGAACGGAACGTAACCGGCAGACCTCGAATAGTTTCAATGTCTGCGCCTCAATACCGCTGGCGGCGTCGATCACCATGATCGCACTGTCGACTGCGGTCAGCGTACGATAGGTATCCTCCGAAAAATCTTCATGGCCCGGTGTATCGAGCAGGTTGAAAGTGATGCCATTGCGTTCAAAGGTCATCACGGAAGACGTTACCGAAATCCCGCGCTGCTGTTCGATCTTCATCCAGTCCGATCGCGCCCGGCGATTGTCACCGCGTGCCTTGACCTCGCCCGCCAAGTGAATAGCGCCACCTTTCAGCAGCAGCTTCTCGGTCAGCGTCGTCTTACCCGCATCGGGGTGAGAAATAATCGCAAATGTTCGGCGTGGGTTGGTCATGCTCTAGCCGCGCAGTTCCGCGCCAAGCTTGGTCGCATTGGCGACAACCTTGTCGGTCAGCGCTTTCAAATCATCCTCAGTCAAGGTCGCTTCCTGCGGTTGCAACGTGACTTCCACCGCAAGGGATTTTTTCCCTTCACCCAGGCTCTCGCCTTCGAACAGGTCAAATATTCTCGCGCCGACAATCAGTTTTTTGTCTGCGCCTTTGACGGATCGAACTAAATCGCCCGCAGCCACATCCGCATCGACGACGAAGGCGAAATCACGTTTCACGCTTTGCAACGCAGGCGGTGTATAGGCATCGCGCATATGGCCGGATTTCTTCTTGAGCGGAATGGCATCGAGAAAAATTTCCGCAGCTACTGCGCCACCCTTTAGGCCCAGCGCTTTGGTAACATTGGGATGCAATGCACCATAAGCCGCAAGAATTTTCTTGGGGCCAAGCCGCAAGGTCCCCGATTGCCCGGGATGATAATGATCGCCCGCTTCTGCAAAATCCATTAGCTTGTCAGTAGGTGCGCCAGCCGCTGAGAGGATCGCAATCACCTCGGCCTTGGCATCATAGGCATCAAATTTGGTTGCGCCGCCACCTTGCCAATTGCGCGGTGTCTTCTCTCCGGAGAGCAGCACGCCAATTGTTGGATGCTCTGACGTTTCCAGATATCTGCGGCCAACCTCAAACAAGCGGATCGACGAAGCACCGCGATCGCTATTGCGCTGTGCCGCAGCGATCAGACCGGGCAATAGCGAGGGCCGCATATATTTCAGGTCCTCACTGATCGGACTGGTCAGCGACCAGTGGCTACCGCCAAAGGGAGCAGCTTCTTTTTCGGAAATGAAGCTCCAGTTGACGACTTCGTTCAGGCCGTGAGCTGCCGCCGCTCGCCGTGCTTTGCGTTCGGAAAGCTGTTCCGGTGAGGCGGTTGGTTTTGCAACGCCCGGTTTGCGCGGCAATGGTGTCGATGGCACGTTATCCAGACCTTCGATACGTACGACTTCTTCGACAATATCCTGCCAGCCCTGAACATCACGACGCCAGGTTGGAATTGTGATCGTCCAGTCATCAGCCACACCAAAACCAAGCGCCTCGAGCGTTGATTTTTGTTTGTCAGCAGCAACGGCGATACCGCCGAGCTGCAAACATTTGGCGTAATCATAAGCCATGGTCCGTTGTTCGGTTGGCGGACTTCCGGCGCGCGTCACTTCGCTGGGCGAACCGCCACAAAGTTCAACGACCAAGGCGGTTGCGATATCGATACCATCACCGAGAAACGCCGGATCAACCCCGCGCTCAAACCGTTGTCTTGCATCGCTGGTCAGCATTAGTTTCTGGCCGGTTCGTGCAATATTCTCCGGTGTGAAATAGGCGCATTCGATCAGAACATCTGTCGTGCCTTCGTCAGAGCCGGTGGAGGCACCGCCCATGATGCCGCCAATATCATGCGCGCCATTATCATCGGCGATCACCGTCATGCTATCGTCAAGTGTGTACTCATTGTCATTAAGAGCCACGACTTTTTCACCCGATTCCGCTTTTCGCGCAACCAGGCCACCGCTGAGCTTTGCGACATCATAAACGTGCAAGGGTCGGCCATGATCAAGCATTACATAGTTGGTGATATCCACCAGTGCGTTGATCGGTTTCTGACCCGCTGATTTAAGCCGCGCCTGCATCCAGTCTGGCGAACTGCCATTGCTGACACCGTTGACGACACAGCCATAAAAGGCAGGGCAGCCCTCCATGTCTTCCGTTTTAACATCGGGACCTTGTCCACTGCGATCCAGGCTAGGAATTTCCAGAGTTCTCAGCTTGCCAAAACCAGCCGCCGCCAGATCACGCGCAACGCCGCGAACACCCATACAGTCTTGCCGATTGGGGAGCACAGCCACATCAATGACCGGGTCATCTATTTGCGCATAATCTGCATAGCTCTGACCGACCGAATCTGCCGCAATGGGGTCCAGCTCAATAATTCCATCATGATCATCGCCCAGTTCCAACTCACGCGCGGAACACATCATGCCAAAGCTTTCAACGTCGCGAATCTTCGCAGGTTTCAGCGTGAAATCACTGCCCGGAATATACGTGCCCGGAGGACCAAAAACACCGACCATCCCCGTCTTTGCATTGGGCGCACCGCAGACAACTTGCCAAGGTTCATCGCTGCCATCATCGACTTTGAGAAGCTGCAACTTGTCGGCATTGGGATGTGGTCCCGCTTCGAGAACCTTTGCTACCTTGAACGGGCGCAGCGCATCCGCCGGGTTTTCCAACCCCTCCAATTCCAACCCAATATCTGTCAGCTTGTCGGTAATTTCGATCAGACTTGCATCGGTTTCCAGATGGGCTTTGAGCCAGCTTAGAGAAAATTTCATGCGCCCACTCCTCCACTTAGAGTCGGTACGTCTAACGCATCAAATCCATAATGATCGGCCCAGCGCAGATCGCCGTCAAAGAAGGCGCGCAGGTCGTCCATACCGTATTTGAGCATCGCCAACCGGTCGATCCCGCAACCAAACGCAAAGCCCTGCCAGACTTCAGGATCAAGGCCGCAATTGGCGATCACATTGGGATGTACCATGCCGCTGCCGAGGATTTCCATCCAGCCGCCATTCTCACTACGCGGGTCGCCGCCGATGATGCGTTTGCCCTTCTCGACTGTGAATCCCAGATCGACCTCCGCGGAGGGTTCGGTGAAGGGGAAATAGCTGGGGCGCAGGCGCAGGGTAATATCGTCGCGTTCAAAGAATGCCCGGACAAAGGTTTCCAGCGTCCATTTCAGATGACCCATATGGATGCCTTTGTCGATTACCAGACCTTCGACTTGATGAAACATCGGTGTGTGGGTCGCATCGCTATCGGAGCGATAGGTCCGGCCCGGCGCAATAATATGGATCGGTTCACCTGCACCATAGGAGCGTTTCGCCACATCCATCATCGTGCGGATTTGCACAGGCGAAGTATGTGTGCGCAGCATCTTGGGCATGTCATTCTCGTCCGTCTGCGGGAAATAGAATGTATCATGCATAGCGCGTGCTGGATGGGTGTCCGGGATGTTGAGTGCAGTAAAATTATGCCAATCATCTTCGATCTCCGGACCGGTTTCGACGGAGAAACCCAGGTCAGCGAATATTTCCGCAAGTTCGTCCATAACTTGCGAAACAGGATGTACGCTTCCTTTTGGTGCACTTGGTGGAGGGAGTGTGAGGTCCAGTTTTTCTGTGGCAAGTTTCGCGTTGAGCGCTTCGGTTTCCATGGCCTCTTTGCGGGTCGCTATGGCTTCGGCGACGGTTTGCCTTGCTCCATTGATCTTTGGACCTTCGGATTGACGTTCTTCCGGTGTCATTTTGCCGAGCGTTTTCAACAGCAGCGAAATCTCGCCCTTCTTGCCAAGTGCGGCCACGCGTATGGTTTCCAACACATCTCCATCGGATGCATCGGCAACTTGCGCCAGATATTTGTCTTTAATCGCTTCGATGTCACTCATCGTAATGTCCCGTCTATCTCGGTTGCCCGTCTAGCAAGCCTCTCGAAAAACCCAATAAAAAAGCGCCGTAGAGATTGCTCCCCGGCGCCTTTTTCGAAATTATGAAAACGCTTAGGCTTTCGCTAAAGCATCCTGCGCCTGTTTGATGACGCCTTTAAACACCGCTGGCTCGTTCATCGCCAGATCAGCCATCACTTTACGGTCAAGCTCAATGCCTGCCAGTTTAGTACCGTGGATGAATGTGCCGTAAGTCATGCCTTCTTCGCGAACCGCAGCGTTAATGCGCTGAATCCATAGTGCGCGGAATGCCCGCTTTTTAACTTTTCGGTCGCGATAAGCATATTGACCGGCTTTTTCGACAGCCTGCCGAGCGACGCGGATCGTATTTTTGCGGCGGCCATAATAGCCTTTTGCCTGATCCAATAATCTTTTATGTTTTGTACGAGTGGTCGTACCCCGTTTTACACGTGCCATTTTTCAAATATTCCTTAGTAAATCTTGATCCCGTTCGCATCGAGCGAAGTCGAGATGCCTTGTTCCGGTAGCTGTGTCTCGACTGCGCTCGACACGAACGGAACGTTCAAATCAGAGCCCGTATGGCGCCCATTTTTTCACTGTCCGAGCATCCGCATCACACAATTTCTTGGTGCCGCGATTTTGACGGATATATTTGCTGTTATGGCTCATCAAACGGTGGCGTTTGCCGGCTACGCCGTGCTTTACCTTGCCGTTGGCGGTGATTTTGAAGCGTTTCTTCACACCACTTTTGGTCTTCAACTTGGGCATTTTGGTCTCCTTTAGAAGTTACCGTTACGGACACTTGTGGCAGCCCACACTGGCCAGAGCGTCACATCGGAAGGGCGGCAATAGCTAGATTCGACTGAAATGCAAGGTTTAAGTTGAAACTAGTTACCCGTCTTCGGATCATGCAGCACCTGCATTCCAGCGCCGGCTGCTGCCATCCGGCCGTGAACCGCGGCATTTAAGAACGGATGCGGCTTTGCTTTATATTCAGAAGCGCTCATGCCCATGAAGCGTTGGAAGTCACGGCCAAAATGGGCCTGGTCATAATAATGCTGATCGAGTGTCGAAATCCAGTTTTGTGATGGATTGAGCATGTTCTCCGCCAATGACCGTAAAAACCGCTGCCGCCGAAGCAGCAATTTGGGTGGAAAACCAAAAGCCCTGCGGCTGAGCCGGTCAAGCGTTCGGCCTGTGACACCAAGCAAGTCCGCCATATCCTGAACCGTTGCCAGACTCTCATCAATCAATATTTGATGCGCTTTTTGAATGAGCAGATCATCTGCGTCCGCGCCCTCGAGCAGGTTCAGGAAAAACTCCTCGATAAATTGAACTTCCTTTTCCGGGTCAGCCGTTCCGGCTCCAAAAATACCCCCAGTTAGCGGTGCAAATTTAGCAAAATGCGGGTCGATATTACCGTCCGTCGTCTTGTCAGAATAGTCTGCAGCAGAAACGCCGATAAATTTTGACCAGCCTAGTGGCAGTAATCCGATGCCCCAGGACCGCATCCGGTTCGATTCAAAATAGGTCGCGCAGCTTGTTGGGCCAACCACGCTAAAACGCGGCGCGGTAATAGGGTCTTCATTACCAATCGATCCCATTGGCAAGATGCCTTCGATGATCCGCAAATTGGCCCATTCAGGATGAAGCCAATCGGTTATTCGCTCTTCGGTCGCGGGGTTAACCTCGGTCAAATAGTATGTGCTGATGTAGGGACGAAGACGCTCGTCGGGTATAAAGAATCTAAGGGTTACGGGAGCACTATTTAATGATGACAAGCAATTGCCTCCAGCACGTCATCCATTCGCGCTTGATCGCCAATAGCAAGCACATGGCCATCCGACTCCGCATGAAGTGGTTCTCCATTCCAGTCACACATAGTGCCACCCGAACCGTCCACAATGGGAGCCAGTGCCGCGAAATCGTGTAACATCAGACCCGCTTCGCACACCACATCGACATGGCCGCTGGCGACCAGGCCATAGTTATAGCAATCACCGCCATAGATAATCTTACGCTGCGCCACCTTGCCCGCAAGGCCCATGAAGTGATCCGCATCATGCTCATCAAATTGATGCGGCGTTGTTGTTGCAAGCACAGCGTCTTTCAATTCGCGGCATCGCGCCGACTTGGCGGGCTCACCGTTAAACAGGGTTTCGCGTCCCACCACACCGACCCAGCGTTCGCGTTGTATCGGCTGGTCAATAATGCCGATAATTGGAAAACCATCCTGCATCAGAGCAATCAGCGTTCCAAAGATTGCGCGGCCCGCGATGAAGCTGGTCGTGCCATCAATTGGGTCGAGCACCCATTGCCGTGATGCCCCTTCGTTGCGTGTGCCATATTCTTCGCCGATAATCCCGTCGTCAGGGCGTTCGGCTTCGATGATTTTGCGCATCGCGGTTTCGGCGGCGCGATCCGCTTCGGTGACAAAGGTCGAATCGCTCTTTGCTTCCTGGTCAAATTTCGCACGGAAGAAAGGGCGAATGGCTTCGCCCGCTGCTTCCGCTAGCTTTTCAGCCAGAGCGATATCTTTTGGCGTCATTGATCATCCACAGGTTCAGCTGGCCGCCACGCCCAAATATAGAGTATCAAGCCGGTCATAATGCCTATCGCAAAGCCAGAAAGAACCCAGGAATTGGCATACCAATATTCGCCCCAGGTAAATTCACCCGACATGATTTTTGCCCAACCCTTAAAATGCTGCATGCTGGCAACCACAAGGCCTAGAAAGGCGAGTGATGAGGATACCCAACGATTGAACCAATGTTGCGGATTGAAGAGTAGCAATAGGCCAAGCAAGCCAATAACCGTCCGCTGAACGCGGCAAAATGGACAGACATAAACCAATTCGGCTAATTCCGTAGCCCACGCCACGACACAAATGATAATTGCCAGAACGCCGATGTGGAGGCGATATCGCAACAGAGTTTCAAAGCTTGGCATATTTACATCTTCCTGCTGAGGAGTGCTTAGTCCCAAAGACTGGAAACAGAGCTTTCATCCGCTATTCGGCTAATTGCTTCTCCCAATAAAGGAGCGATGGGCAAAACGCGAATTTTGTCAGATTCGAGCGCTGATCTTGGTGTCTGGATTGTATCGGTGATAATCAACTTGCGAAGGGAGGATCCGTTAACGCGTTCCACTGCTTTGCCGGACAAGACGCCATGGGTAATATAAGCCGCTACATCAGTCGCGCCGGCGGCGATTAATGCATCGGAAGCGTTACAGAGCGTACCGGCGCTGTCAGCAATGTCGTCAATCATCACACAAAAGCGACCCTTCACGTCGCCAATGATGTTCATAACTTCCGACACGCCCGCTTTTTCGCGGCGCTTGTCAACAATTGCCAAGGGTGCATTGTTCAAACGTTTTGCTAGCGCGCGCGCGCGGACAACACCGCCAACATCGGGTGAGACAATCATAATGTCCTTGTCACTATGTCGGGATATTATATCTTCGCTGATGACCGGTGCACCGTATAGATTGTCGGTTGGGATATCGAAAAACCCCTGAATTTGTCCCGCATGTAGATCGACGGTTAGCACGCGATCGGCTCCCGCTTCCGTGATCAGGTTAGCGACCAATTTGGCTGAAATCGGCGTTCGCGGTCCAGGCTTTCTATCCTGCCGCGCATAGCCAAAATAAGGAACGACAGCGGTAATTCGCTTAGCCGAAGCGCGGCGTAGAGCATCGATGCTGATCAACAATTCCATTAGATTGTCATTGGCTGGATGGCTGGTGGACTGCACCACAAAAACATCTTCGCCGCGCACATTTTCGTGAATTTCTATGAAAATCTCGTCATCCGCAAACCGCTTTACGCTTGCGTCGGTAAGTGAAATTTTCAGATAGTCCGCAATGGACTGAGCCAGCGGCAAATTACTGTTGCCGGACATGAGTTTCATATAGTTGCTTCCCCGATATTTGGTCGCAGCCAGAAAAGCTTCCTAGATACAACGCCACTAATCCCAAGCCTTGTTAGACAGAGAATCGCAAAATCAAAAGAGGCTTTATTTAAATCCACCCATTTTGCATCGCGGTTTGAATATAGGCATGATTGCGTATGTCTGTGCGGTCGGCAAAATAGTAGAAAAGACTTCTCATCAAGGGAGTTAAACATCATGCTTCGATCAACCCATAGACTTGCAACCGTTGCAATAGCGGCGAGTGCTGTAGCTCTGTTTACCGCCATTCCAGTGCCCGGAACAGGAAAAGTGGAGGCAAGTCCGCTCACCATGCACACCAAATCCATTCCCTCTAACGGCACTCGCATGTCAACCATGCGGCTGGAGCGAGGCAAGCGGTACAAAGTCCGGATCAGTGGCCAGACCCATTTTGGCACATGGAAACCAACACGCCGCGCCCTTAAAAATGACGCTTGTTTTGAGTTTAACTCTGGCCGGGGACGGGTCGGCTTGCCGGTGGTAAAAAGCAGCCACGGACTGAACTTTTGCCGGTCCGGATATCGATCCAATCATAAATATGAATCCCAGATAATTTACGGTGACGGACGTAACCTGAGCCTCTGGGTTTATGACACAGATTATCGTGATAACTATGGCAGTTACTATGCCGAAGTTATTTTGATGCGTTAGGATTTTATTTGCCGCCCTGAGCGCTCTTGCCTATCAGGGCGGCATGAAAGATCAGCTCCTTATAACGATGGCCCAGCTCACCCAGGCAGTGGGTGATTTACGCTCCAATGCCGATGCGATGATTGCCGCCCGGGACGCAAAACCGGACAGTGATTTGATCGTGTTTCCCGAGTTACAACTAATTGGTTATCCGCCTGAGGATCTGGTTTTGAAACCGGCGGTCTGGGAACGCGCAGAAGCTGAGCTGTTGCGATTGGCCGCGGTGACCGCGGAGCCAGGTCCGGCCATGCTTGTCGGATCAATCTTCCGTGACCAAGACAAGCTGTACAATGGAATAGCGCTGCTGGAAGACGGCAAAGTTGGCGATGTCCGTTATAAAGTCGAGCTTCCAAATTACGGTACGTTCGACGAAAAACGATTATTTGCATCTGGACCGATGCCGGAGCCAGTGAAGTTTAGAGGTGTGAAATTGGGCCTCCCCATTTGCGAGGATGGATGGCTTCCTGAAGTTTCAAAGCATCTAGCAGAGCAAGGCGCGGAGCTTTTGATCTCGGTAAATGGCAGCCCTTATGAAATTGAAAAGGACGATCGCCGCGAAACGCAAGTATTCGCCGCACGCGTGGAAGAAACCAATCTGCCGCTGATGTTCCTAAATCGCGTGGGGGGCCAAGATGAAGTCGTTTTTGATGGCTGTTCGTTCGTTCTAAACGCCGATGGAGAAACCGCCCACCGACTGCCCGATTGGGAAGAGCATGTTCGTGATACAGTTTGGTCTAAAGGATCAGAGGGCTGGTCCTGTGACGCCGGAGATATAGAAAATTGGGATCATCATCCCGCCGATATTTACAATGCGATGATTGTGGGCCTGCGGGATTATGTAAATGCAAACCATTTTCCTGGCGTTGTGCTGGGATTGTCGGGCGGTATTGATAGCGCCTTATCGGCAGCTGTCGCCGTCGATGCGCTTGGTGCGGATCGGGTCTGGTGTGTGATGATGCCTTCGCGGTTTACCAGCCAGGAAAGTCTGGATGACGCCGAGGGTTGTGCCAAGATGCTGGGGACGAAGCTCGACACTATCCCGATTAACCCAGCAATTGAAGGCTTTGATGCGATGCTGGAAGGCAGCTTCTCGGACAGTGAGGTTGATATTACCGAGGAGAATATCCAATCGCGGATACGCGGTGTTACGCTCATGGCTCTGAGCAACAAATTTGGTCATATGCTGCTCACTACCGGCAACAAATCGGAAATGAGCGTCGGATATGCAACCATCTATGGAGATATGGCCGGTGGTTATTCGGTGCTGAAAGACGCTTATAAGCTGACCTGTTTCAAGCTTTCTGAATGGCGAAACCGAAATAAACCTAGCCTGGGCCTTGGGCCAGATGGCCCCGTGATGCCTGCCAATGTAATCAGCAAGCCGCCGACAGCAGAATTGCGTGAGGATCAGAAGGATAGTGATAGTCTTCCTGACTATGAAATTCTGGATCCACTGCTCCACGGTTTGATCGAGGAAGAATTGTCCGTCGATGATTTGGTCAATCGTGGCTTTGATAGGGAAACGATCATTCGGATTGAGCGTTTACTCTACATTGCCGAGTATAAAAGGCGCCAAGCACCGCCGGGCGTAAAACTCGGGACCCGCAATTTTGGCCGCGATCGACGATATCCTATTACCAATGCATTCAGAACCGTCTAAGGGCGCGATATTATGACCATAAAAACTCGTTTCGCCCCTTCTCCAACCGGCCATCTGCACGTTGGTAATATTCGTACCGCTCTCCATAATTGGATGTTTGCCAAGAAAGAGGGTGGCACCTTTCTGTTGCGTCTTGATGATACCGATGCGGAGCGGTCAAAGGAAGAATATGTCGATGCGATCCGTGCCGATCTGCAATGGCTTGGCCTTTCATCGGATGAGGAGGCACGGCAATCGGGCCGATTTGATCGCTATCAGGAACAGTTTGAAACTCTGAAGGCGACGGGCCGGGTTTACCCCGCTTTTGAAACGTCCGAAGAACTGGAACTGCGCCGCAAGATCCTGCTTGGACAAGGAAAGCCGCCTATATATGAGCGTACAGCACTGACGCTTACCGACGAGCAAATTGCCGGTTTTGAAGCCGAGGGCCGCAAGCCGCATTGGCGGTTCAAGCTTGACCACGACAATCCCATTAAGTGGAATGATTTGATCAGGGGGGATCAGCACTTTGACGCTGCTTTGCTATCTGATCCGGTTATTCGGCGTGAAGACGGCAGCTGGCTCTACATGCTGCCTTCGACGATCGACGATATTGATATGGAAATCACCCATGTAGTGCGCGGTGAAGACCATGTCGCCAACACTGCGGTCCAAATCCAGATGTTTGAAGCCTTTGGCGCCAAAACCCCGACCTTCGCGCATGAGGCATTATTGGTCGGTACCGAAGGCAAGCTTTCCAAGCGATTGGGCTCTCTGGGCGTCAGCGGATTTCGAGACCGTCATATTGAACCGCAATCGATTGTCGCTTTGCTGGCCCGCATTGGAACCAGTGATCCTGTGGAGCCTATTGCCGATATCGAACGACTAATTGAAACATTTGATTTCGACCGATTTGGCAGGGCGCCGGCTCGATTTGACGACGAAGAATTGGCCCAACTGAACCAGAAAATTGTGCATCAGCTTGATTATGAGGCAGTAAATGACCGATTGCCCAAGGCAATGGGCGTTGATGGATGGAATGTTATCCGCCCCAACCTGCATGATATGGGTGAGGTAGAACGTTGGTGGCAAGTGGTTACTGGGCCCATTGAACCAGTAGAGTTTTCATCTGAAGATCGCGATTTTTTAACAGCTGCTAGAACAGCGCTGGAAGATTTGGAGTGGTCAGACACAATCTGGAAAGATTGGACCGGTGCATTGAAGGCCTTGACGGGACGCAGGGGTAAGTTGTTGTTCATGCCATTGCGCCAGGCTTTGACGGGGCTGGATCACGGACCGGATATGAACACGTTACTGCCTCTGATTGGGCGAAATTCGGTCATGTCACGCCTTTCCACAGCGGCCAAATAGACCAAAATACCGGTGAATATGGGCCGTCCAGTGCTTACATTGATTTGACAAATTCATGTTATAGTATATCATCTCAGATTGACGGTGCAGATACACGGTCAAAATAGCGGGCTGCTCCGTCATCTTTTGAACGAAGATGAGAGGATGTAATATGAGCTACGTTTCAACATATGACAGACGGACGCCGAAGCCAAAAGGCATAGCTTGGGCCTTTGGTGTACATGCAATAATCATCGGAGCGGTTATCGCGACGCCTGGAATTGAGATCATTCCAGATGAAAAAACTGATGTGGAAGCAATATTTATATCCATGATGGAGCCGATAGAGGAAAAAATTGAGGAACAAGAGCGGGAGATTAAGGTTCCTCAAAAACCGAAAATCCACGCCCCTGTTCCACAGATTGATGATCTGCCCAAAGCCCCACAATCGGAAATCACTAAATTTTCCGGCTCCGAGGAACTTTCTTTTGGTGGAGGTGGGGCAGGCGATATTCCGTTTGAGCCGTTGGATGATATCATACCGGCCTCTGACCCCGTCACCATCGTAGCAAGGTTAAACCCGCGCTTTGCAAAGCAGTTTCAACCCAGATACCCCTCCGGCTTATTGCGTCGCGATATTGAGGGTAACGTTAGCGTCCGTGTTCTTGTGGGCACCGATGGTCGGGCAAAAGATATCGAGTTGATCAGTGCGCCCCATCCCGAATTCTGGGAAACCACTCGCAATCACGCGCTTAGAAAATGGAGATTTCAACCCGCCACCAAGGACGGCAGCCCAATCGAAAGTTGGATCAGCTTGAAAGTCCGTTTCGAAATCAACAGTTAATCGCGTTCACCGGGCCAGCCCTTGAATCACGCTAGGGCTGGTCATTCGCTTCAAGCCATACTATTTAGTTACGATGCGTATGTTGAAAGATGTCTCGGCAAGCGGCGGAATCAGCGATCTTATTGCGGTGATTCGTCAAGGTGAAAAGGGAGAGCGATGGCTGCCCGCATTGCTCTCCATTGGCTGCACCGGCTTTATCTTGTTTTTGTTCATTCTCGACCCAAAGGTGAACACCTATACCTATGTCCCTCAAGAAGTGATTTTTGTGGAAAACTGGACTGAAGAACGATCAGACGAAGATATTCTGAAAGATCGATGGGAAGTGCAATGCCTCAAAGAAAAGCAGGCCGATAAACGCCGTGACGCAATGAAAAGGCTAGGCGAACTTTCTGGCATGGATGTCGAAGAGATTGAGCGAGAGGCGGAACAAAAGCGCATTGCACGCGGCGAAGTACTGGTAGAGCTTCCACCCGGCACTACATGCTGAACAACCACAATGAAGCTGCATTTATGGCTGCTGCCATCGCGCTATCGCAACGCGGCCGGGGCAGAACTGGTGGCAATCCCAATGTTGGATGCATTGTCGTTAAAGATGGCAAGATTGTAGGGCGCGGCTGGACACAGCCGGGCGGTAGGCCGCATGCCGAGGCTATGGCACTGGATGAGGCTTCCCAGTCTTCCCACAATGCTGATGTCTACGTCACGCTTGAGCCCTGTGCGCATGAAAGTGAGCGTGGCGCCGCATGTGTCGATAGTCTTATCGCTGCCAAACCGGCTCGTGTGGTGATTGCCAGCCTCGACCCCGATGAACGAACTCATCGTAAGGGTATTGATCGGTTGGGCGATGCTGGAATTTCTGTTTCGGTCGGGTTGATGGAAAAAGAAGCTCGACAGGTTATGGGCGGATTCTTTGCCCGGATGGAAAAGAATAGACCTTTTGTAACCTTGAAGCTGGCGATGTCGCTCGACGGATGCATCGCGTTGGCGAACGGGGAAAGCAAATGGATCACCGGAGCCCGCGCTAGAGCACATGCTCATCTCGAACGGGCACGATCCGATGCCATATTGGTGGGGTCAGGCACCGTGAAAGCGGACCAACCCGGCCTAGATGTTCGTTTGGATGGCCTTGATGATCGAAATCCATTGCCGGTTATTTTGGGAAAGGCAGACATTCCGAATCATTGGCAAAGAATTTCAAAGCCTGACGCGATTTCCGGTCTCGATAACGTCAACTGGTTGCTGATCGAGGGCGGCGCATCTGTGGCGGCGTCGTTTTTGACGGCGGACATGGTGGATCGTTTGATGATATACCGAGCACCGATTGTTGTTGGCGGCGGGCTGCTGTCTGTTGGTGAATTTGGCTTAACGAGCCTAGAAGATACGCATGGGCAATGGGATCTTTCTGATCGACGGGTCTTGGGCAAGGATAGTCTTGAGATATATGACCGCGCAGCCTAGGCACTCAGCAAAGGAATAAGAATAAAATGTTTACAGGTATTGTCACCGATATTGGAACGATCACAGCATTGGAACAGCGCGGTGATCTTCGCGCGACCATTACATGCGGTTATGATATGGATGGAGTGGAAATGGGCGCATCCATTTCTTGCGCCGGAATTTGCCTAACGGTTGTCGACAAGGGCTCGGACTGGTTTGCAGTTGATGTGTCTTCGGAAACCATCTCGTGCACGGCGCAGGGTCAGTTCACACAGGACCGGAAAATCAATTTGGAACGTGCGCTCAAAGTTGGCGATGAATTAGGCGGACATATTGTCACAGGGCATATCGATGGCGTGGGAGAGGTTGCTTCTGTGGAAGAAACCGGCGATTCTCATAGGGTTCACATCAAAGCTCCAGCGGAGCTAGCACCATATATTGCCGCCAAAGGTTCGATCACCGTTGATGGTGTGTCACTTACCGTGAACAATGTAACGGATGAAAACGGAACTATTTTCACGCTCAACATAATACCGCACACCGCCAAGGTAACAACTTTGGGGGAACTCACGGCCGGCCGCGCAATCAATCTCGAAATTGATGTTCTAGCGCGCTATTTGTCACGGATGGAACAGGTCCGATCGGCAGCCTGACCCGTAAAATTTGGACTGCCGACCGGTAACTCGAAAATGCTGGATCCTAGAAAGGCAGCCAGCGCTGCTTCTTGCTAAATTTCATATAGCCAACATTGGCGCCCAGTCGCAGACCTGCGCCCAATCGAACCGGGATCAACACTTTGTCTCCGCTGCGCATATAACTGACATGGAAGCCGCCTACGAAATAGGCCGCTCCTTCACCTGCCGGGAAGCGCTGGTATAACTCTTCTGTATCATAGAGGTTGTAGACCAAGACAAAGCTCTTTGCCGCGTTACCGCCAACGTCAAATCCGACCGAAGGTCCTGTCCAATAGACTTTCCGTTCACCTTCAATTTTGTGATGCAACTGACCAGAGCCATAACGAAGGCCCACAACAAAGGCGCCGCTTGCTTCTCGTCCCACGATATAGGCATTGGGGCTGCCCTGCTTTTTCAAAATGTCTTCAATGACGCCGGCCAGTCCTTTTGCACCCTTGCCAAAAACACCTTCCGCGGCGCCAATCAGATCATCTTCCTGATAGGTTGTCGCGTCATCAACATTGGCTACGGTATCGCCTGTGACAGTGTCACCATCGACGGCATAATTATCAACGTCTTGATAAGGAGGTGCAAGATCGGAATTGATTGTGCTCTCCGAAGGAAGCTCTTCGACAACATTGGAACCGGTCGGCGTCTCCAGTGTGCCATCATAGTCCGGTGTCTCCAAATCCGCATCAATGGCGTCATTGGGATCTATCGACTCAACTTGTGCATAGACGGGAGACACGGCGGGGGCAGCTGCTAGCGCAAATGCTCCTACAACCGCTAAAAAGGCTCGAATCGGATTTCCGAAACGGCCAGAACGTGTTGATTTTTCAGTCGGGCACAGCGCAGCCATGGATAAACTCCTTACCATAACCAGCCGATTACAGCTTTCGGCTCAATCAGCTGACTGTGCAATGAAGCGACGACGAAACGAGTCTGATTTGCGATATTGTGAACGTTTTGTTGATTTTATGCCGCTTTTGGTGTGCTGCGGTGCTGTTTTTGCACGAAAAACCGGCCTTGTTTTTCCCAGATTTTACCCGTTGCAACCGCTACAATCAGCCGTTATATCGCGAACATTGGCATGCCAATCACGAGGACACGTGGGTGAGCGGCTGAAACCACCTCCTTGCTAAGGAGACAAGCTCTTTACGGGGCTTCGAGGGTTCGAATCCCTCCGTGTCCTCCATTTTATTGCAAAAAACGCCGAAAAACCGAGGTATACCGGAGAATGATCTATTCTAGCTACCCCAATTATTGGCCGTTGCGATTCTGATGATTAGTTGAAAACTCCATACTTTGGCGAAGCTTGTGGAGGTAGACTAAGTGGTTGGAGTTTTACTCTGAGAAGGTTTTTCGGTTTCAGATGAATCAAAATATTTTTCCCAAGGAACTGCCAATCCGGCAAAAATCATACCTAAAACAGCAACAATCGATAAAATAACCCCATTTACAGAGCCAAGAAATCTCTTAGCAGCATACCACTTTGCCATCGGCCTTGCCGCCATCAATTTTTGATATTCTTCGGCAATCTTAGGTAGGTCTACTTTAGAAATTGAGTCATAGATAGCGTTCCGATCTTCTCGATTTTTTGTAGAGCTCACAATCTTCCCATAAGATACGCCGAACTCTACAAAAAATTCTCTGAAAGACGGATATGCATCCACCACGGCATCAAACCCCAATCGTGAAGTTAAATCATCCAGATCAATATTGATTTTCGCAAATACAACATCAAGCGTCGTGTTGAGCCCGATGGCAACAGAAGCGCGCATCTTCCATCAAAGCTCGGACTTCCTCATCAGGCGCTTTGTTTTGAGCTTTGCTAAGCGCGTCTATAAGCGTTCTGCCTGCGTAGCGAAGTTCCTTTATGGAGGGATTGCTACGTCTTTAGCTATTAACTCAGCAACCTTTATAGCTTCCTCCGCCTTATTCCAATCAACTTGAATGTCATGAATAAACTCAAAATGAGGAATCGTATTATCCGATGTTGGAACGCTTTGCTCGTTCTGCGAGCCTTTTTGCGGCGGTGTCTCCATCAGCTAGCAACTTTTCCAATTTAAAGGTAGAGAGGTAACGTTTCAACTGAACAGACGTGTTGCCCCGTGAATAACGAGAAACAACGCGCTCAGTGGAAGCACGGTTCGCAGATTCATAACCCCCATAAATGATCTTATCGATCAGTTTCTTAAACACTTGTAGTATCCTTCCGAGCTGCGGGCCGCTAACAACCCCAATGCCTAAAGTCAACAATTGGTTTAGTGGCATGAACGTCTGCGTTCAGACAGTATGATCGCGAACTAGAACGGCCAAGAATAGCGCAGAAGAAAATTTCGCTTTTAGATATCAAACTACGCTCCTGACAGTCTTCCTGCGCCATACTATGCCTTCACCGAATCTCAGCCTTTCTAACCTTGTAAGCCAGATCAACATGATCAACACTGTCTCATTACGGTCCCAGATAGCTTAAAAAAGGGAGTCCATTCCGATGATCGCCAATAAAGAAAGAATTGTTCGCCTCAAAACCGTACTGGACAGAACCGGCCTTAGCCGCTCGACGGTCTATCGCAAAATCGGAGACGGCACTTTTCCGCGTCAAATCCCAATCAGCATAAATGGCGCGGGCTGGCGCGAGTCTGAAATTGACCGGTGGATTGCAAACCCGCCCGCCTATCGGGCCAATGAAAACACAGTGGAATAGGATTAACGACCTCGGCTTTGGCGCGCTGATTTGCCCTACCAAATCAGCCAGCTTTGCAAGCGCTTAGGTCTTTTCATTCTCATAGGAATAGCGGTCATGCAGAAACCGGGAATGGCAAGGCCAATGACAAAATCGGCATCCACTTCCTATATCGACATAGAATACATCCTTACAGTGAAAGCCCTCCACTCCCGCGCCCGGTCGTCCAGCAATCCCACTGCTCCGCACGATACCAGACACTGATTTACCAAGATTGCTTCTTAAGCACACACCGCCAAGGCAACAGCGTGAACTCTCGCGACTTTTCGATCATCGCAAACTTGCCGCTCACTAAATCAACGCGCCACTTGAAAATGCCCTCAATGTTTTTACCCCGTTGTGCCTATCGAAAAGCCAACCCACTCTCGTTTGTAAGCTGACTTGCAATCTGAAGCAATTCCCGGTGCTGCAAGTTCCAGCTCATATTGTTGCTATAAACGAGGGAACCATCCTATTTATTGGCCAGCCATTGTTCGATCAACCACCGGCGACGCATGTTTGGTTCGGTGCGCACCTTCTTGCCAAATCCGGCGTCACGAATAGCTTCTAGTGTCTTCGATAGAAGCTCCCGATCCAACCAGGTCGCCGCATCCGCTCGGGCGCGGCGATCAAGTGGGACAGGCGACGCGTTTCAATCGCAACGGGTTTATTGTGTGTCTGAGCCAGTCGGCCAGTTCACCATCAATATAGCTGGGGCCATTGTCAGACAGCAGTCTCGGTTTATGCAGCACATGAGCCTTATCGCAGCTAGATGCCTTGAGCGCCAGCTCTAGCGCATCGGTGACGTCCGCGGCGCGGAATATTGCAGACATCAGGAATCCGCACCGTAACAGGCTTCAGTCGGAAATTTCTCTCACCAGCAAAAGGGATTTGTGTCTGTTTCATAAGGCATCGTTTGCATGCTGCGCACCCTTAACACAATGAACCGAAAGCCGCCGTTTCTGCGATGTGTGGACAAGCGCACAATAGCGAAGTAATACATGCTGAAGGGCAGTACTTGTTTCGGTGCTAAAAAAGCGTCGCCGCCTCAGGCATTGAAACTATTGATAAAAACAGCGAATGCGCCGCACCTCTAAAAAAGCGCCGCTCATCAAACCCGCAGAAAACCAACCATTATCAGCGCACCGATGGCGGGTCTTTTATCTTGCCGTCTAAAATAACGTCCGATCGATCTGCATATTTCCGCCATTCGGACAGGAAAATTAAATCGTCGATTGGGCCACTACCGCCAATCCGACCAAAGATGATTCGTAAAGTGAATTCAAATTTCATAGATGGAGGTTGCGACATTTATATGTCACGCGATATAACGAATATGCTTGTATGGCCAAAACGCACTGGTTAATAGCTGCTGGCTCCCGAGAGACCTAATCTGAGTAGTATCCGCAATCTAAAAAATTGATCTTCGAATGGACCTGAGCTTTTTGTATAGCAGTATTAGACCATGAAATTCTCCAACAGAACACTGAAAATCTTCGGGGAAAAGCTATCTGGATCGGATGCTCGTTTCTATGCGTTTGCGGCATTCCTTATCGTTGTGTTTTTTACCGGCGGCGGCTCGCGCGATGATATTCAGTCATTGCTTTTGCTTCGACCACTTGCGATTCTATTTTGCGCTTACGCATTTACGGTAAAGGCTCCCGGCCAATGGAGTGGTCGGTTGTTCCCAATCTATATAGTTGGCGCTTTGCTGATGTTAACGATCCTTCAACTGGTACCTCTCCCGCCATCTATATGGACAGGATTGGCCGGGCGGCAAGTTTTTGCGGATATCGCCGTTTTTGCGGGAATTGAGCAACCTTGGCGGCCATTATCTTTGTCGCCATCTCAAACCATGAATAGCTTGTTCTCGCTTACTGTACCAATCGCAGCAATCATGCTTTACCTTAATCTCGATCAATCATATCGAAAGCGGGCCGTTACAGTTATTATTGTCCTCTGCATAATCAGTGCGCTTTGGAGCATTTTTCAACTCGTAGGGCCGCCGCGCAGCTCTTTATATCTCTATCGTATATCTAACTATGGCGCAGGGGTAGGCCTTTTTTCTAATCGCAACCACCAAGCCGTGCTGCTTGCCACTGCTGTCATAATGTTGGGGTGGTATGCGGGTTGTCAGAAGCCAAATATCAAGATGTCGACATTAAGATATTATGGAAGCATTGCCATGATTATCGTGTGCGTTCCTTTGATTTTTGTAACAGGGTCGCGAGCAGGCTTACTTTTGATGGCCCCGGGCCTGATTTTGGCAATGTTTTTCATCTATTTTGGGCAATTTAGTTCCAGAAACCCCGCCCAACATTCTGCTCCTCGCAAACGCAAGGCTAATCCCACTTTATCGCGACGGGGCGTCTTTTTTGCCAGTATCTTTGCAGTGGTCGGGATTGCTATATTATCAGTTATTTTCTCTCGTTCGTTGGCCTATGATAGGCTTTTTGGTGAAGGTGGAATTGGTGAACTCCGGATCCAAGTTTTGCCGACCCTTTTGATCATGGTTGGTGAATATATGCCATGGGGAAGTGGATTTGGCTCATTTGAAAGTGTTTATAAAATTTATGAGCCGCTAGAACTGCTTGGCCCCAACTACTTGAACCAAGCGCATAATGATTGGGTTCAATTTCTGATCGAGGGGGGAGCCGCGGCTATTTTACTTGCCGCTGTTGCCATCGGCTGGTTTTTGAGGGCCGTGATTCGATTGGCCAAAAGTTGGAAATCTTCGCGAAATAGAAAATATCACATGCTTATGTGCGTGGGAGTAATAGTTTTTTTGCTGGCGGCAAGTCTCGGCGACTATCCTCTCCGAGTACCTTTGATAATGGCTATATTCGCGGTCTTCGCGTGCATGCTGAACGATGGTACTAAAGACGTTCAGCTTAACGAAACAAACCAACGATAGTGGTGATCACATGTATCAACAGTTTACCTGTGGATTCTGATCGTCTAACGAAGGCCGCCAAACTATGGAAATTTGTCCTACGATGATAAAACGCCTTCTCTTGCCGCTATCGCTTCTGCTCTTTTCGGCATGTGCCGGACAAACTGTGCTTGGCGAAAGCCCTGACGTTACTGTCGTATCTAGTTCGGGCCTGCCAGAGCCGACGCGTGTTGACCTGCAGAGTTCCAATCGCCCCTATCTCATTGGCGCCTTTGATAAGCTCAAAATAGATGTTTTCGGCATCGAAGATTTGAGTAAGGAAGTCCAAATTGATGCCAGCGGACGCTTGTCGTTCCCTCTTATTGGGGTTATCAAAGCGTCTGGCTTGACGCCGGGTGAATTGGCAGACGAGCTCGAAAAAAGATTGCAAGGGCGATATGTCCGCAATCCCGAAGTTACAGTCAATCTCGAAGAGACTGTTAGCCAAGTGATTACTGTTGATGGGCAAGTTACCAATCCTGGACTCTACCCCGTAATTGGTCGCTTAACGTTAATGCGTGCGGTTGCTACCGCAGGTGGCACTGGGGAATTCGCGAAATTGAGTGATGTCGTAATTTTCCGGAGCGTCAATGGGCAGCAGCTTGCAGGCTTATACGATTTGAAAGCCATACGCCGTGGTAATTATGCCGACCCTGAAGTTTTTGCCAATGATGTAATTGTTGTTGGTGACTCGCAGGCACGTCGTATCTTTCGCGATGTTATCCAAGCTTCGCCTCTCTTAAGCACGCCGCTGATAATATTGTTCAGACAATGACAGCTTAATTCAAGATTTAGCAAAAGAATATTAGCATGATAAACAATAGCCCGGCTGTAGTAGAAACTGATCCTTATGACGATGGCTCACATAAGACACCTATATTGCTACTATATTGGCAGGCGGTATTGCGCCATCTGGTTGCTATAGGAACGATTCTAGCGGTTTTCATTGCATTGGGGACTGTGGCAACTTTGCTGACAACGCCTTACTATACTTCCACGTCCCGTATCGAGATTAGTCGTGAGCAGGACAAGGTAACAAACGTTGAAGGTTTGAAGGCCAGCGACAGTAGTGGTCGGAACTTGGAATTTTATCAGACACAATATTCGTTGTTGGAAGCGCGTTCGTTGGCTGAAAGAGTTGTTCGCTCCCGCAGTCTTGCGTCAAGAGATGGATTTTTTGAAATTTTTGGCGTGGATCCTAGTGATTCCGGTATTTTGTCAGGCAATGGCAATCAGCAATCTGCGGCTCAGCGGAACCGCCGGCTAAAACTCGCTATCGAGCTATTGCAAGACAATGTTTCTATTTCCCCGATTCGTGGTTCAAGTCTTGTTGACATCGATTTTCAAAGCCCTGACCCTCAATTGTCGGCCGAGATCGCAAATGCTTGGGTGGAGCAATTCATTGCATCCAACCTTGATCGCCGCTTCGATTCAACGGCCGACGCAAGAAAGTTCCTCGAAGAACAGCTGGCCGAACTCAGGCAAAGACTGGAAGATTCTGAGCGTAACCTCTCAGCATATGCTGACAATAAGGAAATTATCACGCTTTCATCGGAGCGAAATGCAGAAGGAAGGACAGTATCACAAAAGACGCTGGCCTCAGCGAATTTGGAGGCGCTCAATATTGCTTTGTCAGAAGCTATGGCTGATCGCATTATTGCAGAAAGCGAAGCACGACAGAGCTCCGGAAACAAAAATGCTCTTATAAACAGCTCGCTAAACAATCTTCGGGAAGAGCGCGCGAAGGTTCAAGCGGAATATGCAAAGTTGGCAATACAGTTCGAGCCAGAATATCCGGCGGCGAAGGCTCTGTCATCGCAAATTGCGGCGCTCGGTCGAAGTATTGCTGCCGAAGAAGAGCGCTCTCGTATGGGAACCTCTGCTCGATACAAAGAAGCTCTCGATCGAGAACAAAAGCTACGCAACAAGGTTCAGCGATTAAAAGATCAGTTTAACGGCGAGCGTAGGGACTCAATCCAGTATAATATTTTCCAGCGCGAGGTTGATACAAACCGCCAATTATATGACGGTCTATTGCAGCGGTACAAAGAAATTGGTGTAGCGGGTGTTGGAGCCAATAATATCTCAATTGTAGATCGCGCCCAGCCGGATGAAAAGCCGTCAAGCCCCAAATTGCTGCTCAATGTCGCATTGGCGTTGTTTGCCGGTATTGGTCTTGCTGCGGCTTACGTCTTTATACAGGAGCAGGTTGATCAGACCGTGAAAGATCCATCCGATCTCAAATCCAAGCTGGGTATTGCTTCCTTGGGTTCTATTCCTGATCTTGACAAAGAAGATATTCTCCTCAGCCTTACGGACAAAAAGTCGGTGGCTTGGGAGGCCTATCTGTCGATCCGGACCAGTTTAGCATTTCTTACAGACCATGGCGTCCCCCGATCTTTTTTGTTGACCAGTACACGGCCCAATGAAGGGAAAAGTACTTCTGCGCTCGCCCTCGCAGCAGTGTTAGGGAGCACGGGAAAGAAAATTCTTCTGATCGACGGCGACATGCGTAACCCGTCGATGCACAAGATGCTTGAATCCGAAAATAGTGGCGGATTGAGCAACTTTTTGACTGGTGCCGATGATATCGCAAAGTTAATTGCAAAACCAGAAGATCATGAATTTGACGTTATGACCGCTGGTCCGATACCGCCAAATGCTGCCGAACTTCTTAGCAGTTCTCGCATGAAAGAATTGGTCTTAAAACTAGGCGAGATATATGACACTATTATCATTGATGCCCCGCCTGTTCTTGGATTGGCGGATATTCCGCTTTTGGCTGACACTGTGGAGGGCGTGATTTATACTATAGAGGCGGGGGGTGTCAAAATGCGAGGCATTCAGTCGGGACTGGAGAGAGTTCGTAGTTCCCATGCGCATGTTTTTGGAGGAATTGTGACTAAGGTCCAATCACAGCAATCCGGATATGGGTACAGCTATGCCTATCAGTATAGCTATGGAAACGACCCCGCGTTAGATACTTAATACAAGCATTGACGGTGTTGATCTATATCCCCTATTAGAAGTAATTGGGTTTAATTTGGAGAGTATATCAAAATATGTTGAAAAATATTTTGATATGGATTGTTGCTGTATCCTTGTCGACCCTTTCGGGTATGGTTGCATTGGGAGCAATAGCCAAAAAAAAGGCACCGGAAGTTGCGCAATTCCTCGTGCCCAAAAATGGTTTCGCGCATGAAACAATAGCGGTATCCCTTACCAAGGGAATGATAGCGAAGAACCAAGGACAGTTCCCAGATGAACCGAACTCAGTTTCGTACGATTTAGCTTTACAAGCTTTTAAATCAGAGCCGGCTACACCAGAGGCCATTGCCGTAGTGGCTTTGGCAAAAGACCCAAGTGTCCGGCGTTCTCTGATGAAAAAGGCGTTTGATCTTTCGCGTCGCCAAAAACTAGCCACCGGTTGGCTGGTATTGGATAGTGGTGCACGGAATGATGTCACATCGGTTTTAGAATATTACGATACGATTTTACGAATAAGCTCCTCATCGGCCGATGTTATTATGCCAGCACTAGCAAATGCGCTGATAAATGACAATTTCATCGAACCGGGTGCAGCCATGTTATCCCATAACCCTCCATGGGCTGACAGTTTCTGGCGCTATGTCATTGCCACACCAAAAGCACTTAGCAACGCGGCAGATCTCCGATTGAGGTTGCACGAGCTAGATGGGCCAAAAGATCCTAATCAAGATAAGGCCTTGATCGCCGCGCTTGCGAACAACAATCTTTTTCACAATGCACTAAAGTTGTATATTTTGTTGTCAGAATCCACAAAAACCCCTGATCTCATTCAGAACCATGAGTTTCGTTCAGATTCACACTACCCGCCGATGGATTGGAAATTGTTCTCTAATGGCGAATATGGTGCTTCAATTGATAGAGGCAGTTTGAATTTGAGCGCCATTCGCAATTCAGGCGGGATATTTGCAAGGCAGTTAGTGATGTTGCCCAAGAAGACTTTGACGCTACAAGTCAAATTTTCGCAAGTGGTACTTCCTGACAATGATCTGTATTTAGGACTGTCTTGCGCCGAGGATATTAAGAATAAGCCAAGAAATGTAAGGATTGCTTTGGCCGGAGATTCGGTGACCAGAACAATCGATAATCGAGAATCTTTGTGCGATTTTTATTGGTTAGATATTGCTGGACGATCCGCAGATGATGGCGAAGGATTCGACTTCGCAATTGCCTCCGTTTCCTTACGCAGCCAATAGAATCGGAAAATGGCGAAGCGCTTTTTTGATATTATCTTGGCACTATCTTTGTTGGTCCCAGCTACATTATTGGTCGCTTGCGCAGCAATTTGGATTAGAGTTGAAAGTTCTGGGCCGGCTATTTTCAGACAGGTCCGCGTGGGTAAGGACCAGAAACAGTTTAGGATGTTTAAACTAAGAACCATGCAAACCGGTACCGGTGACCGGGCTTCGCATGAAATTTCTACATCGCAAATCACCAAGGCGGGTAAGTGGTTAAGGCGCATCAAGATAGATGAGTTACCTCAAATTTGGTCAGTACTTATAGGTGATATGAGTTTTGTCGGACCGCGGCCATGCTTGCCGATACAAAGTGAGCTTATTGATGCAAGAGAGAGCTTAGGCGTCTTTTCTGTTTCACCTGGGATTACCGGCCCGGCACAGATCGCGGGTATAGATATGTCTACGCCGCATAAACTGGCGCATATAGATGCTGACTATGTTAACGAGCAATCATTTGGCCGTGATCTTGCCTATATCTGGGCCACAGCTTTTGGAAAAGGAAGAGGGGATGCGGCAACTTGATCACTGCTTAGATTGGCTATGTCCCATTTGCTACGAATCAATTGCTAGAAATTTGGGTCTCAGATATCTATCAATATCGGTGCATTGTAATTTCAAATGCTTCACGCTGTGAATACTTAGGCACATAGCCCGTGAGTTGCCGAAATTTTTCGCCACTGTAGCAAGCATCGTTCAGCAAGCTTGACGCTCGATTTTTCAAGGCCAGCTTTATAAGGGGCTCGCTTATAGTTCCAAGACTAAATGTCCTTTGGCCTTTACCGGCAGCTATTGTCATCATATCATAGATTTCCGCTGGGCTCAAAGGTTCGTGATCAACCGTTATGTGAGTTCCTTCAAGTTTAGCAAAGATGGCTGCTATCACAGCCTCCGAGAAGTTGTCTATGAACATGAAACTTCGACGGTTTTGCAAATTAGAAAAGGGTAGCGGCAATCCAACCAAAGCCGATTTTCGAAGGAGTCCAAACACTCCGCCCGCTTTCGCGCCATACAAAACGGGGGGACGTAAGATACATACTTTTTTGTCACTGCTACTACAATCCCTAAGTCGCTTATCACCCTCTAGCTTTGTTCTACCATAATCAGAATCAGGATTCTCAGGACTATCCTCGAAAATCCACTGTCCTGGTTGACTGATGCTTCCCGTTGCGGCAACACTGCTAACATGCAGAAATCCTTCTGTAACGATATCGCGTGACCTTTTGTATAATTCCATGGGGAAAAATGTATTAACTAAACGGCCAGCATCGCTGTTGGGCTTAGTGCAGCCTACACAATTCACCATCCAATCGCATCGACCCAATGATTGCCGAAATTGGTCAGTGTTTTGTTCTAGGTCGCCTCGCGTAATGAGGTGAATTTGATGACCACGTTTGCGCAGCGCGCTACAAACCGATGATCCTACAAATCCCGAGCCGCCTGCAATCGCAATTTTCATTTGGCCAATTTCCTAAATGGTTTAAAATCGTTTTTCTCATCTACTGGATCGGTAAAGGGAATCTTTTAAAAGGCAACCTTCCCCGAATCTTTGTTTACCCAACTTCGTCAAATAAATCTAATAAGGTTCGAAACGAAAAATGCCTGTTGTACTTATAAATGGATCCCACCCAGACTATCTAGTAAATTTACGTGGTCCGCTCATTTCGGATCTCACGGCTCGCGGGCACGTCATTCACGTCACGTCTCCCGATATTGAAACTGAAGATATGGCTGCGCTGTCTGATCTTGGCGCTATATCACATAATGTGAAACTTCAAAGGCGAGGCCTTAATCCTTTTGCTGATGTCGGCTACATCTTCGAAATATGTTCTCTAATCAAGAGGGTGAAGCCTGATTTCATCCTTGGCTATACGATAAAACCGAATATTTGGGGAACATTTGCGGCGTCTCTTTGTGGCGTTAGTTCTGCTATTATGGTAACTGGCCTTGGATACGCGTTCATGGCCAAAGGTGGTATTGGACAGCGCATCAATCAAAAGGTCATCCATAGGCTTTATCGGTTTACAACTGATAGGAATAAGATTGTGATTTTCCAGAATACAGACGACCGCGACGATTTCACTAAAGCGGGCTGTCTAGCCGATACTGGAAAGGCCAAAATTGTGAACGGATCTGGTGTTGATACAAGTTACTTCTCACCGACACCGCTTCCTGAAAAACCTGTGTTCCTTTTGATTGCCCGCTTGCTTATATCCAAAGGCGTTCGTGAATATGTTGCTGCTGCTACCAGTATCTTATCCAAGCGCAACGATTGTCGTTTTGTGATTGCTGGGTTTTTGGATGATGGCTTAGATAGCATAACTCAGCAGGAGTTGGATGAGTGGATTCGTGGTGGCATAGAATTTGTTGGCCACCTTGATGATGTTCGGCCCGCCATTTCAAGTGCCAATGTCTATGTGCTACCTTCATATCGTGAAGGAACTCCCCGTACTGTATTGGAAGCATCAGCAATGGGCAGAGCAGTAATCGCAACCGATGTTCCGGGATGCCGGGAGACCGTTGTTCATGGTGAAACAGGGTTTCTTGTTCCAGTGAAAAACCCGGATGCGCTTGCCACCGCGATGCTGAAATTGGCGGATGATCCTGATTTGAGATCAAGGATGGGAGCCGCCGCCCGAAAGTTTTGTAACGCGAAATATGAAGTTGGAAAGGTAAACAATGCCCTGATCAATCATCTTGGCCTTTAGTTTAAAACTATTCAACATTATATTTTATAAGTCAAAAAATACTTAAAGCTTATATGAATAAAAATGCTACGTATTAACAAAATTCGATTTTAAGGGGCAACCGATGGTAAATGATAGTTCAACTACCTGGGCGTCGAAGTTACTTTCAAAACTCATCAATGGACAGCAAGCGACTTGGCTTGTTACCGGCGTCGCTGGTTTTATCGGTTCCAATCTGCTTGAAACACTTTTGCAAGCTGACCAGCATGTCCGCGGGCTTGATAACTTTTCAACCGGGCACCAAGCCAATTTGGACGAGGTTCAAAAAAATGTTGGGCGGGATAATTGGTCTCGTTTCACCTTCACTGAAGGGGATATATGCGATGCTGACATTTGCACCGAAGCTGCTGCGGGTGTCGACTACGTCTTGCACCAGGCCGCATTGGGGTCTGTACCGCGGTCTTTGGCCGACCCTCTCACCACCAATCAAGTGAATATAAACGGCTTCTTGAACATGTTGGACGCCGCACGAGTGACTGGAGTGAAAAGCTTCATTTATGCGGCTTCCAGCTCAACTTATGGCGATGAACCTAACCTGCCTAAAATCGAAGACCGCATCGGCAATCCGCTCTCTCCATATGCAGTCACCAAATATGTGAACGAGTTGTATGCCGCTGTATATGCCCGCAGCTATGGGTTAAAAGCAATTGGACTTCGGTATTTTAACGTCTTTGGTCCTCGACAGGACCCTAACGGCGCCTATGCCGCCGTGATTCCAAAATGGACCGCAGCGATGATTGCAGACGAAGAGGTTCGCATAAATGGCGATGGTGAAACAAGTCGCGATTTTTGTTTCGTGGCAAATGCCGTGCAAGCGAATATACGAGCGGCATTGTCGCCAGAATCCAGCCGGGATGAGGTTTATAATGTGGCAGTCGGTGACCGCACGACGCTCAACGACCTTTTCGCTAGCTTGAAGGAAAGCTTGAGCGAATTGCAGATCCACTATGCGAGAGAGCCTATTTATGATGATTTTAGAGCCGGCGACGTCCGTCACAGCCAGGCGGATATAAGTAAAGCGCGCGCGAAGATCGGATATGAGCCTACACATCCAATCGGAGACGGAATTAGAGCTGCTATGCCTTGGTATGTAGGTAATATATAAGTTAGTGCTTGCTTAATTTTGACCATCTTCAAATAGGAATATTGAATGCAAGAAAAGATCGCCATTCTTGGACTTGGCTATGTAGGCCTGCCCGTCGCCGTTGCGCTTTCGCGGAAATTTGAAAATGTTGTTGGGTTCGATATCTCCTCAGAACGGATAGATTCCATTCAGTCCGGCATCGACTGGACTGGCGAAATCTCTGATAGTGAGCTAGCCCAATCTGGACTCAAAGCTACTGATGATGTTGCTTTGCTTGATGATCGGACGTTTTTTATAGTCACTGTACCGACGCCTATTGACGAAGAGAACCGCCCAAATCTTGACCCTATTGAAGGTAGTTGCAGAATTCTTGCTCCTCACTTACGCAAAGGCTCCGTGATTGTATTTGAGTCAACAGTTTATCCAGGTGTTACCGATGATTTTTGTGGCCCACTTTTGGAAGAGCTTTCAGGCCTGAAGCGCGGTATCGATTTTTTCCTTGGCTATTCGCCTGAGCGTATCAATCCTGGGGATAAGGTTCATCGATTAGAGACTATTGTAAAGATTATCTCGGCCGAAGATGATGCATCGTTGAAGCGTGTAAAAAATGTTTATGGAGCTATAATTGACGCTGGTCTTCATATTGCGCCATCAATAAAAGTTGCTGAAGCTGCCAAGGTTATCGAAAATACCCAACGCGATTTGAATATCGCTCTTATGAATGAGCTAGCGCTTATTTTTGATCGGATGAAGATCAACACTGCTGATGTTCTCAAGGCTGCAGGTACAAAATGGAATTTTCTGCCGTTTACTCCTGGGCTCGTTGGTGGGCATTGTATCGGGGTAGACCCTTACTATTTAACGTCTGCCGCCGAACGACTTGGCTATCAACCAGAGGTGATACTGGCAGGTCGACGGATCAATGATAGCCTTGCTGCTTTCGTAGCTCGAAAGGCTATTAAATTGATGATCCAAAGGGAGATAGATGTAGCCAATGCCAGAGTTGGCATCTTGGGTTTGACATTTAAACCCGATGTCCCTGATCTTCGAAACTCAAAAGTGCCCGACATTGTTTCTGAGCTTGCAGATTTTGGTGTCGCTGCGCTGGTTAATGACCCAATGGTCGATGCGGAGGCCGCTCTGCACGAATCTGGTATAGACTTGGTTCCGATCACGGAACTGAGTGCATTAGATGCGTTGATTGTAGCAGTTAATCATCAAGACTATGTGGAAACATTGGGCAGCCTAGACAAATTGCTAAAAAAAGGCGGAGTGCTACTGGAAGTTATGCCGCTCTTCGATCAAGAAACGCGCGCCGGTGCAGGTATAAGTTGGCAGTTGTGATATGAATTTCGTATAGTTGCCCTAAATGCGTCCCTTAGGGGCTGAGTGTTTCATTATAAGTAGATCGCGCTAGCGCTCTTTTCCCTGACCATCGCATTGTTCGAAAAAGAGAATTTGTTCCCAGGAATTTGCATATGCCATGCTTTAAAAACTGATTTGTATATATTTTTAGCTTTCCGAACGATGAGATCTGTCCATCAATTTTAATCTTGATAGACACTAATTCAGCGGCCAATTTCATCGCTTTTTCAAAATACGGGAATATAGCGACCGTCGTTCCACCTAAGGTTGACACAACCAAAAGTTCATTCAAATAGCGAATTTCATACTCACGCTTTAGCCTTGTCGTAAAATCAATGTCGGCTTGGATTTTAAAATCCAGATCGTACTTATTGCGGTTCAAGAAAGAGCGGGGGTATAGCACCGACTGATGATGTGGTAGGAATTCTCTATGGAAGCCCACAGTTTCGAGAGGGGGGTAATACCAACTGCCTGCCGATGACTTTATTCGTACAGACCCAAAAACCGCGACTTCCTTTTCTTCAATTTTTGCCACCATTCGTTCCAAGGTTTCTTCAGAAGGAAGTATATCGCCGCAATTCAAGAAGAGGCAAAAATCACCTTTGCCATGGTCAATACCAGTATTCATGGCATCGTATATGCCGGTGTCTTTCTGCGATGTTATTTCTAAGTTTTCATAAGACAGACTCTCGGCGATCTTAATCGTTCGGTCGGACGATTTACCATCAATAATCAAGTGTTCAAAATCGCGGAAGGTTTGCGACCTTACACTCTTGATGGTTTGTGCAATCTCTGTTTCGCCATTTAAAACAACAGTTATGATTGTAAGCAACGGAGCGGGCATATTACTGACCTTTTATGAACAAGCAATCAGCATCAAGGAGGCGCCCATCTTTGGGGTGAGGCATCTGAGCCAGAGTACCTGCGAAGCGAAATCCCATTGCTTTCATCTCATCGAATATCTCGTCAAAAAGGGCTTGCCCTTGATAAAGTTCGTGATAGGAAAGTTCGATTAGAATTGCTTTTGCTTGGGACAGCGTTCGCTTGCCTCCAGCAATAACGTCGCGTTCATAACCTTGAACATCGATCTTAACCAAGATGCGATCACCTAAGGCGAGTTCCTCAGCAACAGTATCTAACGCTTTGACTTCCACCGACGTTGAGGTTTGTTTGTCCGTGAATGGAAAGGCATCGATATGCATATCTGCCATAGGCAAAAAGGAGGATGAAGGAGAAAAGTCGTTCTCGAAAATCTCAAGTGTTTCGTTTTTGCTACCAAGACCAATGTTGAGTGCTTGGCTTCCACTATAGTTTGAAATGATTTTTTCGGCTTTCTTAAAGCATGACGGCAAGGGTTCGAATGCAATTATCTGCGCCTTTGGAAAGAGGCTATTAATAGTGATCGCAAATCGTCCAATATTTGCGCCAATATCAAGGACAGTATCAAATGCCATCGACCGGAACCAAGGGTTGTCTAAGTTGAAGTACGTTTCCGGAACTATCCCTCGTGCATATTCCTTGAAGAAACGGGGATGCTCAAAAAGTTTTAGTGCTGTATGTAATTTTTGAAAAAATATTGACATAACAATGGCCTATCAGATGGTTTTTTGTATGATTACGATTTGATGATCTCGAAACAGCCCAGAGCAAGGAACGAAATATTCAAAATCTTTGAACGCAGGTTTTACTTGCCCCATGAGCTTGTTGACGACGAACCTGTGAACAGGCATCGAAATATAGAAAGTTGCTTGCATTACAGCTTGATAGAATGTTTTCAAAATCGAATTTTCGCTATATTTAAAATTGTTAAGATGAACTAGTTCCGCGCCGTTCTGTTTGCTCCATATTTCAAGTGCTTTGGCACTTGGAAATGATATATGTTCAGCAAATGATGAGTACCAGAACCTGTTTTTTAAGAAATTGCGCCAAATTTTCGCGCTGGGATTACCTGTGCTTATTATAATAAATCCGCTAGGTTTTGTATGCTCTAACATCTTTTTGAAAAGCTGCTTCGGTTCACCGACATGTTCAATCAGATCAACTGCGGTAATGCAATCGAAGGTTTCTGTATCTTCCAATTCCGATATATCTCCGGCTACTATTTGAATGCCTCTACCATTTGCAACTCTTCTTGCTTCTTCTGACGGTTCAATCCCAAATGTTTTCACCTGATGTGGCATTTGAGAGAGTAAGTCACCACAGTTACAACCAATATCGAGCACTTTTTCGA
This sequence comes from Parasphingorhabdus sp., assembly GCA_039978835.1. Lineage (GTDB taxonomy): Bacteria > Pseudomonadota > Alphaproteobacteria > Sphingomonadales > Sphingomonadaceae > Parasphingorhabdus. The sequence goes on from JBDWAQ010000013.1 coordinate 91,542, forward strand.
TCGAAGGCTGAGTGGCCACAAAACCGCTAATTATCCCATTGTCAACCCTAGGTTTTGATCCGCTCCAAATTTCGCTTGAACCCTGTCCATACCACTTCAGATACTCATCTTCCGAATAAACCGGATGCCGTTGCATTGAATCACAGCTAAGACAGCTATAGAGCGAACCTCCTTTAAATTTCTCGCGATGATGGGTGCCAGCAAAGTGGTTACTGTCTGGTAGCGGACCCAGATCCCGAATTGCTGACGTTTCGCCACACATTCTGCAGGCTGGACATATTATCATATTGGGAGAATTGAGAGAGCTTTGCATTTTTTCAGGGGGCCTTGTCTGTTTGCGTGCACCGATAGCGATTTTGAATCTGTTTGCCAATTCTTGTTGATACGATTGGCGGCTGTACCTATGAAGCGGCGGCAGCCGAGAGTAGAAATTTCTTCAAACATGTACTTGCCTAAATTAATATAAAATTATTCTATTGAGTGAGGGCAACATAAGATTGGAACGAACTGACATGTCCGAAAATGGAAAAATAGCACTTATAACCGGAATAACCGGACAGGATGGCGCCTATCTTGCCGAGTTCTTGCTAGAACGCGGCTATGAAGTCCATGGGATTAAGCGCCGAGCCAGTCTGTTTAACACACAGCGAATTGATCATTTGTATAATGATCCGCATAAGCAGGATAGTCGTTTTCACCTTCACTATGGTGATGTGACCGATTCGAGCAATCTTATCCGGATTATCCAAGAAGTTCAGCCCACTGAGATATACAATCTCGCGGCGCAGAGTCATGTTGCTGTTAGCTTTGAAAGCCCGGAATATACCGCAGACGTTGATGCCTTAGGTACCTTAAGATTACTTGAAGCCATCCGAATCCTTAGCAGAGAGAAGGTCACAAAATTTTATCAGGCCAGTACCAGCGAGCTGTATGGCCAGGTCGTCGAGATTCCACAGACAGAAAATACCCCGTTTTACCCGCGCAGCCCCTATGCAGTGGCGAAACTTTATGCTTATTGGATTTGCGTCAACTATCGTGAAGCTTATGGAATCTACGCATGCAATGGTATCCTGTTCAACCATGAAAGTCCATTGAGGGGGGAGACCTTCGTTACCCGCAAAGTAACCCGTGGGCTGAGCAACATTGCTTTGGGGATTGAAGATACCATTTATATGGGAAATATTGATGCATTGCGTGATTGGGGACATGCTCGTGACTATGTCCGCATGCAATGGCTGATGTTACAACAACAAGAACCGCAGGATTTTGTGATTGCCACAGGCATGCAATATAGCGTGCGTCAATTTATTGAGAAAGCAGCTATCGAATTAGGTATAACAATGCGCTGGGAAGGGGACGGTGTAGATGAGGTTGGCATTGTGTCAACGGTCGACACATCGCGTGCGCCGAATGTCACGGAAGGTCAAATAATTGTCAGAATCGACCCTCGATATTTCCGCCCGACGGAAGTTAGCACGCTGCTTGGCGATCCCTCAAAAGCGCGAGACGAACTTGGCTGGAAGCCCGAGATCGGTCTGGATGAATTGATCAAGGAAATGGTTGAAAGTGATTTTGCGGCGGCTCAACGCTATGTTATTTTAAAGTCTCACGGTCTGGATTTGCCGGTTAGCACGGAAAGTTGATGGCGATGGTCCAAAAAAAAAGAATTTTCGTTGCTGGGCATCGTGGCATGGTCGGTCAAGCTATTGTTAGGCGGTTGTTGCAGGACAAGACGGTTGATATCTTGACGCGTGATCGATCGGAACTCGATCTTACCGAACAACAGAAAGTCCGTGAATTTCTTGCTGCCGAGAACCCTGATCAGATTTATATTGCTGCAGCTAAAGTCGGCGGCATTCACGCCAACGCGACGTACCCCGCTGAGTTCATTTATAAAAACCTTCTTTTAGAAGCAAACTTGATCCATGGTGCTTGGGTCAACGGCATAAAAAAATTACTTTTCTTAGGATCCAGCTGTATTTATCCGAAGTTAGCGCCTCAACCCATGCCAGAAAATAGCTTATTGACGGGCCAGTTGGAAAGCACAAACGAACCTTACGCAATCGCGAAGATTGCTGGGATCAAATTGTGTGAAAGTTATAACCGTCAGTATTCCCAGACTCATGGAACAGACTTTCGTTCAGTCATGCCCACAAACCTTTATGGACCTGGCGATAACTATCATCCTGAAAACAGCCACGTCATTCCGGCTCTAATTCGCCGTTTTTTTGATGCGAAAATGGCAGATTCACCGTCTGTGACAATTTGGGGATCAGGCAAGCCAAGAAGGGAGTTTCTTCACGCTGACGATGCTGCCGACGCCTGTGTCCACATTATGAGTATAGACCGAGACGCATATGCGGCTGCAACGGAGCCTATGATGAGTCATGTAAATGTCGGCACTGGCCATGATACAACCATCGGTGAGCTGGCTCAAAAAATCTCGGATTGTGTTGGTTATACGGGTGAGATTACCTTTGATCCGTCGAAACCTGACGGTCCGATGCGGAAGCAGCTCGATGTTAGTTTGATCAACAAATTAGGGTGGTCGGCGAATATAGATTTTGATGATGGGTTACGGGACGCTGTCCAAGGATATCAGGAATTGGTAAATGATGTAGCGTCTTTTAACGAAGGTGCCCAGCGGGGTCGAAACTAAAATCGACAAAGATGATTATGAGCCTGACCGCTCTTACCCTTTATCTCCACTTAACTTCTGGAACCAGATAGGCAAACGGATCATTAGTTGTCCGCGTGCCTCACTTGATGCTAAAAGCGAGGCTGCCAGAGCAACACATCCTGCTAACGCTAGGCTAGCAAAGCTGAATAGCCAATTGCCCGTTGGAAATCCGATGAGGCTCACACAATATACCCCGACAACGCTGGCTGCAGCGATCAAACCAATATCTTTTGCAAACCAGCGCCAGCCAAGCTCTGGTATCAACCGAGAGTGGACGAAGGGTGTCCAAACAAATAGATAGATAGTATTGACACTAATCCAGGCTATTGCGGCACCAGTTGCCCCCTTCGTTGGCACGAGCAATACCAACAACATGATGAAAACAATGGAAAACACCAAAACTCCAGCGACATAGAGCCTTAGTTTGGCCAATGAAATTTGGAGATAATGCATGAATACCGACAATGCGAGCATGCCGTTACCTATTGCGTAAAGCATAAAGATATAGCCAGTTTCTTTCGGCAATGATGGCAATTGCGTCCACAGTTGCAGTATCATATCCGGAAAAAATGAAATGGTGGCAACAATTGACCCCGTCAATATAGCGACAATCTGCGTGCAACGTCTGTAGACTTGCAAGAATTCTTGCTGATTGCCAGCGGCATGCAAACTACATAAGCGCGGTGTGAGCGCTATGTTTATAGGCGTAGATACGACGGAAACGCCGCTTGCCAGTAAAACGGCAAGGCTATACTGACCATATTCCTGCAAGGTCAGGCGATTCATGAGCCAGATTTTATCGATTTGGGTTGCGCCAACCCAAACCAATCCGCCGATACTTATTGTTGCCGTAAATTGCATCACCGATTTTACTGCATAGAGCGATTGTTTAATGGTGTCCTTGGTAGCCGATTTGGGCATCAAAGCTCTTGCTTTTAGATAGAAGCCAGTAAACTCAATCAGTGAGATAGCCAGTTGGAATCCAAAAAAATAATCCAACGATTGAGAACTGGACATCATAAAAGGAATGACAACGACGAAACGCAGTGTTGCGATGCAGAGGTTAAATCCAGAGAGCCAAGCGATGGCTTCAAAACCATTTACACAGCTTCGGTACAATATACTCATCCATCTTATGGATAAGGTTACTAACATCAACGCCGATGCTAGAATAACTTCAGCCTGCAAATCAGGCGCAACTTTAAGCCAGCTGAGAGCAAACTGGTTGGACAACGCTATGGAAGCGACAACAAGGGTCATGAGGATGCTCGTAAAAACAAATTCAAGGCCACGGATCAATTTTCGATAGTGATCTGCACTTTCTGGATTTCTTTTTACGACCGCTGACTCACGCATCGCAGTAACACCGAAGCCTAGATCCAGGAGAGAAATGATGGGCTGTAGCAATAGGAATATCCCCACGAGCCCATATCTATCTGGTCCGAGAAGATACAAATAAACAGGTACGGCGATAATACTGAGGAGCGTAGCATATATTGTGCTGACAAAACTTACAGAAATGTTTTTTAGCATGATACTTGCCGGTTGCCCATTAGCCTTGCGAGCATATCGCATAAGCTCGCGGAATTCCCGCGATAACCATCTTGTCCCTGTAAGGCTACTTATATTCCTGCGCTTTCCGTTAGATTCATAGTATTAAGCCACTATATCGCACAGCTTATCACGCGCTTAACAATGGTTACTCTCGTCAGTATCAAGCTCTACCGGATAGCTGACACGGCCCAATTGGATAGATGTTCTCGAAAAATATAAAGACACTGGCACATGCATGATTGGCAAGGTAGAGCGCTTATTGAGATTGATGATGGTCGACGAGCATCAAATATATGTTCGACATGGTGGTGTTAGTGAATTGATTAGTTTGAATAATTTGTGGGAGTCAGTGTGTGACGCATAATATTGATGCTGCGACTGTAAGCGGATTCGGTGACGAATGGGAACGATTCTCAAAGCAGGAAATCACCGAGATGATGGAGGCTGCTGGTTTAAGGAGGATTAGTTTTTCTATCACTGAGCTGCATTGGGTGGCCGTTGGTTATCGCGATGTACCGTCAGAAAATTCTCAGTAATGTGCGGATTTGCAGGTTTTTTGTTCCAGAGTATTGAGTTTGATGTTGAGTCTATAGCTCGTGATATGGCTAACGCAATTGCCCACCGCGGCCCCGATGACGAGGGTGTGTGGGTTTGTTCGGAGGACGGGATTGCCTTATCGCACCGCCGACTTTCCATTGTGGATCTGTCACCTGCTGGTCATCAACCGATGCATTCTGCCTCCGGTCGTTTTGTCATCGCGTATAATGGCGAAATATATAATCATGCCGACCTGCGTACCGAATATAGTGACAGGGGGATTTCTGGTTGGCGGGGGCATTCTGATACAGAAACCATGCTTGCTGGATTCGAACTCGACGGTATTACCGCAACGCTTGAAAAATCCACTGGCATGTTTGCATTTGCGCTTTGGGATCGGCAAGAGTGTAAGCTAACCCTTGCACGGGACCGTTTCGGGGAAAAACCACTCTATTATGGCTGGCAAAACCATGAGGGGAAAAGAGTGTTTTTATTCGGTTCCGATCTTGCCGCATTGAAACAGCACCCAACCTTTGCGGGACAAATCAACCCCGATGCCTTAGCACAACTGCTATCCTATGCCTATGTTCCAGCAAGCATATCCATTTATCGTGGCTTGCATAAGCTAGAGCCAGGTCAGATTTTAACTGTATCGCCGAGTGATCAAGATCCTTGTATTGATCAATATTACGATCAAAGGCAAGCGATGCTTAAGGGAATAGAGAATCCTTTTGTTGGATCTCCTCAAGACTCAGTTGATCAACTGTCGACGCTTCTGGAAAAGTCCGTTTCAAGACAGATGATCGCGGACGTCCCAACGGGCGCTTTTTTGTCCGGAGGAGTAGATTCCAGTGCGATAGTGGCATTGATGCAGGCACAATCGAGTCGACCTGTGAAAACCTTTTCCATCGGCTTTGGTGACAAATTCCACAATGAGGCGATATTTGCCAAAGAAGTCGCCAATCATCTGGGAACAGATCATCACGAGCTTTATGTCACACCCGAAATGGCACTGGAAGTCGTTCCTGAGATTGCATCCGCCTATAGCGAACCATTTGCCGACAGTTCTCAAATTCCCGTAATGATAGTGAGCGCGCTGGCGCGCAAGACGGTGACGGTTTCTCTTTCCGGTGACGCAGGCGATGAGCTATTCGCCGGTTATAATCGTTATGTGATGGCTCAACGTCAGTTTAGCCGAATTAACACGATACCTATGCCCATACGCAAGGCAATTTCTGGAACCTTGGGATTATTTGGTCCGACGGCATGGAATCAACTGGAGCGGCTGATCAAGTCGCTGCCAAACAGTGGTCCAGGCATCTCCAATCTAGCGGCAAAAATACCAAAAATCCAAAATGCTCTTAACGCAACGTCGGTCGACCATCTATATCAAAAACTAACACGTTTTCATGACGATCCTTATCGTCTCCTCAATGGTAACGTAGGGAATGCGGCGGCAAAAAGCGTTGATCTGCCGCCTGCGAATATTGGCAATGATATCGAACAAATGATGGCTTCCGATCTTTTAACATATTTGCCAGATGATATATTGTGCAAGGTCGACCGGGCTGCGATGGCATACAGTCTAGAGACGCGAGTTCCGTTGTTGGACCAAGCGATTGTTGAATTTGCGTGGTCTTTGCCGCTCGACTATAAAATTCGCGATGGCGTGGGCAAATGGCCACTACGACAGCTTCTCTATCAGCATGTCCCGAAATCACTGATCGAACGACCTAAAATGGGCTTTGGCATCCCCATCGATGGCTGGCTGCGCGGTCCATTGCGAACATGGGTATCTGATCTCCTGTCAGTGAACTCCTTACTAGCCGCTGGTGAGTTTAATGTTGAGGCTGTAGACCAAATCTGGCAAGCGCACCTTTCTGGCGAAGCTAATAACGGACACAAATTGTGGCCAATCTTGATGTATCGGGCTTGGCAATCGTAGTCGCGTTGGGCGGTTATAGCGTTTTACAAATACGGAACAGGCGATGCGAACATTTCTAATTGCTTTTGGGTTAGCGTTGCACCTAGCGGTGGCTATCTGGAACGGTTTTTTCGGTCCGAGTTTTGGAGCCGAGGGCGACGCGCTGGAATTCCATCGCGAAGCTCAATATTATGCGGAAAACTTGGAAAATTTTGAATATGAAACCGGCTGGATTTATTCTTACGCTCTAGGCGTATTATATGCTGTGTTCTTCACCGACCATATTTTTTTCGGAAGCATTATTTCGGTATTCGCATGGCTAGTATCTGCCATATTGTTCGGCAGGATCCTCGATTGTTATAATGGTTCCGATCGATATAAAGAAATCTCGATGGCTTTATTCTGCATTTGGCCGACAATGTTATTAAACACTTCGGTAACTCTCCGAGAAGTTTTTCAGGTTTTGGCGATTAATATGATCTTGCTGGCTTCGCTCAGGATTTTTGTGCAGAATCAGAATAGGTGGACGTTGCTTATCGCTGGTATGATTTTGGGTTCAGTTCTGCATGGAACTCTTTTGGCTTTCTCAGCTGGAATATTTGCCTTGCTGGTATATTTTTATATCAACTCAGCCAGTGGCGCAACCAAAGCAGCCCGAATGACATTCGGCATAGCTTTTGGAATGGTTGGTATTTTCATTGTGCTCTCATTATTTGGCGTTATCGCCTACGATGTAGATGATGGGCTTGTCGCCGCCATTCAGAGTTATAATGAAGGGGCCATTGCTGCAAACGCTCGTGCAGATTACCGGACGGAAGGTTTTATCGAAGGCCCATATGACCTCATCATATTTTTGCCGACCGCATTTTTCCAATATATGCTGGAGCCCTTGCCAGCCAATGTGGGTACGGTCGCCGATATGTTGTTATTTATGGAAAATCTAGCCCGGTTGTTGCTTATAATTATTGCTATTCGGGGCATTTTTCGAGCAGACGGGATTACGCGCAAGGCTTTGTTATTCTCGTTCTTGGCTTATCTCGCTTTAGAGGCTCTTTGGTCGGTCGGTACTGTGAATTGGGGGACAGCGTCTCGGCACCATGTTCCTGCAATGGGGCTGTTGCTCTCCATAGCTTTTTATGAGCCAATAAGGTCCAGACTCAAGAAATCAAAAGCCGGTGACGGCGCTCGGCAATATTCAAACTATGATAATAGAAAGCGTTCGGCGTATTAGCATGAAAATCGATAAAAACCCGAAAATTGCGTTGTAGTTGACTACAGAAAACGTGCTTCAACGTGCCCATCCATAGGAGATTTAATCTCTAGCGCTGAAACTCTTTTGCAATAAGAATTTTCATATTGAGCGCGCTCGCGAAAAGAGGCAGGCTGCACAAAAGCGTTCCTGTTTCAGTCCATTAAGAAGCGGCGAGGTTTTCGGTCTCTCTTCACATTAGAGCTCAAGTAGTTGTCCGGCCATTGCTCGATCGCACCACGCAAATAGGCTTGAGCCGTATTTCCTGACAGATTGGTAAAACTGTTCCCGCCCATTGTGCAATTTGTAAAATCTCCAATATAGGCATGGCCTTGCAAGGCATTACCAGAGAAAGTGACATCATTTCCTTGGAATATTCCACCGCCGGGCATCGCCGCCAATCGCTCACCAGCCTGGGTGACAAATATTGTATTATTCCGAATGGATAAATTTTTGTACCCTAGCCTGCCAAAATTTATCGCATGCGTCTGGCCATCTCGAATGACGTTGTCGCTGATATCAATGCCCTCAATTGTGTCTGGCGAGGGGGCCACCATCCAGATGTTTCCGCCGCGGCCTAGATCACCAGCGCGGAGAATATTATTAGTAATTTTGATGTCCTGCGTATTTTCGCCGATGCTAAAGGAGCCATATTTACCGTAAAAGTTGTTACCAAAAACTTGAACGCTTTCGTTCGCCCCGACACCTGCCGCATCCAAACAGGCTTGTATCGCTTGACGTTCATCGCTTTCACTGCCCGTCGCTCCAAAGTCTCTGACGTAGAAAATGCCGCTCAAGTTTGTTACCTTTGCGTGTTAGAGATACAATCATGGATTAAGGTTTCTTAGTCACTGCCACCCTAATGCGGCAACACTAAGCTCATGTAGTCCAGTTATGCAATATTGACATGAAGTACAATTTGTTGGTCGATGGAGATACCGGACTTATGCCGAGATGGCGGTTCGGTTGTAAAATGAGAGCATGGCGGTTAAGTCCTCCTGCAGGACAATATTTCACTGCAAAAACAGTCAACTCAAGATTGGTTGGTCTATCGAATCTTCTGCAGAGTAGGTATGTGTTCAAGGAAACTATTGTTAGAGAATAATAAAACGACACAGAAGAATCTCTTTCTACCATATAGTTGCTGTGGGTAAAAATGTGGGATCCGTGGAATTTTTAGGTATATAAATTATTTCAAATCTATGGGTTACATAATATCCCTTGCAACCTCCGTGGCCGCCATTCCCTTTTTTGTCACCGCTAAGCAAAAGTTCGAACAGAACTCTAAAAAATAAACAAACAAATAAATAACTTATCCCAAAACCTGATATCCTTGGCCACTTTGCTAAGCCCAAATATACGCTCTCAACAAGCGATATTATGAAAATTTTAGCCAAACACGGTTATAGTGACGATATGAACCAACAATCCATCAAAGGCTCTAAGGTCGCCGTCATCTTCGGTACGCGGCCAGAAGCTATAAAGCTGTTTCCGGTTATCCGTGCTCTGGCCAATAGTAGTAAACTGATTCCGGTTACTTGTGTCACGGCTCAACATAGAGAGATGCTGGATCAAGTCTTGGATATTGCAGAAATCCAACCTGATTATGATCTTGACGTGATGAAAGAAAACCAGTCTCTTGATCAACTGACCTCAAGACTTCTGACCAAGATTGGTCACGTGCTCGATGATTTGCAGCCTCAGCGCGTCGTTGTGCAAGGAGATACTGCAACAGCAATGTGCGGGGCGCTGGCGGCTTATTATCGTAAAATACCTGTCAGTCACGTCGAAGCTGGCCTCCGAAGCTACAATAATTATCATCCTTGGCCAGAGGAAGTTAATCGCAAAATCATTGGTACGATAGCAGATCAACATTTTGCACCAACGGAAACGTCCGCGCAGGCACTTAGAAAAGAAAATGTTCCAGAAAGTCAGATTAATGTGACCGGCAATACTGTTATCGATGCTCTGCATATCACCAACAAAATGCAGGGGCAAAAAACTGTAAAAGAAACAGCGCTAGGACCAGTAATTCAACGGTTTGCCAAGAAAAAGATCATCGGAGTAACGAGCCACCGACGTGAAAATTTTGGTGATGGCCTAACCAACATTGCGTCTGCGCTGCAACAACTGGCTCAGCGAGAAGATGTGGCCATGATCTTTCCTGTACACTTGAATCCCAATGTTCGTTCAATCATGTACGATGCGCTTGACGATCTCGATAATGTTGCTTTGGTCGAACCGCTGGATTATCCGAATTTTGTGACCTTGTTGGATGCATGTTCTTTCATGCTTACGGATAGCGGCGGGGTTCAGGAGGAGGCTCCGGCACTCGGGAAACCCGTTCTGGTGATGCGGGATACCACCGAACGTCCTGAAGGTGTGGAAGCTGGGACAGCCAAATTGGTTGGTACAGACAAGAGCGTGATTGTCACTGAAGCCACTAAGCTACTTGATGATAAGGAATATTACGAAAAAATGGCGAAGGCTCACAATCCGTTTGGCGATGGCATGGCGAGTAAACGCATTGCTGCTGTCATTGAGCAGGATCTGACGAAAACAGAACACTAATTTTCGCTACAATTACCAAAATATTTACGATGTCTAAGTATGACATGTCCTGAAACTCTAAGCCAAAAGCGGCATAAATAGGAGCATTCGGGTTATGTTGTCTGAAGAAAAACCAAATGTCTGTGTTTTGGGCCTTGGCTATATTGGCTTACCAACTGCGGCGGTAATCGCCCGTTCTGGATGTCGGGTCCTAGGGGTCGATGTAACTGACCATGTTGTGGATACAATTAACAGTGGCAAGATTCATATAGAAGAGGTTGATCTAGACGGCTTGGTGCAGGGAGTGGTCTCGCGTGGTACTTTGCGTGCTTCTCTGCAAGTTGAACCGGCGGATGTATTTGTCATCGCTGTGCCAACGCCATTTGGCGATGATCATGTGCCGGACACCAGCTATGTTATGGAAGCCGCAACCAACATAGCGGCGGCCCTGAAAATAGGCGACACTATCATTCTGGAATCGACATCCCCTGTCGGTACGACAGAAAAAATGCGTGATCTGATCGCAAAATTACGACCTGATCTGAAAATCCCTGGACTAGCTAACGATATACCAGATATCGCCATTGCCTATTGTCCGGAACGCGTTCTGCCTGGAAAAATTCTTGAGGAACTCACCAATAATGATCGCTGTATCGGCGGCATTACACCCCGTTGTGCGCGCAAGGCTTTGGGTTTCTATCGCCGTTTTGTACGCGGTGAATGCGTAACGACATCCGCGCGCGCTGCTGAAATGACAAAGCTGGTCGAAAATAGTTACCGGGATGTTAACATCGCTTTTGCTAACGAGCTTTCCATCGTTTCGGATGAAATGGATCTAGATGTCTGGGAGGTCATTAGCCTCGCTAACCGACACCCGCGCGTTAACATATTGCAACCTGGCCCAGGAGTCGGAGGGCATTGCATCGCGGTGGATCCATGGTTCATCATTCATGGGGCCCCTGAGCAGACACCGCTTATCCGCATTGCTCGCGAGGTCAATGACGGCAAAACGGGTCACGTCCTTGAACAGGCATCACTCCTGATAGACGAATTGCCAGGTGTTTCGATTGCTTGTTTCGGTCTGGCATTCAAAGCCAATATCGACGATTTTCGGGAAAGCCCGGCGTTGAAAATCGCTGCCAAGTTGGCACGGCGATATGGCGGCAGGATTAAAATTGTTGAGCCATATGCCAGTATGCTTCCAGAAGAGTTTGAAGGTACTGGTGCCGAACTGATCGATATTGATCAAGCATTGGAAAGTTGTCCGGTGATGATTACACTAACCGACCATGACATGTTCAGATCCATTCCTCTGGACGAGCGGGCCAACAAGGTCGTTTACGACACGCGCGGAATATGGCCGGATCAGCCGGATAACCTTCAAGCTGCGACCGATCTCCGACTAGCGAGCTGATCTAGTTTCATTGTTCGAAAAGCGTTTGATGAAATTTGGAAAACTATTGGTATCATATTGAGACACGGTTTATTAGGGGGATCTCCTCATTTATTAGTCTACTCTGTCAAAAATGCTAAAGGTTTCGCAAATTCGTGACTTTCAGCGTATAAGCCTGTCTATGACCACTTTTATTACTTCCCTACTTGAAAAAATTGCGGGTTTGTCCCGGTGGCAAAAACAAGCGATTGTTTTATTTTTGGATGTCATCCTTTGTGTTCAGTCGATCTGGATCGCTTACTCGCTTCGCATCGGCGTTTGGGTGTATTGGGATATAGCCGTGCAAAAGGTTGTATTGGTCGCGATCGTGACGATGTTGCCGGTGTTTTATTTTGTCGGCGTTTATAACGCGATCTTCCGTTATGCTGGTTCGGGTATGATGAAAACGCTTGTTCGAGCGTTTATGGTATACTCGGTCCCGATTGTCGCCATTTTTGCGATAATTGGCTTATCGGGTGTCCCCCGGACCATTGGTATAATCCAGCCGATTATATTTTTCATCATGGTTGGTTTTTCCCGTGTAACAGCGCGATACTTGATGGTGGATGTTCTTGGTAGGAACAAATTTGGCGGCGAGCGCAAAAGTTTTTTGATATATGGCGCCGGTAGTGCTGGTCAGCAGGTCGCTACATCAATGCGTTCCGAACCGACTATGCAGATGCGCGGGTTTGTTGATGACGACAAACGGTTAAATGGACAGAAATTGGATGGAGACAAAGTATTCTGGAGCGGTGACCTTCCAAACCTGATTGAAAAATACGCCGTCACAGATATTCTGTTGGCACTACCCAATATTTCTCGCAAAAAGCGGAGATTGATCGTTGATCAGATTCAGCGATTTAAGGTGCACGTTCAAACACTGCCCAATATGAAGGACATTGTCGACGGTCAGGTTTCTTTTAACGATATACGTGAATTGGACATTGAAGATCTGCTTGGCCGGGAACCCGTGACGCCAAATGAACTTCTCTTAGGGCGCACAATAGTGGGCAAGACAGTGATGGTCACAGGAGCCGGCGGATCAATCGGTAGCGAGCTGTGTCGGCAGATTGTCCTGTCTGGTGCGAGCAAGTTGTTGTTGTTTGAACTTTCGGAATTTTCGCTCTACCAAGTCGAAAAAGAGCTCAAGAAACTACATTCGGAAAATGGTTTGCAAGGGATAGAAGTTGTTCCGATTCTTGGGTCGGTTTCAGATTCCAATAGACTGATGGAGGTGTTTGAGCTTTGGCAACCGGATACGGTCTTTCACGCAGCTGCGTACAAGCATGTCCCGCTAGTCGAAGCAAACCCAGTGGAGGGGATGCGCAACAATGTTCTGGGCACTTTCGAAGTTGCGAACGCCGCTTATCAATCCCAAATTTCCGATTTCATACTAATCAGCACCGATAAGGCGGTTCGCCCAACCAATATGATGGGCGCAACAAAAAGGTGTGCTGAGCAGGTTGTTCAGGCTTTCGCCGAGAAAGACGGGGCAACCAAATTTTCGATGGTCCGTTTTGGCAATGTTTTGGGATCAAGCGGGTCTGTTGTACCATTATTCCGTCAACAGATAGAGATGGGTGGGCCAATTACTTTGACCCATAAGGATGTAACGCGGTATTTTATGACAATACCAGAAGCATCTCAATTGGTTATTCAAGCTGGAGGAATGGCTAAGGGTGGAGAAGTATTCGTTCTGGATATGGGTAAATCCGTGCGGATCATAGATTTGGCGAGAACAATGGTGCAACTGTCCGGATTGACTGTCCGTAGTGACGATAATCCGGATGGTGATATTGAGATTGTGGAAGTTGGTCTAAGGCCTGGTGAAAAGCTCTATGAAGAATTGATTATCGGCAACAATCCTACCCAAACTATCCATGATCGTATCATGATGGCGCATGAGAGATTTGTTGATTGGGAAGGCATCGTTGAAATATTGCATGAAATGCGAAACTGTCGTGATCATGACAAAGCTATCGCCTTGGTTCAAAAGTTAGTGCCGGAGTTTGAACACCGGAGGGACAATGATAAAATTGAAGAAGCCTCCTGACTCGTGCCCGGAAATTACCGAAATCAACTTCGAGCATAAGTCCAATTTCCATTGTTGATTGGGAACCGGATATGCTCGTTTAAACAGTTTCAAAAGATGATTGTGATTGCTTAAGTCAGTTTGCAATATATCCGGCAATACATAGTTTGCGTTACTGGAGTTATTTGGCAATATGTGCTGATGAGCTCAAAAAATATGTCATGGGTGAAAATCCAAAAAACGATTGCTGTTTTGATTTGTCTTTCATGGATTCTGGCAATGCCCATATCCAGTTCTGCCGAGACCCTTGTCCAACGATTGGATGAAAATTTTTCTGTGGAGCCATCTCAAAGCGAATTCAGATGGTCTGATCAAGTTCAAAAAAAATCTGTTGCAGAGGCGGCCGGCCTTGCTGAGCAAAAAACCATTTATCGAAACTTGGTGTTAATCGACGGAACTGAAAGCAGCGCGCGTTCAGGAATGGCAATTTTGGTCAGTGATGATCGTATTGCGGCTATTGTGTCAGTGACTGACTTAACACAACAGATGTTGGATGGTGCCACAATTCATGACATGGGTGGTCAATACGCTCTACCAGGCCTGATAGATTCCCATGTCCATTTGGCCACGCTTCCGCACCGGGAAATTGCTAGTGCATATTTGAAACGCTATGTTTACGGCGGCATTACAGGTGTTCGTGATATGGCTGGAGATGTCCGCTCTTTAGCCGATCTTTCTCGGGCTTCGCTGGTGAACGAGATCCCGGCATCTGATATTTATTATGCCTCACTAATGGCGGGCCCTGATTTCTTTTCGGACCCACGGACGATAACATCTGGTCTTGGCGGTGTTCCTGGGAAGCTCCCGTGGATGCAGGCCATTGATGAGAATTCTCAAATACCTTTAATGGTTGCACAAGCAAAAGGGACCTGGGCAACGGGCATAAAGATCTATGCAAACCTGTCTGGTCCGCTGGTGCAGTCGATTATCGAAGAGGGTAAGCGGCAGGACTTTCCAGTTTGGTCTCATCTGCAAGTATATCCGGCAACACCGTATGATTCTTTGGGTGCGACCGTTGTTTCTCATGTATGCATGATTGCGCGCTATGCCGGTGAACGGAACAAACAGCGATATGGGCACGACGACCCTCCATCATATGACGGAATCACGGCGGACCACCCGGAAATTCAAAAATACATAAGAGCTTTGGCTGCATCGGGTACGATTATGGATGCAACGCTCATTCTGTACCAAGACTTGGCAGCAGAAGACAAAGCGGCAGCAATGCTAGCAAAAGAAGCACCGCCGCAACGCCCGCGCTGCCCTTTGACACTGGCGGCGGACATCACGCGTGCAATGAATGAAGCAGGTGTGCCGATCATCGCGGGAACAGACGGGGTTGCTCAGGCGGCTGATCCATTCCCGAAACTCTACGAGGAATTGAACGCGCTGGTCGACAATGCTGGTTTGACCCCGCAACAGGCGATTATGTCCGCAACATCCATTGCTGCCAGAGGTCTAGGTAAGGACGATCAAATTGGAACATTGGAACCAGGTAAATACGCAAATATTGTATTTGTGAGAGAGAATCCGCTGGCCAATATCTCTGCACTGCGGACCATCAGTCTGACCGTCAAACGCCGGCATCGATTTCAGCGAAGTGAATACCGGCATAAAACAATACCAGAGCTAGTTTTCCCCGAGTAATGCTTGCGGATATTTGGATCTACAAACGGCATAGGAGTTACAAATATAGTGTCTGAATCCCGATCGTCTACCAACGCTTTGCCGCGCAGACATGTTTTGCAATTTGGCGCTGGAGCCGTCGCCGCCGGTTTGACATTTGGCACGACAGGTTATGCTGCAAAGGCAAGCAGCGATATGAGTGAAGCAGCCATCGCAAAGTTGCGCAAACCCATTCTCATCGACGCTCTTGGCGGGATATCAAATGTTAATTTGCGTTTACAAGGAGGAGCGCGATCCAATCTGAGAGAACGCCAAGACAAAGGCGTTGATGCAAGGGCGCTTGCTGATCTAGCCTCCTCAGGCCTCAGTGCCGCCAATATCACTTTGGGCTATGTCGCCGGAGATATGGAGCCATTTGAACATAGTGTGCGAGAAATTGGAGAGTGGGATGCTCTGATCAGAAATCAACCAGATCATCTCTCCAAAGTGTTGACTGCACAGGACATTCGTGACGCGCACCAATCTGGCAAATGCGGCATTATTTTTGGTTTTCAAAATGCAGCAATGATGGGTGATGATGCAGGTCGCGTAAAACTATTCGCCAATCTAGGTGTGAGGGTCATTCAACTAACATACAATATCCGAAATCAATTGGGCGACGGTTCGATGGTACCAGAAAATCAAGGCCTTACCGATTTTGGTCGCGCTGTCGTCGCGCAGCTTAATGCAAACAATATCTTGGTGGATCTGAGCCATAGCGGGGAACAGACTTGTTTAGACGCTCTTGCTGGTTCTAGTAAACCGATTGCAATCACCCATACCGGTTGCCGTGCGGTGACCGATTTACCACGCAACAAGAGTGACAAAGAACTCAAACTGCTTGCCGATAAGGGCGGTGTTGCAGGATTATATTATATGCCTTTTCTGGCCTCGGGACGTCAGGCGCATTCCGGAGACCTGATCGCCCATATGGAACATGCGATAAATATTTGCGGCGAAGATCATGTCGGCATTGGCAGCGACAACGGCATAACTGCCGTTGACGATATGCTGGCTTATCGTTCTGAAATTCGCAAGGAAGTAGCCGCACGCCGCGCGGCAGGCATAGGCGCCAAAGGTGAGACCGCCGATATTGTCCCCATGCTTCCCGATTTACAGGGGCCGAGTAAATATTGGAAATTGGCAGATATGTTATCCGCAAGAGGCCATAAGGCGGCGCGTATAGACAAGATTCTGGGCGGAAATTTCCTTCGTCTAATGGATGATATTTGGACCGGAGTTTAGTCGATCACACAGGAACAAATCACATATGTAAACACGGTCATTATCAGTTGGGGTTTGATCGCGGTTATGTTCAGCCTCGGCCTATCGCTGGCAGTTCGTGATTTTACCTATGCTTTGCAAAAATGGCAGAGTGTTGGCGCTGGCCTGCTTGGCCAATTGATCTTACTTCCGATTTTGGGTGCGGCAGTGGTGCTTGTTTTTGGGTTGCCGCCTGCACTTGCCATAGGCTTGCTGATATTGGCATTCTCGCCTGGCGGGATAACTTCCAACGCCGTTGTATTCGCCGTCAAAGGTAATGTTGCCCTCTCTGTCGTCCTGACATCAATAGCCAGCCTTGTTACCGTTTTGTCTACCCCATATCTTATCGGCTTGTCGCTGGACTATTTCATGACCGATGCAACAGCACCCCAATTTTCCGTTGTTGATACTATTAAGCGATTGTTTCAGATGACCGTTTTGCCAGTAACAATAGGCATGGTCATTCATTATTTCATTCCTGATTTTGCGCTTCGCCTAGTTCATTGGCTACGGCCCGCTGCATTAATTGTGCTGATTTGCGTCATAGGGTTCTCAATCTATGTCAGCGCAGATCTGGTATGGCAGAATATTGCTAAAGCCGGCCCTGCGGTGTTTGCGCTGAACATTCTCGCGATGGCCCTTGGTCTCGGTTTGGCTCGGATGTTTCGGCTAGGCGAGCGGTATTCCGTTACTATTGGTATTGAAGTTGGTGTGCAAAACGCCACGGTTGCAACGTTTTTGACAATGGCTGTGATGAACGACATTATCTTGGCGGTGATCCCCACGCTTTATGGGGTGATAATGTTGGCGAATGCGTTCCTCTTTGCTCAGCTATGGCGATCCAAAAAACTACCCTGGTTGTTTGGTCAGTCAAGCTCGGCAACAGGGCGGGTTTAACTCATCATGCGTTTCATTTCTGCAGATGAGATACAGGCGATGTTATCATTTCCAAAATGCATTGATTTGATGCGCAGCGCTGGGGAAATGGTTGCACTAGGTAACAGTGCTATGCCCTTGCGGCAGGTCATGTCCCTTCCCGATAGCAACAATAAAATGGGCATCATGCCGGGTTATCTGGGCGGTGATACGCAATTTTCCGGCGTGAAATTGCTTAGTCTTTATCCCGGCAATGCCGATGAGGGATTCCCATCGCATATGGGTCTTTATATTCTGTTCGATGCGGAATTTGGCCAACCTATCGCGTTAATGGATGCCAATGCCCTGACCGCTATTCGAACTGCTAGTGCCACCGCTGCCGCTACCGATGTGTTGTCACGAAAAAATGCACGGATCATGCTTGTTGTCGGAACCGGTGAACAAGCAGAAAGTCATATCCACGCATTATATGCAATTCGTGAGTTTGATGAAATTCGAATTTGGGGACGAGATTACGATAAAGCGCAGGTTTTGGCTGAAAGGATACAATCGATAGTATCTACAAAAATGACCGCTGTAGAAATTCTGGAAATGGCGGTGATTGGCGCAGATATCGTCACTACGGTTACCGCTTCTCCCATTCCAATTTTATATTCCAGCCACATCGAGCCCGGTATGCATATCAATACAGTAGGCGCAAGTCACAGGGGTGTAATGGAAATAGCGCCAGACGCACTAGCCAATGCACGCTTAGTCGTTGACCATTTGACATCCGCTTTGGACCAGGCTGGAGAAATGATCACCGCTTTGAAGCAGGGTCACATATCAAATGTTGAGGAAGTCTATGAGATTGGAGACATTTTTTTGGAGCGAAAAGCAGGCAGGACATCAGCAGAAGACATCACAATTTATAAGTCGCTTGGTATTGCTGCTCAAGACATAGTGGCTGCGCAATTCATAGCCAACGAAGCCAAAAGGCTTGGATTGGGACAAGAGCTCTCAATGTAAGGCATAGTTCTTTCGAACTATGGGAACCAAGTGCTGCCGCTTGACCCTACGGTTTCCTACCCTGAAAGCGATAAGCACAATCTTTGATGAACTACCGGTTCCTCTCACGGTCATTTTCATTCTATAGCATTGTGCGAATCAAAATAAAAATGATCAGGAGAAAACCATGTCCGTAATAACCACAGAAAAGCATGATGACGTGCTTGTCATCGTTTCCAACAACCCTCCGGTTAATGCGCTTGGAGCGGCGGTACGACAGGGCCTGGTTGATGGAATTGATGAAGCAATGGGCGATGACAGCGTCAAAGCCGTGGTTATTCGCTGCGAAGGTCGCACCTTTTTTGCCGGCGCGGATATTACCGAATTTGGCAAGCCGATGCAGGGACCCAATCTTGGCGAAGCCATTGATCGCATGGAAGCGAGCGATAAGCCTGTGGTTGCGGCTATTCACGGCACGGCGCTCGGCGGCGGTTGCGAAGTGGCATTGGCCTGTCACTATCGGGTCGCTGTGCCTTCAGCCAAACTGGGCTTGCCAGAAGTAAAACTCGGCCTGATTCCCGGAGCGGCAGGAACGCAGCGCCTGCCCAGAGTTGTGGGCGCAGAAGCCGCGCTTCCGATGGTTGTAGTGGGAAATCCAATTTCGGCCAAAAAGGCACAAAACATTGGTCTGGTTGACAAAATCGTCGGTGAAGACAGCCTGGCCGATGATGCGATTGCCTTTGCTCGGGAACAAATTGGTAAGGAGCCACCACGTTCTTCGCAAGGAACGGCGAACGAAGATGGCGTAAAGAATCCGGCAATTTTTGATGAGTTCCGGCAAAAAATGGCACGCAAAATCCGCGGCTTTGATGCTCCGCAGGCGGGAATTGAAGCGGTCAAGGCAGCCGGTGAAATGTCCTATGAAGATGGTGTTGCCAAGGAACGGGAACTGTTCACCAAGCTGATGACCGGGACCCAGTCTGCGGCGATGCGGCACTATTTCTTTGCCGAACGGGCCGCCAATAAAGTTGATGGAGTTGATCCCAAGATCGATCTGATCCCTATCAAGAAGGTAGGCGTGATTGGTGCCGGTACAATGGGCGGCGGGATCTCGATGAATTTCCTCTCCGCCGGCATTCCGGTCACTATCCTGGAGATGAAACAGGAAGCACTGGATCGCGGAGTCGCGACCATAAGGAAGAATTACGAAAACACCGCAAAGCGTGGCCGGATGACCGCCGAACAGGTCGAAGGCGCCATGGGGATTTTGAACCCAAGCCTGAGTTATGACGATCTGGCGGATTGCGATCTGGTGATCGAGGCGGTGTTTGAGAATATGGATGTGAAAAAGGAAGTGTTTGGCAAGCTTGATGAGATTGTCAAACAAGGTGCGATCCTAGCGTCCAATACCAGTTATTTGAATGTCGATGAGATTGCATCGGCCACAAACCGGCCGGAATATGTGCTGGGTATGCATTTCTTCTCACCAGCCAATATCATGAAATTGTTGGAAGTGGTGCGCGGTGAGAAAACGGCTGATGATGTGCTGGTAACGGCGATGAAGCTATCCAAGAAAATCGGAAAAGTCGCAGCAGTCTCGGGTGTTTGTGACGGCTTTATCGGCAATCGCATGCTCAGCCCGCGCCAGCAACAGGCTAATGCCATGCTGATGGAAGGCGCCAATTATTGGGAAGTGGACGATGTACTGCTCGACTTTGGTTTTCCGATGGGGCCGTTCCAGATGAGTGATCTTGCCGGTATCGACATTGGCTGGCATCGCGATGAAACGCGGATTGAAACCATGCGCGATGCGCTTTGTGCCAAAGGGCGCTGGGGTCAGAAAGTAGGCAAAGGCTTTTATGACTATGACGAGGCTCGCCAACGCACACCTTCGGATGAAGTCAAGGAACTGATTGCGGAATGGGCGGCTAAGGAAGGCAAGGAACAACGCGATATCTCGGCCGATGAAATGCGGGAACGCATGCTATATCCAATGGTCAATGAAGGCGCGATGATCCTGGAAGAGGGCATGGCACAGCGGGCCAGTGATATCGATGTGGTCTGGATCAATGGTTATGGATGGCCGCTCTATACCGGCGGTCCGATGTTCTGGGCTGATACAGTCGGCCTCGATAATGTGGTTGCAGGGCTGGAGAAGCACGGTTTGCCGGTGTGTGACCTGCTCCGGAAAAAGGCAGAGGCTGGCGAAAAATTTAACGGTTAGGAGCGAACCCGATGGCTGATCAGCAAACCCTTTCGCTCGACAATTGGACGCCGCCAGAAGGCTGGCCGGCGAAATCCTTGGCGGAGGTGCGCGACACGTTATGCGCACCTGGCCTGCCTTTTGAAATGGAGCAGGTCGAAATTGATGGCGTGTCCACACGGGTGTGGAAGAATGCACATCCCAGCCTGGCTGTGCTGGCAGAACACGCGCGGGGACATGGTGACTCCGAGTTTCTGATCTATCAGGATGAAAGAGTCACTTATGCGGATTGGTACAAGGCGGTTGCAGTCTTGGCGCATCATCTGCAGTCTCTCGGCGTGGTGAAAGGCGACCGTGTTGCCCTGGCGATGCGGAACCTGCCGGAATGGCCGGTCATCTTTTTTGCGGCGGCTTCGATTGGCGCCATTGTCGTGCCGCTCAACGCCTGGTGGACCGATCAGGAACTGACTTTTGGTATGGCCAATTCGGGTAGCAAGATATTGCTGTGCGACTATGAGCGCTGGGCGCGCCTTTCACCGCACCTGACAGAGATGCCCGATCTTCAGCATATTCTCGTATCCCGTGAAGACGGGGAACCAGCCGCTCCGGCGAAGCGGCTGGAAGATGTGATTGGCGGCCCCAATGGCTACAAGAACCTGCCTGACGCTGATTTGCCAAAGGTTGATATTGCCCCTGATGACGAAGCGACGATTTTTTACACCAGCGGCACAACCGGCCAACCCAAGGGTGCTTTGGGAAGCCATCGCAACATTACCAGCAATGCGGTAACATCGGCTTATGCTGGAGCAGCCTCTTATGTTCGGCGCGGTGAAGCCTTGCCGGAACCAACCAAGCGGGTCGGGCTAACAGTTGTTCCGATGTTCCACTGCACCGCCTGTTCCGCAGGCATGATGATCACCGTGCATTCGGGGCATAAAATGATCTTCATGCACAAATGGGACACGTTGGAAGCCATGCAGATTATCGAACAGGAAAAGGTCAATCAGACCGGCGGTGTTCCTTTCATCGCGTGGCAATTGATCGAGCATCCCGAGCGAGAGAATTATGACCTGAGCTCGTTAGAGTCCATTGGCTATGGCGGGGCTCCATCTGCTCCAGAATTGGCAGAGAAAATCTTTGAAACCTTTGGCGCATTGCCTTCCAATGGTTGGGGTATGACCGAGACCATGGCAACCGTGACAACAAATCTTGCCGAGGATTATCTGAATAAGCCCACCAGTTGTGGACCTCCGATGGCGTCTGCTGATCTTAAGATTATGACGGAAGACGCTACAAGCGAACTACCAATCGGTGAAGTCGGAGAGCTTTGGGCACGCGGCCCCATGATTGTCAAAGGCTATTGGAATCGTCCAGAGGCGACCGCCGAGACCTTCGTTGATGGCTGGGTGCGCACAGGTGATCTTGCCTATCTGGATGAGGAAGGGTTCTGCTATATTGCCGACCGCGCCAAGGATATGATCATTCGTGGTGGAGAGAATATCTATTCGTCAGAAGTCGAAAATGTTCTGTATGATCATCCTGCTGTGATTGATGCGGCCCTGATTGGTATCGAGCACCGTACTTTGGGAGAGGAGCCGGCGGCCGTTGTTCACTTGAGCGCCGGACAGACTGCTAGCGAACCGGAATTGCAGGATTGGGTCCGCGAGCGCCTGGCGGCTTTTAAAGTACCCGTCAAAATACTGTTCAGTGAAGATTCTTTACCTCGCAATCCCAATGGCAAGATCATGAAACGTGATCTGAAAGACCTATTCTAAAGCAACCCATTTTTCAAAGGACATCCCATGGATATTAAGGACAAGATTATCGTCGTGACCGGTGCTGCCAGCGGTATTGGTGCTGCACTGGCAAAACGCTTCGCTGACGGCGGTGCAAAAGCTGTTGTCTGTGCCGATATTACGGAAGACGCATTGCAAGAAGTGGCGGACAGTGTCGGCGGTACCGCCATCGTCTGCAATGTCGGTAAGGAAAGCGATATCGTCAACCTGATCGAGACGGTGGAAAAAGACATCGGTCCCATAGATCTATTCTGTTCCAACGCTGGTATCGGTGCCCCTGGCGGTGCCGAAGCACCGGATGAAGTCTGGCAGAATATCTGGGAAATCAATGTCATGAGCCATATTTGGGCTGCACGGCACTTGGTACCCAAAATGCTGGAACGTGGAGGAGGTTATCTCCTCAACACGGCCTCAGCAGCAGGTCTGCTCAGCCAGATCGGCTCCGCCCCCTATGCGGTAACCAAACATGCAGCTGTGTCCTTTGCCGAATGGCTGGCGCTGACCCATGGACGCCAGGGACTGGGCGTTTCAGTGCTTTGCCCACAAGGCGTGGCTACGGCAATGACCGCTGGGCTTAAAGATTCAGTGGTTGCAATGAACGGTATGCTCGAACCCGAAGTGGTGGCCCATGCTTGTGTTGAGGCCATTGCCAAAGAAGAGTTTCTGGTTCTGCCACATCCTGAAGTGGGTGATTATCTCAAGGCCAAGGCCAATAATTATGACCGCTGGATTGGCGGCATGCAAAAATTACAGGAGCGTTTTGACCACTAGGTGACTTAGGCCGGTGGATTGAAACGTATCATTCCCTCTTGCACGGCCGATGCAATCATCCGGCCACCCTGGGAATAAATGGTTCCGCGATTGAGGCCGCGCGCATTGCCGGTCCAATCGCAGTCCATCACATAAACGAACCACTCGTCGACCCGGAAATCGTCATGAAACCACATGGCGTGATCCAGGCTGGTTGAAAACATGCCAGGTGTCGACCAGTGCAGATTATGGGGGATCATCGAGGTAGAGAGCAATCCCATATCGGATGCAAAACCCAGCGCAGCCCGGTGCATCAACGGATCATCTGGCAGGGGAGCTACCGCTTTCAGCCATTCATATTGGCGCGATCCCGATGACCCGTCTTTTTCCCGATGACGCCGCATTTCGAACGGCCAGGGGTTGCTCATCCGTTGAATATGCTCATCCGCAATCTGGGGGTTGCGAGCAATCGCCTCCATATCGCCGACACAATCTTCGGGCGGGAGCAGATCCGGCAGGTCCGTTTGGTGTGCCAATCCCTCGGCCGCTTTCTGAAACGACGCGGTCAGATTGAATATCACCTTTTCATCCTGCCGCACGACCACTCGGCGGTTGGATATACTGCGACCGTCAAAGTCCCGATGAACCCGAAAATGTAAGGGTTTTGTTTCGTCGCCCGCGCGCAGGAAATAGCTGTGCAGAGAGTGGATGCTTTTTTCGTCATCGACCGTATGGTCAGCAGCCACAAGGGCCTGGGCAATAACCTGTCCGCCAAAGATGCGCTCGCGAGCGGTAGTTTCCTTTGCCGGAAAGGTGAATTCATCCGGACCATCTGTGGTCAGGTCAAACGTGCCCATCAGGCCGCGGATCAGCTTCTCTGGAGAAACGGAATTCCGGTGCGCGAGCGCTTCATCCAGCCGCCGCTGGACCTGGTTATCATCTAATACTGGCATGCCGGTTTCTGCTGTCAGGAAAATATCTCAAACAGACCAGCACCGCCTTGTCCGCCGCCAATACACATGGTGACCACACCCCATTTTGCGCCGCGGCGTTTGCCTTCCTGCAGCAAATGGCCGGCACAACGGGCGCCGGTCATTCCAAATGGGTGACCAATGGATATGGAACCGCCATTTACGTTATATTTTTCCGGATCAATGCCGAGACGATCACGACTATAAAGACATTGGCTGGCAAAGGCTTCGTTCAGTTCCCAGATGTCAATATCATCTACACTTAATCCCTGGCGTTCGAGCAATTTTGGTACGGCGAAGACCGGACCAATGCCCATTTCGTCGGGTTCGCAGCCAGCGACCGCCCAGGAAACAAAGCGACCCAAAGGTTCCAGCCCCCGTTTCTCGGCTTCTTTGGCTTCCATGACAACAACTGCGGCGGCACCGTCGGATAACTGACTTGCGTTCCCTGCGGTGATAAACTTACCTTCGCCCATGACCGGAGGTAGTTTGGCCAACCCTTCCAGCGTGGTTGTCGGACGATTACATTCATCGCGATCAACGGTGTAATCGACAATCGACTCTTCCTTGGTTTCCTTGTCGACCACTTTCATCTTGGTCTGCATCGGAACGATTTCATCTGCGAACAGGCCTGCTTCCTGAGCGGCGGCCATCCGTTGCTGGGACTGCAGTGAATATTCGTCCTGATATTCGCGGCTGACATTATAGCGTTCTGCCACAATGTCTGCGGTATCGATCATCGGCATGAAAATGGCTGGTGCAATTTTCAGTATCTCATCATCAATGGATCCTTCCGGAGCACGCTGTCCCTGCATAGAGATGCTCTCTACTCCGCCAGCGACAACACAATCGGCGCCATCCACCTTCACATGATGGGCGGCCATCGCGATAGCCTGCATGCCTGAAGAACAGAAGCGGTTTATGGTCACACCGGCGGTTGTCTTCGGCAATCCGGCCAGAAGGGCGGCATTGCGGCCAATATTAGGTGCACCGTGGGCAACATTGCCCATGAAACTGTCATCGACAAAATCACTTTCAACACCGGATTTGGCTACGGCATGCTTAATCGCATGAGCGGCCATGGTCATGGGCGGAGTGATATTGAACCCGCCGCGGCCGGCTTTGGCAAGACCCGTACGGGCGTAAGATACGATGACTGCTTCACGCATGATTATTCTCCTCAATTTCGCGCCTGCCTATGCGTAAAATTCCGGAGCGTCAATAAAGGCGATGCTCAATACGACCGTGGTAAATCGAGCACATGTTCGGAAATGAATGATAATATGAGGTTGGTTGAAATCGGCGCGACTTGATAGAGGCGCGTTTCACGGAATTTTCGCTCGACGTCATATTCTGCGGCAAAGCCAAAACCGCCATGGGTTTGCACACAGGCTTCTCCGGCAGCCCAGCTGGCATCTGCGGCCAGCATCTTCGCCATATTGGCCTCCGCTCCGCAATTTTCGCCAGCCTCATATTTGGCAATGGCATCATGAACCATCAGTTCTGCCGCTTTCATCTGGGCATAGGCCTTGGCGATGGGGAATTGTACACCCTGATTCTGGCCAATCGGTTTCTGGAATACCGAACGATCGCGAGCGTAGTCGCTGGCTTTCCCTATAAACCATTTGGCATCGCCGATACATTCCGCTGCGATGAGGATGCGCTCGGCATTCATGCCGGACAGAATATAGCGAAACCCCATGCCTTCTTCACCGATCAAGTTGGCAGCTTGAACGCGCACATTGTCGAAAAATATCTCTGTTGAATTGTGATTCATCATCGTTTCGATAGGTCGGATTGTCATGCCATTGCCGACGGCCTGCTGCATATCGAGGATGAACACCGACAAGCCTTCCGTTCGTTTGACGACTTCGTCTTTGGGTGTCGTTCGTGCCAGCAGGACCATCAAGTCGCTATGTTCGGCGCGGCTGGTCCAGATTTTCTGGCCATTGATGACATAGTCGTCACCATCCCGTTTCGCAGTTGTCTTGAGTGATAGTGTATCGGTTCCACTGGTCGGTTCGGTCACACCGAAGGCCTGGAGGCGAAGGTCTCCCGCCGCAATTTTGGGTAAATATTCGGCTTTTTGCGCATCCGACCCATGGCGAAGCACGGTTCCCATCGTGTACATCTGGGCATGACAGGCACTGCCATTGCAACCTTGTGCCTGTACTTCTTCGAGAATCGCTGCCGCTGCCGAGAGCGGCAAGCCCGCACCGCCATATTCTTCTGGTATCAGTACTGATAAATAACCCGCATCGGTTAGCGCTTGTACAAATTCGGTTGGATAGTCGCGATTGCGATCCTTTTCCTGCCAATAGGGGCCTGGGAAATTACCGCACAGCTTGGCGACTTCTTCCCGAATTTCTAGATGTTTGTCGATGGTCATGAACGTACCTTGGAATTGGGTTGGTAGTCTCTAGCAAACATGCGGTATGAAGCCGCTTATCGAAACTGATCAAATTGAATCAATCTGCTCCGCCAAAACAGCCAGGCAATCGCGCGCCAATAGTTTACAGCGCTCGGGCGACCATCCCTGCTCGTCATCCGGCAGATCGCGATTGTCCTTGAACGGCATTTCCAGGGTCATTGCCACAGCGCCAAAACGTTCAGCGACCTGATTGGTTGACATGGTCAGATTGGCCTTGCCCGGTGCAGCTGTCGGATAGCCAAGCTTTGTCTGAAAATCGGGAGTCCGCTCAGCCAAACGAGTGCGATAGGCGTGATATTTTTCCAGCTGCTCTTCGGTGATCGATGGAATGCCTTCAAATCCGGCAATAAACACTGCTGGAATGGCCTCGTCGCCGTGAATATCCATAGCAATGTCAACGCCGCTTTCGTCCATGGCATTGCGAACGCATAGCACTTCTGGAGATCTTTCAGCGGTTGGTTCGCTCCACTCGCGGTTGAGGTTGGTGCCCACATGGTTTGTCCGCAAATGGCCCCGAAACGAGCCGTCCGGGTTCATATTGGGAACGACGTGTAAGGTGCATCTATCCAGCAATAGCCGGGCATGTGGATCGGCAGAATCGGTCAGCATTTCCAACGCGCCTTCCGCCCACCATTCAGCCATCGATTCGCCTGGATGCTGGCGCGCATATATCCAAATCTGTTTTTCGCCATCGCCCATCGTCAGGCAATCAATTGGCTGGCCTTCCAGGCTATATCCCAGTGTCCGGCAGGAGACACCTTCAACAGCCGCCACTTCCGAAATCAGATCATGATGTCGGTCTATGCTGTAGGGGGCAAAGTAGGAGAACCAGACCAGATTGCTGGAAGCTGTATAGCTGATCGAAAGTGTACCGGTATTTTCGTCATAGCTGCTGGCAGCGCGGCCCCAATAATCGCGATCTTCGCTGACACAGGCATTATAGTTGGGCCAGCCCTGCGGATAGGCTGATTCCTTCAAGCCATTAATCTGAAGTTCCAACTCGTCGCCAATTTCGCAGGACACTCGAAAATGAAACCATTGAAAAAATTCGCTATCCTTGTCCTTGCGGATGGACAGCTTGGCTTTGGTACCGTTGATCGAGTGAATTTCGATATTACCGCTATCGAAGGCGCTGGTTATCTGAATGCTCATGGCACCTTGATAGTCTCTCCTGACTGCCCAGGGAAGTCCCTGAATAGAGCTTTCGCCAGTTTTGATGCAGCGATACCAGGTTGAGCGGCGGGAGAATTTTCTTTTGCTTCGACGTAAGAGCGCCCTTCCCAAACCACGGTGTCATCTGAACGGCGAGAAATACGGACGGATAGTTCCGAACCAACCTTATCCTTCGGACGCCCCCCCAGGTTGATGCCAATGCCCAGTCCAATACCGGATCTGTAGCTGCCCGTGCTGCCGCCGACTCCAACGGAGACCGGAGAGCGCCGACTACCAGCCGCGTCGATCTTAAAGCGGTCAACCGACATTCGTGCGACATATTCACTAGCGGCCGATAAGTTACCTGCATCGGCAAAGCCGGCTATCTGTAACTCTCTCATCACCGCTGCCGCGTAAGTTCCCTGTTCGAGGCTGTTGCTGTCTGCCTCGTTCTGCGCTGAAACAACCTCTACCGAGCCAAAGGCAAACTGTTGATCTTGCGCGGTGTGGAAGCGTGTAACCTCAACAGGTGGTGTTGTGGCCATGCAAGCGCTTAGCCCGCTCGCCAACAGTGCCATCGCGATAACTCTTTGAAATTGTTTCATAAGCCTTACTCCGCATCAAATTTTAACAACAGTAGCTGAAATTTTCACACTGGCGGGTAAAAAATTGCATCTAACCATGTGTAAAGTTAGTGGGATAGTTAGATTTTTGAGCTATGCGGACGATAAATTAGCAATCGTTTCAGGAGCCTGAACATGGCGGATCGTTTTACTATCCTCGTTACTGGAGGAGCCGGCTATATCGGCAGCCATGCGGTGCTGGCACTGTTAGATAATGGCTGGAAAGTAGCGGTCATCGACAATTTGACCACTGGATTTCGCTGGGCGGTGCCTGATGAAGTGGCTTTTTATGAAGGCGATATCGAAGACAGTGAGCTCGTTGCGCGGATCATAGAAGAGCAGAATATCGGTGCGATCATGCATTTCGCCGGCTCAATTATCGTACCGGAATCTGTCGAGAATCCACTGAAATATTATCATAACAACAGCGCCAAAAGCCGCAGCCTGATCGAATCAGCTGTCGAAGGTGGAGTGAAACACTTTATTTTTTCATCTACCGCCGCAACTTACGGCATTCCCGAGGAAAGCCCGGTGACAGAGGACACGCCTCAGCTGCCGATCAATCCCTATGGTATGTCCAAATTGATGACTGAGCATATGTTGCGAGATGTGTCCGCAGCGCATGCGTTCAACTTTTGTGCGCTTCGCTATTTCAACGTGGCGGGCGCTGACCCGGAAGCTCGAACCGGACAATCGACCGCTGGCGCGACGCATTTGATTAAAGTTGCCGTAGAAGCCGCATTGGGCAAACGCGATAGTGTTGCCGTCTTCGGTACGGACTATGACACTCCGGATGGTACTGGAGTCCGCGATTATATCCATGTTTCTGATCTAGCGGCCGCGCATGCTTTGGCGCTTGAAGCTCTGATCGCAGATCCCGAACAGAATCACTTGCTAAATTGCGGTTATGGGCGTGGTTTTTCTGTTTTGGAGGTTTTGGATGCAGTTGATCGAGTCACAAATCTAAAGATCAATCGCATCATGGAAGGGCGTCGTGCCGGGGATCCTGATTCGCTGATTTCCAACAATGGAGCCATCATGGAGCGCTTTCCTTGGCAGCCAAAACACGCAGACCTGGACAAAATTGTTACCCATGCTTTGGCGTGGGAGCGGAAATTGGGCGAAATTCGCGGAGAATAGGCTCTTACCCTGCTTGACTTTAACCAGAATCGACCCTAACTGCACCGTCTGCAAACGGTTTCGGCCGTTCTCAAGAAATTTTATAGATTAAGGCGTGGTACCAAAATGAAAGTCCGCAACTCTTTGAAGTCGCTTAAAAACCGTCACCGTGATTGCCGCGTTATTCGTCGTCATGGTCGCACCTACGTGATCAATAAAACGAATCGTCGTTTCAAAGCGCGCCAAGGCTAATCAAGCCTGTTGGGTAGAGGCAAACTACCATCTCGAAAATTGACACCGTAATATTTGACATCGGAAATGTGATTTCCCGGTGGGATATTCGATTTCTGTACGAAAAAATCATCGATGATGCGGAGGAACTGGATTGGTTTCTCTCAAATGTCGTTACTCCCGAATGGCATTTCCAACATGATGCGGGCAGAGCATTTGCCGACACTAGTGCAGAACTTATTGCGGAATATCCGGAACAAGCAAAACGCATCTCTCTCTTTCAGCACCGATTCAACGAGACCAATCCTGGCGAAATTGCTGGCATCATTCCGTTAATCACGCGCTTGTCTGAAGCAGGGATTCCATTGTTTGGACTTTCCAATTTTTCTGCGGAATTCTGGCCACCATTCCGCGCAGGTAAAGCTGTGTTTGACCATTTTGACGATATATTGATTTCCGGTGAAGAGAAGATGGTAAAGCCTGACCCGGATATTTATCGACTTGCTTTGAAACGCTTTGACCGTGCAGCCGATCAATGCCTGTTCATAGATGACAGACAAGAGAATATTGATGGTTGCGAAAGTGTTGGTATCCGGGGACATTTGTTTCAAAATGCCTCGCTGCTTGAATCTGATCTAGTCGATTTGGGATTGCTCTAACTGCGTTTCAGCTCGTTTCCAGTTAATCTGACGACGTGTAGAAGGTTAGTGGATCCAGGTGTTCCAAACGGAACGCCAGCGCAAACAATTAACCGTGAACCAGCTTCCCCCAATCTGTGCCGCAGCGCCATGCGCTTGGCTTTCTCAATCATCTCTTCAAAATTGGAAACGTCGCGGGTTACAACGGCATGTGCACCCCATAGTAAGCCTACTCGCCGAGCGGTTTTCCGATTTGGTGTCAGCACCAACAATGGCACGGAAGGGCGTTCACGGGCCATGCGGCGGGCAGTGGATCCTGAAGTGGTGAAACAGACAATCGCCGATGTTTCCACCGTTCGCGCGATGTTGTAACTAGCGGCGGCCAGTGCATCGGCAGTGGTTTCATCGGGCAATGTCTCGGTAAAATGCACGCGGCGAGCATAGGACTCGTCGTTTTCTACCCGTTCGGCAATCCGGTCCATCATCGTTGCAGATTCAATTGGCCATTGACCAACGGCTGATTCAGCAGAAAGCATGATGGCATCCGCGCCATCATAGATTGCGGTTGCAACATCGGATACTTCGGCTCGCGTCGGTGTCGGCGATGTGATCATTGATTCCAGCATTTGTGTGGCGACAACAACGGGACGTCCCATTTTTCGCGCCTTTGACACAATTTCTTTTTGCAGCGGTGGTACATGCTCAGGTCGCAATTCTACGCCCAAGTCTCCGCGCGCCACCATAACAGCATCGGACAATTCCAAAATCTCATCCAACCGCTCGATCGCCGCCGGTTTTTCAATTTTGGAAAGTAATGCCGCTTTGCCATTGATCAACCGTCTGGCTTCCGCCACGTCTTCAGGGCGCTGAACAAAGCTGAGCGCAATCCAATCAACTTCCTGTTCGAGTGCAAAAGTCAGGTCCTTGCGATCTTTTTCGGTGAGCGCAGTCAGCGGCAGTACTGCATCCGGTACATTGACACCCTTGCGATCCGACAACGCACCGCCCGTCAGAACTTCGGTGACGATTGCACTGCCATCATTCTCCAATACTTTTAATCGGATCTTGCCATCGTCAAGCAGCAATATCTGCTCTGGCTCTAGCGTTTCGAAAATCTCTTTGTGGGGCAAGGTAACACGTTTGACATCACCCTTTTTCCGCTGGCTATCCAGGGTAAATTTTGCGCCAGTTTTCAGGGTCACCGGACCCTTGCCAAAGGTGCCAATTCGCAATTTAGGTCCCTGTAAATCAGCAAGGATCGTGATGGGTCTTCCCGCTTTTTTCTCGAGAGCTCGGATAGACTGAACATTGCCGGCATGAGCCTTGTGTTGACCATGGCTCATATTCATGCGGAACGCATCGACCCCGGCATGGAACATTTTTTCAATCATTTCCGGACTGCCGCTGGCTGGGCCAAGCGTTGCCAATACCTTCACCTTGCGGTCTCGGGAGAATTTGTGCGATGCCATTGGCATATTTCCTGTTATTTCGCGCTTTACTTTGCGCGTCTTATTCCCATTTCATGACAGGATAAAAACAAATTGCAACGGAAGTGACGACGATGACAAAAGAAATTTCAGATGCAGCAGCGGCGACTGCCTTTCGCCGATTGGTAACCCATCTCCAGCATCGCCATGATGCGGAAAATATTGACTTGATGGGACTGGCCGGATTCTGCCGCAATTGCTTGGCCGACTGGGTCATGGAAGCCACCAATGATGCTGGTGGGGAAATGACGAAAGATGATGCCCGGGAGCTTATCCACGGTATGCCTTCCAAGGACTGGAAGAAAAAATACCAGACCGAAGCAACGCCTGAGCGTCTCAAAAAGATGAAGGAAAGCGTGGCCAAAAACGCAGCGGATGCGTAAAGACGGCATCCGAATCCAAACATAGTTTTTCAAGGGAATGCGAATATGAGTGAAGGCAATGTTGCCGCAGATCAGCTGCGTCTATTTATCGAACGGGTAGAACGGCTGGAAGAAGAGAAAAAGGGTATCGCCGACGATATTCGCGATGTTTATGCAGAAGCAAAATCGCAGGGCTATGATCCCAAAATCATGCGTCAGATTGTCCGTTTGCGTAAAATGGAAACCCATGACCGGCAGGAAATGGAAGCTATTCTCGATACATATAAATCGGCACTTGGGATCGCTTAATGCAAATACGATCGGCAACTGTTCAAGATGCCGATCAATGTGCTTCAATCTATGCACCATTTGTTACCGATAGCTGGGTCAGTTTTGAGTCTACGCCGCCTGATGTGACCGAAATGGGTCGCAGAATTGAACAGACTTTGGCCTCTTATGAGTGGCTGGTTTCCGAAGTGGACGGACATGTTGCTGGATATGCCTATGGGTCTGAACATCGTTCGCGAGAAGCTTATAAAACCAGCTGTGACGTGACGGTATATGTTGATCCTTCATTCTCGCGACGGGGCATTGGTCGCGCATTATATATCGATTTGTTCGAGCGTCTGAAGAAACGAGGGTTTCACGCCCTGTTTGCTGGTATTGCCCTTCCCAATGACGCCAGCTTGGGATTGCATCAGTCGCTTGGGTTCAAACCCGTTGGAGTTTATCAACAAGTTGGTCGGAAACTGGGCGCATGGCGCGATGTGCAATGGATGCAGCGATTGCTATGAACTGATCAAGTCACCGCCAGTGAAAAGCATGTAGAGCAACCCACTGGTTGCAATCATGTTGTAGGCCATGTGCATGATGATGTTCGACCACCAGCCATATCGTACCCGCGCATAGCCCCAGATTAGTCCACCGATCAGCTGCGGCAGCACAAATGGGAGTAAAGCGAGCGGATTATCCCCCGCATAGTTGAAGACGTGAATGAAGCCGAAAAGTAACGCTTGAATCCAAAAGATGATCGGGAATATTCGGGTATACCAATTCGGTACCGGCGCTTTCCAACAGCGAAAAACCCCGAATAGGGCCGCCAGCGCTATTACCGAAGCAACGGCCATAGTGGGTACCACAGTGTCAGCCGTGTTTCCTGACAGCGTCAGTAAATGGGACCCGCCAAACCATGAAATTATAGCGGCGAAAATGATCAATAGTCTTGGATTTCCATTGATCCACGAGCGAAATACAATTTCTTCCATTATTGGACCGACCAACACGACAATGCCTAAAATCTGCCAAACAGGGCGCTTGAACAATTCCGACATATCACTCGACATTTCGATATCGAGCAGCATCATTGCCGGAAAAAGAACGGCAGCAATTGCCGTGACGATTAAGCAGTTAAGCGCGAAAAGCCACGCAACGTCTTTAATGGCCGATCGTTCCGACTTCGGTAAGTTCAGTGTTGGCGCTTTGATAAAGGCGATCAATTCACCAGCAGTTTGTTTTAATCGGTTCATCGTCAGTCTTTTCGGTCGATCCAATGGTTGAGTTGGCCGTCAACATACGGCAAAGAGCCTCAAATACTATTAATATAGCAACGGATAGATCGCATGGCAGGCCATAGTAAATTCAACAATATCAAACACCGCAAAGGCGCTCAGGACAAGAAGCGCTCGGCACAATTTTCAAAGCTGAGCCGTGAGATCACGGTTGCCGCAAAATCCGGCATGCCGGACCCGGATATGAATCCGCGACTGCGCCTAGCGGTAAACAACGCCAAAGCCGTGTCGATGCCGAAGGATGGCATCCAGCGCGCGATCGACAAAGCGTCTGCCAATGAAGGCGATGACTATAATGAAGTGCGCTATGAAGGCTTTGGCCCCGGTGGTGTGTCGTTGATCATCGAAACGCTGACTGACAATACCAATCGTACTTTCACCAATGTGCGAACGATAATCTCACGCAATGGCGGCAATATTGGGGAGACCGGTTCTGTATCTCACGGCTTTGATCATGTGGGCTACATTCAATATCCGGTCAGTGCAGGCGATGAAGACACCGTTATGGAAGCGGTTATGGAAGCGGGCGGAGATGATATTGCATCCTCCGAAGATGGCCATGAAATCTGGACCGCGATGGAAGATTTGCATGAGGTGTCCGGCGCACTCGAAAAGTCGCTTGGCGAAGCCGAGAATGTGAAATTGGCTTGGCGCCCTACTGTTGAGGTTGAAGTGGATGAAGCACAAGCAGTTGCCATTCTGGCCCTCATCGATGCGCTTGAAGAGGATGATGATGTCCAAACCGTTTGGGGCAATTTTTCCGTATCCGACGAGATAATGGAAAAACTGAACGCCGAATGATCATGGGAGTATGATCATTTTGGGTCTTGATCCCGGTCTGGGAACAACAGGCTGGGGCGTGATAAGTTCCGAGGGCAACCGACTTTCCCATATTGCCAATGGGCAAATAAAGACCGACCCCAAAATGGCGCTGGCGAGCCGATTGTTGAAGCTCGATCTGGAGCTGACTGACTTGATGCTCGAATATAGTCCCGACGCAGCGGCGGTGGAGGAGGTCTTTGTCAACTCCAACCCGCAAAGCACCTTGAAGCTGGGTCAGGCACGCGGGGTTGTTTTGCTCGGCGCTTCACGGACCGGTATAGAGGTTGGAGAATATGCCGCTCGCGCAGTGAAAAAGTCAGTCGTTGGTGTGGGGAAGGCGGACAAGGATCAAGTTCAGGCGATGATCAAAATCTTGCTTCCCGGCGTAAAGCTGTCGGGCGCCGATGCTGCCGATGCTCTGGCAGTTGCCATCACCCATGCGCATCATAGAAAGCGTTGAGGGAAAAAAGAACAAAACAAAAACTCGACAGATTGGCCTGTCACGCTAAAACACTTTCATGATCGCAAAACTGACCGGAATAATCGACGAAATCGGCACCGATAACATCGTGCTGGATGTGCAGGGTGTCGGCTATCTGGTTTTTGCCTCTTCGCGGACCATCACTGCCATCGGCGGTGTTGGCGATGGGGCGGCCATCTATACAGAAATGCAGGTGAGCGAGACCGACATGCGGCTGATGGGTTTTGCCTCGGCCAGCGAACGCGACTGGTTCCGGCTGCTGATTTCGGTCCAGGGCGTTGGCGGGAAGGTAGCGCTGGCAATCCTATCGGCTCTTGAACCAGGAGAAATTTCACGCGCCGTGGCAACTGGCGACAAAGCGACGGTGTCGCGGGCAAATGGCGTGGGACCAAAGCTGGCGCTGCGGATTGTCAACGAACTCAAAGATAAAGTCGGTGGGCTAGTGACCGATCCTATTGTTGGCGCAGGCGACGCGGATCACGCGCCGTCAAACAACAGCGCCGATGCGGTTAGCGCGCTACAAAATCTCGGCTTCAAACCGGCGGATGCGAGTGCAGCCGTGTCTGCGGCAGATGCCGAGGCGGGGGATGGGGTGACGCTGGATGCACTGGTGCGGTTGGCGTTGAAGAAGGCGGCGAAGTGATGGAAGACCGCCTCCAATCCCCTGAACGCAAGGTTGAAGACATCGACGCCGCTCTGCGACCGAAAACGCTCGACGAGTTTATCGGACAGGAAGCGGCACGCGGCAACCTCCGCGTGTTTATCGAGGCGGCGAAGAAGCGAAGCGAGGCGCTGGATCATGTGTTGTTCTTCGGCCCGCCGGGGCTAGGCAAGACCACGCTGGCGCAGATTATTGCGCGCGAACTGGGTGTCGGTTTTCGCGCTACATCGGGGCCGGTCATTGCCAAGTCGGGCGATCTCGCGGCTTTGCTGACGAACCTTGAAGAAGGGGATGTCCTGTTCATTGATGAAATCCACCGCCTTAATCCCGTCGTGGAGGAAGTGCTCTATCCGGCGATGGAAGATCGCGCGCTGGACCTGATCATTGGCGAAGGGCCATCCGCCAGATCGGTGCGTATCGATTTACCGCAATTCACCCTGATTGGCGCAACCACAAGGCAGGGTCTGCTCACTACGCCGCTGCGCGATCGGTTCGGTATTCCGGTGCGGCTGAACTTTTATACCACGGAAGAGCTGGAACAGGTTGTTCATCGTGCCGCGCGTTTGCTCGATCTGACTATTGCCCCGGATGGAGCCACCGAAGTCGCCCGCCGTGCCCGTGGTACGCCGCGAATTGCTGGCCGCTTGCTCCGCCGGGTGCGGGATTTTGCCAATGTTGCAGGTTCGCCGACCGTCGATAAGAAAACCGCGGATGAATCGCTGACGCGGCTGGAAGTTGACAGCATTGGCCTCGATGCGATGGACCGGCGCTATCTGCATATGATTGCGGATATCTATAAGGGCGGTCCAGTCGGGGTGGAAACACTCGCAGCAGGCTTGAGCGAACCGCGTGATACGATTGAGGAAGTGATTGAGCCGTATCTTATTCAGCTCGGCCTGCTCGCCCGAACTGCGAGAGGGCGAACCTTGAATGATCGCGGGTGGCAACATCTGGGGTTGAAACCGCCCGCGGGCAAAGAAATTGATGGCGAGCTGTTTGATTGATCTCGCGGCGAACCTTCACCAAGCGAGCAGGGATGCTGGGTGCATTGGCGGTTTTGCCATCGTTCACCGCCTGTGCAGCGCCCGCTGACATGACAAATCCAAAATTCTGGATGCCCGAAGAACGCGACCCGCATGAACGGACCTTCATGCAATGGCCGGTCAGCACAGTCGTCCATCCCGACCCAGTGTTTCTGGACATGCTACAACAGAGTATCGCCGATGTTGCCAATGCGATTGCCGAATTTGAACCGGTCGTGATGCTGATGGACAAGCAGTTTGAGAGCGCCGCTCGCAAAAAGCTGTCCGATGGCGTCGAGGTCTGGAATATCCCGACTGACGATCTGTGGTGCCGCGATGCAGGTCCCTGTTTTGTCCGCAATGAAGCCGGCGATCTGGCTGTCAGCCATTTTAACTTTAACGGCTGGGGTAACAAGCAGGTGCATGGCA
The DNA here is from genome assembly GCA_039978835.1 of Parasphingorhabdus sp. Taxonomy (GTDB): domain Bacteria; phylum Pseudomonadota; class Alphaproteobacteria; order Sphingomonadales; family Sphingomonadaceae; genus Parasphingorhabdus. The sequence continues at coordinate 129,097 of JBDWAQ010000013.1, forward strand.
ATGACGGAAAAATTGCCGCTGCCATCGCCAGACGCATGGAGTTGCCGCTGCACGACAACGGTCTGGTCGGGGAGCCGGGCGGGCTGGATTCCGATGGCGAAGGCATCGTTATTGCACATGAATCAAGCTGGGTGATTGATAATCGCAACAGGGGAACGCGCGCAGATATAGAGGCGAAAATTCTAGAGGCGGTTGGCGGAAAAAAGATGATCTGGGCGCCGGGCGTGAAGAGTCTGGATATTACCGATTATCATATCGACGCATTGGCCCGCTTTACCGAGCCAGGCACCATCCTGATCCAGCTACCGGACGAAGAAGATGTCAGAGGTGACCCTTTTGCAGCGTCAGCCTATGAAACGCACGACATATTGGCGGCGGCCAGTGATGCCAACGGCGAGAAATTTGAGATAGTCGTGCTGCCACAGCCCTATGATATCCGCGTAGAAGCGGAAGACTTTGTGGCGTCCTATGTAAACTATTATGTCTGTAACGGCGCGGTTATTGCAGCTCAATTTGGTGATCGGAGAGTCGACGCAGAAGCGAAGGAAACGCTGGGCGAACTATATCCGGATCGCGAAATCGTGATGCTCAATATCGATCCTATCGGAGAGTGTGGTGGTGGAATTCATTGCGCCACCCAGCAACAGCCGAAGGTTTAGCCTTCTCCGATCTGTTCTGCACCTACCCAGGTCGCGTGCGTACCGCTGCATATCCGGTGCGGTAAGATGATTTGGCAGACGGGACCGGCAGCAACATCCTTTGCGTCCACGATGATACATTCGCTGCGGTCCTGCGCCATGTCCGTTATGAAGCTGATCAAATAGCCGTCGTCTTCGGATTGCGCGTTTGTGCGCGGTATGAAGGGAGCCTCGGAACCAAAGCGGTCATCACCAAAATAGTAGCGTTCCGCCTTGCCAGTTTCCAAATCGTGTTTGACCAGTCCGTTGAACAGGAACCATCCGGGATGGCCAGTCACGCTATAGGCGTATCGATAGGGCAGGCCAGCGATCTGCTGGTTAAACATGCCGAACTCGACCGGATATTCGTCGAATAATGTTTCTTCGATTGTCTCACCGGTTTTCATGTTGAAACGCCAGCGATGCAATTCGGGTTTGAAGCTATGCAAATCGATGCTTGCACCCATGCTTTCATATCCGGATGGAAAATCGGTTAGAGGCGGTGGGACGGGATCATTTTGGAAATAACCATCGAGTACCACTTCGTCGCCATCCTCAAACGCATTGGCCCAGTGCAGCACATAGGTTGGCTTAGCATCAAACCATATTATGTCTTCCGGCTGACCCATGCGCGGAATGATACCGAAGCGCGTCGGCATATCGTCATGATAGGCCGGAATACGCAGGCCGTGATCGAGTAGCTCTTCTTTCCAGAACATGGGGCAATCGTTGAAGATGGCGTAATTTTCGGAAAATGCCATATCATGCGGCAGCCGCGGACCGGGCAACTCTATTGGTATGAAATGTTTGAGCTGGTCGTCCGGCCCTACAACACCATAATGTAAAAAGGGCGCTTTGGTAGAATAGTTAAAAAACAGCAATTCGCCGGTTTTCTCATCCACTTTGGGGTGCGCGGAGATACCATCTTCGGGGACCCAATCGGCGGTACCGAGCGTATCCAACGTTTCCGGATCAAGTTGATAGCCCTCACCGCATTGGTAAAAGGTCGAAAGGATTTTTCCAGCATGCACAACAACATCGGTGGAACTGCTATCTTTGACTGCGCCATGCGCGCCCCAGCCCGGTCGTTTGGAGTCGCCCGGTTTACCCATAATTCCGGCCCATAGAGGACCGCTTTCGTCCTGTTCAGCCGCGAAGCCTTCGGTACGGACAAAGCGGTTTCGATAGATCGCCCCGCCATCTTTGATCCTGATTGTGTGGATCATCCCGTCGCCATCAAATGGATGATAGCGGCCTATCGAATCATGGATCGGGTTTTCAGTATTGCGAACATAGATCCCGTCAATGTCGGAAGGAATTGTTCCGATGATCTCCATATCATCAGCGATGATCTCTTCATAATTGGGAGTCCACGCACCGCTGCGGTAAGGGTGATCATTTTCACCCAGCGTTATTTTAATCGGTTTGCCTTCTGCACCCATTAGTCGCGCAACAGATCATTGATGCCGGTTTTCGAACGAGTCTGCGCATCGACCGTTTTGACAATCACCGCACAGTAAAGTGCAGGACCCGGAACGCCGTCGACATTTGCTTTTGGCGGCAAAGTACCCGGTACAACCACGGCATAAGGTGGCACTTCACCGATCCAGATCTTGCCGGTGATCCGGTCAACAATCTTGGTGGAAGCGCCCAGATAGACGCCCATGGACAAGACCGCACCTTCGCCGACCCGGACTCCTTCTGCAACTTCGGCTCGCGCACCAATAAATGCACCGTCCTCAATCACTACCGGACCAGCCTGCAACGGTTCCAGCACGCCGCCAATGCCCGCACCGCCGGAGATGTGCACGTTTTTTCCAATTTGTGCGCAACTGCCCACTGTGGCCCAGCCATCGACCATCGAACCTTCGCCGACATAGGCGCCAATGTTTACAAAACTCGGCATCAAAACGACGCCCTTTCCGATAAACGAGCCCTTGCGAACTATCGAGCCGGGTACTGACCGAAAACCGGCTTCGCGAAAACGGTTTTCACCCCAATCTTTGAACTTGCTAGGTACTTTGTCCCAATGGTTGCCACCAGCAACGCCTTCCATCACCTCGTTGTCGTTCAGGCGAAAAGAGAGCAAAACGGCCTTCTTTAGCCATTGATTGACCACCCATTCGTCACCCTGTTTTTCGGCGACGCGGGCTGTTCCGTTGTCCAGCATTTCCAAGGCAGCGTTCACTGCATCTCGCTCTTCACCTTGTGAAGTAATACTAAGCGATTCTCGTTTTTCCCATGCGGCTTCGATGGCGGATTGCAATGCTGCGGTCATAATGTCTGTGCTTCCTTGGCTGTGTGGAGGCCGGTGACCCAGCTTTCCAAATCGGGTATCTCAATATCAATATAGCTTGGATCATGCTCACGACCAGCCCATTCTGCGCCTGTGTTGATCCACACAGTTGTCATGCCCAAATCTTTTGCCGGACGCAAATTGCGCGCCATGTCTTCGACAAATAGGGCGCGGGTCGGGTTAATTCCGGTAGCGGCAACCATACTGTCATAAGCCGGTTTTTGTGGTTTGGGGATGAGACTAGTGTCCAAAATGTCGTGCATCTGGTCAAATAGATCAGCCAGTCCCCGCTTTTCAAGAACACGTCTGGCATAGGGGCGATCTGCATTGGTGAAGACCAACTTTTCACCCGGCAAAGCTTCGATAGCAGCACGCACTGTGGGGGCTGGTGACAAGCGACTCATGTCAATATCGTGCACATAGTTGAGAAAGTCCGAGGGGTCGGTACCATGGTGATGCATCAGCCCGGCCAGCGTCGTGCCATGGTCATGAAAAAAAGCCTTCTGGACCTTACGCGCTTCGGCATAATCGCAGTCCAGCGTTTTGGCGATATACTCACCCATCTTGATATCAATCAGCGCGAACAGATCGCACTCGGCAGGATAGAGGACATTATCGAGATCAAATATCCAGTGGTCAATATGGGAGAATTCGGGAGACATTAGCATCGCTTAAGCGCAGGAATCGCCGATAACAAGTCAGTTGTTAAATAGCTTAAGCCCTTGCCCCGGCATTCTCTACATTGGCGCTGTTGTGACGCAGTGCCTTGAGCACCGTTTCGACAATGCCATCTGCATCCAGTCCAGCTTCCTTATACTGCAATTCCGGCTTGTCATGATCCTGAAAAACATCCGGTAAGCGCAGGGTGCGGATTTTTAGGCCCGCATCCGTAAGTCCACTATCTGAAGCATAGGTTAGCACATGTGCGCCGAGGCCTCCCACCGCTGCTTCCTCAACGGTCACAGCAACTTCATGTGTGGTCAGCAGCTTGCGGATCAGCTCTTCATCCAACGGCTTGGCGAAGCGCAGATCTGCAACGGTAGTGCTAAGCCCCTTGGCTTCCAATCGTTCCGCAGCTTTCTTCGCTTCTTCCAGACGTGCACCGAGTGACAATATGGCAACCTTGCTGCCTTCTTTGACAATGCGCCCTTTACCAATTTCCAGTTTTTCCAGAACGGTGGGAATTTCAACGCCCGTGCCGTTTCCGCGTGGATAGCGAAAGGCAATGGGGCCGTCGTCATATTCGGCCGCGGTGTAAGTCATGTGGGCGAGTTCTGCCTCGTCCGCGGCAGCCATGACGACCATGTTGGGCAAAGTTGCCAGATATGTAATGTCGAACGAACCCGCATGTGTGCAACCATCGGCCCCGACCAGACCAGCGCGGTCTATGGCAAAACGCACCGGCAGGTTTTGAATTGCAACATCATGCACGACCTGATCATAGGCCCGCTGCAGGAAAGTGGAATAGATCGCAGCAAAGGGACGCATGCCTTGTGCCGCCAGTCCAGCGGCGAAGGTCACGCCATGCTGTTCTGCAATTCCGACATCGAACGATTTTTCCGGATGGGCTTTGGCAAATTTGTCGACCCCGGTGCCCGATGGCATGGCAGCGGTAATCGCACAGATGCGCGAATCTTTGTCAGCTAGTTTGGCGAGTGTTTCACCGAAAACATTTTGATAAGCGGGCGGTCCGCCACCAGCGCCCTTGTCCTGTTTGCCCGAAACCACATCGAATTTGGCAACGCCATGATATTTGTCCGCGGCTTCCTCGGCATATTTATAGCCTTTGCCTTTCTCGGTCACGACATGAATGAGGCATGGGCCCTCAGCGGCATCGCGCACATTTTCCAGCACAGGAACCAGATGCTCCATATTGTGACCGTCAATCGGACCCACATAATAGAAACCTAGTTCTTCAAACAATGTGCCCCCCATAGTCATGCCGCGGGCATATTCATCCGTCTTGCGTGCAGCATCATGGAGCGGTCTGGGCAGTTTGCGCGCAATCCGGCGTGCGAGTTCGCGGACGCCCAAAAATTCGCGAGAAGAGACAATGCGCGCCAGATAGGCGGAAAGGCCGCCGACCGGCGGTGCGATAGACATGTCATTGTCGTTGAGGATCACCACTAGACGATTGCCCGCTGCTTCAGCATTGTTCATCGCCTCATAGGCCATGCCCGCGCTCATCGCGCCATCGCCGATCACAGCAATACCGCGACCAGGTTTGTCGTTGAGTTTGTTGGCGATTGCAAAACCCAGCGCCGCGCTAATAGAAGTAGAGCTATGTGCTGCACCAAAAGGATCATATTCACTCTCGGCGCGCTTGGTGAAACCGGAAAGCCCGCCGCCTTGACGCAAAGTGCGAATTTGATCGCGTCGACCGGTGAGTATTTTGTGCGGATAGCATTGATGTCCAACATCCCAGATCAACCGGTCATCTGGAGTATTGAAAACATAGTGGATTGCGGTGGTTAGCTCGACAACGCCGAGGCCCGCTCCCAAATGACCGCCGGTTGAAGAGACCGTATCGATAACCTCAGCGCGCAATTCGTCTGCGAATTGACGGAGTTGCTCGGGTTTCAGTTTTCTTAAATCTTCTGGATAAGGCACTTTGTCCAGAAGCGGTGTATTGGGACCCGACATAGTTACTCCGTGTTTCGCGAATATATTAGCGGCACTGCCGTCTTCTGTCGATCACTCAACAGAATCAGGCTGAATAAATGCTGACGAATGCGTTCTATTAACTGCACTTTTGGCAAACGCCGCGAACTTCGATCACGGGGCGAATGGAGTTAAAGCCCTGCTCCAGTGCAACATTGCGGACTTGTTGCGATACTGGATCGTCATCCACATGGGTCGCTTCCCCACAAGTATCACAGACCAGAAAGATACAGTCATGCTCGCAACCTGGATGGCTGTTGGCGATATAGGCATTGGCGCTTTCCACCCGCATCGCTAGGTTTTTGGCGACGAAAAGATCAAGAATTCGATAAACACTATTGGGGGCGACGCGCTTTCCACGCGCAGCCGATACTAGCTCGGCTATGTCATAGGCAGAAGCGGGTCTTGAGAATCCGGCGAGGGCTTCAAATATGGCGGCCCGAGTGTCGGTCCATTTCTCGCCAGATTTTTCCAGATTGGCGCGCGCCGCATCTGCAAGCGATTCGCCATGATGCTCGAGATGATCATGTTTTCCCATGAAGGTAATTTAGGGATGTTTTGCCACAAGGGCAATGGTGTGAAATTAGTGAGTGGCGCGGTAGTTTAAGTCATGCGCAAATGCGAGTACAGCAACACCCAAAATTGTGAAGAGTATTTCAGCGCCGCCATGCCCGCTTTCATGACCTAAAGTGATGGCCCCCATCATCATGCCAAGGCCCAGTCCGCCAACCGCTGCAGGCATTATATAGCCATGGTCCAGCACGCCTCGACCCAAGGTAAACATGCCCAGGGCTATCGCGATACCGAGGCCAATTTCATGGACTAGCGGATCGAGCAGTATTCCTCCTGCAGAGGACAAAAGAGCGACAAAAATCATGGTACCAATGCAATGGACAACACAAAGGCCGGAAATCAGAACAGCAATTCGGTCCCAGAGGCCATCTCTGTCCAATATGCCGTCTTTCTTCCAGAAATTTGCTGTCGTAAACACGACTCACGTTCTCACTTTTCGTTTAGATGCATTCTAGATAAGCGAACAGGTGTTAAGATACAACATATCATTTGTGTTAAAGTTCGATTTTTTGGCTTTTTTCTTGCCCAATTGGGGTTTTGATATCACATAGCCGCCAAATGACCGACTCTAACGCCTTAAGCACAACCGAAGCGCAGCGGACAATACAGCCCATAGCAATAGCAAACTGGCTTTTTGGTGTTGCGATATTGGTATTCATCATGGTTGTCGTAGGCGGGATTACGCGGCTCACTGAGTCGGGACTTTCGATAACAGAATGGAAGCCTGTAACGGGGGCGTTACCACCGCTAAACGAAGCGGACTGGCTGTCTGAATTTGAAAAATATAAGCAGATACCGGAATATCTGGAGATAAACGGCCCGGCAGGAATGACGCTTGCTGATTTCAAATACATCTATTTTTGGGAGTGGATCCACCGCCTGCTAGGGCGTTTGATTGGATTGGCATTTGCGCTGCCGCTGTTTTGGTTTGCACTTAAGCGCGCTGTTCCATCGGGGTATAACTGGCGCTTACTAGCGCTTCTTGCATTGGGCGGTTTGCAAGGTGCAATCGGCTGGTGGATGGTGAGTAGCGGGCTGACAGAACGGACCGATGTAAGCCATTTTCGTTTGGCTGTGCATTTGTTGACGGCATTATTTATTCTGGGTGGCCTCATTTGGACGGCTTTGGATCTCCGTCAGCTGGACAGAGGAAATGTCCAGCCGGCAAAACTCACTAGTTTTGCATTGATCACAATTTTAGTCCTGTTCATTCAGTTGTTATTCGGTGCCTACACGGCGGGCCTGAACGCGGGTTACATATCCAATACCTGGCCTCTCATGAACGACTTTTTTGTTCCAGGCGGTATTGATTGGACGATGGGCGCTTGGACGGCGTTCAACAATGATCCCTATCTGATTCATTTCATGCACCGTTGGTGGGCATGGGTTGTTGTAGGGTTTTTGGTGATTCTATCCCGCAAGGCGCGACATTTGGACCGTAAGATATCCATTGCTATCCATAGCGCCTTCGGCACACAAATTATCCTCGGCATCGCGACAGTGATGATGGGTATGAATATAGTCATGGCTGTTCTTCATCAGGCGGTAGGGGCGTTGGTTGTAGCTTCAACAGTTTGGGGAATTCACCTGCTCGGCCGACAAGGTCAAAGGTAGACAGGAAATGAGCGCCTTTCCATCTGATGAATAGGATATGGTATAATAATACCCGTTTTAAAACCCGCAGTTTTTCTTGACTTGCTCCAGAAACATCGCCAATAGCGCCGTCAGAACGCCGGACCGACAGGTTCGGCTTTTGTTATTCTGAATCATCTCACTAACCGAGATTTCAAAGGAGCAACCCAATGAAGGGTATCAGTAAACAAACCCAAGCGGCGAAACCCGCTGAGGTTGAGAAAAAATGGCATATCATCGACGCCACCGATCTGGTTGTCGGCCGGATGGCATCGATTGTCGCCAATATTGTTCGCGGCAAGCATAAGCCAAGCTTCACACCGCATGTTGATTGTGGTGATCATGTTGTGATTATTAACGCGGACAAAGTGAAGTTCACCGGCGGTAAAGCTGCGAAGAAAACTTATTATAAGCACTCGGGTTATCCCGGCGGCATTAGCGGTACGACAGCGGAAAAGGTTCTCGAAGGCCGTTTTCCGGAGCGTGTGATCGAAAAGGCAGTGGAACGGATGATTCCAAAAGGCCCGTTGGGTTTCGCACAGATGCGTAACTTGCATGTCTTCGCTGGAACCGAACATCCCTATGATGGACAGGCGCCCGTGGCACTGGATATCGCTTCCATGAACCGTAAGAACAAGGTGGGCGCATAATGGCTGACACAAAAGATCTATCCGATTTGAAAGAAATCGCTGGCGATATCGCTACCGAAACTCCTGTTGCGGCAGAAGGCGAAACAGCTGTTGTTGAACCGCCTGTGTCCACGATGCCCTTGCGTGAGCAAGAACTGGATCAATATGGCCGTGCTTATGCAACCGGTCGCCGTAAAGATGCGGTTGCCCGGGTTTGGTTGAAGCCTGGCAAAGGCAAGATTACGGTCAACGGCCGCGATCAGGAAACCTATTTTGCACGTCCAACATTGCGTCTGGTTCTGAATCAGGTTTTCGCGATCACAGAACGCGAAGGCCAATATGATGTGGATGTCACTGTAAAAGGCGGCGGCCTCTCTGGGCAAGCTGGTGCGGTGAAGCACGGTATTTCCCAGGCACTTACTAAATATGAACCAAAATTGCGCGCCACGGTGAAAGCGGCAGGCTTCCTGACCCGCGATAGCCGTAAGGTTGAGCGTAAAAAATATGGTCGGGCCAAAGCGCGTAAGAGCTTCCAGTTCTCCAAGCGTTAATTTGCTTACCATACAGATTTCAAAGGGCGGCCAGAGTGTCGCCCTTTTTTGTGCACAGGTTCGATCAGGTACGTTTGCGGCGTGCGTGCAGATCTTTCTGGATCGCTTGTAGTCGCTCTTCGGTCATCGAGAAACGAAAGGTGAAATACCACGCAATTGTCATCAAGGGAGCAATGGCCAGAAGTTTTGCCCACATCAGATTGTTCAATGTGCTTTGTCCGACTGCACCGGGTCGCATTTCTTCGGTCAATCCGACCAAATCCATTGCAATTCCGCCATAAAGCGGACCTACCGCCGTCCCCAACTTGGTTGTGAAAAGCAACACGGAATAAAAACCACCCTCTTGTCGCTTGCCCGAATCAGCCTCATGCTCGTCAGTTAGATCGGCGGTGATTGAGGAGATGCTGACAATACGTAGAATGAAAAAATACATGAAGATGGTGTTTTGCAAGATGATCAACGCGAATATCAGCGGGTGACCATTGGCTGGAATGATCTCAAATATTCGTAGTGGAAACAGCCAACTCAAATCGATCAACATGATCACAACCGCATATCTGATAATTTGGTGTTTGGGCCAATGCCGACTGATCCAACCTAGCGTTAACCAAGCCAGCGGTACGGCTATCACGACTGACAGGCCAAGGGTCAGCCCAGTCTGATCCGCGTCAAGTTCCCAAAAATACGTCCATATGATGATATTAAGTGAAATGGTGATACCATAAGACGCGGTTGCACCCAGATCATAATATAAGACGTTTCGAAAATTGACGTTTCGAAAAGTCGACAAAAAATCGCGCCACATTCCCCTTACGCCGGCGCTAGATGGCATTCTTTCCGGCGATATTTTGGTGCTATCGATAAACTTCCATGTGCCAACAATTGCTATCAAAGCCGCGGCACAAACGATCAATGCCGATATCCATCCATAGGTGACATAATTACCGGCTACAAACCGCCCGTCAGTGCCATCGACTTCGCCAAAAAAGGTGAACAGGCTAAGCGCTGGAAGTAGTAATGCGAACAAAAATAAAAACCCAGTACGCATCGATAACAATTTGCTTCGCTCATGATAATCTTGAGTGATTTCCGCCGTCATCGAAAGATGAGGGATCGCGAACATGGTGAGGGTGGTACGAATCCACAGGGACCAGAATAATAGCCAACCGGCCAAATAGCTCATGTTGGAAAGTATGATTTCTGGCGGATTGAAGAGCGCCAAAAAACCACCTGCAAGTGGCAATATGCTCAAGACCATGAAGGGATGACGTCGCCCCCACCGGCTTTTAAGGCGGTCTGACCAAGAGCCCATGAGCGGATCTGAAATCGCGTCCCACACAATCGCTATGAACAGGACAATACCCGTCACGGTTCCGCTTAAACCAAGAACCTGTGTGTAAAACAGCAGGACAAACATAATGTAGGCTGCTTCTTTGACGGCGTAGACCGCGCCGCCCATGCCAAAAGATATTCGATCAATGGATGTTAGCGACAAATGGTTGTCACAATCGAGAGAGCGGGGGTTGGCAATCTGAGCACACCGTGATCCTTGCACAACATAAGAGCAATGGCGACCCCTAATTTTTCCGCGAAACCGATGAATAAAATCAATGAATATCGAGCGCTTTGCTACACGGCCATGATAGGATAGGAACAATAAATGCTTGAAAATAATATCACTGCCGCGCGCAAAAATTTCGTCACCCATCATGAATGCTCAATGACCGGAGAGCATTTGCCAGTTGGAGAAGTGCAAAACCTTTCCCCCGCTGGCTTGCCAATATTGATCCGCTATGACCTGGATGGTGTCAAAGCAGAACTAACCAAGGAAAAACTTGCCAAAAGGCCCGCTGATCTTTGGCGTTACCGGGAATTACTGCCAGTACAAAAAGCTGACAATATTGTCTCGCTGGGTGAAGAAATGACACCTCTTATACCACTCAACAATTCGCTGGGTGAAAATGTGCTCGTCAAAGACGAGGGGCGTTTGCCCACTGGATCTTTCAAAGCGCGTGGTCTCGTTATGGCAGTGACTATGGCAAAAGAACTCGGTTTGACTCGTCTCGCCATGCCGACCAACGGCAATGCTGGCGCCGCGATGGCAGCCTATGCAAGGCGCGCTGGTATGGAAGCTTTTGTTTTCTGTCCGGATGATACGCCGGAGATCAATGTAAGGGAAATCGCGCTTCAGGGGGGCAAGGTTTGGCGGGTGAATGGCCTGATCAATGATTGCGGTAAAATCGTAGCCGACGGCGAAAAAGAGATGAACTGGTTCAATCTCTCAACCTTGAAAGAACCGTACCGCATTGAAGGCAAAAAAACGATGGGGCTGGAATTGGCGGAGCAATTGGGCTGGGAAATGCCCGATGTGATTTTTTACCCAACCGGCGGCGGTACCGGGCTGATCGGTATGTGGAAAGCCTTTAACGAACTGGAGGAAATTGGCTTCATCGGTTCCAAGCGCCCGAAAATGGTGGCGGTACAAGCAACCGGTTGCGCGCCCATAGTCAAAGCTTGGGAAGAGGGTGCGGAACATGCACCGCTTTGGGAAAATGCGCATACGGTAGCGGCTGGTATTCGCGTTCCGGTTGCAGTTGGTGATTTTCTGATTCTGCGCGCCGTGCGTGAATCGAACGGATTTGCCATAGCGGTCGATGACGATGCGATTGTCGAAACGCAGGTTAGGATTGGTCAGGAAGATGGCCTGCTGCTCTGTCCGGAAGGCGCTGCAACCGCTGCGGCCTATCTCAAAGCACTGGATGAGGGGTTGATAGGCAAGACTGACCGCGCAGTGCTGTTTAACTGTGGTAACGGCTTGAAATATCCGATGCCACGGGCCGATAGTTTTCTTGATCGCCATCAACCCATCGATTGGGATGCTGTTGCCAACGCCTAATGGACTGCATAAAGGCGCTTAAATGAAATGGTTTCTTATTCTTGGCGGGCTGATTTTTGCCATTGGCGGCTTTGCCTTTTGGTTTTTGTCACACACTGGTCCCAGACAACTGGATATGGCGAACAATATCTTCCCCGGTGATGCCAACGCGGAGATACTCGTCAAAGACCAGATCTATGATGAAGAACTCGGTTTGGGTCTTAATATCTGGGTTCCGAAAGAAGCTTCGGACAAACTTTTGCCGGTAGTTGTCTTTATCTACGGCGGAGGCTGGCGTGCTGGATCAAAGGATGAATACGCCTTTGCCGGGCGCGCACTGGCCCATCGTGGCTATATGGCAGTGTTGCCTGATTACCGGTTATATCCTGACACAAAGTTTCCAGGCTTTCTCGAGGATAGCGCCAAAGCAGTTGCGTGGGTTCGCGACAATATTCAGAAATCAGGCGGCGATCCGGATCGTATTTTCCTGTCCGGTCAATCTGCCGGCGCGTACAACGTCAGTATGTTGGCCCTTGATCGGCAATGGTTGGGCCGCGAAGGAAAGACACCGGACTTTATCAAAGGTGTGGCTGTTTTAGCTGGTCCTGCTGATTTCTACCCTTTTTCTTCGGAAACCACGAAGCAGAGCTTTGGCGACTATCCAAATCCGGAACTGACTCAACCGGTCAACTTCGTGCGCGCCGATGCGCCACCGCTTTGGCTGTCGACCGGGATTGATGATACGCAGGTCGAACCGCGCAATAGCCGGACCCTACGGGATAAGATTCTCGCAGTCGGTGGAGATGTGGAATATGTCGAATATCCGGATATGGATCATCTCGAGATTATGATGGCGGTGTCAAAACCATTTCGTCACAAAGGACCCGTGCTTGATGACATGGTCGACTTTTTTGAACGGATGCAGCAACCCAAGCCTTAACTTCAGTCTTCGCGGAGCATCCGTAGCAACCGCCAGCCAATCAGCATTAACAGCAACGCTGTTGCGATGGCTGACATCAACATAGCCAGAGCCGCGCCAAATACACCGTAAGTGGGCAATAACCAGACTAATAGTGCGGCTAGAAAACCAAGCGATAGCAAGCGAGTGACAAAGGCAGTGGTGGCGCGATCAGCTGCCTGTAAAAGCGGTTCAAGGCCTACCACGATCAGGCCAATAATTGTGGCTCCGGCAAGCAGCAGCAAAAGCGGATAAGCTTCCACAAACTCCGGGCCGGACATCAGCAAGAGGATATGTTCGCCGAACAATATGAGGATGCCAAACATTGTCAGCCCCGATATCGCGGAAAGTCGCAGAGATCGCAAAAATAGACTGCGCAACTCGCTTTTTTCACTTTGTCCGTAAAGCCGGGAAAGCTCGGCAAACATGGGTCGCGCAAAAACCTCCGTTAGACGATTGATGCTGTTGGCCAACTGGTCTGCGAGGCGAAACAGACCGGCCGCCGCCGCACCAACGAACAGTCCAACAATGATAACGACAAACCGTTCACGGATAATAGTGAGTAGGTAAGAGAAGTTCGTTGCAGCCAGAAAGCCGTAGAAGCTCTTTTCACTAGCCTTGGGGGCAGGCTGCACATCGCCTAATCTATTCTCCGCGCTGCTTCGCTCACCCATCGAGCGACCGTTGTGCCATACCAATATCCATAGCAGCCCAGCACAGGCCAGTTCAGATAGACCCCAAACAATCAAGAATCCAACTATGCTTGGGCCAACAGCTAACAGCGTCAAAGCACCGATCATTCGAGTCACCGGGACCGCTACTTCACCTATTGCACTATCACGAAAGCGATCATGGGCTCGCAAAATACCGGTTGGCGTTGAACGTATGGCTAACAGGACCAGCAATCCATAAATGAGCAACCCTTGTTCGACTTCTGGTGCCAATGAGAATTGCTCTGCTGCCGATGGCAGTAACATGTATAGTAAAACACAGGCCATTATGCCGCCAACGAACTCAATCAAAAAACCTTGCCTGGCGATTACATTGAAGGCGGTATGATCTTTCTTAGCGAGCAACGGGGTTCCAAATTGGACGATGGCTTGCCATGTCTGAATGCGAAACAGAGCCGCAATAATCTGACCGGTGCTGACAATCAGAATAAACGTACCAAAGCCAGCTGGACCTAAGGTCCGAGTGACTATTGCCAAGTAAAAAAGACTTAGAACAGCACTGACACCTTTGCTCGAAAACAGCCAGGCGCTATTGCGGCCAACACGCGCCAGCGTATCGTTGCTTGTTCTGAATTTATGGACCAGCCGGTTTAGCAATTCTGGTTCTATCCTGATTTTAGGGCGGTTTGCATGCTGACAATTTGGCTAACTCTCTACGGATGCTATAGCAAATATTTTCAACATCGGAATGAGGCGGGTGGCGAAACGGTCGATCAAGCTTGATATTTTTGATAGCTTTGCCAAGGAACGAAAGATGGATGATTTATTTGATGTAATTTTGCTGGCCGCTCAGCGTACCGGCGTTGTCAACCCGCTCGCCAAAGCGCATGATGTGAGTCACAAATGCTTGATTCCGATAGCTGGTAAGACATTGATTGACCGGATATTGGAAATATTAAGCAGTCACAAAGGCTGCCGTGCCATCCACATCTTGATCGAACCGGATGGTGAAGAAGAGATACGTCCGGTCGCCGAAACCTATATGCGTGACGATCTGCCGATCACTTTCATCACTTCGGATGATAATATTGCAGCCAGCGTCATCAAAGGTTGTGAGCAGGGCGATGCGCCCTATTTGATTACGACTGCTGACAATGTGTTGTTAAAGCATGACAGTATTGATCGTGCGTTGACCGTCATGGCTGATGGAGCAGATGCGGTTGCTGGATTGGCTGAAAAGGTCGATATTCACGCTGTGCATCCTCTTGCGCAAAGAGGGTTTTATGACTTTCGAGGTGGTGGATATGCTAATTGCAATCTTTATGGTCTTAAGAACCGGCAGGCCTTGAATGCCGCAAATATTTTCAAGGAAGGTGGCCAGTTTATGGGCAACCCGCAGCGATTAATCAACGCCTTTGGCTTGTTCAATATTTTATTGATGCGGTTCAAACTCGTCACAATTGACGGTGCATTTCAGCGGATGTCTAAACGATTTGGTGTGACTATGCGGCGAGTTCCTCTAAGCGATGGAACGCAGGCCATCGACGTAGACAATGAACGTACCTACAAAGTTGTTGAAGCCGTTTTAAACGATACAGTTGATAAACTGGATTTTGATGAGCTCAATAAGACAAGCGAAGCCAAATCTTAAAACGACCATTTCAATGATCAGTAGCCAAAATTTTTTGAGGGAGCACTATCTATGGCAAATTCGGCATCGGGTATTCAAATTGAACCGCTCACTATCCCAGCCGAGGCCAAAGAAAGACTCAAGTTCCTGTTCATGGCTAAACATGCGCTTTGGGGCGGGGGAATGCATCCCGAAGATGGTAATCACGCGATCTATCATCATGAGGTGCGCACCAGTCTAGAAAGCCTGGGCATCAACCTGGAAGTGGCGGACAGTTATAATGTCCTGTTTGAGCGGCCAGATATGGATTTTGTGTTTCCGCTGCTTAATCGCGGCGGTTTTGTGAACAGCGAAATGCTGATCCCGTTGTTGTGTAATATGCACCGAATTGCCTATGTCGGCGCGATGCCGTTCGTTCGCGGTGTAGGTGATGACAAGTCGGTTTCCAAGTTGGTTGCAGAAAAGGCAGGTGTACCGACAGCACCTTGGTTTTGTTTTCGCCGCGGCGCACCAGTCAATGAAAGTGATGCCCCCAAGGCCGAGCGTTGGGTGATCAAGCCAAACGCTTCTTCGGCCAGTTGGGCGATTTCAGACGCGCATGATTGGGCTGGCGTAGCCAACGCCGTCGCGGACATTCATGGGCAGGGTCACGATGCAATTGTTGAGCCCTATTTGGATGGCTATGATGTGCAAGCCGCCTTTATAAGTGCCAATGGGCCAAAAGCTTTGCCGATGTTGATCTACGAGCGAGAAGATACGCAAAAACTTTGGACCTATTATGAGAAGCGTGATTTGGTGCCAAACACAGAGAAGGCGACATTAAAGCAATTTGATGAACCCGAATTTGCACCCAAAGTTCAAAAAATGGCTGAGGCTATTGCACGGGAATTTGAACCGTTTGACTATGGCAGGATCGAGTTTCGTTTGGATCGCAATACCGGCGATATTAACTTCATCGAGATCAATCTCAATTGCAACCTCTGGTCCGAAAAGGTTGTGGCAAAGTCTGCGGCGGCGGCGGGCTTAAGTCATGCGCAATTGCTTGAGACAATTATTGCGGAGGGGTTGCGTCGCAACGGATTGATCCAGACCAGTTGATTGCCGAAAAGGTTTAACCGGCTCAAACTTCCTATGATCTTATAGCTTTAGGAACTTAAATCATTGAGTCTGACGCACTAATTTTGTAGGCGTGTAGCCGATTCTTCGAACGGGCCGCCTTCCTGCATGCAGGAAATTGAAACAAGGGAAATAACATGGCGACTTTCACGCTCCCCAAAAATAGCAAGATCCGCAAGACCGGTGAAATGCACAAAGCGCTGACTGGCGGCAAAAAACGCAATTTCAAAATTTACCGTTATGACCCGGATAGCGGCGAAAACCCGCATTATGATACATTTGAAGTCGATCTGGATGAATGTGGTCCCATGGTGCTCGATGCGCTGATCAAAGCGAAGTCAGAGCAAGATAGTACGCTGACATTCCGTCGTTCCTGTCGGGAAGGTATTTGCGGTTCATGCGCAATGAACATCAATGGCAAGAACGGCCTCGCCTGTACGACTGCAATCGAAGATTGCGGAAACAAGGTAACCATTACACCGCTTCCCCACATGGAAGTGATCAAGGATTTGGTCCCCGATTTCACGCATTTCTATGCGCAATATGCGGCGATTCAACCTTGGTTGAAAACTGTTACGCCTGATCCATCAGGAAAAGAGCGGCTGCAATCACCAGAGGACCGTAACAAATTGGATGGTCTATACGAGTGCATTTTATGTGCTTGCTGTCAGACCAGCTGTCCCAGCTACTGGTGGAATAGTGACAAGTTTCTTGGGCCAGCAATTTTGCTACAGGCTTATCGCTGGCTTGCGGATAGTCGTGATGAAATGACCGGTGAACGGTTGGATGAGTTGGAAGACCCGTTCCGTCTCTATCGTTGTCATACCATTATGAATTGCGCCAATGCCTGTCCGAAGGGCTTGTCACCAGCCAAGGCAATTGCCGAGATTAAGAAGATGACCGCCGCCAGAGTAGTCTGAGCCTAGGCGTCTGATCCCAATGGCGAATCTGGACGACGAATATTATACCAGCAACCCGGATCCGGATAATCCCGGATGGTTCCAATGGGTGTTGCGTGATCCTGACTGCTACAACAGTTTTTTGGGCCCGATTATTATCCGTCGCGGCGGCGACGGACTTGGCGACGATATCGGCCGTGTGCGCATGTTCCCAGAGCGACGACACCGTAACTTGGGTGATGTAGTCCATGGCGGTACGATGATGGGCTTTATTGATTGTTCGCTTTTTGCCGCAATGCGTGTCTTTGGCATCGGGCCAGCTGGGCCATCGGTAACTATAGAATTGCAAACCCATTTTACCGGGGCTGCCAATATGGACGAGCCGCTGGAAGCAAGGGTCGAGGTCACAAGAGAAACTGGCCGAATGCTCTTCATGCGCGGTTTGGTTGTGCAGGGCGATCATGGTGAAAATACAGCGGCGTCATTTACGGCCATCGTTAAAAAGGCGCGGCCGCAAAAGAATGACGGCAAATGAGCAGCTTCTATCAGCGCTATCAAGCGTTGATCGCGCAAGGAGAGTTGCAGTCTGATGCCGATCAGGAAAGTTGCGCTCAAAGGCTAGCCACACTGCAAGAAGAGTTGGAGGCAGTGCCGCCCAAAGGCAGTATATTGTGGCGGGCTTTTAACAAGAAGCCTGTTCCACCGCGCGGCGTATATATGTGGGGCGGTGTCGGTCGCGGCAAATCGATGCTGATGGACCTGTTTTATGAAAACCTGGATATCAACCGCAAGCAGCGCGCCCATTTCCATGAATTCATGCTGCGGGTGCACGACATGATTAGATCGTGGCGCAAAAATGATCCAGGCGATCCGATCCCTAAGGTGGCCCTTGATTTAGCTCAGGATGCCCGCTGCCTCTGCTTCGATGAGATGGTCGTAAATAACAGTGCGGATGCGATGATCATGTCGCGGCTCTTCACTGGACTGGTTGAGCAAGGGGTTACAATTGTTACGACGTCCAACCGGCCACCAGAGGATCTCTATAAGGACGGGCTTAATCGTGAGCATTTCCTACCATTTATTGACCTGTTAAACGATCGTCTCGATGTCATCTCGCTCAATGGTCCCACCGATTATCGCCGAGAACGGCTCGGCGGTGTCGATCTGTGGCACGTACCCAATGGCGATTCTGCTACCAATGCTCTGCGCGAAGCCTTTTTCCGATTGACCGATTATTCGCCGGATGATGCGGATCATGTGCCTTCGGAGGAATTGCAGGTACCCGGTGGACGGACATTATATGTGCCAAAATCGTTGAAGGGCGTAGCTGTTTTTTCTTTCAAACGGTTATGCGCAGAAGCTCGAGGTGCCCAGGACTATCTTTGCATAGCGCGGCATTTTCATAGCGTGGTGATTGTTGGAATACCAAAGCTGACCAAAGAAAATCGAAATGAGGCGGCGCGGTTTGTTACCCTGATCGATGCGCTATACGAATATAAGGTGAAACTATTGGCCGCTGCCGATGCTGAACCGGACACGCTTTATCCCCAGGGCGACGGATCGTTTGAGTTTGAACGCACGGCATCCCGGTTGGTTGAGATGCAATCAGACGAATATCTAGCGCTCGGCCATGGTGCGGCTGACCTACCGACATAACCAGAATCTCTCAGAACTAAAGTAAGGCCAAACTGTCGAGATCCATTGCCATTTGTGCCGGTCGTTCGGCCATGGCGGCAAACATTTTGTCTCCGCGATCGGTCTGTTCGACGTGCAGAGAGGCATTGATTGCCATGATAAAGCCAGAAAAACTATGGCGTCGATATTCATCCCAAAATTTTTCAAATGAGGGTGCATCATTTCGCTGTGCCAGATATTCGCGGACCAATCGCTCTTCTTGCCTGTGCCGTTCCGCCGGGTCTGCAAAGCTGGTTCCAATCATATAGGCAACATCGTTGGCCGGATTGCCCAATGAACAAGTTTGCCAATCCACCAAAGCAGCGAGCTGTCCGTCTGAATGAAACAGGATATTATCCAACCGCATGTCACCATGGGTGATGCTTTGTTCAAGTGGATCGCGGGCCATATAGTGCTCCATTTGGGACACCATCTCGGCACCCAGGTCGAGCACATCATCTGAAAGCAGCTTGGTGAAACGCTCTCGAAATACCGGATAACCATTGATCAGGGTATTTTTCGAAAAATCACCATTGGCCAAGGAATGATGCAGCCAAGATAGTTTGTCGAATCCACCGGACGGACGCACATTGTGCAGCGCTGCTGCTTCTGTAAGTGTCGTTTCAACTTGCACAAGCGTTGCGCCGGCAAGCTGATCGCCTTGATCAGCCGGTGCCATATCTTCGAGCATCAGCACAAATTCCCGCTCATTCTCAGCAATGGCGGCATGATAACATGTCGGACATCGGACCCCAGAATGAGAAGCTACATCACGGTACCAGCCAACCTCCATGTCATAGAGGTGGAAAATTGCAGCCGCATTGCGGCTGATCTCTTCCGCGCTTGGGCATTTGGCGATAAACGTCGAGGGATGTTCGCCATCCCCCCAATCACAGGTAAAGCGATAGCTGTCACAAACCTGCCCGGTACCGACTGGTTCATGGGTTAGCGATGACAGCGAACCTGGCGGTGCATTGAAAGCCTGTTCTACAAACGCCTTTTCAAACTCTTCGGGACGGAGCGGGAATTCAGTGCTCATCCCGCTGGGTCCATCATTCCGGTTAGTCCGCTTGTCTGATGCGGGCCAATGAACAATTGCTCAACAATGCCGATGCCATGATGTTCCTCCCCATCCGCTGACAGGACCGCATCGCTCAACGCCTGAATATGGATCGTTGTCATATCGATAACGGGTTCGGGATCGAGCGTGATGATATCATGGGTTACTTCCAGTTCGCCATGATCGAAGCCGTGCCCCCATTCAGGGTGCAAATAACCGAGCCCGGACATGTAAAAAGTCAAAGCCCGGTCTCCCGTACGCGGTGTGATGGTCAGGCTGCCTGATCCGGTATCCAATTGCGCCTGTTTGATGCGGCGAGTTCCACTGTGGTAACTTAGATCAATCGCCTTGGGCTCAAATTCAGCGGTGTTCATGCCAATGGTATCTACAACACCACGCCGGTTCCAGGGCGCGCCCTCACCATCATCATTGCTATGAAAGAAGCAGCAATGATTGTCGAAGTTGAGCGGTGTCCAGAGCCACCAAAATTGTGGGAATGCACCAGCCGGTGGCGGTTGCGATTCCGCCGCGCCAATCGGCCTTATCCCCCAGCTACGGTCGCGCGTACCGCGGCAGCTTGCAACATCTATAGCTGTACCGCCGACCGTAATTTCGCCGGCCCAATCACCATTCTGGGTCAACCGGGTATAGTCCATCATCAAGCGTGGCCCTTCCCGGCGAATAAAGCGCGGTTCCTCGATGGGATTGTGGCGGGTAGTTAAAGTGATATCGGCAGTGACCGGACCGTCATTATCAGAAATAATCAGCCGGAGTTGCTGTAACGGTTCAATAATTTCGATGCGGATTGGTCCAACGGTTAGGTCCAGTCGTTCGCTAGACATTCTCTTTGAGGCCCGGAGATTATATTGTTTTCCATCTATTGAGACACAAAAGGCAGCATCCATAATGTCGAGTTGCGGATAGACGCCTAGAGCAGCGGCAAAAAAGACACTGCCATCGGCAGCATATCCGTTGAAGAAATAGCGATCATAAAAATTTCGGTTACCGCCAGAAACTGCCATTGGCTCGGGTGTTTGATGCAGTGGATAATCGTCACCTTTTGTCAGCATATTTCTTCTCTCCGCTCCATCCCAAAATTTATGTGTAATGCAATTCGGGCGGTAAGGGCAATCCTGCAATTATTGACCGAGATCAAGGCGGGCTGCAGCAGATGGGGCGACAGCGGGAGTTATCAATCGTTATATCTGATAGGCAGATGTCAGGTTGCTCCAATTGAAGGGAAAAACTGTGTCGATATTTCTGAAAACCATGATGTTTCATATATTTATAGGCAGCGTGTTCATGGGTGTTGTTGTAACCGCATTGCTGGTCGCCGATCAGGCATCTTTGATGAGTATATTGGCTGGCGCCCTGATCGCATTCGTCTTGGCTGGTCCGGTAAGTTGGGTAATTGCAAAACGGCTGCATTGAACCACCGACAATGATTTGGCGGAGTCGAAGGACCGAAAATGGGAATAGATGGAAGCCTCATTAGTTCTTTTTAGATAATCGTTAATGCTATTGCGAACTAATTGCAAAGATAGTGTGTAAAATGCAGTCTTCTGCGGTTGAAATTGGTGTTCAACAGGCGTATTCCGCAGCGGAATTTAACGCTCACGACTCTAATTTTGCAGGAGAATCTCCCAAATGGCCCGTAACAAAATTGCACTGATCGGTGCAGGCATGATTGGCGGCACGCTCGCCCACCTCGCAGCTTCCAAGGAAATGGGCGATGTTGTCCTGTTTGATATTGCCGAGGGAATGCCTGCTGGTAAGGCGCTTGATCTTTCGCAAGCGGCTCCGGTTGACGGGTTTGACAGCAATCTCAAAGGCACCAATGATTATGCCGATATCGCGGGTTCGGACGTTATCATCGTCACCGCCGGTGTCGCGCGTAAGCCGGGCATGAGCCGTGATGATCTGATCGGCATCAACCTGAAAGTCATGAAGGCTGTGGGCGAAGGCATTGCTGCCAATGCGCCGGATGCTTTTGTTATCTGCATCACCAACCCGCTCGATGCGATGGTTTGGGCTTTGCGTGAATTTTCCGGACTGCCGCATAACAAGGTTGTTGGCATGGCCGGTGTTTTGGACAGCGCACGTTTCCGTCACTTCCTTGCCGACGAATTTGAAGTCAGCGTTGAAGATGTCACCGCGTTCGTTCTGGGCGGCCATGGTGATACGATGGTTCCGGTTCCGGCCTATTCAACGGTTGCAGGTATCCCGATCCCTGATCTGATTAAAATGGGTTGGACCACGCAGGAAAAAATTGACGCGATTGTTGATCGTACCCGTAAGGGCGGCGGTGAGATTGTTGGGCTGCTTGGTAATGGCAGCGCCTACTATGCACCAGCGACCAGCGCGATCATGATGGCCGAAAGCTACCTCAAGGATAAGCGCCGTGTACTTCCCGCCGCTGCGCATCTTACTGGTCAATATGGCGTTGATGATCTCTATGTCGGCGTGCCGGTGATTATCGGCAAAGACGGCGTTGAGAAAATTATTGAGATTGAACTGAGTGAAGAAGCGCAGGGCAATTTCAATGTCAGCGTCGATGCGGTGAAGGAATTGCTGGTGGCTTGTAAGGGGCTGGATAGCTCGCTGGCGTGAAGATCATTCGCTCTTTAACTATTGGAACCGGATTGGCTGGGATGAGTGTATCTGTTTCCGCACAAGATTATCCCTACGAAAAATGGGCTAATCTCTGGGAGCGGACCTGCGGTTCCATTGATTCGGTTTATTCTGTCATCGAAAATCCGGATGCGCAGGGATGGATTAAGGCCGACGCATCCTCTGACGAACCAGCGGCTCGTATAATCGAAGCTGCCAAGATGAACGCGCAGGGAAGTATTGATGACGCAACTTTGACCAGCCTGTTCGTGTTGCGGCAATCGAATGCGACAACGAACGCGCTCGCAGCTTTCCAAGAAATGCGGTTTGTTGCCGAATCCAATAGCTATCTTTTGGCATGTTCTCTTTATGATACCGGCGCGCCTACTATGAGCACCGCCGACCTCTCTCGCTTATCGCCGGAACGGCCGTTCGTCGATACGTCGAACAACGGGCTGGCCGTGATCGAGTGGCCTGAAGGCTTGGAAGGATCAGGGCGGATAAAAATGACTGCTGGTAGCATTCCCGAAGACCATCCGGGCACAAAGCTTCTGCTCGGTGGGCTAGTTCTTAAAACACAATACGTTTTCTCGGAGGAAACAGAATGAGCATTTTAATCGACAAGAACACCAAAGTCATCACCCAGGGGATGACCGGCAATACCGGCACGTTCCACACCGAACAGGCACTGGCCTATGGCACGCAAATGGTTGCTGGTGTGACACCAGGTAAGGGTGGCACGACCCATATCGGCCTGCCAAATTTTGATACGGTCGCAGAGGCCAAGGAAGCTACCGGCGCGACAGCTTCGGTTGTTTATGTACCCCCCCCATTTGCAGCGGACTCCATTCTGGAAGCCATTGATGCCGAGGTTGAACTGATCGTAGCCATTACCGAGGGCGTTCCTGTTCTCGACATGGTTCGGGTGAAACGGGCTCTTGAAGGTTCCAAGTCTCGCCTGATTGGCCCTAACTGTCCTGGCGTTTTGACCCCTGAAGAATGCAAGATTGGCATCATGCCCGGCAATATCTTCCAAAAAGGTTCGGTCGGCGTGGTCTCTCGCTCTGGCACACTAACTTATGAAGCGGTGCATCAAACTACAGCGGTTGGCCTTGGTCAGACCACAGCGGTCGGCATTGGCGGTGATCCAGTTAACGGCACCAATTTTATTGACGTGCTGGAATTATTTCTGGCCGATGATGAAACCAAATCGATGATCATGATAGGTGAAATTGGTGGCAGCGCAGAAGAAGAAGCCGCGCAATTCCTGGCCGACGAAGCCAAGGCGGGACGTAGTAAACCAACGGTTGGTTTCATTGCTGGCCTAACGGCGCCTCCGGGACGTCGTATGGGCCATGCCGGTGCGATTGTTTCGGGCGGCAAAGGCGGAGCTGAAGACAAGATTGCCGCTATGGAAGCCGCCGGTGTCCGAGTTTCGCCATCACCATCGGAATTGGGTACAACGCTCGATGCGATGCTGAAAGAACTGGTTTAGTTCCACTCCCTCCCCAAGGAAATTGATATGGGCGTAGAAGGTCAAGAATTCGGAATAGGTTCGGAAAAAGAGCAAGGCCCCAGTTGGCAGAAAAAGCATTGGCCGATTGACGACGCCGATGAGCTGAACAGCGCGCTCGATCCCACACAAATGGGTGTCGAGATCAAGGCAGCGGCCGCCAAGTCAGGCAAAGCCATGTCTGATGCAGAGGTGGCGCTCGCAGCGGAAAAATCTATCCGTGCCATGATGCTGATCCGGACTTATCGTGTCCGGGGTCACCTGGGTGCAAATCTTGATCCTCTCGGTTTGTCCAAGCTGGAAGAACCCGCCGATCTGAATCCTGAATATCATGGCTTTGCCGCTGCGGATATGGACGAACCCGTCTTTTTGGGTGGTGTGTTGGGTTTCGAAACTTCCACTATCCGCGAGATAGAATCAGTTCTGCGCGCCAATTACTGTGGTACGGTTGGTCTGGAATATATGCATATTGCAGACACCGAAGAACGGCGATTTCTGCAAGACCGGATGGAAGGCAAGGACGCCGCGATCCAGTTTACGCCCGAAGGTAAGAAAGCCATTCTCAACAAAGTGATTGAGGGCGAAGAGTTTGAAAACTTCCTCGGCAAAAAATATGTCGGCACCAAACGTTTTGGTTTGGATGGCGGGGAATCGATGTTGCCCGCGCTTGAAAATATTATCAAAAACGGCGGTGCTGCAGGGGTTGAGGAAATTGTCTATGGCATGGCCCACCGCGGCCGGTTGAACATTTTGGCCAATGTGATGGCCAAACCTTACCGGATCATTTTTCATGAGTTTCATGGCGGTTCGGCCACGCCTGATGAAGTCGGCGGTTCGGGCGATGTGAAATATCATTTGGGTACATCCAGTGACCGGGAATTTGATGGGCATAATGTTCATATGAGCCTGATGCCCAACCCGTCACATCTGGAAGCGGTTGACCCGGTCGTGCTCGGCAAGGTGCGCGCGCAGCAAGTCGCTCGTGACGATTTGGACCAGCACAAGCAGGTCTTGCCCGTACTTATTCACGGTGATGCGGCCTTTGCTGGACAAGGCATTGTCTGGGAATGCCTCGGTTTCTCGGGATTGCCCGGATATAATACAGGCGGTTGTGTGCATTTTGTGATCAATAATCAGATTGGCTTTACAACATCGCCGCAATTTGCGCGCTCCTCACCCTATCCATCCGATGTGGCCAAAGGCGTGCAGGCACCGATTTTCCACGTCAATGGTGATGATCCGGAAGCGGTGACTTTTGCCTGTAAAATGGCGATAGAATTCCGTCAAAAATTCCACCGCGATATCGTGATCGATATGTGGTGCTACCGCCGCTTCGGCCATAACGAAGGCGACGAGCCCAGCTTCACACAGCCGCTCATGTACGCCAAGATCAAGAAACATCCCAAGGTCAGTCGCGTATTTGAACAGCGCCTGATTGCTGAAGGTGTGATTGATGAGAATTGGGGTAATGAAACCCGGATGCGATTCAACAATATGCTCGAGCAGGAGTTTGAGAAGGCAGCGGACTACGAACCAGACAAGGCGGATTGGTTTGGCGGCCGCTGGTCTGGCCTGCATGCCCCCGCTGATCCGGAAACCGCGCGGCGCAATGTTGATACAGCGATTGATAAAAAGCTATTCAACAGTCTGGGAAAAACTCTAACCAATGTGCCGCCTGCGCATAAAATTCATAAAACCCTGCAACGTGTACTCGACGCCAAAGAGAATATGTTCAAGACCGGTGAGAATTTTGACTGGGCAACCGGAGAGGCTCTGGCGTTTGGCTCGTTGCTGTCAGAAGGCTATGATGTGCGCTTATCCGGACAAGATAGTGGGCGCGGTACCTTCAGCCAGCGGCATGCTGTCTGGATTGATCAGACTAACGGCGAAAAATATATTCCGCTGCAATCACTGCCGCATGGGCGGTTCGTTGTCTGGGATAGTTCGCTTAGCGAATATGGTGTGCTGGGGTTTGAATATGGCTTTGCCGGTGCAGATCCGAAAACGCTGGTGATGTGGGAAGCGCAATTTGGTGATTTCGCCAATGGTGCGCAGATCATGATCGATCAGTTTATTGCTTCAGGTGAAGCAAAATGGTTACGCGCTAATGGCCTCGTCATGTTGTTGCCACATGGCTATGAAGGGCAAGGACCAGAGCATAGTTCCGCCCGGCTTGAACGCTTCCTGCAGCTTTGCGCGCAGGATAATATTCAGGTTGCGAATATCACCACTCCGGCTAATTATTTCCATATTTTGCGCCGCCAGATGATGCGTCCTTTCCGAAAGCCGCTCATCATCATGACACCGAAATCATTGCTGCGCCATAAAATGGCTGTGTCGAGCGCGGCTGAATTTCAGGGTGATCAACATTTCATGCGGATCAAATCCGATACCAATCCGCCGGCTGATAAGGATGTAAAACGGCTGGTGCTGTGCTCGGGCAAGGTCGCCTATGACCTGATTGAAGCGCGCGATGAAGCGAAAGATAAAAATGTCTCGGTAGTTAGAATCGAGCAGCTTTATCCGTTCCCCGGCGAACCGCTCGCCATTCGTCTGAAGCGAATGAAAAACCTTGAGACGGTTGTCTGGGCACAAGAAGAGCCAAAAAATAATGGCGCATGGCAGTTTGCCCGACCTTATCTTGAGGAAACTCTGGATGCAGCAGGAATGGATCGCGGCATACTGGAATATGCGGGACGCAATCCAGCGGCTTCACCGGCCACTGGCTTGGCATCCCGTCACAAGGAACAACAGGAACGGTTGGTTGCGGAAGCACTTGGCCATCCCGTGAAGAATTGAAAAGAGAGCAATAGACAATGGCAACAGAAGTAAAAGTTCCGGTTCTCGGCGAATCCATTACAGAAGCAACGCTGGGTGAGTGGTTGAAACAACCCGGTGATGCGGTGGCGATGGATGAACCCATTGCCAGTCTGGAAACTGACAAGGTGGCACTCGAAGTCCCGGCACCAGAGGCCGGCACGATGGGCGCGCTTCAGGTTGAGGTGGGCGATACGGTTGAGGTTGGTGCGGTGATTGCGACGATCGAGGCTGGCGGTGGTTCCGCGGCTAAGGCGGCTCCGGCTCCGGCTGCCAAAGAAGTGAAATCGGAACCGGCAGATGACACCGCTTCTTCGATCACATTGTCTCCCGCGGTGCGGCGTCTAGTCCTGGAACATGGCGTTGATCCCAGCCAGATTTCTGGCACCGGTAAAGACGGTCGTCTTACCAAGGATGATGTCGAGAAATATGTAAAGTCTGGAGCGAGTACATCTTCTCCTCTGGCTGAAAAAGGGGAAGCGAAAGGCGGGGAAGCACCGGCAGCTGCTCCCGCTGGCGGAAACCGAAACGAAGAACGTGTTCGCATGACCCGCCTGCGCCAGACCATCGCCAAGCGTTTGAAATCAGCACAGGATACAGCAGCACTACTGACGACATTTAACGATGTCGACATGACCGCGGTGATCGAAACCCGGAAAAAGTATAAAGACCTGTTCGCCAAAAAGCATGGCGTAAAATTGGGCTTCATGGGCTTCTTTGCCAAGGCTGCTTGCCTCGCGTTGAAGGACGTGCCTTCGGTCAATGGACAGATTGATGGCGATGAAATTGTCTATCATGACTATGTCGACATCTCGGTCGCAGTGAGCGCACCCAATGGCTTGGTCGTCCCTGTTATTCGCAATGCCGAACAGATGAGCTTTGCTGATGTTGAAAATACGATCGGCGATTTTGGCAAGCGCGCGAAAGACGGTTCGTTGACCATGGCTGATATGGAAGGTGGTACGTTTACCATTTCCAATGGCGGTGTTTTCGGTTCGCTCATGTCGACGCCGATTATCAATCCTCCGCAATCTGCTGTGCTCGGCCTGCATCGGATCGAGCAGCGGCCGGTCGTTATGCCCGATGGTTCGATTGAGGCCCGCCCGATGATGTATCTGGCGCTGAGCTATGACCACCGTTTGATTGATGGCCGTGAGGCTGTGACCTTCCTCGTCCGCATCAAAGAAGCGATTGAAGATCCGACACGGCTTTTGATTGATTTGTAACTTGTTTTCCGGGCGAAGACCCGGAGAACAAAGGAGTAAGAAATGTCTGAATTTGACTATGATGTACTGGTAATCGGCTCGGGCCCTGGCGGTTATGTCGCCGCAATCCGCGCCGCCCAGCTTGGACTTAAAACCGCCTGTGCAGAAAGCCGCGAGACATTGGGCGGTACGTGCCTGAATGTTGGTTGTATACCTTCCAAGGCGTTGCTGCATGCGTCCGAAATATACGAAGAAGCCCATTCAGGTGCTCTTGAGAAATTCGGTGTTAAACTAACCGGTGCCAAGCTCGACCTCAAACAGATGATGGCCGAGAAGACAAAGGCCGTTGGCGAACTGACAGGCGGCATTGAATTTCTGTTCAAGAAAAACAAAGTCGATTGGCTAAAAGGGCGCGGCGCTTTTGAAAGTGCCAACACGGTCAAAGTTGGCGACAAGACAGTCACTGCCAAGAACATCATCATCGCGACCGGTTCATCTGTTACACCGCTTCCCGGCGTTGATATCGACAATAGCAAGCATGTCGTGGTCGATAGCACCGGCGCGCTAGAGCTTCCCAAAGTGCCTAAACATATGGTCGTCATTGGCGGCGGAGTGATTGGTTTGGAACTAGGCAGTGTCTGGCGCCGACTAGGTGCGGAAGTGACGGTTGTTGAATTTCTGGACAAGATTCTACCCGGCATGGATGGCGATGTTCGCAAAGACAGCGCGCGAATTTTCAAGAAGCAGGGCTTCAAAATCCAGACGTCAACCAAGGTTACGGGTTGCACAGTTAAAGGCAAAAAAGCAACGCTCACTGTTGAACCTGCCAAAGGCGGAGAGGCCTCAACCATTGAAGCAGATGTGGTGCTCGTTGCAATCGGCCGTAAACCCAATACCGACGGTCTGGCACTCGATAAGACGGGCATTACTGCCAATGATCGCGGCCAGATTGAGGTCGGCCATGACTTCCAGACCAGCGTAACGGGCGTCTATGCCATTGGAGACGTTACCCCTGGTCCAATGCTGGCTCACAAAGCCGAAGATGAGGGTATTGCCGCTGCTGAATTTATCGCAGGTCAGCAGGGTATTGTGAACCACGACCTGATCCCCGGTGTCGTTTACACCCATCCCGAGATCGCCAATATCGGCAAGACCGAAGAAGAGGTGAAGGAAAGCGGCGTTCAATATAAAGTCGGCAAGTTCCCCTTCGCTGGCAATAGCCGCGCGAAAACCAATCGCGATACCGATGGCTATGTAAAAATTATTGCGGATGCCGAAACCGATCGCGTGCTGGGTGCACATATCATTTCATCACTCGCGGGCACAATGATTGCACAGGTGACACAGGCGATGGAATTTGGCGCGACATCTGAAGATATCGCCTATACCTGCCACGCGCATCCCACGCATAGTGAAGCCATCAAAGAGGCTGCCATGGGTGTGCAGGGCAAGCCTATTCATATTTAACTTGATTGAATTGCCGAATACTGGAGTGAATATTGATCTCTCCCTTGAGCCGGTGCTTGGTGCACTGAGTTATATTGCGATTGCCTTTTTCGCTGCAACAGGTGCTTTGGCTGCGGCGCGAAAGAACCAGACCATTGTAACGTTCGTTTTTCTGGGCCTTGTTGTCGGAATGGGCGGTGGAACAGTGCGCGATATTATGATCGATGCCCCACTTTTCTGGACGCAATCCAATGCATTGCCGATTATTGCAATCATTGCCTCCATGTTGGTTTGGTTTGTT
Organism: Parasphingorhabdus sp.; assembly: GCA_039978835.1. Taxonomy (GTDB): domain Bacteria; phylum Pseudomonadota; class Alphaproteobacteria; order Sphingomonadales; family Sphingomonadaceae; genus Parasphingorhabdus. Next base: position 158,891 of record JBDWAQ010000013.1, read on the forward strand.
CCCTCGAACTGGTGGCGCGACAACATGATTGACTGGTTCGATGCTGTCGGGCTGGCCGCCTATGCGGTTTATGGAGCTGCAAAAGCTTTGGAATTTGGTGTCAATCCGGCTCCTGCAATTCTGATTGGCTGTATAGCTGCTGTTGCAGGCGGTATATTGCGTGACATCATCGTGGGAGAAACAACGCTGGTCATGGGGGAGAACATCTACATCTCAGCCGGTTTTCTTGCATCGGCTTCCTTCATTATACTTACCGTTCTGCAGGTTCAGATATCGGCTGCAGCAGTAATTGGAGCGCTTGCGGGGTTTGCGTTGCGGGGAGCAGCTATCTATTACAATTTGCGTTTGCCGGCTTATAACTGGACATTGCCCGATAAGAACAGGGACACTTGAGTGAAGGAAGAGCGATGATTAGGCTAACCGACGAACCCTCTGCAACCCAAACTGCGACCGATATTGCCGCCAACAAGCTTTCAGCGGTTGACGCAACTGAAGCTGCCATTGCCCGGATTGAAGAATTGAATGAAGCAATCAATGCAGTGGTCGTGCCTGATTTTAAGTCTGCAAGACAACAAGCACGGGATGCCGATGCTCGATTGGCGAGAGGAGATAGTACCCCGCTTCTCGGTGTGCCGATGACTGTGAAGGAAAGTTTCAATATCGCCGACCTCCCGACAACCTGGGGTATCAAGGGCACGTCCAATAACATTGCCGCAGAAGACTCTGCCGTGGTCAAAAGGCTGAAAGCGGCGGGCGCAGTCATTTTGGGCAAAACCAACATCCCTACTTTGTTGACCGATTGGTTTGCCGACAATCCTGTCTATGGTCAGACTAACAATCCTCATGACCTGAACCGATCGCCTGGCGGTTCATCCGGCGGCGCAGCGGCGGCGGTTGCCAGCGGGATGGTGGCCTGTGAATATGGTAGCGATATTGGTGGATCAATCCGCGTGCCGGCTCATTATTGCGGTATTTGGGGTCATAAACCGACTTATGGTGTGATTACGCATGAGGGTCATTCGCCGCCGGGTGTGACGGAAGGAGCAGATTCTGTATTGGCGGTTGTTGGACCGTTGGCTCGAACCGCTGATGATCTGGAACTGCTGTTAGAAGCAACACTAGACCAGCCATTGGTAAAGCAGAGCAAGCCGCTGAACGAGGCGCGGATATTGTTGCTATTGGACCATCCGTCGGCCAGTTTGGATGACGCGATGCGCAGGCAGATAGAGGATCTGGTATCTCTCATTGAGGATGCCGGAGCAGAAGTTGCGCGAGAAACAGATTTTCTCCCTGATCTGGAAAATCAGCATCGAGACTATATGCGGATGCTCAATGTAGCGGTGACCGCCGGAGCACCGCGTCCAGATGGTTCGCAGGTGACTGTGCGGGACTGGTTTGATCTCACCGATGCGCAGTTTCGCAACCAAGTCGCTTGGCGGACTTTGTTCGAAGAGTTTGATTATGTTCTGGCTCCCGTGGCCAGCACACAGGCTTTTGAACATGATGCGCGGCCGATGAAGGAGCGGACTTATACTGTAGATGGCATCGAGAGGCCATTTTCGGAGCAGCTTGCCTGGGCCGGGTTGGTAACCTTTCCGGGTCTGCCGGCGACAGTACTGCCCATGGGTTCTGTCGAAGACATGCCAGTCGGGATTCAGGTGATCGCAGATCAGTATCAGGACTATAAAACAATCGATGGTGCGCGGCAGATCGGAGCGTTATTGGGCGATTAAAAAATTAAGGCAAGAGGCTCCGCATATGGCGATCAAGCATAGAAATTTTATGAAATGGCATATTTGGCTCGGATGGCTGATTGGTGTGCCGTTGATACTTTGGACCGCCAGCGGTTTATTTATGGTTGCGCGTCCCATTGAAGAAGTGCGCGGCAATCATCTGCGCGCGGAGCAACAAAAGATCGCAATGCCGTTCGAGAATATCGTGATGTTTGCCGACAAGGGCGATGCGGTAACCGGCGCTCGCTTGATTGCTCAGGGCTCAGATATGGTTTGGGTTGTGAATTATGAAGGCGGTCAGATCGCGCGCTACGATGCTGCCACCGGCAGACCAATAGCACGCGTTAACAAAGAAACAGCACAGACCGCAGCTGAGGCACTATACCTTCCCGAAGAGCCCGTACAATCGGTCCGGTACTTTACCGCCACTGCTTCTCCATCCGATTTACGTCGTGAGAAAGCGAGCTGGCAGGTGCATTTTGTCGATGGGACCAATATCTATATCGATGCCTTGACCGGCGAAACGCTGGCGGTGCGAACGCAGTTTTGGCGCGCTTTTGATTTCATGTGGGGTCTGCACATCATGGATTTACAAACACGGGAGGATACCAGCCATCCCATCTTAATCGGATCGGCAGCACTGGCGTTATTTGGCTCGATCCTCGGTTTCATCATGCTGTTCACCCGGCGGAAGAAACGGCGTAGAGCAGCCGCTTGAACGCTGAACTTCTCTATAACGCGCTTGGCTGGCTGGACTTGTTCGGGATTGCGGTCTTTGCAATCTCTGGGGCGTTGGTCGCTGCTCGCAATGGACAAACACTGATAACCTTCGCGTTTTTTTCACTGGTCACCGGGGTTGGCGGCGGGACCGTCCGTGATCTGCTTATCGATGCACCAGTATTTTGGGTGCAAGACAGCCGTGTGCCTATTCTTTGTCTGGCCATTGCATTGCTGATCTGGATAACGCCTGTGAAATTCTGGCGGCCGGCAGCCGTCGACTGGTTTGATGCTATCGGCTTGGCGGCCTATTCCGTATTTGGAGCGGCAAAGGCTTTGCAGCTTGGTATTGATCCAGTGCCTGCCGCGATCATGGGTGTCATCACTGCCTGTGTCGGCGGGGTTATCCGAGACTTAATATCGGGCGAGCCATCAATCATTGTCCGTCCCGAACTTTACGTGACTGCGGGTGCACTATCGGCCTTCTTGTTCGTTCTGCTCGCTCAATTTGGCGTGCCTGGAATTGTGGCTGCTTTGATAGCTTTCGCAGCCGGCTTTGCCCTACGCGCACTGGCAATTGTCAAAGGTTTGGCGTTGCCCTCTTATCGCGGGGCAGACGAAAAGGACTGAAGTTTCAACCGTTCGACCCAGTTGACTGTTGCATTGCCACGATGCGTTTTGGTCGGTCCACATTCCAGACAAAGAGCTTGTACATCTTTGCGCACCATCAGCCCCTCAGCGGTGGCCAATGCTTCGGCAAACAGGGTTTTTTGCTGGCGCGTTATCCATCCAACTATGCCAGTAACCGGTTTTGCTTCCTGTTTCACAAACGGAATACCATCCAGCATGGAAAAGCTGAATTTGATTGGTGCATCGAGATATTTCGGATAATATTCGCCTTCATCCAGCTTGGCGCGTTTCGCCGCTTCGGCCAGCGCTTCATCCATACCGCCAAAGCCGTCAACCAAACCCAATTGACGAGCGGTTCCGCCATCCCAGACGCGGCCTTGACCAATCTCGTCAACTTGCTCAGGTGTCTTGTTCCGCGCTTTGGCGACCAGCTGGGTGAAATCACGATAGGCATCTTCAACGCCAGCCTGCAATATGCTGTTCACATCTTCGCCAAATCCGCCGACAAAATCCGGTTCTCCCGACAACGGCGTCGTTTGTACACCGTCTGCCGTAATCCCCCATTTGGACAGCGCTTTCTCGAAGCTCGGCAAAACCGCAAAGACACCTATCGAACCGGTGATTGTATCAGGCTCGGCCAATATATGATCACCAGCTGCAGCGATCCAATATCCACCGCTGGCGGCCACGTCACCCATGGATACCACAATGGGGAGTTTGTTTTTCTTGGCTTCCAAGAGTGCCAGCCGCACTTCTTCGCTCGCAAATGCTGATCCACCGGGAGAGTCTACGCGAACCACAAGTGCTTTGAGATCATTCTCTTCCAGCGCCTTATAAATCTGTTTTGCAATCCGTCCGCTGGCTGCGATGCCTGGACCGGCATTGCCCGACACAATCTCACCCGCAACGGTGATCACACCGATGGCAGAGCCGGTTTCTTCTACCGGATTGGCTGCGACATAGGCGGTATAATCAATCGATTTGAAGCTGTCGGGTGATGGTACGGTGTCTTCACCCACTTTTTCAGCAATGAAGCGATCAAAAGCAGCTTTGTCGCCAATTTTATCGACTAGCTTTTGGTTCTGCGCAATTTGAACATAATCACCGCCTGCTGCTGTGACAAAGGATGCAGGGTCTTCGGCATACGCTTTGATTGCTGCCTGTGGTCGCGCCTTCTTAACCTCGGCCTGCCAACTTTCCCAAAGCACCGAGTAAAGCGATGCACTTGCTTCCTTGGCTTCAGGCGATTGGTCCGTTCGCAGATATGGTTCGACTGCGCTTTTATAGGTTCCAACACGATAGATATTGGCAGTGACACCGAGTTGATCGATCAATCCTTTAAAATAAAGGCGATTGCCGCCTGGTCCTGCAAACACAATCCCACCCATCGGATCCATCCAGATTTCATTTGCATGAGCAGCCAGCTGATAGGCGTCATCACTGTAGAAATTTGCATAGGCATAAATGGGTTTACCAGCTTTCTTGGCCATCGCCAGTGCCTCACCAATTCGGGTTAGGCTGGTCTGGCCACCACCGACAAAGCTGCTGAGATCAAGAATAATGGCTTTAACCTGTTCATCAGTTGCAGCAGTTTCAACAACATGTACAATATCGCGCAACTGATATTCGCCCATAGGTCCGCCATCGCCGGTTAGGAAAGTTTGAAAATCGGGCTGAGAGGATTCCTCGACGATTGCACCGTTCAAATTAAGTAGCAGCGCGCCATCGTCGACCGAGGCAATATTGGGCCGGGCTGAGAGAACAGCATATAGGGCGGCGAAAAAGAGCACCATGGCGATGAGCACCAGCCCATCCTTAATAGCCACCAAAAATTTCCAAGCCATGCGCGCAAATTGCATATTCACTTATCTCCAACGAAAAACGGCAGGTCGATTAAACCTGCCGTCTATATGGTTATTTTTTGCCAAAAAGCTAGAGTATGGCTTACCAGCGGATCAGTTTTGGGACAATCAATCGGCCCAGACCTGCACTAATCAATACCGGAAGAGAGAACCAAAGGCCAATATAGTAAATGTCATTGAACGGGCAGAAGATATTATAGGCTGCCGCTCCCAACGCTCCCGACGCGATACCGACTAACCATCCAGCGCGCTCAGGAGATGTTGGTGCTCCTTGGCGTAGCCATGTCGTCATACCGCTACCAATAGCAAGTGCAGACAAAACACTAATCGTTAGGCATTCTATACCTTGACTGGGGCGTAAGGCTTCAACTGGAGGAGTGTTGATAATACTCATTATACCTGCGGTAATTGGGAACAAGCTTGCTGTAACTAACGCCCAAACCCAACCACGACTAAGTTGTCCAACACCTGGCCGCGCCATATTTACGACTGTAACAGCGGTCGCAAAACCCAACATCAGCAAAACACCGCTGCGCAAGAAGAACATCTCATCTGCCATTCCCATGGCCAGATCATTGCGGACGCCCATGAGCGTCGCAACAGCTGTCATAGTTGCGATAGACAGCAAAGCCGTAATTGCCAGTCCTGTGCTGGGTCTCAGTGTTTTGACTGGTTCTAAGTCATCAACGAGGCCATCAATCAGGCCATTTGCTACATTACTCATTCTACTCACTCTCGATTAAGGCGCTCATTTTCTTGAGCCCCCGATGGATATTCACTTTGACCAATGATTCTGATTGGCCTGTTTGTTCGGATGCCTCGGCAATGCTGAGGCCTTCTATTTTTACCATGCTGATCACTTCCGCCTGTTTCTCTGGAATCATGCCCAAAAGGCGCTCCAGACTAACTTTGGCAGAAACAGATTCTTCCTGCGGATCAGCGACCATTTCCTCATATAGCTCGTCATGGTCATGACGATAAATTTTGCGCAAACTATCGATCCAGCGATAACGGCCAATAGCGGCGAGCCAAGGCAGGAACGCTTTGGTTGGATCATAGCTGGATCGTTTGCGGTGCAACGAAATCAGGGTTTCTTGTACCAGATCATCAATTGCAGATGGGTTAATCTTACGCGCATAGTAACGCCGCAACCATTTTTCACATTCTACCAACAGGCTGGCATAGCATTGCTTATCACCACCTTGCGCTTTCACCATCAGGTGCCGCATGGTTTCTTCATTGGCGATCATTGATGCTCTCCCAACCCTGCCAATTAACCGAGCTTATGCCCGATTAACTTGTCGATGGAGAGCAAACCGCCGCCGCGAATGATTAGGATCAACGCGAGTGCAACCCAAACCGTAACGGTTGCCCATAAGTGAGCGAAGCTTGGGAAAACGAAAATTTGGATTACAGCGGCCATGCCTAATACGGCAAATGCGCTGAAACGTGTCGCGATACCCAACATCAAGGCTATGCCGATCAAAAGTTCGGTATAGCTGGTAAAATAGGCGCCAAATTCACCATTGATAACTGGTACCTGATTAAAGGGTTCTTCAGAAAACTGGTAGACGGCGTTTTCGGACAATTGCGTCCAACTGCCTTCTTCCATCCGACTGGTAGCTGAGCGATAAAACACGCCGCCAAGTCCCAATCGTGCCAACAAAAGTGCAATGGATTCCGGCACCGGGCCGCTTATTTTCTCAAAGGTATTCTGTATCAGATTGGACATGTTAACTTCCCCGTGATTCTTGTTTTTTCATCAACGCGCCTGTCTGGATCAACCTGATCAGATGGGGCATGGCCTGTTCGGCATCCCCTTCAGCATTTGCGTTCTTACCAACCAATTCGATGGCTTTCTCCAAAAGGTTACCCATTGTGGAAATATTTGCAATTTTTTTGGCTATTTGATGCTCTACCATCGATAGTGGATGAAACAGAACCTGCGCTTCGGGGCGGGCCACTAGCAAGGCATGCGGGGTTTCATCGCCTAACTCTGCAAGTTCAGGCGATAATTTCCCTGACAGTTGAATTAGTTGTACGGCAGGATGTCGATCAATGGATAAGGCTAGAAGGCCGTCTTCATCAAGTGTCACAATATCTTCGAGCATAACTGGTTCAGCTTCGGTGGCACGATAACTCTCAAGCCAAGCCCATTCAACTTTAGCCAAATCAACTTCGGTGGCACCCATATCGTTCTGTTCGAGAAATCGAGCAAAGTCCTCTGCAATGGTATTCATATCGCAGAGCAATATGTGATCCTGATCTATGTAATCGCGCGAAACGGAGTGAAATTCCTCGTGACCCATATGTTCGTGCAATTTGGGATACGCATTTTCGAGTGCAACCAGGCGTGCGTGGGAGATGGTATTGGCGTGCGCCTTCATACCAAGCAGTGCGCGATTGGCACTCTCTGTGAACATCTCGACCGGCAAATGATCCGGGCCCTTTTGCAAACATTCAATGAAACGCGATTGGCTCTCAGCTAGCGAGGGCATCTAGGCAACTTTCGCTGGTGCATTTCCGTTCGTGTCGAGCGAAGTCGAGACACGGCTATCTGCCATCTGCCTCTCGACTTCGCTCGAGGCGAACGGAGTGTGTCGGCTCAGTACAGCTTCAACCTTGCCAACTTCAGCCATGAGCACATCATATTCCGGGATATCAGTATCCCATTCGATGAGCGTTGGTTTAGGGCCAGCGCGTTCAATGAAGCGGTTGTAAAGATCCCAGGTGACATCGGAAACAATTGATCCATGATCATCAATTAACAATGGTCCGTCATCATGTTCTTCTCGCGCATGGCCAGCCAGATGCATTTCACCAACTATGTTCGGATCAATCGCATCAATGTACGCCTCCATATCCAGATGGACGTTGGTGGCAGTTACCTCGACATTGTTGACATCGAACAGCAATCCGCACCCGGCTTGATTGCAGAGTGCATGAATGAAATCGGTCTCGCTCATCTCGTCATCTTTGTAAGACAGATAGCGAGAAGGATTTTCAACCAGAATGGGGCGTTTCAATCTATCTTGCACGCGCGAAATTTGCACGGCGAAATGATCGAGCGATTCTTGCGTATAAGGGATGGGAAGCAGATCGGGATAGCGGTCATGCGCGTTACCGCTCCAGCTTAAATGGTCTGAAACCATCGCTGGTTGATAACGATCGCAAAGCTCAGCTATCTTTTCGAGATCATATTCATTCAAACCGTCGGCGCTTCCTAAAGAAAGGCCAACGCTGTGCATGCTCAAAGGATAAACTTCGGCAATAGCGGTTAGCCATCTATGCGATGGCCCGCCATCACCGAAGTAATTCTGTGGATGAACCTCAACCCAAGAAGGGTGTTTCAGATTGTCACCTTCGGTCAGCACATTTTCATAATGGACTGACTTCAGACCTATGCCGCCTGATGGAGGGAGGGAGTACGGCATAGCATGATTTTCCGAAACGTGAGGATCAGGATTGCTGTTCATCCACAAAAACTAGCATGCCCAGTTCTATTTGCGAACTGGTTTTGCATTTCCTTTGTGTGCCTTAAGTGTGCCGCCCATCTTAACACAGCTGCCTTTGGATACATATTTCCAGGCATTGCCTTGATAGTTGATGGTCGAAGTACCCGAACAGCTCGTTCCTGGTCCTGCTGCACAGTCATTTTTACCGGCCAAAGCAACGCCGAAGCACTTTTCTTTTGCACCAGCAGCTTCAGCAGCAGTAGCGGTAAGGGTCATGGTTGCAGCAGAAGCCAATACGGCAGCAGCGGCAGCAGATTTAACGAATGTAGACATGAATTTTTCCTCTCTAGGAAATTGGGGAATAAGGGAGAACCGCTAAAAGGGGTTCATCAAGCCATTCGCGAGAGTCTGGGGCTGCGTTACACTGTCAGAAAAAGATTCTCAGAAAAGATTCGCAAAGCCGCTAAAATCCAACAAAAATCCATAAGAATAAATTTTCTGGAATCTCTTGACCGGAGATGAATAAACATTACATGGACCTCGTTAGCACTCGAAAGGAGTGAGTGCTAATTCTCGAATATTCAGCTCAACCGGCCTTTTTCTAAAGGAGCAGGCGGGTTGATCCTAATGGTCGGACAAGAAAGGGAAACATATGAAATTTCGTCCACTACATGACCGCGTATTGGTTAGCCGCGTTGAAGCGGATACAAAAACCGCTGGCGGCATCATCATTCCTGACAGCGCTCAGGAAAAACCATCCGAAGGCAAAGTCGTTGCTGTTGGCAATGGCTTGAAAGATGACAACGGTAAATCTACGCCGCTTGACGTCAAAAAAGGCGACACCATCCTGTTCGGCAAATGGTCCGGCACGGAAGTCACCGTAGAAGGCAAAGACCTAATCATCATGAAAGAAAGCGATATTCTCGGCATCATCGAGTAAATCTCCTTTCATTTATCTCATCATTCAATTTTATAACCAGAGGAAAATAACATGGCTGGTAAAGACGTAAAATTTGGCCGCGACGCCCGCGAACGCATCCTAAGCGGTGTGAACACGCTGGCTGACGCCGTTAAAGTAACCCTCGGCCCTAAAGGTCGTAACGTGGTTCTCGACAAATCATTTGGCGCACCGCGGATCACCAAAGATGGTGTTTCGGTTGCCAAAGAAATCGAACTGAAAGACAAGTTCGAAAATATGGGCGCACAGATGCTTCGTGAAGTGGCATCAAAAACCAATGATGTTGCTGGCGACGGCACCACCACTGCCACTGTACTGGCTCAAGCCATCGTTAAAGAAGGCATGAAATCAGTATCCGCTGGTATGAACCCAATGGATCTGAAGCGCGGCATCGACCAAGCGTCAGCTGCTGTTGTGGAATCATTGCAGAAGCGTTCTAAAAACGTGAAAAGCAGTGAAGAAGTAGCACAGGTTGGTGTTATCTCTGCCAATGGCGACAAAGAAGTTGGCCAGAAAATTGCGGAAGCAATGGAAAAAGTCGGCAAAGAAGGCGTGATCACGGTTGAAGAAGCCAAAGGTCTCGACTTTGAACTCGACGTTGTTGAAGGTATGCAGTTTGACCGCGGTTACCTGTCTCCTTACTTCATCACCAACCCGGACAAGATGATTGCGGACCTCGAAAATCCGTACATCCTGATCCATGAGAAAAAGCTGACCAACTTGCAGCCTATGCTCCCTATCCTGGAAGCTGTCGTGCAAGCCGGACGTCCGCTTTTGATCATTGCCGAAGATATTGAAGGCGAAGCGCTGGCAACATTGGTCGTGAACAAATTGCGTGGCGGTCTGAAAATCGCAGCAGTGAAAGCACCTGGCTTCGGTGATCGCCGTAAAGCAATGCTCGAAGATATCGCAATTCTCACCAAAGGTGAAATGATCAGCGAAGATCTTGGCATCAAGCTTGAAAGCGTTACGTTGGGCATGCTGGGTCAAGCCAAGAACGTTACCATTGATAAAGATAACACCACCATCGTTGATGGCGGCGGCAAAAAATCTGACATCAAAGCACGTGTTGAAGCAATTCGCGGTCAGATCGAAAGCACGACTTCCGACTATGACAAAGAAAAACTGCAAGAGCGTCTGGCGAAACTCGCTGGCGGTGTTGCTGTGATCAAAGTTGGCGGTGCTACCGAAATGGAAGTGAAAGAGAAGAAAGATCGTGTTGACGATGCATTGCATGCAACCCGTGCTGCTGTCGAAGAAGGCATTGTACCTGGCGGCGGAACCGCTCTTCTTTATGCCACTGCTGCTCTCAAAGGCCTCGAAGGGCAAAATGAAGACCAGACCCGCGGTATCGACGTTGTTCGTAAAGCGCTGCAGGCTCCGGTTCGTCAGATTGCTGAAAACGCTGGCTTTGACGGTGCCGTTGTTGCGGGCAAATTGCTCGATCAGAAAGACAAGAACTACGGATTTAACGCATTCAGCGATAAATACGAAGATCTGGTCAAATCTGGCGTGATCGATCCAACCAAAGTTGTTCGTGCTGCATTGCAAGACGCTTCTTCTGTTGCTGGTCTATTGATCACCACCGAAGCGGCTGTTGCCGAATTGCCAGACGACAATGCTGGCGGCGGCGCTCCTGCAATGCCTGACATGGGCGGAATGGGCGGAATGGGCGGCGGAATGGGCTTCTAAGCCACGCTTCTCAGATACGTCTGAAACTCAAGAAGGGCTGGAGGGAAACCTCCGGCCCTTTTTTGTGAAGACGAGCACAAGCGTTTTCAAATGACTTTTGTTGTGTCATGCAGTTTCCAACGAAACCAAATCGGCAAGGACTCGCAACTATGACTAAGTTTCTAACCCTGTTTTTGACCTCCACAGCTTTGATTGCTTCTCCAGCGATTGCGCAGAGCAATGCTGAAGCCCCGGCTATTCCGGAATCGCACATCAAGCAGATGACCGAATCCGAGAGCCTGAATATCTGGTTTGACGCAAAATTTGAGGAAGGCCTGAAATTCAGTCCGATCACCCAGACGTTGCTGGGTCGCAAGGCGGACTATGATAAGATTGATGACTATTCTGTCGAAAGATTGGACCGGCAACTGAAATGGATGCAAGATAGCACCGCTGAGATGAAACGATCTTTTGATTATGCCAAGCTGTCTGCCGATGGAAAAATATCTTGGGATATGTGGTTGTTTCGTTTGAATGAAACGGAGTCTGGCGTAGCATTCCGCAACAACGAATATGTATTGCATCAGTTTAATGGACAGCAATCCTTCTTTCCCACTTTCTTGATCAATCAGCATCGGGTGGCCACCGAGGCTGATATGGTGGCGTTTATCGTACGGTTGAAAGAGAGTGCGCGAGCGTTGGATCAATTGCTGGCGCGATCACAGGCCAATGCAAAAGCCGGCACGCGGCCGCCTCGCTTTGCCTATGAGGGGGTGATTGAGCAGTCGGAAAAAATCACAACCGGTGCGCCTTTTGGTGAGGGTCAGGCTTCCGCGCTGTGGGAGGCTACTCAGACCAAATTGGCGGCATTGGTGAAAGACGGCACGATTACACAAGCCCGTTCTGATGCCTTGAAAGAACAGGCGCGGACGGCGTTAACCGGTTCTTTGCAACCAGCCTATGATCGGATCATTGCCTGGTTCAAGGCCGACCTTCCGAACACCAAAGAACAGTCCTTTGGCGTATCGGAACTGCCCAATGGTGAGGCATTCTATAACTATCGCTTGGCCAACCAAACAACGACCAAGCTGACCGCCAATGAGATTCACAATATCGGCCTCAGTGAAGTGAAGCGTATTCGCACCGAAATGGAAACGATCAAGGACAGCGTTGATTTTGAAGAAGACCTACAAGCCTTCTTCACCTTCCTGCGCGAAGATGATCAATTCTACTTTTCAAGTGATGATAAAGGCGCACAGGATTATATCGATACGGCGGAGAAACATCTCGCAGCGATTAAATCAGAGCTGCCGAAGTTTTTCGGGACACTTCCTAAAGCTGATTTGGTGGTGAAACGCGTGGAGCCATTTCGTGAGCAAGATGGCGCTGCCCAACATTATCGTACCGGCACGCCGGATGGTTCGCGCCCTGGCACTTACTATGCGCATCTATCCGATATGCGAGCGATGCCCATTCATAGTCTTGAAGTGATCGCCTATCATGAAGGTAATCCGGGTCATCATATGCAAAGTTCGATCGCTCAGGAGCTAGAAGGCGTTCCCAAATTCCGTGCGCAAGGCGGTTATATTCCCGCCTTTGGAGAAGGTTGGGCGCTTTATTCCGAGCTGTTGGCCAAGGAAATGGGCGCTTATGAAAACCCCTATTCGGACTTTGGCCGCCTGACGACCGAGATCTGGCGAGCAATTCGGCTGGTAGTGGATACTGGCCTTCATTCCAAGGGTTGGACCGAGGAGCAGGCGGTAGAATATTTTCTCGCCAACTCGCCCATTCCGGAAACCGCTGTGCGCAGTGAAGTGCGCCGCTACCTGGTAATGCCCGGACAGGCAACGAGCTATAAAATAGGAATGCTCAAGATTCAGGAATTGCGCGCCAAGGCGGAAAGAGAGCTGGGTGATGACTTCGATATCCGCGGCTTCCATGACACCGTTTTGGGTGGTGGCTCGGTGCCGCTTAATATTCTTGAAAAAATGATCGACCAGTGGATTGCAGAAACGAAAGGCGCTTAGCGCTCTTACGTGAGCACAGTTAATCGCGCGTAGGCACCTTGATTTTATGTTGGACTGACAGGCGTTCCAATATGACAGGAGTTGTGCCATGCTTTCATCAAGTTTTCGGGAGCAGTAACATTATGCACGTTCGCAAATATCTCACATTGTCTATTGCGATAGCAACGTTAGCCGCCTGTCAGACGGTGCCTGAAAAACCAACCGCGGCAGGGGCACCGCTAGCGCCGGTCGTTAGTGTGTCACAAGATGATCGCATCAATGCCTGGTTCGATAGGAAATTTGAAGAGCAGCTTGCTTTTAGCCCGATTGAACAGACATTTATTGGCCGCAAAACCGACTATGGAAAAATAGATGATTTTAGTGACGAGGCTCTAAACCGACAGCTAGCGTGGCTGCGCGGAGCGGTGAAGGAAATGCGGCGCAGCTTTGACTATGATAAGCTCTCAGCCGAAGCGAAGACTTCCTATGATATGTGGCTCTATGATCTGGAGCAATCAGAATCCGCGTTACTGTTTCGGATTAACCGCTATGCGCTGCACCAACATAATGGATTGCAGAGCTTTTTCCCCACCTTCCTGATCAACACGCACAAAGTCGAAACCGAAGCGGATATGATTGGTTTTATCCAGCGGTTATCAGGCGTTGCAACAGCGCTTGACCAGTTGCTGGCACGCGCAAAGAAAAATGCTGGCGCCGGAACCCGCCCGCCACGCTTCGCCTATGAAGGCGTCATCGATCAATCGACTAAAATTATCAGCGGCGCACCTTTTGATGATGGGTCGGACAGCGCAATCTGGGCGGCTACCAAAAGCAAATTGAAGAAACTTGCAGATGACGGCGTGATCACCGCTGCTCGCGCTGCTACTTTGCGCACCAATGCTCGTGACGCACTGATCGGAACTTTTGCTCCTGCCTATCAACGGGTCATCGCTTGGTATAATGCCGATATGCCCAATACCGATGCAATGGCCAAAGGAGCAGGCATGCTTCCCAACGGGATGGACTACTATAGTTACCGACTGCGCAATCAGACGACTACCAATCTGACCGCCCATGAAATCCATAATATTGGTTTATCTGAAGTGGCACGACTTCGCGCCGACATGGAGACCATCAAAACCAAAGTCGGGTTCAAGGGCGAACTAAAGGCGTTCTTCAAATTTATTCGAGAAGATGATCAGTTTTACTTTTCCGATGACGATGCGGGAGCCGATCAATATATTGCAACTGCTAAAGGGCATATTGATGCCCTGAAGCCAAAGCTACCCAAATATTTTGGTATATTGCCCAAAGCCGATCTGGAAGTGCGCCGTGTGGAGGCTTTCCGCGAACGCGACGGTGCGGCCCAGCATTATCGCAGCGGCACACCGGATGGGTCAAGACCTGGAATCTATTATGCCCATCTCTCCGATATGCGGGCGATGCCCATCCCGACGCTTGAGGTGATCGCCTATCATGAGGGATTGCCCGGCCACCATATGCAAATCTCGATCGCACAAGAGCTTGAAGGAATTCCGACATTCCGAACGCAAGCTGGGTACACTGCCTATAGCGAAGGTTGGGGCCTCTATTCAGAGTATCTGGCCAAAGAAATGGGTGGTTATGAAAATCCCTATTCAGAGTTCGGTCGCCTGACGAGTGAGATTTGGCGGGCGATTCGGTTGGTGGTTGATACCGGTCTACACGCCAAAGGTTGGAGCGAAGAGAGAGCGATCGCCTATTTCCTCGAAAACTCCTCTATTCCAGAAGCGGCAGTACGGTCAGAAGTCAGGCGTTATCTGGTCAATCCCGGACAGGCAACGAGCTATAAAATCGGAATGATCAAAATATTGGAACTACGCGCCCGAGCTAAGAAGGAATTGGGAGAAAAGTTTGATATTCGCGCTTTCCATGACACGATTTTGGGCGGCGGGGCATTGCCGCTCGGCATATTGGAGAAGCGGGTTGATCAGTGGATTGCCGGCGTGAAGGCGTCTTGAGTTAAGTCATGGTCTGCAGCACATTTGAACTGTTCAAAATCGGCGTGGGGCCATCTAGCTCACACACTATGGGGCCGATGCTGGCTGCGGCGACGTTTGTGGAACGTGTTGCTGAGGCAGGCAAACTCTATGACGTGACGCGGCTGGAAACATTGCTCTTTGGCTCTCTTGCATTGACCGGCAAAGGACACGCAACCGACCGTGCCGTTTTGCTGGGACTCTCCGGCCAAAAACCCGAATATATCGAACCGGATGCGGCAGATGCGCTGATCAATCAAATACGAGAAACGTCACGGCTCAGTTTGAATGGCAGGCATCAAATTTCCTTTGATGAAGAATCAGATGTAGTTTTCGACCAGAAGAAACGCCTTGATTTTCATAGTAATGCCATGCGGTTGAATGCGTTTAACGGCGACGAACTGCTCGACACCTGTGTCTATTATTCAGTCGGCGGTGGGGCGATTTTGGATGAGGACCAGATTGGTGCAAATGATCCGGAAATCGGCCTTTGGGATGTGCCGCACCCGTTTAAGTCCGGCGCAGACCTGCTCCACATAGCGGAAGAGAATGACTATTCTATCGCGGATATTGTGCGTTACAATGAGCGTACCGGTTCGAGTGATGAAGAGATTAGCAATGGCATCCGGGCGATTGCCGATGCGATGTCGGCCTGTATTGATCGCGGTATCAAGCAAGAAGGAATCCTGCCAGGTGGCCTGAAAGTCAAACGCCGCGCACCGCTAATTTATGACCGTCTAATGGACCGACAAGAACGGGCTTTATCCGACCCACTAACAATTTTGGATTGGGTCAATCTCTGGGCACTGGCGGTGAATGAAGAAAATGCGGCGGGCGGAAAAGTGGTCACTGCACCGACCAACGGAGCGGCAGGGATTGTGCCGTCAGTGTTGCGCTTCTACGAACGTTTTGCACCGAAAGCAGATGCCGCTGGTGTTGAAACATTTCTTCTGACAGCTGCAGCAATTGGCTCGTTGTTCAAAGAAAACGCTTCGATTTCCGGGGCTGAAGTTGGATGCCAAGGGGAAGTTGGTGTTGCCTGTTCGATGGCCGCTGCTGGATTGACCGCTGCTTGGGGCGGTTCGCCTTTGCAGGTCGAGAATGCTGCCGAGATCGGCATGGAGCATAATCTAGGCCTGACCTGCGATCCAGTTGCAGGACTGGTTCAGGTGCCCTGTATTGAACGCAATGCTGTGGGAGCGGTGAAGGCAATAGAGGCCGCACGCCTGTCTATCTTGGGCGATGGCACGCATCGTGTCAGTCTAGATGAGGTTATCGAGACCATGCGCAAAACCGGCCTAGATATGAGCGAACGCTACAAAGAAACGTCTCAGGGCGGTCTGGCGGTTAATTTGGTGGAATGCTAGGTTTTAACTCTGCGGAAACGCAATCCCCAGATTGCTAGAACCATGATGATCGAGGCGTAGGTGATGGCCATGATCGAGATACCAGACCAACCCGCATATTCGTACACAGCGGTGCCAAGCCAGCTCGAGATCCCACCGCCAATGAACATGATGACGATATAAATGGTCATCAATCGCGTGCGGATCTCGGGTGCGCGGCTGAACAATATGGTTCGACTGGCGACATCCTTGGATGCGCCGCCCAATGTGTTGAGAATGACCGCAACGATCAGGATGATCAAATTGTCACCCGCAAAGGGCAACAAGCAAACGCCGACCCATTGGATGGCAGAGAAAAAGACACGGGTTTCTTCTGCGCCGGACCGGTCGATAAATTTACCAGCATAGGGCGCAACGAAAACGTTTATCGCGGCGATAAAGGCCAGATAACCGACCGTATCCACACCATAACCAATGCGCGGCAAGTGTAGCCCGATTCCCAACCAAAGCGCGAGGAAGAGGCCGAAAGAAATCGCCTGCATGAAACCCCCTAAGGTCACTTCGGGATAAGCTCTGATCATCGGCCAGAGTGATCCTAGTAACTCACGATAACTAGGTGGTTTTTCCTTTTTTTCGGGCTCTTCGGATTTGCGATCCATGATCATTGGCAACAGGACAACCAGCAATGCAGTCAGGACAACGCCAACCCAATAGGCGGTGCGCCAGCCAAAATAATGCCCCAGCATACCGGCGCCGACGCGGCTACCCAAGATGCCCAACGTTACTCCGGCTGCCATGATGCCGGTGACATGACCCATCCGGCCCGGTTGTACCCGCTGCGTCACATATGCCGGCAACAGATAGGGAATGATTGTGAAAAAGCCGAGTAGGGAGGAAGCCGCGGCGAAGATAAAAAAACTATCGGAAAGCGCCATGGCGAGCATTGCAATAAACTGGCCGCAGACGAATATCGTAACCAATGTTCGATTGTTTACCCGATCACCGAGCGGTAACAAAAGTAAAATACCCAGAGCGAGCGCGATCTGGTTTAAGGCGGGAACCAGCCCAACCACCGCACCGCTCACTCCAAACTCATCTGCAACTGGGGTGATCAACGGGTGAACATAATAGCCGTTTGCGATGGCCGCGGCGGTTGCCAGCGCGAACAGGAATAGTTTTAGCTCGCTAATGCGCCTTGGTGGTCCGCCTTCAGTTTTCAAAAGAGCGTCAGTCACACTATGCCTTCCGCTGGGGTAGAAGGATTCTAATGTTCAAATCCCGCGAATTTCCAGGACAAGGTCTCATCGGCTAGAAACGGAGTAACCGGCCCGTTGTCTGTTTGAAATTCTTTTGCGGCTTGGTTGTCCAGTTTTTCCAGAACTACCCGTTTGTCATTCGGCGCCAGACCATAAAAACGCGGTCCATTTTCTGAAGCAAAAGCTTCTAGTTGGTCAAGCGCGCCTTCTTCTTCAAAAGTCTGGGCATAGCTCTCCAGAGCATAGGGCGCATTGAATAAGCCGGCACAACCGCAGGATGATTCCTTGTCACCGACCAAATGCGGTGCGCTGTCTGTACCCAGAAAATATTTTTCGGAACCGGATGTTGCTGCCTGACGGAGAGCCAATCGGTGCTTCTCCCGTTTGACCACTGGCAGGCAATAATAATGCGGTCGTATTCCGCCTTGGAAAATTGCGTTGCGGTTAAACGCCAAGTGGTGCGGCGTAACCGTGGCAGCAACATTTGGGCCACAGGCATCAACAAATTCGACGGCTTCGGCAGTCGTTATATGTTCGAACACGACTTTCAGATCTGGAAAATCTGCAATCACTTTGATTAGAATGCGTTCGATAAAAACCGCCTCACGGTCGAATATATCGATATCAACATCGGTCACTTCACCATGGATCAAAAGCGGCATGCCAATACGTTGCATTGCTTCCAGCACTGGATAGATATTCTGAATATCGGTTACGCCATGACAGCTATTGGTCGTAGCGTTCGCCGGGTATAGTTTGCAGGCCGTGAATACCCCTTTGGCAAAACCGAGCACTACCTCTGCCGGATCAATATCATCGGTTAGGTAACAGGTCATCAACGGCGTGAAGCTGGAACCAGCCGCGGCCTTAATACGATCGCGGTAGCTGTCGGCTGCCGCAACGGTTGTAATCGGAGGGGCCAGATTGGGCATGACTATCGCGCGTGCAAATTGGCGCGCTGTATATTTCGCGACAGCCTCCAACATTTCACCATCGCGAAGGTGCACATGCCAGTCATCAGGTTGGCGAATTATCAGGCGAGTGGATGTAGCGCTATCAGTCATCGCCACCTCCCTAAGCCAAGGGGCGGGAAGCGCAATGGGAAATTGCAATAGGAAATTATCGTGACGCGGTTACACTCGCCATACGGAAGCCTGCGAAGATCAAGGCCGCTCCGGCTACACGGTTGATCGACTTGATAACCCAATCTTTCACGGCATTGCGAGTCAGTCGAAACCCCAAAAATGCATAGAGTGAGTAGCTCACAAAATCGAGTAATATAGTCGTGAGCCCCATCAACAATATCTGAGGTAATATTGGTGCCGCCGTGTTAACAAACTGGGGTAAAATGGCGGCAAAATACAATAACGCTTTGGGGTTGGCGAACTCGATCACAACGCCTTTGGTAAATAGTGATTTACGGGATGATTTGGCCCCAGCCTTTACCACTATGCCGCCGCTAGAACTAGATATTGCGTTCAGTCCCAAATAAACCAGATAGGCGACGCCCACGCATTTGATGATCGAGAATACCAGGTCTGATACAATTAATAAGGCAGCGATCCCCGTGGCTGACATGGCAAAATAGAGGCATTGACCAACGCTACGCCAGTCACCCCAACAATGCTCTGCGCATCCCATTTCCAGCGCCTTGAGAACCTATGGCAACCGCTGCCCCACCCGGAGAAAATACGACGACGGCTGTCGTCACCAAAAATAGCAAGTAGGTTGAAAATTCCATTTTTATTCTCCGGATTGAGAGGGGCGTGAGGAGGAGTTACATCCCCATATATTCGCGCTTACCAACGGCAACGCCCTGCATTCGTGCCAGATTATAGGTGGTGGTAACGTGGAAAAACAGATTGGGCAGATAGAAGCTCTGGATGTAGGTTTTGCCGTCCAGTTCCATTGTTTGTTCCGGCCCTATTGGCATAACGATTTTCATATCCGCATTGCCATCGATCGTCGCATCATCTGCCTCAGCTACCGTGTCCGCGCATTCTTCTATACGTTTGATGAGAGCATCAAAACTGTCACCTTCCATTGGTAGGTTAGGCAGGTCATCTGTCGCAACGCCCGTCATCCGAGCAGCACCGCGCACGGCGAATTCGGTGATCATCTGCACTTGCCACTTCATTTCATGCATATCGGGGAACAGACGCGCATCGAGAAAATTGGTATCGTCGATTTCTGCAGAAGCGGCGTGTTCCTTGGTTTTGTTGAGGACATTGGTAAGACCGCGAAAAGCCTGTGCAGTGGAGGTTTTGAAGATTTGGGAGAGGGGTAATGTCATGAAAGTTCCTTATGAATATTGTGAAGAGCGTTACAATAGGCCGGTGAGGATGTAACCTCCCAGCGTGAGAAACGAGAGAAAAGTTCCCATCGCACCAATAACCCGGGCAATGATGAAGAACTTACTGCCTTCATCACCCTGCGCCCCGACCGCAGATGACAGTGCGATGGCATGGAAAATACGCGCGACGATAAAAGCAATCGCAATGTACTGAACGACAATATTGGGAACGACAGTCATTTCCGCCAGCGCTAAAACGGCAACAAACAAGCCCGCATTTTCCGCCAGATTACCATGTCGTCGAATCTTGCGTTCCAACGCAGGGTCATCTCCCACTCCCAAACTTATGCCAGATTTACCCCGGTAAGCACCGACTGTAACCATAAGCAAGGCTTGTAATATAATGAGAAATGCTCCCGCAGCAGCGGCATAAATAGGAATCGTCATTGAACAGGCTCCATAGTGATTTGAAAGTTCGATTGAATAGACTAGGCAGCAATCGGGGCAAAACAATCTTCTCCGTGACAACGGCCCGGGCCTAGCAGGGGTTGTTCAACTCCATTGCGCCAATAACAATCGAGCTTGTCGAGATAGAAGGCCAGATGGCCTTTGAGTGGCGCAACTTCATCATAAGGAAGCTCATAACTCCATGCCGCATTGCCGAAGATTTGGCCGTTGGCATCCAGTTCCCAATAGGTTGCCGTCCCTTTGAAGGGACAAAAGCTGGATTGCCCCTTCATGCGGGTGAGGGGGATCAAGATATCGTCGCGCGGTACATATAGGACATTACGAAATCCCTGTTCGCAAACAATCAGCGAGCGATCAGAAGCAGCAATTAAAGCCTCATTCAATATCAATTGATGCAATGATCGCGATGGCACAATATCGAGTTCATATCGCGGATGTTTTTGAAAACCAGGTGCCGAAGACGCCGTTGCTCGATATGTGCTGGTTGATAAATTCGCCATAGCCTCTCTACCAATTAGCTTTTATGCACCACCGATACCGGCTAAAAAATATGTTGTCTAACCATGATATTGCAACTCATAGTTGCAAAAATTAGCCACCTAGTTGATGTGAAATTGGTCTAAGGAAGGGAAATATGGACTGGGAAGAGATCAAGACATTTCGCGAAGTGATGGCCGCCGGTACAGTAAGAGCCGCCGCAAAATCGCTTAAAGTTCATCATTCTACCGTCAGTCGCCGGATCGATCAGCTCGAGCAATCGCTTGGCGTTGCACTTTTTGAACGACGACCAGAAGGGTATTTTCCGACACAGGCGGGCGAAGAGTTGGCCGAGGCGGCGGGACGATTTAACGACGATCTGGTCTCGGTTGAAAGGCATATAGTAGGGCGGGACAATGAACTTTCGGGTTCGATCAAGGTTACTATGGCGGAGCCGTTCGCGATCAACATTTTCACACCCTATCTGCCCGAATTTTGTGAACAATATCCAGGGTTAGAACTGGAAATCATTACGAGCTATGATCTTTTGGATGTTGCGCGACGTGAAGCAGATATCGCCATCCGTATGGACAATAACCCGCCTGACACATTGGTGGGTAAGCGGCTATTTTCTTATACAACCTCAGTCTATGCCCATCCTGACTATATTGCCGCCCATGATTTTGAAAATCATCCGGAGGAAGCGCGTTGGCTCGGATGGGAAGATCGCGAAGGCCGCTATCCAGACTGGACTCAAAATACTGAATTTAAACGCGTGCCCGTCTGGGGCAGCTTCAGTAGCATCTCGTTACAGTTGGAAATGGCTCAACGAAAAATGGGTCTTATAGCGGTGCCTTGTCTTGCGGGTGATGGCTATGGTGATCTGGTGCGGGCAACCGATCAACCACCCACACCATCCCGGGATATTTGGATTCTGACGCATCAGGATTTGCGAAAAACCGCTCGTGTTCGTGTGTTCATGGAGTTTGCTGAAAGAATTTTACGCGCGCATAAGCCTTTTCTACTGGGAGAGATGGTGCGCGATGATCCGCAGCGCGATCATTAACAAATTTTGTCCTGAATCTGCCGACTTTGCTGGCTTGACAGGCATATTGTTAACTATGGCATTGAATAGGGCCGCAATTATTCACCTCTAAGCTTCGTACCATGATCGGCTTTTTCGATGAATTGCCCCGATGGCGCGAAGCGTGGATAGTAACCGGCACGGCAGTGCTGTTATCCTTTTGTTTTACCGCGCCCTTATATCTTTTGATCTTTGGTTTTGATGATCATTTTTGGGGCATAATGATCTTAGCGATCATGGTGCCGTGGGCAGTAGGTATTCCTTTGAGTTGGTACATGGCCAACCAGCGGGTCCGGCTTGCAAGTACTGCGCGGCGCTTACAAGCAACGGAAGAGGAGCTGCGCGAAGCCAATATAATGCTTGCCCACAAAGCCAATTATGACGGGATGACTGGCTTGCCCAACCGGGAGCATTTTTTCGACAGAAGCGAAGAAGTCAGAGCGGCCAGTGCTAACAGCATTTTTCTGATGCTCGACGTTGACAATTTCAAGCAGATTAATGACAGTTTTGGGCATCCGCAAGGTGATGAAGCCTTGGTTCTCTTGGCGCGCAGTTTTCGAAAAATATTGCGCAAGGGTGATTTGATTGGCCGGATTGGCGGAGAAGAATTTGGGGTGTTATTGCCCGATACGAGTGAAGTCGAAGGCCAAATTATCGGCGAGTTAATCCGGCACGAAGTCGAACATATAAAATTCGAACCGCATCCCGGTATCCGGTATGTCATTACAATCAGTATTGGACTGACCAATGCCGCCTCCCATCAGCAGCGATCCCTTTTGATGCGTAACGCAGACGCAGCCTTGTTCGAGGCCAAGCGACGGGGTCGTAATCGAGTGGTCATGTTTGAACCCGGTATGAGGACGAGACGCCGGCCATCACCTGAGATATTGCACAATGATATCGGGGCTGATCTCACTGCAATTTCACGGTGACGCTTGGCGCGGCTGATGCTAATGCTCGCCGTCATGACAGACTCTTCTGAAAAACAACAAAAGCATCTCTATCTGGTCGATGGATCGGCCTATATTTTTAGGGCCTATCACCGCCTGCCTCCGTTGACCAATAAGCACGGAGAACCCGTGGGCGCGGTCTATGGTTATACAACCATGCTCTGGAAGCTTGCGGACGACTTGCACAAGGCGGATGGCCCAACGCATATGGCGGTGGTACTTGATAAATCGGGCACCAGTTTCCGAAACGAAATCTACGATCAGTATAAAGCCAACCGACCCCCGGCGCCAGACGATCTGGTCCCGCAATTTCCTATGATACGCGATGCGACCACCGCGTTTTCTCTGCCTATGATTGAAGAAGAAAATGTCGAGGCAGACGACATGATTGCCAGCTATACCAAGGCTGCGCTCGCCGAAGGCTGGAAAGTCACGATTGTCTCTTCGGACAAGGACTTGATGCAGCTTATCGAACCTAGCGATGAGAGCCGGGTCGATATGCTGGACACAATGAAAAACGTGCGGATGAACCGTGCAACGGTGGAAGAGAAATTCGGAGTTGGGCCAGAAAAGTTGGGCGATGTGTTGGGTTTGATGGGTGATACCTCGGATAATATTCCTGGAGTGCCCGGTATCGGCCCGAAGACTGCATCTAAGTTGATCAATGAATATGGCGATATTGAATCGGTGCTCGAGGCTGCACCGGGAATGAAAAAATCAAAAATGCAGGAAAGGTTGGTAGAGAATACCGAACTGGCGCGGCTGTCGCGGGTATTGGTGACTTTGAAAGAAGATTGCCCACTGCCCGATACACTGGAAAGTTTCCTTCTGAAGGATATTCCGGTGCCGCCGCTTCAGGAGTTTCTTGAGCACCACGGATTTAATTCTTTGCTCAAAAAACTGGGTGGCGGACAGGCGGAACCACAAGATCCCGACGTTGGCGGCAATGATCCTGTTTCGGCTGATAAACCAAAGCCGGTTGAAGCTCCGCCGATCGATCGCAGCAAATATGAGTGTGTTCAGACGATCGACTCGCTGCAAAAATGGATCGATCGTGCCACGGAGAAAGGTGTTTGTGCGGTCGACCTAGAAACCGACAGCCTTGAGAGCGTGACCGCACGGATCGTTGGCGTCTGCCTTGCTACTGGACCGAATGAAGCCTGCTATATTCCGCTCGGCCATGGCAGTGGCGATATGTTTGGTGAGACTCCGCAGCAGATACCGTTTGAAGACGCGCTGGCTTTGCTCAAACCGTTACTCGAAGATGATGCGGTGCTGAAGATTGGGCAAAACTTGAAATATGACATGGGTGTATTGGCGCAGCATGATATTTCAATTGCACCGATGGACGATACGTTAGTGATGAGCTTCAATCTCGATGCTGGCTTGCATGGTCACGGTATGGATGAGCTGTCCAAACTGCATTTAGGCCACGAGTGCATCAGTTTCAAATCTCTGTGCGGTACTGGAAAAAAGGCGATCAGTTTTGCCGAAGTGCCGCTCGACAAAGCAACGGAGTATGGCGCTGAAGATGCCGATGTTACGTTGCGCTTATGGGAAATATTGCGTCTGCGCATGGCTCCGGAAGGAGCGACACGAGTTTATCAGATGGTCGACCGTCCGCTGGTCCCGATCATTGCCAAGATGGAAGAAACCGGTGTGCTTGTCGATCGGGAAGAACTGGCGCGATTGTCGCAAAGCTTCGCAGAAAATATGGAGAGCCTGGAAAAGGAAATCCATGAACTGGCGGGCGAACCTTTCTCTATCGGCAGCCCTAAACAACTGGGTGAAATTTTGTTCGGGAAGCTAGGATTGAAGGGCGGCAAGAAAGGCAAGTCAGGGCAATATTCTACAGATGTAACAGTATTGGAACGTCTAGCCGGTGACGGGGAGCCGATTGCGCAGAAAGTTGTGAACTGGCGGCAACTCAGCAAATTGAAGAGTACTTATACCGACGCTCTGCAGGAACAAATTAACGCTAAGACTGGACGTGTACACACCTCCTATTCGCTTAGTGGTGCACAAACCGGGCGTTTGTCATCGACTGAACCGAACTTGCAGAATATTCCTATTCGAACCGATATTGGCCGGCAAATCCGACAGGCTTTTGTTGCTGCTCCTGGCAATGTAATCCTCGCGGCCGATTATTCTCAAATTGAGCTGAGGCTTGCGGCGCATATTGCGGATGTCGATACGCTGAAAGAGGCGTTTGCCAATGGAGAGGATATTCACAATCGCACTGCCCGTGAGTTGTTCGGCGGTGAAGATCGTGATGCGCGTGCCCGTGCCAAGACGATTAACTTTGCAATCCTGTACGGCATTTCCCGCTGGGGTTTGGCCAAGCGCCTAGAGGTGGACCCGGATGAGGCACAGGACATGATCAATGTCTATTTTGAGCGGTTCCCCGGTATCAACCATTATATTTCTGCCACACTGCAGGCAGCAAGGGAAAGCGGTTATACCGAGACGTTGTTTGGCCGCAAAACATGGTTTGAGCGCCTGAAATCACAAAACCAAATGGAGCGCCAAGGCAGCGAACGGGCTGCGATCAACGCGCCTATTCAAGGTACCAGCGCAGATATCATCAAACGTGCCATGGCGAGGATGCTTCCGGCGCTGTCCAAAGCTGGATTGCCGCATGTGAAGATGATGATGCAGGTGCATGATGAACTGGTATTCGAACTACCCGAAGGCGATGTTGAGGCTGCGAGTAATGTCATCCGCTCAGTTATGTCAGGTGCTGCAGAGCCAGCAGTAAAACTGGACGTGCCCTTAGATGTCGATATCGGAACGGGCAAAAATTGGGACGAAGCGCATTAGAGCTATGAAGCTATTGTTGCCGTTTTTCCAAGAAGCTTGTTA
This sequence comes from Parasphingorhabdus sp., assembly GCA_039978835.1. Lineage (GTDB taxonomy): Bacteria > Pseudomonadota > Alphaproteobacteria > Sphingomonadales > Sphingomonadaceae > Parasphingorhabdus. The sequence goes on from JBDWAQ010000013.1 coordinate 184,677, forward strand.
TTTTACGCACCTGTTCCACTGGAAATCTTGATGTCAAATTCCAAGAGATACGCGATTGTTGGGTGCGGTTTGATGGGCCGTGAGCACATGCGCAATCTTGCTTTGTTTGAAGGCTGTGAACTTGTTGCAATTGCTGATCCCGATGCCGGTTCGCGCGAAGCCGCTGTGCAATTGGCGGGTGAATTGGGGCAGGATATTCGCTGTTACCAAGAAACTGGTGAGCTGTTGGAAAAAGAGGATATCGATGCTGTTATCATTGCATCCCCCAACCATACGCATTTCGATGTCATTCAACCGATCATGCAATCTGAAGTGGCTATACTGCTCGAGAAACCGATGTGTACCACGGTTGAGCATGCATCATCTCTTTTAGAGCTGCAGTCTGTCTATCCATCGCTTTTTTGGGTCGGCATGGAATATCGTTACATGCCGCCGGTTGCGCGATTTATTGAACGTGTCCGTGGGGGTGATACTGGGCCGGTCAATATGCTCTGTATCAGGGAGCATCGGTTTCCTTTCCTGCCCAAGATTGGAGATTGGAACCGGTTCAACCGCAATACGGGCGGTACATTGGTGGAAAAATGCTGTCATTTTTTCGACTTGATGCGGTACATACTTAATGACGAACCGATAAAGATTTACGCCAGCGGCGGGCAAGATGTGAATCATCTGGATGAGCGCTATGATGGAGAAACCCCCGATATTCTCGACAATGCTTTGGTGACCATCGATTTCTCTGGTGGTGCACGGGCTGTATTGGATCTGTGCATGTTCGCAGAAGGATCGGAGCAACAAGAAGATATTTATGCGCTCGGTCATCTGGGCAAGCTGGAAGTTCAAATCCCCGCCGCGAATGTAACCTGGTCGCCGCGCGATGGTAGTGGTTCCATTGTCGAAGTGATAGATACGCCGGCGGATGCCATGGCAGCAGGTCATCATCATGGAGCAACTTATTTTCAGTTGCGCGATTTTCATGCTGCTTTGACGCAAGGTGGGCCGGCTTTGGTCTCTGCCATCGACGGTTACAAAGCCGTTGTCATGGGCGCTGCTGCACATAAGTCTATCGAAACGGGTCAACCCGTCATGTTGAATTTTACGGATTGAAGGAACTGCAATGCTGGATGATATACCGCAAATCGGTTTTGGCTTTTGGAAGGTTGCTCCGGAAGATTGCGTCGATACACTCATTGAAGCTGTGCGAGCCGGTTATCGCCATTTCGATTGTGCGGCCGACTATGGCAATGAAGCGCAAGTTGGAGAAGGCTTGGCCAAAGCTATACAGCAGGGATTGTGCGGTCGAGATGAAGTCTGGGTGACTTCTAAACTCTGGAATAGTTTTCATGCACCGCAACATGTCGAAGCAGCCTGCCAGAAATCTCTCGATGATCTAGGGATTGAGCAATTTGATCTGTACTTGATCCATTTTCCGATCGCGCTTGAATTCGTACCAATTGAAGAGCGCTATCCGCCAGAATGGATTTTTGATCCCGCCGCAAACAACCCAACTATGAAACAGGCGCAGGTCCCGTTGCATGAGACTTGGGCGGCGATGGAAAAACTGGTCGATAAGGGTCTGACCCGCCATATCGGAGTGTGCAACTATAACAGTGCGTTGATCCATGATCTGATGCGTTATGCAAAGATCAAACCCTATGTGCTGCAAATTGAATCGCATCCCTATTTGGCACAGGAGAAGTTGATCCGGTTGGCGGGACAATATGATATGCAGGTCACTGCTTTCTCACCGCTCGGCGCGCTTTCTTATGTCGAACTCGATATGGCTGGTTCGCAAGATAGTGTGCTGAAAGAACCAGCGGTTCTGATGGCGGCTGAAAGCCACAACAAAACACCAGCACAAATTGTGCTGCGTTGGGGCATTCAACGTAATACATCCATCATTCCCAAAACTAAGAAGCCGGCACGGATGCGGGAAAATCTCGACATCGTTGATTTTGTGCTGAGCGATGCAGAGATGAAAGCGATTTCCGCGCTCAACGCTAATCGCCGGTTTAACGACCCGGGCGTATTTTGCGAAGCCGCCTTTGATAGCTTCCATCCGATTTATGACTGAAACAATGAAACCCAGTAACCGCAGTGATGCAGAGTTTCCCGACGTGATCGCTGGTCAAGGCGATCTTGCATCCTATTTGAGTGAACATAAGCCGCGCATTGATGCTGTATTGCAGAAAAACGGTGCGGTACTGTTTCGCGGTTTTGATGTGCCGAGTGCGGACAATTTTGATGCGGCTATTGCGGCCTATGGGGAACCCAATTTCCCCTATGCGGAATCTCTTTCCAATGCAGTGCGCGTCAATGTTACGGATCGTGTGTTCACCGCCAATGAGGCGCCGCCATCCACCAGCATCTATCTACATCATGAGATGGCCCAGACATCGATCTATCCGTCAAAACTGTTTTTCTACTGCGAGATTGCCCCTGATGAAGGCGGCGCGACACCGCTTTGCCGGTCGGATATTTTGTTGGATAAACTGGCCGAGCAGGTGCCCGATCTCGTTGCAGCATTTGCGGAAAAGGGTGTCCGCTATACCAATGTCTTGCCGCCTGAGGATGACGCCGGCTCTGGTCAAGGTCGCAGCTGGCGAAGCATGTTGAGCGTTAAGCAACGCGAACCCGCAGAGGCCCGGCTCAATGATCTCGGTTATGACTGGCAATGGATGGATGACGGCAGTTTGCGGATGACATCACCACGGCTGGGTGCTGTGCGGACATTGCCTGATGGTCGGAAGGTATTTTTCAATCAGTTAATTGCTGCGTTCCGGGGCTGGTCGGATACACGCAATGAAGCTTCCAAATCAGTGACTTTCGGTGACGGAACGCCGATCATACCCCAAGACATGGCAGCGGCCATCCAGCTTTCCGATGCGCTCAGCTACGATCTGGAATGGCAAGCCGGTGACGTTGCGCTGGTTGACAATTTTCTTGTGATGCATGGTCGGCGCCCCTTCGCCGGAAAACGGCGCGTACTGGCATCGCTCATATTGTAAGTGTTTTTGTTCGTGCGCGCAGCCAGATACCAATATTGGTCACGAGCAATATACCGATGAGCGCGTAGAATAGACTGTCCATAGTCCCCGCCAGTCCCATGGGTGAAAACAGTAAGTAAAGCCCAACCACGCAACTAAACAGCGTGATCGCAAGCGGGCGAGCAAATCGCCATGGTGTCATATCAACTTGTTCATTGCGGGTGAACGCCCATGCTGTCTCGCGTGGTTTGAATATCCCCGTCGTCAGCATGATACCAACTTCGATGATGAACAGGATCGCATATTGGTGAAGAAAGTGAATGGTCACCACATCATCGAGCACAAATCGTAACAAACCGTAGGCGATAACATGGAAGATAATGACCAGCTTCGCACCCAAGGCGGGAACTCTTGTGGTGAACAGGCCCACGATAACGATCACGACAGTCGGAATGTTGTAAAAGCCGGTGAATATCCGGATGACCTGCCAGAGCCCCGCTTCTGCAAAATAGAGCATCGGCGCAACGACGAATGAGAAGAGAGCGATGACAATACTTGCGATTTTGGCAATCCGCACGAGATCGGCATCGCTTGCCTTACCTTTGCGCGCTGGAGCGTAGACATCCAGACTGAATAACGTTGCGGCGCTGTTGAGCAGCGAGTTGAAGGAACTGAATACTGCTCCAAGCAGAACCGCGAGAAAAAAGCCGGAGAGATAAACCGGGAGGACATCCTTGATCAAACGCGGATAGGCCTGATCGATGGAACCCATGCCGGGGCCATAGAGATGAAAGGCAATGACCCCCGGTATCATCATCAGGAAGGGTACAAGTACCTTGAAGAAGCCGGAAAACAAGACGCCTTTTTGCCCTTCGGCGAGTGAGGCGGCACCAAGGGTCCTTTGGATCACATATTGGTTCGTGCACCAGTAGAACAGGTTGGCGAACACCATGCCGGTAAAAATCGTGCCAAAGGGCGTAGGATCTTCCGCTCCGCCAATCGCGTTTAGTTTTTCGGGATGGTCATTGACCAACTTGTCTATGCCCAAACTAAAATCGCCCTGGCCAAGGGCGATGAGTCCAAGAACGGGCACCAATATACCGATGATTAGCAGACCGACACCGTTGATCGTATCTGAAATAGCAACCGCCTTTAGACCGCCGAAAACGGCGTAGATAGACCCTATCAAACCAATGGAGATCACCGTGGCAACGAGAGCGGGAAAATAGTCTAGACCGGTTAACTCGGTTACATTGAACAGCTGCAGCACGGCAACGGAACCAGAATAGAGTACCGATGGGATCGTCACCAATCCATAGCCCAGCATAAACAATATAACGGACATTCGGCGTACAACCGGATCAAAACGATCATTCAAAAATTCCGGCAGGGTCGTGAAAGCGCCTGCCAGATATTTGGGCAGAAAGATAAAGGCCATCGCTATAGTCGCTATGGCTGCGGTTACTTCCCATGCCATGCTCGAGAGATTGAAGCCGTATGCCGAGCCATTGAGGCCGATGAGTTGTTCGGCGGATAAATTGGTAAGCAATAATGAGCCAGCAATGAAGGTTGCGCCCAGACCTCGCCCTGCGAGGAAATACCCATCCTTGCTATCGACCGTACCCCGGGTCTTCCACCAACTGATCAATGCCACCAGCGCCATGAAGAACAGGCAGCTTAATATGGTGAAAACAAGCTCAGTAGAGCTCAAAGCGAATGTTCCGTCATTGCGAAATCAGAAATAACCTACTCCTTTGAACCAGCGGTTTTGCCGGTAGCACGATGTAGCTCCAGTCCCGTCATCCAACGGCGCTGGAAACCCCTCCAATAGTCTGTTTCACTGTCCCCGGCCAGTTTGCCGTTCAGTTGTTCGCCTGCTCCAATTGCCCAATTTGCATCATTCGAATCGGTGGTTGGCGTATTTAAAAAAGCCGCTTTTGACTCGTCATTTTTGAGCCGCCAATCGAAAAAAGCTGTAACAAAATGCTGGTTGATTGCGTTAATTCGCTCTGTGCGCCAGACCGGTTCTTTCAGAAATTCGGAGATTTGAAACGGGCTATCTTCTGGGATTTTGAAGTCATTGCCCGCGATATTGTGACGAGCTTCGCGGTAGACGAGCATGTGACGGTCTGTATTTTTTAGATTGTCGAACAGCCACGTGACGCCTTCTTTGTGATTGACAACATCATCTTGACTGCCGGAAATCATAAGCAATGGTTTGTCGATCTTTGCCAAGGCATCTTTCGTCCAAACCCGGTTATCTGGTTGTCCGCCCCATGGTGCTATGGTGACAAACGCATCCACAGGATTGGTCGTGTCGAGCGCAGCTTCCATTGCGGTTTTGGCCGAATCCGGAATATTGGCCATGGGATCAGCTTTAAAGCTGTAAGGAGCACCGGTTGCCGAGATGGCCCCATAGCCCCCCATAGAATATCCAATCAAGCCGACTTGTTCTGGATCGATTTGAGCAAAATGGCCCGCTTCGGATGACTGGGCTTGATTTAGGATTTTTTCCAATATCTGGCGTTGATCGAGCATCCGACTCATCAGCACATTACCAAATGAGAGCAAGAAGGAGGAGATGCCTTCTACCGGTTGGTCAGCATGTCCTATGGAAGCAACGACATAGCCCCGTGATGCCAGATGTTCACCGAGATTGCTGAACTGGGTGTTCCAGCCACCAAAACCATGAGACATTATGATCAATGGAAATTTTTGATCGCTAAGGCGCGCTGCATTTGTGCCTGCGCGACCTTGGTAAGTAATTTCCATTGGTTCTTGGCCAACGGGTTTCATTATATGGCTATACGCTATTGGCTCAAAGCTCTCCGCAGCATTGGCCGGATACCAGAACCGGACCGACAAACTCCGGTTTCCAGTTTGCAAACTGCCAGAAACAGCGCCCCATGCTGTTAAAGTCAGGCGGTCGGGTAGAGAATATTCCTGAACAGAAGTTCCAATTTGAAAATCCCCCGGATGGCCAAGCTCTGGGGCTTCGCTATCCTCTCCCCGATGCACCGTCGGTGATAGCGCATAGGTGACCGCTCCTGCACCGACCCCAATGGCAAGCAATAGCGAAAATAGAACAGCGCGCTTCTTCATCTATAATTTCCTTCAGCCGATCAATTTTGGAATATGAACTTGGCATCATATCACTGATGACCATTTTTCCAATAAGCTGAAATTAAAAAAGTGAGGCTGCTCGCAGCGACTATCAAGCTAGACAAAAATTAGGAGCTTGGGCGCTTCAACTTTCGTAAACGCAAGCCATACTCATTACGTAGCGCGCTGAACGTGCCCATTGTCATCGTTACTGTAATATCTTCAACGTCTTCCCGCGAAATACCATTGTGTAGATAATAGGCCCCTGCGGTGGCCGGTATTCCAAAAGAGATATCTGTCGCGGCCTTTGCCACCTCTGGGGGAAGGTTGAAATTATCTTCGATCAGCTTCGCAATATAATCAACTGCTTCATCGCGGCTAAAATCCGTTGGGTCGTTGCCGCCCGCGACGCTGGGTTCAGCTTGTAGCCGTTCTATGAGCAGTCCACGTTCCTCGATATATTTCAGATATTGGTGCGTAACTCCGCGCACTAGCTGTTCAAATGTTTCTGCCTTCTCGGCTTGTTGTTGTTGTTTTTTTCGTAAGGCTTTCAATTCACGCTGCAACAAAGTTCGGAGCAGTTCGGTTAGGTTTTCAAAATAGGTGTAGACCAGTGATTTGCTGATCCCAGCTTCTTTCCCGATGCGATCCATCGAGAGTGCGGAAACACCTTCCCGCGCAACTATTTCTGCGGTGTGGTCGAGGATCAACGATTTTCGTTTTTCCGGACTTAATCGCCGTCTTTTGATAGGGGAATGATCATTCATGACTAGTGACTAGCATTTTCATTTGTACAAGTGAAATAGACAAACTGTTTGATTGCCATTGATTTTATATCCTAAAAGGTCGTCGGATCTATCCATAGCATATCATCAATTGATTGTGATTTTGGCGCCGAAATATTCTGCTGGATCGAGATAATGTTACCATCCGGATCATAGGCATAGTAGATTTTCCATCCCTGACTAATCTTGGCAGATCCGGTAACTTCTATGCCCAGATTCTTTAGCCGCTTCGCTTCTGCATCTACATCGGTGACTTCAAAAGCGGTCATATTATAGCCAAGCTGATCAACATTGGCGGGTTTATCGCGAACGGGAGTGGCTGGCTTTACATATTCCCAGAATTCTATTTCCAGATTGCGGACGGCAAACCAGCTGCTGCGCAATACCAGCCCATCAATTCCAGCGACATCATCAATGCGCTTGAAATTGGAAAACTCTCCGCGCCGCCGCGCGCCATAGCCGATGAACTTGGTATAGAAGGCGACCATGCGATCAACATCGGAAGTTGCTCCACCAATATGGGTTATCCATGCGCTATCGGAACGACGGGGCCTGTCGACCGTTTCATTTTCAATCATGGTGCCATCGGGATCACGGCCGTAAGCATAGGTCACGCCATAGCCACCCAGATCAACCGGTGCGTTGCGCGACACCATGTTGAGCCCCGCCTTTAGGAACTTGGTCAGGGCTGGATCAGTGGCGGGAGATTGAAAACAAATATGGGTGTAGCCTGGGCCATATACTGGCTTTGCATAAGGCGTTTCTTTGATGTCTGGATTAAAATCGATCAGTTCCACGAAAACAGTAGCGGTCTTAATCAGCGCAACTTCAATTTCGCCATGCTGTTTTCCCATCATTTCGGAATGAAACCGTTCGCTTGCTGGAATACGGTATCGTTTTACCAACTCAAAAGGAACGCTCTGTTTGTAAAAGGCGATGGTCTGATCAATATCGGATACGGTTTTCCCGATATATCGCACACCTTTGATCCGCGTGTCACCCAGGCTGGCTGGCCGAAAGAACTCTGATTGCTTTATCATCGGTTTTCCGTCCGTCACCGGGGTAGCCGCCGTGTTGGCTGGAGCAGCCTGTATGCAGGAAGACAGGCACGCACTCAGTGCCAATAGGGCAATCACGTTCTTCATCTTTCGTCTCCTTCGTCGATGCCATAGGCCAACAATAGGTTGCCAGGAATCTGCCGAAACTTGTCATAGCCACTATTCACATAAAGCATCCCGCCAGCGACAATCGGCCCCGCGCTATCGATGGACCCACCTCGTCCGGGGACATTGTTGATGGTGACATAGTCGCGCCGTGTATCGGTACTCCACAGGGGTGTTCCATTCGCCGCTGAATAGGCTCGCAATATTCCGTTGAGTGCACCAGCATAAATAACGCCATCTGCAATCGTAGGTGGTGCAGATAGCGCCGTTCGGCATTTATGCTCGTTTTCCTCGCAGACATTTGGTTCAAAATGACTCCAAATTGGCTTGCCTGTTGCAGCGTCGTAGGCATGAAGCCCTTGCCGAGAAGGGCCGGTGGCAAACTCATTGCCTGGTGTGTCTGCTATGCCCACGAACAATGCCTTGCCATCGCTCGCCATTCCCCAATGCACACCGCCATTAAAGCCGCCCATGCCGGCGCGGATTTCCCAAAGGATCTTTCCGCCAATGTCGGGGTCCATGCCATAAAGCATGCCTGACTTTTGGCCGGCCAGAATGATATCCTTACCATTTGCCAACGTGGTCAGAATCGGGGGAGCACCAAAGTCAAAGTCTGGCCCGTTTTCTTTTGGGCAGTTAACCTGTGTGCCAAATCGCCCGCAAGCACCGTTCCATGCATCGCCCTCAATGGTTTGCTGAATCCACCGAACTTTGCCCGTTTCAGGCTCCAACGCAATAATGGCATCGCTTTTATCATTGGCCGGTGAAGAGTAATTCTCACCGGTACCAATATATATCAAATTCCGTTTGCGATCGAATGTTGGGGATGACCAAATGGGCGCTCCCGATGGGCCAAAGCGATCTTTTCCTTCGCTATTGGAGCCCGTATTTTTGGGTTCATCGACGGTATAGAACCGCCAAATATTCTGTCCGGTTTTGGCGTCCAACGCCGTTAGGCCGCCACGAAATGTACAACATTCATATTTCGGCTGATAGGCGTTGATCACCTCCATCGAGGACATCGGTACATATAGCTTGCCTTGATAATGCGTGATAGCGCCGGTGATAATTCCAACCGGATGATCGCGGATGGATTTTTTCCAGACCAGTTTACCGGTGGCGGCCTTGACTGCGTAAACAGTGGCGTTGAAATCACCGAAATAGAGAATGTCGGGTTGGCCATGTTGATCCAGTGCCATGGTCGGGGCGTTGCGCACTTCAGTATCCGCTTGGAATGTCCACCAGACGCAGCCCGTTTTGGCATCAAGCGCATATACGATGCCGCTCTGACTACCGGTGAATAGGGCTTCTTCGGTTATAGTAGGTTGTGACCGGGCTCTTGCGGCACCGGGAAAACCAAAGGCCCATTTCAGTTTCAGCTTTGGCACATCCGATCTTTTTATCCCGCCGCGTTCAGCGCTCTGAAACCGCGAGTTACGCAAATTGTTACCCCACCGATGCCAGAGAGGTGGAGAGGCCAACTGTAAGGTGCCTTCGCATTTATGCGCATCGGCATTGGCAAGCGCATCTTGACCAGTAGGACTACCCACATATTCGGCAACAAGCCGGATTTCGAGCGGCGTCAGCATCGACGCTTGGTCTTTCATAATTCCCGTCGTTAAAGCTGCTGTGATGGCTTCATTGGATTGGAGTCTAAGAGCCTCTCTTTTGGGCGCTTCTCCATCGCTTGTGTCATGGCATGCGGCACAGTGTTTCTGATACACGGCCTCGCCAAAGTCGCTGGCCTGTTCTATTTCTGCTGGCTCAGATTGAGCAGGTTTTTCTTGCTCATCAACTTTTGTGCAACCACCTAAAAGGATCAGATGTGCGGCGAGCACAATGGAAAACAGACCTGGTTTGCTAATCAACACCCACTCCTATTGTTGACTATGTTTACAATAAGACTGTAACCGGAAAAAGCAATTGTTGTTTCGGTGATATTGGAGACGCGAATGACTTACAAAAATTTTGCTATTGGCATCGCTTTGATGGCCCTTGTCGGTTGTACTTTGCCGAACCAAGAAAGCGGCGTGCCAATATCGGGTTCGCCCACGGAATCAAGCGAACCGAGTGATCCGGCGGTTCTGTTCGCCAATGCTAACAAGGTGGGTACCATAGGTTATCAAGAGGGATATTTTGGCAGCGGCGATAATCGTTTGCACTATGTTGAAGCGGGGCAGGGGTCGTTGATTATACTCTATCATGGATTTCCGTCCTTCTGGTACAGCTGGTTTGATCAGATGGAGGTACTCAAAGAGCAATATCGGGTCGTAGCCGTCGATGGTTTGGGATCGGGCCTATCTGCTAAACCGCAAAATGTGGAACCCTATAAGTTATCCGCTTTGTCAAAGCAGCTCAATGATCTGTCCCATTATTTGAGTGGGGATGAAAAGTACATTTTGATCGGTCACGACTGGGGTTCGGTTTTGGCACTATCCTATGCACAGGCTTATCCGAAACGCCTGCATAAAGTGATTGGGATGAATGCTCCGCCGCTCAATATGTTTTTGAAATTTTTGAAGGACAGTCCAGAACAGCAAAAGCGCTCCACTTATATGACCCGCATTAAGGACATAACGATTGAGCAGATCCGAGCGACCGATGGTGGGAAAAGGTTGGCGCGATTGGGTTACACCACCCTTGCCAGTCGGGGCGATCTCAGTGGGGACGAGGTAGCGCTTTTCAGCAATGCCATGACTGACCCAGCAACCGCCTATGCGATGATGAATTGGTATCGCGCGAATATACCGGCTTGGGATGAGATTATCGAGGCCGACATGTGGCCATCGCCCGATGCATCTATTGATGTCCCCGCTTTGGTAATTTGGGGTGAGAAGGATGGTGTGGCAGTTCCAGAATTGGTCAGTCTATTGGCCAGTTCATCGCCCAAGTTGAAATTTGTAAATCTGCCTGAAGTCAATCACTGGACTTCCATGGAACAGCCGGAAAGAGCCAATCAAGCGATCCTAGATTTCCTCAACAAAAAGGGCGAGTGAATCACTTCACTCGCCCCGATTTTGATCCAGATTGGGAGAAATGGATCAGAATTTAAACTTAACCGATCCGCCATATGTTGATGGCTGATTGCGATAGCCGGAAAGAGAACCACCTTGTGCAACACTTGGGAAAATTGTCGATGTATAGACATCGCCAGTCAAATTTCGACCCCAAGCGGTAATGGATAGACCGTTGTCCATCTCGAATGTGATGGAGGCGTTGAGATTTTCAACTGCACGACGGAATTGCGGTAATCCTTCAGCGATTTGTGTGTTGCTTTCCAGCTGGTAGTCAGCGTGGAAAATCAGATCATTGTCACCAATGGGCGCCGTATACGTTCCTCCAACACTGATTGCATATTCTGGAATTCCTGCTGGACGCAGCCCGGTTAAATCAGTTGGCACTGTTGAGAAGGTTGGGGACAATGCCGTTCCTCCAGGGAAGCTATCGTATTTAGCGTCCAGATAGGTAAGCGCGCCGGTGAAGGTAAGATTCGGAATTGGTGATACTGAGGCGTCAAACTCCACACCGAATACAGATTGTTGCTCTGCATTACCCAGAACAAAGCCAGTTCCGGTAAAGATGTTGCCTTGGAAGTTCTTTAGCGTTTGTTCAAACACCGCAATGTTAAACGCAAATCCCGTGAAATTTGCTTTAATGCCAACTTCGTAAACCTCCGATTCCTCCGGCTCCGCTGACCGTGAACCTACGCCCAAATTGTTCGGCAGATTTGCACCAAAAGCAGTCCTGATAGGAGACGCCGCTGGAGCTGGAATCTGGAACGGTGATCCAGAGGTAAAGAGCGCTGGCGGCGGCAAGCTATCGGTTGATAGGTTGACGGACGAGGCCTTAAAACCAGTTGCGTAGGTTGCATACACATTGAACCGGTCACTAATCGCATAAGCTAGACGTAGCGTGTAAGTGAAATCGCTATCCTTCGTCCGGCCGTCTTCAACCGCGTTCGGGAAGGGCAAGTATGGTGGAATAAACTGAAACGGCGATAGCGCCAGGAACGGGTTCCCGCCGCCGGGGGCTGCAAATACACCAGCTTGAGCCGGTGTTAACCCAAGACCGCCAAGGGCGGGAGGTGCAACTGCAAGATTAAAGCCGGCTTGGACCAGATCGATACCCGAAAATACATCCGTCGAAAGGTTGTTAGCGGTAACCAACTTACGATCGCTCGTGTAGTTCCCGCCCGCGGTAAACACCAAGCCATCTGTGATTTCAAAATCAGCCTGGCCAAAGAGTGAGAAAGAATCATTGTCCAAAGTAAAATTGGTGAAACGCCCCTGACCTTCACCTCCAAAGGTTCCGGCAGGAATTGTCGGTATCAATCCACGAAGCAAGGCTTCCGAACCACTATAACCACCGTTGCTCAAGAGGTCGGCATAGCCTTTAAAATCTGCTCCGTAGAGAAGGGACCCGCTGGTTTCGATATCTTCCTTAAAATAATAGCCACCAACAAGAAAGTTGAACGGTCCGTCAAAGTCAGAGGCAACTCGTAACTCAGCAGTGTAGGTATCAATCGCGCCACTGCCAGTATTTACACCAATTAAATCGGCGCTTGTGAAATCAGAATCCTGATTGGTGTCGGAACGGACAGCGCGATACGCTGTGATAGCAGTAATATTGAATGGCCCTGTACTATAATCAGTTTGCAACGACACACCATAGTTCTCAATTTCGTTGGTGGAAGCGAAGTTTGTAAAACTGGTTCGGGAAAATGGATTGTTGGAGTCAATTTGTCCGCCCAAGAAACGAACCGCTCCGCCGGTTGGGCCATCAACAATATTGACAACCGCGCAGCATTCCTCATCAATTTTGTCATAGTCGCCGATCAGACGGAAGCTCAGATCATCATTTGGCTCGAACAAGAGCTGACCACGTACACCGTATCGATTGCGCTCATTGGCATCGCGCCCAAGCGCAAGGTCCTGAACATAACCATCACGTTTATTGTAGTTACCAGACACACTAAATGCGACAGTGTCGCTAATCGGCCCGGTAATATCAGCCTTTGCAACAATTGCATTGAAATTGCCGTAGGAAAGTTCTGCACTGCCGCCGAATTCAAACTGCGGTTTGCGTGTTACGATGCTGATAATACCAGCCGATGCGTTTTTACCAAATAATGTAGATTGCGGGCCACGTAGAACTTCAACACGCTCAAGATTAGGAAGGTCACCAATTTGTGCAGCTGATCGAGAGCGGTAAACGCCATCAATGAAAACGCCAACAGAGGGCTCGATTCCTGCGTTGTTGGCACCGTTGCCGAAGCCGCGAATAATGAAGTTAGTGTTGGCTGAGCTTTGCAGTTGGTTAACACGCAGGGATGGAACTAGCGTTTGTAGATCGAGCAAATCACGCACTTTGGCTTGCTCAATCTGGGCGGAGGTGGTGACAGAAACAGCGATTGGGGTTTCCTGCAAAGTGGTTTCCCGCTTCGATGCTGTTACGATAATGATATTCTCATTCGCAACACCATCTTCTTGATTATCTTGCGCATATGCTGGCGCGACCCAAGCCATGCTGCTGATTGCAGTGGCTGCTAGCAGTTTTGAAATGTTCATCCCGATCCCCAATCTTATATTATTGACTGATTGTTGAATAGCGCTGCTTAACGGGCTTCGCAATATGACATATTTGCAACTGCGTGTTTGACTAAATAGCCGCAAACCTTTGTTTTTGCTGGTTTTGTATGCACGAATACTTATTCGTCTTTTTTATTTATTTGCTGTTTTGGAGTCAAATTGGGCGCGTTGAGTAACCCGACTTTAGAAGTGCTAGTTGAGACCGGCTATCTGCACAGTCTATGATTGTTTGCTACTGAATAATCTAGCTATTGGAGCTAAATCTCACAGCTTAAGCAACGAAATCCTAAACATCATCCGCGCTGATTAGTTCTTCTTTATCCAACTCACCGGTCATACTGGCAACGGTGACAGCAACCGCTGCATCACCGGATACATTGGTCGTCGTGCGCATCATATCCATGATCCGGTCAACGCCAGCGACAAAGGCGATAGTTTCTAGTGGCACGCCAACCGCGCCAAACACCAACGCCATCATAATCAAACCTGCGCCTGGGATACCCGCTGCGCCTATTGCGCCCAGTGTAGATAATATGGAGATCAAGAAATATTGTCCCCAGGTTAGATCTACCCCAAATATCTGCGCGCCGAACAACGTCGCGAGGCCCAGATACATTGCAGTCCCGTTCATATTGATTGTTGCGCCGAGCGATACAACAAAGCTGGACACGCTTTTGGATACACCCAAATTGCGCTGCGTGCAGCGCAGAGTGACCGGTAGCGTAGCATTGGAAGACGCTGTGGAATAGCTGACTGCAATCGCATCCACTATGCCTCGGAAGAAATCAATTACCGGCACTTTGCCGAGAAACTTCAGCATCGCGCTATACATGACACCGATGATCAACAGGCATCCCAGATAGTTGAGGAAGACCAATTTCCCGAGTGCTTGCAAGGCATCGAGGCCCAATGTTCCAGCGACCCAAGCCATAAGGGCGAACACCCCAAAAGGCGTTAACTCCATAACGATCATCGTGACTTTTTGCATAACGACCGCGCCGGCATCGAAGATTTTAACCAGGGGCTTGCCTTCTTCCTTCGCCATCAAAATACCAATTCCGATAAGCATGGCAAAGACGATCAACGGCAGCACGCGGGCATCGGCCATGACCTGAACCGGGCTATCGGGAACAATCGACAGGATCATATCCACGGCCGAAGTCTCATTGGGTACGGGCGTTTCGCCCTTTTCAATCAGGTCCGTTTGTAACCCCGCTCCCGGTTTGACAATAGTTCCCAGGAAGAGCCCTAGCCAGGCAGCAATCTGACCGGTGACAATGAACAAGATCAATGCACGTCCACCCACTTTGCCCAATTTACTGAGGTCGCCAATGGCCACAACGCCCGATACGAGGGAGAAGAAGATCAGCGGAACGACCAGCATCTTGATCGCTTTGATGAAGAAATCACCGATCCATTTGATCGATTCTGCGTCCGGCCCCATCGCGAAACCAGCCACAACGCCCAGAATTAGTGCACCAATAACGCGCTGCCACAGTGGTATATTGAACCAGAAATTAAGCATCACTCTTCCCCGAACTATTTTTTGCAAGCCTATAGCGCTGCTGCAAGGGGGGCAAGCCTGATAACAGCTTGGTCCGATACTGTTTTAGATTACATCCAAAATGTGATCGCCATACAGGTGGCCAGTCCAACACCGAAGGTCAGCGGAAGACCGGCCTTAAAGAAGTCCGTGAAGCGATAGTTACCGGCCGCATAGACCAATGTATTGGTTTGATACCCAATGGGAGTGGCGAAGCTGGCGGAGGCAGCGAACATTACGGCAATGACCAATGCCCTTGGGTCGACGCCCAAATCCTGACCGAGCGCAATGGCAATGGGCGTAATAATGATCGCAACAGCGTTATTGGTAACAATCTCCGTCATGATAACGGATAGCACATAAATAACGAAGACCAGTGCCCATGGCGGTATATCGCGCAGATATGGTGTTATTTCATGAACGATGAGGTCCACACTGCCAGCCTGTTGCAAACCTAGTCCGACTGCCAGCATCCCGAAAATGAGTACCAGCACATTGCCGTCGATTGAACCCCATGCTTCCTCTGCATCAATACAGCGTGCAAGCAATATTGCGCCGACAGCAAGGATGGCGGCAACCGCGAGGGGAATGATGTTCAGCGCTGCCAAAACGACCACTGCCACCAGAGCACCAATGGCAATTGGCGCGCGGTCGCGGCGAAAAGCGCGGGTTTTGGTTTGACCAATTCCGAACAAATTCGGGTTTTGATACATGCGTTTAATATCTTCGCTCGAGCCAGTCACAAGCAGGCGATCGGCAGCGTGAATGCGTGCATTGGTGAGATCGGATCGCGGCAAATTTCGAAATCTTGTCATCCCTAAAACACGGACGTTTAGCTGGCTCAAAAAGGGAATGTCGAACAACCGGCTACCAATGGCAGGGTGGCTGGGCGCGACCGTGGCTTCCACCAGTTCTTCGCCAATTGGCCCCACATCACCCGAGTTAACAATACCGACTTTGAAATCGGTTGATTCGCGCAGAGATATCAACTCGGCCAGGTCAAGCCGGACAACAATGCGATCACCGGGGCGCAGCTCATGAAATTCCAAATCATGGCGTATATAACTGCTCAGACGCTTTATCGCGGTGACATTGATATTGGATCGGCGAAGGAACGGAATGTCTTTGACCTGTTTACCGACAGCATCCGAGCTTTTTCGTACTGTCAGTTCCGTGAGGAAATCGCTTTCATCACTGCTTTCAAATTCTCCGGAAACTTGCCCATCGGGTAACAACCAACTGCTGAACAACAACATCATTATCGTGCCAGCAACCGCCGCAACTAAGCCGTAGGGAGAAATTTCGAATATGCCAAAGCCGGGTAATCCGGACTCTTGGGCAACAGAATCGACGATCAGGTTGGTAGAGGTACCAATCAATGTAGTTGTTCCGCCTAATATGCAGACAAAACTAAGTGGTATCAGAAGCTTTTTAGACGAGAAACCGGTGGCGTGCGATAGACGAATGATGATCGGAATAAGCACCAGAACGACTGGCGTATTGTTCATGAAGGCGGAGGCAACAAAGGCCCCTAAGAACATTTCGACGACCGCCAGTTTTGGTCGCTTCTTGGCCCGTTCGATAATGAATCCAGCAATCGCGTCAATTGTTCCGGTACGCAATAGTGCGCCTGATAATATGAACATCGCGGCAATGGTTATCGGCGCGGTGTTGGAGAAGACCGAGAAAAGTCCATCGGAATCGATAATGCCGAGAAACAGGAACATACAGGCGCCCAGCACTGCCACCACGGCGGCGGGAAAACGTTCCATGATGAAACCGGCGAACAGGAAGCCCAAAATGACCAGTCCGATAATCGCCTTATGCTGTTGAATATATTCATCGATCACATGATGGACGAGTTCAAACATGGGTTAAAGGCAACCTTCAATATACTGGACACTGTTTTTGTCACCAACACGCAAACTTGTGATGATTTGGCCTTCGGTTTCAAAAACTATCCCGCGCTGGCTGACACTGTTTGGCTTCACGGTCAAATAGGATCCCGCATCTTCAAGATAAGGGTGAGGAGAGATCTGTAAGGCGGAACCATAGGCTGCTTTGGCCTTTGCGATCGTATCGCCGATTTTGAGGCCGTTGTCCGTAACCGCTTTGATTGGTTCGGGTGGTTCCGAGCGACTGTTCGGATCAAACAAATCAATCCGGGTCAATATACCATCTTCAAACATAAAACCGAGGCCTGGCCAATTCTCACCCAACATGAAAAATTCACAACCACGCCCCGTTGGCCCTTCGTCGGCGCTGCCCGTTGTCTCGGAAGAATATTGCAGTTCCAATGGAGCGGTGGCCGCCATTTTTTCATAAGAAACACCGACCGTCCATGGTCCGATACGATCCGGGCTAATGACCAGCGAACCCATAGCTGCCTCAGCGGGGGCAGCGGTTTGTGGTGTCGTACATGATACAACAACCAGGCTGGTCGCCACCAATGCTGCGAAATGGTCTAACCGCATTGGGCTTTGTGCAGTAGTTTCTGATCAGCAAGCACCAGCGCCATCATCGCTTCGACAACCGGAACGCCTCTTATGCCGACACAGGGGTCGTGGCGGCCTTTTGTCGAAATTTCCGTCGCTTCGCCATCGCGCGAAATCGTTTCTACTGGTGTCAGGATCGAGCTTGTAGGTTTGAAAGCGACGCGGCAGAATATCGGTTGGCCTGTAGAAATACCGCCCGCTGTGCCTCCAGCATGGTTTGAAGCAAATCGCGGTCCGTCATTGCCGGGCCGCATCGCATCTGCATTTTCCTCTCCGCGCAGACGCGCTGCCTCAAATCCATCTCCGATCTCGACGCCTTTGGTGGCATTGATGGTCATCATTGCCGCAGCCAATTCACTGTCCATCTTGGCGTAGACAGGCGCACCCCAGCCGGCAGGAATACCGGTTGCTTCGCAAGCGACGATGGCGCCCAGGCTGCTACCGTCCTTGCGCGCGCTATCGACCAGTGCTTCCCAGCGCTTCGCTGCTTTGGCATCGGGGCAGAAAAAGGGATTGTTGCCAATTTCGTCTGCGTCAAAATTGGCCATATCAATCGCATCACCGCCAATTTCGGCTACCCACGCGGTAATCTTGACACCTGCTAGCGCCTTGCGTGCAATCGCTCCAGCAGCCACACGGGCCGCCGTTTCGCGGGCACTGGATCGGCCACCACCGCGATAGTCACGAAAACCATATTTCTGGTCATACGCGTAGTCGGCATGGCCGGGACGATAGGCCTTTGCGACTTCGCTGTAATCCTTGCTGCGCTGATCAACATTTTCAATCATCAGCGAAATCGGTGTACCAGTGGTTTTGCCTTCAAAAACACCAGAGAGAATTTTTACCTGATCGGGTTCTTTACGCTGCGTCGTATATTTGGACTGACCAGGCTTGCGCGCATCCATAAACGGCTGGATATCATCTTCGCTCAATGCAATTCCTGGCGGGCAGCCATCAACAACCGCTCCCAAAGCGGGACCGTGGCTCTCTCCCCAGGTGGAAAAGCGAAAAACGCGACCGAACGTATTGAAGCTCATGATATTTGTTTAGGGGTAAGCCCCGCTAAAGACAAACCGATTCCTTCGTGCAATTTTGGATCAATCGAGTCCAATATCCGGTGCATCTTCTTGTTTCATGCCAACCGTGTGATAGCCCGCATCGACATGATGGGTTTCTCCGGTCACGCCGACCGATAGGTCCGACAGAAAATACAACGCGGAACCGCCAACGTCATCAATCGTCACATTGCGGCGTAGCGGTGCATTGAGCTCATTCCACTTCAGGATGTAGCGGAAATCTCCAATACCGCTGGCGGCCAGTGTTTTGATCGGTCCTGCGGATATCGCATTGACCCGGATGCCATCCGGTCCGACATCATTGGCCAGATATTTGACCGATGTCTCCAATGCTGATTTTGCGACACCCATGACGTTATAGTGCGGAATGACTTTCTCAGCACCATAATAGGAAAGCGTGAGCATAGAACCGCCCTCGCTCATCAGCGATGCCGCACGTTTCGCAACCGCGGTGAAGCTGTAGACACTGATATTCATCGTCATCAGAAAGTCATCAAGCGTCACATCAAAATATTTGCCGCGCAGCGCTTCTTTGTTGGTGAAACCAATTGCGTGAACCACAAAATCGAGTTTGCCCCATTTTTCTTCAATCTTGGCAAAAGCGGCATCCAGATTATCCATGTCGGATACATCACAATCGATCAGGAAATCACAGCCCAGTTGCTCGGCCAGCGGCACAACGCGTTTGGCCATCACTTCGCCCTGATAGCTTATCGCCAGCTCTGCACCCTCATCAGCAAGTTTTTGGGCAATGCCCCATGCTAAGGATTTTTGATTGGCTAGTCCCATGATCAGGCCCCGTTTGCCTTGCATCAAGTCGCCCATAGCTTGTTCCTTTTCTGCGTTACTTGCGTAAACCAATACCCTGTACCCAACTGATTTTCCAGCAAATCCTCTGTTTAGATCTCAGGGTGCAGTTGTCTCGGGTTTGCGTCTAAATTCAGCCAAAGCCGCGTTGAGCTGCGCGCCAGTTACCATTCCCAGTCCAACCAGATAGAAAAAGATCAGTGTAATCATAACGCCGGCAAGACTGCCATAAGTCAGCTGAAAACCGGCTGCATATTTCAGGAATATTGGCAACGCTCCGGTAATTGTGAGCCACCAGATACTGATAATGACAGCGCCGGGCCATTTCGGAAAATGTCGTGAGCGATATTCACGCGGCGTCAGGAGGCGAAATAACAGATACAGGGTTACGAAGAGGATTAGGAATGGTAAAACCCCGGCAAGCCACACCCAAAATGCGTGGGTTTCCATCTGCGGAAAATAACTAACCAAAAATTCTTCAACGGCAGAAAAAAGGAACTGCGCGCTAAGGGCGAACATCGCAAAGAAGATCGACAATATGATTACCGCAATGGAAGTCAGTCGATATTCCCAAAAAGCGCGCTGCGCAGCTACGCCGTATGCTCTGTGTAAGATTTCCCGGATTGCTTCCATCAAGCTGGTTGCGGTCCACAACCCGACCGCCGCACTGAACCACAGCAACGGGCCGGTCCGTGCGGTCATTGCATCGCCAATGGGTTGCCGCAACGCTCCAGCGACAGAGGGCGGGACGGTGCTGAGAAAGGTTTCGACAATATCCGTGCCAGCGGCAGTCTGTCCGAAACTACCCGCTATCGCTGCGGCAACGATGAAGAAGGCAAAAACGGCCAACAGGGACAGATAGGCAAAATTACCTGAAAAGATAAAGCCCTCGTCATAGACCCCCAATGCCACTCGTTCGATCACTGTCTTGATCTGATGCGGGAGATTTTCCTCTTTGAGATTGTCTGGTGCAGGCGCATGCCCCTTGTCTGCTTCGGCTTGACCCTTCCGCCGGGCTTCGGGGGAAAGGCGAGATGATTCAGACATTAAAGTTACGTTTCAGGATCATACACCCATGGAACTACGCGGGTTTTCCGGATCAGACCAGTCTTTTACGAAATCTTTCAAAGCTTTGTCATCCTCCGGCACATGGATCATCAACGTTACCAGTTGATCACCACGCTTGCCGGTTTTGGGTGTAAACCCCTTGCCTTTTAGACGCAGTGTCTTGCCGCTATCCGAACCGGAGGGAACAGATACCATAACCGGTCCGTCGACCGTTGGGATTTTCACCTTTGCACCTTGGACTGCTTCTTTCAGTGTAATGGGCAGTTCCAGGCGAACATTATTGCCATCGCGCTCATAAAAAGGATGCGGCTTTACATGTACGGTGATGATCGCATCGCCATTGCCGCCAGGCCCCGTTCGCCCCTTGCCAGTCAGCCGCATTTGCGTGCCTTCTTCAACGCCTTTGGGAAGGCTGAGATCGACCGACTTACCGTCTTCCAACGTAATTCTCTGTTTGTCGAGCGTGGCCGCGGCGACAAACTCGACTTTCAACCGATAAGAAACATTGGCGCCTTTGGGCGGGGGTGCACTACGTTGCTGCCCGCCTCTGCTTCCGGCACCGGCGCCACCGCCGCCAAAAAGACCTTCGAAAATATCACCAAAGTCCATGCCTCCATTGCCAAAGTCGAATTGACCGCTGCCGGGTGCGCCTTGTGAATATGTGCCGCCGGAACCACCGCCAAAGCCAAATGGCGCCGTTGGATTACCTTCTGCATCAATTTCACCGCGGTCAAATTGGCCCCGTTTATCCTTGTCCATCAACAGGTCATAGGCTTTGGTCACATTGGAAAAACGTTCGCTCGCTGCCGGGTTATCTTTGTTTTTGTCAGGGTGCAGCTCTTTCGCAAGCTTGCGATAAGCGCTTTTTATCTCTTTTTCGTTCGCGCCCTTGGCCACGCCCAACTCTGAATATGGATCTGCCATCTTGTGCCTTTACTCAACTCCACACCATACTCAAGATTGGAATTGTGTCCCTGATTTTCAACGATTTAAGACTCAGTGTCTTATTGAGGTATGACGCCATCTGCAACCCTGCCATGTCTGGTAAAGCGCATCAGCAGATAAAGGACCAGTCCAAGTGGCCCAAACATGAGCGTGAAAAACAGAAACGGAATCTGGATAATCCGGTTAAAACCATAGCGATCCGCATTGCGCGCAACCCAAATGCCGACAAACAAATCAAAGGCTAAATAGTGAATCCACCCAATGGTTGCACCGCCATCACTGGAGAGAAGTGCTTGTACACCGGCCAGACTGTTAAACGAACCCTCGGAGCTGCCACCATCAATCATGCCGGTCATTAGAGGCACAATAATCAATGCATATGCGAGTGAGAGCAACCCGACACCGGCATAGAACAGGAATTTCATCACTGTTTCATTCCTTGGTGCAAGGGCCAAAATAAGCCACATCAACAGTGCCCAGCTGTTGGTGACGGTAAAGATAAGTTCCCAGTTCATAGTTGCCTCCCTTACTATCAAAATAGCAGAAATAGAATTTCTGTCTCTGTCAAAATGTTTTGGCTCTATCCTGCGGATGAGCGCACTGATAAAGCACCACGCATGAGCAATGATCCTTTTTCCTTATTCGATTCGTGGTTCAAAGAGGCCCGAGAAACCGAACTCAACGACGGCAATGCTATGACCATCGCCACTGTTAATGCCGATGGCCAACCGGCAGCAAGAATGGTTTTGCTGAAGGGGCATGGTCCGGATGGCTTTATCTTTTACACAAACCAACAAAGCCGGAAGGCGGCTGATATTGCTGCTAATGCAAAAGCTGCGATCTTGTTTCACTGGAAGAGCCTGCGCCGGCAAATTCGTATTGAGGGTTCTTTATCGACGGTCGATGATGCGGTGGCCGATGCTTATTTTGCTACGCGTAGCCGCGATTCGCAATTGGGTGCCTGGGCTTCGGATCAATCACAGCCGCTGGACAACCGAACGACTTTCGAAGCACGCTATGAGGAAGTGAAAGCGAAATTTGAAGGCGGTGATGTTTCGCGGCCACCACATTGGTCTGGATATTGTTTAACGCCGGGCCGTTTTGAATTTTGGCAAGATCGCGAACACCGGCTACATGAACGCCGCACTTTTGAAAGCAGCAGCGATGGCTGGACAGAAGGATTGCTTTACCCATGATGACAATACCCTATTTTCACGTCGATGCTTTTGCTGATCGCCCCTTTACGGGTAATCAGGCCGCTGTGATGCCGCTGACCGAGTGGTTGGATGATGATATTCTGCAGGCGATTGGTGAAGAGAATAATTTTGCTGAAACCGCTTTCTACATCCCTGATGCAACCGGTGAAGCGGACTATGAGCTGCGCTGGTTCACGCCAACAGTTGAAATTGCACTGTGCGGACATGCGACTTTGGCGAGTGGGCATATTATATTATCACAAAACCCTGATCTGGATCGAGTCACTTTCCGGACCAGAAAGGCTGGCGTGTTGATCATGTCGAGAGATGGCGAAGGCTATTCGCTTGGCTTGCCATCCTACCCCACCAAACCAAAAGATATTTCTGAGGTTGTTGCACTAATTGGCGGCTCTCCTATCGCAACAGAGTTTCATGAAGGGCGATATAATGTCATTCACTATGAAACGGCTGATGAAGTGTTGGCCCTTAAACCGGATCTGAAAGAGTTGGCAAAGCGCGGAAATGAACAATTTGCTTGTACCGCACCTGGTAAAGATACCGATGTGATTAGCCGTGTATTTGTGCCTGGCGGCGGCGTTGACGAAGACAGTGTAACGGGCTCCGCCCACGCTGTGCTGACACCCTATTGGGCAAAACAGTTAGGCCGCGATAGCTTTACGGCTTATCAGGCAAGCGCGCGCGGCGGATATGTCAATTGTCGGTTAGACGGCGACACGGCATGGCTGGGCGGCAAATGTGTGACGGTTGTCGAGGGTGAATTCCGGCTCTAATTCTCTATCGGAAAGACTGACATAATCTCTCCGATTTGCGCATGAACCGGCGCCAGGACATTATCTTGCGTCTTGCCTAATCGTACAACAGTCAGCTTTTGCTCGGGTGATACCACGATCTGTTGACCCAGATGCCCAAGCGCTGCGAATATCGTATCTGGACCATTGTCAGGGAATAAAACCTGACCTCGACCTTCGGGACGTTTTTTGTTCAGCCAGATGTGACCGCCATAGGCTGGATCATTTTCTGAAGATGTCCGCATAAAGTTAACCCAGTTGACGGGTAAATGCTGTGCACCCTTTTTTGCGCCCTTGTGGCGAAGAAACTCCCCGAACGTCGCATAGTCGCGTGCAGTAGCCTGGATTATACTGCCGCCCAGGAATGTACCATTGGCATCATATTCAAAATATGTACCGTCCATGCCCAATGGCTCGAGCAACCGGCCGCGAATAAAGCGATCAGCGGCTTGGCGGCGCACGGCTGGGTTTTTGCTATTGGTCAATGTGCGGGTGATGATATCAGCGAGTATCATGCTAGTAGCAGTGCTATATTCAAACTTCTCTCCCGGTTGGGCCTCAGGAGGCCGCGCTTCGGCATAGCCGGCCATATCTTCGGCACCATCCATGAATAGCATCCGGTTGGTATCAGCCTGATAAAGCGTCTTGCCGCCTTCCTCAGGTACCTCCGTATGATCTAGGCCGGACGACATATGGATTAAATGCCGCAGCGTAATGTCTCCGCGCGGATCGCCAGACCGTTGCCAGGCCGGAACCGGCGCGGGATCATCCAACACGAGTCGCCCATCGCTCACCAAAAAACCAATAAGAGCGCCGGTAAAGGATTTTGCCATCGACCAGCTGATGAAGCGCGTGTCTTCGTCATAGCCTTCGCCGTAGCGCTCGGCGATAACCTCGCCGCGATGCATGACGATAACGGCTCTTGTTTCCGCCATTGCAGGATCTTCAAACAGAGGCGCAACAACACGGTCCAATCGGGCTTTCTTGATCGGACTGGAATCGGAAATATAGGCTAGTTCTTCAGCAGTCCTAACGGGCGGCGCCTCCGGTTCTGATGCGCAGCTAGCTAAAACCAGTGCGGCGGTGATTACGGATAGAAGTTTAATCTTGTACATAGCTGTTCGTTGCACCAATAGAGGCCTTCATGGCAACTGCAAAAACCAATTCCGCCGGTGGAACAGGCAAAGGACGGATTGCACTATATATAGTCGGGCTGTTTATTTTGATCTTGGTAGGGGTGTTTTTCTACAATCTGAAATTCATTCAAGGTCAATTGGACGTCGGCACTGCCTATGGTGCACGGGTGGCGTGTTCTTGCCACTATATCGGCGGACGTGATATTCAGGATTGTGAGAAAGACTTTGAACCGGGCATGGAAGTGATCGGCTTGTCTGTTGATGATGACAAAAAACGCGTGGCTGCATCCGTTCCGCTGATGGATTCGGCAACTGCGGAGTTTCGTGAAGGTTGGGGTTGTGTAATCTTGACCGACGAAGAAGTCGCTGAAGACTAGGTAGGGCTTAGCGTACTAAACCTCTGCCCCGGCCAACCAGTTTTGCTCCACTTCGCCGGTTGCAGTGATCCAGCCGCCGCCGAGCACACGATCCTTATTATAGAATACCGCTGCCTGTCCTGGCGATACGCCATATTCAGGATTGTGGAAATGAAGCGTATCACTTTCGAGTCGTGCATGGGTTGGTTTTGCCATCGAACGCACTTTAACCTGCATTGGTCCTGCAAAATCACCGCCGATCCAGTTGATATCACGCAAGCTTGCCGATGCCACGGCTAATGCTTCTCTGGGCCCAACAATGACGCGCTTCTCTTTGGGTTCCAGGCGAATCACATAAAGCGGTTCTGCTTGGCCGCCAATCTCGAGGCCTTTGCGTTGGCCGACTGTGTAATGGATCATGCCTTTGTGGCGCCCCATCACTTCGCCGTTAAGATGGACAATCTCACCGTCATCGTCAGCTTCGGGACGCAATTTGCGAACCACGCTGGCATAGTCACCATCGGGAACGAAGCAAATATCCTGACTATCCGGTTTGAAAGCAACAGCTAGTCCCATCTCTTCAGCAATTTCGCGTACTTGAGGCTTTGGCAAGTCGCCAAGGGGAAAGCGTAGATAATCGAGTTGATCTTGAGTGGTCGCAAACAGGAAGTAACTCTGGTCGCGTGCCGGATCGAGCGCCCGGTGCAATTCGGCACCGTTGGGTCCTTCAACGCGGCGGACATAGTGACCCGTTGCCAGGCAGTCTGCGCCCAGTTCCCGTGATAGCTGCAATAAGTCAGTGAATTTCACACCCATGTTACATTGTACGCAAGGGATAGGAGTGCGACCGGCCATATATTCGTCTGCAAACACATCCATGACCGACTCTTGAAACCGGCTGGCATGGTCAAATACATAATGGGCAATGCCAAGCTTGTCGGCCACCGCGCGGGCATCGCGGATATCCTGACCAGCACAACAGCTGCCGACTCGTCCGACAGCTTCGCCATGATCATAAAGCTGGAGCGTGATACCGATGGTTTCTGCGCCTGTCCGTGCGGCCAATGCAGCAACGACGCTCGAATCGACGCCACCAGACATGGCCACCACGATGCGCTTGCCACTCATATCGCCCGAAAGCTGAAAATCTGGAATGATTCTGTCCGACATATTATTCGCGCTCTTAGCTATCTGATGTGAAAAGCGCTAGTCTTGCCCAAAAATTACGGCATAAATGCGCTTTTGGTTCATATTGGGACGAATTGTCCAATTGCGAGGAAGGTTTGCTTAACCTCCCCTAAGGGCTGATGAACGCGGCT
Organism: Parasphingorhabdus sp.; assembly: GCA_039978835.1. Lineage (GTDB taxonomy): Bacteria > Pseudomonadota > Alphaproteobacteria > Sphingomonadales > Sphingomonadaceae > Parasphingorhabdus. Next base: position 211,049 of record JBDWAQ010000013.1, read on the forward strand.
TTTACATAAGTTTATACCTTCGCTGCTAGACACATGTCCATGGAAATGAACTTTCCCCATAAAGGCCCAAAGGCCGAAGCGGATTTGGATCTCTCTGCAGAAGACCAGCAGCAGAGTGACTACAACGCTTTGATGGCTCGTGTGATTGCCCGACAGTCACTGAGTCATTCTGCGCGAAAAGTATTTGCGCATGAGATGCAATCGGCTGCGGCTAATGCATCCAATCAGGGACGTTCACTTCATAACCGCATCCGTTTCTTCGCCGGGCAATCTGGCAACGAAACGGAAACGGAAAACAAAAACCTGTTTGTTCGGGGTCATTTTCGTCCTGATCTAGCAGACAAGACTATTGTCGAGAGCGGCGCACGGGGAAAAGTATGAACGCGCTGTTTACCTTGGCAATTTAGCATATGGAAAAGCTCTTGGTCCATAAGTGGAAACATCGGATCGAGGGAAATGCCGAAAGGCACAAATTTTGAGGGTAGTATGATTGAGAACCAAAAAATAAAGCCAGCACAGGTCGTCGGTCCATTGGGCGAACCATTGACGATTAATGACCTTCCAAAGCCTGGAACAACCCGCTGGGTTGTGCGGCGCAAGGCGGAAGTGGTGGCTGCTGTAAACGGTGGATTGCTGACCGTTGACGAGGTTTGCGATCGCTATGAGCTTTCGCTGGAAGAATTTGCATCGTGGCAACGCGCTGTAGATCGCTCTGGTATGCCAGGCTTGCGCGTGACACGGATACAGCACTATCGAGATCTGTACGAGCGTCAGCAAAAATACTGACCTAATTAACATCAGCTACCAAATGTAAAAACGGCTGCTATTCTCATAGCGGCCTTTTTTATTTCTTCTGTTTGCGCATAAGGTTCTCTATAACGGTCGCGGAAATAGGCCATTTGTATGTGTAGGCTTATTAATAGCAGGAGGAAAATATGGGTTGGATAGTAGCATTGATAGTCGGCGGTGTGGCTGGCTGGTTGGCAAGCATGGTGATGAACCGCGATGCATCTATGGGTATTTTTTGGAATATTGTTGTTGGTTGTGTCGGTTCGATTATCGGTAATCTGGTGGCCAATCAATTTGGGATTTCCGGAAGTGTGCAAGAGTTCTCGATTACGGGACTGATTGTAGCGGTTGTCGGAGCCATTATTCTGCTGGGTATTGTGAATCTGGTGCAACGGGGCCGTGTTCGCTAGATTTCGATCTAACAAGTAAATTGGCTATAGAAGGTCGGTTTCCCTAGGGAGGCTGGCCTTTTTCTTAAACTATTGTTGGAAATTAAATATTTCTTTGTGGTCTTGTCGTGGGTGGTTTATTGAGATAATACAGCTTTGGTCGAAAACTATGGTATTCCTGTAATTTTCGTAAATCTTTTGTGTGACCGGCCGTGCAAACGCGGTATCAGGTTGTCTGACGAGTGAAAATATGAACTACGAATCTACCATTTCCGGCGACGATGTCGAATTTGAAAATATAAATGATCCCGATCAAAGCGGTCGGAACAAGCGGCGGATCATCATAGCAACAATTGTTGCTGTGGCTTTGATTGCGGGCCTTGGTTACTATTTTTATGCCGGTAGCGAAGGCGCTAGCGCAGTGGCCGAAGAAGACGCTAATCAGGCGCCAGTCGTAACCGTAGCCATTCCGGGTACACAAGCTGTTACGCGGACCATTACATCTACTGGCACATTGGCAGCTCGCCGCGAAATACCGGTCGGTGTCGTCGGCGAAGGCGGTCGAGTTACCCGTGTGCATGTTGATGCGGGAGACTGGGTGAAAAAGGGTCAGGTCATGGCCAGTATTGATCGGTCAGTTCAAAATCAACAGGCTGCTAGTTTACGAGCCTCTGTAGGCGCGTCTCAAGCCGATTTGAATTTGGCACAGGCCAATCTTGACCGTGCGTCAAAGCTGATCGAGCGTGGCTTTATTTCGAAAGCCGATATTGATCGCTTAACGGCCACACGCGATTCTTCCGCTGCCCGTCTTAGAGTTGCTCAGGCGCAACTTGGTGAAACTCAGGCGCGCAATAGCCGGCTGAGTATTGTAGCACCAACGGGCGGCTATGTTTTGGAGCGCAGTGTTGAAACGGGCCAAACTGTGACGCAGGGCAGCGGTGTTTTATTCCGCATTGCCCAAAATGGAGAAATGGAATTTCAGGCACAACTTAGCGAATCCGATTTAGCGCGAGTAACCGTTGGAACCAGTGCCGAAATTATACCTGTGGGCACGGATGCCAGCTTTACCGGGCAAATCTGGCAAATTTCGCCGATGATCGATGCCCAGTCCCGACAAGGTATTGCTCGTTTCGCCTTAGCATATGATCGTGCTTTGCGGCCGGGTGGTTTTGCCAGTGCCCGTATCGCCAGCGGCGCATCGGATTCAATTGTTCTTCCCGAATCAGCGGTGTTGCAGGACGACGATGGCGACTTTGTCTATATTGTTGGCAAAGATAACAAGGCTGCAAAAAAGGCAGTTACCACCAGCGGAGTTACCGCAAATGGGGTAATCATTTCTGATGGCCTAAATGGGACTGAAAGCGTCGTGCTTTTTGCCGGCGGATTTCTCAATCCGGGAGAATCAATTCGGCCTGAAAAACAGAAAAAAGAGCCGGCTCCGAAACCGGCGGATAGCTAAGTCATGAACTTTCAGAATATATCTGCATGGTCCATCCGCAACCCGGTTGTGCCACTTGTGCTTTTCATCGGATTACTACTTGCTGGAATGCTAAGCTTCTCGCGGATGGAAGTGAATGACAATCCGGAGATTGAATTTCCTGCGGCGCGGATTGTTATTTCTCTTCCCGGCGCAGCGCCCGAAGAAATCGAGTCGCAAATCACGCAAATCACGGATGCGGCACTGCAATCGATAAATGGTGTTTCCAATATTAGCTCGACTGCCAGTGAGGGTCAAAGCCGCACCTTCGTAGAATTCTCGATCGGCACCGATACCGATCGAGCGGTAAATGATGTTAAAAATGCAATTGATACGGTTCGAGGGGACCTCCCGGATGGCATTTTGGAACCGCGTATTAGCAGGGTTGATATCGCCGGTAATGCACTCGCTTATTTCTCGGTAAAAGCAACCGACATGACGCTGGAACAATTGAGCTGGTTTGTTGACGATACAGTGGCGAAACGTTTGCAAGCGGTCGAAGGGATGGCCTCGGTATTTCGCGGCGGCGGTGTTGATCGGGAAATTCGCGTCATTATCAACCCGCAAAAAATGCAATCCTTGGGCGTTACTGCTAGTCAAATCAATGCTGCGCTTCGGCAAGTGAATGTCGACGCAGGCGGAGGCCAAGCAGAGATTGGCGGTTCCCGGCAATCGGTGCGTGTCTTGGGGAACTCCGATACTGCCTTTGAGTTAAGTCAGGCGCAAATTTCTCTTGGCGATGGCCGAACGGTGAAGCTGAAAGATGTCGCTACGGTTTCTGATGCTTTTGGCGAGCAGCGTTCATTCAACAAAATTGATGACAAACAAGTCGTTACATTCGGCTTTCAACGAGCAAAAGGCGCATCTGATGTAACTGTCTATGACAATGCGATGATCGTGCTGGATCAGATCAAAGAAGAAAATAAAGGTATTGAGTTTAAGCGCGTATTCTCGGTCATCGACTATACCAAAGCGCAATATCGTAGTTCGATAGCGGCCATGGTTGAAGGAGCCTTATTGGCCGTCGTTGTCGTGTTCTTGTTCCTACGCGATTGGCGCGCCACGATCATAGCTGCGATAGCTATTCCGTTGTCTGCTATTCCGGCTTTCTGGTTCATGGATCTGCTTGGGTTTACCTTGAATCAAATGAGTTTGCTGGCTCTTGCTATGGTTGCCGGGGTGCTCGTTGACGATGCCATTGTGGAGATAGAAAATATCGTGCGCCATATGCGTATGGGTAAATCAGCCTATCAAGCGTCCATTGATGCGGCCGATGAAATTGGCCTTGCGGTTGTCGCAACCACTTTTTCGATCGTTGCAGTATTCCTGCCCGTTGGTTTGATGCCCGGCGTTTCTGGTCAGTTCTTCCAGAATTTTGGGCTGACAGTCGTTGTAGCGGTGCTTATGAGCCTCGCGGTTGCGAGGATGATCTCTCCGATGATTGCTGCTTATTTTATGAAGGCCAAAGGAGAAGCCGATCACGCTTCTGGCCCGATTATGGACAAATATGTAGAATTGCTAAAATGGACATTAGTTAATCGTTGGAAGATGGTTGGCGTTGGAGTCACGGCATTTGCCGCCACCGTCAGTATGTTTTTCATATTACCCGGCCAATTGTTTCCAGATGTCGATTTTGATTTTGCGATTGTCAAAATCGAAATGGTTCCCGGTACAACACTCGAGCAAACGGACCGGGTAACTGGAAAAGTCGCACAAATTTTGGGCGATCAATCTGAAGTCGATGTAGCCTTGCAGGATGTCGAGGAAGGCACGGCAGATATTTTTGTGGCGTTGAAGCCCGAACGAGAACGGACCAATCAAGAGTTTATCCGCGGCGTCACTGAAGAATTTAATGCAATTGCAGATGCGCGCGTAACCTTCCAGAATTTAAACGGCCCCGGTGGTGGCGGCACTGGCCGTGCACTTTCGATTATGCTCTCAGGTTCCGACCCGCAGCTTCTGGAAAGAACTGCGGCCACTTTGGTCGAACAAATGAAGCAAATTCCCGGTGTTGTTACACCGCGGATCAGTGCCGATATGCGCCGCCCGGAAATCATCATCAATCCACGCCATGATCTGGCGGCTCAACTGGGCGTTACAACGCTTGCCTTGAGTCAGACGATCCGGATTGCAACATTAGGGGAGATTGATCAAAACAGTGCGAAATTTTCCCTGTCAGATCGTCAAATTCCGATCCGTGTCATGCTGCCGGAAAGTTCACGTCGCGATCTTTCAACCATTGAGAACCTGCCTGTGCCAACCGCCCGCGGTGGTTCTGTTCCGCTCAGCCGTGTAGCGGAAATCAGTTTTGGTTCCGGTCCCACTGCTATCCGGCGGTACAATCAATCCCGTCGCATATTGGTCGGCGCGGACTTAGCGTCTGGTGTACTCAAAGGCGATATTGATCCGCTCATCAATAAGAACACCATATTGGCGGACTTACCTGCTGGCGTTTCCAACGCTCCTGTTGGTGCTGACGAAATTCAAAAAGAAATGACCGACAATTTTCCAATTGCTCTTATCTCTGGCGTTCTTCTCGTATTTGGCGTGCTGGTGCTTCTCTACAAGCGATTTATGGCGCCATTGGTAAATATGGCTTCTCTTCTGATAGCACCACTTGGAGGATTGCTATTGATATGGGCTACCGGGCAACCTCTATCGTTGCCGGTATTTATCGGTGTTTTAATGCTGATCGGGATTGTTGGTAAAAACTCCATCCTCTTGATCGATTTCGCACTGATAGAGATGGACAAGGGTGTTCCCCGATATGAAGCCCTTGTTGATGCAGGCCGAAAGCGTGCCCAACCCATTGTTATGACTACAGTTGCCATGGTAGCTGGGATGGTTCCAACCGCAATATCGTTATCCGGTGATGCGGCTTGGCGGCAACCCATGGGTGTAGTGGTAATTGGCGGCCTTATTCTGTCTACTATCATGACGCTGATATTGGTCCCTGCCGGGTTCAGTCTCGCTGATGACATAGAAAAATGGATGGGTAAATTTTTTGGCAGATATTTGTTGGCTGATCCAAAAGTAGGTCGAACGGATCCGGAACCAGAGGTTCAACCCGCCGAGTGACGCCCCTTACTTCTGATTCGTCTACCACTGCATCAACCTCGCGAAGTAGCGAAATTAAGTTGAGCATATCCGGCCGCAACAACAATGCTGGCCGAGATATGAAGATCATTGCTACGGGCATGCTGGTGGTAATGGCGATCGTCTATTTTACATCGAAATCCTACGAATATATCCATCCAGCATTGGGTTTTGTACGGGCCTTTGCCGAGGCCGCGATGGTTGGCGGTCTTGCTGATTGGTTTGCGGTGACTGCGTTATTCCGTCATCCTATGGGCGTTCCCATTCCGCATACTGCGATTATCCCGCGTAACAAGGATCGCATTGGCGACACGCTGGCCAATTTTCTGCGTGAAAATTTCCTAGTCACAAGGATAGTTGCACAACGCATGCACGGTGTGGATATGGCCGGAGCGGTTGGCCGGTTTTTAAAATCACCAGCTGGCGGTGAGGGGCGACTGCGTTATGGCGCTTCCCGCATTTTTGCAGATATCGTTGGGTCGCTCGATCAAGACCGTCTCGGCAGCATGTTCAAGGGCGCTGTAAAGAAACAAGCCCGCGAACTCGACCTCGCCACACCGATGGGACAGATTTTGGATGTGGTCATGTCGGAGGACCGGCATGGGCCGCTGATCGATTCCACTATTAAATGGGCGTATCGAACACTCGACACAAACGAGCATGTCATCCGTACCATTGTACATGAACGGGCCAATGCGGTGATGCGTTGGACTGGCCTTGATGATCGTGTGTCTAACGAAGTCATGGATGGTCTGTACAAGCTGCTAGCGGATATGGCTGTAGACCCTAATCATCCCGTTCGGGCCAAAACGGAAGAAAGTTTGGTCGAATTGGCGCACGAGTTAAAGACAGATCCAGAGCTTCGGCAGCGAATTGAAGAATGGAAACAGGAGATGATCGAGAACCCGGCCATTGCCAGCTGGATTGACGGTATTTGGGAACATGGCCGAGAGGCATTATTAAAGGCATCACGCGATCCGGATACCGCTTTGGCGGGTCATTTTGGTGAAGCAATGGTTCAGCTTGGTGGAAGCCTGCAAAAGGATCCAATCCTCAATCGGCAGATCAATCGTTTTGCACGGCGCGCGGTTGCTGGCGTAGTTGCAAGCTATGGTGACAATATCGTGAAGCTGGTCTCAGAAACAATTCGTGGTTGGGATGCGCAAACAATAACGGACCGCGTGGAAAATGCAGTCGGCCGTGATCTACAATATATTCGGGTCAACGGTACATTGGTGGGTGGCCTTGTTGGGGTTTCTCTGCACACCATCAGCCTTTGGTTGTACCACTAGCGCGACAGTAAAATTCTGGCCTGTCCGGCAATTTGACCCAACATAGTGATCGAGGGGCGTGGAGATTGCTGTGCCCGATCAACAATTTTTCGGAACTGTACAACGCGTGCCATGTTTTTATCGGCCCAGCTATCAACAAACTGGTCCATGTCCTTGCTCCGTGCACGACGCAAGAAATCGAGACGAATTTGCTGAAAGTCACGGGCAAGACCTGAAACTAGCAAACGATCCCAGGGATCTGATGGATTGATTCTGGTCGCCGTCATTTGTGCCCAGTCAAGGCCAAGCAAATCACCAAGTTTGGTAAAGGCTGATGTGACAGTCACGATATCTATCTTCCGTTGATGCGATAAATGAGCGATGCCTGCTGCACCGTCTATCTTGTAGATTGTAGCAACCATCTGGGCGAGTTCAGCCGTTGCACCTGCATCGACCAACATGCTGGTTTGCTTGGCCGATTGAAGTTTTCCTTCAGCTGTGATGAGGCTATCGACTTTTTCGCTGAGTTTCTTAATCCCAGGCGACAGCATTTTTACGATATCATCAATCGGTTCGTCGGTCAGACCAATTCGCATCAAATCGGCCATGTGGGATCGCAGAATATAGGCGATGCGATCGTAAAGCAGAAGACGAACCTCTTCTGGTATTTGGGCATCCTTTAACTTTTCCCAGAACGTATGCGCGCCAAATAGACGTTCCGTCATGACAAATGCGCGTGCGACTTCCCCCAATGAACAACCTTCTTCCTCAGCCAGTTCAAAGGGGTGTATCAAACCCATTTTGTTGATCATGCGGTTGGCCATTTTTGTAGCGATAATCTCCCGCCGCAATTGATGGGTCCTAATGGCCTTCGGATATTTCTTTTGTATCGCCGCAGGGAATGCCGCGCACAGTTCGCTATCCAAAGCCGGATCATCAGATAGATCACTATTCTCAATGGCGGGTTGAAGAGCCAGTTTGGCGGTTGAAATCAATACCGCGAGTTCTGGGCGCGTCAGACCACGTTTTTCCTGAGCTCTCCGCATCAATTCTTCGTTGTCAGCGAGGCCTTCTACGGTTCGATTCAATTGCCCTTGTTCTTCAAATTGCTCGATCAGTCGCGCGTAGGATGGAAGGGACTTTTGCTTGCCCATTTCGGCAATAGATAAGCTGAGTGCTTGCAGACGATTGTTATTGAGCACAATTTCCGCAACATCAGAAGTCATGCTGCTCAACAATTTGTTACGCGCTGCTTCCTTTAGTTTTCCGCCCGCCATGACTGCATTGAGCGCGATCTTGATATTAACCTCATTATCGGAACAATCAACACCGGCACTATTGTCGATAAAGTCGGTGTTAATTCTGCCGCCGTGGGTGGCGAAGTCGATACGGGCTGCTTGGGTAATACCCAGATTGGCGCCTTCCCCAACTACCTTTACCTTCAACTGATGGGCGTTGACACGAATGGCATCATTTGCTGGATCGCCAACCTCAATGTGATTTTCTGACGCCGCTTTGATGTAAGTTCCAATGCCGCCAAACCACAGTAGATCTGTGTTGGCGGTTAGGATTGCAGTAATTAACTTGGACGGTGTCGTTTCGGTCTCGCTACCCATATTCAGCATTTCGGAAGCGGTTTTGGATATTTTTATCGTCTTCGATTGGCGCGAAAAGACGGCGCCGCCTTTTGAGATTAGTTTCTTGTTATAATCTTCCCAGCTTGATCGCGGCAAATCGAACAGTCGTTTGCGTTCCACCCAGCTTTTTGCGGGATCAGGATTGGGATCAACAAAGATATGACGATGATCAAAAGCTGCCACCAGTTTTAGCGACTTTGAAAGCAGCATCCCATTGCCAAATACGTCACCGGACATGTCACCAACGCCGATCACTGACACGGGATCGGATTGGACATCAACCCCCATTTCCAAAAAGTGACGTTGTACCGAAACCCATGCACCGCGAGCCGTAATACCCATAGCTTTGTGATCGTAGCCGTTGCTACCGCCACTGGCGAAGGCATCGCCAAGCCAAAACCCTCTATCGATTGCGATGCCATTGGCGATATCGGAGAAACTGGCGGTGCCTTTGTCTGCTGCGACAACAAAATATGGATCATCCTCATCCCGACGTACAACATTTTTTGGCGGTATAATTTTACCCGCTTTGATATTGTCAGTGATGGATAACAGAGCGCTGATAAACATCTTATAGGCTTCGACACCTTCAGCGAGAAAGGCATCACGGTCATTGCCGGTCGGTAACTGTTTGGCAAAAAATCCACCCTTTGCTCCGGTCGGAACAATCACCGCATTTTTGACGCGTTGAGCCTTCATCAAGCCCAAAATCTCGGTACGAAAATCGTCTCGGCGATCGGACCAGCGCAGACCCCCGCGCGCCACCGGTCCGGCGCGAAGATGGATACCCTCAACCCGCGGACTGTATACAAATACTTCTCGCCAAGGAACCGGATCGGGAAGTTCAGGAATCTTGGCGCTTTCGATTTTGAATGCTAGCGCCTCGTCTGACGCAAAAGCAAAAGCGTTGGTCCGCAATATCGATTGGATGACTGCCCTGAAGAGGCGAAGAATGCGATCATCATCAATGCTGTGTACTTTTGCTAGCGCGCTATCGATTCTCTTGTCGGTCCTTTCCGCTGCTGCCGCGCGGTCACCTTCGAAAGTGGGATCGTGCAAAGTGCGAAACAGTTGAATCAGTGCACCCGTTAGTTCCGGCGCTTCCGACAGAGCCTCAACAACGGTGACCAAACCGTAGCTTAGGCCAGTCTGACGCAAATATCGAAACCATGCCCTAAACCAGATTGTTGATTCCGCATCAATTCCGGTCGCGGTGATCAATTTGTTGAAATTATCATTTTCCGACAGACCATCGAGGACATTGGTAATGGCCTGCTGGATCTCTTCTGCACGAGCAATCAAGCCATCACATTGGCTAGCATTTTCAGCAATCAACTGAAAATCATGGATGTAACCAAGTCGCCCGTTGTCTAGTGGGGTCGGCAGCTCTTCCAAGACCGTAAAACCAAAATTTTCTAACGTCGGAACTGCGTCGGAAAGAGGCAGGGCCCCACCCAAGTGATAGACTTTTAGGCGCAGTAAATTTTCGGTATCGTCATCCAGACGATAAAGACGTGCTGATCTGGTGCCCCCGCGTTCCAGGCTGAAGAGATGCAGGATATCCGTTGCTGCTTCCTCAGCGCCATAGCTGGCTTGGTAGCTATTGGGGAAACAGTCGGCATAGCGTTGTGCGAGAATGACTGACCGGTTTTGTTGCCCGGCATCACGTAAGTATTTTTCAACCGCTGGACGCCATCCGCGCACCATGTTTTCAAGCTCGCGATCCAATTCTTCAGGATCGGGAACCTGGCCATGCGTGCCCATATCCAATGTATATCGGAGCGATGAGATGCCACCTTCACCCAGAGTATTAGACCAACTCAGTATCTTTGCGCCCGTTGCTTTGACCAACATGTCTTCAATGCTGTTGCGGCGCTGTGTCGACAATTGTTCTCTCGGCAACCAGATAAATGCAAATAGATGACGTGCAAGAGGAGACATGACAGTATGTAATTTCGGACGCGGGCGATCCAGGAGTGACATAGAAATTAGGGCGAGTTTTTCCAATTCCTCTTGCTGGAATGTGATCAATAAATCATGCGGAAGAGATGTTAGTGAATGGGTCAGCGACTTTCCGGCATGTCCGGCAACCGCAAACTCAAATTTGTCAAACAGCTGCGTCATCTGTGTGCGAAGGACAGGGACTTTTTCCGGTGTGGCGGCGAGTGCTGCACTGGTCCAAAGACCTCCAATAATCGAGATTCCAGTTAGTTTCTCTTGTTTGCGAACGGGAACAATGATGAGGTCCATTAAGACATGGCGATGCACGGTCGAAATCTGGTTTGATTTGAGGATTAGCGGGGCTTTGCCGCCCTGCCGAAACCAATTAATCGCCTTCTTCAAACTCGCCGGGGATAGTGTCGGCTTTGTACGGACCCTAGCAATTCCAAGTTGATTGGACCGTTTTCTTTTCAGATCAATCTGTTCATGAGCAAGAAGTGTCAAATTACGATCTAGGAACCAGCGTAACAATGCGGATCCTTCGCCTTCTGGCAGGCTATCCGCTTGTTCTCCCAATGCGATTTGAAGTTTCAGCCAATCTTGAACAGCTGCTGCAACATCTTTCAAAACGCCGCGAATTTCCGATTCGAGCCGCCGTCTAAAACGGGCGTCGGTACGCTCCAGTTCGATGTAGACAATCGATTCCAGTTTTTCACCGCTTGTTGTGTCCGGTAAAATCTCGGTCAGCGTTCCAGACTTGCTACGCTTCGTGCCGACAACGGGGTGGATCAGCCGTTCGATATTTAACCCTAGATTTGCGATGACCGCACAGATGGAATCTACCAAAAATGGCATATCGTCATTAACAACGACCATTCGCAAATGCCGACTGGTCTCTCCGTCGCTGATGCTTTCCAGCGCAATGGCTGGTTTTCCATCTGCCTTCGCATAGGCATGTTCGAGCACAAACAGCACGGCTTCTTTGCAGGCCGCCTGATCAAATCCGATATCCTCTCCCGGCAAGGCGCTTTCATTGAAAGCCGCCATTAGCCTGGGTTGAAGTTTTTTGAATTTTGGTGGAGTTTTCGTCCGGGATCGTTTGCTTTTGCCGCTAACAGCCATAAGGTTCCCCAATCTATCGTAACAGTCTCCTGTTACCCCTCTGGGGAATCTATGCGCCTATTCAAAGCGTTGCTCAAGTGTGATTCATTCGGCTCTGTTCGGATCGGCCATATTATCAAATAAAGTGATATTATAGTTACATTGGAAACCAAGAAACCCAAGTTCGATCAAAGAGGAATTTAGACCCGTGTTTTCTTAAGAACTTGATTGGTCAATTTCTCATTGGCATCCATTGATCCGACAATCGCTAACTCGCCATCTGCATCCTTGCGAGCGACCAACACGACAAATTCATCGTCGCCAACTGATATCTCGGATAGTTGTTTTGCGGGCGCAGCGCGCAATCGTTCGAGTACATCCTCATTCGTTACTTTGGTTGAACCCTCTTCAGAATCATTTCTTCGCGATTCTCGTTCGGCGGAGACAATGGCTTTTAATCCGCCATCATAGCCCGCCAAAAATTCAGCAAAGGCACCTTTCTCAATGCTGATTTGCTCAGCAAACCGAAGAGCTGAAGCATATTCTGTCAAACGTGTTTTGTCATATTGAATACCGAATACAAGCTTTACAATCGGCGTCATGGGAGCGCGTTCCTGTACCGCCATTCCGCAATCGTCCAGTATCTGTTGGTATTCCTCGGGACGTGACTGGGTCATCAAATAGAAATCATAGGCTTGAGAGATCGCACCATAGAGTGCGTTTCGGCTCCGCTGCTCACAGTGAGCCGCCTCGTCGGCACTGTTACGCGCCAAAGAAAGCCAATCCGCAAGACTTGCATCAACCGATGGTTGTTCAGCAATGGCTTCTTCCGGAACATCAATTGTGACTGGTTTGGAAAGAAGCGGGTTGTAATCGTCAATCTGTTCTGCGCTTGGTCCATCGGCCCATACCGGCCCTGCCTCCACATTTTCAGCCGCGGTCCGCATTTCCTGAGCGATCTGTTCTTGTAATTCGCCCAAGATTTCGTCGTCGGCGACTTCCTTCCAGTTGATAACACCGTAGATGAAATCGATATTGTCATCATCGGTAGAGAAGGGCAGCAGGATACCTCGGTACATGATGGTAACGCTGCGTTGATTCACAAATTCTGCTTCAAAGCCGATGGGGGCTTGGTTTGCGATAATCTGTAGGTAATGATCCGTTATTCTGGAAAGAAGGGAGCGTGCCGGCACATCGTCGATCGACTTGATGCTTTCGTCAATATCACATTCTTCACGCAAAGCCTGACCAAGGAACTGGATCGTTGGATTTTCAACGCCATCGGTGAAGTCCAACAACACACTGTTTGGACCAAAGTCGTCATCGGTCTCTGGATCTAGGTCTTCCACACTTGGAAACTGCCGGTCTTCCAACAGGCTAGCCCAAAAATTATATGCTCGCACATGCATGCGGCGCTCATCCTGGCCAATGGCCGGGGGAGCCTCAATCGCATTATCCTCTTCTTCATAGGCTACATAGCTTGGACTGTTGTCCTCGCTGACGTCGCTCATGCCATCATTATTCCGAAGATTTTCCATTTCGGTCCCACCTATTTCACTAATTCCACGCTGTTGTGCAGCAACCATGGTAAATATTTGGTAAATTCCAGTGAAATATTCTGGGTAGGCTGTGATTTCATCGATGCAGCAGTTCACTGGTATGCGATAGCTCAAAGTGACCGACCTAGTTTGGCTTGTCACTCAGCAACGCTGCTGTTATGGCCCACCCGCATATCGCGCAGGCGACTAGCCGCTTTAGCTCAGGTGGTAGAGCACATCATTCGTAATGATGGGGTCAGAGGTTCGAGTCCTCTAAGCGGCACCACCCAGTTCACGATTTTCGGCTGTCTCCGAATTGTGCCTGTGAAAACAAAAATTCATGCTATTTCTTAGTGATTTAGGTCGAACCTTGACTCAAAGTTGATTACCAGAGACCATTTGTCGGTCGCAGAACAGCGCCAATATGGGTCATCGTCTCAGAGGGCCATTCCGTGGCTGTCAGATGCAGAACCTAATTTTGAGCAGAAGGTTCAGGCGAACCCGAACATTTTTCGCTGACTTGGCCAATCCAACGGAATCGCATTAACGCGGGTGAGTTTGCGACCGGTAAGATCAACCGGTTGATTGCCTTCCATGATGGATGCGATGATATCTGGTGCCAGCCAAGAGAGGCGAACCAACTGTCCGAGATACCTTCGACTGTAGTTGGCAAGTACTGGATTTTGTTTGCCGTGGAGTAAGAGATCTTGTGCCGCGAAGGCTTGAGCGACCAGCTTTTGCAATGTCGGATTGGGGGCAGGTTTGATACTTGCACCGGTGGCCGGGATGGTCAGTTTCAAATCCCTGCCCTGCTTTGCAAGTTTTGCATCGACGCGGATTTCGCGCAGATCTACATCATCGGATATCTGGAAACTGATCACCATCTGAACTTCTAGGATTTGCACTTTCACCTTGCGATCCAGCAAGATCTGACGCTTCTGAGCAATTGTACCGTCTTTCAATCGGTCAGCGAATTCGCGACTCAGGGTACCCTGGCTTTGGATGATCCTCGCTTCATGAGATGTTGGTCCCACTCTTAAGATCTCATTAGCGAGCGAGTCCGCTACCAGCCGTTCAACTTCTCCAGAAGGCAATCTCCAGATACTGTTCTTGTCTTCTCCAGGTGCAAGACGTGACACATAGTAGCGAAATCGTTTTGTGCCCTTGCATGCATGTGTTGGAGTCATCGAGCGGCCGTCTGGATCGGTTATCAGGCCGGCGAGCAGGCTGGGATTGTTTGCTTTCTTACCCAAGGCATTGTCTCTGCGGTTAGTTGCAAAAACAGTTTGCACCCGATCGAACAATACCTGGTCTATGATCGCATCATGTTCGCCATCATAGATGTTCGCGTTATGACGAACCTTGCCAGCATAGATGGGATTTTTGAGTAACTGAGCTAGCGATCCTGTCCGGAACGCAATGCCGCCGACGGTCCTGCCATCCTTGTAGATGCGTTTTTTGGTGCGGTAGCCCTGCGCCGCAAGTTCATCAACCAACTGTGTCAATGAGCGAAGTTCCGTATAACGCTGAAACAGGTGGAGGACAGTTTCTGCTTCATGGCTATTCACAATCAACTTGCGATCCTCAAGGTTATAACCAAGAGGAACCGGACCTCCCATCCACATCCCCTTCTTCTTCGAAGCCGCGATCTTGTCGCGGATGCGTTCACCTGTGACTTCGCGTTCAAACTGAGCGAAAGACAGCAGAACATTTAATGTAAGCCTTCCCATGCTGGTGGTTGTATTAAATGACTGGGTAACACTGACAAAGCTTGCATCATGCGCATCGAGGATTTCCACAATCTTTGCAAAGTCCGCAAGACTTCTAGTCAGCCGGTCCACCTTGTAAACAACGATGACATCAACTCTGCCAGCCTTCACATCTTGCAGCAGCTGTTTGAGACCGGGCCTTTCCATGGACCCACCGCTAAAACCGCCATCATCATAAAGCTCAGAAGTACCCTCCCAACCTTCATGGGTCTGACTCAATATGTAGGCTGTGCAGGCCTCGCGCTGGGCATCCAGACTATTGAAACCCTGCTCCAGGCCATTTTCAGTTGATTTGCGGGTGTAGATTGCGCATCGCGTCTTACCCTTCACTTCAGGCATCGATCGACGCCTGTGACTTGAAACCGCTTCTCTTTTTCAGCCCGAAGAAACGTGGTCCTGACCAATGGGCACCGGTAATCTCCTCGGCGATCTGGCTAAGGCTCCGAAAGTGCCTGCCATCATACTCAAAGCCGTCGCCCAAGAGCACATGATAGCTTTTGCCCTTCCACGTTCGGACCAGTCTTGTGCCCGGTTTGAGCGCGATGTCTGGCAGCGTTCCCGTGCCGTTTGATTTGGCCAGTTGCTTTTGCAGCCGGTTGATTTGCTTTTCGACAGATGGCGTCAATCCACCGTGCACTCGCTCCTGCAATCGCCAGGCTATATGGATCGCCGTAGAAGATTGGGCGGGATTTCTGGTGCGGGATTACGGAATACATCTCGCCACATTGATCGAAGCTGGGCTGGTGGCATGATGGCCAGTTCTTCTAGTCGGGCGTGCAAGGCAATCATGAGGATGCACGCTCTGTGGATGGGTCAGATGTGATGCGATATACCGTACCTTCTTCTCCTCGCTGTTCTCGCGTGAGGACAAAACCCCTCTTACGCAGGCCGGTAAGGAAGGAACGAGCGCTATGTGCTTGCCATTGCGTAACTTCGCTTATTTCCTCAATTGAAGCGCCCTTTGTTCTCGCCAGCAGTTTCTTGACGCGATCAGATTTTGATTGTGGTTTGGTTTTGATATTGCCCATTTGATTTCTCCAGTTTGGCGCTGGAGAATCCAACGCTTCCACTGACCCAAGCCGCGGATCGCTTCTGGGGCGGGGCGGCATGTCACGTCATTCCTTTGCAACACATACAGCAATGCTCGGTATAGCGCTGAAGTCCAGTAGAATGTTCACAACGATATGAAAGCTGCATGTGGACTTCTCTCGCAGGATGTGTGTTGTTTGCGCCATGATCAATCTTGATGAAATCGATCCCACCGACGCGCGAGCCGGATTGTTTGCCCTTATTACCGCACGTCTTGAAGATGCACATGAATTGGCGGTTCAAGGCCAAAGTAGCGAGATTGATCAATCTGAAGTCTTGAAACTGCTGGAAGGCTTGGTTGATCAAACCAATCACATTGAAATCCTGTTGATGGCAATCCGAACTAATCGCGAATGACGGCTTTGCGCCGCAATTTCGGACTCACCGATGGCTTCCACTTTGTTCCGAAAGCCGACATTAGATATCACAGAAAGCAAAGCTTTCTATAGATGAAGACAACGGTTCAAATTGATTACTTTTTATCTGGTTGAACGATATCGGATTTCACAAATTTTTGGTTGCTTTTACGGCTCCGCACTTGAAGACCATGTCTAGTAACAAGTTTAACTGACTTAACTAAGTGTCACAGCGCTTCTTTTGCTCATCAAATGCCAGCGATTGCTTTTTTTCTAGCTTAGTCAATATTCCTTCTTCTTCCATTATGGCCAAATGAGCATCTGCAGAAATGATCATTTGGCACATTTTTTCATACTGATGCGATTCATCAAAGAGGCCAATCAGATTTTTGTACGCGACCAGTTTATCCTCAATGGCAATTTTGTCGTCTGGATATTTTCGAGAAAAACTATCACTGTCTGCAATATGCTGACGACCAATTTTTTCTGCGACTGCATATTGCTTGAGATGCTTGTAGGCCAACATACTTTCGCCTTTTATGGCATTGTGAAAGCTTAGAAAATTACTATCGCTGGGGTCTTTTCTGACCAGCTTAGCCATTATTCGCACCGCCTCATTAAAATCACTTAGCGAAGCCTGTCCCTCCTTCATCTTACTGTAGGCGGTCGCACGGCGCCATAAAGTATAAGCCATATCTCTTTGGTACAGATCATTATCAGGAGCCGACGCGAGTAACCCCTCCATTACAGCAATCGCTTCAGAGTATAAATCGCGAGCTGCTGAATACCTTTCTATATTGACGAATTGCCGCCCAAGATTGTTCAAACTTATGGCTACTTGACGCTGGACTGCTTTATCTTGCGGAGCTTCTCGAGCGAGATTCAAGTTATCCCGTTTGACCTCTTGAGCAATCTTCAAAGCTTCATCAGGCTGTGCATTTTTCCCATAAGCTAGTGACAACATTGATTTGGAGGAAATAAGAGCCGTTTTGATTTTGATGTTCAACGGCCCGAAATCTTTCGCATCTTCCAGTGTGCTGATGGCTTTTTGTATTGCCGGGAACGCAGCCTGAACGTTTAGATCATTAAAAATGGCCATATCGGCGGTCAAATAGTAAACGCGATTGAGTTCGTATCGGACGTCTGCATTTTCTGGATCGGCTTTTAGCAACGGTAAGAGAAGTTTCTCTGCCGCAATCAAGTTTGTCTTAGCTTCCTTGATACGTTTTCTTGCTCCACTTGATGGACTGCCTTGGATGTTCGATAGTCGAATAAACCCGCGTGCCGCCTCCAATTGCAGATCCGGATCAGCAGATGTCTGGGCGGCAAGGTCATCCAAATATTTTTGAGATGCCTCTGCCAGTTTGATTTCAGCACTTGATCCCCCGGGTACCGATGATATCTCGTCATATATGTCAAACATCATGGTGTTCGCCAGCGTCCTAACGTCATTAAAACGCTGATCAGCTCTACTATATTGGATATAGGTTCCAATCATTCCACCGCAAAGCGCGATTACTATCAAGCCTCCCAAAGTCACGGCCATTTTCTGACGCATAACAAACTTTGAGATTTGGTAGCTTAGCCCACTGTTTTTCGCGTGAACGGCATGTCCAGTTCGAAACCGAGTAATGTCTTCATTCAGTGCACCCGCTGTGGCGTATCGCTCATCTGGGTCAGATGAACATGCCTTGGCCGCGATGGCAACTAGCTCGTCCTTCCTTGAATTTCCTGTCAGCAAGGTCAGTAAACGTCCCAGTGAAAAAACATCAGACAACGTGTTTGCCGCAGCACCTTTTGACCGTTCAGGAGCAGCATAGCCAGGGGTAAGACTCAACCCTGTAAAAGTAGACGCCTGATTATCTGTTGCATCATCTTCCGCCGCTATTCTCGCAATGCCAAAATCAATCAACTTCACCTGTCCAGCCTCATCAATGAGAACATTGCTTGGGGTCAGATCACGGTGAATGACAAGGTTCTGATGGGCATATTCCACCGCTTCGCATATTTGCGCGAATAGCGACAGGCGTTCAGCTATGTCCGGCTTAAGGGTTTCCAGCCATTCAGAAAGCGGAACACCATCAATATATTCCATAACAATAAATGGAGATCCCTCTTTCGTCTCACCACCATCATAGAGCCGTGCGATATTTTTGTGATTGAGCTGTGCCAAGAGCTGGCGCTCTCGCCGAAAGCGTTCTACTAGGGAGGCAGACAGCAATCCTGGTTTCACGAGTTTGATGGCCGCCACATGGTCAAAATCATCGGACATGCGTTCAGCCATGTAAACTGCACCCATTCCGCCTTTTCCCAACAACCGTAATATGCGGTAGGCCCCAATTTGTTCAGGATGTATTTCTTCTTCCTCATCCAGATCGGTAGCTCCGCCTGTTTTTAGCGAAGCAAGCGCACCCGCATTGACCGACAAAAGTTCCAATGCGCGACGTCGTGTTTCCTCGGCTGCGCTGCTATTGTCTGATATGTAGCTTTCCCGTTCTTCAGCCGGCTGTTCCATCGCCTGTTCAAAAAGCTCCATGGCGGCGAGTTCAATTGACGGATCAGGATCCACCATGGACTATGACTTAAGCCTGTCATGCAGCCAGGCCCGGGTTGATACCCAGCGTCGCTTTACGGTTGCTTCGGAGACATCCAGCACAACCGCAATGTCCGATATCGACATGCCACCAAAAAAGCGCATTTCGACAATATCTGCCCTCTGCTGATCCATTTCCTTGAGCTCATCGAGCAGGAGATCGAGCGTGAGCAACTCTATCGGACGGTCCCAGACACCAATATTGGTAACCAGCGTCACTTTTGCATGCTCGCGCTTGGCGCTGTTGCGTCGCCGAGCGTGATCAATCAGAACCTGCCGCATAATCCGCGAAGCCAGAGCCAGAATATGTGCCTTGCTTTGAAGATCAATTTCCTTGAGCCGGGAAAGCCGAATGACGGCTTCATTGATCAAATCACCGGTCGACAATGAAGAGTTGCTTTCACTGGCGAGCTTGGCTGCAGCGATCAGGTGGAGTTCGCGCTCAAGATCGGTGAACAGCTGATTCCCGGCATGGCGGTCGCCCGCTTGCCATTCATCCATCAACGCCTTGTGATCCAGAACCCCGGTCAAATAATACTCCCTGAATGGGGTAGTGGTAGGATGTTTTGTTCCACTTTTCCAGAATTTACGACATGGAGTATCAAGATTGCCGTTTATAGCTTTCGGTAAATTGCGTTCACTTAAAATGCCGTAAAAAGCGCTGAACGCAAAATATTTACGACTCTCTCGTTGAATATCGGGCACCTTTAAAACCGGATACGTGCCGAGAAGGTCAACGATGCATCGAAGCTATCATATTCAGACAGGAAGAATGTTGAGTCCCGTTTTTCATAACCAGCCGCAGCCCCAACCGAGATGTTCTCGTTCAATCGATAGGTCGCGTTGATGCCGCCGCTATACTGCCAATCTTTGCGCTTTACGAATGTGACATCTTCAAAAAAGTCATCGAACCAGCTGTGCGTGACGCTGGCTGAAGCTCCAACGATAAAGTTGTTCGTGATTCCATGGGTTATGGAGACAGCTCCAACGGCAGAGGTACTATTATTATCCTCTGTTTCACTCCATTGCCGGGTGACGCTAATCACCGGACGCAAAACTGTGCGCTGTCCCAAAGGTAACGCCGCGCTCAGTGAGGCTGATCCGCCATAGAAGCCCGTGCCATTTTCAAAGCTCATATCATAGTTAAAGCCGCCAAAACCGGTCGCTCCGATATAGATGGGCGATTGGCCAATCTGAGTTCCGATGTTGATCGCGCCGTTAATATTGCGCGAAGACGGCGCGAATAGCTCGTTATATTCGGTGCCGCCAATGGTCGCGCTAACGCCCAAGTCAATGGCTTCAGCAAAGCGTGTCTGCATGCCTGCTGTGGCTGCAAGATTGACCGAAAAAGCACCGCCAACATCATCAACCGTCCTCAGCGGGTTTTCGGAGTAGTTAACCCCATAGGATCCGCCGACGTAGAAAATTTCGTTGACGCGTAGTACATAAATTCCGGCCTCTCCGTCTATTTCGTCACCATCCCCGTCCAGACGCGGGCCGATACGGTCCTGATCGCGGATTATATCATCGATTTGGCTGCCCCGCGTAATCGTATCCTGAATATCGGGTACAGCTTGCGCATGTACGATCGTTGGCAGGCATGTTGCTCCGCAGGCTATGGCTGCGAGGGTTTTCTTGTGAATTATCATGTGATTAACCCCTTATTCCGTCGCGCCTGATTCGATGCGCAACGTTGCAGTCTGACCGGTTTCCAATGAGTAGGTCTGTGCACCATTCCCGCGCACAACATTGTTGATGGTTACCGCCGCTGTATTTGGTGAAGCAGACCCTTCGTTGAGTGCGGTTACCACCATCTGCGATACTCCCGGCCGCAGATTGGTGCTGAAATTGGTGCCGGCGGTCAGTAGAAAATGATTGCGCAAGGTGAATACTTTGCGACCAAACTGGGTGATTTCTACGTCGATCAAATCGCCGTCCTGAATACCAAAATCTCTCAACGCATACATCAGGTTGAAACCGGAAATGCCGATGTCGGAAAACCCCCCGCTCGAGAATATCCCCCGACTCTGTGCCAAAATATCACCAAGCCTGATGGTTGCGTAAGCAAGCCTCCAAGGACCAACCGAACCAGTGCAGCCAGTGTAGCCGGCACAATTTGGTCCGCGATTGGCATAGGCACGGTAACCGGAATCCAGGGATTGTCTGATGATCCTCTCGGCATTGGCCAAAGCAAAGGCAAGGCTGGGATAACCAGCTCCTCTGGCGAGTTGTTCAAGCTTTCGAACATCCTGTGTGGCAAGCCAATCCGCCCATTGGTCCAAATCTGGTTCGGTTGCAGATCCGCTAATGCTATCTAGGCTCGCGGATGGATATTCGCCGGTTCCGGGATAGCCATCCAAGTCATCCGGGTCCGTTGGCGGGAACTTGCTGATATCTGGCGGATCAAACGGCGTCATTTTGAAGTCATCCGGACCTACTTTGCGGAGGTTCCCATCCTCATCGAACAGATCACCGTCTTTGTCGAACCTGACTGGATCAAATTCCACACGTTCGAATTCCACCGGCTCCATGTCAAATTTGCTGACGATCAGCTCACTTGTTTCCAATGCTGTTGTTCGAAACTCGTTAGTGCCGGGATTCTTCGCCCGCTCGGCCTCTTCCGCCTTCATATCAGCCAGCTTCTGCTTCTGATATGCATCAAGGTCTTCTTGTGCTTCCTGACGCCGTTTTTCGCGTTCTATCACGGCCAGTTGCTGATCGGTTAAAATTGTCGGCGGTGGACCGTCATATTCTTCATCGCCTTGCGTATCATTGACGCGGACAACCCGAGGAGGGGCCGTCGGGTATTCTGGATCCATGGATTCCTTGAAACGATCATTGGCAGTTCTGCGCCGTTCATTCTCCGTTTCCCGCTCTTGTTTCGCTACTTCTGCACGGCGACGATCCTCTTCAGCACTGCGCCGGTCTTCTTCCTCCTGTCGCCGCAATTCCTCTCGGTTGCGCCGTCGCTCATCAAGCAGGTCTTGGGACCGTTTAACCGAATCGTCGATTTCTTGTCCAAGAGAAGCAAGTTCCACACCGGCTTCTGCAAGTTCCTCGCCCAGGCTAACCACTTTTTTGTGGCGCTTCACCATTAACGCGCGATCCATATCGCGTGTTTGTTCCAAAAGACGCGCATTAAGCTGATGCGTATCTTTCAATGCTTTGCCAGACAGAAAGATATCGCTAACCGAACCGAAGGTTATGGCTGCTGCATCACTTAAGAAACCTGAAACATTGCCGCTGACGGCATTGCCGGCAAGCGCAGCAAGGTCCAGCGCAAGACCGCTGAAACTGTGGTCACGTGCCAAGTCCAGTTGTCCAGAACTCTTGTCATTATACGCCGCATCAATGGTATTGTAGGTCGACTTGCCAACGGTATAGGCATTCATACCATGACTGACCCCATCAAGGACTTTTCCGGGAGGGGAGTCACCGAATTTTTGGAGAACTTCCTGTAATTGTTCCGTCGGAATCTGACGAACCAATTTTTGCAGCGCCGTCGCTTCTTTCTCCACAGTGGTTGCGGTTTTTTCCAACGCATAGAGGTCACTCGAGCGATCTTCGACATTTTGCAGCAGTCGTGCGGTGAAGGAGTCGGTATCATCAAACGTTGCGATATATTTGTTATCCATGCCCTGAAAAGTCTTGAACTGAGACTCGGCAGTTTCATGAAGTATATTATATTTGCTGACCAGTTCGCTGGCTTTGCCCATATTTTCTGGCGTAATCGCTCCGCCTTGCTTGGTCACATCGGCGAGATACGAGGAGAAGGCATTGAGTTGTTTCTCTACGTCGCCCAGTTCATTGGTTGTAACAACATAGCGGTCCAGCATGGTTTGGGCCTGAGGTATTAGTTTAAGAGTAACCTTGCCTGATTGCTGCAATCTAGCCGATGCCTGCCGGTAGCTTTCCGCAGCGGTGTTGATCTTTCCGCCCAAATCCTTCGCGAGGTTCGCCAAGCGTACCGTTTCGGTAGCAAGGAGCCCGCCGCTGATAGCATTGGCTTTGTCCGCGTAACCTAACCCTGTCTTCAGCACATTTCCGGTGGTTTCGACAGTATCGAGCGTAGAAGCTGGCTTGTCCTTGCTATTCTGCGGTTCGGGGTTTCCGAATGTGAGATCGCTTCCGCCGCCTTTAACCCGGTTCAACGCATCTCTGACCGGATCGCTGCCTTCATTACGGGATTCGTCCAGACTTCTTAGAGTTTCAGGCGAGACGGTGAATTCGCCTGACCCTGATCCGGACCGAATATCGACGGCTTCCTCCGAAACCAGATCGCTGTCCTGTGGTCGCGTAAAAACGGGGGACGACGGGTTGGTGAAATCACGAGCGCCTAACCCTGTCGTCTCATCAGTCCCGCCATTGCCACTTCCTTGGAATGTGTTGCTTAGCGCATCGCTTGATCCCCCGGATCGGATATCGACCGCCTCTTCAGCAGCCAGATCGTTGCTTTGTGGCCGAGTAAACGCGGGAGACGAGGGATCGGTAAACGCTCTTGCGCCCAAGCTCGTCGAAACTTCCGTTCCGCGATCTCCGCTTCCTTGAGCTCCGGCGGTAATGGGTACATCGTTTGCGCCGTCCTCACCAATCGACAAGGCCAGCAAATCCATATTCTTGGCGAGCGCCAATGACCGTCCGTCAGACGGACGTGCTTCCCCTCCAATTGGCGTGACGCGCATCGCTTCTGGGCTAAAGAATTCATCAACATATTGCTGTAGTTGCGGGACATCGCGATAATCGATCATCGCCGATCCATCGGGGTTCGCAGCCACCATCGTCCGGGCATAGCGTAAGGGTCTTCCCGCAGACCCGTTTTCCCTGACAACGGCGCGGTGGAGCATGGAATTCAGATAAATATTTGAAAAGGAGGGGTCAGTAAGGGAAATCCCGCGACCCCATTGCACTATTTTCTTTCCGGTGGCGCTGTAGGAAAAGGCTGGAATAACATAATGTATCAGCACCATCTGTTGGCCATTATGGTCGAAATATTCCCGACTCAACGCGATCTTCACTTCAGTGTCGGTCAAACCCAACACGCCAAATCCGGATAGCGGAACCTGCGTTGTCCATTCTGCATTCCTATCCAATGCCGGACCCCGCCCGAGCCATGGCCGGACATAGCGGTTATGAAAACTGGCGATTTCTGAATCGCCAGAGATGGTCTTCGTATCATAATTGTAAACGACGGCTTTCTCCGTCGAACTCACATTCATGAAACGGCTGGCAGCAAGGCCGGTTTCGCCATCTATGACGACTGTGCCATCACCGAAATCAAATTGCGTGATGCTGCGATTGCCTTTTCGGATACGGCCAAAGCCAAGCAGTTGGGTGTGAGAGAAGTCCTCAGCACCATCATATATCTGGGTCATGAGCCGCAGTGCATAGCGGTTGGTTTCTTCTATGATTGTGGGGCTGCTGATTGCTTGGTTCGAAATTGCAGCTGCAGTTACTGCTTGTGAATCACCATTCTCCGCGAGGGCTGGTGAAGCTAGCAAGCTGGCAATGGCTGCGCCTGTGTAAAGGACGCGGCGAAAATCCGTGCGTTGATTGCTCATGATTATTGTCCCACTTCTATAGCTTGAATGAATGCGAAGTCCGTCGTTCGGCGCAAATCGATTACCGCTTGGTTACGGTCGGTTTCCAAAATCCATCTTGTTTCATTGATTTTGTTGGGAGCAATGTTGCTGAATTTTTCCCAGTCACGCTCGTTGATCAGGGCGCGTGCGGTTAACAAACGTGCAGCGGCGCCATTGTCGCCCAATCCATCATATCCAAATGGCAACGGGTCTAAGAGTTGTGCCGCCGTTTCCTCGTCACCCGCAGCCAGAGCGGAGACAAAACGGGTAACGATGTTCCGTTCAAGGTCACCATTGGCCTGATCGGGAGAAAACCGGATTTGTTGCACCGCTGCGCCGCCGATTGTTTCGCGCCGCGCCGTTTCCATTTTCGCTGAACCCAAAGCGTTCACACTGACGCCGGTCCTTCCCAACCGGCCGACAAGAACACCTGTAGCCTGACCTTTCGCAAGATCATCTAGCAATGCGTACACTTGAGGCGCGGTCGCTTTGACATCATCATCCCATGCATTGCGCAACCGGCCGGCATCAAACCGTTCCACCGTGGGTTCGGCGCCAAAGGGAGGGATCAGAAACATCCGTCCGCGTTTGGCGCTTGTACCGCCGGTTTCCGCTGTGCCAGTGATCGTCACCAAATAGGCGACATCGCTGGCGTAACCGGCAATCCCGCTGAAACCCGATAAGTTTATTTCGTGGCCCGCAAACTGGATTGCGCCATCACGGTTTTGCAGCACAGTCTGCTCGCCGCTACTCAGCGCGCTTAATTCTGTCGCCGAACCATCCGATACACGCAGGCCCTGCGCATTGACGTTGGTAGAAAGCACCGTGATACCTATTACCAGCGGTAGTGCTGTGCGAGCCATTATTTGGCGAGTAATTACCTTTACCAACGACTGTTTACCAAGCATTGTATCCCCCATTTTTTCTGCGCCCAATAACCAAGGCGTATAAACAGAGAAAAATGGGTCATTTATTTCTGACTAGTTCTGGCAGGTGTCAGATAGGCAATATGTGCACGATAATCGTCACAACATACCAATGTCCGCTTTTGCGCCCATAGCGGTTAGTATCGGATAGTCCGCAATCGACCCAGTTTCTGCGGTTAAAAACGGCATAAGCTCGTGTCCGCTTTCATGACGATGCTGCTAACTAATCCTCAAAATGCCGTGGTGAGGCCGCTTCGCTCCGTTTTGGCCTTGTTTTAGTGATCTGGGCTGCGGCGGAGGCGGTTATGGTTTGCCCACAATGCTTCTCAAGCATTTCCACCGACGTCCCCATTTGCTTTGCTAGATGAAACGGGGATACATCCTCATATAATCTTTGCGTGGCGTACAGATGGCGCAGGGAGTATATCGTACGAGGCGTTCCATTTTTTATGATTGGTACGTTGGCAAATTTGAGCAGTGAATGGAAAGACCGCTTGAAGGTTTGAATCTCTTTTCCATCGGGATGGCAAAACACAAGTTCTGTCCGGCTAGGGTTCCACAGATCAGGATCATCCGGGTTCTGCTTTTTCAATTCTGCGATGCGCAAATCGATAATCTTGTTAAACAGTTTGCAAGTGCCTTTCTGACAGACAACTTCCCTTGTCCCCGTTTTACCTCGAACCTCAGCAACAACATATTTATCATCCCCATCTTCGATTGATCTTAGATCACCCCATTGGAGTTTTCTGGCCTCTCCAATGCGAATACCTGTATTTACAAGAATGAGAAAACAATGTGCCGCCAAAAACCTATCTCTGGAGGTGGCCTTTTGCTCTCCTTCCGCCAACCAGTCATCCATTGCTCTAACGACGGCTTTCCATTCTTGATCGGTAAAAGTGGGCCTTCTTTCGCCATTGTTTTTTGGTGCTGTAAATTCAGGTATTTCTGAAATATGCCCCATCTTGACGGCAAAGTTGAGCAGGGATCGAATAGAAGTTCGTTCGCGATCTAACGTCGCATTGGAGGGCGCTTTCTTGGCATAATTCTCTTTTCGCCAAAGCCAGTATCTTTGAAAGTTACTTGGCCCAATATCGTCAATTTTCATGGCTCCAAAATAGGTCAGAGCATAAGATCGAACACGTTCTATAGTCGAAGTCCAAGAACCACCTTTGGTCGTGGGTCCCATTAGGGTTATGGATTTCTCTCATTCTTCAAAAACCTGTTTGAATGTACGTGATTTGATTGAGCCGCCCATTTTGACGTGATGGTAGAGTTCTTCATACAAGTTTTCAGCAAAGCGCTCAGCATCGCGCAATTTTACCATTTTGGTAGAAACAATCTTATAACCAGAAGCACCGGGAACTCTTATACGAGCCTGCCACTTTGGATTTTTAAGACCTTCTCTTTTGTAAAGAATAATGCGCCCGTCATCATGAAGATCGATTCTGTCTTCGGTATCCCCATTTGAAGATCGGCTGTTTTCCGCCAAATCTCTATAAACTAAAACGAATTTCCCGGGAACTGTTTTTTGTGTAACTTTTGTACATAGCTAAACTGCACAAAATCAAGGAACTTCAAAAATCTTGAATCTCATAATATATTGAAATATAAGGGTAAAAATGGCGCACCCGAGAGGATTCGAACCTCTGGCCTCTGCCTTCGGAGGGCAGCGCTCTATCCAGCTGAGCTACGGGTGCCAGGTTCGCAGGTCTCAAACCTGCGTAGGCGAAAGCGCTTAGCAGTGTAGGTTCTGCTTTACCAAATATTTTTTGCGCCAAAATTGGAATCAGATCGGTTCAGTTTAAGTCAGCAGCTATGCTAGCTTTCATTCTTGTCCCGTCTAGTTTTTTCAATTTCCTGAAACTGCCCCAAGCCGCACGCACTGCGTTCTTCGATCCGGCCTGCGGTTTGATCAAGAACGCGAATAATGTCTACGTTACACAGGTTATTTGTCGAGGTTCGATATGAGAAGGCTTCCTCAAAGGCTAGTCCACTGCATTTATGTGGAAGCTTATTCCGGTAAATCTTGCCACCGCGCATCTTGAAGTCGATTGTGCTGTTATCCACCACATCCGTCGACCGAATCTGCGAACGACGGATACAGCTTTTGGGTTCGCCAACAGTCTTTAAGATGTATTTGTCATCTTTTGAGGATTTCTTGCCAGCTTCTACTTGGGTCAGGCCAAAGCCGCCTGCAGCGGCGGCAGAAGCAATAAGCACGGGAGCCAATAGTTTCATCTCACTCTCCTAGTCTGTCCAATCTCCATCAGATCTGCTTACTATAGGTCGTTCGAAATTTCACCAAGCTGAACGGGGTTGAAAGCTGGATATTGTACCTAGCCGGGTGCGGACGTTTTCTTTTTGAACCGGCATAGGTCGGCGACGGGGCAGCGCCAACATTCGGGTTTGCGCGCTTTGCAAATGTAGCGTCCGTGCAGGATTAACCAGTGATGCGCGCCAACTCGAAAGGGAGAGGGCGTTTGCTTCTCCAGTTTCTTCTCCACTGCCAAAACGGTTTTGCCAGGAGCCAAGCCAGTGCGATTGCCAACACGGAAAATATGCGTATCGACCGCAAAAGTTTCTGCGCCAAAGGCACAGTTCATCACTACATTGGCGGTCTTTCGACCTACGCCTGGCAACTTTACTAGCGCATCGCGGTCAGCGGGGACCTCTCCGTCATGGTCTGCTAACAACATCTCCGACAGCGCAATAACGTTTTTGGCTTTGGTATTGTAAAGGCCGATCGTCTTAATGTGTTCTTTCAGGCCCTCGAGACCTAAATCCACCATCTGTTGCGGCTTTGTAACTTTGGTAAATAATGCCTTTGTCGCCTTGTTCACGCCGATATCGGTGGATTGTGCAGACAATGCCACCGCAACAACCAGCTGATAGGTATTGCTCCAATTCAGCTCCGTTTCTGGATCAGGATTGTCCGCGGCAAGGCGGGAATAGAATTCGAAGATATCGTCTTTTTTCATGTGATCGCTCATGGCGGTTCCGCAATGAAAATACAATCATCCGAACTTGGTGAGAACGTAATTTTGGATCACAATCTACTTTGGTGATGGGCGGATTGGGAAGGGACCAACCAACCCAATCCGCCTGATTTGAATGCCCCCAGCGTGCTGAGTGTTGAATTGGCATTGTGTGGGAACAATGGCGCCAATTCGAAACCAAGCTATCATGCCGGCCCTTCAATCCTTATTTGGAACGGTTGGTATCGGTCTCGCTTAAGCCCTAAACTGACAAATTAGCCGTTCGCCAATCTGGCTAGGCTTTTGGTCGATACCAGATCGGCGAAGAATAGGCGCGTTCTTGCTGGACCTTGATTACATCGTCAGGCAATTTTATGTCGAATTTCAAAGCATCGTAAACCGGCCAGGTCGGTGTTGGGATTTCCAACACTCTCACATAATAGAATGCATTTTGTGTGGCATCAAATTCCGGGTCTTGCCACCAAGTTGTTAGTTCGGGCGCACCGGTGCTATTGTCCCAAGTGCCTTTGGTTATATCCACACTATTTGAAACCGGCATAAGCCGACCTTCATCATCCATGGATCTCTTGTCTGGGTTGCTCCAGCTAACGTTATAGACGTTCTCGTGTGTTTCACCTTCGGTATCGATCCAACCTTTGACTATTTGGATACGGTCGAGGCTGGCATTTTCAGGATCCATCAAGGCACTGACTAGGAAACTTGGCGCTTTTCTGTCGCCTTCCTTGCCAGATAGCTCACCGCCCATTGGCACGCCTTTGGCATAACCGGCTTGTACCAGATTACGGGTATCGTTCTTAGAAAAATCAAAGCCACCAAAGAACCGCACCTGCATACGTGGTCCGGTTGTTGCGTATACTTCGCGGCGCATCATCGCATCGAAAATCGCCTCACGCGTGTTGCTGGTCGCCCACACTGCTGCGTACCCGCTCGATAGATAATGCCAGCCGATCCGGCCCTTGCGTCCGCCTAACAGCGATACTGTCGAGGCGCGTTTTTCATTATTGATCTCCAACCCACTATGTTTGCCGAAGAAATTGTCTTCGTCTGCCGTGGCCAGGGACGTGTGACTGTCGGTTGATCCGATCATACCCAACTGGAACGGATTAGTGCCGAACTTGACGGTCAATTCCAAGCCGCGTTTTAAAGCTTCCCGCACATAGGAACCGCCATAGCTTTCTGGCGGCGTATCTTTGGCACAAATCAGATTGCACCGATCCCAACCGGTATTCCCAAAGCCTGCAAACTCATCATTCGGCGAGAGAAACGGATGCGCTTCGCTGTCACCTTTAATTTGGGTGACTTCCACAATAGGCTCCCGCTTTGCACGTGTTTTGACATAAGCTTGATCCAGCGGGCTCCCGTCAAACTTACTCAATTCGAACATACGGCCATCGGAAATATTGCTGTTATGCGGTATGGCCAAAACCTTTCCCCCGGTTTTCTCTTCATAGGTATCCATGTAGGCCCAGAGCATTTCCGGATCGGGCGCGCCGAAAGCACTGAACGGCAAAGTATCACCCATTTTCTGCGGATCGTCGCGGAACATCACCACGCGGTGTAGATTGTTACCGCCGGGTCCGGGCGTATATTCAAATCCCATGAACGCAGTGAATTTCCCAGGTTCATTATATTGCTCAATAACCTTACCATGCTGTGCCCACAGTTCAGTCGTACGCCTTTTTGATGTTTCGCGATCGAGCAAGCCATCAGGCAGGGTTCCCTTGCCCGCTCGATCAATAATTTCTGCGGTGGCGCGGAGGCCAGCATTGGAATTCGGATCATCATCATTGAACATATCATGCCATTTCAGCAATAGCTCCTTACCTAGTAATTCGGCGCGCGGCGTATCTGCGATTTCCTTGGTGGCGCCCATGGCTCCGGCGTGATCGGCGATAACCAGAAAATCGAGCGGGCGAGCAAGTTTGGCTTTCGCGCCTTTGGTCGCTGTCACTTCCTCACCGCGCGCAAATCGGAGAGCCGCTTCAGAGTTCAGCCTGTTCCCAAAGCCAAAAGCGTCACCGCTATTGTCGGTGTGGAGATGGGTATCACCCCAAAGCACCTGTGTCGGGTATTCGGTATCGGAGATGTCCGCACCGGCAAGACCGCCATTTCTTACGTCGCTGCATCCGGCGACGGCAAACGCCATGATACATACCGAAGCTATCAGGTGCATTCGCATTAATTCTCTCCCAAAATCCAATGTCTATTTAGCAGGTTTAGCATCAGCGTCCTCTGGCTTACGTCTTGCGCTCAGTGCATCCAATATGCGGTCATGTTCGGACCGCGTCAGACGATATCTTGCATAAAAGAACAGTGAAACAAGCGCAGCAAGAGCCATAATTGGGCCCGCCATCACGCCCAATCGCCAAACTACGTCGCTATTCACCTCACCGGGAACTGCCTCAAAAGGAAGTACTATGAGCAGATCCAGACTAATGCCGGCGACGAAGTGGCCAGCAGAGTTTGACGCCTTTGCAAAAAATGCTCTTGCGGAATAGATCAAGCCCTCTTGTCGCAATCCAGTAAGCAGTTCGTTCTGGTCTGAAATATCACCCAGCATCGACAAGATCGCTACCAGTCCGATTGCAAATCCCAGCGCCGCTAACATCACACATGTTATCAGGATCGGCATAAGCATATCTGAGCCATTGCTTGGCATCAGTGCCAACAGTCTTAGATCAATGGGCAGTTGGACGAATACGATTAAGCCGAGCAATCCGCCAATAACAACTAGATTTCGTTCAAACCGTTTCATCAATATAGGTGATATTATTGCACCGATAACAATAGCGGGAACTGTTGCCAGCCCGAACCATCTTATCTGTTCGGTCTGGAGTTCCCAAAAGTAAGTATAGACAAAAACTTGCAGCGTCTCGCTCATGCCGACCGAGAGCATGAGCAGAAAATACCCCACCATGATAAAGGCGTAATTTGGGTTTTTTAGCGCTCCCAACATATCTTTGTAAAAACTGTAGAGAGAAAGCCGCACCTGACCGGCTGGAGGTTTGCTAAGAAGTGGAATGCGATGCTTCGTACCCATGGCACTCAAGAAGATTGCAACAAGTATGATCCCGCTAGCCGTCATAACAACCGGACCATAAGCCGAGGCATCAAGATGTTTGGGGACCACAGTGCCGTCGGAAAGTGTGGTTTCTCCAGCAAGGAAGAAGCCCCATGCAGTGAACGCAAATAAAGCGCCGGAGACATATCCGAACACGGCATTGACACTGAACAGCTTTGATCGATCATTGGCGTCTTTGGTAAGTTCCCCGCCCAGGGCAAAATGGGGGATGGAATAGAGCGTTAGAAACAACCGAGCGAGAACAGTCCATGAGGCTAGCCAGACAAATAGCCCCATTTGATTTGGCTCGCCGGTCGTTCCTCCGGTCAATATTTCAGGCGGACTGAAGATTAGATACAACGAAATGGCGAGAGGTATCGGGGCTGCAAACAGAAAGGGATGACGCCGCCCCCATCGTGAACGCCATTTGTCGGATATTATTCCGACAATCGGGTCTGAAATGGCATCGCCTAAGATCGCGATCATGATCGCCGTGCCGATCAGAGAATTGGAAAGCCCAATGGCTTGGTTGTAGTAGATCGAGATAAAGGTGTTGAACATACCAAGGAAGACAATCTCCCCCATTGATCCGACGCCAAATGCAATTTTTGTCATGAAGGGCAGTTTTTGACGAATATCGTTCATTTCCGACCCATTCTCCTCTAACATAATATTATACAGTATTTATAATAATGAAACCGCTAATGTGATCGGGAACTAGCAATGAAATTATACCATCAAGACGGTGCGCCCAACCCACGTAGGGTTAAGATATTCGCTGCTGAAAAAGGCATTGATCTCGAACTTATGCAAGTTACGATGCTAAAGCGAGAGCACAAGACTCCGGAGTTTCTCAAGAAAAATCCGAGTGGGAAAATTCCCGTCCTCGAACTGGATGATGGGCGTTGCATTCCGGAGTCGGTTGCGATTTGCCGGTATCTGGAAGCGATTGAGCCAGAACCCAATCTGTTTGGCTACGATTCCTACGAGCTTGCCTATGTTGAAGCACGCAATCGTCAGATTGAATTTGAATATTGGCGGGAAATTGGAATCTCGTGGGTTAATGGTCCGATCGTGGCGCAATTGGGAATCGTGAAACAGGTTCCTGAAGCCAAAGAGTTAAGCGATGAGAACACACATCACTATTACAAACGCCTCGATCAAGAATTTGCATCATCCGCCTATGTCGCGGGAGATCGTTTTACGGTAGCGGATATCACACTGGTAACCGGCGTTGATTTTGCTTCGGCATTGGTTGGGTTGAAACCGGATGAAAGCCTGAAAAACCTAGACCGTTGGCACAAGGAAGTTTCGTCGCGCGCCAGTTGCCAGGCCTTTAGCGCCATGCGCGGTTCATCGTCATAATCCCGATCCGTTCAATCGGATGAAATAAAGCTGGCCATCCCAGCATGGATAAATTGCAAGGCGTCTTCGATCATTCTCTTGCGATTGCCGCCATGGAGTCGCCATTGAAGGGCCGCAGCTTGTGATACACCAGAGGCGAATACAGTCATTTTGGTAGCCTGACCGCGGGTGACTGGATTGAATTCCATCAAGCGTTCCACCAGCAATTCCCCAACGCCCAGCGTGTCCTTCATATTGGTTGGATGAAGCGAAGCTTCAATATCCGGCTGGCTTCGTAGTATCGAGACGATATTACCGTTCGCCCCTTCATCAAAATTCGAAGTAACAGCGATCCGAACTACTTCTTCATATTTTTCTGCTTGTTCCAGCTTCAGCTTGATTTCGCCATAGAACCGGATCAATTCGCGTCCGAGCAATTCCTGTAACAACGAAAGCCGGGTATCAAAATATTTGTAGATTAACGGGTTGCTGACTTTTGCCTCTATTGCCACTGCTTCCATAGTCAGTGAAGCAAATCCTCGCGACAAGATGATATCCCGAGCGCTATCAAGCAATTGGTTGCGTCGTTCCTTGGGAGCAAGACGGAGGCGTTTTTCCTTAAGCATGGACAGTGAATAAACCTAGCGGGGTGATAAACAACCGGTAAATCAACTTGCGAACTGTGATTTAGTGTAAGCTCCAGCGTTCTTGGTCATCGGTCAAAAGAGAACGCGCTTGGGATTGGGGTCCAAGCGCGTTCAGGAAGCAATTAACTGCTGGATGGAGAAAACTCGCCGTTAAAGCCCCATCAAGTCCTCAAAGTTTTTGCTGTAGAAATGATCCAACTCTTCCTTCGTCGCATCGACGGCATTGAGGCTACGTTCAAAGTCACCAAACGGATCGCTGCCGCCTTCGGGATGCGGATAGTCGGTGTTGAACATCAGAACGTCTTTACCGACACTCCGCAGACACCAGCCGGCATCTTCAAAATGAAAAGGCGTAGCTCGCACCTGTCGCCGCACATATTCCGAAGGCTTGAGCGAAAGATCTCGCAATGCAACGTCAAATTTGCCCAGTTCCTTCACACCAATATCAAGGTTCTGCATCATGGCCGGAATCCAGTTGGCGCCCAGTTCAATCAAACCGATTTTCAGATTGGGGAAACGTTCTAATACGCCGTCATAAATCATACAGGTCATCCACCGCTCAATGGAATGGTGCAGAACATTCAGATCCTTTGGCTTGGTCGTTTCCAGATTGAATGGGCTGCCTTCAAGCACACGTTCGACACCTGTATTCATATATACTTCCGGCATGCGGATGCCGCTTCCGATGTGCAATACGATCGGAACTTTTGCATCCTCAAGCACCGCCCAAATTGGGTCATAGCTGCGATGTGACGGAGCTCGGCCATCGACCGCATCGGAGAGCAGCCAAAAGGCCCGAATACCAAAATCAATGCCCTGCTTCGCACTTGCCAAAGCCTTTTCAGGGTCGTTGAGCGAGATAAAACCAACCGGTAGCAAACGATCGTCATCCGAACAGAAATCCGCCATACCGCGGTTAAGGGCTTCGGACCCTTCATAGACAACCCGGACATCCTTCGAACGGGCAAAGCGCGAAAGTGCGGCCAGCGGAAATACGATTTGTGACTGGATACCCATGATATCGAGCGCCTCGCTACGTTCTTTCTTGTCAATCGCACCAAAGGCCGCCCATTGGTTCATCTTGGCTTTGTGGCCGAAGATATTGGATTTAAGACCCTCGGTCAGTTCCGGATTGTTACCTGCCAGGCGTTGGTCCGCCATCTCGACAATCGGTTCGATCCCTGGAAGCGATTTGGAAATCAGTCCCTCAACCATATTGTCCTTTACATATTCGCTGGCATATTGATCGAGCCAATTAAACGAATCCGTAATATGACTATCGGCGTCATGGATAACCCGACCAACACGGTGAGAGGCCTCTGGTTTTGATTTCATCATCGTTTCGGACATAGCGTTTTCCTCTCGTGCAATCGGATATTCCAGTATCGAAATTTTATTATATATAATATATAACAGGAGTCAATCTGGATAAACCTACGGCACGATGAAACTGCGTCTCACTAATTCAAACTCTTCCACCATTGCTCATTTGCAAACGGCTTATTCGCATGCACGGTTTCACCAATTTTTGGTGTTAGCAGATCAACATTTTTGCTTGCCGCTGCCGTTATCGCACGTTCAATCGGTTCGTCCCATTCGTGAAGACCGAGGTTGAATGTCATCCAATGCACTGGGAGCATTCGTTTACCACCCACATCCAGATGAACCTGAACCGCTTCTTCGGGCGTCATATGAATATCCCGCCAGGCTTGACCGGGCCCATAGGACCCCACTTTGATGATATTCAAATCAAATGGTCCTAGGCGTTCTCCAATTTGTGTAAATAATTTTGAGTAACCGGAATCGCCGCTGTAAAAAACGTTGTGCTCCGTTCCTGAAATGGACCAGGAACTCCAATGGGTTGCTTTATAGTCGAGCAGTCCGCGACTGGAATAATGCCGATTGGGCGTCGACGTGATAGTTAGCTCGCCGATCTGTACAGCCTCCCACCATCCCATTTCAACGATTTGATTGGCGGGGATATTCCAATCCTCCAAATATTGCCCCACACCCAGCGGAATCAAGAATTTTGTACCCTGTGATGCCAGATGACGAACCGTGGCTTCATCCAAATGGTCATAGTGGTTATGCGAAATGACCACCGCATCGACGCCACCCAATTCCGCCAGTTCCAAGGGTGCATCATGTGTCCGCTTTGGGCCGACAAATTGAAACGGTGAAACGCGCTGCGAAAGCACCGGGTCTGTCAGGATACGATGACCATCAATTTCTATCAGAACGCTGGCATGCCCCAACCAGATTGAACGTAGACCCGGCTTCGGATCACTTTGAAGTGCGGCGGTCTCCAGGGACACTATCGGTACATCGGTGCCGGGCTCTCTTTGCTGGTCCCCGAAAAATTGCTCTTGAAGATATGCCAGCCCAAGAGTGTTTTCAGCTTGGCGTTCTTCATTTACGAACGCACCATCAAGATATTGTTCGGATTTTTCGATTCGATTTATACGCTCTTCGGAAATATTGGTGTGAAGATACCAAACCGCAATTCCTGCTAGGGAGGCGAAGGCGAGTAGCAGAACTAACAACCATTTGAGAATCTTGAGTATCTTCCTCATGTCAAAATCTCCTACTTGATTGCGTCAGTTACAAACTCAAAACATCCCTCATGTCATATCGGCCAGGGCTTTGCTGGCACAACCAACCAGCTGCCTTCACGGCACCTCTGGCAAAGACCATCCGGTTTTCTGCACGATGTGTAAGCTCGATCCGTTCCTCGTCGCTTGCCAAGATAACACTGTGGTCACCGGCCACTGAGCCGCCGCGTAAAGCGGCGAAGCCTATCGCGCCTTTTACGCGAGCGCCCGTTATGCCATCTCGGCCGCTTTCGCTGTTGGTGGCCAAATCAATGTCGCGACCTGAAGCTGCGGCTTCACCCAATAGTTTGGCCGTCCCGCTCGGAGCATCGACTTTGTGGCGATGGTGCATCTCGACAATTTCAATGTCCCAGTCATTGTCAAGCTTGCTTGCGGCTTGTTCGACCAGGGCCGCGAGCATATTGACGCCGAGCGAGGTGTTGCCGGTTTGCAGGATGGCTATGGTCTTAGCGGCCTCGTCGATTATCTTATGATGGGTGCCTTCCAAGCCGGTCGTGCCAATGACAATCGGCTTGCTTGCAGCGACGCAGGCATCGAGCGTGGCTTGCAAAGCGGCAGGGGAGGAGAAATCGACCAGCACATCGCTCGCATCTAGCAAAGCCGCAATTTCATCCTCTTGGTCTACGCCGCCTGCATGGTTGTCGCCTGCCTCGTTTATGGCTGCGGTCAGCGCTTGTCCCATGCGGCCTTTGCTGCCGATAATTCCGATTGCTGTCATGATTTGACTTTCGTGCCTTGCAATATCCTCGATGAAACTGTTGGATAGCGCAATGAACGAAATACACAACATCGTCATCCTGACCGGAGCGGGAATTAGTGCCGAAAGCGGTGTGGCGACCTTTCGCGGGCCCGATGGCTTGTGGGAAGGTCACAGGGTGGAGGATGTCGCGACACCAGAAGCCTTTGCGCGCGATCCAGATATGGTGCAGAAATTTTATGATGAGCGACGTGCGAAGCTCAAAACGGTAAATCCCAATGCCGCCCATGAAGCGCTGGCGAAACTGGATGAGAAATGGCCAGGTGATTTGTTGCTGGTCACACAGAATGTCGATGATTTACATGACCGAGCGGGATCAAAGCGACTGCTGCATATGCACGGTGAGCTGAACAGTGCTTGGTGCCTAGCTTGTGATGGACGTTCACAGTTTGATGGCGAGATGGCGTTCGACCCAGCCTGCCCAAAATGTGATCAATTCGGATATTTACGCCCCGACATCGTCTGGTTTGGTGAGATGCCGTATCAGATGGAGCGTATAGAGCTTGCGTTAGCACAATGTGACATCTTCGTTTCGATCGGGACATCGGGAGCAGTCTATCCTGCGGCTGGCTTTGTACAGACCGCAAGGCACTATGGCGCCCAGACACTCGAAATGAACCTGGATCCGTCGGAGGGTAGTTTGCATTTTCACGAAAGTCGAATGGGAAAGGCCGGCGATTTGGTGCCTATGTGGGTAGAGGATATTTTGTACCATGTCTGACATATCTGGCCAGTGTCACTGCGGAGCAGTGCAAATCAAAGTTCGGGTGCTTCCCAAGGAGGTGTTGCAGTGCAACTGCCTGCTGTGTCGGAAAACGGGTTGGGTCGGGGGTTATTGGCATCCCGATCAGGTCACAGTCGCAGCCGAGGACGGCGTATTGAACCGTTATGTGCAGGGAGACAAAACCATCACGTTGTGGAACTGCTCGCGATGTGGTTCACATACCCACTGGATGCCGCTTACCGCACCACCGGATCGCATGGGGTTGAACATGCGGATGTTTGACTCGACTCTATGGCAGGAACTACCGATCCGCGAGGTGGATGGGGCGAGTTTTTAGTTTAGGCGTTAACGGTGACTATCAACCATAAAATCCAGATAATGGCGGCGGCATAGGACAGCCAAGTACCAATAACTCCGGCTTGTCTGGCGAGAGGTGGCGGTCCTTCTTCACCGCGCTGATACAGACCGATTATGTGGGCAGTACGTGCGGCTAAGAATAAGACTGCTAGTCCGGTTAAAGGCCAGTGACTGGCGCGAGCCATTTCGAGCAGAGCTATCATTATGACAAACAGGGGTGCATGTTCGGCTAGATTGCCATGACTGCGGCTCGCGCTTACAATTCCCGCATGTCCGCCATCGCCATATGCTCGGCTGGTTTTCAGCCGGTTTCTGACCGTAGATATCGCAGTTAGTAACAACATGATGGCACAAATTGCGGCGGTGAGTGCAGTCACTGGTAATGTCATAATTTCCTCCGCTAGTTTCGTTGGGTTATCTGCAATAGCAAGCAGAAATGCAAGCTGCCTCTAATCCCCTTTACCGCAAGCGCTGCATGCGGGATCCTTGGGCAGTTTCATGGTGCGCATAGACGGGGTAAGTCCATCGAATAACTGTAGTTTCCCGGCTGGATCATCGCCAAAACCAGTAACAACACGAATAGCCTCCATCGCAGCAAAACTGCCCATCAGCCCGACCATCGCACCCAGAACACCAACTTCACTACAATTGTCGCAATCATCGGGATCATGTGCGTCACCAACAAAGCAACGATAGCAGGGCTTGCCTTCCTCCCATCCGCGAAAGGTGCCAAGCTGGCCTTGAAACTGGCCTATCGCAGCGGAGACTAAGGGAACTCGATACTTTACTGAGAGGTCAGATACGAGAAGCCGGGTTTGATAGTTATCCGATCCATCAACAATCGCATCGAAGGGTGAAAAAAATGTTGCAGCATCTTCGAAAAAATGTTGCGCGGTAAGTCTTTGATTAACCGTATTTATTAAGATATCGGGGTTGATCGCCAAGGCTCGTTTCTCCGCGATTTCGACTTTAGGTTTTCCGACATCGTTTTCGGTGAACAGAACCTGTCGTTGCAGATTTGAAATAGATACTACATCATCGTCAATAATGGTCAGAGCACCGACGCCAGCGGCAGCCAAATATTGAATGGCCGGACAGCCAATACCACCGGCGCCAATGATAAGAATATGCGAAGCCAGCAGTTTTTTCTGTCCGGCTCCGCCAATATCTTTGAGGACTATATGACGCGCATAGCGATCAAGCTGTGCGTCCGTTAATTCCGTCATTCAGGCCAGCGAAAGTGCATAGCAGTGCGGTACCATTTGGCTTTGCCATTGGGCGGAATGGGCGCAATATTTTTCGCGAACTTGACAAGATGTTGACCCATAAACTCCTCGAGTGCCTGGCAACCAACAGAGATTGGCATGACTTTCTCGATATCTCCCATGGCAGAGACGTAGATAGCTGCTTCAATTCGCGCATGAATCCACTGAAATTCGTCAATTGGCAGGCTGCAGTTATCCTTTCTAGCGGCTTTTTCAGCCTGAATACTGTGGCGATCTGCATATTTGACCGGTTTGCGAAACTTTGCCAAATCCAGAGATGCAATATCGGTGGGTGGTGAAACTTCAGTGACATTTCCTGCAGCTGGCTGAGCTGCGGCCAAGGTTAAAGCCAATAGTTCAAGCATATCAAATCTCCCAAACCTGTATTGAGGCTGATATCATACTCCGGTTGACCCAAATCCGCCAGCCCCACGGTCCGTTTCATCAAGATCGGTTACTTCAGTCAAATTTCCGCGTTGAACCGGGGCCACAACTATCTGCGCAATCCGGTCGCCGCGCTCGACAGCGAAATCCGCTTCTCCCAGATTGGCCAGGATAACCTTTATTTCTCCGCGGTAGTCACTGTCGATTGTTCCTGGCGTGTTCAGTACCGATATGCCCTTCTTGAGTGCTAATCCTGAGCGAGGCCTCACCTGGACTTCGTAACCTTCGGGAATGGCAAAAGCAAAACCGGTGCCGACCAATCCACGTTTTCCAGGTGCAATGGTCGCGGTTTCCGCTGCCCGGATATCCATACCGGCAGAACCGGTTGTTTCGTAACTTGGCATCGGCAAGTCGCCGGCGTGATCCAACCGTTTGACCGGAATTTCGATGGGGTTAAACATAAATATTATATCTCTTTGCTGATTTTCTTAACCAGTTTTTGCGCTACTTCGGACTTTGGCATCCGCTCCCATATTTCATTATCTACAGCAGTAACAATATGGACGCTGTTGTTTGCTCCACCCATCACATCGCCAGAGACATCATTGGCCACGATCCAGTCGCACCCTTTTTTTGATAATTTTGCTTTGGCATGTTCAGCAATTTTCTCGGTTTCCGCCGCAAACCCTATGAGTAGGCTCGGGCGTTTATCGTGCGTTGCCAGGCCAGCAAGAATGTCGGGATTTTCGGTCAACTCCAGCGGAGCAGGCGCATCGCCCTTTTTCTTGATCTTCTGTTTAGCTTTTGTATTGGCACGCCAGTCGGCTACTGCCGCCACCATGATGGCGACATCAGCAGGAAGGGCGTTATGAACTGCACTTTCCATTTCCAAAGCGGTTTCGACGTCCACACGCATAACACCAGCGGGGGTGGGCAGATGAACCGGCCCGGCCACCAAAGTTACTTGGGCACCGGCTTCCGCTGCCGCTTGCGCAATAGCAAAGCCTTGACGCCCGGAAGAGCGATTGGCGATATAGCGAACTGGATCAATCGGCTCGCGGGTTGGTCCCGCGGTGACCAATACATGCTTGCCATGCAAGGGGCGGTGTTGATCGGGTGCAAATGCTGGTTGGCCTTCGAGCGGATTAGGGCCCAGCTCAGTTGGTTCTGCATCGGCTCCGGGTATAGTCAAAAACGGAGAACCCATTAGTGAGGAGATCTCAGCCATGATCGCTTCGGGTTCGGGCATCCGGCCGGGGCCATATTCGCCGCAAGCCATGTCGCCTTCATCGGGCGGCATGACAATGACGCCATCTTTTTGCAGTTGCTCGATGTTGCGCTGGGTCGCGGCATGTTGCCACATCCGGACATTCATTGCTGGTACCGCCAATACAGAAGTATCGGTTGCCAATAGAAGCGTGGTCGCCAGATCATCGGCAATCCCGCCCGCCATCTTGGCGAGCAGATTGGCTGTTGCGGGACAGATCACAATCAAATCCGCTTCCCGGGATAATTGGATGTGACCCATCTCGGTTTCATCTTTCAGCGACCAGAGCGTAGTATGTACTTCATTTTCCGAAAGTGCGGCCAGCGTCATGGGTGTCACGAATTGCGCTCCCGATTCAGTCAGCACACAGCGCACCGTCATGCCGGACTTTTTAATAAGCCGGATCAGCTCGCTGGCTTTATAGGCCGCAATCCCGCCACCTATGATCAGGAGAATATGTTTGGATTTATCCATTACCCTGCTTGGTAGGGGGGAAATGGATTCGGCTCAAGTGTATCGCATCTGACCGATCATATAAGACCGCATGCCGTGAAGGTATAAGGGACCACCGACTACCCGCCGCGTTTGTCGCCTGACCCAGAAAAACAGCAATGTTACTGCAAAAGGGATGAGCGGGTTCATTAGTGACCGGGGGCTGGTCAAAGATGCTGACCAAATTTCCCAGACAAACCAACCAGTGGCTGCGTAGAGCGCAATTGTCGCGACTATCCAACATGTTTCACGAATCGATGGAGATGTTTTCTTGAACATCTGTGTAATATGGAGATGTTCGATCATTCGCGCTGTGATCTGCGTCTCAGTCTGGCAATATTTGCGGATCACTTAATCTTCAACAGGGGTTCGCACGAATTCACCATGATTGAATTTATTCCAGATACCTGCGGTCAGCAACCAGTCGGTCACGGTTGCTTGATCTTTGTTCACCAGCCGATATTCAGTCCGTCCCTGTTTTTTGCCTGCAACTCCCCAGATGGTGACGATAGCGTTATCCTTAAATTCCACGCTCAACGGGTGTAGATCGCCGCTGTTATCGGCCCAGTAACCAGATGTTGTTCGCTCTTTTGTTGCTTTATAGTGGCCAACACCGCTGAAGTTATTCATCATATTGATCTGATAATCGATTCGATAAAACTGACCACTGAGTATTTTTGACCAGGTCATTTTGACCTCGACATCGTCTCCAAAACTATTGCCAGAAGCAATCCATGTCCCCGTAAAGCGTTCGAGAATTGTTGGGGAGTCTTCCGCTTGGAGGGAAGGGGCTGTTAAAACCAAACACAAAAAGGCACCCAAAATGGTACTGACCCGATTTGCAAACTTCATAGTCCTATCCCCAGTAAAACATTGCTCCTGCGCCCGCCACACCGGCAATAACCGCGGTTAGCGCATAGCGCCAAAATCCGCCGTGTTGTCCGGCCTTCTTCCTATCCCACATTAATTCCACTTCGGCTACCGGCAGAGCAGGCGGCGCGCCACCTTTGCGGGGAAGCTGAGCGTCAAGACGGCGAACGATGTCCGGCAGCAACATCAATGTCCCCACATCATCGTTGATTCGGTCGGCAATTGCCGCTTCGGGGCCCAGTTCCCCGCGGATCCATTCTTTGACATAGGGACCGCTCGCATCCCACATATTAATCTGGGGATTGAGGTCGGTAGCAATGCCTTCAACCATGACCATCGTCTTCTGAAGCAACAGCAGATGCGGCTGTGTTTCCATGTCGAAATCGCGGGTGATCGCGAACAGCCCATCGAGCATGTCGCCCACTGAGAGCTCATGTACCGGCTTGCCGCGCATGGGTTCGCCGACTGCCCGCAGTGCGGTCGCGAAATCCTCCATATTGTGATGATCCGGGACATATTGCGCCTCGAAATGAATTTCGGCGACGCGTTTGTAGTTACCGGTGGTCAAGCCATAGAGAATTTCCGCTAGCCAGAAGCGCGCCTTCTTGTTGATCCGCCCCATGATACCAAAATCAATTGCGACAATCGTGCCGTCTGCTTTGATGAAGATATTGCCTTGGTGCATGTCGGCGTGGAAATAGCCAGCCTCAATAGCTTGTTTCAGGAAAGTTCGTACCAGACGGGTTGCGACATCACTTAGATCATGCCCGGCGGCTTCCAATTCTTCCAGTTTGGAGATTTTAACACCATTGACCCAATCGAGAGTCAGGACGCGACCAGACGTTCGATCCCAATCAATATTGGGAATCTCGAACTGATCGACATTGGCCATAT
The DNA here is from genome assembly GCA_039978835.1 of Parasphingorhabdus sp. Taxonomy (GTDB): domain Bacteria; phylum Pseudomonadota; class Alphaproteobacteria; order Sphingomonadales; family Sphingomonadaceae; genus Parasphingorhabdus. The sequence continues at coordinate 254,270 of JBDWAQ010000013.1, forward strand.
GCTCGGCCAATTCGGAAGCGCTCGCGGCTTCCCTGCGTAGATCTAATTCACGCATAGTCCAGCGCCGAAAATTGGCGATGACCAATTCGGGGCGCAGACGTTTTGCTTCGCCGCCAAGTGCTTCTAAATGTGCCGCCGCCCACTCATAGGTCTCAATATCTTGATTGAATTTCTTGATAATGCCGGGGCGCAAAACCTTAACAGCAACATCCTTGTCATCTATCGTGGTAGCGCGATGGACTTGCGCAATTGAGGCCGCGCCGACTGGGTCTGGATCAATTGCGCTATAGAGGTCTTCAATTGGGCGTCCGAGACTGGCTTCGATTTCATCTTTGATTTTGGCAAAGGGAACTGGTGGCAGATTGTCTTGCAGTTCCAGTAAATCTTTTGCGGCCTCCGCTCCGATGATGTCGGGGCGTGTTGCCAGTGTCTGTCCGAGCTTGATGGCTGCCGGGCCAATGGCCTGCAATGCAGCGGAATAATTCGGCGTTTTGGGCTGGATTGTACCTAGTCTTGCAATGCGGAAAAGGCGGCGCACTTGCGGTGGGGTCGCCTTATGCTTTTCAAGGTCACGCAACGCACCATGTTTGGCAAGTGTGCGGCCCCATTTGAGCAGGCGAAATATATGGGTGCGAGCAGAGGTCATAGTTTGAAGTTTCAGACCTTCCAGCCGCTATGAATGCAAACCAATCCGCCCATCATTGGTTCGATTTTGGCTTGCTCAAATCCGGCACCGCGGATCATCGCTTCAAATTTTTCCATCGGTGGGAATTTGTCAATCGATTCGGCGAGATAGCGATAGCTGTCTTCATCATCAGCAATTGCCTTGCCCACTTTCGGCAAGATTTTATGAGAATAAGTATCATAGACCTTGTCAAAACCGGGCCACTTGGTTTGCGAAAATTCCATACAGAAGAACCTTCCCCCGTAACGCAATACGCGATGCGCTTCTGCCAGTACTCGGTCAATGTGGGTAACATTTCTGATCCCGAAAACCATCGTGAAGGCGTCAAAGCTTGCATCGGGAAACTTCAGTTCCTCCGCATCCTGCTCACTCCAGACCAATCTATTCTCGCCTTGTTTAAGCGCACGATTTACGCCCTCGGCCAGCATTTCAGCATTTATATCGGCGACCGTAATATTGGCGCCGCTGTCGACCATCCGAAAAGCGATGTCACCGGTTCCGCCAGCCATATCGAGAATGTCTTCACCATCCTGCGGTTTCACACGGCGCACAAAACGATCTTTCCAAAGCCGGTGTGTACCGCCGCTCATCGCATCGTTCATCACATCATATTTGGACGCGACGTTCGAGAAGACCTGTCCCACACGGGAGACTTTCTCTTTCTCTGGAACGTCTTCATACCCAAAGGATACAGTTTTACTTTCGATTGCCATGATATGCTCTTGCTATTGATTTCTTGGTTCTGCAGTTAGACGAGGCTAGGCGGCACTGCAATCACTCTATCGCTGCCCTTTTGACCGTAATTTGATTGAGGATTTCTATGCCGGAGTTGCCGGAAGTCGAAACAACTGTCGCTGGACTGCGCCCAGTACTGGAGGGTAGGCGGTTGACCCTGGTTGAACCGCGTCGGCCGGATTTGCGTTGGCCATTCCCTGGTGACCTGCGGCAGAGGATGACTGGCGCAAAAATCACCGCTTTGGGACGGCGCGCGAAATATGGGTTGATTGAAACGGATCGCGATGACGTGATGGTTTTTCACCTTGGCATGTCAGGGCGATGGCGCATTGATCCAGAAGAGATTGAAAAACATGACCATTTGCTTCTGGAAACCGATGATGGTCACCGCTTGGTTCTGAACGACCCTAGGCGTTTTGGTTCGGTCGATTTGGTACCGAAAGACAATATCGACTTCTACAAGCCTTTTGTATCTATGGGCCCGGAGCCATTGAGTGATTCTTTCGACGGTAAGTTTCTAAAAGCGGCTACGAAGAACCGAAAAGCGCCGATCAAGCAATTGCTTTTGGATCAGCGAACCGTAGCTGGGCTTGGCAATATTTATGTATGCGAAGCGCTGCACATGGCGGGTATTTCCCCGCGCAAAGCAGCAGGCAGGATATCCAAGCCGAAATATGACGAGTTGGTAGATTCGGTGAAACAGGTGCTGACCGCTGCTATTGCCGCTGGCGGTTCCAGTTTGCGCGATTTTGTGCAACCGGACGGCGAGTTGGGTTATTTTGCCAAAGATTGGCTGGTTTATGGCCGTGAGGGTGAGACTTGCCATTGCGGTTCATTGATTAAACGCCGAGTCGATAGTGGGCGATCAACCTTCTACTGTCCGCAGTGCCAGAAATAGCGGTTCTACTAAGCTATTGACGGGAATCGCGGCTCACGCTATTGCCCGCCGACTTGAGCCGAGGTCGGTATAGCGAATCGCGGCATAATATTTCAGAATTTGAGGGTTTTTCATGGCAAATACGCCGCAAGCAAAAAAACGTATCCGTCGTAACGGAAGTCGCACCGTGATCAATAAGAATCGCGTTAGCCAGATCCGTACGAAGATTAAAGCTGTAGATACAGCGGTTGAAGCAGGCGACAAAAAAGCCGCCGCTGAAGCATTGAAAGCTGTTCAACCTGAACTGGCTCGCGGTGTTTCAAAAGGTGTTTATCATAAAAACACCGCTTCACGGAAATTCAGCCGTCTTACAAAGCGAGTCGCCGCACTCTAAAATATACTGCTTCTTCGGAAGCTCTGCTTACAAAAGAAACCCGCCCTTTCCGGCGGGTTTCTTTTTGCGTGAAAGATGGACCGGGCCGTTAAACGATCGTTAGATTGTTACGCCGTACCATTGCAAAATAACCTTCCATAGCTGCTGCAGTGTTGTCGCTTAGTTCGATGAAGATGCGACGACCGTCACTATCATCTGCCTTACGCGCAAAGATATTGTCCTCCGTCATAACTTTAATCCAGCGAAGAGCGGTAGTTGGGGGAACACTGGCGGCGATACAGAGGCTTGAGACCGATACCTTTATGTTTTCGAGTCGGGCAGCCATAAGGTCGAGCAGCATATCCCAAGCAGGATCAGCAAAAAGCTCGACATCAAAATACTGAGCCCGCAATCGGCGCGCCTTAATTAAATCCCGGATTTGAGAGGCGCTGATTATCTCGTTGAGGTGGCGACCTGCAGGTCGACTTCCAAAAGGTGTCGAATCAATATCGCCCTGGCCTTTAAAACCAAAGGGATCATCCGAAACGGATGACGCGGTTTTTGGTTCGTGAAGTGGACTGCGAATATGATCGCGATCAAAGCCTCTGATCTGTTTGCCGGTTAGCTGGGATAAAACCCGGGCGATGCGCTCAACATCTTCGGATATCTTCCTAAGATCGGTCAAATTTGGTTCGTCGCGATTGCTGAATGTAGCCGACAATGTCTCATTAATTTTGTTGTTCAGGGTCACCAATATTTCGGCTGAAAGATTGTCTCCCTCGTCAGTCACTAAAAACTCTGTATTGGAAAAATCTACCATGGCGATCGTATCATTGAGCAGATCTATAGGTAACAATATTAGCAAGGGCAGGTCATGTTGCACGCAGAATTGTTCAATCTTCGAAATTGATTTTTGCGTCACGATATCCCAGCTGCCAATATGAGTTACTACCGCTTCAGGGTTAAGTCGCTTCTCGATATCGGAAGGATTGAATTCAATGGGCAGTGGCTTGGTTATCCTGCCGCCAGCTGCTTTGATGAGATCCACAATCGTCCCACGAACGATCAGATCATTGCCGATAACGATAATCTGACCGCTCCAAAGAGTGGTTTGATGGTCTTCCTCAATTCCCATGATTTGCTTCACTGTATTTTTTTTATGCTGACTCAGTTTTAAAAAGCCGATCCAACAACGATCAACAATGGATGTGAATAGCATATAAGTCTATCATCAGCAGGCCAGTTTCACTTAACAGTCCCGGCCTTTGGTGTTTTGAAAGGGTAATAATTTTACACCAGAATCGGGTAAACGGGGTTAAACATCTATATTCTACCGTTCAAAACAGGTTCAGCCTTGTGATATTATGCTACAAGCTGATGGTGGATGCTCGAACCGAAGGAAAAGAAATGACAGGGTCGACTGAAAGAATATCGTTGAAACGCCGACTGGCGTTATTCGCACCGATAGGTTTGCTAGCGTTAAGCGCATGTGCAACGCCGTTTCGCGCAGATGTGCAAAGGTTTGCTGCATTGCCCGATACAACGGGCCAAAGTTTCGCAGTTGTCGCCGCGGACCCTGATTTATCTGGTGGTCTTGAATTTGGCCAATATGCGCGCCTCGTTGAGCAGCGGATGACAGAACTGGGCTATCAAATCAGTGATGATCCGGCCGCAGCTGAGTTAATTGTGAGCATGGATTATGAAATCGACAAGGGCCGTGAAAAGGTCGTTTCCGATGTTGATCCGTTCTTTTCGCCTATTGGCTATCGCTCCCGTTATCGTGGCGGGTTTTATGGCCGCCATCGCTACCGCTACGGTTTTCATGATCCGTTTCTATTCGGTGGTCATGGTTTCGGCGGCTATGGCGGTGTGCGTAGTTTTACGGTTTATACCACGGATCTGGATTTGAAAATTGATCGAGCGGTGGATGGAGAACGTTTATTTGAGGGCAAAGCCGAGGCTATGTCCCGTTCAAAAAACCTGACGCATCTTGTGCCGAATTTGGTCGAAGCCATGTTTACCAATTTTCCGGGTAACGATGGAGAGCGTGTTCGTATATCCGTTGCGCCCGAGAAGAAATAGGGCTTCCTTTTCTAGCTTTCAAGCTGGCGCAATAGCATTCGGACGTCATTGTCCATCTCGCTGTCTTCACCGCGGAGTTGTTCGACCAACTTGACCGCGTGAATAACTGTGCTGTGATCACGGCCACCAAACTTCCGTCCAATTTCAGGATAGCTTCGTGGAGTCATGACTTTGGCCAAATACATGGCGACTTGGCGCGGTCGAGCGACTGCTCGTGCGCGGCGTTTTGAAGACATTTCATTGCGCTCAAGACGATAATATTCGCAAACTGTTCGCTGAATCTCATCAATGGTGATCCGCCGACGGCACGCACTTAAAATGTCCGACAGCTGTTCTTCGGCCAGCTCCCGAGTGATCTCGCGGCCAGTGAGTTGGGCATAGGCTAGAAGTTTATTCAGGCCTCCCTCCAACTCGCGCAAATTCCGACTGATAGTCCGTGCCAGAAACTCAACCACGTCATCAGAGACTTGTTGATGAGGCATAGTTTCTAGCCGATGTTTCAATATGTCGCGACGCAATTCCAAACCTGCTGATTGGATATCCGCTACAAGACCCATAGATAGTCGAGATAGTAAACGTTGATCCACGCCATCCAAAGCTTGAGGTGGGCGATCAGCCGCAACCACGATGCGCTTGCCCTGACTGATCAGTGCATCAACGGTGTGGAGAAATTCTTCCTGTGTTGAGTTTTTGCCGACAATGAATTGAATATCATCGATCATAAGCAAGTCTGCTTCGCGCAAATTGCCCTTAAACTCCATCGCTTCATTCTTGCGCATAGCAGAGACGAATTCGATCATGAAACGCTCGGCGGACATATAAATAATCCGCGCATTCGGGAATTCTGCGCGATAAGCATGACCGATTGCATGCATTAAATGCGTTTTACCTTGTCCAGTCGATGACTGAAGGTAAAGCGGACAGAATAATGGTTTTTCCGCTGCAGCCATTCTCTCGGCAGCGTTAAGCGCCAAAACATTTGAATTGCCAGGAATAAACTCTGCGAAGGTCATGCGCGGATCGAGATCAAGGCGAAATTTGTCCACCATCGCTGGCGCATTTTGACCCGACATCTCCGCTGAATGGTTTTGTTTTACTTGAGCGATCCGTGCGGCGCCGGCCTTCGCTGTGTAAACAACCTCCAATACTTCCGGGTGGTGGCTTTGCCATGCGAGGGTTAGGCGATCAGAGTATCGATCGCGGACCCAGTTGGCGGCAAATTCCGATGGCAGTTCAAAATGAAGAGCACCAGTTGCCGTGTCGAACTGAACCAGTTTCATGGGTTTGATCCATTGCCCAAAAATCTGCACGCCCAGATCACGGCGCAAACCAGAGCAAATATTCTGCCAACTATTCTCTATGTCTGATTGTCTAATTGCATCAGTCAATTTCTCTGTTGCAGTCTGTTCTTCGCTGATTCCGCTACCCGCAATTTTTGCATCCTCTGCCACTCAATCCCCCGATTTTTCATAGCGGTCTCGCCTAATGCGATTCCGGTTGCCGATCGACAGAACATTATATTTCTAAGCCTGCAAACTAGTCCAATTGTTGTACGCCCCCAGCCACGGGAACACAAAGGACACAGACCCCCTAATATTGAAAACAGGTTTCAACACATGATTTTTTTGTTCAATGAAGGTCGGGAATGTAAATCCGCGACCTCAGCCGATAGCCTTTAGTAGGCGCGTCATTTCGATTCTATCAAGGGCGACCATGTAAAAAAAATGAAATAATTCTATTGACAGCGGCAAGTCTCAGAAATTGCAAAATATCTTCTTAAATTGTTGAAATATATAAACTAAAAACTGTGGATAGCTTGGGTATGTTTGCGAATCGCCGAACAAGCTCGGGTTTTCAAAATTGAGTCGGAAGTCACTTTAGTTAGCGACGATGAGCAAGCTAAGTTTTGAGTGTGTTCGAAAGGCGCTTGCCAAACTGCTCTTGATTTGGCAATGGCCGCAAACCGTTTGATGGCAAAGGCCATCGGGGGCGATTAGCTCAGTTGGTAGAGCGCTTCGTTTACACCGAAGATGTCGGCAGTTCGAGCCTGTCATCGCCCACCATTTTTCCGGTTTAAGACAGCATTCTGGGAATGCTGTTCCGGAAAGATCCCGACCGTAAGGGAGGGTGTCTTGCCAATCTCTTTTTGTAAACCCTCTTAGCGATCGACAACAGTCGAATCATTTCTCCGCCAAAGTCTCTTCCATCAAAGCCGCTGCCTTGGCACCGTGCCAATCCATTGCGCCAACCACTCGCCAGACCTCTTTACCCTTTGCATCGAACAAGACCGTTGTCGGCATAACGCCCGTTCCGAACCCAAAACTCAATCCGTTGTCGGGATCAAGGTAAGGCTCGAGTTCTTGGAAATCAGATTTTGCAAAGAAGGGTTCCACCTTCTCCATGCCTTGCAAATCTTGCGACACGACCAGCACTTTCAATCTATCCTTTTCCCGCGCAGCAAGCTCATCCAGCATCGGCATTTCGACAATGCAAGGCGCACACCAGGTCGCCCAGATGTTAACCAGCAGTGGTTTTCCCATAAAGTCGCTAAGTTGAACGGCCTTTCTGGTGGGATCCTGAAAGGGCACACTCAACATTGACGTTCCCCGCTTTGATATGTCGAGTTTCCCAACCAGTTCTTTTTTACCAGCTATGGTTTCCGTCTGACCATTTGCAGCAACATCTTGCTCCGCTTGACTTGAGCCTCTATCGCAAGCCGCAAGCGCCAAAAGCAATGATGTAAAAAGGATAGGTCGGATTAGCGAGGACACGAAAAACTCCAATGCAATGTGGGGCGGGCGTTTTGCCGATGGCCCTTCTGCTGTCATGCGCGAGATAAACGCGTCTATTCCGTTCGACAAGCAATTATGGCGGCAGGACATCAAGGCATCGCTTGCTCATGTCGCAATGCTGGCTGAGCAGGATATCGTTGAAGCCGATGACGCAACGCAAATCATAAATGGTCTCAACCAAATTGCGAAAGAATATGAAGCCAATGGCGTTCCAGAAGATCTCGATCTGGAAGATATCCACATGCATGTGGAATCGCGGCTGACGGAAATTATCGGTCCTGTTGCCGGACGTCTGCATACGGCGCGATCACGAAATGATCAGGTTGCTACCGACTTCAAGCTTTGGGTGCGGGATGCCGTGGATATGGTCGATTCCGCGCTTGCGGGACTACAAATACAATTGGTGGTGCGCGCCGAAGAACATGCCGATTGCATCTTGCCCGGATTTACGCATTTGCAATCGGCTCAGCCAGTAAGCCTAGGACATCATCTTATGGCTTACTATGAAATGCTACGCCGGGATCGCTCCCGCTTTGCCGATGCAAGAGTGCGATTGAATCAATCACCACTTGGCAGCGCTGCTTTGGCCGGTACCGGATTTCCGATAGACCGAGAAAAAACGGCAGACATGCTCGGTTTCGATCAGCCGACCGCCAATTCCCTAGATGCGGTTTCTGACCGCGACTTCGCACTCGATTACCTAATGGCGGCATCGCAGTGCAGCTTGCACTTGTCGCGTTTGGCAGAAGAAATGGTGATCTGGGCAAGCCAGCCCTTTGGTTTCATAAAGCTGCCCGATAGCTATTCAACTGGCTCGTCGATCATGCCGCAAAAGCGCAATCCGGATGCTGCGGAATTGGTGCGGGGACATAGCGGCAGAATTACCGGCTGTTTGAATGCGTTGATGATGACAATGAAAGGGCTGCCGCTCGCTTATTCCAAAGATATGCAAGATGACAAACCGCCCGTGTTTGAAGCACATGATCTGTTAGGGCTTTCTATTGCAGCTATGACCGGCATGGTGGAAGAGGTGCAGTTTAATACCGACCGCATGAGAGCATTGGCCGAATCTGGATTTGCAACCGCCACTGATTTTGCAGACTGGTTAGTACGTGAAGCCGGGCTGCCATTCCGGGAAGCGCATCACGCGACCGGCGCAGTGGTGGCATTGGCCGAAAAGGAAGCGTGCGGTTTGGCCGACCTTCCGCTTGGTCAATTCCAGGCAATTGATTCTCGTATTGATAAAACTGTGTTCGATGTGCTTAGCGTGGATGCATCGGTCGCCAGCAGATCCAGCTATGGCGGCACAGCACCTGTTCAGGTAAAAGTGCAGATAGTAAAAGCGAAACAGGCGCTGGGGCTGGAGAGCTAATATGAAAAAGACATTTGCCACAAGTTCGGCTTTATTGACATTGGTGGTGTTATCCGCCTGCGGAAACCGGGGGACTTTGGAACCACCAAAGGGCAAATCTCTTCCGCCCGCAATCTATGGTGAAACCAAATCTCCTTCTGGAGAGGATCTGTTGATTCCATCCACTCAGGCGCAGCCAGAACGAAGTGATGAACTATTGCGGCGTTCTGAAAAACGTCAGGATGACAAGTTCGATTTACCACCTCCTGGCTAACCCTATTTGAAAGCTCAATTCCTTGGACCATTTTCAACTTAACGATGGCGTGCTCCACGCAGAAGACATTCCGGTGACCAAAATCGCCGAGGAAGTCGGCACGCCGGTTTACATTTATTCCCGCGCAACATTGGAACGACATGCGCGCGTTTTCCGAGAGGGATTGAAAGATGCGGGCCCAATCCATCTGGCCTTCGCCGTAAAGTCTAATCCCAATCTCGCGGTTTTACGAATTTTAGCTAATCAAGGATATGGCGGTGACGTTGTATCGGGCGGCGAACTCGAACGCTGTATCGCGGCTGGTATGAAGGCTGAAGACATCGTCTTCTCCGGCGTTGGGAAGAGTCAGGAAGAACTGCTTCTGGGGCTTGATCGCGGTATTGGCCAATTTAATCTGGAGTCCGAAGAAGAGGGCATTCAACTGGCTGAGATCGCGGCCAGTCGCGGCCAAACGGCATCCTGCACCTTACGCGTCAATCCTGATGTTGATGCAGGAACCCATGCGAAAATTTCAACCGGCAAGAAAGAGAATAAGTTCGGTGTTGCTATTGATGTAGCACCTGACATTTATGCGCGTCTCTCCAAATTAGATGGGTTGAACCTGCGCGGTGTGGCCGTCCACATTGGCAGCCAGTTACAACAGCTTGATCCGTTGGAAAAATGTTACAGACGCATGGGGAAATTGCTGTTCGAATTGCGCGCCGCCGGGCACGAAGTCACGCATGTTGATTTGGGTGGCGGTCTGGGTGTTCCGTATAAGCCCGAAGATAGACCGCCTAGTCCTGCGGAATATGGTGCGATGGTGACTGAAGTGACGAAAGATTGGAATGTCACGCTAATGTTCGAACCGGGCCGGGTGATTGCTGGCAATAGCGGCATCATGGTAACCAAAGTCATTCGGATTAAACCGGGTGTGAATAGCGACTTTGTGATTGTCGATGCGGCGATGAACGACCTAATGCGACCGGCAATTTATGATGCGTGGCATCATTTTGAGGCGGTGGAACCAACCGGCGACAAAATGATCGCCTCGATAGTTGGTCCGATTTGTGAGAGCAGCGACATATTTGCGAAAGAGCGCGAAGTAGATCGCGTTGCCACTGATGATCTTGGTATTTTCCGCACCGCCGGCGCTTATGGCGCAACCATGGCCAATACCTATAACAGTCGTCCTTTGGTACCCGAGGTATTGGTCGATGGCGACAAATACGCTGTTGTTGCGGAACGGATAAAACCGGCGGCAATCATGGCCGCGGAACAAGTGCCGGACTGGTTGAAGTGAACCAACTCCCCATTTTTGTGAACCTGCGCGAACGCAAGGTCATATTATTGGGACAGGGGGAAATGGCGGATGCCAAGAAGCGGCTCTATGAAAGGGCCGGAGCAGTTCTCACCGACGATGAGAATGCGGATGCGAGTCTGGCCGTTGTTGCGATAGAGAATGACGCGGAAGCAGAAGCCGCTGTAGCGCGCTTGAAAAAAAGAGGCTTGCTAGTCAATGCCGTCGATCGGTCATCGCTGTGTGATTATACAACGCCCGCTATCATTGATCGCGATCCGGTATTGCTGGCAATCGGCACAGGCGGAGCATCGGCCGGTCTCGCAAAGGCGCTTCGGCAACGTCTGGAACAATTGATTCCGGCCAACCTTGGTGTGTTGGCACAGGCTTTGTTGAAAGCTCGCGACCAGATTAAACAGGTTTGGCCGGATGGAGCAGTTCGTCGGAAGGCCATAGATGCGGCCCTGGATCCAGCCGGTGTGCTTGATGTCATGACCGAGCATGATGCGAATGATGTGGACAATTGGCTCGGCAATCCGACATCAGGCCGCTTATCAGAGGTTATTGATCTGGAGTTATCGAGTGATGATCCTGATGATTTGACGCTGCGACAGGCGCGCTGGCTTGCTCAGGCCGATCAAATTTTTGCTAGTGCTGAAGTGCCAGCATCAATTTTGGATCGCGCGCGTGCCGATGCGGAGCGATTTGAACTCTCGCTTTGGGATGAACAGCCAGTCGAAGGTTTGGCTTTGCGGATAAGGATGCGGTCATGACTGGATTTGGACAACTTGCCAATGGCGATATTGTAACGGTGCTTCAAACAGCGCTTGCACCGGCGTTCCTTTTGGTTGGCATTGGAGCGATGCTGGGCCTTTTTGCTGGTCGACTGGCGCGGATCATCGACCGGTCCCGCGATTTGCAGGAATTGTTCAAGGCCACCGAAGGCAAGGAACATGATTTGGTGGTATCCGAGCTTCGCGACATGCAATTGCGGATTAAAACGGTCAATAGCGCCATTTTCCTGAGCGTTGTGAGCGCGATTATTGCCTGTCTTCTTATCGGTATGCTTTTTGTGATGGGATTATCGGGCATTGATTTATCCCTGGTCATTGCAGGAGCATTTGTGGTTGCGATCACTTTATTGTCTCTGGCGCTTGTTCAGTTTCTTCGCGAGGTTCGCATTGGTATCCGTGACTTCATGATTCGTGAAGAATTCCTGGAAGATGAAGATAGATAGGCCTGAGATGCCCAATATCGTTATCAAATCGGACACATTAAAAGATCCGCAGGTTAGAGATCTGGTCGCGTTGCATCTTAAAGATATGCATAAAAACTCGCCGCAGGACAGTGTTTATGCGCTGGACTTATCCAATTTGCAGCAACCGAGTGTAACGGTTTGGACGGCATGGATCGGCGACCAAGCCACCGCTATTGGTGCATTGAATGAAGTCGACAGGCAAACGGGCGAGATTAAATCGATGCGAACCCATCCCGATTTTTTGCGGATGGGTATCGCCGGACAAGTACTTGAACATATTATCACTGTTGCGCAGTTTCGTTCCTATACAAGGCTTTGCCTGGAAACAGGAAGCGGCCAGACTTTTGATGCTGCTCTAGGTCTTTACCGAAAACGTGGTTTTGCGCCTTGCGAAGCATTTGGCGGATATGAAAAATCAGACTTCAATCAGTTTTTTGCATTGGAGTTGTAGATTCTCATCTTTCCAAACTGAAAAGAGGCTGCTGGTTTTTCACCAACAGCCTCTAAGCATGAGTCAGCGGATGGAAGTGCCGCTGCCGGAGTACCTGATCGCTAAACCAGTACTGTCCCCCGAACGGAATTTTCCGACCCTATTACTGAAACATGAGACATCGGATCACCTCCTTTCGCTAGTTGATAAGATACGAACTGTTGCATTGCATATACTCCGCTGTTCGACGATCCAAATGTGAATCAAACAGGAAGTTTGCACAAGGCTTGAATTTTTTTAATTTGCTGTCACAATCCCGCGTTCCGCGACAGGGCAACACCTTAGGCGCGACAATCCTCAACAACTCTCGTAAACTCTGGCCATATCGGAATGGCAAGAGACGTTAGGCCAGTCGTCTGAACAGCAAATCGGCCGCGACTGAAAGCAATACGATCGAGCATATATTCATCAGGTGCCATTGAAACCGCTGCATAGGGGGTGGCTCCACCACTGCTGCGGGCTGGGAATGTCTGCAGTCCCGAACTGGCTCGCAACGTCATCGAAGCGCCATCAGCAACTGAGCCGGAATGCGAGATAAAAATGCGCTTCTGGTTTTGATCGCAGCGGATCAGGAGTTTTGCATTGCCATTGGGGGTTCCAAATAGCGCAAGAGAACCTCTTTGATCAGTCCGATAAACCCAATCGCCTGATGCCAATGGCCAATCCGTCCATTTACCCGCCGGCTGCGGAACGGGGGGTGGCGCAGGAGTAGCTGGTGCAACAACCTTTGGCGCTTGCGGTGTCGGCGCGGGTGCTGCCTCCGGAGTGGAGCAAGCAGCAAATAAAGACATCGGTAAGACGCTGGCGGAAAAGACATAAGTGATTCTCATAGCGATCGAATATGGTCAAAACAGATCCGTTAAGCTAGTCCTGATTTGTGATGTCCCAATCCGACAATAAATCAATCAAACCAGTTAAGAAACGCATCGATCAGCTTTTGGTCGATCGGGGGTTAGCCGAGAGCAAGACCAAGGCGCAGGCGTATGTTATGGCAGGACTGGTATCAACGGATGGCCGAAAGCTGGAAAAGCCCGGCCAGCAGGTTGCATCCGATCTAAATGTCGAATTGAAAGGCAAGGATCATCCTTGGGTCAGCCGTGGCGGGTTGAAACTTGATCATGCTATACAACATTTCGATTTGAATGTTTCCGGAATGACAGCGATTGATGTGGGTAGCAGCACCGGCGGCTTTACCGATGTGCTTCTCGAAAATGGCGTGGCAAAGGTCTTCGCCATCGACAGCGGAACCAATCAGTTGGCTTGGAAACTTAGACAAGATCCGCGGGTCATGGTCCATGAACAGACCAGCGCCCGGATATTAACTGATCAGCATATAACAGATGCCATTGATTTGATTGTCTGTGATGCCAGTTTCATTTCGCTGACAAAGGTTTTGGAGCGGCCGATGACTTTTGCCAAACAGAACGCCTGGCTAATGGCTCTTATCAAACCCCAGTTTGAAGCAGAACGAGCGCAAGTCGGCAAAGGTGGAGTCATTCGAGATAGTGCGATTCACCGGCTTGTCTGTGACAAGGTGGAAGGCTGGTTGGTGCAATCGGGATGGTCGATTGAGGGAATTACGGAAAGCCCGATCACTGGTCCCAAAGGAAATGTCGAGTTCTTGATAGCCGCCCGCAATGGCAATAAAAATTGAATCACGTGCTGGTCCGAAAGACTTGAAGGAAAACTGTTACAATTTTTGCATTGTGTTTGGGCAGCGTTTGTCACAAGAAAGTGCCGGGGGCGATACATAGGACAAGATCATATGCGTCTCTGTTTCAAATCCCTGGCCTGCCTATTCGCGATTTCGATCTTCTCTCCACAATTCGTACATGCCGAGTCCAATCCCGAGCGCTTTTCCGTTTTGGTTACCTATGGCGAAGATGAATGTCCCGAGGCAGAGGGCGATGAGATCGTTGTTTGTGCCAATCGCCCAGAATCTGAGCGCTATCGTATTCCCAAGGAATTGCGCGAAAAAAGCGAAGATGAGAAAGCGATCAGCCATAGCTGGACATCAACTGTGGAATTGCATGATGAAGTTTCGCGGGTCGAGCGCCCGAATAGCTGTTCGGTCGTCGGAACGAATGGATTTTCGGGATGCCAGCAAGCCCTAATACGCCGTTGGTTTGCTGAGCAACGCGAGAATGATAATTGATCCTCTGCTCATTCCGTATCGGCGGCCCTTGTTATTATAACGGCCACTGACTAGGTCCGGTTTCATGTTGTCAAATAGCCTATCTCAAACCGCAATAGAGCCGATTAACCCACTTGGTGATGGAACCGATTTCTCACTCGAGCAGTTTTTACTGCAGACCAGCGAGTGGTTTCAAACACACTATCTGGAGCTGCTTCTGGCAGCGGCAGTCGGTACGGCGATCTTTTTCATATTGGGTGCGATTAAGCGCTACGCCGCGCGCCATGTGCGCAACCATCAAGGGTTGATTGGTTATCGCAACATCCTGATCAAGGCGATTGCCAAGACTAGCAAGTTCTTCATGTTGATGGTGTCAGCGGAGCTGATCGCCGTTTTCTCTGAAGCTCCAATGATGGTCGAGCGGGTCATCCATATTGGTTTCACGGTTTCTGCGGTCATTCAGGCAGCAATCTGGCTCAGAGAAATTATCCTCGGATTTGTAGAGCGGAAAACATCGCGCGATCCCGAACAGCATGAAACACTACAAAATGCACTTTCATTGATCCGTGTATTGGTGTCCTTTGCCGTGTTCGCAATCGCTGCGATCATGATTCTCGATAATCTTGGTGTTGATGTAACGGGTCTTGTCGCCGGTTTGGGTATAGGCGGGATCGCAATTGGTTTGGCAGCGCAGGGTATTTTTTCCGATCTGTTTGCCGCGCTGTCGATCATATTCGACAAGCCTTTTCGCACTGGTGATACAATCGCTTTCGATGACACCGTCGGAACCATTGAGAAAATTGGATTGAAAAGCACGCGGCTGCGTTCGATCATGGGAGAGGAAGTCATCATCTCAAACACGAACCTGCTGGATAAACGGATTGTGAACTATGCACGGTTGGATCGCCGCAGAACCCGCTTCGGCATCGGTGTTGTGTATCAGACTAAGCCGGAAGACGCGCGGCGCATTCCCCAAATGCTGAAGGACATCGTTCAGGCGCATGATGGATATTTCATTCGTTGTGGTTTTGTCGGCTTTGGCGATAGCGCCCTTAATTTTGAGCTCGATTTTGATATTGAGAGCGGGGACTATGAAATTGTCTATGAAGGTCGGCATGCCATTGGCCTTGCCATTGTCGAGAAGTTCAATGCTGAGGGCTTTGAATTTGCCTATCCCACTCAAACCACGTTCACCGCAGCGCCCAATGGCGACATGGTCTTGCCCTATCCTGAGGGTGGTTTTGGGTTTTCCAGCAACGATGGCTAGCTTTCCGTAGCGGCAGAGCGTTGTCGAACAAAAAGCCTTGTTAATTGACCGATTAACAGAGACAATAGCGCCAAATTTCGACTCATAATCAATCTAAAGAAGGAACATCACCATGCGTGACGCAGTTATCGTCTCCACCGCCAGAACCCCCATCGGGCGTGCTTATAAAGGCGCGTTTAATGCAACAGCCGGCCCAACATTGGGCAGCTATGCAGCCAAAGCCGCCGTCGAACGTGCTGGTATTGATCCGGCACAAGTTGATGATGTGGTTTGGGGCAGCGCGTTGCAGCAGGGATCGCAAGGCGGCAATCTGGGGCGCAATGTTGCATTGCGTTCGGGTTTCCCTATCGAAGTGCCTGGCATGACACTGGATCGTCAGTGTTCTTCTGGTCTGATGGCAATTGCGACTGCATCGAAGCAAGTGACGGTAGACAATATGGACGTTGTTGTCGGTGGCGGGCAAGATTCGATATCGACCGTGCAAACCGCTGAAATGCGTATGCAGCCAGACAAAGCTTTGCTCGCAATGCATGAAGATATTTACATGCCAATGCTGCAAACCGCCGAAGTGGTTGGTGAGCGTTACAATATCTCTCGTGAAGCCTGTGACGAATATGCGCTGAAATCTCAGCAGCGCACAGCAGCAGCACAAGAAGCCGGTCATTTCGATGATGAGATTGTCGAAGTCACCGCAACCATGGGTGTGATGGACAAGGAAACCAAAGAAGTTTCCATGCATGAAATCACTTTGAACAAAGACGAAGGTAACCGTCCATCGACAACGCTTGAGGGCTTGCAGTCTTTGGGGCCGGTATTGGGACCCGACAAGATTATTACGGCTGGTAACGCATCACAGCTTTCGGATGGTAGCTCGGCAAGTGTGGTGATGGATGCAAAGCTGGCTGAAAAAGCCGGCCTTAACCCCCTCGGCCGATATGTTGGTATGGCTGTAGCAGGCACCAAGCCTGATGAAATGGGCATTGGACCGGTTTTCGCTATTCCAAAATTGCTCGAACGCTTTGACCTGAAAATGGATGATATTGGTCTTTGGGAACTAAACGAAGCCTTTGCGGTTCAGGTGCTTTATTGTCAGCAGAAGCTTGGCATTCCTGATGAACTTCTTAATGTTAATGGCGGTTCAATCTCAATCGGTCACCCATATGGCATGACCGGCGCACGCTGTACCGGCCATGCTCTTATCGAAGGCAAACGGCGCGGTGCGAAATATGCCGTCGTCACTATGTGTATCGGCGGCGGACAGGGCGCAGCCGGTTTGTTCGAAATTTTCTAGAGCATATAATATTTGGGGCTGGCAGTGATTGCCAGCCCTTTTCATTTCAAGAGAGGGATAGACCATGTCAGCAGTAGGTGTGATTGCAACTTTAACCGTTGCCGAAGGTAAAAACGCAGATTTTGAGGCAGCTTTTTCAGAGCTGATGGCTGCGGTACGAGAGAATGAGCCCGGCAATGAATTCTATTCCGTGTTCCAATGCAAAGACAATCCACAGCAATATAAAGTGCTAGAACGCTATGTTGACCAAGCGGCTTTGGATGCACACGGTAAATCAGATCACTTCAGGGCTAGCGGTCCGAAGCTCGCGCCTTGTATGGCCGCTGCGCCGGTGATCGAACATCTGGGCGGTATTTGACAAGTTAAAGACGCTGATTTCTGTTTAATATGGTTGCGACTGCGGGATCAATCCGCAGTCACAACTTTATGCTTGTTCTGGCTCGGTTGCAGAAACAGTTTCTGGCCGGGTTTTTCAACCCAGTGATAGAGTATGGCCGATGTCAGAAAGGTTACTCCAAGAAACAACGTCACTAGCAGTGGCGATATGTTCTGAGGGTCGTCTACAAAAATGATTTTAAACCAGATGAACAGCATGAAGTGTGTTAGGTAAGTCGCATAACTGGTCTCTCCCAGATAGTGAAGTGCCCTACAAGCTAGAGGGTTGTTCCCTGCCTCAGCGAGGATTGCGGAAGCAAGAACGAGACAGGAAAATGCAACTGGAACAAGCAATGTCTCGTAATCGCCAGAAAGAACGAACCCTGCAATCAGAGTAATACCGGCGGCACCAAAATATCCAGCGATGACCCAGTTTTCTCTCCATCTTTTCCACAAGACGCACAAAATTGTCCCGATTATGAATTGCATGACACAGCGGAAAAGACCGGTCTGTGGAATGTCGCTTCCGAGCGTTACATGTCCTCGCTGGAAGAAATAAGCATGTATAAGCAGCGCAATTAATCCAACCAGTCCCAGCAAAACACTGCTTGAAAAATTGTTCCAACGGATGGTGACGGCCAGAATGGGAAAGACCAGATAGGCCGCCATTTCAGTACTGATCGACCAAGCTGGGTGATTCCAGGCAAGTTCTGATGTGAACCCCCAATTTTGCAAAAGCAAAATCTGGAGCGGCAGCTCGTTTAGAGGATAACCCATGGTGGTTCTATCGGTTGTAATCAATAGAAGAACAAATGCGATTGTGCCCACCATGATTGCTAAATGCAGGGGCCAAATACGGGCGATGCGTCGCCAATAGAAGGGTAGAAAATAACCGTATCCGCTAGATTTGAATCGTTCAGAATAGCTGAGCCACATAACAAATCCGGACAGCAGAAAGAAGAAATCAACAGCGAGATATCCTTTGGCTAAAAAACTCATGATCGGTTCGGGTAAAAATCCGCTCATACCAACTCGGATATGATAGAGAACCACGAACCAAGCGGCGATGCCTCGCAATCCAGTCAATGCACGAAGGTCTGGCTTGCTCTGTTGACGAAGCGTCTCCATCAGACCTTGTTCTCGATCGTATCGATCTTTGGCGCCGCATTGGATAGATTCTTGGCGATTGGGCGCCATTTCGCCTCGGCGGATCTCCGCGCCATGTATGTGACAAGGCCAATTTGCATCGCAATGAGCATATAGACGAAGGGTTGATACGCAATGCCGACAAACAGTGCGCCAACAAGGTATATGATGCCGGTATTTTGTAGGGCAAGCGCAAGTGGTGCCACCCATAATTCTTCTTGTTTTTGGGTGTTCTTGTATTTTCGACGAAGGATCTCCATGCGCCAAACTCCGCCAACATGGATGAACAACCAAAGAAAAAGACCAGGAAAACCTTGTTCTCCAAGAATCTCAAAATAGCTGCTGTGAAACGCCCGAGCCTTGTCTTCCACAACACCAGCGTCAACATCATCGGGATCAATGTCCCATTTCTCATATTGTTTGCGGTCAAATTCTGACAGTTCATATTTGATCTTGTTGATCAGGAAGACATCAAAACCGCCACCTAGAGGGTTTTCTTTCACATAGTCGATCGTCCAGCCCCATACCGCAAGCCGGGTAGAAGCGGATTCATCTGCCTCGATATTCTCAAGCGTTTGCATTCTATCGGTAAAGCTTTGGGGCAAAAATGGAATAGACATCAGGCCGAGCGTGATCGCTGCACCGGCATATAAGAAACGATGTTTGTTGAATCGCAACAACAGGACGAACAGCACCGCAATACAGACCAACCCAGTTCGGGCTTGGGTGCCGATCGGAATCAACAAGCAAGCAAATATAAAACCGCCAGCGAACAATCGTACACGCCAATCTGGCGGGAAAATTGTTCCGAATTTTGATAACCATATGATGAGCGGGATAATGGCAATAGCAACCATTGAGATGGTGCTACCCTCAAATAAACCATCGTTAACACTGAGTTGCATGACCAGAACGCCATAGCCTCCCCCGCCGGCGAGTGTCTTGATTCCGCCTGATATGATCAGTGTACCTGCGCAAAGCACCATGAACAAAGCCAGTGCTTCTATTCGTAGCTTCGTTCGCAAAGTGAGTGGCAGAAAAATGGCGAATATCATCGCTTTCCATACCCAATTCCACTTGACCCATGCGGCCTCCGGTACGGCAGCTTCTACCGTAGTGTAAAAGCAATGAATGAGCAAAATGACCATAAGGCCTTGCTGTATTGAGAAACGGCTGTCTTTTTTGTCGTCGGCAAATAAATATCCGAGAAAGGCCAGACCGAAGACAATCATCGAAATCGGTACGCTGTTCAGCATGAAGTAGCTTAGTCGCTGTGGAGCAACGATATCGACATAGGCATATACCAGCGCGAACAGGAAAGGACGCTTGAAAGCGATAAAAAGCAGGGCGGCCAGATAACCGACAAATACGAGATCACGCATCCCAGTCGGCTCCGTTTTTTTGAGCACCAAAGCCAGAGGGCCGTTTGTCTTTTTCAGGGGGGTCTTCCTGGTCAAGATCAGGACGATTGATTAGACGCCAGGCCGCAATCAGCAGCAAGCCATGTGTCAATGCCAGAGCAAAATTGTCGATCATCGATCCTGGACCATCCCCAATCAAACGCGCACCCTGCGCATTCCTATATTTGCGCGATACAGAATTTGGGTTGACGGGACGTTAATCCTTTTTTGGCAGAGACATAGGCCATGACGCGCGTACTACATATTTTGGATCACAGTCTGCCACTGCATAGCGGTTACTGCTTTCGCACAAGAGCGATAATGAAAGCCCAAATTGGCCATGGTCTAACCGTTGCTGGCGTGACCGGAGTTAGACAAAACCAACATGGCTACCGTGCGGAAAGCCCATTGGAACAGGCCGAAGGGCTGGATTTTTTCCGTACGATGGAATATGCGCATGGGCCATCTCCGGTGAAGGAGTGGCGCGAAGTGGCGCTGCTGGCTGATCGAATTGATGCAGTTGTGCGCGAATGGCAACCCGATATTTTGCATGCGCATTCCCCGGCCTTGAACGGGTTAGCGGCCCTAAGAGCAGCGCAGCGTACCGACTTACCATTTCTCTATGAAATACGCGCCTTTTGGGAGGATGCGGCAGTTGGCAATGGGACAGGAAAAGAGGGCAGCCCTCGCTATTGGGTGACCCGCCAATTGGAAAATCATGTTGTTGCCGGGGCAGATGCCGTTGCAGTTATTTGCGAAGGATTGAAGCAGGATTTGGTTTCGCGCGGCGTTGCGCAAGAGAAGATCATAGTCTCGCCCAATGGTGTCGACCTGGAGCTTTTTGGAAATACGCCGAAACAAGACGAAACGCTGGCGGCAAAACTGGGAATAGATGGAACCCTCAATCTGGGTTTTATCGGTAGTTTTTATGATTATGAAGGATTGGATGATTTGGTTGCAGCTTTGCCCATACTCCAACAGAAACAATCCAACATTCACCTGTTGCTTGTAGGAGGCGGACCAAGGGAAGAAGCCTTGAAGGAACAGGTCAGGCAGCTTGGTATCGAAAAACTCGTAACCTTTGCCGGGCGCGTGCCGCACGAAGAGGTCGAGCATTACTACGGTCTGATGGATGTCATGGTCTATCCGCGCAAACCTATGCGTCTTACCGACTTGGTCACACCGCTGAAACCATTAGAGGCCATGGCGCAGGGCAGGCTTGTCGCGGCATCGGATGTCGGCGGGCACAAAGAGCTGATTGAAGATGGAAAAACCGGCTATCTTTTTCCAGCAGGAAATCCCGAAAAAATCGCTAAAAAACTGGCTGAACTGATCGAAAAACAAGAGGATTGGCCGCAAGTACTTGAAACTGCGAGAAAATTTGTTGGGTCGGATCGTAACTGGTCGTCAAACATTTTGCGTTACAATCCTGTTTACCAAAGGTTGATTGCCGAGAAAACTCTCGAGCAAGCGGCCTAAACAGGTGGAGAATATCGTGGATCAATTGGATCAGGACCTAACCCGTTTTAAAAACCCAGCCATGGCTTTGGTTGGCGGCATTGCGGCTGCTCTCGTCGTCGCTACGTTACCATCGGTCTATTTGGAAAAAATTATTGGCATGACCGGTATCGCTGAAATAGTTTCGGCTGCTGCACCGCCGCTTGGCAATACCGCCAAATCTTTGCTCGCCATCTTTGCCGGGCTCGTATCGACTTCGGTCATTTTTTATTTTCTACATCGTAAAGGGGACGCCGACATGGGTTTGGCAATTCGAAAGCTCGCAAATTGGGAAGAAGAAAAAGCCGAATGGGAAGAGCGCAAAGTGAAGCCCAAGAAAAGCAGATTTTCTCTCAAAAAACTTTTGCAAAAACCAAAGAAGAAAAAGAATGAGGTTAAGGATCTTTCGGATCTTCCCAATCTTCGTGAGAAAGACAGTCATCCTGATGCACCGCCTCGCCAGCCCATATTTGCAGATAAAGATCTGGGTGCAGCCTTAAATTCCAAGATCCAGCCATTTGATCGTCAGGGATCAAGTTGCGAGGCGGCTGAAAGCGAACAAGGTGAAGTTGCACCAGAGGAAGTACCAACACCATTTGTGATGGATAAATCGGTTCAATCAAGCCAACCGCAAGAGCAAGCGGAAGAAATGCCGCTTGACCTTTCTGGCCAGACTTTTGTTCCACCAGCAGTCGAGCCAGAACCGATCGTTGCTGACGCTCCTATAGCCGATGAAGCTATGGTAGTTACGCCTGTTTCTGAGGCTCAACCAACCGTCCAAACTGTTGCAGATCCGGTTGCTGCAGCTGAAGCAAATCCGGTTCCATTTGCGGCGCCAAAACCGGAGATGGCAGAGCAGCCAAAAGAAGATCTTTCAGAACTTTCTATTGCACAACTGACCGAACGCCTCGAAGCGGGTCTGAGCAAACTTTCCCAGTTCCAACTGCCAGTACAGCAAGCGGTAAGCGCTCCAGTACATGCTGAAGCGCCGGCAACCGGTAGTATCAGTGTTTCCAGCACAGAGTCTGCGCCTAGCGCTCCTCCCGTATTGAAAACGGTTGAGCCAACGCAGGAAGAAATGGAAGCCAAACGTCAGGCCGACATGGATGCCGCATTAAAAGCAGCTCTGGGCACTTTGGAAAAAATGACAGCTCAACGCTAATTTATTTCTGGCGATCGATGGTCTATTCACTTACCGGATCGACGATCGCCAGAATTTCCACTTTAAGGGCGGCATTTTTCGAATCTTTTTCTCGGATTAGAATGTCAGCAACAAACTGACCGGGCAGATCAAACTCATGATTTGCCAGTTTTTCGAACTGCTGTGCTGAAATGTTTTTTCCGTCTGGATTGATCCCAACAATCTCGAACATGTAACGCATTCCCGAAAAAGTAATGCTCGCCCATGACTTCTCCTTGGTCAGCGTTATGCAACATTCTGATCCTATATAGTCCTGTACCTGTTCAAGCAGCATTGTTCCGGTATCGCGCTTCCGCCGCGCGCGCTGGATGTGCCTAACCAGCATGATCTTCCCGCCATTCGCTTATAAAATCTTCTACCCGCTGAGAAACCGATTGGCCTGGCTCACGGCCATTGCGCAAATCTTCGACAAATCGGGGGTCGCGCACCGCCAGGCGACCAAATTTTGTCCAGGGCATGTCGGTCTCGCGCAAGAATTTCTCGATTTTTCGGATCAGGGGCATCAGCATTTCTCCTTTTTGGGCCGCGTCCAGAAAAGGGCGACTCGATGAATAGGGAAAATCCTATTTGAATGTTGATTTCCTACATGTCTAGGAAATATCCTATTGCCAATTACGGCCAGATGGAATATTGCAAGGCTATGGAAAATGATGATCCGCGCGCTGTGCTGGAGCAATTGATCCGCAAAAGCGGTGATGATTTTGCGTCTATCTCCGGCATGCTGGGTAAGAATCCAGCCTATATCCAGCAATTTATCCGGCGCGGGTCACCGAAGAAACTGGACGAGCAGGACCGCCGTAAGCTGGCTGAATTTTACGATGTTGATGAACGGTTACTTGGCGGGCCAATGGTTCGCAAGCAACCGCCAGCCACAGCGCCCTTCAGTCTGGTGCAAGTGAAGCAGATGAATCTGGGTGCTTCGGCTGGGCCGGGTTCGCTGGCTGATGATGAACTGTCCGGCGCGATGGCGTTCGGTCCCAAATGGCTCAAACGTTTGGGCAGTGATCCGGCCAAGCTGTCGCTGATCTCGGTCGATGGCGATTCGATGGAACCGACTCTATACGACGGTGATGATATCATGGTCGATCACGGTGCTGCGGAGACTACACTGCGCGACGGAATATATGTGCTGCGTATGGATGATGTGCTGTTGGTTAAGCGACTGGCAGTGGGGCCATCTGGAAAGATCTCCGTCCGCAGCGACAATCCGCAATATCCAGACTGGGATGATATCGATGTAATGGATGTGAACATCATCGGGCGTGTGGTCTGGACGGGGCGGCGATTATAACATCAGTTTGTACAGGATTTTAGAGCGCTGCTTTTGTCAGGACTTGCTGAACAAATTCGGATTTAGCATTGGTATAGGCTTCGCGGTCGTTCGCGAACTGTGTGGCGAGTTTGCGCTTGAGGAGGGCATATCGGTTAGCGTCTTCCACATTTCCTCGCAGATGGTCACGAAAGGCTAAATGATCTCGATGTACATCAAAATGTTCAAAAACATGAACATGATGCGTCCTAAACTCTCCCCGTGGCGGCATACCTTTTACGAAAAACATCCGATCTGTTTTTGGATTATCATGCCAATAATCATAGCCAATCGTGTCCAGAAGGCCCGGAAGACTGTGCTTTGCATGGTCAAAGGACGACACGGATATCAGGATATCAATAATCGGTTTTGCGGGCATTCCGGGAATGGCAGTACTTCCGAAATGACTGATACCCAAAACGGATTGTTCCGCTAGACAATCTGTGATCCGTCTTCTCTCCTGTCTAAACATATCAGGCCAGGTCGGGTTGTAAGAGCTAATTTTGACAGTATCCATAATAAGAGAATATCTTATTTCAGCTGCTAAATCCTTGCAAGATTATCCCTTCCTCTCCAAATAGCTGCGCATGAGCAATGTCACTTCAAATATGAAACCGGCCGCTGAGCCTCCTCTCAAAGCCGTCATCATCCCCGTCACGCCGTTGCAGCAAAATTGTACTTTGCTATGGTGCACCAAAACCAACAAGGCTGCGTTGAGCGATCCCGGAGGGGATTTGAACCGCCTGAAAGCTGCGGTGGAGCAGCATGGTGTCGATCTGGAAAAGATTATCATTACCCATGGTCATTTGGATCATTGCGGGCAGGCAGGGATGCTGGCTGAGGAATTGGGCCTTCCTATCGAAGGGCCACATAAAGAGGATTTATTTTGGATCGATCAACTGGATGGTGACGGCGCGAAATACGGGATGGAAGCGAAAAGCTTTGAGCCCGATCGCTGGCTGGTCGATGGTGACAAAGTAACCGTTGGCGAGCTAGTGCTTGATGTCATCCATTGCCCCGGTCATACGCCGGGCCACGTTATTTTCTATCATGAACCGTCTAAGCTGGCTGTGGTCGGCGATGTGATATTCCAAGGGTCTATCGGCCGGACAGATTTTCCGCGCGGCAATCATCAGGATTTGATCGACGCAATCACGCAGAAGCTATGGCCATTGGGCGATGATGTGACCTTTATTCCTGGTCATGGCCCGACCAGCCAATTTGGCTATGAGCGGAAGAATAATGCCTTTGTCGCGGATGATGTTTTGGGCGTCCGTTGAGTCTGGACTATCTGCATCATATTCAGGTGAAACGAGCAACTTGTTGTCTATTGTGAGACGGTTGGTATGATTGTATCATCCGTCCATGGATATCCTCAATGACATATTGGACACTCTCGATCTAAAGGGCGCGCTTTATTTCCGCACTGATTTTTCAGGATCGTGGTCAGTAACGGTTCCGGTGCTCGAGCAAGCCGCCCGCTTTCATCTGGTCGTGCAGGGGCAATGTCATGTGAAACTTCCCGGCGAAGATGCTGTTATACTTGGTCCCGGCGATCTAATTCTGATTCCAAAAGGACAAACCCATATATTGTCCGACAGTCCGGTTGCGGATGCACCGCAGCTTGAACAAGTGCTCGAGGCAGTGGAATATGATGGCGATGGCGTCCTTGTTGTCGGAGAAGGCAATGATGCTGCCTCGACGCAGCTTGTTTGCGGTCACTTCACCTTTCGCAAGGGGGCCGACCACCCGATATTGCGGTCATTGCCGGATCACTTGCTGACTACCGCATCGATGCGCGCGCAAAACCCCTGGCTCGACGAAATATTGCGATTGATAAATCGTCAAATGTTCTCGGACAATATTGGATCGGATGCCTCGGTACGCCGGTTGTCGGAAATCATGTTCATCGAATTGTTGCGTGCAGGAATTGAAGAACAGGAAGATATCGGCGCATTGTTAAGGGGTTTTCAGGATCCGCAAATCGGACATGCTCTGGAGTTGATGCACCGGGAGCCGACCGCTTCATGGACAGTCGAGTCACTGGCACGGCAAGTGGGTATGTCACGCAGCCGCTTTGCGGAGCGATTTGGTGACCTGGTCGGGCAAGGTCCTATGTCTTATCTTTCGGATTGGCGGCTGCAAAAGGCGCTTTCCATATTGGATCACAGCAACTGTTCTGTGCAGCAAGTGGCAATACAAACTGGGTATCAATCACCGGCTGCATTCACCCGTGCCTTTGCCGGAAAATTTGGTGTAGCCCCAACTTTATACCGTCAAATGCTGTGATAATTTGCATATCGTCCCAGTGAATTGACATATAGTCGCTAATTAACCCACATATATTGCCATAACGTCTCAAATGATCAAATGATGTTCCGACAACAACAAAGGAACATGTCATGCAACAGATCAACAAAGTAGATGAGACGACAGTCTCTGCAGAAACGGCTGAAATGCTTGCTGCCGTAAAGACTCAAATGGGAATGGTGCCTAACATCATAAGCACCATGGCCAATTCATCCGCCACCCTGGGTACCTATCTTGGAATGTCCGGTGCGCTGGGAAGTGGAAAGCTTTCACCAAAGCTTCGTGAACAAATCGCTCTTACCGCCGCTGGTGCAAATACATGCGATTACTGTGCCTCGGTTCATACCGCAGTGGGCGGACAGCTGTCGATTGATGCCGAAGAATTAGCACTTAATCTTCGCGGTAAATCCAGTGATGCCAGAACCAACGAAGCGTTGACACTTGTTAGCGAGATTATCGAAAATCGCGGTCATATTAGCAATGACCGGCTCAATTACCTCCGCAGCAATGGCTTTGCTGATGAAGAGATATTGGAAATCTTCAGTAACACGATGCTGAATATGTTCACCAACTATTTCAATCATATGGCTGGAACAGAAATCGACTTCCCTGTCGTAAATACCAGTGACCTCGTCGCTGCATAACCAAACCGGGACAAGGTAATCCGTCCCACAATACCCACCAAACACCAATATATGAAAAGGAAATATCTATGTTCAAGAAAGTAACACTCGCCACCGCAATCGCTTTGGCAAGCTTGGTCGCAACACCGGCAATGGCAGCTGATGAGTATAACGTACCATCCGGTCTCACCGCAGCAGCGGCTCCCCTAGCTCTACAAGGTGTAGACACGGTAGCCTTTATCAGCACGGGCAATCGGATCGAAGGATCAGCGAAGTTTGCATCAGTCCATGACGGCGTCGCGTATTATTTCGCCAGTCAGGCTAACCTCGATACGTTCCAGGCTAATCCGGCTCAGTTTTTGCCTCAAAATGGCGGCTTCTGCACCTTTGGTGTTTCGGTCGGCAAGAAATTTGACGGCGACCCGCGCTGGGCCGATGTTCGTAACGGTAAGCTCTATGTTTTCCTGAGCGAAGACATTTTTAAAGTTTATCAGAAAGATCCAGAAGGTGCGATCGCCAAGGCTGAGACCAACTGGAAAACTATCCGTCACACGGCGGCAATCGACCTTTAGAAATTGCGACGGGGTGAGCAGGCAATCTGTTCGCCCCGCCTTGCAATAGGAGTATCATCATGGAAACTGCATTTACCTATCTTGCCCTTAGCGGCATCCTCACTGTCCTTTTGTGGACACCCTATATTGTTGGCCGCCTGTTCGTTTGGGGACCACTCACCTTTCTGAGCGGCTACCCGGAAAACTTTCCCAAGGAAGAACCGGAAACACCGTTATGGATGGACCGCGCAAAACGAGCACATTTGAATATGGTCGAAACCATGCCAGCATTTGTGGCAGTCGTCGCAGCGGCTGGCTTGCTTGGTGATGCGTCTATTGCTGAGACTGTCGGCACCTGGGCAAAAGTGTTTTTCTTCGCCCGTATCGCTCACGCCATTGTTTACACGCTTGGCATTCCAGGCCTTAGAACACCGGTCTACCTCATCTCATGGGCATCCATTTTGATGATTGGCGCGCAAATCGTTCTTTAACTTACCGCCATCATACATCGTACGAGACCTGTAGAGCCGAGTTAAGGCTTTGCAGGTCTCGTCAATAATGGATCATCGAACTCTAATGATCGTTCTTGCGCTCAATGCGGACAATCGAAATTCAGCAAGATTTGTGAAATGCAGTTGCGACATGTTTACACTTGAACGAATCAAGGAGAACAAGTGGCCAACTCATACGAGAAACGAATCTTGCGGGTACTGGAGTATATTCATGAGAATCCCGCTGGCGATCTGTCGCTAGATACTTTGGCAGACGTTGCGGCAATGTCTCGGTTTCACTGGCATCGAGTGTTTCATGCCATGACTGGCGAGACTTGCGCTCAAGCCGTGCGCCGCGTTCGATTGTTTCGTGCGGCAAATTGGTTGATCCACAATGATTGGTCGGTAGCAGAGGTGGCAAAGCGAGCAGGTTATCCAAATGTGCAAAGTTTTACCCGTACATTTACCGATGCCTTCTCCGTTTCTCCCGGTACGTTCAGGTCAAAGGGAAGTCTCTGTGACCTTCCAACTCGAACACCAAAAGGAACGTATAAAATGTTTGAAGTAGAAATAAAACGCACACCAGCCCGCCACATCGCCGCGCTTTTGCACAAGGGCCCATATACCGAAGTCGGACCATGTTTTGATAAACTGGCTAATATTGCAACAAAGACAAAGCTCTGGCCCAATGTAGAATGCATGGTGGGTATTCACTATGATGATCCCAATGTTGTTGATGACGCTGATTTGCGATGTCACACAGGATTGTCAGTCCCTGGGAACCTCTCCGTTCCAAACGAACTTGAGCGGGTTCAATTGAAAGCAGGGGACTATGCAATATTACACTATAAAGGTCCGTATGAAGGCATTAAAATCGCCTATGACTATCTGTTTGGAAAGTGGCTGGCCGAAACGGATCGCATTCCAGTAGATGCTCCTTGTTTTGAGCTTTACCTCAACAATCCTGAAGATACACCGCCGGAACAATTGCTTACCGACATCTATCTTCCCATGGCTGCCTGAAATTGACGGCCCAGTAGTTCAAGTGAGTACTGGGCCGTCAATTTCCAAATGGTCGCTCGTCCGCTCAAAGCGGACAAAGCTGGCTATCCGGCCAAATAGGGGATCATGACCGCGTAAGCACCCAGCCCCAACAAGGTCAGCATTGTGACAATCGTACCAATCATCCGGCCCTTACCAAACTTTCCGTCATCCATGCCTATGCCGTGCGCGATGCGGCCGAGCAGATAGACACCGCCGACAATCCATAGCCAAGTTGGCGAGAGATCGTCTTGGTTGGTCATTTCGACCAATCCGATCAGGATCAATATGAATGGAGCACTTTCGATGAAGTTGCTATGCGCGCGCATACGGCGGAGTACTTTTTCATTGCCGCCATCACCGACACTGACTTTCTCCGATGTCCGCACCTGTCCGACGCGAATCATCAGCCAGATATTTAGAATCGCCGCCGCTCCGGCTATGGTTAAGGTCACTGGCAATATCATGGAATTTCCCCCTGGTTTAAACTCTGTTCGAAATATCGCTGGGATATAGGTGCAGAATGCTTGCAACGCACGGGAAATTCGTTATAGCCGCCCTTTCGCGCGCGACTTATTGATGGCTATGCGGTGATTCTTTCTTTGAATAGGAATTAACCGGATTTCGAAAACCATTGATAGTGTTGTGCTGGTAACCAGAATTTTGAATGTAAAGAACAGGCTGAGCAATGGCTGTACCTAAAAGAAAAACTACGCCCTCCAAACGCGGAATGCGGCGCTCTCATGATGCTTTGAAAGTCGAAGCACATCAAGAATGCCCGAATTGTGGCGAATTGAAACGCCCGCACCATATGTGCGGCGCCTGTGGCTACTATAATGGTCGCGAGATATTGGCTCCTGACCTTTAATCGGTTAGACTTAGCTGATTATCCAAAGATCCAAGGGGAATAGCTGGTGGGAATGAGGCCGCGAATCGCAATTGACGCGATGGGCGGTGATGAAGGCGTGCGCGTGATGGTCGCTGGCGCTGCTTTAGCTCGCCACCGGCATGAAGGTTTTCAATTTCTATTCGTTGGTGATGAAGATCGTATAAAAGCAGCTCTGGAAGATCATCCGAATCTGAAAGCCGCTGCTGAGATACTACACGCTGATGATGTGGTCACAGCAGATGAAAAACCAAGCCAGGCACTGCGTAGTTCCAAAAAAACATCGATGGGTTTGGCCGTAAACGCGGTAAAGGCTGGCGATGTTGGTGCGGCTGTGAGCGCCGGTAACACTGGTGCTCTGATGGCGATCTCCAAACTAGCCTTGCGTACAATGCCAGGTATTCACCGTCCTGCTTTGGCAGCGCTTTTGCCTACGATGAAAGAAAGCGATGTCGTGATGCTTGATCTGGGCGCCAACGCCGAGTGTGATAGCCGCAATCTTGTACAATTTGCTATCATGGGTGCGGCCTATAGCCGGATCATGCATGATTTCGAAAAACCGGTAGTCGGATTACTCAATATTGGTACCGAAGAGGCCAAGGGTACCGGCACGATTCAGGGTGCTGCGCAGATATTGCGTGAAGCAGATGATTTGCCGATGAATTTTCGAGGATTTACCGAAGCGGATAAGATATCCACTGGCGATGTAGATGTTTTGGTAACTGACGGCTTTTCAGGCAATGTTGCACTAAAGGCGCTAGAGGGCACCGCTCGCTTTGTAACCGACCTTTTGAAGAAGAGCTTCCTCAGTAGTGTACGCTCGAAAATCGGATTTCTGATCTCTCGCCCGGCAACCAACATGCTCCGCAATCATCTGGATCCGAACAATCACAATGGAGCGGTATTTCTGGGCCTGAATGGAGTTGTGGTGAAAAGTCATGGTAGCGCTGATGAAAAAGGCGTAGCTAATGCGGTAGAAGTCGCAGCGCGTCTGGTTGAGGATAGTATTTTGGAACGTATTACCGAAGATTTGACCAAGATTACCATTGATGCGCCAGTAGCAGAAACGGCCAAATGAACGATCAACCAGCCTTACGCGCAGTGATCAAGGGGACGGGTTCGGCTCTTCCCAGGACAAAAGTTTCCAACGCTGAATTGGCCGCAAAGGTCGATACATCTGATGATTGGATTGTAGAACGCACCGGCATTCGCTTTCGGCATATTGCGGAAGATGATGAAACCACGTCCAGTCTCGCAACTGAAGCTGCAGAAAAAGCTTTGGCCGCCGCTGGTATGGCAGCCACCGATGTCGATCTGATCGTATTGGCCACGGCAACACCGGACCAAACATTCCCGGCCACCGCTACCATTGTTCAGGACAATTTGGGTTGCAACGGATGTGTCGCTTTTGATGTCGCCGCGGTTTGTTCGGGCTTTTTATATGCTTTATCTGTCGCGGAAAGCATGATTCGTGCGGGAAGCGCTAAGAATGCACTGGTTATTGGTGCTGAGACATTCAGTCGTATATTGGATTGGGAAGATCGCGCGACCTGTGTGCTGTTTGGGGATGGCGCAGGTGCGGTTGTCTTGTCTGGCGAGATCGGCACAAAAGGCGTGTTATCCACTCGTTTGCACGCCGATGGTGCACATAACCAGTTGCTCTATGTCGATGGTGGAGCCGGAACAACTGGCACGGTCGGGAAGCTCCGAATGAAAGGCCGTGAAGTATTCCGGCACGCGGTGGTCAATTTGTCATCGGTTTTGCACGAAGCATTGGCGGAAGCATCGACTCCGGTCGAAGACGTTGATTGGATCGTGCCGCATCAAGCGAACGAACGCATTTTGGATGCAACGGCAAAGAAGCTGAAATTACCAAAAGAAAAGGTCATCAAGACAGTCGATCAACATGCCAACACTTCGGCGGCATCTGTGCCGCTTGCCCTAGACACCGCCATTGCGGACGGACGAGTTAAAGAAGGTGATCTTTTGGTGTTGGAGGCCATGGGTGGGGGCTTTACTTGGGGCGCGTCGGTTGTTCGATTCTAGAGATCGTATGAAACCAGCCTAATTGCTACGCATTCATCGGCCAAATTGCATATTCATCGAATGTGAGTTGAGTTCAAAAAAGCGGGTCATAGCCTTCGTGAATGAACTTGGATCTCATACAACCGCAAAAACCAGTTTCAGCTCTGTTCTTGTTTAGGGCTTACCGTGCATGCCAGCTTCTCGGGGCCAGAAGGCCCGTGTTGTTGAAAGCAATGGAGCTCAAAGAACCAGAGTTGCGAAATCCGATGAGATATTTCGATTCAGCCAAGCTTTCCGCTCTTTTTGAGGCAAGCGCCGAGGAATTGGGCTCTGATGATCTTATTCCCAAAATCGCAAAAAAAATGGTACCATCGGGTTTTTCGGATCCCGGTTTCCTTGCCTTGTTTGGCATGAATTTTGGAGTGGTGTTGCGAAAGGCAATTCTTGCGCAGAGACTAGGACATGATAGGCCAATACTGGATTTACGCCGGGATCGTCTTGGAGATTACATTGTCTGGGATGACACGGCATGCCTATCTAAGAAGATGATGCATTTGGGGTTCATCATTATCATTGAATCGCTGCGTTTAACGGGTGAAGATGCTCTATACGACATCAAGCATATATCCTTTGCTCATTCCAAATCGGAGGAAGAGAGTGCGTCGGAAGAAGGGAGTGCATATTTTTTCGATGCTGTTGAAAATCCCTCAATTTCTATCTTACATGATCGGCCACATAATCGTATCGAATTTCGGCGCGGTTTTTTTGATCTCGCCAATCCCCATTGTAACAACCGATTGAAATTGGCGAGCAAGAAGCAGCGCTCCGAGGATAGATGGCAGGCTAGGCCTTATGCTAAATCTTGCTACGATTATCTAATCTACCTTCTCGATAAACCGGGACCAAATTTGGACTCGGCGGCAGAATCGTTTGCTATGGCAGAGCGGACGCTGCGCCGAAAATTGGTCGCAGAAGGCACCTCCTTTCGAGAGGTTCTGGAATGGGTTCGCCGCGATATATGCCATTTATATTTCTTGGAGGGTAAGCGGCAGCTCTCGGATATTTCCACACTGCTAGGTTATAGCGAGCTCAGCGCATTCACTAGGGCCTACACTAGCTGGTACGGTCATCCCCCCAGCAAGGATGCATCTGGTCACGCTAAAATGGCGGCCTGATCGGTCTTTGGGAAATGGTGGGCGTAGAGAGAGTTGAACTCCCGACCCCTTCGATGTCAACGAAGTGCTCTACCACTGAGCTATACGCCCACTTCGGAAGGCCGTGTAGCCACCGGGCATCGGTGGCGCAACAGTTAATTCAGGTTGGTCAGACTATCTGGTTCAAACATTCGCTGCACTTCCAGAACAAGATCGCGCAAGTGAAATGGCTTTGACAAAATCTTAGCCTTTGGCACCGATTCTCCTGCCCGCAATGTAACTCCAGAAAAGCCAGTTATAAACATGACCTGAGTCGTCGGAGAAATAGTCGCGCATTGCTGAGCCAGTTCGATACCGTCCATTTCAGGCATGACAATATCGGTCAGCAGCAAATCAAATTCCTCGGATTTCAAATGTGGAATTGCTGCAGTTCCGCGATCAACGGCCGTCACTTCATAGTTAGCTTTTTCCAGTGCACGGGTCAGATGCTCACGCATTGCCTTTTCATCTTCTGCCAGGAGAATCTTGATCATATTCTATGCTGCCTTTGACTCGTCTTGATATTGAATTGTCTTGGTTTATGCCTGAATGCGATCATAGGCACAAATCTCTTAACATTTGCTGGATTTTGCTCAAAATTGTTGGAAAATTCTTAAAAACTGTTGCAATTTTCTAATGTTAGATGTTCTTGTGGCTTCATTGATTAAAAATGTCTGAAAATTCTTTCTCATTTCACAATGGCGAAAATATTCGCTTTCCGCTGTTAATCAGCGTGCCGCACGCTGGCAGAAGCTATCCACAGTCCGTTTACCAGAACTTAAGGATACCCTGGTCGCATTTACAGCGACTGGAAGATCGATATTCCGATCTTCTTGCTAAAGATGCCATCGTAGCTGGATTTGCGACTATTATTGCTCACAAACCTCGGGCATGGATCGATCTGAACCGCAGCAAGTCAGAGATTGATGTAAATATTATCTCTGACTTGTCGCAATCACATACAACTATGCCTTCGCGAAAGGTTAGAGGGGGGCTAGGACTGGTTCCTCGCCGTCTTTCAGGTGTCGGTGAACTGTGGCGACATAAATGGTCTTGGGATGATGTATCTTCCCGCATTTCAAATGATCACGAACCGTATCATGCTCAAATCTCCAAAACCCTCGAATCCATGCGCCGAAAATTTGGTTGTGCCATATTGCTTGATCTGCACAGTATGCCGCCATTGGACGCGTCAGATGAAACGCAACCAAAAATAGTGGTTGGAGATCGTTTTGGCCGTAGCGCTGGATCACGATATTCCGAATTTGCGATGGCTGTTTTTGAACGTTCAGGATTGGCATCCCGGCTCAATCTTCCGTATTCCGGTGGGTATATATTGGAACGTCATGCGCGTGTGGATGACAATATACATGCTATACAAATTGAGGTTGACCGTTGTTGTTACTTGGATGCTTCGCTCAGCGAACCTGGGAACGGTTTGCCGGTGGTAGCCAAGTCTGTCTCAGATCTAGCATTTGAATTGGTAGATCAGGCAAATGGTAAGATTCCTCTGGAAGCAGCTGAATAAAAAACCACCTCGTCAATATTGACGAGGTGGCCAAGGTTCAGGGAGGTGGCGCTCTTTTGGAGCACCTGTGTCAGACCAATCGGGGGAGACAGTCTAACACATCCACAATGTGGTCCTTCTCGCATCGCTATGCAAGACCCAATCACACCGATTTTGCGCAAATCGTTTATTTGATCGAACTACACTATAGATTTCATCAACTTATACGGGTCTCTATACCGATGGTGCTTCCGTAACCTGCGGCATATTGCCGTCCGCTACTTGCTTGGCAAACACATCGCGCATCAACTGCAACGAGAAAAGATGTGCGTAAATCATTGGCAACATGCCGTTTTGATTGATCTTCCGTAACTCATCTCCGCGCATATCACGCAGTTTCTCTTCGTTCACCATACGGAAACCACGATATATAAAAGGCTTTTCAACGCCATCTTGTTGAATGGATACTTCTCCATCCATCAAAAGATCCATGCTCACCAAGTCTTGCATAAATTGACCAGTGCGTTGACCTGCTTGTTCGAATTGTTCGCAAAAATCGAGTATAGACTTGGTGCGGTCGGTTGGTTGATCCTTATCAAATAAGGTCTCGCCATCCTTAAAGTCTCCTATGGCGTTGGCGGAAGGGTCGAAACATAGTGACAACTCTTCTGACTCAGGCTGCAATTTTGCTAACAGGAACGGGTAACGGCGAACGTAGGCAGGCACATATGCCACCTCTTTGAACTTTCCATCGTCGCCCATGAATGTGTTTACGCCTTCGTTGAGGCCCATAAGGATAAGCGGAACGCTATTTTCGCCTGCTGAAAAAACGATCGGATAATTGCGTCCAGCATTCGGAAACTCGTCGACTGTGACCGGAACGGCGTGTTGGCTTTGCATAAATGATGCATTGTCCAGCCCTTTGACTCGCCACTTGCTATGCTCTTTTGAGTTAAGCGGTACGAGATCGTTGTAAAACATTGGAAGCTGTTGGGCTTGAGCCTGGCTGGCCATAATAATATCTCCGAATCTATTAGTGTCTTTTCTAGGTAATTTCTTTCGAAGGGCTTTAGGGCTCAGCCCTATAGGATGCAAGGGGTACAAGCTTTCCTGGATTCATAATATTTTTTGGATCTAGTGCCGCTTTAATTGATCGCAAGGCCAATAATTGTGCATCATCCGACAATCGCGCCAATTCCTGACGCTTGGTTTGACCAATTCCATGTTCTGCAGAAATTGAGCCGCCATATTGCAAAACCAAATCATGAACCATCGGTGTGATTGCCAACGCATTTTCGTCCATCCATTGCTTGGGTTGGACTCCATCGGGTCCCTTGACGTGAAAATGTACATTCCCGTCACCCATATGCCCAAATGCGGCGACTTCGGTTCCCGAAAAGGCCGTTTCGATTTCGGGGCCTGCATTGGCGATGAAATCAGCCATCTTGTGTACCGGTACGCTAATATCATGCTGGAGAGCGGGGCCATCTGCGCGTTCCGCTTCGGAGATCGAATCGCGCAATTTCCAAAATGCCTCTGCCTGTGCTTCATTACTGGCGATGGTTGCATCCAGAGCGAGGTTTTTCTCAAAAGCTTCTTCGAGCAGGCTCTCCATCATCTGGCGAGGATCTTGTGCATCTGGTTGATCCCGGACGATTTCGATCAAAGCATTCCACGGTGTTGCCGATGTCAGTGGGGAGCGGGTATTGGGAATATGCCGTAATACGGCATCCAAGCAAGACGCAGGGACAATTTCAAACCCTTCCAAGTATCGACTTTCCGCCGCGTTCAAAAACTGAAACAGACGATAAGCTGCCTGTGGTGATTCGACCCCAACCCACGCCACACAGCGATCTACTAGCAAGGGACATGTACGCAATGTGGCTGCGGTTACGATCCCTAGAGTGCCCTCTCCGCCAATGAGGAGTTGTTTTAGATCATAGCCGCGATTGTCTTTTTTTAGCGCTGCCAGTCCACTGAAAATGCTGCCATCGGGTAAAACCGCTTCTGTGCCAGCCACCAGCGCGCGCATCGTACCATGTCGTAAAACCTGAGTGCCGCCGGCATTGGTTGATACCAGGCCGCCTATCGTTGCCGAGCCTTTGCCTCCAAGCGTAAGCGGAAAGCGCTGACCGTAAGGTTCCAACGCCTGGTGAAAATTCTGTAAAATGACGCCGGCATCACAGACCGCGAGTTGATTATCAGCATCGATTTCGCGGATTTGATCCATGCGGCGCAGCGACAGTAAAATTGACAGCCCGCTATCATCGGGTGTTGCGCCGCCAACCATGCCGCTATTGCCGCCTTGTGGTACGATGGGTATTCCATGTTCATTGGCAATCTTGACAATGGCAGACACTTCTTCGGTTGAAGCTGGAGATAACATTGCAGCGGCTTTGCCGGTGTAACGTCCGCGCCAATCCGTAAGCCACGGAGAAATGTTGGCAGTATCGACACTGAATCCCTTGGGACCTACGGCCGCACTCAGTTTCTCAAGCCAATTGTTTGTTGATGGCATATTATGCTCCACAAGCATGTTCAATTCTCATGCACCTTATTTGGTGGGGAGATTCTATTTCATATGTAGGCGACTTGCGAAAAATTGCTACTGGCGATAATTCATCCAATGTTCAATTGTCACTGCTATAGCCGCGCTATTAGTAATTGAGGGATTTTGGTGAGTCTGACGCTGTCTGCGATATTACTGCTTGCTGTGCCGGTTGCTGAAACGCCTCCGAGCGGCGTTGCTGATTCCCGGAATGTAAATGGCGTCTTTGTCGAAGCTCGCCCTATTGCCTATGCGCAAGTGCGGATTGAGCGACGCGTGATTATCAGGGTGCCTCGCCGCAGGGCTTCGCAAACCAGACCTTTGGCCAGTTTTCGTTCACAGCCCGTGCCTGAAAAATTCACCGAAAAGAAAATTGGCAAATGCCTGCCTATGAACAACATTCTGGGCGTACAGATGTATCAGGGCCGGGAATTGGATTTGATTACCCGTGATCGTAAACGGATACGCGCTCGACTGGAAAAAAAATGTCAGGCACGCAGTTTCTATTCCGGGTTTTATATGGAAAAATCCAAGGATGGAAAAATTTGCGCGGATCGGGACATGCTGCATTCACGCACTGGTTCGAAATGTGAAATCGACCGATTCCGGCAATTGGTTCCAGAATAGGATTAACTGGCACTACCAACCGGCTTGACAAAATGGCTTTTTGCTACCATCGAGCGCGTCTGATAACTACGCGCGATAGAAGCACAATTTTGTGCAACCGCAATTTCCGGAAAAGCTATGAAATTTGCCGATCTCGGCCTGTCTGATGAATTGCTAAAATCAATAGCCGATGCTGGCTATGATGCGCCTACGCCTATTCAAGCTCAAGCCATTCCTCCGGTTTTGATGATGAAAGATCTGATCGGCATTGCGCAGACCGGAACCGGCAAGACCGCCAGCTTTGTGTTGCCGATGATTGATATTCTGGCCCATGGTCGTTCGCGAGCGCGGATGCCGCGATCTCTGATTTTGGAACCAACGCGCGAATTGGCTGCGCAAGTCGCTGAGAACTTTGAGAAATATGGGAAAAACCATGAACTTTCCATGGCGCTGCTAATTGGCGGTGTTTCGATGGGGGATCAGATCAAAGATCTTGAAAAGGGCGTTGATGTTTTGATTGCTACTCCGGGCCGCCTGATGGATCTTTTTGAACGCGGGCGGATATTGATGTCCGGCTGTGAATTGCTGGTCATTGATGAAGCTGACCGGATGCTCGATATGGGCTTCATTCCTGATATTGAGGAAATCTGTTCCAAGCTGCCATCAACCCGGCAAACCATGCTTTTTTCGGCAACCATGCCACCACCGATCAAGAAGCTATCAGACCAATTTTTAAACAATCCAAAATATATTGAAGCTTCGCGTCCTGCGACTGCCAATACGTCGATTGATCAGTCGCTCATTAGTGTTGCACCGAAGGCAAAACGAAAATTGCTGGTTGATATTCTCGACCATGAAGGTGTCGATACCGCGATTATTTTCTGCAATCGTAAAACAGAGGTACGTGACCTCTGCCAAAGCCTCCGCAAGGATGGTTTTGATGCGGGCCAGATTCATGGTGATATGGATCAGTCTTCGCGATTGGCTGAATTGGAACGGTTCAAGTCGGGCGAGTTAAATATTTTATGCGCATCTGATGTCGCCGCGCGCGGATTGGATATCAAAGGCGTTAGCCATGTCGTGAATTTTGATATTCCATGGCATCCCGATGATTATATCCATCGGATTGGTCGAACCGGACGGGCTGGGGCCAGCGGTGTTGCCATCACTTTCGTGACGAAAAGCGATTCAGAGCATGTTGAGAATATTGAAAAACTGACGGGGACAAAAATCCCTGTGCGTGGGAAGGTGAAAACGAGCGCGAAGAAGAAGCCTGCAGGTAGCAATGATTTCCAGCCAAATGAAAAGCCGAAGTCCAAAAATAAGCCGCGCAAAGCCGAAAAACGGCAATCGAAAGAAAGTAAAGCGCCAGCCGTCAAGAAAACGAGCGAACCAGAGCCGGAAGATGACGGTTGGAATGGACCTGTTCCATCATTCTTAGGCGCAGACTTTAGTAGCTAATCGCGAAGAACCTATTTTCTATTTTAACGCCAAGCTATCGATAATCTGATTAGCAATTGCATCCATTTGTTCCGCAGAGGCATTGGGATAGGAAATGCGAGCGCGCACCATTGATCCATCGGGTTGGCGCAGGATGCGATCTAGGGTTTTATTGTCCTCTTGTGTTCCGGATGCGCGATATTCATCATCGCTCACCTGATCACCGGCCATTGTCTCGCCTGCTTTTTCTGTAGCTTCGATGGCAGCCGTCATATCGGCATTATCCCGATTCTCAGACCAGCTGACTGTCAATGTGCCGCCATTGTCTGGAGCAACCGTGGTTTGGCCATCGTCATCGCTCACATCTTCGTCGACATTCCAAGCTTCGGGAACCATGATCGTATATCCGCGCAACGCGTTGGTATAGCTGGTCAGCGTTAGTTCCTGTGCTTCTGCTGTTGCGCTGGCTTCGGCTTGCTCGGCCGCTTCCGCTTCATCGCGAATGGCGGCGCTGGCTTCATCAGCCTGCTTTGCCAGTTCTTCACCAGAAGGAACGTCGCCAACCGCCTCCTGTTTGCCACAAGCGGAGAGAATGAGCACCGCTGATAACGCTGCTGTCATGGGAAAGATTGGAAGCCGTTTTGTCATGAACTCTGACTTAATGGCAGCGAGCTCCAACATCAATGGCGATTGTTGGATTTTGGACAACTGATCGACTGATCGAATGCGACAATGCTATTCTAAGCTGCGTTGTCGATACCGAGATCGGCCAACTTACGATATAGCGTCGAACGGCCTATGCCGAGACGCCGGGCGACTTCAGTCATACGCCCGCGATAGTGACCTATGGCCAGTCTAATTACATCGCCCTCAATCTCTTCCAAGGGACGCAAATTGCCATCTTCGGAATAAAGCGTGATCCCGATGCCTTCGGAACTGCCTATCGGCGTTGGGTCACCTGCTCCCGATTGTTCGACAAAAGATGCGATCTGAGGAAACTCGTCTTCGGTCAGTGCATCGCGGTCGCACATAACAGCGGCGCGAAACAACACGCTTTGCAGCTGACGGACATTGCCTGGCCAGCTATAGCGGCGCAGCAAATTGAGTGCTTCGTCGGTTATGCCGAGGCTGCGCAATCCTGGCTGAAGTGCCAGCCTGGCTAGAAAATGTCGTGACAAGGCGGGAAGGTCGCCGGTCCGGTTTCGAAGGGGCGGAATGGTTAGCTGGACAACATTGAGGCGATAGAAGAGATCCTCCCGGAATTTCTCCTTTTTGACCTGGTTCTCGAGTGATTGGTTGGTGGCGCCTATAATCCGTACATCGAGCTGGAAACTATTCGGGCTGCCAAGCGGCTGGATTTCGGATGATTTTAAGAACCGAAGCAGGCGAATCTGTGTCTCAACTGGAATACGGTCGATTTCATCGAGGAAAATTGTACCGCCCTCGGCCTGTTGCAACAAACCGATCTTTCGGTCGAACGCGCCAGTAAAAGCGCCCTTCTCGTGGCCGAACAAGATTGAATCCAATAGATTGCCAGTAATGGCCCCGCAATTGACCTTTAACAAAGGTAATTTTGAGCGCGGACTGGCTGCATGAATAGCATCGGCGATAACTTCTTTACCGACTCCGCCTTCGCCCTCGATTAAAACCGGTACGCGCGCGCGCGCCGCTTTCGCTGCAATGGCAAGAGCCGCGCGAAACGCGGGAGCAGCGCCAACAATCTCTTCAAATTCCAGCGGTGCAGAAATCTTTTCGGTTAGCGGTTGCAGCTCACCCATATGCTGGGATTCAACCACTGATGCGGTCAAGGCCTGCAATAATTGTTCGGGAG
Source organism: Parasphingorhabdus sp. (assembly GCA_039978835.1). Lineage (GTDB taxonomy): Bacteria > Pseudomonadota > Alphaproteobacteria > Sphingomonadales > Sphingomonadaceae > Parasphingorhabdus. The sequence continues at coordinate 295,138 of JBDWAQ010000013.1, forward strand.
CGACCGGTTTTATCAAATAGTCTGTGGCGCCGGCACGAACGGCATCTACCGCTTCTTCAATAGAGCCCACAGCGGTGAGCATCAAAATAGGAAGAGCAGGACGTCGGGCTTTGAGTTCGGCAATAAGGTCGGTTGCCTCACTACCCGGCACCCAATGATCCAGTATGATCGCATCGAGCATCATACCGTCTTGTGTACCGAGTGTAGCTACGGCCGTTTCTGCGTCACGTGCAAAAATTGTCCGGAAGCCAGCTCGCGATGCGAGTGCCGAAATCAGACGGCATTGCGCCGGCTCATCATCGATCAGCAGCAGTAATTTTGTGCCGTTTTGCGTCATTTTTGTCCCAGTTGTGCCAGAATGAAGCACTTTCTTACGCAAAAGGGGTAAAGACCGGATTAAGACCACCTATAAAAATTCTATCCAAATGCCGAGTGGGAGCCTCTTGAGCCAATCGTTATATGTGGTTACTACACGCACCAATATTACTCGAAAAAGTGGGGAAATCATGACTTCAGACAACAATATGAAAGAAGCCGAGAACAATTATGCCGGCTTTCTATCATTCCTAAAGGTCGGTACGATTTTGACGGTGTTGGTAACGATATTGGTCGTCTTTCTTATCTCCTAACTGATTGGAAATCATGTGAAAATTGCGGTATTGAAGGAACTCGCTGATGGCGAGGCGCGGGTAAGTGCTACGCCCGAAACGGTGAAGAAATTTGCCAAATTGGGTGCATCCATCACCGTTGAAAAAGGGGCGGGCGAATCCGCTTCGATTTCCGATGCCGAATTTGAAGAAGCCGGAGCCGCTATTGCCGCCCGTGCTGGTGCGATCAAGGATGCAGACATTATATTGGCCATTCAGGGCCCTGAGCCCAAATCGCTAAAAGGGATTAAAACGGGCGCTTGGATAGCCGCTAATCTAAACCCCTTTGTTGAGCGCGACCGTGTTGATGCTTATGCCAAACTAGGCGTTGAAGCATTGGCCATGGAGTTTATGCCGCGGATTACGCGCGCGCAGTCAATGGATATTTTATCATCCCAGTCCAACCTGTCTGGCTATAAAGCCGTAGTGTTGGCGGGCGCAGAATATGGCCGCGCTTTTCCGATGATGATGACGGCGGCTGGCACCGTGAATGCCGCGAAATGTTTTGTCATGGGTGTGGGTGTTGCCGGGCTTCAGGCTATTGCAACTGCTCGCCGCTTAGGTGCGCAAGTATCGGCAACTGACGTACGACCTGAAACCGCTGAGCAGATTGAATCGCTGGGCGCGAAGCCCATTTTTGACGATGATTTGGCGTCTGATGGTGAAGGTGGCTATGCCGCAGAACTGACCGATGAGCAAAAGGCTAAGCAAGCCGAGCTGGTTTCGTCGCATATCACCAAGCAGGATATTGTGATTACCACAGCCCTGATCCCGGGCCGTCCGGCACCGCGTTTGATCAGTGATGCACAGATTGCGACGATGAAGGCCGGCAGCGTGATCGTTGATCTGGCGGCCGAGCAAGGCGGCAATGTTGAAGGCGCTGTTTCCGGCGAGACGGTTGTGAAACATGGCGTGAAAATTATTGGCGCAAAAAATATGCCTGCGACGATGGCGGCCGATAGTTCGGCACTTTTTGCCCGTAATCACTATAATTTCCTCAGTGCCTTCTGGGATGAGGAAAGTGGCAAGCCGGTACTGGATGAAGAAATCGGTGATGCGATCCGTCTCACCAAAGATGGTGCAGTGGTGAATGAACGCCTTCTGGCGAACTAGGAGGTAGTAATGGACTTCATATCAATTTTCTCAATTTTCGTGATGGCCTGTTTTGTGGGTTACTATGTGGTCTGGTCGGTGACCCCCGCTCTACACACACCGCTGATGGCCGTTACTAATGCGATTAGCTCGGTGATTATTGTCGGAGCGCTGATCGCTGCCGCAGCGGCGTCACAAGGCGACGGCGGGCAGACGGCTAAATGGCTTGGTCTAGTCGGTGTTGTACTCGCCAGTGTGAATATATTTGGCGGCTTTGCTGTCACTGAGCGGATGCTCGCGATGTATAAGAAGAAGGAGCGCAAATGATGCGGCATGCATTGATTGGCGCCTCTGCGCTTTTGTTTTCCACGCCAGCTCTCGCGGCATCCGGCGAAGCAGTGAACCCATGGGTGGCGCTGGCTTACCTGGTTGCAGGCGTATTGTTCATTCTCGCCTTGCGCGGATTGTCATCTCCCGAAACCAGCCGCGCGGGCAACCGCTACGGTATGATCGGTATGTTGATTGCCGTAGTGACCACGTTGGTGACACATGACATAGCGAGCCTTCCTGAAATCGGAATTGCCATTGCGATTGGCGGCAGCTTTGGTTTCATTGTCGCGCGCAAGATCGCAATGACTGACATGCCGCAACTCGTGGCTGGATTTCACAGTCTTGTCGGTATGGCGGCAGTGCTGGTTGGCGTGGCGGCTTATCTAAATCCCGGAGCCTTCGGGATATTGGATGACGCTGGAGAAATCCTGACAGTCAGCCGTATTGAACTGGGCCTTGGCGTTGCCATTGGTGCTATCACCTTCTCCGGCTCGGTGATCGCCTTTTTGAAGCTGAATGGAAACATGTCCGGTGCACCGATTATGCTGCCGATGCGGCACGTTATCAATTTGGGTGTATTGGCCGCAATTATCGGTCTGACCGGCTATTTTTCCGTCATGCCGACTGTTGATAGCAGTACAATATTCTGGACTATTTTGGTGCTCGCATTCCTGATCGGTTTCTTGCTGATCATCCCGATTGGCGGGGCTGATATGCCGGTCGTAGTGTCGATGCTGAACAGTTATTCCGGCTGGGCGGCGGCGGCGATGGGCTTTACGCTTGGCAATACTGCGATGATCATTACGGGCGCGCTGGTGGGTTCATCGGGTGCGATCCTGTCCTACATCATGTGTAAGGCGATGAACCGCTCCTTCATTTCCGTGATCGCGGGTGGCTTTGGTGCCGAAAGCGGGCCATCTGACGGCGCAGAGAAAATCGATCGACCGTGGAAGCGCGGCAGCGCCGAAGACGCCGCCTATATGATGAAGCAGGCAGAGAATATCATCATCATTCCCGGTTACGGCATGGCAGTGGCGCAGGCCCAGCATGCATTGCGCGAAATGGCAGATCTTTTGGAAGAAGAAGGCGCAAATGTGAAATTTGCTATCCACCCGGTGGCTGGCCGGATGCCCGGGCATATGAATGTGCTGCTGGCGGAAGCAAGCGTGGACTATGACAAAGTGTTTGAGTTGGAAGACATTAACAGCGAATTTGCTCAAGCCGATGTGGCATTCATTATCGGTGCCAATGACGTTGTGAATCCAGCAGCCAAAACGGATAAGAGCTCACCTATTTACGGTATGCCAGTATTTGATGTCGAGAAAGCCAAGCAGGTATTCTTCATCAAGCGTTCGATGGGCGGCGTTGGTTATGCCGGGGTCGACAACGAAGTCTTCTATATGGACCAGACCATGATGTTACTTTCCGATGCAAAGAAAATGTGCGAGGATATCGTAAAGGCTCTATAAGCGCCTTTTCCGCTTCGTTTTCGAGGAATGATAATGCGCAAAATTGGTCTGATTGGCGGAATGAGCTGGGTTTCCACGGAGAGCTATTACCGTCGGATAAACAGCGAAGTGCAGCGCAAAATGGGCAGCTTTACCAGCGCCCACCTGTTGATTGAGAGCGTAAATTTCAATGATTATGCACGATTGCAATCCGACGATGATTGGGATGCCGCGGCCGGTTTGATGACCCGTTCGGCCAAGCGGCTGGCGGTATCGGGCGCAACGGCAATCCTGATTTGCTCCAACGCGATGCACAAGATTTACGAACAGGTACAGGAGGAAGTCGGCGTACCTATTCTCCATATTGCCGATTGCGTAGGCGATCAGATGGTGGCGGACGGTATTGGCAGCGCAGCCTTGATCGGAACCCGCAACGTCATGACTGAAGGTTTTTACCGCAAACGACTAGTTGGTAAGGGCATTACCCTCTCGCCACCTGATGAAGAGCGGGTCGAAGAGATTGAGCGCATCATTTATGATGAACTAATGTTCCATGAAGCGACACGCGATTCCGAGCGGACGTTGAAAACCTTCATCACCGATATCGCCAAGCAGGAGATTGAGGCGATTGTCCTTGGCTGTACCGAGCTGGATCTGATTGTGAACACCAAGTCTAACATCCTGCCCATTTATGACAGCACAGAAATCCATGCGGATGCGGCAGTTGACTGGATATTGTCTCAGGACTGATACTGACATTGATGTCAATCGACTTGGCATACACACAAAAATCAGTCATTATCTCCTGCATAAAGGGAGAGAGAAATGTTCCGTAGCCTAATGATTGCCACCGCAATGTGCTTGAGCACGCCGGTACTTGCCAAAACCATCACTGTGGAAGCCGGGGCAGACGCGCAGGAGCGCCTTCAGGAGGCTTTGATTCTGGCAGAACCCGGCGACGTGGTTGAACTGGGCAAAGGACGTTTTGACCTGACCGATGGTCTGTCGCTGGATGTTGATAATGTCACGGTGAAGGGACAGGGCAGCGACCAAAGCGTTTTGAACTTTGCCGGTCAATTGGGGGCGGGCGAAGGCTTGCTGGTCACTTCCGACAATGTCACGCTTCGCGATTTCGCAATCGAGGATAGCAAGGGTGACGGCATTAAATCCAAAGGTGCAGACCAGATTATCTATCACGCAGTGCGTGTCGAATGGACCGGTGGACCAAAGGCAACCAATGGCGCCTATGGTATCTACCCAGTAGAATCGAAAAATGTTCTGGTACAAGATAGCATGGTCCGCGGTGCCTCTGATGCAGGCATTTATGTCGGCCAGTCAGACAATATCATCGTCCGCCGAAATACGGCGGTTGAGAATGTTGCCGGGATCGAAATCGAGAATAGCTACAACGCCGAAGTAACCGAGAATCTGGCTACGAGAAATACCGGTGGGATACTGGTTTTTGACCTTCCCAACTTGCCGCAAATGGGCGGACACAATGTCCTGGTGGCACGCAATGCCGTGATTGATAACAACACCGATAACTTTGCGCCCGAGGGCAATATTGTTGCGGGTGTGCCAGCCGGGACCGGCGTCATGGTAATGGCCAATCGGGATGTGGTCGTGACCGAAAATGCGATCATCAACAACGGCACTTCTGCGGTCATGGTGGTTGCCTATACGCAGAAGTTCGATGATGCTAGCTATGACCCGACGGCCCGCAATGTGACAATTGCGAAGAACATTTACAGCCATTCGGGCTTTGCCCCTGACGTAGAGGGAGGGAAGTTATTGGCCCTGGCATTTGGTGGCAGCTTGCCGGCGATTTTATATGATGGGTTGGGTGCTGGATTTAATCTGGTCGACAATGTTCCGGCACTCGATTTGGGCTTGACGAAAGCGGGGCAAAGCTTTGCCGAGGCGCAACCGAAGCTCTATCAAAAACCCGTTGCGGTGGCCGTTAGAGAACTGAAAGCGATCACACTTCCGGCGTCGATGGAAGAGCGGTTAAAATAAGGGTTTAACATGCGTTTTTTAGCAGGAGCAGGAGCGATTTGCCTGTTGGCGGTCGCGGCGCATGCCGACCGGCCTGCGCCGGTTGCCGATGATGTGATTTCCGGTGCCGCAATGCCAAGAAACCTATCTGACTATAACTTCTTTCAGGGTGTTGGCGGCACGAAGCCCAATAAGGGCGTTACTCTGTATCGGTTGAACAGTGCTTTGTTCACTGATTATTCGGATAAGTTTCGGTACATATATGTTCCGGCTGGCAAGGCGCTGTCGGTAAACCACGATAATCCAGGAGGCGTGCTGCAATTCCCGGTGGGGTCGGCGATCATCAAGAGCTTTGGTTATGAAATGGAAGGCAGGTCGCGTCTGTTGGAAACGCGGGTGTTGCTTCACCGTGCCGATGGCTGGCTAGCCTTACCCTATGTCTGGAATAAAGAACAAACCGAGGCAACACTCAAAGTTGCTGGCAAGCGCATCCCGATTACTTTCACTGATCCATCGGGCAAGGAGCGGACGACTAGCTATGCGGTTCCAAACAAGAATCAGTGTAAGGAATGCCATTCCCTTTCCGACAAGGTTGTTCCCATCGGGCCAAAGCTCCGCAATCTGACGCACGATAGCAAAGATATTTTGGTGTCCAATGGATTTCTAAAAGGGGTGACGGGAACCGAAATGATTATGCCCGATTTTCGTGATAATGGGATGCCATTGGCAGATCGCGCACGTGCATATCTCGATGTGAACTGCGCCCATTGTCACAATGGTGAAGGCTCAGCAAGCAACAGCGGTTTGTTCCTAACGTATGAAGAGAAGAAACCGGTGCGGTTTGGTGTTGGTAAGCGACCAGTAGCAGCAGGACGCGGAAGCGGAGGGCATGAGTTCTCCATCAAGCCGGGTCACCCGGATGAAAGTATCATGATCTATCGGCTGAAAAGCCTCGATCCGGGTGTTGCGATGCCAGAGGTAGGACGCTCCTTGGTACATGATGAAGGTGTAGCATTGCTCAGCGAGTGGATCGCGGAGATGGGGCAATAATTTATCTGGATCTTGTCCAGTTTTGACCCTGGCAGATGAAGGCGATGCAACCTTTGACCTTTAGCCGGTTGGTCGACGTCAAAATCACTTCTGAACGATAGCTTTTGCCGGTTTTCGGATCATATATCCGGCCGCGCCATTTCCTGCCGTCTTGTTTAAAACCCGTCAGTACAGCGGTGCCCAAAAGCTTGCGGTTGCGCAGTTTTTTATTGGGGTTGTTCACGTCTTTTTGGTTCACGCCATTGGGAGGCGCCACGAGATATTTGTGGATCCGGCCACAGATAGTTGCACCACATTTACTGATTTTGACGATCGCGTCCTTCTCCTCGGTGATCCAATTTCCGTTGATGGAACCGGCAGCAAGCGCGGGCGCCGTCAATCCGATGCTGGACGCAACAAGCGCAGTCTTGATCAATATGTGCAATTTCATGCCGAAATGTCTCCCAATGGGTTTTTTCTATGCCTTGGTCTTCGTTGCTAGATGCGGATCGGTTACACCAGCGTGAACGCGGCGAAATAGTTTTCCTTCTTCTGCCCAGAATATAATAGCCAGTGATGCGATGCCGCAGATCAGAAAACCAGCTGCTAGCGGCAGTATCGAACCATCAAATTGTAAGCCGATAAAGGCCCCCAAACATGCTGAGATGGAAGAGCGGGAGAAATTTTGAAAAGACGATGCCACGCCGGCAACCTTGCCAAAGGGTTGCATCGCAATGGAACTGAAATTGGCTCCGGTAAGCCCTACCATAGCCATAGCGGGCATGAGTAGCAGCGTGAATGAGACGATAGTTACCCCATCGGTAAGCGCCAGGATAAGTTGAACTAAAGATACGAATATGAAAAAGATCAGCGCCGCTTGCGATACCCGCCTTGCGCCAAAGCGCATAACAATGCGGCTGTTCAGAAAATTACCGAGCGACATTGCCGCTGCATTGAGCGCAAAAACATAGACGAACAAATCTGCTGCATCAAAAATATCGAAAAATATTTGTTGAGCCGTTGCAATATAAGCAAAAAGCGGAGCAAACATAAGACCGCTGGCCATAACATGGCCAAAGGCGTTGCGATGAAAAACGACCTGCCGCCATGCGCTGCCAATGGACTTTGGATTGATAGGAGTTTTGTTTTCCGGATCGAGTGTTTCCGGCAGCCGGGTGAGAACCCAAAGAAACATGGCTAGTCCGCTCACCGACAGGACAAGAAAAATTGCATGCCAGTCACCAGAGATGAACAAGACAGCCTGCCCCAGCATTGGCGCTATAATGGGAACGATCATGAACACCATCATGATGGTCGACATCATCCGGGCCATTCCATCGCCTTCATAGCGATCCCGGATAATGCTGTTCACGAGAACGCCCATGGCAGAGGCGGCCAGGCCCTGAATGAAACGGGCAGCCAATAGTAGATCATAATCCCATGCCAGAGCACAAAGCACACCAAATCCAACATAGATGACTGTTGTCACCAACAGGATAGGTTTCCGGCCATAGCGATCAGCTAGTGAACCATATAAGATGGAGCCAATCGCCATCCCGAGAATATAAGATGTTATAATCCATTGGCGATCATTGGGATTGGATAGCGCAAAGTCATCGGAGATTAAGCCAAGCGCGGGCAACATGATATCTATCGCAAGCGCGTTGAGCGACATCAGGCTCGCCATGAGGATGATGAGCTCTGTTCGTCCGAGCGAAAAGGGAAGGGCGGATTTTTGCATGATTTGGATTGCGCGGTCTATGGCAAGGAACCAAAGGTGTGGCTATAGTATAAATTGTGGATTTTTGGGTAGAGGCTGAAGGGCATGGGATGTTGAGGGAACTTCTGACGGGTGTTTCGGCGCTGTTATTGGCGGCAAGCTGCACTGCCTCCGCAAAGGCAGAAACGCAGAACAAAGCGCCCACTTGCCTAACCGCCTACGGAAATATCTGGGGCGATGAGCAGAAGAAAACAGAACGCAAGGACATAGATGGGACAACCTTGCCTTCGCTAGATGCACTCAGACGTACTACTAGTGACCGACGCGGCGGCCTGACCATCATCAAAGGCGGCGATTTTTCAGGGTGGGATTTTTCCAATGTGAAAATTGATCAAACCTGTTTTGAGGGAAGCAAGTTAGTCGGCACCAACTGGACCGGCGGCGGTGGTTACGGGATGGGTTTCATCGACACAGATCTGACGGGAGCCAATTTCCAAAACGCAGAAATGCCTGATATTTTATTGCGTGATGCCAAATTGGCCGACGTCAATGCATCGGGCGCGAATTTCATCAACGGCCATTTTGATGGGAGTTGGTTTAAAGGCAATGTGACGGGTTGGAACATAGATGATGCCGATCTACGTGGTTTCACATTTGATTGCGGGATCACCCTGGATGATGGCTGTCCAGTCTTTCAGGGTGGTGACCCGATCAGCGCGAAAGGTACGGATTTCGGCGGCGCAACGCTCCATAGTTTCGGTCTGTATAGTGTAAAGCTTGATGGCGCCCTTCTGGCCAACACCACGATTGGGCCAGCGCAGTTACCGCAATTGGCGAGGGCTGAATTCCGCGGCGATATTGTGCTGCGTGGTGCCGATCACGACGTAACGATTTCACCAGATCAAGCGCAGACTATCCTCGCCGCGCATCGTGAACAGAAATTGATAGAAGCTCACCCGTCCTTTGATTGTGGAAAGGCTTCAACCAAGATTGAGGCGGCCATCTGTGAGGAGTTTGCAATGGATCTGCGCGCATTGGATCGCGATGTTGCGGCGCTCTATAAACAGGTGAGGGTAACCGATGCCGGTATTAAGCGCAGTCAATTGGCTTGGCTAAAAAGCCGCGATGCCTGCGCAGATGAGGAGTATCCATCCGATTGTGTGAGCCAGTCTTACTCCAAGCGAAAGGGGCAGCTTTTGGGTCTGGCCGGAGATAAAAGCTGGTTGCAGCCCGGGCAAAGCGCTTATTTTGTTGATGAAGTACTACCACTGACGCGAGCATTCAAACAAACCGAACTCTATCAGAAAATCACACCAACACTGGCCGGAGCCTCTCATTCTGATATTCTGGTGCAGCGCCAGAAAGACGGTCTTTATTCTATCAAGGGAACTGCCGTGGGAGCGAATGCTCATTTGTGCAGCCTTGGCGCAACCCATCTCTATTTTGACGAGAAGACCGGCTGGTACATCCCGGTTTCTGAAGACGTGGCGATGCCGGTATTTAGAATTTTCGACGGACGACTGGAAGTTTTCCAAAATGGCCGTCCGGATTATGAGGCATATCCTGAAGCTTGGAATTTTATGTCCTGTGGGATGCGGGCAAGCTTTGGTGAGGTTATCCGTATGGAAGCCGATGCGGAGCAACTAGAGAAAGTTCGCGAAAGTCTGGATACTGAACTTTAGTGATCAGTATTCGCTAGCTCCTCAGGCTTGCCCGAAAACGCGCCCATTTTTTGGTCCAGTCGTTGAAGATCAGACTGTCATAAGACGCAAAGGCGGCGGCCTTGTTATGTTCGGATCGATTGGGGTAGGGCAGGATTAAACTCGCCATGCCAAAGGCCGATGACTTGCCCTGAATGGCCATCGCCCATGGTAACAGCAGATCGCCCGCGCCGCGCCCGATAATGGTTGCGCCCAATACCTTACCGCCCTTTTTGACGACTTTGACGAAACCCGTACGCTCCGCTTCCGCGATTGCACGGTCATTATGGGAAAAGTCTTCCCGCCAGACCGTGATTTTGTCACCATATTTTTCGCGTGCTTGCGCCTCGGTCATACCGACCTGCGCTACTTCCGGGTCGGTATAGGTAACCCAGGGCAAGGCTTTGAAATCCACTTTGGTTGGTAAACCAAAACCGATTTCGAGCACAACATTCGAACCTTCATAGCCAGAGACATGGGTGAATTGTGGCCCCGGTCGGCAATCTCCGATGGCATAAATATGTTTTTTGTTGGTGCGGCGGCGGGCATCGACTTCAATACCGCCGCGACCATGTTTGATCCCTGCGGCTTCCAGCCCAAGGCCATCGAAATTTGTTGTTCTACCAGTTGCGACTAGAAGGTGGCTGCCTTTGACAGTGCCGCCATCTCCGTCTTTCACTGAGTAAGTGACGGCAATTTTGCCATCTTCATTCGCGACGCTGTCAATATCTGCACCAGCTAAAATTTTGACGCCGTCTGCCTCAATATTCTGAACCGCTACCGCAGCTGCTTCCGGATCATCTTTGGCAAAAGGAGCATCCCGGCTCAAAACGGTCACTTCGGATCCCAGTCGGCGGAAGGCATGGGCCATTTCCAAGCCAATGGGGCCAGCACCCAATACAATCAAATGATCGGGCAGTTCCTTTAGTTCCCAAAGACTCTCATTGGTCAGATAGTCAACGCTATCCAGTCCGTTGATGGGCGGAACAAAGGGTTTCGAACCGACTGCCAGAACTATGCGCGGAGCGGTGAGGGTGCGTCCATTGACCTCGATATCACGATCGCTGAGCATTTTGGCTTCGCCGCGGACGACTTCGACGCCCATTTCCTCAAAGCGTTCCTGACTGTCTTCGGGCGCAATCGTGGCAATGGCATCATGGATATGCTTGTGCACGGCGGGAAAGTCGACTTTGGGTTCGGCCGACTGAATGCCAAATTTGCCCGCATCGCGGAAATCATGGGCACGGTGTGCTGCGGCAATAATCGCCTTTGATGGAACACAGCCGCTGTTCAAACAGTCTCCGCCCATTTCGCCGCGCTCAATCAAAGCCGCTTTCAAGCCCAGCATGGCACATCCACCGGCAGCGGTTAGTCCTCCAGCGCCAGCACCAATTACAATTACATCATGTGTTTTTTTCATAGTCATATGTTGGAGCCTAAGTCCCGATTGGTTACAATGCCAACAGAAATATTCATATCGGAGCCATAGTCCTGTCTGATTCCACCCCCGTTGATGTATTACAGCGCAAGATCATCCATATTGATATGGATGCCTTCTTCGCGAGTGTGGAGCAGCGGGACGATCCGGAATTGCGTGGTAAGCCCGTTGCTGTTGGTGGTTCGTCGGGACGCGGCGTGGTGGCGGCGGCCTCTTATGAAGCGCGGGAATTTGGCGTGCGATCAGCCATGCCGTCGGTTACCGCGAAACGGCGTTGTCCCGATCTGATATTCGTTAAACACCGGTTCGAAGTCTATCGCGATGTCTCTCGGCAAATTCGCGAGATATTCAAAACGCATAGCGATCTGGTCGAACCGCTATCGCTTGATGAAGCCTATATTGACGTCACGCAGGACAAGATGGGCATTGGCAATGCGACCCGTATTGCTGAAATGATTCGTGAGGAAATCAGGAAGCAGACCCAACTAACCGCAAGTGCCGGGGTTAGTTACAACAAATTTATCGCCAAGATTGCTTCGGACCAGAACAAACCCGATGGAATGTGCGTGATCAAACCGCATCAGGGCGCAGCCTTTGTCGCGCAGCTACCGGTGCGACGTTTCTTTGGGGTCGGTCCGAAAACGGCGGAGCGCATGGCCAAGTTGAACCTGCACACAGGCGCAGATTTGCGCGCGCAGAGCGAAGATTTCCTCCGTCAGCATTTCGGCAAATCGGCTGGTTATCTTTACCGTGCTTCCCGCGGCATTGATCACCGTGAGGTCAAACCGAACCGGATTCGGAAATCGGTGAGCAACGAGCGCACTTATGGCGATGATTTGGTGACCGACGCCGATTTACAGGACGCATTTGAGCATATTATCGACATCACTTGGAAGAGTATCGAAAAATCAGGATCGCGGGGACGGACCGTAACCCTCAAGGCGCGATATGCGGATTTCAGAACCATCACCAGATCGCACTCGGTCGATCATTGGGTCGATAGCAAAACCGAATTTACCAGTATAAGCCATGATCTGCTGGCGCAAATTATGCCGGTGGAAAACGGTGTTCGACTGCTTGGGCTTGGTTTGGCGAATTTGGAAGGCACCGAACAGCAGCCAGAGCCGTCAATTGCGGAGGGTCAGGCTACATTTAAGTTTTAGAAACTCATCTCGTCATAGATCCGATTTAGATCACCATTCCATTCGCCGTTGTAGCGATCGAGCAATTGGGCTGCGGGCGATTTTCCTTTGGCAACAATGTCGCGCAGGGGATCGAGAAACCCACTTTCGTTATCGCCGCTAGTGTTCAATCGGCCGCGTGCCGTTAGACCTGCCGATGAAATCTCGAGTATCTCTTCGCCCAGTTCTTTCAATGTCTGGCCATTGGGAATGGGTGTTCTCAGACCATGTTTGGGAACATTGTTACGCAATTCTTCGCGTTCTTCCATGGTCCAGCCTTTGACCCGGTCCCATGCCGCGTCGAGCGCGGTTTGGTCGTAGAGCAAGCCAACCCAGAAAGCGGGCAGCGCACAAATCCGGTTCCACGGGCCGCCATCGGCCCCGCGCATTTCCAAGAAGCTTTTCAAACGGACTTCGGGGAAGGCCGTGGATAGATGGTCATTCCAGTCCGCAAGCGTGGGTTTCTCGCCCGGTGCAACCGATAGCTCGCCTTTAAGGAAATCACGGAAACTCAAGCCGGCGCAGTCGATATATTTCCCGTCACGGACGATAAAGTACATCGGTACGTCGAGCATATATTCGGTGTAGCGTTCGTAGCCGAAATCTTCATCGAACACGAATGGCAGCATGCCGGTCCGGTGCGGATCTGTGTCCGACCAGATGTGACTGCGATAACTCTCATAGCCATTGGGCTTGTTATCTGTGAACGGTGAGTTTGCGAACAGGGCCGTGGCCAGAGGTTGCAACGCCAAACCCACACGAAATTTTTGCGCCATGTCGGCTTCGCTGGAATAATCGAGATTGACCTGAATAGTGCAGGTTCTGAACATCATATCCAGGCCAAGATTGCCGACCTTTGGCATATGGTTCATCATGATCTTGTAGCGGCCCTTGGGCATGACTGACAGGTCTTCGCGGCTTTTGTCGTGCCACATGCCCATCCCCAGGAACGCCTTGCCGGTCTTTGCACCAATGGCTTTCACCTGCTCAAGATGACGTCCGGTTTCGTTGCAGGTTTGATGCAGGTTTTCGAGCGGCGCGCCCGATAGCTCCAATTGACCAGTCGGCTCGAGACTAACCGCGCCATCTGAACCGGAAAGCGCAATCACATTGTCACCTTCATAAATCGGCTCCCAACCAAACTCGGTCAAAGCCATCAAAATATCGCGAATGCCCCCCGGTTCTTCATAGCTGGGAGAGTGATGATTGTTCACGCAATATACGAATTTCTCGTGCTCCGTACCAATGCGCCAATCTTCTTTTGGTTTTTCACCTTTGATCATGGGTTCGAGAAGTTGATCAAAACTCTCGATCACAGGATCGTTGCCATTTGAAACCTGTCTTGTGCTCATGACTTGGCTTTATAAAATCATAGCCGCCTATGCTACTTAAAAAAGCAATGGACGAACAAAGTAAAACTGTTTGCTAAATCAGATATTTGACGGCGACAAAGCCGCCAACAAACAATACGCCGCCAACTGTTGTTGCTAGTGCGAAATTCTTGTCGATCCACTCCTTCATCGGCGGGCCGAAATAGCGGAGCAAAATGGCAACCAGGAAAAATCGTGCGGAACGAGCAATGATGGCTGCGGCAATCAATATATAGAGCGGCATGGCGGTGCTGCCGGCTGCGATTGTGATCACTTTAAACGGCAACGGCGTGAAGCCGGCCAGCAGGACAACAATCCAACCCTGTTCATTGAAACTCTGAGCAAATGTATCAAACTTTTCGCCAGCCCCGTAGAAATCCAGAATTGCGGTTCCAACAGTCTCAAAGAGAAAAAAGCCAATGGCATATCCTAACAACGCACCCAATACTGATGAAACTGTGCAGATAAAAGCATACCAATAAGCGCGCTCCGGCTTTGCCAGGCACATGGGGGCCAGCATTACATCGGGCGGAAGCGGAAAGAAGCTCGATTCTGCAAAGCTGATCCCGGAGAGCCACTTGGTGGCTTGGGGGTGGCCAGCTTTTTCCAGCATCCATTCGTACAGGCGCTTAAGCATTATTCCATAATTCCATCAGAGTTGGGCTTGTCGAAACCCGCCTATAGACAGCAGCATTGTTCGACAAGCTCAGGAATAACGGAAGCCTTTGAATATTTCATCAATGCCCGGCAGCACCGCTAACTTCATCTGTCAGTTCAGATGGTGTTTCCCGGCCATGATCGGTTCCAGCCGTACGTTCTCCGCGGGCTAGGGCGAACACAACGCCAGAAAGGGCCAGCAAGGCTATGATATTCGGGAATGTCATCGCTGCATTAGAGATGTCGCCAAGTCGCCAGACCAGTTCGAGGTCCTGATAAGAACCAATGTAAATCACCACGCACCAGGTTACACGCCAAAGGAAATGCAGTCGTGCTTCGCCTTTGAGGCTCGATCCCGGGAATAGATCATAAAGATAGGTGATTGCGCGTTCCCCATAATAGCTCCACGTCAGCAAGGTGGTGAACACAAACAAAATCAGTGCTACCGATACGATTAATGTACCAATGGGAATGCCGATAACCGGCCATGGGAACGCCGCTGCATAAGCACCGGATGTCATGGCAAAGCCATTGAGGTCCGATTGCCAGGCATGCTCGACTACCTGTTTGACGCCATTGGCATCGGTGACGGTGAAGTCGCCAGCCACGGTTAGCATGACCAAGGCGGTCATGGTGCAGATGACGATTGTGTCAATGAATGTACCCATCATCGCAAAACGGCCCTGTGCCGCCGGATCATTGGTTTGTGCAACGGCGTGGGCAATTGGCGTTGAACCTTGTCCCGCTTCGTTGGAAAACAAACCGCGAGCCACACCGGCGCGGATAGCGATCATAATCATCGCACCCAGAAAACCACCAGTTGCGGCATCATAACCAAATGCACCGGCAAAAATGCGGGAAAAGGTTTCGGGCAGGTATGGGAGGTTAATCATCAGTGCGATAAAGGCCATCACCAGATAAAGGCCCGCCATCCATGGGACGATCGTTTCGGCGACTTTACCGATGGATTTGATGCCGCCGATAATGACCGCAAATACAGCCACAGCCGCAACGGCGCCGCCAACCCATTCTTCGACACCGAATAATTCGTTGGCAGAATCGCCGAGGCTATTGGCCTGAATACCATTGCCGGTTACCAGTGCAGAGAATAGCGCGCCCAGACAGAATAAAACCGCCAACCACGTCCATTTCGGTCCAAGGCCAATATGAATATAGGTCATGGGTCCACCGCGATAGTGACCTTCTTCGGTCTTTTCTCTAAAACGAACGGCAAGAGAACCTTCGGCAAAAGCCAATGCCATCCCGAACAAAGCCGTGACCCACATCCAGAATATGGCACCCGGACCGCCAAGCGTGATGGCAGTCGCCACACCTGCCAGATTGCCAGTGCCCACTTGACCTGAAAGGGCAGTGGACAGGGCGGCAAAGGGGGAAATCTCGCCAGCACCCTTGCCGTCAGATTTCTTGAACAAACCCGCCAGTGCCGGAAAAAGGCGGCGCAGCGGATAGCCTTTGAGGCCGATCATAAAATAAATACCCGCGCCTAGAAGGATAACGACCATGGGCGGGATGGGAAGCACTTCCGCTCCATTCCACGTACCGCCCCAGATAAAGTCTGAAACGTTGGTGACATTGTTAATTGCTGCTTCCGCGCCCGTTACTGGTGCCGTACTCATGAACTTCTCCCCGATCGCGCCGTTTTCATGCGCGCTATCTATTTGTTGCTGCCGGATTAGCAGTGAACGAAATTTTCGCAAATGCTTTTGCGAAACGGCTGCCATTGCTTATGAGTAATCCAAACATGAACGGAGTAACTGATATGAATAGTCTGTGGGTGAAGAAAGACGAGTTGAGCAAGAGCGAGTGGCATGGTGCCGAGCCGACAGGCCTGACCGATGGACAAGTTTTATTGCAGGTCGAAAAATATGCGCTGACGGCGAACAATATTACCTATGCAGCGGTGGGCGATGGATTTGGTTATTGGAATTTCTTTCCAACCGGAGATGCTGAGTGGGGCATCGTTCCGGTCTGGGGTTTTGCGACGGTTGTTGCATCTGAAAATGCTGATGTTCAGGTGGGTGAGCGGGTCTACGGATATTTGCCAATGGGCTCACATCTCGTGGTAAACCCTGGCAGTATTTCTGATACCGGTTTTGTCGATATGGCCGAGCACCGACAGGGTTTGGCGATTATTTACAATCAATATCATCGACTGGGTACTGAGCAAGGTGAGCTTGAAGCAGAGCGCGCAATTTTCCAACCTCTGTTTACGACCAGCTTCCTAATTGAGGACTTTATGCGCAGCGCAGACTGGTTTGGCGCAAAAGCTTTGGTGCTGACCAGCGCTTCTTCCAAAACCGGATTGGGATTGGCACAAGTTGCAAAGAACCTCAGCCCATCGGTCAAACGCATAGGCCTTACTTCTGCAGGCAATGTGGATTTTGTCACGAAAACCGGATTGTACGACCAAGTTCTGACCTATGATCAATTGGATCAGGCTGATGCTGGGCAATCGACCGTTTCTGTAGATTTCGCTGGTAACGGGAAATTGTTAGCCAATATCCATGCGCATTGGGGCGATAATTTGAAATTCAGCTCTCTGGTTGGAGCCACCCATGTGGAAGAGCGTGGCAATGCAGATGATCTGGTGGGGCCAAAGCCAGAATTGTTCTTTGCGCCAACCGCCGCAGAATCTTTGATGGGGAAAATTGGACCAACTGAATTTCGGGCGCGGGTTGATGCTGAATTTGCGATCTTTGTCAAAAATGCCAGCGACTATTTGCATGTTGAAAACCTCGAAGGGCCTGAAGCCTTGCAAAGCGCTTATCTACAAATGTTGGCCAATGAGGTCACGCCTAGTCGTGGTCTTATGTGTCATTTTTGATTGATTGCGAAACCCTTGATTCTTTTTGATCATGTCGGGATAGTCGGGTCTGTCGGGTCTGTCGGGTCGCACCGGTGGAGATCATTCGATGAATGATGATGTAAATACGCCCAGCCTTGGTCGCCATAGCTTGTTCGCTGATGTCGCATCCGATGCGCTGCATGCATTGGAAGCGGTTTCCGAGATTGAAAATATATCCGGTGGCGACCCCCTGGTTTCACAGGGTGATGATGCAGATGCGTTGTATTTCGTTGAATCTGGGCGCTTCCAAGTTGTCGTCAACAAGGTGCGCATTGTCGCCCATATTGAAACCGGTGAGGCGGTCGGAGAATTAGCTTTTTTTGCCGGAGGAAAACGTACCGCTGATGTCATCGCTACGCGAGACTCGCACGTCCGGAAAGTTTCGCGAAGTGCGTTTGATGAAATTGCGCAAAAATATCCCGAACTAAACGCCGCGATGCTCAAACTGGTGTCTAAACGTTTGGCAGTTGCGACTGCCCGTACTTCGGCCATGTCCTCCAATATGCCGCGCGTCATAGCGATATTACCTGCTGGAACCACGCAGCTTCCGGACGGTTTTCTGGTCCGGCTCGCGAACGCATTTGAAGCGATTGTCGATAGTGAAACGCCGATCATTCCTGTTGATCGAGCGACGAGTGAGGCATCCGATCGCTCCGCCTATCAGTCCTGGTTGGCTGAACAGGAAAGCAAAGGCGCTTATGTTCTAGTCGACGGCAGCGGCGATGATGAATGGGGCGAGATGATCTGCCGCAATGCCGACGCCCTATTGATGGTGGGAAGGCCTGGGACATTTGATCCGGAACCCAGCACGATGGAACAGACGGCCATGCGCTGGATTGCTGAACCGCAACGGACAGTCGTGTTGTTGCGATCCAAACAAAGCAAGCTGATCAGCAAAAGTGGAGAATGGATCGATCCCCGCAATCCCAAATTGCACCACCATGTTGCTTTGGACAGGGAAGACGATTTCAACAAAGTCGCACGCTTTCTGACTGGTCGGGCGGTTGGCGTGGTTCTGGCTGGTGGCGGTGCACTTGGTTGTGCGCATCTGGGCGTAATAAAAGCCCTGCAGCAAGCCGACATCCCGATTGACTATATTGGTGGAGCTAGTGCCGGAGCGGCAATGGGCGGCGCCATTGCGCGCGGCATGTCGGTTGATGAAACGCTTGATCAGATGGAAGCTATGTTCATCGATGCAAAGGCCATGCGACGTGTCACGCTACCAATTTTTTCCTTGCTCGATCCCACGATCTTCGACCACGAACTTCGCACACGATATGGCACCAAGGATATTGCTGACCAGCCGATCAATTTCTTTGGCGTCTCTACTAATCTCTCCACCAACGGTCTACATATTCACCGGCGAGGGCCGTTGTGGGAATGTGTCAGAGCATCGGGTTCGCTACCCACAATATTGCCCCCTTTCATTGATAAGGAAGGCAACATATTGGTCGATGGCGGTGTGCTGGACAATGTTCCGGTTAAGGTCATGCATGACTTAAAAACAGGACCCAATATCGTTGTAACCCTTGGTGATCCCAACGAGATTTGGCGAACCGACGTAGAATATGATCAGGTGCGTGGCCGGTGGTCGTTGATCAGGGATGTGATTCTGCGCCGTAAAAACGAAGAAGATTTCCCTTCGATCGTGGAGATCATGTCGCGATCCATGGTGGTCGCTAGCCGCATGGCATCCAAAGAGATGCTGGGTGAGCAAGATATATTGGTAAACCCTCCCATCATTCCCGATATGCAGATACTCGATTGGCAATTGGGTCGGAAACTGGCGGATATGGCGGCAGAATACATAGCCGAACAAGTATTAATTACTGCTGATTTCAAAGATAATTTTACCAAATAGGTAAAAACTATTGACATCGTCACGCTGTTTGGGTACAAATATAGAACATCGAGAAAAAGTGATTCGGGCTGACAGGCTCTGAAAGACGCAACGCGAGAATATGCGGAAGGTCTTTTCGGGCGGTTGGCCCTTTGTTTGTGACCAGTGCGTTGGGGTTGTTCTAGTGCGGAGTAGTACATGTCTAAAAACCAGACACGGCTTAATCATAACATTGAACGAAAGAAAAAGTTCCTGAAACATCTGACGATGAGTTCGCAAGTGAAGCAATCAGCAAAGGCAGCCAACATTCCAATCTCGACGCTTTATCGATGGCGTGAGCAGGATACGGAATTTCAGAAAAATTGGCTGACCGCGCTTTCTGCAGGATATGAATTGCTTGAAATGGAATTGCTGCATCGTGCGCGAAACGGAATTGACAAAGCGATTTTTCATGGGGGTGAAATTGTTGCAACCGTAAAGGAATATGACAATGGTTTGGCCTTCCGGTTGTTAATGGCGCACAAGGATATGGTTGCCAAAACGCGGGTGGCTCAGTCAGAAAGCACGGATAGAGCAGGCCAGTTGCGTCAAACGCTGGATCAAAAGATCAATGAGATGCGCGAACGTCTTCAAGGGCGTGAAGTTTTTGACCGTGACCGGGCCATCGATAAGCCAGTCGGCAATATTGAATGAACCATGTCTCAGCGGCTATGCTTTTTACCGAGCTAAGCCCAGATGAACAAACGGCGTTTCTTGGCGGGTTGAACAAAATTGATTTGGAAAAATTGCTGCACAGCTGGAAAGTTTGGGCGCGACCGGATCAGATTGCACCTCAAGGACATTGGGCGACCTGGATGATTATGGCAGGTCGAGGGTTTGGCAAGACCAGAGCGGGGGCCGAGTGGGTGCGGGGCATTGCTGAAAATAATGGCAATGCCCGGTTTGCTCTGGTGGGCGCAAATTTTGCGGAAGTACGAACGGTGATGGTGGAGGGCGATAGTGGATTACTATCCATTGCACCACCGCAAAGTCGCCCTTCATGGGAACCATCATTAAAGCGTCTGCGATGGCAGAGTGGCGCGGAGGCACGGCTCTATTCTGCTGCAGAAGCGGACGGCTTGCGCGGACCTCAACATAGTCACGCATGGTGTGATGAGATTGCCAAATGGATGAACAATGCCGGTCAGGCTGTTGCGACCTGGGATAATTTGAAAATGGGATTACGAGTGGGAGCTTCGCCGCAAATTGTGGCAACGACCACTCCGCGTCCGGTGCCGTTGGTTCGGAAGCTGGTAAAGGATAGCGCAGTAGTGATTACCAAGGGCCGGACAATCGACAATGCACTAAACCTGCCCGAAGCATTTTTGACCGCAATGGCCATTGACTACGCCGGTACGCGATTGGGTCGGCAGGAACTGGACGGTGAGTTGATCGGAGAGTTGGAGGGAGCGCTTTGGACCCGTTTGATGATCGAGGCTTGTCAGATTGATGAAATACCAAGTTTCGTTCGGATAGTGGTTGCGGTTGATCCGCCTGCTTCCTCCAATGGTGATGCCTGCGGGATTATAGTTGCGGCGCTGGGTCACAATCAAAAAGCGTATGTGCTTGCTGATTGCAGCACCGAGAAACCAAGCCCGGAAAAATGGGCCAGGGCCGTCGCGGATGCCGCGGCGCTATGGGATGCCGACCGAGTGATTGCGGAGGCCAATCAAGGCGGTGCGATGGTAAAGTCAGTCTTGCAGGCAGCGGATATCTCACTGCCAGTAAAACTGGTCCATGCATCGCGGGGCAAGGTTGCGCGAGCGGAGCCGGTTGCCACGCTGTATGAAAATGATCGTGTCCACCATATCCGCGCCTTCCCCCGATTGGAGGATGAGCTTTGCGGTTTGATGATCGGTGGTTCCTATGAAGGACCAGGCCGATCCCCGGATCGCGCTGATGCGTTGGTTTGGGCATTGACGGAATTGATGTTGGGCAAAACCAGAAACCCGAATGTACGAAATCTGAGTTAGGAAAAAATATGACGATTTGGGAAAACCTGTCTCTCGCCTTCAAGGGCGGGAGCGGTCGAGTGCGGCCGCCTTTGGGGCGATCATATATCGGCACTTATGGCGGCGCATCACTATCGGGTGACACGCCTTTCTCTTATGCAGCCGCAGTGCGTGATGCTTATGTTGAAAACGCAATTGCACAGCGCGCTGTGCGGATTGTAGCTGAGGGTGTTGGCGGTGCGCCGATGGTCGATCTTACTGATGACATCTCGGTCTTGATCGGCAAGACTAGCGCCGGGCAGCCGTTGTTGGAAACCGTTGCGGCGCACCTGTTGTTACATGGCAATGCTTATGTACAGATAATCTGTGGCGGCGATGACAAGCCGTCTGAGCTATTTGCGTTGCGCCCCGATCGGATCACAGTGGAGCCCGATGCAAACGGCTGGCCGGTAGCCTATCAGTATCGTGCCGGTGAGCATCGGTCGCGTTTTGCTGCGGTGGACAAGATGGGGCGCGCGGGCGTTGTTCATATCAAGACCTTTCATCCCACTGATGACCATTATGGGTTGGGGTGTCTGGGTGCGGCGGCAAAGGCGGTGGCGGTACACAATGCTGCCGCCCAATGGAACAAGGCGCTTCTCGATAATGCTGCGCGACCATCCGGCGCCCTGGTTTATGATCCGGGGCAAGACGGTTCGGCTTTGACTGGTGAACAATTTGACCGACTGAAAGCCGAAATGGAAGCGAGCTTTGCCGGGTCTGGCAATGCCGGCCGGCCGATGCTGCTCGAAGGTGGCTTGAAATGGCAATCGATGAGCATGACGCCCGCCGACATGGATTTCGTTGCGCTTAAAGAGGCCGCTGCACGGGAAATTGCGTTGGCCTTTGGGGTGCCGCCAATGCTGCTCGGGCTGCCGGGCGACAATAGTTACGCCAACTACCGAGAGGCCAATCGAGCACTGTGGAGGCTTACCATATTGCCGCTCGCCGGGAAGATATTGGATGGCTTGTCCGATGCGCTAAGCAGTTGGTGGCCAGGCACCACCATGTCGATTGACCGCGATCAAATTCCCGCTTTGTCGGAGGACCGGGAGCGTTTGTGGAAACAGGTTTGTGAAGCAGACTTTCTATCGCCGGAGGAAAAACGATCGATGCTGGGATTGGATTGAGTTTTCATTCAACCTCAGGCTCCGGACGCAGGCATCCGCCTGCTCGGCTTTCGCGCCAAAAGATGTGGCGGCCGTACGGCCTTGCATCGCTTCGCTCGGTGCCCTTGCGGTTGCAAACAGTGGCTGAAACGCTAGAGCACCGGCGCAAAGCGACGGCAAGCGCGACTGCGCGTCCGAGCTTGTGCGAGGATAGCCAAGCGAACGGATGTCCGCGCCCGGCGCCTGAGGTCAAAACGGAGTTTTAAAAGAAATGCAAAATGAAGATATGCTCGCCCGCCTGATGGCGCAGGCGGAGAGTGATGGTGCGGATTTGATTACCTTACGCGCGATTGTAGAGGAGGCCACCGATAATGGCGCAGTGCGGGTGATTGATCGTCTTGGTTTGGGCGACGCGACAGCACATGGTGATCTCGACGAACTGCGCGAATTGCTGCAAGCTTGGCGAACGGCCAAGTCGAGTGCCTGGAAAGAAGTGGTGACTTGGACCGTACGCGCGGTGCTGACGCTGCTGCTGATCGGTATCGCTGTCCGTCTTGGCCTAAGTGATATGCTGCGTTGAGCGAGGTGCGCTTCGCCGGTTATGCCGCGATTTTCGATCGAATTGACAAGGGCGGTGATATTATCCGCCCCGGAGCTTTTGGGTCGCTTGGTAATGGGCAGGAACTTCCGCTACTCTGGCAACACCATCCGGACCGACGCATCGGCAGTGTGACTTATGCGCAGGAAGATCGGCGAGGGTTGCGGGTTATTGGTAACCTCTCTCTCACCAGGAAAACTGGTCGTGAGGCAGCTGCCATGCTCGCAAATGGAGTGGTTAACGGGCTGAGTTTTGGTTATCGAGTGAAACGATGCAACGGCGGCAAGCCCCGGATTCTGTTGGATCTCGATATCGCTGAAATATCGTTAGTGAGTTTCCCGATGCAAAGCGCGGCAAGGGTTCACATGATTGCATAGAACTGCCGGAGAACATGAAACTGCAGCCGCCCCGTACCGGGCGGTTTTTTATTGCCTGAATTATATCACGCCCACGAAAGGAACATTATGAAACTCCCCCAAGACAGAAAACTCGAAACAAAAGCGGATCCACTCGAAGCATCGTTTGATGCTGTGGTTATGGCCGAAGATGTAGCCAGCCACAGCGATGCCATCGGCGCATTGCGCACCGATGTCGACGGTCTGAAATCGCAGATGAATGACATCTCGAAAGCTTCTGCTCGACCCGCATTGGAAGGTACCAAAGGCATGACTTCTTCCCCTGCAGCACAGGATTTTGTGTCCAAATATCTGCGCCGGGGCGATCATACCGGTATTGAGTTAAAGAGTTTTTCAGGTGCGTCCGGCCCTGAAGGCGGTTTTGCCGTACCGCAGGAGATCGACGTGCTTATTGGTTCAACGCTGAAAGATATTTCGCCGATCCGTTCGATTGCTACTGTCGTCCAGACTGGCAGCGCCGGTTACCGCAAGTTAGTTACCGATGGCGGCACGCCCTCCGGTTGGGTCAGCGAAACCGCCAGCCGTCCGGAAACGGATACGCCGAATTTCAACGAGATCGCGCCGCCTACCGGAGAGCTTTATGCCAATCCGGCCGCTTCACAAGCGATGCTCGATGATGCCGCGTTCGATGTGGAAGCCTGGCTCGCCGATGAAATTGCGCGCGAATTTGCGCATGCTGAAGGTAGTGCTTTCGTCAACGGTTCCGGGACCAATCAACCTCGCGGTTTTCTGAATGCGGCAATGACTGATGAGACCGATGCTGTAGGTGCCTTTGGTTCGCTGCAATATGTTCCGTCTGGTTCTTCGGGCAGCTTTTCTAGTGAAGATGCGCTGGTTGATTTGGTTCACACACTCAGACCAGCTTATCGGCAGGGCGCCGCCTTCGTTATGAATAGTTCGACGCTGGCACAAATCCGCAAATTCAAAACTGCTGATGGTGCCTTCCTGTGGCAGCCTTCACTGGCCAACGGTCAGCCGGACACGCTGCTGGGCTATCCGGTGGTTGAGGCAGAAGATATGCCCGACATCGCAGCGGACAGCCTTTCGATTGCCTTTGGTAACTTCCGTGCCGGTTATCTCATAGCCGAGCGCAGCGCGACGAATATTCTTCGCGATCCGTTCACCAACAAACCGTTTGTGCACTTTTATGCAACCAAACGCGTCGGCGGCCAGGTGATGAATTCCGAAGCGATCAAGCTGATGCAATTCAGCGCTTCCTAACACCAAACCAATTCGCTGCGTTTCAACGTGGCGAGCGCCCGCGCCGGAATGCTCCCCTTTGTCGGCGTGGGTGCACCATTTCCCTCTCTCGAAAGGACGACGCAATCATGAGTTTTCCTGTTGAAGACCTGCCTGACATTCCGCAGGGAATGATTGCAGATGTCAAAAATTTTGTTCGAATCGATCATGATTTGGACGATGCCGCGATGGATGAATTTATCCGCAGTGCTGCTTTGCTTTGCGAAGATTTTGTCGGTCAAATGCTGGTTTTGCGATCGGTGACAGACATGCTGCCAGTCCGGGCCGAATGGCAAAAACTAAAACGGGTACCTGTGCAGTCCATTGGTGCTGTGGAGTGTATTTCTTCTGATGGAGCGGTGGTAGCTTCGCCTTCCGAAACCTATGCTCTGGACATCGACAGTAATGGCTTTGGTTGGGTTCGCATAGAAGATAACTGCAACGGGTCGCGCGTCCGAGTGACCTACAATGCTGGCCTCGCTGTTGTTTGGGATGATCTGCCACAAACGTTGCGCCAAGGTATCGTGAGACTGGCTGGCTATCTTTATACAAATCGTGACGGTGTTGATGCAGGAGGTCCGCCCAGCGCGGTGACAGCACTCTGGCGACCTCACCGCCGGCTGAGGTTGGCGTGATGAAAACTGAATTTGCTGGCGTGCTGCGTGAACGTATTCGGATCGAAAGACTCTCTGCGGCGCTCGATGGTTTGGCGTCTGGGTCCTCCGAAACAGAACTCGTGGCCGAGTTTTGGGCGGCAATTGAAGCGCAAGGTGCTGGTTCAGAAGCTAATGCTGGGAGTCGTTCGGCTATGCAGCGTTGGCGCTTCATTCTTCGTCAAACCGATAAAATTCTTCCGGGTGATCGGTTGATCTGGTCGGGCCGGAATATGCTGATCCGCTCAGTTTCTGAGGATAGGCGATTATTGCCCAGAACAATTCTGGATGCCGAGGAGATCCGATGATGGACAGGTTACTTCAAAGGGGAAAACTGCTGGCTGAACAGAAAAAGACCATAGTTCGATTGGAAGTCAAAACGGCTTTGGATGAAGCGCTGCCAGACCACATTGTAACAGAAGAACGGCGTGATGGCATAGCAATTAACGGCCCCAATCTCTCCGAAAAAATCGCCGATAATAGCAGCCTGCGAGACGTTGCTTTTTTGATGCGAGGCGTTCGATGAGCAGCGCGCTTGAGGCTGTGCAAACTTCCTTGGTTGCATCCTTGCAATCACACCAACCCGTTATGGATATGGTCACCGGAATATTTGACGGACCGCCGGCACGCGCCAAATTTCCGTATATCGTTATGGCAACGGGAGCATCGCTCGACTGGGGTCATAAGACAGGTGAAGGCCGCGAGCTTAGTCTGGCACTGACAGTGCATGATGATGGGATCAGTGCAGCGCGTCTGCACCGGATCATGGCACGGATCGAGGAAGCTTTAAACGATGGTGTAAGTGATCCAAGTGACTGGCAAATTGTTACGTTCGATTTCAGACGCACAAGAATTTTGCGCAGCGCAATCAGCCCGTGGAACGGATTGATCGAATATCGCGCGCGCTGTTTGAAAACCTAAACTTTTGAAAGGAACAACATATGGCAGCAGAAAAAGGTAGCGCCTTTCTTCTGAAAATCGGTGATGGCGAATCTCCGGTGGGATATACGACCATTGCCGGATTGCGCACCACGCAGATGTCGATCAACGGCGAACCGGTGGTTATCACAAACAAAGATAGTGGCGGCTGGCGGCAATTGCTGTCGGGTGCCGGTGTGCGGTCGGTTTCTGTTTCCGGGGCCGGGGTCTTCACTGGCTCTGATGCCGAAAATCGGATGAAGAACCATGCGCTGGGGGGAACGGTCGATGCATTTGAGCTAAGCTTTGAAAGTGGTGAAAAAATGCACGGAGATTTTCTGATCGCACGGCTGGATTATAGCGGCGATTTTAACGGAGAGCGTAGCTATACAATGAACCTGGAAAGCTCAGGCGCCGTTATCAATGGCTGACCGTCCGGCAAACCTCATCCGCGGTGAAGTATCGCTGACACTGGCATCTGGAACCTATATCCTGCGTCCGAGTTTTGAAGCTTTGGTTGCTGCGGAGGAAGAACTGGGTTCGCTTTTTGCATTGTTGGAGCGAGCCGCCCATGGAAAACTGCTTCTGTCAGAAATCGTCATATTGTTCTGGCATTGTGTTAGCAGCAAACCCGATGACTTGGATCGTGACCAATATGGCAATGAGCTTATGGCACTTGGATTGGCGCAGCTAACACCGCCACTTAAGATATTACTCAAACAGATGTTGGCGGGCAGCGTTCCCGATGACCAAACCGTTTAGCGAAGGCGCCGAAAAACTATCGTCAATAGCGGTATATTTGCTCGGCTGGTCTCCAGATCAATTCTGGCGTGTGACGCCGCAGGAACTGAAGACGGTATTTAGCGCCTTAGATGGTGAAGGCGGGAAAACCGTCACACCGATTGACAATATGTACCTTGAAAAACTGAAGGACAGGTTCCCAGATGGATGAAGAAATTGAGCGGCTGGTGGTCAGCGTGCGCGCTGACACTGCCGGCTTTGCCAAAGATGTTGGCGATATGCAGAACCTGCTTGATGGCCCGCTGGCAAGTGGATTGGAACGGGCTGGGTCACTGCTTGAAAACACTCTGAGCCGTGCGATACGCAATGGCAGCCTGGATTTTCAGGATCTGAAACAAGTTGCGCTATCCGTGATATCCGATGTCGCCGATGCCGCCATCAACAGCGGCTTTGGGTCGCTTTTCGGCGGCAATGGCGGCGGCGGATTATTCGGTGTTGGCACGTCGATTTTGACTTCATTGCTCGGTGCACCGGGACGAGCAACCGGCGGTCCAGTCAGCGGCGGGCGGGCCTATATGGTCGGCGAGCGTGGCCCGGAATTGTTTGTTCCGGCATCTGCTGGACGTGTGGAGCAAAATGTTGCGGGGGGTGCAGCATCCAATATTCGTCTGACCATCAATATCTCAGATAACGGCCAGACCAGTGCGCCGGATCAGATGCGCCGATCCAGCAGACAAGTTGCCAGAGCTGTGCGTAGCGCCTTGGCAAGTAAGGCGGGCTGATCATGGGTTTCTGGCTCGCGAAGGAACGCACTTCGCAGCAAATCAGTTTTATACAGCGATTTGATCCGCGCTTTTGGACAATCAATTTCCCACGCCCGATGATGGCATCGGTCGTGACGACAGCACCCGACGCGCTTCGGGTCGATGCGGTGTTCTACAATTCAGATGATCTCGCCGGATTGATATGGGACACCGAAGACACGCTCGATCATCCGCTACTCGCTTACGAGACACTGAAAGATTACGCTCGTCTCAACTGGCAATTCCATTGGAAGTCTTCGGGTATCATGCCTCTCGATGCGGTGAACGGGCCGACCCTGACGATAGAAGGGCGGGATGCCTCCGGTAGTCCCAAAGCTTGGTATGTACGGCTTTGGAACTATGCTTCTGGGAGTCCAACAGATGCGCAGATATCAATAGAGTTCTCCAAATTGGATGGCGGTTTCCTGCTACCGGGCGAGGCTGATCCGGTATATCCGGACGATATTGATCGGTTGTTCATTTCGATCATCCCGCCCGAATATAATGCATTGGGCACGCGCTATAGCTCGCCAAAAGTTGGTTGGGTTGAGATGAGCCAAATCCAAATTGATGGCGGCGGTGCGGTGCTTGAAATTGGGGACGTCATGGTTCCTGAAAATGGATTGTCCATGGCCACAGCCTATGATGACAGTTTCAATCAAACACCGGAACGGTTGCTGCGTTCGATCCGCGCGCTGGGCTATCGCGGAAGTATTAATCACTATCTGGGTATGAGCCATTATTTCCGGCTCGGAACATCGGGCGAAGGGCTTTATGTTAGTCTTTCTCAACCACAGTCTGGAGAAGAATTCGCGGCGATCAATCAACCATGCGCAGTATGGCATCGTGATTTTTTAAGGCGCGCCAATGCAATGAGCTTTGATGTCATCCAGTCGCTTTCCTATGAACTATTCAACGCACACTGCTGGAACGACTGGAAACAGCGAGCCGAAAATGGCGATCAAGCGCTAACGGGATGGGTACCGCCATCCTCATTACTTTCCCCAGCCAACGCTAGTGCTATGGGATATCTACAGGCCGTGGCGCGCGCTTTTACCGCCATTGCCAGAGATCTCGGGGTAGCGATTAAATTTCAAGTGGGCGAACCGTGGTGGTGGATCATGCCAGATAAGCGCATCTGTTTATATGATGCAGCCGCTAGCTCTGCCTTCGGCTCAAAAAATGTTAGCATTGAAAGCATTGATGGCCCGAAAACTACGGCACAAAAAGCCATGCTGGATCAGGCTGGTGCCATGCTTGCGCAGTCCACTTCCGACTTGATTGATGCTGTAAAGAACGAAGCCGGACCGATGTCGGTTGAAACGCTGTTGCTGGCCTATCTGCCGACGATAGTGGATGAACAAGCACCGGAAGCAAAGCGCGCAAACCTCCCCATCGGTTGGTCTGCGCCTGCCTTCGATATTTTGCAGCTGGAAGATTATGACTGGGTGATAGCAGGCGATCGCCATGCAACGCGGCGTGGGATCAACCTGGCTACCCAGCGGCTTGGCTACCCTATTGATCGGCAGCACTATTTTGCCGGTTTCACCTTGTTGCCAGAAGATGATCTCATTTGGGCAAATATGGTGGAGGCCATTGACGATGCCCAAAATCGGGCAACGCCAGCAATCTATGTCTGGGCATTACCCCAAGTAGCGCGGGACGGATTTACCTATTTTCATGAGAAGGAAGAGAATGTGGAAGCATTTGATGATGTCGAGTTTCCGATTGCAATAGGTCAAGGTGCAATCGTGGCGCCAACTTTTTCAACGGGCGTGATTACGACCCTATCGGGGCATGAAAAGAGAAACAGCGACTGGTCCGATGCCAAGATGGAATTTGATGCGGGACCGGGGATTCGCGGTGAAGATGCGTTGAGAACTTTGATTGATTTTTTCCGCGCGAGACGCGGAGCAGCAAAAGCTTTCCGGTTCCGCGATCCATTGGACCATAGCTCGAATACCATGGCCGCTTCGCCAACAGCGCTTGATCAAAAAATTGGTGTTGGGGACGGCCAGAACACCGAATTCGATTTGATAAAAACATATGGGCGGGATGAATTCCAAAGCCGCCGAATCACGCGGCCTGTAGCTAACTCGTTGACTGTCGCAATTGATGGACAAGCCGCTTCAAACTGGAGTTTAGAGCCATTGGGGCGCGTTATGTTTGATCAACCGCCAGCAAGTGGAACTGTCGTCACGGCGGGCTTTTTGTTTGATGTTCCGGTACGTTTTGCCTCGGATCAATTGGAAGTCAGTCATGTAACGTTTCTGGCAGGAGAAGCGCCAGAGATACGGCTTTTAGAAGTTAAGGAAGTAGCGTGAGCCTAATATGGTTGGATCGCGACCTCACGACAACAGCTTTTGGGTGGCGACTTGATCGTGCCGATGGGGTGTCTTTCGGTTTTACCTCCCACGACCAAGATATTGTAGTCGACAATTTCCGCTATCGAGCAACCCCGGGGATGATACCGTCTACGATTGCCCTGAACGATAGTTTGGATGTCGATAGCGTGGAAATCGAAGGTGTCTTAAACGCTTCGGCATTTACCGAGGAAGACCTAGCCGCGGGTCGATGGAACGGAGCGCGGTTACAAATTGTGCTGCTCAATTGGGAATTTCCGAATGATGAAGCCAAGCATTTGATTTCCGGAGAATTTGGTGAAATCACGCGTTCCGGCAATTCTTTTCAAGTTGAAATACTGGGCCCAACATCATTTCTAGACGAGGCCATTGTCCCCTTAACATCACCAACATGCAGAGCACGGTTTGGCGACAAACAATGCAAGTTAAGCCTGCATGAGTATCAGCATGAAGTGACGCTGAGTATGCACGATGGATCTCGAATGGAATTTGAAGATTTAGCGGGGCTGGCTTCAAACTATGCCTTTGGTGAGTTACGCTGGCTTAGCGGCCATAGTTGCGGCCTATCGTCAGCTGTATTGAAAGGGGAAGGCAATGCAGTCTGGTTGGCCGATGCGCCGTCAGATGTGGGGTCAACTGGTGAAAGAGTGCTGCTGACAGCGGGATGTGATAAAAATTTCAAGACCTGTCAAAACCGATTTTCAAATAGTCTTAATTTTCGCGGTGAACCGCATTTACCAGGCAATGATTTGCTAACCCGATATCCGGGAGCCTGACATGAAAGATCGAGCAACTGCATTGGCAGATGAAGCGCTTTTATTGTGCGGCACCGATTTTCGGCTGCATGGCCGAGATGCGGAAACTGGATTAGATTGCATCGGGCTTGCAGGCCTTTGTATATCTGCTGCCGATCTGCAAACCATGGTTCCGACGGGGTATTCAATGCGCGGTGGTAACGTAGAGGTCATTATCGGCGTTATGGAACAAGCCGGATTTGAAAAAGTTTGTCACCAAAGCAAACCTCTCGACGGTGATGTGTTATTGGTTCGGGTTAGCCCGGTTCAACTCCATTTCATGATCCGCGCATATGGTGGATATGTGCATGCACATGCGGGTTTACGAAAAATCGTTCTTTCCCCTGGATCATGCCCCTGGCCGATTTTGGAAATATTCCGAATTGTGGAGTCCTGAATGGCAACTCTAGTTTTAACGGCTGTGGGGACGGCTGTCGGCGGCCCTATTGGCGGCGCATTAGGCGCTTTGGCAGGTCAACAGATTGACCAGAACATCCTTTTCAAACCAGCGGCGCGTGAAGGGCCAAGAATCCAGGAACTGGCAGTTCAGACATCCAGCTATGGAACACAAATTCCGCGAATTTTTGGCCGCATGCGTGTTGCTGGATCTGTTATTTGGGCAACTGATCTTAAAGAAACCAAAAATACGGAGGGCGGAAAAGGGCGCCCTGACACGACAACATATAGCTATTCCGCCTGTTTCGCGGTCGCTTTGTCCAGCCGACCTATTAGAGAAATTGGTCGCATTTGGGCAGACGGAAATCTATTTCGTGGCGTTGCTGGAGATTTTAAAACCGCTACTGGATTTCGCATTTTGGAGGGTCATGAAGATCAATCGCGAGATGGTTTGATTGCGTCAGCCGAGGGCGTCGATGCCGCACCTGCTTATCGCGGCATGGCTATCGCCGTTTTTGAAGAAATGGAATTGGCAGATTATGGAAATCGCATTCCATCCTTGACCTTTGAAGTTATCGCTGATGATGGTTCAATAAATCTGGTCGACATTGTGAATGATATTTCCGATCATCGGATATCCTTATACGCGCAAGACCGGCTCCTTGGTTATGCGGCTTCTGGAGAAAACCGTCGCGCGGCTATGGACCCTATTGTCGACAACTTTCACTTGTCCTTTTGGGCCGAACATGGGCAAGTTTTTGGACAGTCAAGACAGAATAACGCTTCCTCCGAGAGGGTTATCAAGCCGGCCAGTTACATCACTGACATCAATGGATATGAAGTTGAAAAACCGAAATTTGAAACCGTTTCTGAAACGAAAATACCGCGTCAATTGACGCTTCGATACTATGAACCGGAAAGAGATTATCAATCTGGATCACAGAGTGGTTTTCGGCCGGGGAACAGCCGGGTCATTACCCAGTTAGATTTTCCCGCAGCGATCAATGCTTCTTTGGCCAAGCGCATTAGCCAAGAGCGTGTATGGAATATGTACTACGAGAGATCCTCTGCTTCGATCGAGATTCCCTGCGATGCCTACTTTGGTAGGCTTGGAGATATTGTGCAACTGGAAGATCAAAAAACATGGATCATTCGAAACCAAGAATTTCGAACTGGATCCGTGTCTCTGTCCTTGAGTGGCACTGGAAATCATCTGGAAATGAGAGGTTTAGAAAGTGACGGCGGTAGATCGATTTCCGATTTGGATGCCACTGCCGGCGTTACCAGATTGGCTTTGTTCGATTTACCCTTCGCGCCAGAAACGCCAAATCAGGCCGCAACATCAGCGCAGTTATTTGCCATAGCAGCTGGAGGAAAAGGCTGGCGCAATGCTGATCTTTATCAAACTCAAGCGGATGGATCAGTTGGCGAATTTGTGGGAAAGTTGTCGACACCGGGCATATTGGGCTCCGTGGAACAAGTTTTTGGATCCGGTAGTGCTTTACTGCTGGATCAAAACACGACCGTTACCGTTAAGTTGCATCATTCAGATATGCGGCTCAACGACGCGGATGATTTCCAACTTTCTGCCGGCAAGAACGTTGCGATAATAGGGCGAGAAATCATACAATTTTCTAGAGTCGAGGCTCTAGGCAATGGACGATATCTGTTGTCCCATTTTTATAGAGGTTTGGCCGGCACGGAACGATTTATTGATAACCACAATTCCCAAGAAGACTTTATATTATTTGAACGGGCTTCTGCGACTGCAATATCTCCCAATCATTTCACCCTGTTTGAACCGACAAGATTTGCAGCTTTGGGTCGCGATGACGCAGTGCCGGTTTTTGCTGAAATCGATTCGCCGGGTAGCGCTTTGAAGCCCTGGCAACCGGTGCACTTGAAACACAGCTACAACAGTTCAGGTGACTTGGAGTTAGGCTGGACCAGACGTTCAAGAAAGCGTTCTTCATGGGCGGATCATGTCGATATTCCATTGGCAGAGGAAGTTGAGGAATATTCGATCAGATGGGAGCGCGCTTCTGGCGAATTGCTCGGCCAGACTTTGGTCGGGACGCCAAGTTTCAAACTAGGGCAGGCTCAAATCTCAATGTTCCGTGACCAGGGGGTTTCCCAAATCCAATTCAGCGTACGACAGCGGGGGCAGCACACCCAGTCTGCGCCAGCGATATTGACTGTTTCCACATAAGAGCAGCGTCGTCACCCGGCACTTCCTAGATTAAGCTTCACAGGAAAATTTACTATGCAATCACCACAAACCCCGCGGTTCAAATTGCCTTTATTGGCGATAGGACAAGCCCAGAAAGAGCTTTTTCACAACGAAGCGCTTACTCTACTGGATTTTTTAACAAGCCCGATTGTGCAGGCCAAGCATGATGATCCAGCAACATTGATGCCGTCTGATGGCGAAGCGTGGTTGATCGACCTACATCCGATGGGTGAATGGATTGAGCATGCGAATCACATAGCAGTTTGGACTGCCGGTGGGTGGCGATTTGTAGAACCAAGCAGTTATCTTGCGATATACGTATCCGATGTCAATGAAACCGCCGTCTTTCGGAATAATATTTGGGTTTTTCATGGAATTATTGCGGAACCACAAGGGGGATCCGTAATCGATACAGAAGCCAGACTTGCCATCGAGTCGATAATAAACGCCTTGAGAATCAAGGCTGTGATCGAGAGTTAGGAGTTAAAATCGGACGAAACTCACTATCCAATCGCGATAAACACAGATTCTGAGCGATCTGTGGAGCATTTTTTGCCCTAAATATCGAAAATGGCGACATTTTCGCAACAGTTCCATCATTTGTCAGCTTGCACTGTTGGGTCGCAATGGCTACAAAGCGCCGTGAATTTAGAACCTAATTGAGAAGGGGAATATAAATGCGGAAGCTAGCCATAGGATTGGCGCTTGCCTCCACGGCGCTTGCTTCACCTGCTCTGGCACGTGATGGCCAGTGGTATGTGGGCATAGAGGGCGGTGCACTGCTTGTTGAGGATGTTACGTCCGATGTAGGCATAGCAACTGACACTAACGAAGTGGATCATGATACAGGTTATGATTTCGATGGAATCGTTGGTTATGACTTTGGAGGATTCCGGTTGGAGTCTGAAGTTGCTTATAAATCAGCTGCGGCTGAAAGAGTTCAGGCCGGAGCTCCTGGCATTCCAACGAGTGCCAACGGTACCGGAACATTTATTGGCACAACGCCAATTTCTGGCGAAATTAATTCGTTGAGCTTCATGATCAACGGTCTGTTGGACTTTGGTGATGATGATGGCATTCAAGGTTTCGCTGGCGTCGGTGTTGGTGTGGCACGTACGGAAGTTACCAATATCTTTGCTGGTCCATATTTGGATGATTCAGATACTGGTTTTGCTTGGCAAGTTCTTGCGGGTATCCGTGCACCACTGAGCGATAGCTGGGACGTTGGTCTTAAATATCGTTTCTACAATGCTGACAGAATTAGCCTAGTTGACCAAGTTGGTCGGAATGTGGAAACGCGTATGCGTTCGCATTCTATGCTTGGTAGCTTGATCTACAACTTCGGCGGTGAACCAGAGGCACCACCTCCTCCACCACCTCCTCCACCTCCACCGCCGCCACCTCCACCTCCACCGCCACCACCGGCAGCTGTGTGTGCTCCTGGACCGTATATTGTGTTCTTTGACTGGGATCAGTCAGATATCACACCAGAGGCTGCTACAGTTCTGGACAATGCGGTAACGGCATATGGTGACTGCGGTAACGCAGCAGTGATGCTTGCTGGTAATGCTGATAAGTCTGGTTCTGCAAGCTACAACGTTGGTCTATCTCAACGTCGTAACGCAGCAGTTCGTGCTTATCTTGAATCACGCGGCGTCAATGGCGGTGTGATCTCGAGTGAAGCCTTCGGTGAATCGCGTCCTCGCGTTGACACTGCAGACGGTGTTCGGGAACCACAAAACAGAAACGTTACCATTCAATATGGTCCGGGTTCTGGAAACTAGTTTTATTTGCTAGTTAAAAAAGAGGGCTGGTCGAGAGACCGGCCCTTTTTTTGATAATTACGGACATGTTCCGATCTTGGTGAAGATCAAATAGCAATCGCTTAGTATCAGCGGGAAGATGCTCACTCCTTGTTGGGAGTGCACTGGTGATTCCATTTTCACAAATAAACCGGCCTAATGATGCCAACCATAGACCGAACTATCAACGCCATCACTTGATCCCTCGTCAAGCCGGTTCGGAAGCTGGCCTTCAGAATGTCTTTCACGACTCACAAGATAGCGGTTTCAATCTAGAAGATTTTGAAATAAATGGCATTTTGCTTCCAAGCTGCGAGAACGAAGCTCTACGGACTGGTTGGCCTCTCCATAGAGGGCCGCATCCGCGCTATAATGAAATTGTTATAGAGCGACTTGTTCATATATCGAAACTTGGAGATCGCATTGATAAGTCGGTCGAACGACAAAGCTTTATTCAATTCAGGTTGTTTCTGTTACTTTCCAGTTTGCACTCGGGACTGAATAAGCAACGCTTCAAGAAAATTTCTCTAAATCACCGTGATCCTTTGCGATCGAATCAAAAATTTGACTTAATCGATTCACGGATCGAACAACTGCGCAGCAGGATTCCGGGAGAACCGATGAAACGAGCCTGTTTCACTTTGAAGGATTTCGAAAACAGAAAGTATATTTCGGAACTCTAAGTCGCTAAACTTTCAAAAAGATTCAGTCCATCAGTGCCGCCGTGGCAAAGTTCAATCGCTCGTTCGGGATGGGGCATCATGCCTAGAACATTGCCTTCCCGATTGACGATACCAGCAATATTTCGTTGGGAACCATTAACGTTGTCACTATATCGAAAGACGATACGGCCCTCGGTTTCCAGTTCATTGAGGACATCATCATTTGCGAAATAGTTCCCGTCATGATGCGCGACCGGCAATGCAATCCGAGCTTTGGAAGAATAGCCAGACGAAAAATGTGAAGTCGAATTTTCGACTTGTAATTGTACATCTTTACATAGGAAGTTCATTTGACTGTTGCGCATCAAGGCTCCCGGCAACAGTCCAATTTCAGTCAGAATCTGGAAGCCGTTACAGACGCCCAAAATCCGAACACCTCTCTTGGCAGCCGCCAGGATAGGTTCAATAATTTGTGTTCTCGATGCCATCGCTCCGCATCTAAGATAGTCGCCATAGGAAAATCCGCCGGGAATTGCGATAATGTCTAACTCGTCGGGAAGTTCCGTCTCTCCATGCCAAATCATCTTAGGTTGTTCACCAGTTACTTTTGTCAGCGCAACGGCCATATCGCGGTCGCAATTGGAACCGGGGAAAACTATTACGGCAGATTTCATTGTCAAACAGTCTCCGCTTGCTCGACTTTTTCAATCTCAAAATCTTCGATTACCGTGTTGGCAAGGAGCTTTTCGCACATCGCCTGAACTTGCTTATCGCTCACATCGTTCGAAACGTCCAATTCGATTAATTTGCCAGCTCGGACATTATTGACGCCAGAAAAGTCGAGACTTTCAAGCGCATGGAGAATAGCTTTCCCCTGTGGGTCAAGGACCCCATTTTTCAGGGTTACAAAAATTTTGATTTTCATTGCGCAATGGCCTGTTTGCGGTGACGAGGATGCAAACTCTATAACGTCATCATCGTTCGCCGCAAGGAAAGATGGTGATTTCCAAGGCAAAGAAATTGGGAATTGTTGGTCTAGTCAGAAAAACTTCGCGAGCTTGAAATTCACACGGTGGCGATTCATTTGATATAGGTCGTAATTACTATCTACGCGTGAGTAGTTGTAATCAATCGATGGGGAAAAACCGAGAAAGCGAACTTTTCGATTACCAACATAGGCTCGAGCATAACTACGCCAATCTGAACGTTTCTCCGCCGAGTAGAATATTATTGCTTCATCAAAAACCGAACGACTGATGCTTCCAGACACTCCAGCATTGAAGCCAAGCGGTAACTCACCACCAATACCGAGGTTAAGTCCGTAATTCAGGCTCGAGAAGCTCTTTGATTCCAAGAGATCCCGGCGCGCAAAAACACTGGCTGAAGCTATAAGTGATTTTCCAATCAAGTGTTCATAGGTAGCATTGGCTCCTAGTCGCCAGCCTGAATAGCTATCGCTCAGTTTGGAATCGATCTTGCGTGCATCCAGTTCCATTCCCATTCTTTGACCTTGGCTAAGAACCTTTTGCAGACCTAATCGTCCGCCATATTCCCTGGTGGCTAGGCTTCCGCCAAACCAACGTTGTTGACCAACAGCTTGTACGGAAACGCTTGTATAACTTCCCAACTTAAATTCTGGACCGAAAGCTAGTTGACTGACAATATCATCCGATGCCGTACCTTTATAGTTTATCATCCGGCTATCTGCATCAAAAAGGAAGGCCAGTTTTTCGTTCGCCTTGAGCCTTACTCCTCCCGAAAATCCGGCAGTTTGCCCAATTCCAGACGTTTCTCTAGCCTCATCACTCAATGTTAGACGCTGTTTGATCGGACCAAAATTAAAATCGATCGTTTCTGCGTTGGTCGCACCGTTAATATTCGTATCCGGTGCGAAGCCGAAATCAAAACTGAAACGCCACACGCGCTGGTCCCTTAATATGCTGCGGGTATTGCGGATTGTGCGGGCAATTTCATCAGGTAAATTGTCATCATTCTGGGCAAGCCGGAAATGATAGTCAGCGGCGGATTCTTTCCCGCTCATCAAATAGGCGCGTGCCAATTCTAAACGAACTCTGGTTTGGCCGGGATTTTCTTCCAGAATTCCACGGAAGTTCGAGATGGCACCCTTAAGGTCACCGGTTTCCACAGCGATGAATCCGGCAAGAAACTGCTGTTGCATTTTGAGGTCTGGCACCTGACGCAGCGCTTCGACGAGCGGAAGGGCCGTCTGATACTGTTTTTGCCGAATTAACTGCTCCGCTTTCGCTAACATTTGCTTGGGTGTTACGCGCACTTCGCACCGTCCGGACTCGTCACAATCAGGTTGAACCAATCGGACCATTGTTACGGCATCAGCTTCGTCTGATGTTTCTGCTTTGGCGGGTACTGCGAGTAGAGCCGCCATGCAAATGCCAGATATCAATCCGACTTTTGCCGGTAACGTAGCTAGTTCCACAGGAAATCCTTACTTTGTTCCGGTGAAGGCGCCCATGATATCAACCCGTTCATCCGGCACGCCGCCAACGATCCGGAACCCGCCACCGACTTCATCGGCTGCTGGTCCAAAGAATGCGCCGTCGATGCTCGATCCGCTCAAGTAACGTTGATCGAGTACGACATCACCATTGGGAGCAGTGAATGAAGCGCTGTTAAAGGCACCACGAAAACCGCCATATCTCACAAAGTCAATAGTGCCGCTGCCTGATGCATTAAAGGTCGATCCGCCAGCTATTGTATGTGCCGTGCCCGCTCCTTCATAAAACTGCGGATTAGATACCGTACCTGTCAAATCAAGGCTGAAGGTGTTTGCGCCAAAATCAACAGTGGTTGATGATCTTCCTTCAATCCATTGAAAGAAGCTTGGCTTTAAAACATTATCGAGATCGTCGTTGAATATCATGGTTGCGATCATTGGGCCGCTAAAGCTGCCGGTCCCGGTTGTTGGAACGTCATCGTTTGGTGTGACCTCACCAAAGGCAAACGCACCGCGATCAAATTTATAGGTTTCTTCAATGACGCCATCGGTTCGGGTTGCAGTATAGCGGTTGCGAACGAAACCGGCGAAGGAGACATATTGAGTCTCAGTGCCTGGAAGTTGATAGAATAATGTTGTCAAGTCCGCGCTACCAGAATCCACGTCTGGATCCAGAACAAAATCCAACTCGGATGCGCGGTTGGGAGCAATGGAGCCACCTGTGCTCGATCCACTTTCCAGATACCGAATGCCGGGTGTCGTAAAATTCTCGACCCCCTTTTGCGGTTCTATATTGCCACCAAAATCTGTTCGATGGAGAGGATCTTGATAGGTGGTGGATGTGCTGACGGTAGCCAGAGGATCGACATAGGAAAATGAAAATTCGGCACTCCGCGGATCAAAAGTTATGCTGATTCCGCTGTTACGAACCGTTGAGGCATTACTATTATAGAGTTCTCCGCCCCCTTCGTTGATTTCGAAATGCTGGCTTGCGCCAATGCCGCTGTAAGTTTTGACATCCGAGGGATCGACAAATGAGTGCGGATTTCCACTTTGCCCGCTCCCGCCGCCACCGCCAACACCGCCGCCGGTTGGAGGAGCGCTACCGCCAGCAGACTGGGGGCCAGCCCCGCCACAGGCAGCAAGCATTGTTGTACAGGCTAGCAAGATCAACGTGCGCATCGGAAAAATTCCTCATATGAGTTCCACATGAGGGCGGTGCTATCATTTGAATGGTTAAAATGGCGTAAACCATGTTCAATATTCTAGGCTATGCCCCGCCCTTCAAAAGCAGGTCATTGCATTCTCATCTAACCAGAGACCAAAAACCTATGGTTACTTTCCGCGCTTCTTTCGTTCACTATCCAGATCTGCGACTTCGCTGACATTGCCTTCCGGGAACAATCCCAGGCGTCGTGCAACTTCCTGATAAGCTTCGGCTTCTCCGCCCAGATCGCGGCGAAAACGGTCTTTGTCCAGCTTTTCGTTAGTCTCAATATCCCATAGACGACATCCGTCGGGGCTGATTTCATCAGCAAGAATGATGCGAGAGAAATCACCATCAAACAGGCGGCCAAATTCCAGTTTGAAATCGACCAGTTTAATTCCGATCCCGGCAAACATCCCGGCCATGAAGTCATTGATCCGGATTGCCATCGCAGAAATATCCTGCATCTCTTCCTGACTGGCCCAGCCGAAACAGGCAATATGCTCCTCCGCAATCAGCGGATCGCCCAATGCATCGTCCTTGTAGCAATACTCGATCAATGTGTGGGGAAGCTGCGTGCCTTCTTCTATGCCAAGTCGCTTTGTTAGCGAGCCTGCAGCATAGTTGCGGACAATGACCTCAATCGGAACGATCTCAACCTGCTTGACCAGCTGCTCGCGCATATTCAATCTGCGAATAAAGTGGCTCGGAATTCCGATCTGCTGGAGCAATGTGAAGATATGCTCGGAAACGCGGTTGTTGATCACGCCCTTGCCGTTGATCGTGCCCTTTTTCTCGGCGTTAAAGGCTGTTGCATCGTCCTTGAAATACTGGATGATGGTTCCAGGCTCAGGGCCCTCATAAAGAATTTTGGCCTTGCCTTCATAGATTTGGCGACGACGGGACATTGGCTGTTTCCTACTCGATTGGTGAGCGAAAAATCATGCCCCGCCCAATCGAATCACAATGAGACGAAAGGGCGGGGCAGCGAATAGATTCTATACGCCAAACTACCGGTTGGCGCAATTATTCCTGAGCTGGTTCGGGGATTTCGATTTTCCGTCCCCAAAATGTGCGATCAACAGCCTTAAAGCGTCTGCGCAGGTAAATTGCCAATGCCAGCATCAACATCCAAGGCAGCAGAGCCGCGATAAAGGTAATCGCGGTACCGATGGAGTTACCCAGCATTGAAGAAATTCCGCCAAGTGCTTCGCGAATGGGTTGGAGGAACCCGCCAGATCCAGGGGCGCTGGATTGGTAGTTCACAACAATTTTGCTGAACGCTACTCGGCCTCGCATTTCGTTTAACCAGCTGCGGGCTTGGTCAATCTCTTCATTGACCTGGGTGACGGCACGCTCGGCTTCAACCAACTCTTTTACCGAACCGCTTTTGGTTCGAAGAAGCTCGGTCAATCGTTG
Source organism: Parasphingorhabdus sp. (assembly GCA_039978835.1). Classification (GTDB taxonomy): domain Bacteria; phylum Pseudomonadota; class Alphaproteobacteria; order Sphingomonadales; family Sphingomonadaceae; genus Parasphingorhabdus. The sequence goes on from JBDWAQ010000013.1 coordinate 336,304, forward strand.
GGACAGCAATTCGCGGCTGCGCAGGCGTGCTTCGGTGTCTATAATCTGTTTCGATAGATCTTCACCGCTAATAGAAGCTGCAATTTGGCTGCCGCCATATTCATTTGCCGCATTGGCCAATTCGGCTCCGAACGGTCGTGCCTGCTTTGCAGCAACTTCCAGATGTAGCATGCCGGTGGCATAGTCACCTTCACCGCCACTATTTTCCATATTGAGAACCCGGCAGACTTTCGGCCCTCGCTTTTCGCATAACGTGACATGAGCTTTCTGCGCTTTGGGGATTTCCAAAGCTGGCAGGCGGTAGCCATATTGATAGCTATAAGCGATTTGTGGAATGGAAACTGGGATTTCACCTCCGGTATCGGTACTGCTGGCGCCTGCATCCCCGAGAGCAGTTTGTTTCATGGCGGGCTCACTTTCCGGAGCCTCCATTGCGGCTTCTTCAACCATGTCATATTCGGACATGCTTTCACCAGTTTCACTGCTGCATGCGGTTAAACCACTTAGCGCCAAAGTCACCATCAGGTATTTAGACATTGCTAGCCTCCCATTTCGATTAAGTCATATCGTTTAGCACTGCCGATTGCCAATCCAGTCTTGCCAATCGGCAGCTGTATTTGTTTTAAGCAGCCACAGGCTCAGCAAATTTCACCTGCTTTGATCGATAGACCAATCCTGCAATCGCGGCGATCAACAGGATGATCAGGGCATAAGGCAGTATCGGTCCGAATAGCGATGAGCTCGAATAGCTGACTTCCATTTTGGTGAAGCCCAACTGGCTAGCCACATTGTCCAACTGCCGCTGGTTGGCGTTTAAGCTCGTCATTAGTGTTGCCAATTGTTCTCTCGCTTGCTGTTTCTCTAGGCGGTTTGAACGGCGATCATTGATGATTTCCTCCAGACGTTCCTTTTGGGTTAGATTATTTGTAACCTGAAGCTGGGCCTGATCCAGTCGTCGGGTCGCATCGGTACCAATAATATTGGCCTCTACCCGTTCGCCGTCAAAATCATGTGCGATATTTGCCATTTTGGTTGCGAGATCGCGAATCTTGTCGCTCGCTACATAGAGTTCCAGCTTTGCCTCCGCACCAGCCACTCCCTTCATATCCTGACTATAATTAGCCAGCTTGCATTGTTGTTCACCCATTTCATCGCAAGCAGCCAAATGGGCATCCTGCATCCGGCCGAGTTCACTACCAGGCGCTTCATATTTATAGGCATAGGTATAGGTAAAGTCGGGCATCGATGCGCGGCCGTGCGGTTCGTCCGAAGCTTCTGATTCAGCTATTTCACCAGCGTTTGTGGCTGGTGCCATAAATGGCTGTGTGCTCTGTTCAGCGGGCGATTCTTGTGATGCAGGCGCTTGTTCTGCTTCAGCAATATCATCGCTTGCCATGTCCGCTGATTGCTCGAATTTTGCGGCCTCCTGCTCGGATAGTTCCTGGCTGCAGGCTGACAATGTTAGGGCGGCAACCGATGTCGCCAAAATAATTTTACGCATATTGATATCCTCTCCGTAAATTGGGGGAACGGGACGAGTATGGATGCTGTTTATTTTTGTGTTGTCCCGCCTATTTTGAGATGGAAAAGAACCGACCATCAAATCGATGGCCGGCCCTCCAATTGACCTATTGTGTAGCCTTTTCTTCAGAAGCTGTTTCTTCACCAGTTGAAGATTCAGTTTCTTCCGTTGGTTCGGTTTCCCGTGTTTCAACTTCCGGAGTCATTGCTGACTCTTCACCATCCTGCACGACCGGATCAAGCTCGGGGGAAGCCTTCTCTTCTTGTGAACAGGCTGCCAGTGGCAAAGCCAGGGCTGATAAGGTCAATAATATTTTACGCATTTTATGTCCTCTCCTTAGTTCAGGGACGGACAGAATTAATGTGATAATATTACCTAGTCAACGATGAATCGTTGCTTGTGAGCGATGAAATGAGTTTTTAGGCTGTATTCTGCCTGATGTGGCGGTAATTTTTCTGTGCCATGCTATATCAATCAAGACAGGTTGAGGGAGATATCATGACCAAATATGCGACGATCGATGAAATTCTGAATACACTCTATGATTGTATATCGGGACCGCCAGGTGGACAGGATTGGGAACGCGATCGTGAAATATATCATCCACGCTGCGTGATGGTCCGCACCCGCATTGAGGACGGAAGGCCGGTCGCTTATCCGTTTAGTTTTGATGAATTTGTCGAAGCTACCAAGCCGATATTGGAAGGGGTTTCATTTTACGAAATCGAAATTGGTCGTAAAGTGGAAATATTTGGCCAGATCGCACATGTTTATTCCGCCTATGAGGCGCGAGAGACGCCAGAGCATCCCGAAATCCAGTTTCGTGGTGTCAATATGATCCATTTATGGAATGACGGGATGGGTGATGATGGCAAACCCAGCGGTCGTTGGTGGATCATGGGTATGATCTGGGATAATGAACGCGAAGGTCTGGATCTGCCGGATGAATGGCTTTCCAAGTGATCGGCTCCGGCAAGTTGTTTGCCGCATTCGCACTGACGGCGATATTGGCGGTGATAACTGTCGGCATGCTTATAGTCTTCGGTCCGGATTGGTCAATTTATGTGCCAGCGACTTGCACTGCGACACGATGTTTCTGCGAACTGCCGCGCACTGGTGATCTGATCTTGCAGCCAGCCAATAGCTGGTCTTCCTTTGGATATACCTTTGTCGGTTTGCTAATGATATTGCTCGCACGCGGTCGCGGCTCGGCGTCCGCTTTCCCCTCACTGGCGGCAACTATACTTGGAGTCGGAGCGATTGCCGTTGGTATTGGCTCGGTCCTGCTGCATGCAACACTGACATTGTGGGGGCAGTTTTTCGATGTGCTCGGCATGTATCTGGTCAGCGGATTCTTTCTGATCAGCGCGCTGGCTAAATGGCTTCATATCCCAGATCGTCGTGCCGCAGTGTATTACGTGATGTTGTGCGCGGTGCTCGTTGCGGCCCTCTACATGGTGCCAGAAATTCGCCGCTGGCTCTTTGCCGTTGTCTTGCTCGCCGCAATTGTTCTTGAGCTTGTCTTTGCAAGACCATTGCGGTCGCATGTTCGGACAGGATATTATATCGCTGGCATCATCGCCAACGCCATCGCTTTTGCGATTTGGAACCTTGATCAAAATGGACAGATTTGCGCGCCAGAGAGCCTGCTGCAGGGGCATGCGATCTGGCACCTGCTTGGTGCATTGGCGTTGTGGTTTGCGTTTCTTTACTATCGTAGCGAACGACCGGACAGGATTTCTTGAGCGGGATTGCAACGAGAGGCATTTTATATCTACCCACGCTGAATCGACGCTGCTATCGCTCCTTATATGAGTGATGTAACTGACGCGCCGCCCGAAGAACCCGAAGATGAATTTGATGCGATAGTTGACGCGCCGTTCGACGCGGCTCTGTCCGAGCGTTATTTGATTTATGCGATGTCTACGATCACGGCGCGCTCACTGCCAGATCTTCGTGATGGCTTGAAACCTGTGCACCGCCGTCTGCTATGGGCAATGCGGTTACTCAAGCTTGATCCCTCGCAAGGCTATAAGAAGTGCGCCCGTGTGGTCGGCGATGTCATTGGTAAATATCACCCGCATGGCGATCAGTCGGTCTATGACGCCATGGTACGCCTAGCGCAGACATTTTCGCTACGTTATCCGCTAGTCGATGGGCAGGGGAATTTCGGTAATATCGATGGCGATAATGCAGCGGCCTATCGGTACACCGAAGCCCGCATGACCCGCACGGCCATTGAGTTAATGCACGGCCTTGACGAAGGCACAGTTGATTTCAAACCGACTTATAACGGCGAAGATGAAGAGCCAGAGGTCATGCCCGGCTTGTTCCCTAATCTGTTGGCCAATGGTGCTAGTGGGATCGCGGTTGGCATGGCGACCAATATCCCATCACACAATGTCGCAGAAATTGTTGATGCAGCGACGCTGCTGATTGATTCACCCAAATCCGATCATGCCGAGATAATGCAAATCATCAAAGGTCCCGACTTTGCGACTGGCGGGACATTGGTCGACCCTAAAGAAGTGATCGATGCGGCGTATGAAAGCGGCAAAGGCGCGATGCGGCTGCGCTGTAAATGGGAAAAGGAAGAGGCCGAGGGCCGTGGTGCTTGGCAAATTGTCGTCACAGAAATCCCTTATCAGGTGCAAAAGGGCAAGTTGATCGAACAGATTGCCCAGATAATTGCCGATAAAAAATTACCGATCCTTGCCGACATCAGAGATGAATCCGATGAGCAGGTGCGCATAGTGCTCGAACCCAAGAGCCGTGCGGTTGATGCTGATGTGTTGATGGAAAGCCTATTTAAAATCAGCGATCTCGAAAACCGTTTCTCACTCAATATGAACGTGCTTGACGAGACCCGAACGCCCAAAGTCATGGGTATCCGCGAAGTGCTGAAAGAATGGATCCGGCATCAGATCGCTGTGCTGGTCCGCCGTTCGCAGCACCGCATGGACAAGATCGACGCGCGGTTAGAGCTGCTCGACGGCTATATCATTGCCTTCCTAAACCTCGACCGCGTGATCGAGATTATCCGTTATGAGGATGATCCCAAGGGCCAGTTGATGAAAGAGTTCAAGCTTACCGACCGTCAGGCGGAGGCGATTCTCAACATGCGTTTGCGGAGTTTACGCAAACTGGAGGAAATGGAGCTGAAATCCGAACGGGATAAGCTCAAGGAAGAACGTGAAGGGCTCGAACTGCTGATTGGCAGCAAGGATCGTCAGAAGACCCGTCTGAAGAAAGACTTGAAAGAGCTGCGCAAGCTCTATGCCGAGGATACCGAGATCGGTGCGCGTCGGACGATGTTGATTGAGGCGGCTCCTGCAAGGGACATCCCGCTCGAGGCGATGATTGAGAAAGAACCGGTCACCGTGATCATGTCGCAGCGCGGCTGGATCAAGGCGATGAAGGGGCATGCCGACCTTAGCGCACCTGAAGCGTTCAAGTTCAAAGAAGGAGATGAACATAAGTTCGCCTTCCACGCACAAACGACCGACAAGCTACTGATGTGTTGTGACAATGGACGTTTCTACACGATTGGCGCAGATAAACTTCCCGGCGCGCGCGGATTTGGCGAACCGGTAGCGTCGATGGTCGACATGGACCCAGATACCGGTCCGATAGCGCTGATGGTTGCGGATCCGAAAGGCAAGTTGCTCCTTGCCTCCACGTGGGGACGTGGGTTTATTGCTAATATTGCCGACGTTGTGGCCGAAACCAAAAAAGGTCGTCAGGTTGCGAACCTGAAAGGTGATGCACGGTTGCTGGTCGTGCGCGAGGTACCCAAAGACGCGGATTATGTTGCTGCGATTGGCGAGAACCGGAAGCTGGTTGTCTTTGCACTCAGCGAAATGCCAGAGATGGCCAAAGGGCAGGGTGTGATGCTGCAACGTTACAAGGATGGCGGGCTTTCCGATGCGACCTGTTTCACCCTGGAAGAAGGGTTGAGCTGGACTATGGGCGGTGATAGCGGCCGCACCCGGACCGAAAACGACCTCACCATGTGGCGCGTCGCACGCGGCGCGGCTGGTCGATTGCCGCCCACCGGATTTCCCAAGAGTGGGAAGTTTGACTAGAGTATAGAATGCTCAATATGGTCGATTTCGCACGGTGATCGATCGCTCATACTGGCTGATTTAACAGATCGTGGTGCCTGGAATTAGGTGCTTTTCCGGCGAACGATTGATTTATTTTCAGTTGAGAGTCGAATCTGTGACATATTTCACTCTTGATCGGTTCTAGTCTGTCTATTGAGGAATCAGGGCGCAGATGATTTGCAGTGACGTACATATGTACGGCGACTGATAGGAGCAATGCGATGACTGACAAGAAAGACGATAAAATCACCGAAGCTGGCGCCGTTGAGATTGAGGAGAGTGAACTCGATCAGGTGACGGGCGGCACAAGCTATCTGAAGCTGGGCGATATCAAAGGTGAAGAGATCACCAAGGGTGACGGTTATGACAAATCAATTGATATTCTGAGTCACGATTGGGGCACTTCAAAGCCCGGTAAAACACGAAGGCCCTAAAATGACCGAAAGCGTAAGCAAACGTGCATATGGCGTTGGTGTCCGCAGTCCAGAAAGGGGCATGAAAGGCTTCACGTAAAACGAGTCAGGGACACCGATCGTTTAAACTTATAGCACCAAGGAGAATGAAAATGACGGATAAAAAGGATGATAAAGTCACCGAAGCTGGGGCAGTTGAACTGGAAGAAAATGAGCTAGATCAGGTAACTGGTGGCGCGAGCTATCTCAAGCTTGGCGATATCAAGGGTGAATCAGCTATTGAGGGTGAAGTGAAAGACAGCTTTCTCAAGATAGACCGAGTCGGCAAAGGTGTTTTTGGCAAAATACCAGATTTGAAAGGGTGATAGCGCGATTTGATCGCTGAGAATATGGAAGCGTGAACGCTTCAACTCTTGACGGCTATGTGGGGGATTCGCTCTATCCGAGCAGCTTTCACATGGCCTTTTCGCCGCCCTGGGTGGATGCGATGCTGCGCCGCCGGAGGATCAAATCTCCGCGTGTTGATCGACCGGATTTCACCATGGCCGATATTGGCTGCGGCGATGGGCTGGGCCTGATACTGCAAGCCGCCGCTTATCCGGATAGCCGGTTTGTTGGCATCGATGCGATGCCCGAACATATTGAACGCGGTATCGCGATCATTACAGAACTCGGCCTCACCAATATTGAACTGCGCTGTCAGACCTTCAAACAGGCATTGGAAAGCGACCCAATCAAGGCCGACTATATCGCCGTTCAAGGCGTATGGAGCTGGGTCAGTCAGGAAAACCAGCAGGCGCTTCTCGCGCTTGTATCGGGCAGCCTAAACTCCGGCGGTGTTGCAACACTGGGTTATAATAGCATGCCCGGCTGGGGACCGATTGCCGCGTTCCAAAAATTGATCCAATCGCTATCATTGGATCAGCCGGGAACACCAAATGAACGCTTCGAAGCTGCTCTCAAAAAAGCGCGATCAGCTAGTAAAGTAGGCATGAAAGCGCTGAGCACAGGCCAGTTCGACTGGTTTGATGACCAGAGAGAAAATTTGCCAAAAGACTATGTTGCGCATGAATATCTCAACCAGCATTGGCAGCCTCTATGGTCTGGAGAGGCGATTGATCAGGCGAATGGATATGGACTGATTTTCCAATGCTCCAGTATGGCCAACAGACTACGCGATGATTTCATATTCAAAGCCGCGCAGCGAGAGCAACTGACTGACATTGACAATCCCGCCGCTCGCGAAATCATGGCCGATCTGTTTCTGAATTGCTGGTTTCGTACTGATATCTTCAGCAAAGGTGAGCTAGCTAGTTTGAGCGAGCAGGATTCCCAATCACAACGTCTTGCGACCTATTGGATGGCCGTAGGGCCAAAACCAGAAGCCGCACTGAGCGTTAAAACAACGGCGGGTGTTTTGAGATTTGATAATGCAGCGGCCCATCACATATTGGATCAACTTGAGAACGGTCCCGCATCTCTAAACACGATATTGAGCGCCGATGCGCCAGGCACCAAGGCGGACATATTGAACACCATTGATAGCCTGTTTTTCGCGTGGCTGGTCAGGCCGGTCGATCCACCCCAGCTGAGCGGCGCAATTGAACAGATAAATGACTGGCTCGCGCATATCGAGGCGAACGGCACTACAATGAATGCAATTGTCAGTCCGCATGGGGCAATTTCAGTTAAAAGGGGAGAAATCTCTGCGGCCCTAACCGATGGCGCGATGCGAAAACGGATGGGATTGTAATCCTGATACGTGATGATCCTAAAAAAGGCATAAGACGATGAACCTAGGTCGGGTGCTATTTCTAGAAAAATGAAATGATAACGGCCTGAGTCCGCATTCGGTCAAAAGCGGACTTATTCAATAATCCCGGCTCACCCGGACATTGGCGCTCTGTCTTCCCAGCGTAGAGATACTCGATAGGATCGATAGCCATCTGGTAATCTGGAATTCCAGTCGTGTCGCGCTATAGCCCTTTCCGTCGGTAATGAGTTCTACATAGGCCCGGCGCGTGATATACTTACCCGCCGCAATGGATGTACCCTGTCCGCTATTAATATCAGAGGGCAGGATACGCAGGCGATCCAATCCAACCGCCTTGCGAAGCTGATTAATCGGATCAAGGCCACCACCGTTGTTCAACGACGCCACAGCTGCTGCCAATTGTACAGCCTCTGGAGCTGAAAGGTCGGCAATTGAGGCACCAAACAAAATGCGGGATAACAGCTCGTCTTCGGGTAAGGCAGGAATGCTGTTAAACGCAATTTCTGGTCGGTTTCCTGTTCCCGTGACATTGATGGTTGCGTTGAGACCAGTCAAGTTTGCTTCTGCTTCAATATCAAGAACAGGATTAACCGGCTGATTCCCCACAAACCTTATGCGTCCACGCTCCAAACTGAATCGTCGGCCAGCAAAAGTGTAATTCCCGCGAACCAAGTTAGCATTACCGGTGAGCGCAAAATTATCGACCGGTCCAGAGACCTTGAGGTTGGCGCGCCATTCGCTGTCTAACCCCAGCCCATCGACCATCAATCGGTTGGGTGCATCGGCATTGATTGCAAAGCGCCAAGGACGGCTTCTTATCTGACGCGGCCGTTCGTCAGCGCGGCGGTTTATTTCTCGCGTGTTGATTTGCGGCAGTGCGGCGACCGCACTGGCTTGCCCAAACCGGAAGAAGCTGCGGTTGAGAACTACATCCCCCGATATCAGGCCACCATCTTTGGAGCTGCGGATTTTAATCGGGCCGGTGATCGTTGCGGCAAAATCATCGCGCGCGATCAAGGCTGCCTTTGATGCGTTTACATCCATGACAATGCCGATGCCTTCATTGGGTTCAACAGCAAAATTGAAGCTACCGCTGCCGCTGACAGTGCCGCCACCTTTTGTATTGCCGGTTATATTGGGCAGGATCAGGCGAGAACCATCAAACTGTCCATTTGCTTTTATGCCGGTTACAACCGTACCGGTCAGACCACTCTCCAAACGAGCACTGGCGGTGCGAAACTGGCCCTCTATTTGAGGGTTTTCCAGGGTTCCGGCAACGTCTGCGCTAAGTGCAACAGGGCCAGTTAGATCAAAAGTTTCAACCCCGGTCAGTCTCCAAAGGCTCTCGGCCTCTCCATTGAAACGGGCTTGCGCAAAGAGCGGATTTCGTAGCAATTCAGTTTTCCAGTCGCCGCGGCCCAATCCGGTAACCCGTCCCTGAAAGCGTCCAATTGTCTTGCCCGCATTGGATTGAATGATACCGCGCGCAGCCGCATTGCGATTTGAGATGGCAATATTCAGACCCAGATCGACCGGTCTGGAAGTCAAGATCAGACCAGATCGTGTCAGGCCCTTTATCGTGAGTTTCGCATCACCAATCGGTGTTTGAGAATTGGTCTGAGACAATTTTACCGTCCCCGAGGCAAATCCGCCAAGCTCCAAATCATTAAACGCAATGTCCATTAGTGATAAAGGCATTTTTGACATGTTGAGGTTAAGACTGGATCGGCCGCTGCCCCAGCGACCAGAGAGCCGTGTGGATCCGCTTCCATAGCTGATCGTTGTTGGAGCGGCTGCCCAACCATCGCTCACACGGCGCAAATCCAACGGTTTTGAAAGTCGCAGACGGCGACCTTCAAAAAGACCATTGCCGGTTAACACATAGCGGTTAGGTTTAATATTTGCTCGGGCCTGAAATTCAAATGTGCTGCCTCTTGTTCCGGCAATAGAGAACACGGCCGTTCCGGTGCCATTGTTAAGCTTCGCATTACCAGCAATTCGGCCGACCATCAGCTCACCCCGGCTAATGCCTTGGGCTTGCAGCGTTGCATTGATGTCGGACTTGCCATCAACGAGGATTACGTCCGCATTCAGTTTACCAGTTCGGATGAAGATCGGTGGGTTTCCAACAAAGCGAGCATTTTTTGCAACCAGATTGGCGCGGATCACTTGCCGGTTTGACCCGGGTTCGAAACGAACTGATCCATTGACGCCACCACCGCTGATATTTAGGCTTCCCGCTAGTCCTGCGCTTGTTGGCCGGATTATCCCGGTCGCCATTGTCTCCGACACCAAAAGTCGATTCACACGAACGAGCGTTTCTTCGCCTGTGACAATTGCCCCTTCGCTATCAAATGGTCCGAGCGTTGATCCGCCAGATGCTTGATAGCTGAACCCATTGGCAATGGGGGCAAGCGCAACGCGGACTTTTGAAAGTCCAGCGGCAGGTAATGGGCTGTCCAGGACAAGTGCAATTTGTGGGCGATTGAGCGGGCCATCCAAAGCCAGATCAAAACTGCCATATTGATCATGCTTGCCCGTGCCGTTAAACGCAAACTCTGTCGCATTGATTTGATCGCCGGAACCAGAAAAGCGCAGTTTAGGAGCAGAGATTCTGATGTTCTGGAACTGCAATAAATTTCCAGAACCCAGCGAAAGCCCAGAGGTGACCTCAGGCACACCGCCGCCTAATTCCCGTAAAAAGCTATTGTCGAAACGCCTAAACTTTGCGGAAACATCTCCGCTTAGGGCCAGACCATTTGCCCCCGGGCGGAGATTTACTGACGCTAATATGTCCGCAATACCCAAGCCATTGATCAAAAACCCAGGAGCTTGCGCATCAACCAACACAGCATAGTTACCAGTTGCTGGTCTCAATTCTATATCGGCTTTTCCTTTCAGACTATCGGTTTGGAACAAACTATTGTCGGCAAACAAAAGACCTTGCTCAAACCGGAAATTTGCCTTGCTCTGAAAACCTGATGCCAGACGTTTCGCCAGCTCACCGTTGCCGATTAACTGATCTGCGGTCAGTGCAATGGGTATGTCCCAACCACCTGGGTCACGTTGTCCTTTTCCTTCGGCCTGCACACCCATGAACAAGCTTTTCCCAAAAGCAATTTGTGCAGTAGTAGCTAAATATTGATATCTGAGTTCCGAAAAACTGCCATTTAGCAAGGCCCGCAACTCCAGATTTTGCGCCTTCATATTAGCCAGTAATGCGGACGGGTTTTCAAGCTTTGCCTCGATCCGCATCGCATCCAAGGCGTTCTTGGTCAGGTTAATGCCGCCATTGGCTGAGAGAGAGATTGCGCGAGACTCTGCAACAAGGTCGACGCCAGCAATTCCATTATCATAGATCATTGTACCGTTTATTGCGAGTTGTGGTGCCGCTATCCGTCGGGCGATTCCCGCCGGTAAAACCGAATTTTCGACCGTGCTGTTGATTCCGAAGACACCGCCCCGACCAGCGATAAATGTTCTAGCTGCTATCTGATCATTGCGTTCAACCGCAAACTGTCCGTCCCACCGATCCCAATCTCCATCTCCATTAACGGTCACGTTAACGGCTTCAGTCAAACCCAGATAATTCGCTATAGCACCGCCCACGGGTGCAGCGACATCGGCGCGCAGTTCCAGTTTCCCCCGCTCCGGTTCAGCATTGAATATCAGCTTCACTTTGTCGCCGCTTTTGGTGGTCGCCGCATCCAGGTTGAGCATGGCGCGACCGGAAGTAATATCAAGCGCACCCGCCAAATCAGCAAATTGCTCTTCGCCGGTAACCGCTGCCCCAATCGATAAGTTATCAGCGCGGAAGGTACCGACATAAATGTCAAAACTGGGCAGTAAGGGGGTTTCTTCTGTGGAGGGGATGAGGGTCGGCAGTCGTTCCAATCTTGCCTTCGAGATAGCGGCGCTGGAAATGTTGAGTTCGTTGAAAACCCAGGCTAGCGGATTCCAATTGAGCGTTGTTTCACCAGCGGTGAAAAACGTACCATTGGGATCGCTAAGCTCCAGATCTTTGATCTTTGTGCTGTTGAATATGGATCCCTCCAGCTCCCCAATTTTAATCCGCAAGCCGTCTTCCGGCTGCAGGCCCTCGACTTGTTCAACGATAAAATTATGACCGCTATCACTGTCGAGCCAATAGGCTGCGCCAACTGTACCAATGGAAAGTATCACGATAATGGCTAACAGGCTGGTCCAAATGGTCCGCATTACAGTTGATTTGGATGCAGGTTCTTTGGTGTCGACATCCGCCATCAGAATGCCTGTCCCAATGAAACATAAACTGCGATACGGGAATCGCCGGTCTGCCGATTAATCGGTGTACCAAGGTCAATTCTGATGGGCCCAAAATCGCTATAATATCTGAAGCCTAAACCCGCTCCGTAGCGCAAACCCGAAAATTGCGGCAGTGGATCGGTATAGACGTTGCCTGCGTCAATAAATGGAACCAGGCCGAGATTGCCGCCAAGAAATCCGGTTTTTACACGGGCTTCGAGGGAAAACTCCACGAGTGACCTTCCGCCGATCGGATCATTGCTCGCATCTCTTGGCCCAATCCGTTGAAAGCCATAACCGCGCACCGATCCGCCGCCGCCTGCGTAGAGTCTGCGCGAGGGCGCAATCCGGTTGTTTCCAGCGCCGATAATTGACCCAAGTCGAACGCGGCTGGCCAGCGTCACATTGTCTGTTGCTGGGATATAGGCACTCGCATCTATCTGCCCACGGCCATAGAAAAAACTACCATCTTGTAGAGATACCTCGGGGGAGATGCGGGCACCAATTCTAAACCCCTTTTTGGGATCTAACAGATCATCACTGGCATCGTATAGAACTGTTGCCGGTAAGGCGCCGATGAAAAAAGTTTGGCGATTGGTTCTGCCTGCCAGTCCCACAACATCGCGTTCATCAGATGCAAGCAGTTCAATTCCAGCCGACCAGCTCCAGCGCTTTTGATAGATTAAGTTGCTCTGTCGCTCGATATTGGCGGAGACAGAAAATGTTCTGGCGGCGAAAGCTGGGCGATCAACATTGCTAAGGGCCACGCGGCCATTCAGGATATTATCCCGGCGCCTAAAATTGTTTCGCCGATAGGTTACACCGCCAGATTGTTCCTGCGTACCGGCAACAGCGGAAAGTCGGATCAAACCCTCTGGCGGAAAGAAGTTGCGGTGTTCCCAACTGACCTCCGTTCGCAGGCCTTCGCCGGTTCCATAGCCGACTTCTCCGGCAATAGTCCTCAGTGGAGCTGGCGTTAAATTTACGGCAAGATCAACTTTCTCAGGATCTTCGGATCGAACAGGATCCAAAGTTACAGTTGAAACAAGGCCGGTCGCAATCAGAGCCCTGCGAAGATCGTCGACATCTGAGGCCTTGAATAGATCCCCTTCTTCAAACCGTGCTATTTGTTGTATGTGATTGGCATCGAACAATTTATCACTTGCCAATTGTATCGAGCCAAAATCGTAGCGCCCACCGGGGACAACCGGCTGCGTCAAATCGCCATTGCGTTCGGCATGATCAACAATCAGTTCCGGGTCTTCGGTTCTGGCAAAGGCATAACCGCTTTCTGCCATAGCGGTGTTTAACTGTGCCCGGCCAAGCACAATCTGATCACTGTTGATGACATCGCCAATGTTCACCTCAAATGCGGTGCGAAGCGATTCGGCATCTTCCGGTTGAGCCTTATCTATACCTGGCAAACTCACATTGCCGATTTTATATTGTGGGCCTGTAATGGCGTTGATGATTGCGGTAACATCATTGGGATCGGTGGTGTCCGCCTGAGCCGAAAAGCGAATGCCAACCACCGCGTCGTAATAACCTTCTATGCGCAAAAGTCGTTCTACGAGCTCCCGATCGGTATCGGCGCGTCGTTTGATTTGAGCAAAATTGGCATCGTCGCCCTTATATTGCTCAAGAGCGGAAAGAATATCGAAACGATCGTAAAAACTCTGTCCGATGTCATTGGGAATTCCGTCAAACTCGATCTTATAACCAGTCTCTGCGAGGCTATCTTCCGGTTGGAAAACATCGATCGCCAGTTGCTCCTCGAAGATATCTATCTCAGTTTCAACATTGGCCTCGGTCGTTTCATCTAGTTGATCGCTCAGCGGTTCACTATCTGATGGATCATCCGGTTCGGCGTTGATAACCTCTGTTTCATTGTCGAGATCAGGCCATGCAACCCCAAAATCAGGGATGTCGGCCATGGGTTTATCTGGATCAAGCGATTGAGCTTCGAAATTGGTTGGTGGGTTTGAACTTTGCGCGAACAGGTGTGTAGTAGGCGCGGTTAGACCTACGCAAACCGGTATCCATAAAAAGCAACTGCGACACACTGGCGAGGCCATGGTAAATCCCTAGCTCGTCAGACTTGGTGATGCCAATAAAATTGCCGGGAAACTGGCAAGTAATTCATTTTCAACGATGATTTGATGTCGAAAGGTCAAATACGACGAATCGCAACGAATTTAACCCCCTGTTAACTATCATGCTTCATATTTTGCATCTTCAGAAATGGCAAAGCCGATATTAGCTGGGCCAAGAGTAAATTTTGGAAAGAACCATGACTATCAAACGCAAAATTTTTGTCGAAACTGCTTTGGTTTTTGCTGTATTGGCAACAGGGATCACTGCCTCAAATATAGCGCACGCTGCACCCGCTGCCGCAGCACAAGCAGCGGTTGATCCACGTTCTAACGTCAAGATTGACAGTGTCGCTCAGGTTGAGAGAACCGAGAAAGACGCAAGCGGAAATGATGTTACCAAGCTCTATTCTCCTGCAGACGTAAAAGTTATTCCAGGTGATCGCTTGGTATTTACCAACTCCTATAGAAATGCTGGCGCCGTTCCTGTGAACGGCTTTGTCGTTAACAATCCTATTCATGCTGCCGTTTCTTTTGTGGAAGTATCAGAAGACTGGGCTGTGGTCTCGGTGGATGGCGGCAAGAATTTTGGAAAACTGGATACGTTAACCGTTGCTGTGGTTCCCGAAGAAGGGGAAGCAAGTGGCGCGGCATCCGAGGTTAGCGAGGGGCCTAGCAATAGGGCCGCACAGCCATCTGACGTCACCCATATTCGCTGGGCTTTCGCCAACGCTATTGCAGCTGGAGCTTCCGGAAAGTTAGTATTTCGCGGTATCGTGAGATAGCAATGACCGGCTAAATACTAGTGGTTTCAACATGCTCAGGTCGCTGTCCCTGGCGTGTCGCTAGGACACAGCCTGCGACGATCAATATCGTTCCTATCACAGTGCTTAGTGTGATGGGTTCCTGAAAGAATATCCAACCCAAAATCGCGGCCCAAATGAAAGCGCTATATTCCAGGTTGACCAATATCTTTGCCTCGGCACGACCATATCCCCACATCACAAAAAGTATCGATATAATTGCCAAAATCGCCGCCAGCCATATTGGCAACCAGCTTTCTGTTGGCGGAATAGTTGCGAACCAAGGCGCAACAGAAACATAAGCCAGAAATACGATCAGGTTTTGGTAGAAGCTTACTTCAATCGGCCCCGCACGGAGGGCTTGATAGCGCTGGATTACTAGATTGGCTCCGTAGAGAACGGCTGAAATTAAAATGGCGCCGATCCCCCATAATACATCGACCGGGTAATCTCCGCTGAGCTTCTCGAAAACCATGACACCGACTCCAGTCAGTCCAAAAAGAGAAGCCCAAATAGCCTGAGGGGGGACGGTTTCTTTCAGAAAAATGGCAGCGAGATAAAGTGCAATAAGTGGTGCTATGAAGCTCAGCGCAACGCCTTCTGCCAAAGGAACTTTCGTCAGGCCCCAAAAGAACAAATAGGCCATGAAAACTATCATCACGCTACGCAGAATATGAATTTTCATAATCTCGGGCTCTGGCCAGCGTGGCTTTTGCAAGAAAAACAATATGCCGATCATGATTAAACCGGCCGCATAGCGCCACAAGATTGCATTGTAGGGACCTAGCGACAAGCTGAGACTTTTCATGACCGCATCCATCGCCGAGAAAGATGCAAGACCGATCAATACCGACCCCATTGGTAGCAACGGAGCTTTGTTTGTTATAGTTTCGCTGGGTCGTTCGGTCATCCAAACGCTATCGTTTCCGTCGCTGCGCTTGTCCAGCGGTTAAAGCCCACCTACCGAACGATAAAAATTCACAAGCGTATCAAATGAGGTCGCCATCTCGTTCTCGTTGATTAGACTTCAATAGCCTCCAGTGCGGAACGCAAGGCTTTGGGAAGCGAGATTGGGCGCCGGGTTTCGCGGTCGACATAAACATGGGTGAAGCTCCCGGCTGCTGAAGCGTCTATTTCGTCTCCGCGGAATAATCCAACACCATATGTGACACTGCTATTCCCAAGTCGATCCACTCTGATTCGGGCCATGACTTCGTCCGGAAAGGCAATCGGTGCGAAATAATCACAACTAGTATTGACGACCAGCCCAATGGTATCGCCTCCCCTAATATCTAGTACGGCCTGTTCCAATAGGTAACGGTTAACCGCAGTATCAAACCAGAAATAGTAGATTGCGTTGTTGACGTGACCATAGGGGTCATTGTCATTCCAGCGCGTCGTTATAGAGGAACCTGTCCGGTAGTCGCTGCGAACAGGCAATTCACCACGCGGCATCGTAGATTTCCTGCGCATCTGCTAAGGATAGCTCCTTGGGATTGTTGATCAAAAGCCGGGTTTGCAGCATTGCTGCTTCCGCTAGTTCTGTGGTTGCATCCTCCGAAATCCCAATTTCGCGCAATTTCCGTGGGGCCTTCACGGAAACAGCGAGTTTTTCCAGATAGTCGATAAAGGCCTGTGCCTTTGCTTCAGCGCTATTTCCCGGCCCCGCCGAAATACGCAGCGCATCAGCCAATTCTGCATATAGCGGTGCAGCAGCCTCTAGATTGAACTGCATAACATACGGCATGACCAGTGCATTAGAGAGGCCATGCGGTATATGATAAATACCGCCAAGTGGGTACGCCAGCGCGTGTATGGCGCCAACGGGGCTGTTGGCAAAGGCCTGTCCGGCCAGCATCGAACCACGCAGCATCGCCTCTCTCGCTTCGACATTCGAACCATCTGAACAGGCGGTTTCAATATTCGCTGTGAGCAGTTTAAGTGCCTCAATCGCCAACATATCGGAAACCGGGTTTTTTGCATGTTGGCCAGTATAAGCTTCGATTGCATGAACCATCGCATCGATACCGGTCGCTGCCGTAACCGGCGCAGGCAGACCAATTGTGAGCATGGGGTCAAGCAATGCGACATCCGCGAAGAGATGTGGGGAGACTATACCTGCCTTGGTCGTTTTTCCTGTGGTGATGATTGAAATGGCGGTCACTTCTGAGCCGGTGCCCGAGGTCGTGGGGATCAGTATGGTTGGAAGTCCTTTTTTGGCTAGCAATCCAACGCCATAAATATCGGGAAGCGGTTGCGCATCATCTATTGCTAGGGCCGCAACCACTTTTGCCGTGTCGAGCGAGCTGCCGCCCCCTAAGCCAATCACTATATCTGCTTCGGCTGATTTGGCCGCCGCGATAGCGTCTAGGACTATTGCCTCGGGGGGATCAGCAATGACGGCATCGAAAACGGAAACTTCCATCCCTACAGAGGTCAAAATTTCCGCAACCGGTGCAATTAAACCCGCATCGATGATACCCTTATCAGTAACGATCATCGGTCTGGATGCGCGCAATGCCGAAATCTGTTCAGGTAATTGTGAGAGACACCCTTCGCCAAAATGCAAGATGGGTACGGTTTGAAAGCTATAGTTTTTCATGGGCTTGTCTTTGCACCAAAGTCCGCTCGTCGCAACCATCAGCACAACAAAAAAGGGGCCGGCAAAACCGGCCCCTCATTGCTGGGTGACGAATGCCCCCAAATTTCTAATTCAACTTAGAACTTGCCGCGAAGCGTCAAGCCGAACATGCGTGGTTCTTGTACGAAAGCCGAACGTGAACCCGAACGCAGCACGGTGTTAAATGTAACGCCGCGTGTGATTTCATTGGTCAGGTTGGTTACCCAAGCTTCGATACCCCATGCGTCATCAATATCAGCGATACCGGCACGCATGTTGATTTTGATGTTGCCATCTTGAACATCAAATGGGTTCAACGCAGCTACATCAACTGCAGCCTGAACGCTTCCAGCCGCTGCAATAGCTGCTGCATTTGGAACAACAATTGCCTGGGTAGACGTGCGACGATCGCTTTCCATACGAAGTTGACCATTGATGAAGAACTTCATGTTGTCGCCAAGGTCACGATCATAGGTGGCGCCCATGATACCAACCCACTTAGGTGCATTGGTCAGGGAGTTCCCGCAAAGGCTCAAGACGTTTGGTGAGACCTGAGTTCCCGCACAGTTGCTTGGGTAGCGAGCATCAGTGTAGGTCAGACCACCGTTGAATGTGAGGTTTTCACTTGGACGGATAACAGTTTCAATTTCAACGCCGGTTGATTTCGCAACAGGGACATTGAAGGTTGTGAACTGAGCACCAGTAAACTCTAGAACCTGGAAGTTTGAAAACTCCTCATGGAAACCAGCAACGTTCAGGGTAACCGCGTTATCCAGGAACTTCGCTTTCAAACCAACTTCATAGGCATCTACTTCTTCCGAGAGGAAGCGTGGGTCAGCACCACCAGCAGCAGCCGTTGAATCGAGATTGAAACCACCTGACTTATATCCATGGGTGAAGCTCGCATAGACCGTTACCGGATCAGCAAATTCATAGCTGACTTTACCGGTGTAGATTAGCTCTTCGTCACTGAAGTCACTGTCAAACGGACGCGGCAGAGGAAATGCGATGGTGTCGTTTCCAATAGCCGGTGCAGTAAACGCAAAACAACCTAGTGCTGCAACCGTATTCGCGAGAGGAGCGGGAACGTTACCAGCTCCAACCTGACCCAATGTCGGAAGACAGAGGTTGTTGTTGATACCTGGTTGGGTAAACGAACCATCTTTACTTTCATCAGAATAGCGCAAGCCAACAGTAAACTTAAGGCCGTCCAATACTTCTAGAGTATTATGGGTAAAAATGGACCAGCTTTTGCTGCTTTGCGTGTAGGCATTTGCTGTCTGAACCGTAGATGGATCAACGCCCGTCAAGTTTTGTAACGGTGTCGCGCCAAGGAAAGTAGCGCCGCCAGCATAGAGAGGGCTAGCCGGGTTCAGTGTACCGCCCGCGGTAGCACCGGCCAGCAATGCACCGACCAAACGGTCATAATCGGCACCGAGACCAAAGTTAGCTGTCTGGCTAATATCTTCGTCCGAGTAGTAACCACCAACAAGCCAATTCAATGAACCACCAAGTGCTTCACCTTGAACCCGAAGTTCGTGAGTCATCGTATCAATGGCGGTTCCTCCACCAAATCCGAAATCTGGAATGACATTAAACACATCAATTCCAGTAAAATCAGAATCGTAAGATTCGGTGGCACGGAATTCCCGGTAGGAGCCAATGTAGATCACATCAGCGCTGTCACTGATTGGGAATTCGACTTCAGCAGTAATGCCCCATTGGTCATTGCTGTTGCTAGATGGGAAATTCTCTGTTGCAACACGATCATCTACCGCCTGCTGAGCAGCCCTGGTATCAAATGCTGTATTGGAGGCAAAGGGAGCAGCTTGGCCGCCACGTGCGCCAAGTCCTACGGCATTAAAAATACCACCAAGCTCGAGGCCCGAACGCTGAACTTCAACGGCTGAACAGCAGCTTGCTGTGCTCTTGGAATAGTCCGCAATCAAGCGTGCTTTTACACCGCTGTCGCTTTCAAAGCCGAGTTGACCGCGCAAAAGATATTGATCCGTATTGTTCGATTCACCGATCTGCGTGCCGGCAGCATTAAGAACGTCTACAAAACCATCACGCTTCCGATAAGCACCGGTGACGCGAAGAGCCAAAGTGTCTTCGATCAAGGGAGCATTAATCGCACCTTGCACACTCATATGATCAAAATTGCCATAGGTTGCGTTTACAAAGCCGCCAAACTCGTTGAGATCTGGACGTTTGTTGGTGATGTTCAATGCACCAGCCGAAGTGTTGCGACCGAACAACGTGCCTTGTGGACCGCGTAGAACTTCAACACGTTCTACATCAACAAACTCGCCAAGTGCAACGCCTGGACGTGATTGATATGCGCCGTCTACGAAAATACCGACAGCTGATTCAAAACCAATATTATTAGAAGTTGTACCAACACCGCGAATACGAAGAACAACCGTTCCTGATGCGGTTTGTGCGTTGGAGGTTGAGAAGCTTGGTGAAACGCTGCCAATATTTTGGACGTTAACGACGCCCTGTTGTTCCAACTGAGCCGGGCTAACCGCGGTCACAGCAATTGGAATATCCTGAACATCTTCGGCGCGGCGGGTTGCGGTCACGATGATGACATTGTCATCTACGGTATCTGCACCTTCCTGTTCCTGTGCAAAGGCTGGGGTTGCCATTGCAGTGCTGCACATAGCAGCCATGAGTACTTTACTTAAAACTCGCATTAATATTCTCCCGTTGAACAAACCATCGTGCGCTTGATTTAGAGGGGGGTGGGGTGCGCTTCCCGATGGGTCACTTGCGTCAGTCACGCAAATCCGCCATTAAATCAAGTTGCGAAACCGAACTTTTGCCGATTCTGAAACTGATGTGGCATTTATGTGACAAAGGTTTTCGCGAAAAAAGAAGGAAATTTGGTTCAAAAGCCGATTGAGGATGCAAAAATGACACGCAATTTGATGATATGTGTTGCACTGGGTGCCTTAGTGGCTGGCTGTACGGCTAATGACGGAGACCGTGGCGACAATAGTTCGGAAATACTCGCGCCGGGTGAAACCGCGGAAGCAGGTGCCAATCCGAATCGCAATGTCTATTTTGGTGATTTGCATATCCATACGCGCAACAGTTTTGATGCTTATATATTCAACGTCCGAACCACTCCCGAAGACGCATATAAGTTTGGACTTGGTGAAACGGTCAAACACCCCGCAGGATATGATATAAAGCTGGAGGGCCCGCCGCTCGACTTTATGGCGGTAACCGATCATGCGGCCTATTTGGGTCATCTTCCTGCCATGGATACCGAAGGAACCGAATTGTCCAAACTGGATATGGCCAAGGATATGTTCAGCGCCGATCAGGATAAAATACTGGCGGCGTTTCAGCTTATTGGTGGCTCGATCCGCAACGGCAAAGTTATTGAGGAAGCATTCGATCCCAAAGTGACGGCCAGCGTATGGAAAGATACGATTGACGCAGCAGACAAATATTACAGACCAGGCAAGTTCACTACTTTTTCGGCTTATGAGTATACTGCTGTTCGGGTAACCCGCGGCGAAGAAGGTGGTTTTGCGGGTGGCAATCTGCATCGCAATGTTGTGTTCAAGGGCAGTGCGCCGGATATGCCATTCTCGACTTTGGATTCGACCAATCCCGAAGATCTTTGGACCTGGATGGATGAACAGCGCGCGGCCGGCCATGAATCACTTGCGATGCCACATAACAGCAATGTCTCAGACGGCGAGATGTTCAAAATGGAAACCTATGACGGCGCGCCTTTAACAAAGGAATATGCCGAACAACGCATACGCAATGAACCCATTGTCGAGATGACACAGGTGAAGGGCACATCGGAAACCCATCCATCACTGTCACCCAATGATGAGTGGGCCGATTTTGGTATCTATGACAAATTGCTATCTTCACCCGTAGCTTCGAAAACCGACACTGGTGACTATGTTCGGCAGGCGCTGGCTAATGGTGTTCAATTGATGGAAACCATCGGTGCCAATCCTTTTCAATTCGGCCTGATCGGTTCCAGCGATACCCATGTCGTTGGCGGTTCTTTTGATGAGAAAAATTTCTGGTCAAAAGTCGGTATATTGGATGCTTCACCTGAGCAACGCGGTTCTGTTCCGCCGGGCGGCGCCAAAACTTGGGAAGGTGTAAAGCTTGATCCCAATGCTGATCTCTGGTTCTCCCGTTGGGGTGCATCCGGCTTTGCCGCGGTCTGGGCCGAAGAGAATACCCGCGAGAGTATTTATGATGCGATGCGGCGCAAGGAAACCTATGCAACTACCGGCACGCGGCTGAAAGTTCGGTTCTTTGGCGGCTTTGGATTTAATGAAGCCATGCTTGATGATCCAGAGATGGTTTCCAAGGCTTATGCCAATGGCGTGCCGATGGGCGGCGACTTGATTGGTAATGCCGGGGCGCCAAGTTTTCTAGTTTGGGCATTGCGCGATCCGATGAGTGCGCCGCTGCAACGATTGCAAGTCGTGAAGGTCTGGGTTGAAGGTGGCCAAACCAGAGAAAAGTTGTTCGATGTTGCCTGTAGCGATGGGGGAACAGTGGATGCCACAACGGGCCGTTGCCCGGACAATGGTGCCAAAGTGGATTTGAGCAATTGTGCAATTTCGCAAGACAAAGGCGCTCCGGAGCTCAAAACCATGTGGACAGATCCGGAGTATAAATCCGATCAGCGGGCTTCCTATTATGTCCGTGTTTTGGAGAATCCAGTATGTCGCTGGTCGACTTGGGATGCTCTGCGCGCTGATGTGCCGCCCAATCCCACGTTGCCAAAGACGATCCAGGAACGTGCATGGACATCGCCGATCTGGTTAGCGCCAAGCGAGGCTTGATACGAGCTGTCTGAAAGGCTGGGAAATTGAAAAAATTACTCCGCGAGCCGTTGGTGCATTTCCTCGTTGTTGGATTTCTTGTTTTTTTCGCGAACTATTTTTGGACTGGCGGCCAGAATGCAGATGATCAGACGATCGCGGTAAGTGATTCTGTTCTGGCACGTCTGGATGATTCATGGATCAGAACAACAGGCCGGAAACCATCTGCAGAAGATCGCGATGGTTTGATCGCCCAATATGTTCAAGAAGAAGCCTTGGCTAGGGAAGCGCAGCGACTGGGTTTGGCGGAAGGTGATGAGATTATCAAACGCCGCCTCGCGCAAAAAATGCGCTTCATGGTCGACCGTGTGGAAGCTGTCGATGATCCCTCTGATAGTGAGTTGGAAACGTGGTTCACGGCGAATCGGGATAAATTCAACATTGCTGAACGCCGTAGCTTCAATCATGTCTATTTCAGCCCTGAACAACACGGAGATGCTCTGGAAGGCAAAGCTAGTGCGGCCTTGGCGGAATTGCAAAGTGGGGCCAATTGGCAATCATTGGGTGATCCATTCATGCAAAAACGCACCTATGTTACTGTGCCGCAAGGGGAAGTTACGAGAGCCTTTGGACCCGATTTTGCACAATCGATTTTTGCGTTGCCAAAGGGACAATGGAGCAAACCCATTGGGTCGGCATTTGGCCTGCATCTGGTTCGAATCGAAGCGGTGGATCAAGCCGCGCAGGCCGATTTTTCTGCAAATCGAGAACGCATCCGTGGCGCGTATATGGAGGCCATGGCAGAAACGGAGCGACAGGAAGAAATAGAACGGATCGTTGGGCGGTATGAAGTTGTTGTGAGCGAACCGAAATCGGGAAAATAGTTACTTTGCCTCTAGTCTGCCCAGACCAGCACGGCTATGAAGCTCGCAACAACAAACAGGACCCAATATGCCTCAACTCGTACTTCTACGCCACGGTCAATCACAATGGAATCTGGAGAATCGCTTCACTGGTTGGTGGGATATTGATGTAACTGAAAAGGGTGTGGAAGAGGCGCGGGCCGCAGGCCAGTTGATGAAAGAAAAGAGCGTAGAATCAGATCTTTGTTTCACATCTCTGCAGTCACGGGCGATAAAAACACTCAACCTAGCACTCGAAGAAATGGATAGGTTGTGGCTACCGGTTGAGAAAAACTATCGGTTGAACGAGCGCCATTATGGCGGGTTAACCGGCCTCAACAAACAAGAAACCCGTGATAAGCATGGTGATGAGCAGGTGCATATCTGGCGGCGATCTTTCGATACACCGCCGCCGCCCATGGCCGCCGACAGTGAATATCATATGGCGTCTGATCCGCGTTATAAGGGCATTGAAGTGCCAGCAACTGAAAGTCTGAAAGACACTATCGCCCGTGTATTGCCCTATTGGAAAAGCCGTATCGCGCCAGAACTGCAAAATGGCAAACGCGTGCTGATCTCGGCTCATGGAAACAGTTTGCGTGCGTTGGTAAAACATCTGTCAAATATTGCTGATGATGAGATTACCAGTCTGGAAATTCCGACGGGCCAGCCGATTATCTACGAACTCGACGATGATCTGAACGAAGTTGAACGTTATTATTTGTCGGAGCGTTAACGCGAAAACGGACTAACTGGTTTTTCTTTTTTCCCGGTACATAGCTGCATCTGCGCGAGATAGGAGGCCCTCAACATTATCCTCTGGTCCGACAAAGCAATGGCCAATGGCCGCGCTAAGGTTCAAGCGCTGCTGGCCAAATTTAATGTCAGCACCCTGGATCAGGTTCAGCAAAGAAGCTACTTTCTGATCCAGTTGCACTGGTTCTATGTTGTCGAGTAGAATAGCAAATTCGTCACCACCAATGCGCGCAACCATGTCGGAAACCCGAACATTATCGCTCAATATTGCTGCTAGGTTGGTCAGCAGCAGATCACCCGCCTGATGGCCATGTTGATCATTCACTTGTTTTAGGCCATCGACGTCCAAAAACAGCAACGCAGTTTGACCGCCATAGCGCTGACAGCGCGAAATCCGGACTTTCAAACCTTCCATAAAATAGCGGCGATTGGCTAGACCCGTAAGGGCATCATGGTGGGCGCGGTTTTCCATCTCGCGCAATTGCTCCTTCAGGCGTGCATTTTCCTGCAACAACACGTCACAGCGGATGCAATCCGTTTTTGCAGAAGTTTCAGAGTTACCGTGCCCCATAATCTTTCGTGTCCCCTAACACGGCTGATCTAGTTAGTGAAAATTGTGAGTTGGCGCTTTCTATTTCGCGGACCAACTACCGTATTTTGTTGATAAAGCAAGATTTTGATCGTGCTTTGCTCTGGATCAAACACCTGATGGGCGAGTGATGCATTGCGCCCTTCCTGATTCGGAGCTAGGAGGTTTCGCTTCCGCGACAACATTCAGGTGAAACATGGCCGAAGCGCCTCCAAAAATCGGAATCATTATGGGCAGTCAATCCGACTGGCCGGTTATGCAATTGGGCAGCGAGATTTTGGATACGCTCGGTATTGCGCATGAGGTTAAGATCGTGTCGGCCCATCGCACACCGGAACGCCTCTATGAATATGCCAAATCGGCTGCCAACAAAGGTCTGAAAGCCATTATCGCAGGTGCTGGCGGTGCAGCGCACCTACCCGGCATGACCGCGTCCATGACCCGCATTCCGGTGCTTGGCGTTCCTATTCAGTCTAAGGCTCTAAATGGTATCGACAGTTTGTTATCGATCGCGCAAATGCCCGCTGGCATTCCGGTTGGTACCTTAGCAATCGGTGAGGCGGGTTCCAAAAATGCGGCACTTCTGGCCGCTGCGATTGTCGCGAACGAAGATAATGCCGTGGCAGACCGGTTGGACGCGTGGCGTACTGCACAGAGCGATGCGGTCGCGGATCAGCCGGAATAACAATCGTCATGACTTGTCTGGCTCCCGGATCAACAATCGGTATTTTGGGCGGGGGGCAGCTCGGCCGGATGATGGCGACCTCTGCTGCACAACTGGGCTACCGCTGCCATATCTATGCGCCTGAAACGGACAGCGTTGCAGCGCAAGTAGCATCCCAATTCACGCAGGCCGCTTTCGAAGAAGAAGCCGCGTTGCAGCTGTTTTTTGAACAGTGCGATGTCATCACTTTTGAATGGGAAAATGTTCCGGTGACGCCGCTGTCTGTGATGTCTCAAAATGAACAACTCCATCCGCCAACCGGAGCGCTGGATATTGCGCAGAACCGAATTGCGGAGAAAGAATTTGCTCAAAGCCACGGTGGCCAGCCGGCGCCGTTTGCCGAAGTTACTGACCTGCCATCCTTGCAAGCTGGAATTGCACAGGTTGGTACACCAGCCATCCTGAAAACCATTCGCATGGGTTATGATGGCAAGGGTCAGGCTCGTATTAAAGAGGGAGATAATCTCGCTCTCCACTGGGAAGCCGTTGAGGAGCAACCTTCCGTTGCCGAAGGGTTTGTAACCTTTTCCCACGAATTTTCAGTGATATTGGTGCGCGGTCAGGATGGTGAAATTCGCTATTGGGATACTCCGCATAATATTCATGAAGATGGTATTTTGGCACAAAGCATCGTGCCAGCTCCCTCCGAGATATTGAATCAGGAAACAAAAGCGCGTGCGCTGGCCGCCAAAATGGCGGAAGCAATGAACTATGTTGGTGTTCTCACTTGTGAGTTTTTTGCTACTGCCGATGGACCGGTGTTCAACGAAATGGCGCCGCGCGTGCACAATAGTGGCCACTGGACCATTGAAGGTGCGGTGACCAGTCAGTTTGAGAACCACATCCGCGCAATTTGTGGATTGCCATTGGGTGGGACTGAGCGCGCCGCGAAGCGAGTGGAGATGCACAATCTGATTGGGCATCAGGCGGATGATTGGCAAGATTTGCTGGGCGACAGTGGCAATCACCTCCATCTCTATGGCAAGGCCGAGGTTCGCGATGGCCGAAAAATGGGCCATGTAACTAAGCTGTTTTTCTAAATCCAATTGCGCTAGGCGTGCTGGATGGACCATCCCGAAATCTTTCTGATACTCGCCCGCGCTGACAATGGAGTGATCGGGAAAGATGGCGATATGCCATGGCATTTGCCTGGCGATTTGCGCCGTTTCAAATCTCTGACGTCGGGCAAACCCATGATCATGGGACGAAAGACATTTGATAGCTTGCCTGGCTTGTTATCCGGTCGCCGCCATATTGTTCTGACCCGAGATCGGGATTGGCAGGCGGATGGCGCAGAGGTCGCGTATAGCTTGGAAGAAGCTTTGAGGGTTGCCAACGCCCCGCATATAGCGATTATTGGCGGTGCAGAGATCTACAGCTTGTTTCTCGAAAAAGCCGACCGGATTGAATTGACTGAAGTGCATATTAAGCCCGATGGTGATACGATGATCGATGGCTTTGACAACCGGCTTTGGCGGGAGATAAAGCGAGAAACCATCGAAGCAAAAGCTAGCAAGCCTGCTCATAGTTTTGTGACATTGACGAAGGAAATATCGTGAAAAAATTTGGTTTGTCTCTGCTTGGTCTTATCGTCATCATCGCCATTGCATGGTTCATCTTCGCGCCAGCCGAGTTCGAGAAACAG
Source organism: Parasphingorhabdus sp. (assembly GCA_039978835.1). Lineage (GTDB taxonomy): Bacteria > Pseudomonadota > Alphaproteobacteria > Sphingomonadales > Sphingomonadaceae > Parasphingorhabdus. Next base: position 363,346 of record JBDWAQ010000013.1, read on the forward strand.
ACCAATATGGTCGACGGCAAACCTTTGCTGGAGATAACGGAGGAAGCTCAGGCGCTGCACGACAGTCTGCTGATTGTCGACCTCCACGGCGACACATTGCTATGGAAACGCAAGATTACCGATAGCGTCGATCGCGGCCATATCGATTTGGAGCGTTTGCAGAAAGGCAATGTTGGGCTACAAATTTTTTCCAGTGTGAGTAAGACGCCCCGTGGTCAGAACTACGACAGCAATAGCGATGAAACTGACAATATCACGCTGCTGGCGATAACGCAGTTACAACCAATGCGAACTTGGTTTTCGCTGCTCGAGCGGCAAATTTATCATGGTAAGAAACTCAACGATGCGATCATTGATTCCGATGGGGCGATGATCCAGATTAAAAGCGCTGGAGATGCAGATTCGCTCCCCGAACTGCGCGGAAAGACCGCGGAAGAAAACGGCCAATCTGTAGTCGGAACATTATTCTCAGCAGAGGGATTGCAAACGCTTGAAGGCAAGCGAGAGAATCTGCAGAAACTGTATGACGCTGGGATGCGCATGGCTGGATTGGTTCACTTTTTCGACAATGAGTTGGCGGGCTCCATGCATGGTGTTGAGAAAGGTGGTCTCACCGAATTTGGTCGCACGATCATGCGAGATATGGAAGACATGGGGATGATCGTCGACATTGCTCATAGCAGTCACGAAACGGTGGCGGAGATTCTGAAAACAGCGCGCCGTCCGGTCGTCTCCAGCCATGGCGGAGTGCAGGCAGTATGTGGCGTCAACCGCAACTTGACCGACGAAGAGATAAAAGGTGTGGCTGCTACAGGCGGCGTTATTGGTCTGGGCTATTGGGATGGCGCCATGTGCGACACCGATCCCAAAACGGTTGCCAAAGCCGTCAAGCATGTCCGCGACCTGGTTGGGATTGAATATGCGGCATTGGGCAGCGACTTTGACGGTGCAGTAACGACACGCTTTGATACAAGCGGCATCGTGCAAGTCACCCAGGCACTGATGGATGCCGATTTCACCGAAGAGGAAATTCGGGCAGTCATGGGTCTCAATGCCATGCGTGTCATTCAACAGGGCCTGATCCCGATGAAAGACCTACCGCAAGAAGTAGTTGAAGAATCAGGCGAATCTAGTCAGTAGCCAATATATGCAAAGGCTAAGTGGCAATGACCGGATTGAGAGCGATCTGCGCGGTGCGATTATCGCGCTAGGCAATTTTGACGGCTTTCATTTCGGGCATCAGGCCGTCGCCGGTAAAGCTCTGAGCTGGGCACGGGATGAAGGCCGTCCGGCAATTATTGCCACATTCGATCCGCATCCGGTGCGTTTTTTCAAACCCGATATCGCACCATTCCGGTTGACGACGTTAGATCAGCGACAGCGTCTTTTTGGCGATGCGGGAGCCAGCGCCATGCTGGTCTTTGCATTTGGCGCGGAATTGGCGGGAACGTCTGCAGAGGATTTTATCGGCAAGCTGTTGGTCGAACGTTTTGGCGCGCACGGCGTGGTCACGGGAGAAGATTTCACCTTTGGGCAAGGCGCCAAAGGCAATATCGAATTGCTCCAGCAATATGGCGCGACGGTCGAGCTGTCGGCGCAAAGTGCGGGCGCGATTAGCGACAGTGATGATGTAATATCGTCCAGTCGTATCCGAGCGGCACTGACCGAAGGTCGCTGCGAGGAAGCGGGTCGGCTTCTAACCCGGCCGTTTACGATTCAGGGCGAAGTTATTCACGGCGATAAAAACGGACGCCAGCTGGGCTTCCCCACCGCCAATATTGATCTGGGGCACTATCAGCGACCGAAATATGGCATCTATGCTGTGAAGGGTCGCTTGCCCGACGGACGGGTTTTGAACGGGGCGGCCAATCTCGGCATCCGTCCGTCGTTCGACCCGCCCAAGGAATTGCTCGAACCCTATTTTTTCGACTTTAGCGAAGATCTGTACGGCCAGACCATCGAAGTTGAGCTGCATCACTTCCTGCGCGGAGAACAGAAATTTGATGATCTGGATGCGCTGAAGATACAGATGGACAAAGACTGCGACAAAGCCAGAGAATTGCTCGAATGAAAAGGCGCGTATTGTGGGTATTTGGCGGGTTTTGGTTGCTCATCATCGGGTTTTATCTTTTCCATAGTTCGATATGGGCACCGGCCAGAGGCGGCACGGTAAAAATGATTGCAAACGGCAATATCTATCAACCCTATGACCGCACCAGCCTTGGCCCTGATGATTGCATCGCAACGCGGATTGGCGCCAAAGAAACCAAGTCGATTTTCCAAAACACCGTCCATGCCATCCGGGCTGCGTCGGAGGCCAAGGCCGATATGGTGGAGGTTGATGTTGCGCCGACCAAAGACGGTAAAATGGTGCTGTTCAATGATGGCGACCTGAACTGTCGCACTGATGGCAAAGGCACGACCAGTGACCTGACGTTGGAAGAGCTCCAAAAACTGGATCTTGGCTATGGTCTGACGCCCGATGATGGCAAGAGCTTCCCATTGCGCGGCGAAGGCGTTGGCAAGATTGCCACTGTCGAAGATGCTCTGGGCTCAGAAACTAAAAAGCCTTTCATGTTCCACTTCAAAAGTGATGACCCCAAGGAAGCAGACCAGCTTCTTGCGATCCTCAAAGCGCACGGTCGCGATCCAGTGGCGGATGGGGATAGTTTTTATGGTGATACCGCACCGGTAAAACGGATGCGCGCACTGGTTCCGGGCATATGGGCTTGGACCGCAGCGGAAGGATTCTCCTGTGCATCGGATTACAAGCTGGCTGGGTGGATCGGATCGCTGCCGGAGAGCTGTAAAGGCGGTACCATGATTGTTTCGCTGGATCAGCAGTGGCGCATCGCTGGCTGGCCCAACCGGACAGCGGAACGTATGGAAGAACATGGCGGGCATATCATTCTTGCTGCCGGACAGGATGAGAACGGTGGGTTGATCGGATTACGCGATTGGCGTCAGTTAAGATCGATCAATGGCAGTTATAAAGGCTGGCTTTGGGTTGACGATATTGCCACCGTTGGACCTGCGCTGGTACGTTGACTTCAATTCGGGTTGTTGCGGTGCAAAAACCATGCTTGCACCGGCCCGCAACCTCGCCTAATCCGCTTCGATCATGACTGACAGCACACCAGATTATAAAGATACGGTTTTCCTGCCAAAAACCGATTTCCCGATGAAAGCCGGCCTTGCGAATAAGGAACCGGGTATCTTGGAGCGCTGGGAGAATATTGACCTCTACAAGAAGCTCCGCGCGGCGCGCGATGGCCAGGAAAAGTTCATTTTTCACGATGGCCCACCTTATGCCAATGGCAATATCCATATTGGGCATAGCCTGAACAAGACGCTGAAAGACATTACTGTCCGCTCGCAAAATCTGTTGGGCAAGGACGCACCCTTTGTGCCGGGTTGGGATTGTCACGGTCTTCCCATCGAGTGGAAGATCGAGGAACAATATCGCAAGAAAAAGCGCAACAAGGACGAAGTGCCCGCCAGCGAGTTCCGCGCCGAGTGCCGTGAATATGCGGACAAATGGGTCAATGTGCAGCGCGAGGAATTTAAGCGGCTGGGCGTGCTGGCTGAGTGGGACAAACCCTATCTCACGATGGATTACGCCGCCGAGGCAGCGATTGTTACTGAGTTGTTGAAATTCGCTGAAGCCGGTCAACTCTATCGCGGCGCAAAGCCAGTGATGTGGTCGCCGGTGGAAAAGACCGCTTTGGCCGAGGCCGAGGTGGAATATGAGGATATTACGTCGACACAGATTGATGTGGCGTTTGAGATTGTCGAGGCACCGAATGCGCCGGAATTGGTTGGCGCGCATGCGGTGATCTGGACGACGACGCCATGGACGATTCCGGTTAATCAGGCGCTCGCTTATGGGGCGGATGTTGAATACGAAATCGTGAGTTTCTCACTAGGCTTATCAGGAGAGAATGCTTCCGACGAGATGCCATCGCAACTAAGAGAGTTTTGGCGAGACCGGCGGATCGTTGTTGCCCGTCAGTTAGTTGAGCAGTTTTGCGAGCGAGTGAGTAAGACTCTTTCCGCTCACTATGATTTGAGTCTTAGGATCGCACCGTTCGATAGAACACCTGTTGCAGGCTCCGAACTCGCCGGAGCAACCGCCAAACACCCAATGGCTGACAAATTCCCGGACAGCGAATTCTACACCAAACCGCGCCCCTTTCTCGACGGTTCGCATTTCGTCACCACCGAGGCAGGCACCGGCCTTGTCCATATGTCCCCCGATCATGGTGAGGATGATTTTACGCTGTGTAAGGAAAATGGCATCAACCCGGTCTTCGCAGTCGATGCGGGCGGGCAATATCGCGAGGATTGGCCTTGGCTGCCGCTGACCGGTAGTGTGATCAACAAGAAATTTGTTGGCAGCGAAGGCCCGATCTGTTCGGATCTGCGCGAGGCTGGCGGCTTGCTTTCGGCCAGCGATGATTTCCAGCATAGCTATCCGCATAGCTGGCGTTCGAAAGCAAAAATCATCTATCGCTGTACGCCGCAATGGTTTGTACCAATGGATTCTCCCCTCCCCTTCAGGGGAGGGGCCGGGGGTGGGGACATTTCTATGCAGAGTTCTGCTGACAATGTTCCCCCCACCCTAACCCTCCCCCCTGAAGGGGAGAGGGAACAGACCGGTCATGCAGAAGGCATAAACGGCACTCTCCGCGAAATCGCACTCGATGAAATCCAAAATAAAGTTCGGTTCGTACCAGAGCGCGGCAAACGCCGCCTCGAATCCATGGTCGAGGGCCGTCCCGACTGGGTGCTCAGTCGTCAGCGCGCATGGGGCGTACCGATTGCGCTTTATGTGGATCGCAAGACTGGCGAGTATCTAAACGATCCCGCCGTTAATGAGCGGATTATTGCGGCCTTTAAAGCTGGCGGAGCGGATGCCTGGTTCGATGCCGATCATCAGCAATTTCTCGGCGAGAAATATGCACTGGATGACTATGAAGTCATCACCGACATTCTCGATGTCTGGTTCGACAGCGGTTGTACGCATAGTTTCGTGCTGGAAAGCGGCAAATGGCCCGACCATCAAACGCCAGCAGATTTATATTTGGAAGGCAGCGACCAACATCGCGGCTGGTTCCAGAGCAGTCTTCTAGAGTCTTGCGGTACTAGAGGCCGCGCGCCTTACAAAGCTGTGTTGACCCACGGTATGACGCTCGACAAGACCGGCAAGAAAATGTCGAAGTCGCTGGGCAATACGCTTGATCCGCAGAAGATCATCAACGTCAATGGTGCGGACATATTGCGCCTATGGGCAGCCAGTGTCGACTTTACCGAGGATCACAGGATCGGTGATGAGATCCTGAAAGGCGTCACCGACAACTATCGCAAGCTGCGCAATACGTTCCGCTATATGCTGGGTGGGCTTTCCGATTTCGCCGATGGTGAACAGGTTGCCGTCGCCGATATGCCAGAATTGGAACGCTATATCCTGCACCGCCTTGCCGAGGTGGACGCCGAGCTGAAGCAGCATGTGAACGATTTTGCATTCGGTCCCTACATGCGCACGCTTTCGGCCTTTGCACAGGAAGATTTAAGCGCCTTCTTCTTCGATATCCGCAAGGATTGTTTATACTGCGATGCGCCGGATGATCCAAAGCGTATGGCTTACCGGACCGTGATGGACACCCTGTTCCACGCGCTGACGCGCTATATTGCGCCGGTACTGGTCTTCACTTCGGAAGAAATTTGGCAGAGCCGGTTTCCAGATGAGAATGACTCTATCCATCTTAAAGTCTGGCCAGAAGTCGACTCAAACTGGCAGGATCAGGAACTGGATGCAAAGTGGGCAACTATCAGAGAAGCGCGCACCAGTGTCACTGAAGCCATTGAACCGCTGCGCCGTGAAAAAACCATTCGTTCCAGCCTGGAAGCGGAGATCAGCTATCCGATGGCAGGCTTGCCGGTTGATACCGGAGAATTTGCGGAACTAACTATCGTTGCTAGTGTGACCGATGGCACGGAAATCAAGGTCACAAAAACCAAGAATCATAAGTGCGGTCGCTGCTGGCGATTGCTTCCCGACGTGGCAGAAGATGGCGCGCTATGTGGCCGTTGCGAAAAGGTGCTGGCATGAGAGGTTTTGAACCCACACCCGTCATCCTGAACTCGGTTCAGGATGTCCGGCAGCACGAACAATCTCACGAGATGCTGAAACAAGTTCGGCATGACGAATATACTGGCGAGTGCGTGTAATGGATCAAATCAAAAAATATCGCCGCAACGGATTGATCATTGCGTTTCTCATTTTCGCCCTTGATCAGGCCATGAAATTATTCGTGGTGCATTCTATTGGTTTGCGCGGCAAAGGGCAGATCGAACTGCTACCTTTTTTCAATCTGACATGGGCCGAAAATTATGGTGTTTCCATGGGAATGCTGACCGCATCCAGTGATTTTCAGCGTTGGGCCTTGGTAGCATTAACGGCCATTATCGCTATCGCAGTTGCCGTCTGGATGTGGAAAGAAACGGCCAAATGGGATATTGTCGCTCTCTCCATGGTATTGGGCGGTGCAGCTGGAAATATTGTCGATCGCGCCATGTATGGATATGTGGTCGACTTTCTCGACCTGCATATTAATGGCTTTCGGCCGTTTCTAATTTTTAATGTCGCGGATGCCTGTATCAGTATAGGCGTCGCGATATTACTCATCCGCGCCCTGTTTTTCGCCAAGAAGGAAGATGATGTTCAGGCTGCGGACAGTTGAATTGTTACAAGAGCCCGCTATTAGGCTTTGATAAAGATGTTTAAGGGATCAAATCATGCGTAAGACCACCGTTGCTATCAGCCTCGTTTCATTGGCCAGCCTGACCGCGTGCGGCTCTAGTGGCCTACTCAATCGCGAACGTCCCGACGAATTCGCGGTATCGCGTCAGCCGCCTTTGGTGATTCCACCTGATTTCGCCCTTACGCCGCCCAAGCCGGGCCAACCGCGTCCACAAACCGGCGGCGTGCAACAGCAAACTCTGGAAGCCATGTTTGGCGGATCACAGGCCCGTAGCGTAACCGAAGCAGCGGTTGTTAGCCAAGCCGGTAGTGCCGATGCAGGTATCCGTTCAGCAGTAGGCGATCCAGGAACAAACACCGTCGATAAAGGTAGCGTGACCCGCGATATTATTGCCGCTCCCGAAGGTGACGGACAAAACGCACAGGCCGCTACGCCGGAGTAATCCTATTTCGTAAAGCAAGGGAAACATACACCATATTGGATATGGTGTATGATCACTATCTAGTGCCGGAAATGGCGCATTCCGGTTAGTAGCATTGCCAGCCCGGCTTCATCCGCGGCTGCAATCACTTCATCATCGCGAATGGACCCACCCGGTTGAATGACCGCCGTCGCGCCGGCTTCCACCGCAGCCATCAAGCCGTCGGCAAACGGGAAAAACGCATCGGAGGCTACTGCCGAACCAATCGTGCGGGCCTCATCCCAACCGGCCTTCTCCGCCGCATCTTTGGCCTTCCACGCTGCGATACGTGCCGATTCCAGCCGATTCATTTGTCCTGCGCCAACGCCAGCCGTCGCGCCGCCTTTGGCATAGACAATCGCATTCGATTTCACATGTTTGGCAACGGTCCAGGCGAATAGACAATCGGCCATTTCCTGCTCGGTAGGTTGACGCTTGGTCACGCATTTCAGATCATCTTGCGCAATCTGCCCATTGTCGCGGGACTGCAACAGGAACCCGCCTGCAATAGATTTGAAACCCATGCCGCCACGCGCGGGATTGGGCAGTTCTCCGGTCAAAAGCAGGCGCAGGTTTTTCTTTTTGGCAAAAATGGCTTTGGCGTCGTCATCGGCAGAGGGGGCGCAAACGACCTCGGTAAAGATACCGGTCATGGCTTCTGCTGACGCCGCATCTAGCGGCCTGTTTACAGCGATTATGCCGCCAAAGGCCGACACGCTGTCGCAGGCAAGGGCTTCTTTATAGGCTTCCAATATGGTCTCCCCACTGGCGACGCCGCAAGGATTGGCATGTTTGACAATCACTACGGTCGGCGGCCCATCGCGAAACTCGCTGACCAGTTCGAGCGCAGCATCCGCATCATTATAATTATTGTAACTTAGCGCCTTGCCCTGCATCTGTTCAGCCTGAGCAATGCCATTTGCCGACGGCCCATTGGGTAGATAGAGCGCCGCCGATTGATGCGGGTTTTCACCGTAGCGCAGTTCTACCGGCTGGCTCATGGTCAATGGCAGTGTGTCCGGGAACATCTTGCCTTGATCAGAAAAACCGAACCATTGCGCGATCATGCTGTCATAGCTGGCGGTTGCCGCAAAGGCTTTCGCCGCCATGTTTTTGCGGAAGTCCAAAGATGTTGCGCCATCGCTATCGTTCAATTCGGAAACCAAAGTGGCATAGTCCGACGGATCGGTAATGATGGTAACAAAATCGTGATTCTTGGCTGCACTGCGCGCCATGGACGGTCCGCCAATATCGATATTCTCGATGATCTCCGGTCGGTCAGCACCTTTGGCAACCGTTTGAGCAAAGGGGTATAGATTGACCACCACCAGATCGATCCCGGCAATGTCATGCTCCTCCATCGATGCGACATGACCGGCATCATCGCGGCGTGCGAGCAGACCGCCATGAACTTTCGGGTGCAATGTCTTCACACGGCCATCCATCATCTCTGGAAACTGGGTGACTTCACTAATATCAGCCACTTCCAATCCGGCGTCACGCAGAGCCTTTGCAGTGCCGCCGGTCGAGATCAGTTCAACGCCATGTTTGGCCAGTTCCTGACCCAATTCGGCTAACCCGCTCTTGTCAGATACCGACAATAACGCGCGTTTGATTTTGATATTTTCCGTCATTTCTACCCCATATGTTTGAGCAGCCAGCCGGTGGCTCCACCGCCGCTGCCTACTGAATCTGTAATCACCATTTGCATGACTTCATGAGGTATCCCCATGCCGTCTACGAAGACGCTCTCTTCTAGGGCAATGGCGCCGCTGGTTGAGCGGAATTGCCATAAGTTGCCATCTTTCAAACGCAGCAATACGCCCTTGCCATCCGATATTATGTCGCTTTCGATATCCGGTCCAAGGTGGAACCGTAAAGCATATTCCACATCGTTCTTCTTGCGCCGACGTTTCTTTCCGTCTGGGATAAGCATATCCTCGCCGCGCAGTTCCAAGCCATCGGAGCGCAGCAGCAGCAAGCGTTTGTGGATCAGGCCAAAGCGGCGGGAATAGCCGTCATGATTGGCTTCCAGCCGGGTCGCATTTTCGACATCGCGTCGGAAAAGTTCCACTTCATTGACGCCGCGCCCCAGTTTGCCATCGGGGAGGATCGAGGTGCTATTGCTGTCATCAATACAGAGCGTACTATGCGCGGCTGTGGTTCGCAGCCCGCGCGCGAGTGATGCAGGAATGGTCGCGCCAACGAGGCCGGCCCCTCCGCAATTGGTGATGATCCGGCAATCGCCGTTGGAAAATTCGAAAGCACAGGTCGAGGCACAGCCCGCTACGGCCATGCGGGCAATAGGTGGTGGTGCGGCATCAAGTATCAGAACCGAACGCCCCGACGAAACCCTCTGATAACCCCAATCACGTGCCTGACGCAGCGGCCGGCTGCGTACGCCGCTGGCTTCAACAACCTGCGCAACTTGTTTGGAATTGGTTGCACCGCCGCCTTGCCAGTTGCCCATACTACCGTCGAAATGTGTTAGCGCGGTTAGGGGTGGTACTGCCTTTTTAAGTGCTGCATCTAGATATTCCGGAACCTCTTCCTTGCGTGCGACATATACTTCTTTCAGCATCGAAAGCAGGATCACAGCGTCCATCTGATTCAACGGAGAGCGTGATACCGATCCGCCATCGGCATAGAAAAACTCGCTCATCGCTTTTTCAAGACCGGCTTCACCGACAATCCGGCGCACCCGTCCTTCGGGAAGCAGCAATGAAGAGGCTACAACACCGCTCCAAGCAACCAGACGTCCCAAACTGGACGTTGCCTTATCAGCGGTCCGATCAAGATGCCGAGCCGTCCGCGCGATATTATTGAGAACCTTGGACCGGTAAACCAAATCCTTCGACGAAAGAACAATCGGCGCATGGCTCGCCCAGATCAGCAGTCGCCAGCCGCAATTATCGGGCCGCCAAGCCGGTTGGCGTATCTTGCCGCCGTTTGCGTCCAACCATTTTTCGATCAATTCTTCGGCTACCGGAACTGCTTGATCTCGCGATGCAGCCGTATCCAGGTCACGAAGCCACAGAAACCGATGCACATAATCTTCAAACTGAGGCGGTAGTTTCAGGTCGGCAAAATCAATATTTTTGTGCTTCTTTTTCAAGCCTCGAAATAGAAAATGACCGGCACGCACCGCGGTCCCTTGCACGCGGTCACCATCCACGGGGTCAATGGGAACGGCGAGCAGCCGCAAAGGTAATTTTCCAGACAGACGCAAGCGATGCATCGGCATTCGCCAGGTCATCCGATAATATAGCATCGTGGCTTGTTGTGCGAGCGATTGGCCGCGATCGCTGGCCGAGCGAATGGTCAGGCTCTGCCCGTCGGGCGCTTCCTCTAAATCGTCGTTAAATTGGGCCGGGCCGTCGCTCGTCCAATCATCCTGATCCGGTGGGCCTTCGCTCATTCACCCCTCAGGCCGCTGATATTGGCGGCATATTGACCGGGACCGCCTGTGAAAGTGGCTGTGCCGGCGACCAATGTGTCAGCCCCAGCCGCTATGGCTTTTGGCGCTGTGGTCTGGTCAATGCCCCCATCGACTTCCAGGCGGATATCCTTACCGGTTTGACCGATACGTTGCCGGATATTTTCGATCTTGCGTAGTTGGCTGTCGATGAAACTTTGTCCGCCAAAGCCGGGATTGACGCTCATCACCAAAATCAGATCAAGATCATCAATCAGATAGTCGAGGATATCGAGTGGTGTTGCCGGGTTAAGAACCAATCCCGCTTTCTTACCGAGTGCGGCAATGGATTGGACGGTGCGATGGGGATGTGGACCCGCTTCGGGGTGGAAGGAAATGTAATCTGCCCCAGCCTCTGCAAAGGCCTCAAGATACTGATCAACCGGAGAAATCATCAAATGCACATCAAACGGTTTTTCGCTGTGCGCGCGAAGATCTTTAACTACACCTGGACCGATAGTGATATTGGGAACGAAATGTCCGTCCATCACATCGACATGGATCCAATCGCAACCAGCTTCGTCAATTGCCCGCACTTCTTCACCCAGCTTGGCAAAGTCAGCGGAAAGAATGGATGGGGCGATGCGGATATTACTGGCCATGAAAAGTCCCTAAAATTCTAGATGCGTTTAGAAATATTGCCTCTCACCCGCAAGGTGCGATTGGTAACGAAACACTCTCCCTTGTGGACAGTTTGGGGACAGGTTCACAATATCTTGTTTTTAGCCTTTCCGGCGCAGTCTGGCGATGAAGAAACCATCAAGGTGGCCCTTTTCGGCCAACATGGTGGGCAGGGTGCGAACATGACCATCGGAAGTCGGTGTGATGCCACCTGGCAATTCATCTGGACCAACTGCTGCGATTTCATATTGCTCATGTTGCTCCAGAAACTTTGCGACCTGTTCCTCACCTTCTTCCGGTTCGAGCGAACAGACTGCGTAGACAAGTAATCCACCCGGTTTTACCCATAGTGCGATCCGATGAAGCAGCATCGATTGCACTTCTGCTCTATCCGCAATCTGGCGCTCTCCAATACAATGCAACACATCTGGATGGCGGCGGAAAATACCGGTGGCGCTGCATGGAGCATCGAGCAACACCGCATCGGCGGGCTCTGATGGCTCCCATTTCATCAGGTCGGCAATAACCGTTTGTGCTTCTAATCCGGTACGTTTCAAATTGTCGTGAAAGCGTTCCATCCGCCGTTTGTTGTTGTCGACCGAGATCACACCCCAACCACTGCTGGCCAGTTGCATGGTTTTACCACCCGGCGCTGCACAGAGATCCAGCACCGTTTTTCCGCTGCCTTCGCCAAGCAATCTAGCCGGTAGGGATGCGGCGAGATCCTGCGCCCAAAAATCGCCTGTTTCGAAACCTTTAAGCTCGGTAATGGGAATAGATGGAAGCCTCCTCAGCTGTTTTGAAGCCAGGCTTTCACCTTCCAACTCTGCGGCCAATTCTCCAACATTGTTGGATTTGAAACTCAGATCCAAAGGCGCTTGCTGTGCCCATGCTTGATTGGCGGAGGAAGCGGTTTCCTTCCCCCAATTTTTCCGCCAACGTGCACGTGTTTCACCTGGTATCGCTGGATATTTTGGCAATGTAACATCGCCTTTTTCAACACCGCGCATCAGGGTCGAGAACACCCCGTGTACCAATCGCCTTGGTCCGCCTTGGACCAGCGGTAGCGCCGTTGAAATCGCTGCATGCTGCGGCGTCTCGAGTACCAGAACCTGTACCAATGCAATCCGCAGCGCCATCCGGGCTTTCGCGTCCTCGGCAAGGGGATTCTTTGTCGCGCTATCAATCATCGCATCCAGTGCGGTCATCCAGCGCAGGGCGTTGGCGGCGATATTATGGGCTAATGATTTATCCGATGGGTTCGACAGACTCCCGGTCGCGGATGACATTGCTTGATCGAGCGTTTCGCCGCGACGGCATACGGCATCGAGCAAACGGATCGCTGCGAGGCGCGCAGGGAATCCGGTTGGTTTTTTGTTGGATCTGTCCATGGGCAGCGGCCTTAGCGGCTATGCGGCGTCAAGCGAAGCGGTTTATCTACCGAGGGTCAAGTGCACTGCGTTTTTTCAAACGGCTCATATCGCCCAATTCGTTGGATTGATCAGACATATGATCGGAATCGTTGCCGGCAATTTCCTGTAGCGCTGCAATACGGTCTTCGGTTGGTGGGTGGGTGGAGAACATCTGTCTCACACCGGCAGGAACAATATAAAGCTGTGCTGCTGCCGGATTGCGTTCGGCAACCGGATTGGGTGTACGCTCCGCCATGCCGGAGATTTTTGACAAAGCAGAGGCAAGTGCCAGAGGCTTGCCGCTAATCGTTGCCGCAGTCTTGTCCGCCCCAAATTCACGTGTGCGGCTAATCGCCATTTGCACGATCATCGCAGCAAAGGGCGCAATTAGCACCGCCATCAGACCGGCTATCCCAGCATTGCGTCCGCGGAAAAACATCCCGAAATTGGCCAGCATTGAGACCGCGCCAGCAATGGTCGCAACCATGGTCATAACCAAAGTATCTCGGTTTTGTACATGGCCGAGTTCATGGGCCATCACGCCTTCAATTTCTTCAAAGTTAAGCATGTTGAGCAAACCAGTCGTGGCTGCCACAGCCGAATTTTCCGGATTTCGCCCGGTGGCGAAAGCATTGGGCTGTGCCTGATCGACAACATAGACTTTCGGCATAGGAAGCTGCGCGCGATTTGCCAGATTCTGCACCATCGAATAGAATTCGGGATGACTGCCGGCATCAACCTCAACCGCATTGTGCATTTTGAGAACAATTTTATCGGCATTCCAATAGGTGAAAAGGTTCATGCCCGCAGCGACGATTAGCGCAATTACAGCTCCACCGCTGCCACCGAGTGAGTAGCCCATAACCATGAACAGCGCGGTTAGTGCCGCCAGCAACATGGTTGTTTTCATAAAATTCATCGCACAAAACCCGCTTGATTAAGACCGCCTTGCCCTCAATATAGGAAGCGAACCAAGGTTTTTCAATTTTGAGGCAGGTGAGATATGACCGAAAAGACCAGAAAACCGGGGGAACGCCCCGCGAATGTAAAGCCGCCGAAACATCTGTCAAAAAATAAACCCGTCCCCGAACCTGATCCCTTGGAAACGGCGGATGAGACAAAAGAGAAAGATGATCCAACACGCTATGGCGACTGGGTGCATAAGGGCATCGCTGTTGATTTTTGATAAAAACCTCTCCCTGTCGGAGAAGCTTAGTTGGGTCAGATGAAAAAACTCACCATCATCGTATTTGGTCTACTCGCCATTTTGGGTATGATTGTTTACGCTCTTTGGATGCCTTCGCCCCACACTCCTGCTCGTGACGCTATCGGTGCCGAGAAATCGATCGAGCGCGGGACACGCACATATGCCTATCATGTCAGCGGGAAGGGTGATCCCGTCATCCTGCTCGCCAGCGCCGGTCGTGAGGCCAGCGACTTCAACGAGCTCGTGACCGCACTCAATATCGCCGGATATCGGACCATCGCCATTGATGCGCACGGCATCAAAAACTCAACCCTGCCCGAAGGCGACGTCACTCTGTTTGATATGGCCGATGATGTCGCAGCAGTCGCCGAAGCAGAAGCTAGACCCGATGAAAAAATAGCGGTCATCGGGCATGCTTTCGGCAACCGGCTTGCCCGCGCCTTTGCCAGCCGCAATGATGACCGGATTGGGTCGATTGTGCTGATTGCTTCTGGCGGCGCCAAGCCAATTCCGGAAAAAGCCAATTCTGCGCTGAAAAATATATTTGATCCTCGCCGAACGGTGGGCCAGCGCCGGAGTGATATCGACTATGGATTTTTTGCCGAGGGCAATGATATCCCCGACTATTGGATCGTCGGCTGGCACACGCAAACGGCAATTTTGCAAGGCCAGGCCACACGCACGGATGTCTATGATCAATGGAGCGCAGGCGGCACCAAGCCGATGCTCGTCTTGCAAGCCGCCGAAGACACTATCGCTCCGCCACAGGACGCCGGTATCCCGCTGGCCCAGCAATATCCCGACCGGGTCAAGTTGGTGGTTGTTCCAAATGCGGGACATGCATTTTTGCCCGAGCAACCAGATGTGATTGCGGAAGAGGTGATTGTGTTTTTGAGATCTCATTCCCGATAGCCGCGCCGAAAGTTGTTTCCTGCTTTGGATGCAAAAAGGGGATTTTGGAAAAAGCTGTTAATATTCTTCGCACCTGTTGAAGAATAGAAAAAGCAATGTATCGGGATGGCTTCTTGGAGTTGTTTTTTTGGCACTCAATCTTGTATTTCATTGTGCTATAACTGCACTTCTATTCTATATATCTAATAATATCAATTAGTTAAGGGAATCCTGATGCCGAGGCCGTCGATTACTCCGAAAAAAAGGCTCGAGACGCGGGAACATATTCGGGCGGCCGCGGCGAAACTGGTCCGAATGGGTAATCCAGAAAAAATCACTATTCGAGCTGTTGCAAAGCAAGCGGATGTCTCCGTCGGTACAATTTACAAATATTTTGAGGATATTTCAGATTTGGGGCGCTCCCTTTGGCAGGAACCGGTGGATGAATTGCGCGCCGACATGTCAGAAATTGCCGATGCGACAGACGACCCGATCGACAGAATTCGAGCGTTACTTCAAGCTTATGCAGATTTTGCGGATGACAAGCATAGAGTTTTTCGCGGTGCGTTTCTTTATGTGCGGCCAGAGACGAGGGAGGCGCCCGAACCGGAGGCGCTAGAAGATGAAACGTTTTTTCGGCATCTCAACGACGCTGTTAAACAAGGTCAAAAATCGGGAGTGATAGTAGCCGGTGATCCGAAGATGCTCACGCAGTTGCTTTGGGCTGCATTGCATGGAGCGCTGGCGTTGCCGATAAATATTGATCGAATTGATTTCGACCCTCCTAGAGAGATTGCGGCCGAAATGATTACTTCCATAATGACGATGATCGAAAAGAACTGAAACAAGGTCACCCTCTGAAACTACTGGTCTGCTTGACACAGATACTCTTCTTATATAATGAACATGTTCAATTAATAAATTCAACCTCATGAATCTGAATGTGCGAGAGATAGAATGGCTGTCACCAAAACCTATTCTGAAAATCATAATCCGGAATTCACGGACGATAAGCTGTATCAAAACCGATCATTGCCTGCACGTGCTGCAGTGGCGCGAAAATTGGAGAAATGGATAGGCTTGCCCTTCAATATTCTTGAAGCAATCGGATCATATGCGATTGTCAGGCCCATGAATTGGGCCTTGAGGCACCTTGATACGGCTTCTTATAAATTTGAAGGAACGCTGCTTCGACGCATTCTACAA
Source organism: Parasphingorhabdus sp. (assembly GCA_039978835.1). Taxonomy (GTDB): domain Bacteria; phylum Pseudomonadota; class Alphaproteobacteria; order Sphingomonadales; family Sphingomonadaceae; genus Parasphingorhabdus. The sequence goes on from JBDWAQ010000013.1 coordinate 379,382, forward strand.
CACACTATCTTTCCAGCGACTTTGATTTTTTCACTCTTTCTTGGATTTCAGCTAGCTGAAAATGAGGTAACATTTGACTCGCTGTTGACACTTGCTCTGATACCAGTCGTCATCGGTCTATGGGTTGCTCCCCTTGAGCGATTAATGCCGTTCAGTCGAAATTGGCTGGAAGGTGGTAATGATACTTCCGTTGACCTTATGATGTTTGTTTCCGGTGCTTTTTGGAACGGGTTTGCAAAATACCTTATGCAGGTACTTTTCATTGTCAGCCTAGTCGAGTTCTTGGAACCATATGGCCATGGTTTATGGCCCAGTCACTGGTCCGGTATTGTCCAGGTCTTTCTGTTCATTTTGATCAAAGATTTCTTCCGCTATTGGCTGCATCGAGCCTTGCATGAAGTGCCCTTTCTCTGGCGTTTTCATGCCGCACATCACTCGGTAAAGCGGCTCTATTGGCTCAATGGCATTCGCAGTCATCCGATAGAGGTTGTCGGACAGGCGATTTTATTCGCAGTCCCCTATGCCCTCCTCCAACCATCAGCAGAGATTATCATGGTCGCTATATTAATGCAGCTCAGCATAGGTATATTCCAGCATAGTAATATCGATTTGAAGCTTCGGTTTTGGGAATATATCTTCTCAATCGGCGACAATCATCGGTATCATCACTATCCCAATAAAGATGTTGGGGATTCCAACTATGGCGGCGAGTTTATTGTCTGGGATATATTGTTCGGAACATTCCACAATCCTAAAAATGAACGCCCGCACGACAAGATTGGGATCGGAACAGCACCCAATTATCCCATGACCATGGCCGGACTTTTGATCGCACCATTTCTGCGGGATCAAAAAATATTCGGCGATCAAAAAGCCAAAGATTTAGATTCACGATAATCTATGGACGTTGGGTAGACGGATCACTCAACGAACAACGGTGACTTCAATATCGCCGAGATAGTTTGAGCCATGGCGCACAACATCGCCGGCTTTTAAAAAATGCCCTGATTGAAACTCGGCATCAAGGAATTTGGCCTTTGCAAAGTCCATAAAGTTATCACCAGAAAACAACAGACCTTCGGCAACATAGCCGAATAGAATGGAAACATAATCTCCGCGAGTTGGCGGCGTGAAAATAACGCCTTCGGATGTTCCTGACATTAGAGTTGATGTCTGCGAAATCCGTTTGTCCGGCGCCAGAAAGTAAAATTCATCCTGATAGAGAAAGCGGCGTTCCGCTGTATCTGCCAATGCCTTTTCGGCAAGCTGCCGGAAGTTCATGGTCATTTCATTACCCATCGCATCCTGACGAGCTTCTCCATTTAGATCGGTTGTCATCCGCAACTCCTGAGTGAAGGTTTGCCAATCTTTGGGGATCACCAGAAAGGGTCCGCTTGGGAAGGAATCGGGTCCACTTTTCGCATCGCTAAACCCGTATCCGGAATCGAGATTATCCGGATCAGCCAGTTCGACAAGTGCGTTTCGATTGGTGAAATCGCCGCATAGAAATAGCCCTTTCTGTGCGGCATCGAAATCCTCGACCGAAGTAATATCGCGGTCAAACCGCATACAAAACTCAACTTCATAATCGAGTAAAATACCTTCGCGATGCTTCACTGTTGTGCGGGCTGGTGTAGCTTTTCCGAATTTTGGAAACTGAAACACCGAATCGCTGCCGGCCTCTTCAGCATGTTCGGGAAAATTCGTGCCGGAACCTATATGCCGATCACCGGACGGTGCGATGGGTAGTAGTTGGTCAATGGCGACTGTCGTCTTTGCCGCACTTTCAAATTCCGACTGTTGAAGTTTGTCGGCGTTTACCGCTGCAATCGCAACAAAGGGATCTTCAGCGCGCGGAGCGTCCAACTGTGAAAGGTCAACGCCAGTTACCTGGTGGCCGTCAATATCCAAAACGAGCAAGGTTACCGTTTCGCCGCTATCGTCATTATACTGCGCCAAAGTGACCGCCTTACCCAGCGGTGCGATTTGCGGGACCAGCGGTTTTTCGCCAAATGTAGCCGGATTAAATTTAGGGTCGGGAGAGGTCGCCCAAACAAGCCCGAGCAAAGCAATCAACAATATCGGGATGATTCCCATCCATTTTGCGATGCGCATAATCATTGACTATTGCTCTTCCGGCACAGCATAAAAATCACGATAGGAGGCCAGCTTTCCATCATGGACTCTATATAAACCAACCCCTTCCAGATCGCCATCGGGCCGCTTCCATAGCCAGCGTGCCCAAGCGACACTGTCATCGCCGGCAATTTCCAATACTTCGAAATGCATTTTCTTGTCCGCCAGTTCTTTAGTCAGTTGAGCAAACAGAGCGGCGATATTTTCTTTGCCCTCTATCCGGCCAATGGCAGGATCTTCGAATGTCGCATCGTCGGCGAATAGAGGAATGAGTTTTGTGTAATCATGCCCGTCCTGAACATCCCAAAATTTCTCGATCACATCTTTGGCTTGCATGGTTCAAATCTCCTCCGGCACCTGAAAAACATCGCGATAGGATATGAATAGTCCATCCTGCACTTTGTATAGTCCCACGCCTTCGACATCGCCTTGAGGGCGTTTCCAAACCCAGCGAGACCAAGCTACATTGTCGCCACCGGCAATTTCCAGCACTTCAAACTGTGGAGGGTTGTCACCGAATAATTTATCCAGATGCGCCAGTAGCCTGGCGATCGCAGGCTTGCCTTCCACCCGCCCGATAGCCGGGTCTTCAAACACCGCATCGTCGGCAAACAGCGGCAGCAGTTCGGCGTGACTGCCATTGATCTGAATATCCCAGAAACGCTCTGCCAAATCTTTCGCTGCTGCCAATGCCTGCTCCTATTTACTCATAATCGCGTTGTGCTTTAATTGTTGTTTCTGCAATCCGGCTTCGAAATCAACCGCCATTTTTGCTATAAACTTCGGAAATTCATCTGCACCAACAAAGGCCAGCGGGTCGCCCGCCAATAGTTTTTCGCGTTTTGCCTTGAAACCATAAAACTCGGGGTGGTTAGAAAGAAAAACATCGGGCTTCCAATCTTTGGTGATTGCAAATGTCTTCCGATAATCGGCAACTATGCCTTCATATTGTGGCGGACCGACCAACCGGTTGGCGGCAATGGTGGCGGAGCAGAAGAATAAAACCTCATGGCTTTTGCCATCTTGTTCGACGTCCATTGTCCACGACGTGCAGCCGCGCGAGTGCCCTGGGGTCACTTTCGCGGTCATGGCAACGCCGCCATGCTCAAACGAAAAGCCTCCGGAAAATGGGATATTTACTTTCACTGGCGGTGCATTGAGATTGGTGTCTTGTTCGGATCCAAGATAAAATCCGCCTTCCAGTGCAGAACGATCACCTTCACTGGCCATCACAGTTGCACCGCTGAGTTCCCTTAACTCCGCCAGGCCGCCGCTATGATCGAGATGGGCATGGCTATTGATCAGAACCGCGATATCTTTCGGATCATAACCCAATTTGCGGATTGCTTCGGCAACATAGCCGCCTTGATCCGGCATACCGCCATCTAGGACGATATGCCCTTCGTCGGTTGGGATGAAATACATGGCGAGGCCTTCGGTGCCGACGAAGTAGATGCCGTTCTTTTCATTACCGATGATCCGAAAGGGTTCAACGGGGGCATACCAACTCGGAACACCAGCTCGCCACTTGGCCATGGTTTCGGCACTGATTTTGTTGGGTGTTAATTTGGTCTCGGGAGCGGTTGGTGGTTCCTCAGCAGCCTGCACGGTCGGTGCGCAAGCTGCCAGTGCAATCAGGCTTCCACTGACAAAAATTTGATTGAAAATATTCATCCCACCACTCCCTCTGGTCTCTAAAGTCTAGAGATATATTGGAAGCAATGACAGCCGCTATCTTTCGAAAAACTGAACCGTTTCCTGATCCATCGGAAACATCATCTCAATGCGGGTTTCACCAGCGCGCGTATCTTGGACCGTGCCAAATTGTGAGATTGTGGAGAAGAGCGATAAACGCGCTTCTCCAAAGCGTAATATGGTTGGGATCACGGCTTGATTGAGGTTGATTGTTCCCATGTCTATCTGTTTTACCCGCTCGTGACTGGCAAGACGTTGCATCAGCGCGGAGAGTTTCTCATCTCCGCCCAGTTCGAGTATCTCTGTGCGCAGCCGGGTCAATGCTAGCATGGCGACTTCGTCCCAATTTTCGATCAGATCGAGCCCGGCGCTGTTCATCAATATGTCCATCATATTGGCAGTGCCATCGGGACTGGCGAGCGCGAGTAACATCTGTGCGCCCTGGTTGGACTTCACCACATCCCAGTATCGATCCACCGCGATGCCCGGATACGGGTCATGTTTCTCCAGCATTTTGTCTATCGCTTGATTGACGGGCGCGAGTTCCGGGGCATCATCCGGCAGGCTGGGATAGACCGCTGCGAAACCGGCGGCATTGAGCGCCTGATTGGCGGCAGGGCGGGGAAGTTGCAGCGCATCGGAAAGACGCAGCACCATCTCGCGACTGGGTTTCGACCGGCCGGATTCGAGGAAACTTAGATGGCGCGCAGAAAGGTCGGCCTCGAGCGATAAATCCAGTTGGCTGAACCGGCGAACTTTCCGCCACTCCTTTAATATACTGCCAAAATCCGTTTGCATTCTGCACTCCTATCATCCCGTATTAGCGCGTCATGCCATTATCCAGCAAGTCATGCACTTACCCCAGAGGTAATTGCAGCAATAACCCGTCCGTGCTTTGACATAGGTTATCGAATAGATGGAGATAGAAAATGTCACCCAAAACAGCAGCGAATTTTATGCGCTTCATGGTCATAGTGTCTTTCTTGTCCGCGCTTCTTTTTGCGACAGGCGCGATGAATGATCCGACCGGAAGTCTGAGCCAGTTCCTCGCAATTATCATCCCGGGTTCTGAAGGTGTCAGTGCCATTGCCAATCCCGAATCGAAAGTCGGCTTTGCGATTGCTGGCGGCGTGTTTGCGGGTTTCATGGTCATGATATTGCTGATCACTGTACCGGCCATCGAACGCGGAGATAAAGCGATTACGCGGGCCACCGTCTATGCCTTGCTGATCTGGTATGTGATCGATAGCGGTGCATCGGTTGCTGGTGGCGCGTCGCTAAACGCACTGTCCAATGCGGTCTTTTTAGTGCTCTATCTGCTGCCACTTATCTGGGTCAAGGCGGCAGAAACTGTTAGCGCATAGGATCCCCTGAATGTCCAAAAATCACTTCATCTTGTTTGTGATCATTGGCGCAGTGCTTTGGTTCATTGCCGCAAAGATCATCGCATTCTTCCCGCAATTATTCATTGGCGGGAGTACCGGTGCAATATTATTCCTGGTGTCGATACCCGGCACATGGATATTGGTTTATTTGCTGATGAAACTAATGAAGCTTCCGCACGAACATGTATTCCCGGCTACTTGCGTCGGTGCTGTCACGGCAATGTTTCTTGATGGTTTCGCGATCACCTGGGCGCCGCAACTATATGGCGGAACAGGCGATCATCTAACCAATGGAGCCGCGTGGCTGCTTTATGGTGTTGCGGTATTCATGTGCTGTGCCGCCCATATCGGGAGGCAGAAATCTGCCTAACCGCGTTCGAGCACATCTTTGACCCACGGGCCAAAGCCAGAACCGCCTAGCATTGCCACCTGCGTTTTGGAGCTAACATCATTGATCGCTGTTTGCGGAGTATTGGTTGGATGCACGGGCAGCCGCAGCGGTCGTTTTCCCGGAGACATCGCCATCACCTTGGCGATAGCGCGTGGAACATCCATAGGATCGGTTGACCCGCCACCGTTGCGCAAAGCGCCAGCCACCAATTCTGGATAAGCGGCTTTGCGTTCTTCATCGGCACGGTCCAACATCGGCGCGCTCAGCTTATTCCCATTCTTCCAGATGTCGGTTGGGAAACCACCGGGCTGAACAATGGTCACATCAATACCGTGCGGAACCAGCTCATACGCCATTTGTTCGCTCATAGATTCGACCGCAAATTTCGTAGAACTGTACAATCCCATGCCGGGTATCATGACGCGGCCCAATTGCGATGACACATTGAATATCGCACCCGCTTTTTTGGCCCGCATCTTGGGAAGGGCGGCACGTGCGACCCTTTGATATCCCATCACATTGGTTTCAAATAGCAGCTGCATTGCTTCGATGTCTTGCAGCTCGACCGGCGCGCCTGTGCCGATACCGGCATTGTTGATGACAACATCCAGAGCGCCGCCGTTTAAGCGCTCAGCCTCTGCAACAGCTTTGTTGACGGATTCATCCGAAAGAACATCAAGTTCCAAGACGGTTATATCGACACCATCTTTGCCGGCCTTGCGAAGCTCCTCTGCTTCTGGCCGCGGCATATTGCGCATCGTCGCGAAAACCTTTGCACCGCGTTCGGCATAGAGCTTGGCTCCCATTTTACCGAAGCCCGAAGAGCAGCCCGTGATCAGCACTGACTTGCCTTTCAAGTCAGGTGCATCATTCTCTGCCGCTGAGGTCTGGCAAGCTGTCAGGGCTGCCCCGGTTGCTGCTGTTACAGCCAAAAGCTGGCGGCGGTTCATGCTTGTATCGGTCATTGGGGGTTCTCCTTTGAATTGTCTTTGATTTTACCCTAACATATTATTCAAAGATAAGTGAACGAGATTGACGAGAGGATTGCAATGCAAATTACCAAAGCGAGTGATGCGGTGGGCGTGGTTGTTGAAGATGTTGATATTGCCCGTTTGAGCGACGATCAATTTGCCGAGTTGCGCAGTGCCTTTTTTGATCATGGGGCTTTGTTCTTCAAAGAACAGAAACTCACTCCGGAGGATCATATCGCATTTGCCGAGCGCTGGAATGAGATTGATGTCAATCGCTTCTTCACACCGGTCGAAGGCTATCCGAAAATCGCCAAAGTGCTTAAAGAACCGGATCAGAAGCTCAATATCGGTGGCGGTTGGCACACCGACCACAGCTATGATGAGATACCCGCGATGGGGTCCATTCTCTATGCACTGGAAATACCGCCCAGCGGCGGCGATACATTGTTCGCCGGAATGCAGGCCGCCTATGAGGCGCTCGATGATGATATGAAAGCGCGTATCGAAAATCTGAAAGCGCTACACGGTAATGCGCATATTTTCGGCAAGGATAGTAGCTATCGCGAAGAAGTAGGCGGTCGCTATAAAAACGCCGAGAATGCAGGACAGGAAGCCATTCATCCGGTGGTTTTGAAGCATCCCGAAACTGGCGCGAAGGGGCTTTATGTTAATCCCGGTTTCACGCTGAAGATCCTTGATGTCGAGGAGCAGGAAAGCACGGAACTGCTCCAGGCGCTTTATGCCCATATTATGCAGGATCGTTTTCATTACCGTCACAAATGGGAAGAAGGCATGCTGGCGATGTGGGATAATCGTTCGACTTGGCACTACGCGTTGAATGATTACCAAGGTCACCGCCGATATCTAAATCGGATAACCGTCCAAGGTGTGCCGCTACACTAAATATGCTTCCGTTCAGAACCAAACCGCATCGTTAGGCAATCGTTCGCGGCCGTGCTTGGCGATACGTGCCCAATACACGGACTGAATTGCAATGGAATGAGAGTTCTTCGAGCGCGCGATCAACCGCAGGATCGCCCGGCGAGCCTTCAATATCAGCATAAAATTCAGTGGCGGCAAAGCTACTGCCCTGCTGATAGCTTTCCAGCTTGGTCATGTTCACACCATTGGTCGCAAAGCCGCCCATCGCTTTATAAAGCGCGGCAGGGATATTCTTTACCTCAAAAATGAAGGTGGTCATCACTGGTCCGTTGGGCTCGGGGATCGATGCTTTTGGCGCGAGCAATACAAAACGCGTCATATTATCGGCCCGATCCTGAATCGCGTCGTCAATGGGCTCAAGACCATAAAGTTCTGCGGAGAGCGGCGGCGCAATGGCAGCGGCACTCGGATCGTTTCCGTCAGCAACAAAGGCAGCGGCCGCAGCGGTATCGGCATAGGCAACCGGAATGATTCCATGTTCGCGCAAATAGTGACGGCACTGACCAAGTGCTTGTGGGTGGCTCATCGCGGTTTTGATTTTCGCATCCGCCGATTTCGCCATCAAGCAATGTTGGATCAGCATAAAATGTTCAGCGACAATATGAAGGCCCGATTCGGGTAGCAAAAAATGAATATCTGCGACCCGGCCATGCAGTGAGTTCTCAATCGGAATAATAGCGGATCCAGCCACGCCCAATTTCACTGTTTCCAAAGCATCTTCGAAAGAGAAACAGGGAATTGGCAAACATTCTGGGTCATATTGCAGGGCAGCAAGGTGTGAGTTCGCACCAGGTGCTCCCTGAAAGGCAATTGCCTTGCTGGATTCGTCTGCCGCTGATTCGGTCATTTTCTTGACCATTGCCAGCGCGTTTTGCGGAAAACTGTCCATCTCGTCCCTCTTCAACAAGAGAGATCGATAGTCTAACGCAGCGCGACGGGGCAAGTCAGAAGTGGAGGACGCCAAGCGCCAGTGCAAAATTTGCAAGTCGACCCATGCATTTTGCTTCAATTGAGGCCTTGCCTTGCGGCTTTGGCCACTTTACAGAAAGCACAAATTTTCGGTGGAATATACACCGGCAGGGGTAAGAGAGAATATGAGCGACAATAACACAATTGCAGGATGGGTTTTGTTCGGCGGAATTGCGGCCCTCGGTTTTTCTATTGCGAGCGGTAAATATTTCCACGCCGACAAGCACGAACGCCCTGAAACCATGGGTTATGTGATTGAAGGCGTTGAATCTTCCGGTGGTGGTGCAGATAGTGGACCACCTCTTGCTACTCTTCTTGCCAGCGCAGACGCTGCGGCCGGCGCGAAAGTGTTTAACAAATGTCTTGCTTGTCACACCGTTAATGAAGGCGGTGCCAATGGTATCGGCCCCAACCTTTGGAATTCAATGGGTGTTCCACACGGACATGTTGCTGGCTTTGCCTATTCCGATGTTCTTAAATCCAAAGAAGGCAATTGGACTTGGGAAAATATGGACGCATGGTTGAAAAGCCCTCGTCGCTATGCTGATGGTACCAAAATGACCTTCGCTGGTTTGGGTAAGGCAGAAGATCGTGCCAACCTGATGGTATATCTGAATGCACAGGGTTCCAATATTGCGTTGCCCGAAGTACCAGCAGCAGAAGTTGCTGAAGAAGCGACAGAGGAAGCTGAAGCTACGGCTGAAGCAGATGCAGCTGGCGAAGCGGTTGCGGAAGAATCAGCAGAAGCTGACGTGGCTGCAACCGAAGAATAAATTTTTCGGTTTTACCCGCAATCCAAATCGTAAAAACGTTGGATAATGTTCCACGCCTGATCGGCTGTCTCCACGAACTGAAACAGATCAAGGTCTTTGTGACTGATCGTGCCTTCTTCTGCGAGCGCTTCAAAATCGATCACCCGGTTCCAAAAATCCGTGCCAAATAACAGGATTGGTAATGGTTCCATCTTGCCGGTTTGAATGAGCGTCAACAGCTCGAAAAATTCATCGAACGTACCAAATCCGCCAGGGAAAACTGCGACGGCCCGCGCCCGCAACAAAAAGTGCATTTTCCGCAAGGCAAAATAGTGAAACTGAAAACTCAATGAAGGCGTGACATATTCATTGGGTGCTTGTTCATGCGGCAATACGATGTTGAGTCCGATCGATTCTTTACCGGCATCTGCTGCGCCGCGATTGGCGGCTTCCATGATGGATGGTCCGCCGCCCGAACAGACGACAAAATCACGTTTGCCTTCCGATTCGAGTCCGCAGTTGCTAGCCAGCTGTGCCAGTTCGCGCGCCTGATCATAATATTTGGCTTTTTCTTTCAGCCGCTGCGCTGTTTTTAGGGCTTTCTCTCCATCCGCTGCCTCGATCAGGGCGTCGGCTTTGGATGGCTCGGGAATACGCGCCGAACCGTACATAACAAGTGTCGAACCAATATTGGCTTCTTCCATCAACATTTCGGTTTTTAGAAGCTCTAGCTGAAACCGGACAGGACGGAGCTCTTCGCGAAGCAAGAAGTCTGTGTCCTGGAAAGCCAGCGTGTAGGCTGGATCCTCCGTTTGTGGTGTGCTTATCTCTAGTTGTTTGGCGAAATCTGCTTCTTGCTTTGCGCGATAGAAGCGGGGGTCATGTAAATCTTTATTTGTCATAGCTTTACCCTAAAGCAAAGATTTGTGACTTGCCAGTGAACATGTTTGGCGTCGCAATTAATTTATCGGCAAAACCCGTTGCCGCTCATATCAAAGTGAAAATGATCGCGGTGGGCGGCGTTATAGTTGGGACTGAGGACCGTGCCAAATCGCTTGCAGGCGCTGTTATGGATTGCGGCGAAAAACTTCCTTTTATTGCCGCCGCTTTTCCAATGGCTCTCAACGGTAATCCGGCGACCATCGTTCAATACGAAGCCAGAGACATCAATCGCATTGGCGTGGGCATGTTGTGAAAGACGGCCCGAGCCAGCAATATTGCGACAGCTATAGCTTCCCATGGTTTCAATACGCTTGAGATCGCTGCCCAGATATTTGCGCGCGGCGCGTTTCACGGCATATTCGGTCCAGCTTGCAAAATGCGCAGCCAATTCACATCGCACCGGACCAAGATTTGTAACATCTGCGCCGACATCCAACAGTTTAATGCTGTCTATCTGGCTACATCCACCACTAAAATTGCGATTCGGAAGCGGAGAGAAGCGCACATTCGCCTTGCTCAACTGGCTAAAGCATTGGCGTGCCGATGGCGTTGGATTGAAACCGCTAATGCCCGCTGATGCTTGGGGCCGACTTACTGATCGCTCTTTGCTTGAAGGAATTGCACCACAGGCGCTAACAGCCAGAGAAACACTACACAAAATCGCAGATGTGCGCAGTCTGCGTGCTTTTTCAGTAATCGGTCCCATGAGTGAAAGCTCTGGCAGAGGATGGTTAAATCGGACCTGAAGATCATGGTTAACAAATCTTAATGCGGCGAGTTGCAGGTCATTTACGCTAGTCGCCTTCCATTCCATCTTTAATTGCAAATGTGACCAAATCACCGCTTGACTTGCTGCACCGCAACATTCAAAGGCGCTTCGGGCCACGCGGTCCCAACGCCGCGCGAGCTCTCTGTAAGGAGAAGCGTTACAATGACTGATACTACGAATCCGCAGCCCGAGTTGCGTCCAAATTGCCCGAATTTTTCATCGGGCCCTACGGCCAAATATCCCGGCTGGTCTCTCGACAATATCAACACCATCGCCATGGGCCGGTCGCATCGCAGCGCCGTCGGCAAAGGTCGTTTGAAATATGCGATTGATTTGAGCCGCGAGTTGCTAGGCATCCCTGATGATTATTTGATTGGCATTGTTCCAGCATCCGATACCGGTGCTGTCGAGCTTGCCATGTGGAATATGCTGGGCGCGCGTCCGGTGACCGTCGCTGCTTGGGAAAGCTTCGGCAATGTCTGGATTCAGGATGCAGTGAAGCAACTGAAACCAGCTGACCTGACGGTTCTGGAAGCCGATTATGGTGAAATTCCAGATCTCAGCCAAATCGATCCAGGCAATGATATTGTCTTCACCTGGAATGGAACCACGTCTGGTGCGAAGATTCCCAACACGGATTGGATTTCATCGGATCGCGAAGGTGTCACGATCAACGACGCAACCAGCGCTGTTTTCGCCCAACCTATGGATTGGGACAAGCTCGACGCCACCACTTATAGCTGGCAAAAAGTTATGGGCTCTGAGGCGGGGCACGGCATGTTGATCCTCAGCCCGCGCGCTGTTGAACGGATTGAAAGCTATAATCCGGACTGGCCATTGCCGAAAATCTTCCGCGTGAAAAAAGGCGACAAGCTCAATCGCGCGATTTTTGAAGGTGCGACAATCAACACGCCGTCTCTACTGGCCACCGAAGATTACATCGCGGCGCTGGAATGGGCAAAATCAAATGGCGGTTTGCAAGAATTGCACGCTCGCGCTGATCGCAATGCGCAGACAGTATTTGACTGGATGGAAGCAACGCCGTGGATCCGCAATATGGTTGATGACCCGGCCAAGCGAACTAACACCGGTGTATGTATGGTTTTTCAGGGCGATTGGTATGATGGCTTGAGCGACGATAACAAAGCCGCTGTGCCGAAGAAGATCGCCGGAATGCTCGATGACATGGACATTGGATATGATTTCAATGGCTATCGCGATGCACCGCCAAGCCTTCGTATCTGGTGTGGTTCGACCGTAGAGCAGGAAGACGTCGCACGTCTGCTGCCGTGGATCGAATGGGCCTATGCAGAGGTGAAAGCAGAGCTTTCCTAAAAAATTGTACTCCGGGCGAAGACCCGGAGCCTTTCCGGCAGTAAACTGCCCGACGTCAGAGTTCCGGCTCTAGGCCGGAACACAAAATCAGGAATCAGAAAATGACAAAACCAAAAGTCCTCATTTCCGACAAAATGAATCCCCGCGCCGCTGAAATTTTTCGTGAACGCGGATGCGAAGTAGATGAAATCACCGGTCAGACACCGGAAGAGTTAAAAGCCATTATCGGTGAATATGATGGCCTTGCCATCCGTTCATCAACAACAGTTACGCCAGAAATTCTCGAGGCGGCAACCAACCTGAAAGTGGTTGGCCGTGCGGGTATTGGTGTCGACAATGTTGATATACCGGCCGCTTCTACCAAAGGTGTTGTGGTGATGAACACACCCTTTGGCAACAGTATCACAACAGCTGAACATGCCATCGCGATGATGTTTGCATTGGCCCGTCAACTGCCGTCCGCTGACGTTTCGACACAGGCCGGTAAATGGGAAAAGTCCAAATTTATGGGTGTCGAGCTGACCAGCAAGACGCTCGGCTTGATCGGTGCTGGTAATATCGGATCGATTGTTGCGGAGCGGGCCATCGGATTGCGGATGAAGGTCATAGCTTATGATCCGTTCCTGACCGAAGAGCGGGCTGTTGAATTGGGCATTGAGAAGGTTGACCTGGATAGCCTTTTGGGCCGCGCCGATTTCATCACCATGCATACCCCGCTTACCGATCAGACACGCAATATTGTGTCGGCAGAGGCCATCGCGAAAATGAAACCCGGCGTGCGGATAATCAACTGTGCCCGTGGCGGTTTGATTGACGAGCCAGCGCTGAAAGAGGCGTTGGAATCAGGTCACGTCGCTGGTGCGGCGCTTGATGTTTATGCCGAAGAACCTGCTAAGGAAAATCCACTTTTCGGGACACCAAATTTGATTTGTACCCCGCATCTGGGTGCTTCAACCAGCGAAGCACAGGTTAATGTTGCGATACAGGTCGCCGAGCAAATGGCCGATTATCTGGTCAATGGAGGGGTAGAGAATGCGCTCAATATGCCTAGCCTGTCGGCGGAACAGGCACCCAAGCTCAAACCATATATGGAACTAGCCAATCAGCTTGGTTCCTTGATCGGGCAGCTTTCGAGCAGCTCGCTCAAAGGCATCTCAGTGGAAGTCGAAGGGGCAGCAGCCGAGCTTGATCCAAAACCAATCACCGCCGCCGTCTTGGCCGGTTTGATGGCGGCCTATAGCGATGCCGTTAACATGGTGAACGCACCTTATCTCGCAAAAGAGCGAGGCCTTGATGTGCGTGAGGTTCGCCATGACAGAGAAGGTGACTATCAAACTCTAGTCCGTGTTTCTGTGACCACAGATGACGGTGAAAAGTCTGTTGCCGGTACTTTGTTCGGCTCATCCGGACCACGTCTGGTGGAAATGTTCGGGATCAAGGTCGAAGCCGATCTGGAAGGTGATATGCTCTATATCGTCAATGAAGATCAACCTGGCTTTATCGGCAGTATCGGTTCCGCACTTGGTGAAGCAGGCGTCAACATCGGTACCTTCCACTTAGGTCGTCGGTCTGATGCTCCTGGCGGAGAAGCCGTACTGTTGCTTTCGCTTGATTCACCGGTGGAAGAACCTGTCCTTTGGGCAGTTTGCAAACTGGACGGCGTAAAAACCGTAAAGGCATTGCGCTTTTAATGATCCAATAAAAATGATGGCCTGAGCGAATGCTTGGGCTATGGAGTTCGGCATTATGCAAAAGCCGTCCAATTTACTGCCCGAAGGGTTTCATGATGCGTTGCCGCCTCTAGCTGAGGCGGCTTCACGCCTGGAACGTGATGTACTCGATACATTATTGAGCCATGGTTATGCTCGGGTCACACCGCCCTTGGCCGAATATGAAGATAGCCTGACGGCGCGGATGCATGGCGGTACCAAGAGCGATTTGATGCGCTTCGTCGACCCGATTTCCCAGCGGACATTGGCTATGCGCCCTGACATCACCATGCAGGTTGGACGCATTGCGGCGACCAGCATGGCTGAGCAAGCTAGACCATTGCGGCTGAGCTACTCGGGTCAGGTGATGAAACTCCGATCCGGCCAGTTGCAACCAGAGCGCAGCCGTCTGCAAATTGGCGCTGAACTCATCGGTACAGATACCGTTATTGCAGCTTGTGAAATTGTCTCTGTCGCCGTCGAGGCGTTGGAGCAAGCTGGTGTTACGGGCATTACAGTAGACTTCACCTTGCCGGATCTGATTGACATGCTCGCTGCTGGTCCGCTGCCGCTCAATGAAGCGCAAATTTCTGAGGTACAGGCCGAACTGGATATGAAAGATGCTGGCGGATTGGCAGCCATTGGCGCTACTGGCTATCTTCCACTCATCGAAGCGACTGGGCCGTTTGACCAAGCAATGGATAGGCTGCGCAGCTTTGATAGCGACGGCCTACTGACATCCCGGCTCGACGGCATCGCAGAAATTGCTGCAAGCATTGAGGGCAAAGCCAATTTGACGCTTGATCCAACCGAGCGGCATGGCTTTGAGTATCAAAACTGGTTTGGTTTTACTCTATTTGCGGATGGCTTTGTTGGCGCGCTGGGGCGCGGCGGCAGTTACGAGATTGCCGGTGTAAACGGTGAAAATGAGCAAGCCGTTGGTTTCTCCCTCTATCCCAGTCCGCTTATTGATGCGGGCTTTGGGGCGAAGGCAAAGGACCAGCTATTCTTGCCGCTCGATCACGATGCAGCAATCGCCAAAAAACTGCGCGCAGAAGGTTGGCGAACCGTTGCTGCTTTATCAGATAAGGATGAGGCAAAAGCGCTGGGCTGCACTCATATTTTGTCTGGCGAAAATATTGCACCCATCTGATTTGGCCATCGGCTGATATCGGCGCCATATTGCCTTGACGCACCTTTGATCCAGCGGTAACGACGGCTCCGGAAAAAACGCCACCGCGTTTCTATTTCCATCCAGACGTCGAGTCCTGTCGAAGGGCGTTTCGGATCCACCGTGGCAGGGTGGAAAGGTATATTCATGGCAAATGTAACCGTAATTGGCGCTCAATGGGGCGATGAAGGCAAAGGCAAGATTGTCGACTGGCTGTCGGAGCGCGCCGATGTTGTTGTGCGCTTTCAAGGCGGCCATAATGCTGGCCACACATTGGTTGTGGGTGAAGAGGTTTACAAACTCTCTTTGCTGCCCTCGGGTATCGTACGCGGTGCGCTTTCGATTATTGGCAATGGTGTGGTGCTTGATCCCTGGCATCTGCGAGAAGAGATCAAAAAACTTGAGGGTCAAGGTGTAGAAATCAACACCGACAATTTTGGCATTGCAGAAAACTGCCCCCTGATTCTCCCTATTCACCGGGATCTTGATGCGATGCGCGAAGATGCGAGCGGCAAGGGGAAAATTGGAACAACGCGGCGCGGCATTGGCCCCGCCTATGAAGACAAAGTCGGGCGCCGTGCGATCCGGGTTTGTGATCTGGCACATCTGGATGATTTGGTACCGCAACTCGACCGGCTTTGTGCGCACCATGATGCGTTGCGCGCCGGATTTGGTGAACCACCGGTTGACCGCGAACGGTTGCTGGGCGACTTGAAAGAAATTGCCGACTATGTGCTCCAATATGCGCAGCCGGTTTGGAAGCGGTTGAACGATGCACGCAAGCGCGGCGACCGGATATTGTTCGAGGGTGCACAAGGCGTGCTGCTGGATGTCGACCACGGAACCTATCCGTTTGTTACCAGCTCAAATACCATATCGGGCACGGCGGCTGCCGGATCGGGCATTGGGCCCAGCGGAACAGGCTATGTTCTGGGCATTACCAAAGCCTACACGACCCGTGTTGGATCGGGGCCGTTTCCTACAGAATTGGACGATGATGTTGGACAACGTCTGGGTGAACGAGGGCATGAATTTGGTACCGTTACCGGGCGCCAGCGCCGATGTGGCTGGTTTGATGCCGTACTGGTTAGACAGGCTCTGGCAGTATCAGGCGTATCGGGTATCGCGCTGACCAAGCTTGATGTGCTTGACGGTTTTGAAGAACTGAAAATCTGCATCGGCTATGATCTGGATGGCGTGACTTATGACTATCTGCCGCCGCACCATCAGGATCAAGAGGGTGTTACGCCGATTTATGAAACTATGCCAGGTTGGAATGAGACCACGGCGGGCGCACGCAGTTGGGCTGACCTTCCGGCACAGGCGATTAAATATATCAAGCGCGTGGAAGAATTGATCCAATGTCCGGTGGCGTTGGTGTCTACCTCTCCGGAACGCGAAGATACAATATTGGTGACAGACCCCTTTGCGGACTAAGTTTAGCCTTCTGATTGCGGCGTTTGCGCTGGCGAGTTGTTCAACGGCAAACGACGTTGTTCAGGATGAGAGGGATGCTTCGGAAACATCGGCCAAGCTCCCAACCATTCCAGCGGGAACAAAGGCCGATCGGATATTGGTCGATAAAAGCGATCGCCTGTTAATCCTGTTTAAGGATGACAATGAAATCGCTCGTTATCCCAATATCCGTTTCGGCGATGCTCCCAGTGGACATAAACGTTTCGAAGGTGATGAGCGCACACCAGAAGGTACCTATACCATCGATGGTCGCAATCCAGGCAGTAGCTATCACCTAAGCTTGCGTGTATCCTACCCCAATGTAGCGGATCGAGCCTATGCAGAAGCAAGGGGCAAGTCGCCCGGCGGAGATATATTCCTGCACGGACAACCCAATGGATATGTTGGTTCGCCAATCGCCCGCGATTGGACCGACGGCTGCATCGCCCTCAGCAACGCAGAGATTGAACAAATATGGAACGTGGTACCGGACGGAGCTCAGATTGAAATTAGGCCATAGCTAGGCGTCCGCTTTATCCCGAAAGCGGACGTTAGCGTTCACCGCGTCGAACGTCTGAAAGTGGGGTGGAAAGCGGTCATTCCAGCTTTCGAATTTTATCGGCAGCTCCTGGGCCGACTGCGGAATGTCGGGTTTGAGTAGATCAAGGTTGCAAAGCAGACCTACTGGTATCGACCCAATTGCGGACGTTCGATTCATCACTTCCCAACGGCAGAAAGGGCGCAAAAGCGGACATTGGTTAAGGCAGTACAGATGCATTCATATTGGCCTGCAACAATAATGTTGCATAATAAGATATGGGTATTTCTTTTGATCCGAATCTAAGCCAACTGTTTCGTGCGCTCGGCGACGACACGCGTTTGTTACTTCTCGATCAACTGAGAAAGCGGAATGACCAAAGCCTGTTTGAACTGTGCGCACGTCTTTTTGAGGAACATTCGATAACGCTCACGCGGCAATCCATCACGCGACATCTAAAAACACTAGAAAAGGCTGGATTGATCAGGACAGCCTGGCGAGGACCAACAAAAGTCCATTCGCTCACGGCGTCTTCGTTTGAAGAGACCGTGGCACCCTGGCTACAACCATTTTGCTAAGGAACCAAAAAATGACGATGTATGCCAAGAGTATTGCTTAGATTAGGCGGTATCGGATCGAACAATAATCATCGTCAAAAACCTGTGCCACTCAAACTAGTCTATTTTTCATTCTATACTTTTGGATCTAACAAACCGCTGTTGGTTACCCACTCTCCAGGTTATTCCGGCGTCGTTGGATAGCTCCATTGTGGATTCAAACTTGCCCGGTTTCACACCGTGCCTGGTAAAACGTAACATTAATGTCTTACCGCCGGGCATAGTTTCGTTCGCTGTCGTACGAACTTCACTTTCTTCGGTGCCAATCATCCGCCAAAGCCGCCCGTCTTGGCCGACGGACGACATCTCTACTTTTTGATCTTGGGCATTGTGGAAAAATAAAATTGCTGCCTTTTGACCCAAGGAGGGCAAATTTGATACTCCCGAAACGATCTTATCTTCTACAATCCATCGAAAACTGTATCGCCCAGATACCGTTCCTAACACTTCGCCATCGCCGCCGATATAATCGGTTTCAACGTTCCAATCACCGATAATATGGCGTAGTTGTTTCTTTGCTAACACCGTGGTGCTGTTTTCGGGGCTCGTATCTTGAGCATAGGTTCCAGTTCCCGACAAAACAGCAGACACAGCCAGAATGCCGAGAAACAATCTTGATATCTTATTCATTGAAGTTCCTTTGGGACACCGGCGGGGATTTTGTTATCAAGTTCGTTATTTCAGCACACCGACTTCGATTGCCATCAATAATCCTTGGACGGATAGAAACATTAAGACCAACCATGTGCCCATCGCGCCAACACCGCGGCCAATTTTTCTCCAGAGCGGAAGTTCTCCCTCCATCAAGCTAAATGCATGCGCCAATCGGACGAATAGCAAGGTAATAGCAGCGGCATGCAGCTGTCGTGGGCATATTCCTCCGATCTCAACGAGTGCCATCAGCAATATCATAAAGGGTATATATTCGATAAAGTTTCCAAAGACTCTGATACGCGTGGCAAGAATTCTATCGCCGGCGTCTCCCCAGGAAGCATCCAGTTTGGCTCTGCGAATCGGAACACGAATAGAGAGCAGCGCCATCAATATTCCAAAAACTCCGGCGTAAAATAGGGTGATAGATGGCATCTAGATTTCCTCTCAATCTATCGATTTTCGTGCTTTGAAATATTTGGCCTAATCTCAAGATTCGTTCCGGTTTCAACATCGTGGCGAAAAATGGACCTGGAGTTGTCGGACGATCTCATGAAGAGAAACTGCTTAAAATCTGGACCCAATGATGGAATTCCATAACCATCGGTAGGTGCGTTCAATTTGGTTACGCCGCCAATTTCCAGATTTATTTCAACATATTGAGCTATTCCGTCATCATGGGTGTAGAAAACAAGAGTTTGAGAACTCCCCCGCCACCATGGCTCTGAACCATTGGAAAACTTATCACTTGCTAACCGGATTTTGCCGTCATTTCCTTGGAAATGGATGCGATTTGATCCATTTCGGTCAGATCGAAAGGCCAATCGGTTTCCGTTTGGTGAGAATGTTGGCTCACTGTCATTCGCAGGATGTTTGACGATGGAAGCTGTTTTGCGATTCTCGCTATCAACTTCAAATATTTCGCTGGTTCCGCCAAAAGGTCGTGAGGAATATATCAGCTTCCGGCCCCTTGGATGCCAAGTTGCTAGCCGATTGTCTCGATTATCATCTGTAATCTTGCGTTCTGTGTTAGATACAAGATCATAGATGAAAATTTCAAAATCACCATCTCGGTTAGACTCGTAGGAAATCATTTTGCTGTCGGGTGACCAATAAGGATGGCTATCTATGGAATCGTTGTTGGTTAGACGGAACACATTAGTGCCATCGATATCGGTGATATATACTTCGGGTTTTTGTCCACCAACGTTCGCATCAAAAGCTACTTTGAGGCCATTTGGAGACCATGCTGGATGGTTGAAACTTTGGTCGGTCTGTCCGGTCAACTGAACTGCCTTGGAGCCGGATTTTTCGATAGTGAATATTTCCAGTTGCCCGTCCACCAATCGCGAGAAGACAAGTGAATTCCCATCTGGCGACCATTCCGGCCAACCCTCATAAGCCGAGTCGTTAGTAATCCGGGTTATTTGACGACTCTCAATATCCATGATGAAGATATCCCACTGTTCCACGCCAGTATTGGTCACACTAGCACCAAAGGCGAGATAACGTCCGTCGGGGGAAGGAGATGGGTAGAACGTCTGAATTTTGTCGTTGGTCAAATCATTGATTCGACCGTTCTTAATGTCAACGGTAGCGAGATCATTGAGTCTTCCCTCCATCTGGGCATCGATATAGATTTTTTCTCCATCTCTAGACCAGTGCGGATTGCCTGCATTGCCTTGGAGGAGCCTAGCCCCCTCTGGAGACAGCGGTAGCGAACTTATATCCCCCGTTTCAACGGCCAGTAGCTTTATGTTTGCAGTTTCTCTTACCCCAGAAACATAGGCAAGTGTCTTCCCATCTGGTGAATAGCTGGGCGCGATATCCGGCACTCTATTTTTGGTCAACCGAATGACATCTGTGCCAACCGCGGACATACTATAAATTTCCGACACTAATTCGCCGTGAAAACTCAAACTATCTCGATCTGATTGAAAAACGATCCGAGAACCATCGGGCGACCATCTTGGTTGTCGATCGGTAGCCAAGTTATTGGTAAGCCTTTTTGGGTTGCCACCGTCTTGGTCCATTACATAAATTTCATAATTTCCGTCCCGGCTAGAATGGAATACAATTTTCTGTCCGTCTGGAGACCAATGGGGATAGGCATTGTGCTTTGGACTAGCCGCAACTGCTGAAAAACCCGTTAGCGCAGCTAAGGTGGTGAGGATTGAGACGATGTTCTTCATCATTGGCGATGGTCCTGATTTCGATCCTACGGGTCGAGGTCTTTGCTAAGCCAAACGGCAAGTCATGCCCTGTGGATTAAAAGAGCACTCCCCACTGATCTCACTCGCGCTTCAGATCCTAAAGGTGGCATTTGCGCAACCACTAGTCTTGCTGATTTCGAAATCGGCTAACTAATTTCGAAATTAGACAGGATAATTCAATTCTGACGACCCAATTTAGTAGATTTGTATCCTAAGCTTCTTCGTCCTTCAAACGAAGCTCCGAAATCTGATCGGGTTTCAACATCGCGCCAGAATATGCGGTTAGTGGTTGGTGCAATAAGAAATTGTTGGGAATGAGGAAACAAAAGCGAATAGGTTTTACGACGAGAGACATCTCTAGCCGGAGAAAATTAAGAGAAGGCCGTCGGGAAGAATCAAAGCGGAAGTTGCCTTTTTTATGACAGGTCATTTGTCGTTTTCACAGAGCTATTAGAGAGATCAATATCAATCTATTCAGCCACGCCGCGGGAAATGTTGTTACGCAATCCTCGGTCATGCACCCTAGTCTTCGAACCCTGCTTTTCGATTACGTCAACATCGTTGCTGCCGCCAGAAACATGTATCGAACCCTCAATATCAAACGTTACCGTGACATTATTGCTGGCGCCTGATACGCGCACCATCGGAGTGCCGAAGATGTCGATATCATTGCTGGCGCCAGTGATTGTCACAGATCTACAATTCCGCACTGTAACATTGTTACTGGAACCCGAAATTACTGCGTCTGATTGATTGTTGCAATCAAGCGTACGATCTTCCGCGACACTTCGAATGTGAATATCTTCAGCTGCCGCAAGAGTGGCGCTTGGCATCCACAGTGCCAACATAATCACACCCCAGGATATAGCGGCCACTTTACGTCTTTCGTTGATCATCTCAATATCCTACTCTAATTCAAGTGTGATTGCAGCGAGGGTCGCAAAACAGCTCCCTTATTCTGACGATGCGTCGAAATACCAAACTCTCCGAATCTTAGCATTTTGGACTTCGTACACCGCGGTTGAACTCTGGCTTTTGATCTTCCCCTTGGCGGTTTCCCAGGATACCGTTTCTTTCACTGCTACAACTGCGCCATTAACTGACCAACCCGACAATTTGCTGGCTGGATCAAACTGGTCCGAAAATTGCTCGGTCAAAATTTTTAGCAAATGCTCTTTACCTGCTGCCATAGGTAAAAGAGTGGAACCCTTGACGCTGAACCATTCTATTTCCGAAGCCATCAGTTTGGACATGCTGCCAATATCCTGCCTGTTATATGCGTCGACATAGCGCTGAACGATTGTTCGATTTTCAATCGTTGCTGAGGCGATCATCGGCTCAGTTGCTACGGTAGTAGTGCAGCCCCCAAAAAGGAGTGGCGCAAAAATACTAACCGTGAAGGTATTCCAGTTCATTGTTTAGCGCACCAAATCTTTAAAAATTTTGAGCTAACAACTCGCAGTATCCGGCCACTCGGCTGTCCAAAAAGTTCTTTTGAAAATCTCATATTTCTTCCTTAGTTTAATACCATCAACCAAGATGATTGGCCGCCGTTCGCTCGAGGGTCCGTGTGTGTGAGGAAACCGTTATACTGAATTTTAACAGCAATATTATCGCAAGAATGTGACAGATCAATGGAGCAGCCGACACCAGCGCCCGAATACCCGTTAACGCCATCTCGGATTGTGCAACTCCAGGTTCAAACCCCGTGGCGGAAAGCATCCATCCGGAGATCACAATTGCGATACCGATACTCGCCTTGATTGCGAAGTTCCAGGCGGCAAAGAATACGCCTTCTTTACGTTCGCCTGATGATGCCTCATCGGTATCAATCACATCCGCTTTCAGCGACGGGCCGAGGACCTGACTTGCGCCGTGAGCTATTCCAAAAGTGAAGGTGATGACACCCATCAGCAGACTGTCACCCCGACCAACCACCAGCATTGCTCCAAAAACGACAATCTTTATCAAAATTGCAGCTCGCCAAGCTTTCGCCTTATCTGTTCGTTTTGATATCCAGACCCAAAACGGAATGCTGGCTATTGTCGAAAATGTCGCGGCGGCAAGGAAATAGGCGGTGCTTCCCGGTTCCCTCAATACATATTCTGTCATGTAAGGCAGCACGACGACCATAGAATGAAATCCGAGCATCTCCAGGAAAAATATCCCCAGCAATCGCATAGCGTTTTTGTTGCGGGCGACATCCGACAGGCTGGCGAATATGGTGCTGCCACCACGTCCTTTATGAGAGTCGGGCTCTCTCAATTTCCAAACGGCCCAAACAACGCTCAACGCGAGGACTCCGCCGGCCAAAATAGCACCATCCATTGCAATCCCCTTGGGACTCTGCGCCTGCTCAATTTGAAACAACCAAACAGCAGCCAGAATTATCCCGATCTGTTCACATAACGCCTTCGCTCCATAAATCCGTGAACGTTCATGGTAATTTTGGGACAGCTCCGCGCCCAACGCATTGTGCGGAACCGAAAACGCCGTCGCTGCGGTGAAAAACAGAAATATGGAAACACCAAACCACAGGGACAGGGCTGCGCCTTGTAGCTGGTCTGCCGGATTCCAAATCGCATAGTAAAACAGCGCCATTGGCAATATGGAATAGAGCATCCACGGGCGGCGACGGCCCAATGACGATCTTGTCTTGTCCGAGGCAAAGCCAATAACAGGGTCAGAAACGGCATCCCAGATACGTGCTACACCAAATATTGTTCCGACGAGCGCAGGTGCGAGTAATAAGGTGTCGGTGGCGAATTTCAGCAGATAGAGCCCGATGGTTCCGAAGAAAAAATAACTGGCAACTGACGGGGCGGCATACGCAACAAGAATCGGTACCGTGAGGCGGTCTGCCTTAACTCGATGAGCAAGTTCACCGTTCACGCAGCGACAGCCGAGATGTAGCGTATGTCATCTGCTCCAATGGAAATATCAACGTCACGAAAACCAGCGTTCACCAATGCCAACTTCATGTCGTCGTCAAACTGGAACTTGTATATCTCATCGGGGAAATGCTCCAACCTCTCTGGGCCATCAGCACCGTGACAGACAAGCAGTAACTCCCCCTCGCGTCGTAAGATACGCCTAAGAGATTGGCACCCACGCTGTAATTCCGACCAAAAATATATCGTATGAACGCTAAGCGCTTTGTCAAAACCGCCATCTTCAACCGGGATATGGTCGCTATCGCCAACAAGCAGACTGGCATTTTGCGAACCGACTTCGTCTTTTAATCTTCTACTTGCGACGGAGAGCATAACGAGAGACGGATCAACGCCAACGACCCGACCCGGATAGGCTTTTCGTATGATCTGCTTGAGAATATAACCGTGGCCGCACCCCAATTCTAGAACATCGTCGCCCGGCATCACGTTGAGCCTATTTACTGCTATACTGTTCTCGTACGCCGTCGTCTTGGTCATTATTCGCGCAATCAAATGGCCCAACACCCCTTTGGGATGGCGAGCCTGTCGAGCGATTAGTTTGAGCATTTTTCTGTTCCTCGTGGAGTTGCAAGCACGTGCGATGGCGCATGGAACCGCAAGCCTCAGGTAGACGGGCGCGTTAGAATGAACACTGCCGAAGCTATCAAAGCAGAAATCAACAGGAATTTGATCCAACCTGTGATTGGTTGAAAAATAATGACCGGAATGGCGCTTGCCATCATGAGTAATACTGAAACTTTCAATTTCATCGATATAGAATGTCGCTCGTGCCATGCCGACAATCCAGGGCCGATCCAACGGTGGTTAAGGAGCCAACGCTTCAATCGAAGCGAAGAACGTTCAAAACAAAATATAGCGGCAACAAAGAAAGGGATGCCCGGCAAAACAGGCAGAACCATGCCGACAAATCCGATGCCAACGAGCAGTAGACCTAGAGCTCGATAGAAAATTTTTGTGATCGCCCCGGCACGAAACGCTGCACCATCAACGTTCACATTGTAAGTCTCTTTGGCTTGCGGATACTGGCTTTTGACATAACTCCGCTTGCTATTGTTAGCTTCTCGAAGCTGCATATTATTCTCCATGCGAAAAATGATATGTCGCTTCTTGCGGTTATGATCGGCGGCGTCTGGCCGATTTCGAAATCGGCGATACTCTTTTGAGTTTGATCAGATTTTTTCAGATATGCACTATCCTGTCATGATTCCCGGGTTCTCCTAGACAGCATATCTTGTCGATATTCCGACGGCGTTATTCCGGTATCGGCTTTGAAAGCTCGGTTAAACGGACCTATCGACCCGTAACCTAGATCCAGGGCAATCAACGTTATTTGTTTTTCTACCATTTCTAGATCAGACAAAATGGATTTCGCATCCGCTATCCTTCGACTGTTTAAAAAGGACGCGAAATTTTGGAACCCTAACTCATTGTTGATCAACCGCCGCAATCGATGTTCCGGAATATTTAGTTGGATAGCGAGTTCCTTAATCGTTAAACCAGACTTTAGGTACACTCCATCGGCCATCGCACCGATCAGCCTGTCAAAATGTGCCTGATCGGCAGGTTGGAGATTCGGTGAATTTTTTTGGAGGGGCTTATTATTACCAAACAAATCTGTTGGCTGAAGCGCCCAGCCTGCGATAGAAATCGTGAATAGAAACAGGGCAATCGACTGAAGGTGGACGATCATCTGCGGAACTTCACCTGTTCCTATAATCAATTCGCTAACAACGACAACAGCAGCAAACAGACCAATCAGTGTAATAAGAATGAGGCGGAGCAGTCGCCGAATCTCGACTAGGTCATTTTTTCTTTCTGTTACGCAAAGCCACAGAACATGAAGGATTATTGGGGCGGCAACAAGCTGGTGGAGAATATTGTGTTTATGATCATCCAGTAGATCGGGAAATGCGAATCGTGCAATTGTTAGTAAGGCGATGAGAATGAAGGGTACCCAGCGCAAGTGCGACCATTCCGTATCATCCTGCAATATAGCAAGCGCGAACCACCAGAAGAACACTATCGCAAATAGCGCAAGAAGAACGAGAACGAAACGAACAGATTCTATGACTGGCGCAGTCACTGGCAGTGAAACAATCGTATAGGCCGCGATACTTGCGCAAAAGAGTACGCCCAGCCTCTCAGTACTGATACCGCGCCCACGCTGGACATAGATCGCGATTATCAATAGTAATATGCCGACAGTGGCTCCCCGCAGCATGGCGTCAAAAAAATATGTCATATTCTCAAGATAGAGTTGCTTTGACAGATTGTCAGTAAGTTAACTGTGCCAACTTTTGATGCCGTGGACGACGCGCATTGCCGGTCCTTGAGAGCTGATACGTAACAATATATCGGTTCCGTTGTCCGAGCTTTGTCACAGAGGATATCACGCATAGCGAGCTGGATTACCTGATACCCAAAGCCTAAATCTCGGTTTTCTCCGTACACAAATGCTCTGTCCTGCTTACCACCAAAGATGTCCTCACGTGCAGTCAGGACCGCCATCAGAACTGCAATGATCACTGTGATCAAGGCGTAACTTCGGTCATTTCGATCCCCTCGACTTTGCAACAGACAGTGCTTCTGATGCAAGCTTTAAGCATGATGACTGCGGCGGCGAGCGCGCAGATTGGTGTAACTGTAAACATTGTTGGATTTCCTAGTTTGGTGTTTCGACACGCCTAGGACGTTCGCCATTCTGATTTTTCGACAAGCATACGAAAAATCGTTCTTTTTTTGGACTATGTTCGAAAACGTGCGTTAATTTCCTGCCAAGACCCATCGATTTACTAAATAAGAACGCAATATCATTGCCCTAAATGACACTGAACGTTGTGCCGTGCTGGGTCGAACTAGTGGGATTGAATATCCTTGGGTGGCGCCGTATCGGTCGATCGGGGTTCTAAGCAAACATTCAGCCTTTTTACCCACCAGGCTTTGAGCCTTAGCGTCCGCTATTGGGATGAAACCGCCGTCAGAAACAGGGTTTCCCTACGTCGGCTTCCCACTCCAGTTATCGCCATTCGCGCGGCAAAGGTGCAAGCCTAAAAGCCGACGTTAGACGCGTCGATTACCTACGGCAGGAATTGGGTCGTTAGCGGACTGACAGCTTTTGTTTTCTCAATATCCGCTTTTGCGCCCATAGCAGTCACTACCGCTTAATCCCAATAGCGGACTTTACCACCTTAACCTCTAATCTCCGCGACTCTTTCGATTACCCGTTGGAGAAAATGCAGGCCATCCTCAATTTCAATGTCTGTCCAACCGACAGTAATATCATCTATCATGGTGTTTGCTCGGTCCATCATCCGAGCAATCTCTTCTTCTCCGGCTTTTGTCAGTGAGACCAGTTTCTCCCTTGCGGAACTGGGGTTATCCCGGATCGTAACTAAAGGCGCCGAACCTGTTGCCATCCGCTTGAGCACTTTGGTGATCGCCGGACTTCCCAATTCATACCAGCTGGCAATCAGCCGCTCAATTTCCTTACGCGGCAAACTGTGACCATCCTTTCCTTCCGAATGGATCATCCAAAGAATCACGGTCTCATGATGCGTAAGTTCTCCACCTCGTAGTGCACCTTCCATGACTTCTCCGACAAGATAATGGAACGGATAAAAGCGTTTGAGAAACCGGCCTGAGGCAACTTGAGAGGCCGTTTGACCGAGAGTTTTTTTTGTTGTCATGGCCCAATCATTCACAAAGATTCAGGCATTGTAAACAAATTTGACTTGACTCCTAATTATTTCCTATGGAAAGTGTCCTAAGGAAATAGTTAGGAGTCTTTGGGCAATGCTGCAAGAAAAATTCGAGTCTGGTGATCTGGCGATCCTCAACGATCCTGCAACGATCGCCAACCCCTATCCCGTCTATGATCAGTTACGCGCACAAAGCCCGCTATTCGGATATCGTGACTTTCCGCCTGGGACGATTCCAGGCGTTGATGAGCCGCAGCCGGCATGGGTTGTGCTGAACTTTGATGATGTCGCAAAAGTCGCCTATGATAATGTAGCATTTTCTTCGCGAGACAGCTTGCAAGAGGATTCCAGCGCACCAACGTTGATGTTGGTCAATCACGATAAACCCGAACATACGCGTCTACGAAAACTCGCTGCGAAGGTGTTCCGTCCCAGTGCAATCAAAGCCTTCCACGCACAAGCCAAGACGCTCGCCGCGCGGACCATGGATGAGTATATCAGGCCGGGAGAGCCGGTAGATGTAATAGCGGACTATTGTGCCATGCTCCCAAGTCGGATCATGGCCGCCTTGCTAGGGGTTCCGCAGGAGCGTGATCGTGACATCCGCAGATGGGCGACGGCATTCATGCTTTCCGAAGACTTGGCGCCACAAGAACGACAAACGCGCAATATCGCGCTCTTTCAATTTTTTGATGCGTTCGTGCGTGAATATGTAGAGGATCGTGATTCCGACGACACATCTGCCCCTCTACTGCGTGCCTTTCTTGACACTGAGGTGGATGGTGACCGGCTGAACATCGAAGAGGTGATCCGGTTTTGCGTAACCGTGACAGTGGCCGGTGCGGAAACCACCTCTTTTCACCTTGGTAACTTATTCGCCGTGTTTGCCGACGAAATTGACGTGTGGGAACGCTATCGTGCCGATCCCACGCTGTTCAGTGCAATTTTTGATGAAACGCTACGCTATCATGGGCCGCCACAACGCCTGTTCAGAGTGGCAACACGCGATACACAAATTGGTGATGCGCTTATAAAAAGGGGTGATTGGGTAGCGGTGTTCTTTGGTGCCGCTAATCACGATCCAGCGATGTTTCCGAATCCTTCTAAATTTGATTTGGATCGCGATAATCTCAACCGACAGATGAGCTTTGGCTACGGCATACACCGTTGCCTAGGGGCACCACTCGCAAAGCTTGAACTCGCCGTTACCGCGGAGTTGCTGCGGGAGCGATTTGATCTGATCGAACGCGCAGAACCGCCAGAATGGCAAGGCGTTAGTCTGCTCAATCATGGTCTTGCGAAGAATATATTGCGTTTCGTTCCCAAGACGTAGCGCACAAATTTGAACTGATCGGCAAGAGCCGACAGAATAATGGGAGAAGAATTATGAAAACCAGACGCTATCTTGCTTGCTCCGTCGCGCTGGGATCTCTTGCATCTGCACCATTGCTTGCACAGGAGACTTCGGAGGATGACGGTTTAGGGATCATTGTGGTCACTGCACAGAAGCGGTCTCAGAATCTCCAGGATGTTCCGGTTTCCATTTCGGTTGTTACGGGTGACACGATTGACAAGCTTGGAACACCGCGACTGGATACACTTTCCACATCGATACCAAATCTTCAGATCAATCAGGACACCATCTCCGACCGCATCAGCATCCGTGGTATCGGTTCCGGAGAACAGGCCGGATTCGAGCAATCCGTCGGAACCTTTGTTGACGGAGTATACAGGGGGCGGGGTGTTCAAAGCCGGTTTGCCTTTATGGATGTTGCCTCGGTAGAAGTTCTTCGCGGACCACAAGGCACCCTTTTTGGCAAGAATACCGTCGCGGGTGCATTGAATATCACATCGGCGAAGCCAACCGATATTCTCGAAGGCTCCTTTTCTGTCGACTATACACCGCGTTTTGATCAACTGGAGATGTCCGGTTTTCTCTCGGCTCCGCTCTCGGACTCGGTGCGTACCCGACTGGCTTTCCAGACCCGCAACATCGACGAAGGCTGGGTCAGCAACTCAATCTCCGGTGATGATTATCCTGATGTTAGCGAATGGGGAGCGCGTTTCACCACGGAAATCGATCTTGGCCCCAATACGCTGCTAAGCTTCAAATACGAACATGGCGAATGGGACAATCGCGGCGCCCCTTACGAGCATCTAGTGGCCGGTCCACTGGCCGCCGTTGGTGTGGAAGACGTCCGGGACTTCATGATTGCGCAAGCCGATATCAATCTTTTGACCGGAATGAGTGATCCGGTGCAGGATTTTGGAACAATCCAGCAATCCGAAGGCCAAACGGATGAGATTCGCGTATCGCTCGAGCATGAATTTGGCAATGGCGGTATATTGACAGCGATCGGCAGCTATTCCACTTACGATTTCCAACGCGCGATTGATGCCGACATATCACCCATTGCCCTGGTCCGATTTGACGACACAGAGGATCAAGAACAGACGACTTTCGAGATCCGCTATGTATCGGACGAAGGCAATATCCTCGACTATCTGCTCGGTGCATTTTATCTCAAGAGTGATCTTGTGGTCGATGGAACGACACCCGCCAGCATTCCGACATTCTTCGCGCTGACCACCGGGGGGTGTGCGGCGGGCAATCCGTTGACAGATGCGGGCACCGCTTTCGCCTGCGGAACGGCTGCAACGCTGCAACCGTTGGTAGGTCTGTTGCCGGGCGTCACGCGCTTTGCGCAACTGAACCAGAGCACCGAGACATTTGCTATCTTCGGGCAAGCGACATGGAATCTAAGCGACACGGTGCGCCTGACCGGTGGTCTTCGCTATGCCAATGAAGTGAAAAAGGCATCGCAACTGGCCTATGCGGCGGATTATGCACCTGGCAACACCCGTCAAACAGCAAATCCGGTTGTCACCGCCGTTGCACAACAATTGCTCGAGTTTACCACCCATGATTTTCAAGGGCTGCGTCGTGAGGAAAACAGTCTCACTTGGTCGGCCAATATTCAGTGGGACGCCAGCGATGATGCCATGTTTTATGCTTCGGCGGCGACAGGTTTCAAGGCCGGCGGTTTCAACTCCTTCTTCACCGGAACGGCGGCCGGCGGCGGCGCACTTCCTGCCGATGCGGAATTTGAGGACGAGGACGCACTGTCCTTCGAGATCGGCGCAAAAACCTCGATTTTCGACGGCATTGGTGAACTCAATATCGCTGCCTTCTATACCGAATACAATAATCTTCAGGTCGCGGTGTTTAGTGGCAACACGACCTTCAATGTCAGCAATGCGGCGGCTGCAACGACCAAAGGTATTGAGATTGATTCCCGCTGGCAATTGACGGATGACCTGCGTTTGACCGCCGCCGCTGCCTATACAGATTTTGTGTTCGACAGTTTCGCCAATCAGGCCTGCACCAATGCCCAGTTTCTGACCTTTCGCCAAGCGCAGTTCGATGGCGCGCTGGGGCCGGCTGCCGCCGCTTTGACAGCAGCGGATTGTGCTGCCGCGGGGATCAACAATCTTGCCGGACGCACAGCCGTCGACACACCGGAATTTTCCGCGTCTCTTTTGCTCGATTACTCTACCGAAATCGGCGGGCTGCTGGCCGAGTTTATTGGCGAATACAGCTTCACCACCAGCGTTTTCAGGCAAGGTGATCTGGACCCCATATTGAAGACGGGAAACACCAGTCTGCTGAATGCCGGTCTGCGGATCGGTCCTACAGACGGATTCTGGAATCTCGGCCTTCGTGTCAACAACATCACCAATGAAAACGAGATCACCAGCGGCAACGATATTCCTATCTCTTTTGGTTCCCATTTTGGCCAGATCATGCCGCCGCGAAGCGTCACGATTTCGGGTACATTGAGTTTCTAAACCATGCTCAACGGCACAGATTCAGTCAATTTTGAAAACGGATAAACACCATGATTGCTCCCATTGATGTCACCAAAAATGTCTTCGAGGCTTTTGGTGCACATGACGTCGATACCATAGTCAAATGGCTGCATCCGGACGTGAGGATCGAGTTTTACGGTCCCGATGTCATCCCCTATGCTGGCAATTATGATGGGCGCGATGAATGTCGAAAATTCTTTGAAACAGTGCTGTCCTCGGTTGATATCCATCAGTTCGATCCCGAGGAATTTATCTGCGAAGGCGACAAGGTGGTGGTGACGGGACATCTTAACCTGACGGCGAAGTCCACGGATCAAACCATCGATTCCGATTTTGTCCATGTGATCACCGTGGCCGACGAAAAATGGCTGTTGTTCCGGGACTTCATGAACACGGCCAATGCGCAGGCGGCTTTTAGCAGTTGAAACTCAAAAGCAAGGTTTAGAGTGCGCTTTAGCGCCCAAAGCGGACACCTGCTTGTAACGATTTTGATCGAACATCAGATTTTGAAGATCCCCAATGGATTGCCTTCTGTGTCGTTAGCATAGAAATAAGATCCGGCCGGGATCGTGATCACCTCAGAAGTAACAGTACCTCCACCCTTTTTGACTAAGTCCATAGCTACGTCCAGCTAATCAAAAACCGCTACATGTGCACGAATACCATTGCCGTTTTTGGATGGTCTTCCGGCGTGTAAATGACCAGAAGCACCTATTCCCTGTGGATAAGGAAACATTGCAGTAACATCTGGTCCGGTGTCATTCATGGTCAGCGGTGCCTTAAACAGTGTTTCGTAAAAGTGCTTGGCTCGCTCCATGTCGACTAGGGGAATTTCTGCCCAGACAACTCTGTTGGGATATTCGTCGGTCATTGATTTGCTCCTGAATTTGCGAAGTAGACCATGCTGTTATGACACCCCCCTGCTGACACCATTGTGTCAGTATGATTTTGAAAGCCTCCACGAAAACTGAACGTCCGCTTTTGTACCGTTAGCAGTCATGACCGCTTCATCCCAAAAGCGGGCGTTAAGGTGTCGTCCGGTCTTTACCACCTGACTTAGCCAAATCTATAAATGCACGAAGGCGCGCTGGCATATGCCGTTTGCTGCGATAGTTTATGGAATATCGCGGAAGCGCAGAAGCCTTGCCTTTTAAAACTTCAATCAATGTCCCTTGTTTGACCTGATCCTTCACTGCCTGGGAATAGATATAGGCCAGGCCCAATCCCGCCTCAGCAAAGCCGATCAAGGTTTGTAGATCATTTGCCCGCATCCGCGGTTTTGGCATCGCCGAGTAGACGCCTTCCCTGCCTTTGAAATTCCATGGCGCCAACTGGCCCGATCCGTCGAAAACAAAGCAAATGCCGTTATGAGAGATCAGATCAGTTGTCGTTCGAGGCGAACCATGGCTGTCCAGATAATCCGGCGATGCCACAATCGCCATATCCAGCTCGGGACCAATCGGAACTGCATGGGTATCCAGCTCAAGCATAGTTGCCGAGCGAATAGCTGCATCTATTCCGGATGAGACCAGATCCACTTTCCGGTCATCGTAGATCAACTCGACATCCGCATCCGTAAATTTGTTTACAAATGCTGCAACAAGTTTGTCCAAAAAAAACGGTCCAGCTGTTCGCGGCGCGCTCAAACGCAGGGTGCCAGACACTGTGTCTTTTGTATCCTTCAGTTCCCGCACAGCGCTTTCAAGATCGGTAATCGCGGGTAGACTCTGTTCATAAAGGCGCTCACCGGCAGGTGTGAGCGCTACAGACCGGGTAGATCGCTCGAACAGCCGGACACCTAACCTGTCCTCAAATCGCCGCACAGCTTCACTTACGGAACCCGGACCCAAGTTCAGAGCGTTGGCCGCTGCTCGAAAGCCCTGAGCCCTGGCGACTTCTACAAAAATGCTCATATCGCTGAGTTGATGACGTTCCATTGTTAGAATATCCGATCAGATTGTTAACAATAAATACAGTTATCCGATCAAGATAGAGCACTTATATCCAGTGGCAAGTGAAAATCGGAACCAACGGAGAAACCAAATGACTGAACGCGAAGAGATCGAAACGGTAATCGCCACTTGGAACAATGGGCTTGATAGCGGAGATATTGAGGCGATGGTCGGAACCTGTCACACCGACACCATGACCGTGAACGAAGGCCAGCCGGTGACAATTGGTAGGCAGGGAATTCGCGACAAATATGTGCCTCGTATTGCAGCTGCCGATATTACTTCGGGTTATGACATAGAGAATCTCCAGTTTTTTGGAGATGTTGCTGTCGCTTCGGGTCGCTTCTATGGCACCATGAAGATGCGCGATACGGGCGAGCTCCACAGTCCCGAGGGTCGTTTGGTCCTTGTCTACCAGCGTGACGAGAAAGGGGATTGGAAGATGATCCTCGACACAGACAATAACGGCCCAACCTAGATATCAACTACATATTGGAGCAGCAGGATATCGCTCACCAAATCGCACATAAACCCAGGGAGATCGCCGACTGCGTAAGTGCATATCTTCAGGATGGAAATTTGGAAGGTATCGTCTCAATGTTTCACCCAGATTGTCTTGTCTTCTTCCCGCTGGACGCCCCGCCACATGTTGGCCTCGAAGGTGCTAGAGAAGCGTTCAAAGCTTTCATTGAGGTCCGGCCAAAGATCGAAAGCAACGTCTTTAGTGAGATCATTACCGGAGACACGGCAATGCTTCGAGCTAACTGGCGTGTTGTCGCGCCGGATGGTTCTGTCATGGCTACAGGTCAATCAACCGAGGTCGCAAAAAAACTCCCGAATGGCGGCTGGGGTTACCTTATCGATTGTCCCAATGGTCCTCCCAATAATGTTGGCCACGATTAGCTGCGATTAGTTGCGACGAACCATGCGAAAGTCCAATATCTAGTGTCCGCTTTTGCGCCCAAAGCGGACACTATGACCGCTTTATCCCGAAAGCGGCGGTTAGACAGCATAGTTCAGCACATTGTTTTTTGGATAGAGGCGGGCTCAAAGAAACACTATGGAAGTCCGCCCTTGAACACATTCATCGCCCTTCCAAACGGCAGATGATTATCGCGGTTGAAATCGGACTGAGCCGGAATCTGTGTATTCCAGAGAATTTCAGCCTGGCTATGTGGCAGTAAGGCTTTGACCAATTTTTGCTGATCGGCCGACAATGAATTGAAACGGCGGCGCAATTCTTCGAGGCACCAGACGCGATATTGCGATACTGCGATATCCCGATAATCGCAGCCTTGAACTGTCATATCAAACCGCTCTCCATCCTCGGCAAAGGCTTCTGCATTGGCCGTTAATTGAACCAAGTGTGTTTCACAGATCTCCTTCAACAATGGCGCAGCGTCTTCGGGTATTTGTGTGACGAACTTTGGTTGGCCTTGATCTTGGCCATGCCACATCCGGGCAACCCATTCATAAACTGCTGGAGCGGTGTTGCGCATGATTTCCTGCGGCGTAGGGTCCTGACCATAATGCCTGAACATCGGTCCCATCATTCCAAAGTCCGCCAATGACGGCGCATTGCCGAGAAGGAAGGGCCGGTTATCCAGCATTGTGGTCATGGTAGACAGGGCATTGTGATAGGTCTGTTCAATATGGCGGCGGGTGGTGTCTGTGACGCCATCTCGCTGGACATAGTGACGCACCTGTCGGCGAACGATCATCCTTTGTCTCATCCACCGAGGCAATTTTATATGCCCCGTCACCTCGTCGGTTAAGACATTCGAGGCAAGCTGACGATCATAATCATACCACCATCGATAATACATCGCCGACCGCCACAGCCATTCATCCCCATAATCTTCGATAAGATGTGAAATGAAACCGACAACCGGGTCTTGCGGTAAGACAGGATTATCCGGATGTTCAGTCTCGAGATACATGATGATAGGCGTGGTGTCCGACATCCATTTCCCATCATCATCGACAATCGGCATCTGCACCGCACCCACTTTTTCCTTCAGCATCTCAGCATCACCGTAAGGCGTTGGTAATGGAGTGTAGGCTATTTTCTTATACCGCAAATAGGCTTCCAGTTTGCCAGTATAGTACGAAATCCGTGATCCATAGACTATCATAAGGGCCTCCTCATATTTCCCTGGCCTTCTCGTTCCATCCGCTCGTTAGAAAATCGAATTGTGCTGACCGCCATCGATTACAATATTTTGACCAACGATAAATCGTGCCAGTGAACTGCATAGAAAAGCCGCCATGGGCGCGAGGTCATCAGCATCTCCCATAAAGCCAGCGGGAATATGATTATGTTCCCTAAAGTGCGCCCCGACAATTTCTGGTTTGGGTTCAAGGCCGAATGCATCAGCATAAGCTCCCATGATCTCCGATGCGCCCTCGGTTGCAAACATGCCGGGCAAAAGATTGTTCAGAATAACGCCATGCGGCGCAATTTCTCGGGAAACACTTGCTGTATAATTTAGCAATGCAGAACGAGCCGGGCCTGACATGAGCCTCCAAATCATCGGATTTTTTGCGGAGAAAGTCGCGATGTTGACAATCCTGCCCCAGCCTTTTTCTTTCATGACCGGTATGTAGTTTCGCATGATTTCTATCGGCCCAATCAAGGCCGTTTCCACTGAATCACGCCACATTTCGGCTGATACTTTTAAAAAATCTCCGTTTGGATCGGGCGGCTTTATCGTAATCGCAAGGATATCCGGATCAGGACAAGCAGCGAACAACACCTCTCGACCAGCCTCAGTTGAGGAGTCTGCAACAATGGGCGTTACTGAAACACCGTATTTTTCCGCTATCTCCTCCGCAGCTTCGTTTAGTCGGGCTTCACCGCGTGCAGTAATGATCAGCTCAGCTCCTGCCTCCGCCAAACGTTCTGCCGTCGCTCTTCCCATGCCGGCGCTGCCGCCGGCCATAATGGCTTTCTTTCCTTTGATCTGAAGATCCATTTTAAACTCCTTCTGTCAGTAGATTTGGTTCAATTCTTCTCTAGATTACGCGGATGGACTTCGCCGCAATCCCGCTTCGTCGAGACGCCAACGCAGTGTGTCAATACGGTCTTGGCCAAAAAACGGCTCGCCGTTGAAGACCATTGTCGGCACGCCCCAATGGCCGGATTTTTCCAGCAATTTGTGATTTTTCTCTATCTCTGCCTTGGCATCATAGTGCGCAAAGGCGCTTTCCATCTCGGACAGATTTAGACCCGCTTGTTGAGCAGCAAGTGCCAGATGATCACCGTGGTCCCAATCTTTGGTTCCACCCCATAGCAGAGCCGCTACATGATAGGCGTAATCGATGCCTTTGCCGTTCCGTTCCGCCTCAACGCCGAGCATCGACAATCGCCAGATAAGAGGCTGTTCTTTCGGTACTTCGAAAGTTTCCATGTCTTGAACGACGGGGTCTGGTTTCGGCCAGAAAAATGGCAAATTCAGAAACGCTGCCCGACGCTTGGAGTCCATCACTATATATTGAGGACGTTTTTTGTCGGCGGCATCGAACACCGTTGATTTGGCACGCAAAGCAATCGGCAACACCGGTCGCAGCGAGATACTTACGGCATAGTCTTCCCGCAATTGGAGCAAATCTGGCGTAACCAGATAGGAGTAAGGGCTTCGGAACGACCAGAATACGTCGATAGTGTTAGCCATTTTCAAATTACCTTTCAGTTCTCGTAAAAAATATCATTGGTCGAACTCCGCCTTCATCTTGCGTGCAACTCGTTCTGCGATCATCACGCATCCCAGATAGGTATTGCCCGCAGGAATGGTGGGCATCACCGATGCGTCGACCACACGCAGGCCGGCAATGCCGTAGACCCGGCAGTCGGCATCCAGCACCGTCCCCATCGGACAGCTGCTGGTCATATGACCGTAGCTTAGAATGCCCCGTTCGAGCGCGACAGAAACAGCATCCTCTTTGGTAAGATCATAGGGCATCACCGCCTGGCATCCGGATTGTTTGAAGACTTCTGACGCCTCCCATTCCGCAATTTTTTGAAAAGCATGGTGCAATCGCTCAACACCGCCTTCGGGCAAATCTGGAGCGGTTACAACAGGATCCATCTCTGGGCTATCACCCAGCCTCACCTTACCGTTACCGGGAGAGCGCATTAGGAATGCCGCCATCACGAAGTTAACGGCATCCTCTGATGGTGCAGGTGCAATCGGGAACAAATGATAATCAACGTCATTGCCGTTGGAGGCACCAATATAAAGGGATTGGGCCGGTCCGGCAGTGCCGCCACGCGGCCCTTGATGAGTGTAAGGCACGCTTGGTCCCAGATGATCGGCCATGGTTTCACCAACCGGCAGATCGGCATGGACAGCTATGCCATGGTCGGAGAGGTGAGAAGCAGGACCAATGCCGGACCGCATAAGCATAGCCGGGGACCATAATGCACCAACCGATACAACAATCTCATCAGCATCAATCTGTTCACCGCTGTCCAACGTCACGCCTGTGGCCTTGCGCTTGTCAACATGCAGCGCAGTAACCTTTGCATTGGTTCGGATTTTTAGATTTTCCCGTTGCCGTACCTCAGCTGTCAAATAGGCAAGGCTGGTCGACAACCGGTTGGCGTCCTTATCAATGGTGACTGGGAAAACACCGATGCCCGGCAATTGATGGGGATCGTTAATGTCATCAACAATCGCGTTTCCAGCTTCAGTCATACCATCGTGGAAAGCGATTTGCGCATGGCACATTTCATCACGACGCCATCGGCGGACCGTCAGAGGTCCTGAATCGCCGTGAATAGGACTGGGTCCAAAATCCAGATCATTTTCGGCTGCTACAAAGGTCTCGGAAACATCGTCCCAGCTCCAACCATTCAGTCCAGAAGCTGCCCAACCGTCATAATCTCCCGGTAGTCCCCGTAACGTTGCGAGCCCATTGGCAGCAGAAGTGCCGCCGAGTATTCGCCCCTGTAAAATTGGAATGGCACCGCCTGGCGTTTTCATGGTGGTAGTCACCATAGGAACGGCTCCCTGCCAAGCATCGCCCGCACGCGCCGGATTAAGGATTGCGGAATCGTATGTCTTATCATCGGGACCGGCTTCGAGCAGTGTTACATTGATGCAGGCATGTTCGCTGAGCCGAGCCGCAAGAACCGAGCCGGCGGTGCCGCCACCGACAATGATTACATGTTTGGTTTTTTGCTCCACCACCTCTGTTCGCCTCCCCTTCTTTAGCATCAAGAATCATCAATTAGGTTGCAATACCTATTATTAGGTAATAAAACCTATTTTGACAAGCTTGTTATCTCCAGGAGGGAAAAGCCAAAAAATGAAAGCGCGTTCTCACACTGCAGATCGCATCTTGGAGGCCAGTCGCAAGGCCTTTAACGCCAAGGGCTATGCGGCAACATCGGTCACCGAAATCGCGACTTCCTTGGACATGTCCCAAGGAAATTTAACCTACCACTTCCCTGCGAAGCACGACTTGGCGATGGCTCTGGAAGATGATGTGCTGTCGTCGATGAAAGACCACCGTGCGTCTAAAAAAAATGGGACGTTGGCTGAGGACTATATCGATCACTTGCTATTTGGGATGCAGTTGACGTGGCACTACCGCTTCCTTCTGCGTGATCGGGTGCAGTATGCGGGTGGGCCTGTAGGTCAGCGACCGGATTCTGAACTGACGGCCGACTATGAGGGGCTTATCGCCTTACTTAAGCGAATTGATAAAGAAGGCCTCTTTGTTAGGGATAGAGGGCAGAGTATTGAAGTCCTGAGTCGATCGCTCTGGATTGTCAGTCGCTACTGGGTTGATTATCTGCGCGAACTCGAAGGGCTGGAACAGGTCAGTTGGGCCGACCAGAAGCGCGGCATAGAACATCATCTCGCCGTTCTGTTTCCGTATTTAGAAGCCTCTGCGAGACGCGAGTTCAAAGAAGCATTGGATAAGCGAGAGATATAGAAGAGTAAGGGCTAGCTTCAGCATCTATGCATTGAACTCCGATGTCCGCTTTCGCACCCGCAGCGAGCAGCCAAAAGCTAGTCAGAATATGATCTAATGTCAGCCCTAACGTGCAATATATCGCAACTACCCAACCGCAACCGGATCATCGTGGAAAATTTTTCGCATCAGCGGCTCGAAGCTTTCCAACGTATCAACTTCGAAGTCCGGGTCAAAGGCGGGCGCATCCCATTCATCGACAAGCTTGACCGCCAGATCATACCAAGGTTCGTCGACCCATTTTTTTCGAAGATCGGTTGGCGCGCCCATATAATGATAATAATGCTCACCCTGAAACGCTTGGTGGTTTCGGATTACGTGATAGCTATCTTCACTAATATATGGCCGCATCATCTCGGCGGCAATTGGTCCATGATTGGGAACGTTGATTGCTTTTGCGATGTCATGGCAAAGGGCAATCACGATTTCTTCATCGCTCGCTCCGGCTCGCCGCGCAAGCGTGCCGGTCATAAGAGAATGTTGCAATTGATCACAGGCAAAACCAAGCGTGTGCTGCTCCAATGACTTCAACATATCAATGAAGCGATCCGCAGTATTCTTGAATTCCTCTTTGTGTGCAGCGCCGATAATTTTCCACTCTTCGAGTGTGCCATCCTGCATTTTTGTAAAGGTTGCCTGAGAAGCCATCGCATCATTTCCTTACATTTGTTCCAAATATTTCCTTCTTATCATAGATTCGGCAAGACATGTCCATAGACCATCTTTGGCAGTTGTGCCTGCAGCGGGTGCGAGTTGCGGGTAGCAATGAACTGCACGCGCCGCACGTTCGTGTTAGTTTTTAACGCTCAGTACCGCAAAGGTGGGTATCTGATGACAAACTACTCTTGTGAAAGCTCAAGATGCTTGTTGATCTAATAATTTCACACTGCCATGCAATCATTTGCAAACTTGGTATACGGAAGAGAGAGCCATGACATTGCTTGCCGTTCTGGACATTTTTATCAGGGGTGCAGGAGTTTCGGCATGCTTGTTTTTTTGCATGTTGCTTTTGAATCAGGGTATAAGAGAGCAGATCGTTTGGCGCGGTATATCATACGCGTTTTGTGTGTCCGCATATTTACTTTGGTCAGCACCTTGGTTTGAGATTCTCCCGTCCGAAGTACAGGCTGTTAGCTTCGCTCTGACGCTATACAACCCCCTGCTATTTTGGCTCGCCACCCGTGCGCTGTTTAATGACGCGATGTCCTTCAGTCGGTTGGAGGCCGTTGTTACCGCTCTGTATTCAATCGTCACGTTTGCACTGATAATTTCGAGATATCAGGATGCTGATGACGCTGCCA
Organism: Parasphingorhabdus sp.; assembly: GCA_039978835.1. Taxonomy (GTDB): domain Bacteria; phylum Pseudomonadota; class Alphaproteobacteria; order Sphingomonadales; family Sphingomonadaceae; genus Parasphingorhabdus. The sequence goes on from JBDWAQ010000013.1 coordinate 419,780, forward strand.
ATGCTCTGGCTGTTGGGTATCGGATTACAGCTTTCGTACTTGTATTGCAGAGCTTGTCTCAGATGATACGCCAATATGGTGATGACCTGCTAAATCCGCGTCGACGTATGCGGATTTTTCTGTTTGGCATATTGGGTACTTATTTGGTCGGCTTGTTTGTCATTCGGCTTATATTCCCCGACGCAAAGCCGCCGGAATCTATAATGACGCTCAATGCCCTAACGGTTGCCATACTGGCCATTGCCAACAATTTTGTTTGTGTAAATTTTCGAACGGAGTTGCTGCCGCCGCCAAAGACATCTGAATCATTGGTATTACAGAATGAGAAGTTTGATTACTCGGATATTGCCACACCAGAAACGCAGTTGATAGCGAAGGTAACCGGTGCGATGGAAAATGATCATATGTACAGGGAGGAAGCGCTTACCGTATCGGCGTTGGCCCGTGCGATGGGCGCCCAAGAATATTTATTGCGCCGAGCGATTAATCAGGGACTGGGTTATCGCAACTTTTCCCAGTTTCTAAATTCTTATCGGTTGTCTGAGATTCGAACGGCGCTGTGCGATCCGGGAAAAGGGCACCTTCCTATCTTAACAATCGCATATGATGCTGGCTTCAACTCAATTGGTCCATTTAACCGCGCATTCAAGCAAGCTTACGGTGTTACTCCAAGCCAATTTCGAAGATCCCACCGTCCCAAAGATAGTAAGGAAAAAGTGACTGTTCCAAAAACATAGGCTGGCACTGGACTAGACTTTCTTTCCAAACTTATGGTGGAACACCAAGCATCTTTCGCAAATCTTCTTTTGCCTTTGCATGGTCAATGCCCGAACTGAAACTATAGGTTCCATCTCGAACATGGTGATGTCCGAGTGATACTGACCTGTAGAACTTGATGTAATGCAGATCTTTGTGGTTTAGTTGAAAGGACGCACTATCAGGCACGGCAGCCAGAACGATAGCGGCCTCACCCCAAGTTGGGTCGAGGCCATGATCTTTTAGGACTTCGGATATTACGGGAGCGACGGCCCCTGACATCTGGATGACAACGTAATCGATTGCAGGCTTGGGTTCGTTCGCTGCCAATTCCTCAAAGATCGGCGACCATTGGTTGGTATCATCCTTTCGAATGCGGCCCTGAACAAGGGTATTGAGGTCAAGTTGGATGTTGAAGTCGGGTGCATCGGGATGTTCATAAAGCGCGTAAAATGCTTCTGCACCAGAGTTACCATTTACGAGCAAATTGCAGGCATCGGTGCAAGGCTGTAGATCGTCATATTCAAAGACCAATACGTTTTTGCCTTTCAGATCAACAGGACTTGGCCAAAAGGCTCGTTCGAGGTCATCAAACTGCAAGTTGCGTTCGATCTTAAGGCGATCTTCCTCCTTTTTTTGCCGTTCAGTCTCCCCCTTTTTTTGTTGAGTCTTTGCAGAACCTAACCAGTATGCTCCGCACAGAATAACAACCACCACGCCAACAAGTAACACTGCCTTCATCGGGAATCCTCCTCTTTGAATGCGATCAGGCCAGTTGCCATCCCGCATTAGAAAAAGGTTTGTCCAGCTGCTGATAACAGGAAAGCCCAGCTGATTATGACGGCAAATACTGATATTCCGCCCAGTATGTTCGCTGTCTTGGCCAAAATTCCTCCGGCAAATACGAATGCGTTGATACCAAATGCTCTCAGAAAATAGGGCACAGCATTCATCCAACCACCATAAATCATTGCGATTACAACCCAGATGGAAGGCTTGATCGAGAATGCGAAAATAAGAAGGGCTGCGAGCCCTTGCATCAATCCCAGCATTATCCAATCCAGATGAGCGGCTAGAAGTTGCCTAAAGTCTATGTTTGATGTTCGTTTTGTTAGGGCGCTACTGCGCAAATGCGGGATCATCATAAACAGCCCAACAAGGGAGGACCAAAAGATTGCTAAGCTGCCGCTAAAGACCAGAAGCTTTATGTTGATGTCAGACATTTTCTTTTCCTATCGAAGCCATTTTAGATATTCTTTGTGACGATCTTTCATATCATCAAATAGCCAGATCATACGATCCAGAAACCAGAGTTTGGCAATCATTGTCACGGAAATGCCTGCGACGGTCATCCAGAAGTTCAATTGAATCAGACCAACAACTGTCGGAATCAGGCCAACGCCTGCCAAAAGGTTCAGCAAGTTTGCAATCGTGATATGATGCTTTGGAATTGGAATCTGTTTGCGATTTAGCCAGACTCGCTCGCCAAGCACGCCTTTTGACATCCAATTGTCGGTCGACTCGGGGATGGAGAAAACCCTTGGGTTTAACCAAATCCACAGGAAAACAACCGCGATGGGTAATAATGCCCACCAGCCTAGCCATACACGGCTCCACATACACAGTGCCATCACTGGCAGAACGGGCATCCGGCTCCATCCGCTGGCAGGATGGGCATGTCGCTCCCAAACTGCATCGCTCATGCCCATCCATTGTTCCAAGGTTTTTACAAAGTTGTTCATTTTTATCGCCTTTTTGGATGACCGGGAGTTTTCCAGAAGTTTTTACAGTATCGGGAAACAAGCTCTCGTGAGGTTGCTCATTTCCCGGTCAACAACTCTTAGAACCGCAAAGATGCCCCTGCCATCAATTGCCGTGATTTTAGCAGAATAGAAAAATCAGTTTCCCGATATTCAGCTCGAAGAGACACGTTCTTTCTGACGGCATATTCAATTCCGCCGCCGTAAATAATCCCATTGGCATTTGAGCTAGCGGAAATGATTGGCACTGTACTGCCGGGAGCCGTCAATCGCGCTTTGTAACGATTTAGGCGATATCCAAGTCTGCCATATATAAGCAATTTCGATGTGGCAGCGACGCCGGCTCTGGCCGATAAGTTTGCTGACCATTTGGATTTTACGTCGACTGACCCTGTACCAGGAATTTCGGCGATCAACTTTCTTCCATCCGGTTGAAGTTCAGCTTCGACGCCGACAACGAAATCGTCAAATTGAGCATCATACCCAACAAATCCGCCGAAAGAAAAGTTATCAATATCGTCGGTTAGGCGGAAATTATTCGGTGAAGCAAGAATGATCTCATTTATCTTGCGGCCTTCCCAACCGGCTTGGATGCCGACTTTAAAGCCTTCAAAATTCTGTTCTTTTTTTTGAGCCATTGCTGGGGTGGAAACCAAGCATAGTGCTACTCCCAAGATGGAAGTAATTTTCATGCATGTGTAATTGGATTTCATCAAGATATTGATCATATGGAATTCCTAGTTCGCTTTTTCGTTCCAATAGGGTCAAGCAACCTCGACCCAGCTGGCGCGTGGTGGGGTTGTGCTTGAGTATATTTTGGTTGTTTGGTGCCGACCAAGTTCAAATAGCTAAAGAAAGTCGACGAGTTTGTTCTGAAGCTAGCTGTTTTGAGTCAGCATATCATTGTCTCCTTTATTCATAGTCGGATTGAATTGTTCAGATTTGAGAGGCAAACCTAACTTTTCGAGGGTTTGCGAGCAGTTGCGAAAATCAGCGTTCCGCGCTTACCCGTTTCAGTGTTTACCGAGTCAATCTCGAAGCCGGTTTGCCGTAGTCCCGACAATAGGTCTTCCGTGCCGCGAATATGATAGACAGATGATGGAAAGGTTTCCGCAAACGCTTCGTCTTCTGCCGGTCGAAAACAGAGCAGAAACAATCCGCCGGGGATCAATGTGCGCAATATTTCGGAAAAATGCGATGCAGGCTGATCCCAGAAATAGACAGTGTGAACTGCCAGTGCCTTACTGAATGTTGCATCCGAAAAAGGAATTCGATCGCTGCTTGCGAGTAAAATATCGACGCGGCCTTCATTGATGTTTTGTTTGTTCGCCTGTTCTGCCCGGCGCACCATTACATGCGAAATGTCCAATCCAGCTACAAAACCGTTATAAACAATTTCCGCCGCGGTTTTAATCGTCGCGCCGTGACCAGCGCCAACTTCCAGAATGTAATCTGTGGGTTGTAACTTTAGTAAAGAGAGCGCGCGACTATTTTCGACAACCGTTTCTCTGGCCATGATTCGAGCTAATACAGCGCCGATTGGGCCTTTCGGGTTGCCAGCTTGGCGGGCGATAAAGAGTGGACGTTTCAAGAGGTACTCCTGTTCAATGGGCGGAGTATCTCTCGATTATACATTTGGGTCTGGCCGTTTCCGAAATCGGCGCGACTTTTTCACTTTCGGCCAGACACAGCCCGGTTGATTTCTTAGTTCGCCGAGTTCTAATCATCGCAGAGTGGCGATATTTTGATCAACTCCAGGAAACCAAAGGAATTCCATGTCAATCGATCCCCAGCCCAACCAAAGCGGCCATCCGTTCATTCCCCCCGCGTTTATCCCAACTGAACGGCGTTATACGGCTTTGGTCCAGTTGTTCCGCATCTTACGAAGTCAAATCGAAGGTTGGCCCAAAGCGGTCTTTGAAGATGATTGCTATCGTCCCAATATACCGCGCGCGCCGCTTTTCATCATGAGCGCTCCAGCGATTAAGACGGTGCTGTTGGATCAAGTGGAGAACTTTCCGTCCGGTGAAGTCTTTAAGAGGGTTATGCGTCCGGTGTGGGGCAACGGTTTACTGCCATCCGAAGGAAAATCATGGAAATGGCAGAGAAATGCTACCTCACAAGCCTTTCGCCCATCTGATATGATCGCGCTGACTCCGATTGTTAGTAATGTCGTACAAACGTTACTTGATAAATGGCAATCAAATTTGGAACAATCATCAGTCGATATCGATCATGAAATGACGGAACTGACCTTCAATGTTATTCTCAATACCTTGCTATCAGGAGGAGAGGATTTTGACCGAACTGTGATGCAGGAGCAGTTACGCGGTCTATTGGCGGATATCAGTAAACCAAAGCTAAGTTATCTTTTGATGTCTGATGCATATCACAAGAATATGCGAGCGGCGACATCACCTTACTCAGAGCCGTTGCGCAGCACTATTAAGTCAATGATTGGTCGTCGGCGAGCCGCTTCTCCGAGCGGTGATCTTGTGGATTTATTGCTCCAGGCCAGAGACCCGGAAACAGGCTCGGGTCTGGACGATGATCTGATGGCAAACAATATTCTGGGTTTCATCATGGCAGGGCATGAAACAACAGCGAGGACTCTCACATGGGCACTTTTTTTGGTCGCTTCTCATCCGGAAACAGCGGCGCGGATTCGCAACGAGGTAATGTCGGTTGCCGGCGATAAGCCGCTGGCACCGGAACATATTAATCGACTTGTTTTTACGCGTCAGGTTATTGATGAAACACAGCGTCTTTATCCGCAGGCATTTCAGTTGACCCGCGTCGCTCAACGTGATTGCATATTGGCGGGCGAAAAGGTCGCGGCAGGCACTCGAATCATGATACCGATTTATGCTCTGCACCGGCATCGCAGTCACTGGGAAAACCCTGACCGTTTCGACCCTGATCGATTTGCTCCCGATATGCCAAAGCCAAATCGATATATCTACATGCCATTCGGAGCCGGACCAAGAATATGCCTAGGTGCATCATTTGCGATGATTGAAGCGGTGACGATCCTGGCCACATTGGTTCGCTCTGTTGATTTCTCAGTCTGTGCAGGACACAAAGTCTGGCCAATAGCTCGTGCCACACTGGTTCCGGATGGTGGCATGCCCATGGTCGTCAAACCCTCACATTGAGTTCAAGAGATATTCCGGGGCTTTTGCCGAACCACAGCCCAATTCCCTCATCCGAGGCGTAAGGCGATGTGTCTTTTTCACCAGTAGTGGTGCGGGTTTCATCATCTGAATTGACGGTTGCCGCGTGGCGAAAGTTTAATTATGTGATTAATTAGTCTTAAGCCGTGTGACGGCGATAATTGTGGAAGGAAACAAAAAATGAGCGAAGCATATATTATTGACGCTGTCCGCACACCGCGCGGTATTGGTAAAGTGGGCAAGGGCGCCTTGGCCAACGAACACCCTCAGCATCTTGCGGCAACCGTGTTGAAAGCGGTGAAGGAGCGCAATGATCTGAACACCGCGGAAGTGGACGACATCATCTGGTCTACCTCCACGCAAAAAGGCAAACAGGGCGGCGACTTGGGCCGGATGGCGGCACTCGACGCCGGCTATGACATCCGCTCCAGCGGCACCACGCTCGATCGGTTTTGTGGCGGCGGCATTACTTCGGTGAATTTTGCTGCGGCACAGATCATGTCCGGCATGGAAGATCTCGTGATCGGCGGCGGGACAGAGATGATGTCCTACACCGCTGAACGCACAAAGGATGAGATGCAGGCCGGGATCAAACCACCCATGATGGGTAGTGAAAATGATCGCCTGCAGCAAAGCCATCCGCAATCGCACCAGGGCGTCTGTGGTGATGCCATTGCGACAATGGAAGGCATTGACCGCGAAGCACTAGATGCACTGGCGCTCAAGAGTCAGGAGAACGCTGATCGCGCTATCCGTGAAGGCCGGTTCGATAAGAGCATCGTACCAGTGGTTGCAGATGATGGCACGGTTTTGCTCGACAAAGAAGAATTTCCACGCCCACAAACGACCGCTGAAGGTCTGGCGGAACTGCAACCTAGCTTCGGCAAACTCGCCGATGTGCCGTTGGACGAAAAAGGCACGACATTTCGCGGTCTGATCAATCAGAAATATCCCGATCTGGATATCCAGCATTTCCACCATGCCGGGAACAGTTCTGGCGTCGTTGACGGTGCGGCAGCGGTCTTGCTCTCATCAAAAGCCTATGCTGACAAAAATGGCCTGACACCCAGAGCCAAAGTTGTTGCGATGGCTAATATGGGAGATTGTCCCACATTGATGCTGAATGCCCCTGTTCCGGGCGCACAGAAAGTACTCGCAAAAGCTGGCCTCACCAAGGACGACATCGACCTTTGGGAAATCAACGAAGCATTCTCCGTAGTTGCAGAAAAATTTATCCGCGATCTGGACCTCGACCGGGAAACGGTGAACGTAAACGGCGGCGCAATGGCGCTTGGTCACCCGATTGGAGCCACCGGTTCTATCTTGATTGGTACGATGGTTGATGAGCTTGAGCGCCAGGGTAAGAAACGCGGTCTGGTCACCATGTGCGCTGCAGGCGGCATGGCTCCGGCTATCATTATCGAACGAATCTAGAGTCACGGTACAAGGGTGGACCCTGTTGGCAATCGGGGTCCGCCTGCTGACGGGAAATTCCTGCCAACTAACCCATAGAACCAGTTATCCGCAGATTTCCCGGGATAAACATGGTTAACAGTTTCTTGATCATTGTGCGTTAGGCGTGCCTGTTATAATAGGCATGGAGTACGTAATGAGCAAAGAAGTGACCATCGCGGCAGAAGAGCGTCACCAGCCGAGCGCGGACGATATTATCGATCTGGCGATCAGTATTTTGTCAGACGGCCGTGATCATCCCGAACTATGGAATGAAATCCCCGTATTTCTGCTACATTTTCCAGACTTCCCTGCATTGCTACAGCAGCGTCGGTTGTTGGAATCAAATGCAGATACCCAGGTTCATATCTCACTTGTTCATTGTATTGCACTGGCCGAAAGTGGACAGCTGGATGCCGCATTTGACGCGATTGAAGACATTGCGATTACCCATAGCCAATCGGCTTTGGTGCAAGGCGCTCTTTTCCATCTCCACAGTCTGAAGGATCCTGAAAACCCGAAATTTCAACTTGCCGGAAAAATTTGTAACGCACCATTTCAACAGATGGACGTATTGGAAGAATCAACCCATTTATGCTGCGCCAGTTGGTTGCAGCAATCAGCCGGCGATTTATCGACAACCGATTGGCAGAGCGTTTGGAATTCAGACATGGCGCAGGATATCCGCGCCAGCATCCATGATGGCAGCTATCGCTTTTGCAACAAAATGGCTTGCCCCAAAATTCAAACCAATACGCTTGTCCCGGCCGAAGAAATGGCAAAGGAAGCCCCGCTATGGGATGCGATTCTGTCCGATCAACTCACCGCGATGCCTGTCGGACCGGAAGTTGTGAACCTTGCCTATGACCGGACCTGCAATCTAAGCTGCCCCAGTTGTCGTAGTGAAAAATATGCCGCGGACAGCGAAACCAGAGCGCGTTATGAAGAGATGCAGCGCCAGCGCATCCTGCCCATGCTGAAAGACGCAAAAACAGTCTTTGTGACTGGCTCCGGTGATCCTTTCGCAAGCAAAAATTTCCGCCGGCTGATGTCGGAATTGACGCCGGAAGACTATCCCGAACTTGGCTTTCAAATCATGACCAACGGTATGTTGTTCACGCCAAAACAATGGGAAGCTTTCCCCAGCCTGCATGGCCGCGTCCGCATGTTGAAAATCAGTGTCGATGCCGCTACCGGCCCGACCCATGAATTGCTCCGCCGCGGAGCCTATTGGCCGACTATGCTAGAGAATATGCGCTTTGCCGGTGACCTGACCAAGGATGGCATGGTCGATCAATTTGATTTGATTTTCGTTGTCCAACAGGAAAATTTCCGGGAAATGGGTGATGCGATTGATCTGGCGAAACAGGTCGGTGCAACCGGCGTTTACTTTGCCCGTATCACCAATTGGGGCACCTTCTCCGATACCGAATTTTCCAAGAAGGCTGTGTGTATGCCCTCCCATCCCGATCATGGCGCGTTTATCGACGCAATGCAGGATGAACGCCTGCGCGATCCTATGGTCATGCTCGGTGATCTCAACGAATTTTTGGCAGATCCGGTGACGGCCACACGTGCTTTTGTGGGTTAGTGATTGACCTTAGGTCGCATCAAACTCAAACAATCCGGCTTTTTCCTTCGCCCCAATATTTGTCTCGAAGTCCAGTCTTGTAGAGTTTGCCGGTCGGTAGGCGCGGCATTTCGTCGATAAAGTCGATGCTCTTCGGGCATTTCATCGATGCCAGATGCTCACGGCAATGGGCGATCAGCTCTTCCGCCATTGCGTCATCTGCTGGCTGATCCGGCATCATCTGGACAACCGCTTTGACTTCTTCACCCAAATCAACATTGGGCACACCAAAGACCGCAGCATCTGATACCTTAGGATGTTCGATCAGGAGGTTCTCACATTCCTGCGGATAAATGTTCACGCCGCCGGAAATAATCATGAATGTCTTGCGGTCGGTTAGATAGACAAAGCCATCCTCATCCACATAACCCATATCGCCGACGGTGCTCATCTTCTGGTCCTTTGAACGCACTTCGGCGGTTTTGTCAGGATCGTTGAAATATTCAAACGGATTGGCAGTTTCAAACCAGAGCGTGCCCACTTCACCGGTTGGGCATTCGTTCATATCGTCATCAAGGATATGCAGCACGCCAACAACCACTTGGCCTACCGTCCCTTTGTGCGTCAACCAGTCTTCACTACTGCAATAGGTGAAACCCAAAGCTTCGGTTGCACCATAATATTCCGAAACGATCGGACCCCACCAATCGATCATCTGCTCCTTTACCTGCACCGGACAGGGGGCGGCGGCATGAACCGTGAACTCGAGTGAAGACAGGTCATATTTATTGCGCACGTCCTCCGGCAATTTCAGCATCCGCGAAAACATGGTTGGCACCAATTGCGTGTGAGTAATCTTATACTGCTCGATCAGCGCCAAATAGCGTTCGGGATCAAACCGTTCCATGATAATCACCGTTCCGCCCATAGCGATAGTCATACCAACCGCGGCATTGGGCGCGCTATGATATAGCGGTGCGGGGGAGAGGTAGATCATGCCGTCGCGATACTGCCAAAGCGCACCGAGAAAATGGAATACGGGTAACTTATGTCCTGCGGGCTCTTCAGGCAGAGGACGTAATATGCCTTTGGGTTGGCCAGTTGTGCCGGAGGAATAGAGCATCGATGCGCCAACGCTTTCATCGGCAATCGGCGTTGTTGGAAAATCAGCGACTGCATCATCGAGATTGACAACGCTCTCTCCATCACCTGTGCCATCAACAATCACAACCAGTTTGACGTTGGGACAATCTTGAACCGCTGCCAACGCGACCTCGCGCTTTTTCTCTGATGTAAACAGCACCTGTGATTGGCTGTTATTGATAATATAAGCCAATTCCTCTGCCGTCAGATAGCTGTTGATACAGGTGTAGTAGAGGCCCGAACGTTCCCCTGCCGAGCAGCATTCGAGATAGCGTCCGTGATTTTCCATAAAGACCGCATAATGATCGAGACGTTTGAGGCCTTGATCGCGCAATAGATGCGCGATGCGGTTGGAACGCTCATCCAATTCGCCATAGGTTACCGTTTCTCCGCTCTCCGCCATGATAAAAGCGGGTTGATCCCGGCGGGTTTTAACTTGCTCTCCCGGATACATGGGGCATTCTCTTTTTTGTTTTTCTTGACCCTATCGCGGTTTTCCAGATGGTCAAAGATGATCATAACCTCAATTTGGACAACAACTAGTCCTCTTTGTGAGAGTGTCATGCCTAACTCAGTCAGAACGCAAACAACTGCTCCACACTCAAATGAGGAAATGAATATTTCGCAGTTGTAAGACATAAAACACTCGACTCATTATTGAATGTTCTTACATTTGACGCATGAGTCGAACCTCCAAGATTTAGATTTGAATTGATAAGGAACTCAGCTTGTACAGATATTGCGTTATCGGGGTTTCCACCCTCCTCGCTATGTTGGTATGGGCGGTCATAATCTTTACCTCAATGGACCAGGGTTGGTTCCGTAATCCGATCACCAGTTCAGCTTCGGCTGAGGATTTTATCACAGCGACCGAAAAGCGGATTAAACAGGAACAAGTTGGTAACTTGGGGGTTTTGCTGATCGAAGACGGTCAAATCGCCGGCAGCTATTATGCGTCTGTGGGAGAGCCTGTTGGTCCCGATTCCGTTTTTCAAGTCGCATCACTGAGCAAGTGGGTCACGGCATGGGGCGTGATGGCAATGGTTGAGGATGGCAAGCTTGATCTTGATAAACCGGTATCGCGATATCTAACGCGGTGGCAATTGCCGGAGAGCGAATTTAGCAATGAAGCTGTCACTACTCGCCTTTTGCTTAGCCATACTGCGGGCTTGGGCGATGGTTTGGGCTATGCTGGATTTGACAAGAAGGAAGATGTTCAAACACTCGAAGCATCCCTGACGAGGGCAAAAGACGCCTCGCCAGGGAAAGATGGGTTCACATCCGTAGCGCATAAACCAGGAGAAAAATGGGATTATTCCGGAGGGGGATTTACGCTGCTTCAACTAATGGTCGAAGAAGTTTCCGGCCAGTCGTTTAACGAATATATGAAGGAACGGATTTTCGAACCACTTGGCATGAACCGCAGTACATTTGACTATGATGAGGCGGTCTTGCTTGGATTGGCAGAAAACTATAATCAGCATGGGTCAATAGAGGCGTTGAAACGTTATACATCTCTTGCGGCGGCATCGCTTCATACGAGTCCAGCGGATATGGCAAAATTTGTTCAGGCTCAGGCTGATCCCAATATCGCGACGAAAATTCTATCGATCAAAGCGCAAAAAGAAATGCGCCTTCCGCATGGAGAACAATTGGGTTCAGATATCTGGGGGTTGGGGACGATGCTTTATGCTTCAAACAATCAGAATGATTATATCATTGGTCATGATGGGAATAATGATCCAGCGATCAACACAGCTGTTCGAATGGATCCGGCCACAGGCAATGGCATTGTTGTGTTGGAAACCGGAAATGCTCTACTTGCGACACAGGTTGCCGGAGAATGGGTGTTTTGGAAAACCGGCAATGTCGATTTTCTAGATTTTACGCTAACAATGGAAAATATGTTTCTTCTAATCTTGATTGGTGCGCTGGTGATATTTCTGGTGGGGTTGATGATGGCTTGGCGGACCTTCAAACGACGCCAGACAAGTTTGGCAAGCGCCTCTTAACAAATTACTGCGAGAGAACCATGTGACGAATTGGAGGGCCGGAGCAACGAACGCATCTGTGCATTGAAACAGGGTTTGTCAAGGTTTCCAACCCTGTTTGTTGAGAGAGAACTGCTCGGCTATCGCTTCCAACGAATCTGGGTTTTCAATCGTGTTGGGCATGGTCAACTTTTCCCCATTCACGATCGTACGCAGTGAGGAGCGTAAAATTTTTCCTGACCTTGTTTTAGGCAATGCTTGAACCTGATGAACTGTCTTTAGGGAAGCGACTGCTCCCAATTCTGCACGCACTTTGGCAATACACTGTCTGTCCAGATTTTCTAGATCAGCGCTCGCACCGGCGACCACAAAAGCCATTGGTATCGTGCCTTTCAATGTGTCTTGCGCTCCGATAACAGCACATTCTGCAACACCATCGATCTCGGCCAGCAGACCCTCCATCTGCCCGGTGGACAGTCGATGCCCGGCTACATTGATGATATCATCGGTGCGGCCCATGACATGCAAAAACCCATCCTTGTCGCGATACCCGCTATCTCCAGTTTCATAGTGACCTGGATAGTTGGCAAAGGCTTTTTCAAACTCCGGCTTATTGTTCCAGAGGCTTTGGTAGCAACCCGGCGGCAACGGTGTTGCTATGGTTATATTGCCCGAACTTGCTCCTTCGACTGGTTCGCCCGCTTCGTTGAGTATCCGGAATTGATGTCCGGGAACGGGAAAGCCAGCGCTACCGGCCTTGCGCCGTGTATCTCCCAGTCCAAGACAAGTTGCAACGGCTGGCCAACCCAGTTCGGTTTGCCACCAATGATCAATTACTTGGCGATCGAGCAAGTCTTCCAGCCAATATATCGTATCGGGATCAGCACGTTCTCCGGCTAGAAAAATGGCCCGTAAATCGGGCAATCTGCTTTCCGGCAACAACGTGCCTTGGCTATCTTCCTTCCGGATAGCGCGGATAGCGGTCGGAGCCGTGAAGAATATAGTGACATTGTTGCGCTCCATAATGCGCCAAAATTCTCCTGCATCCGGGGTTCCAATCGGCTTGCCTTCGAACAGGATAGTTGACGCTCCGGCAAATAGCGGTGCGTAGACGATATAGCTGTGCCCGACGACCCAGCCGACATCAGAAGCAGCCCAGTATGTCTCGCCCGGTTTCAAACCGTAAATGGATTGCATGGTCCAGTGCAAAGCCACAGCATGTCCGCCATTGTCTCGAACCACACCTTTCGGAATGCCCGTCGTACCAGACGTGTAAAGAATATAGAGCGGATCTGACGAATGGACGGTCACACATTCGGCGGGTTCAGCCGATTGGTATTGCTGCTGCCAGTCTTGATAGCTGGTACCATTGAGCTCAATGTTCAATATGGGTCTATCGAACAGGATGACTGACGGGATTTCATATTCCGCCAATGCGATTGCTTGATCAACAATCGGCTTATATTCGATGATTTTCTGACCTTCCATTCCGCCAGAAGCGGTTAGAAGTAATTTGGGTTCTGCATCATCAATTCGCTTTGCCAATTCGGTTGGCGCGAACCCGCCGAAGACGACGGAGTGAATGGCCCCGATCCGTGCACAGGCAAGCATGGCAAACACGGTCTCGGGGATCATTGGCATATAGATGATAACGCGATCACCTTTTTTTACGCCGGTTGCCGCAATCATACCCGCCGTTCTGGCAACGCGGTCTAGCAGTTCGCGATAGCTGAATTCGGCCCGATAGCCTGTGGCTGAACTTTCGTAGATCAATGCGGGTTGATCGCCACGGCCGGCTGCCACATGCCGATCAACGGCATTGTAGCAACTGTTCAACTCACCATCGGGAAACCAGCAACTCTTTTGCTCGTCCCACCCAATCTGTGGTGATTTGATCCAGTCTATATCCGATGCTGCATCGAGCCAGAACTGGTCTCGATCGTCCATGCTGGACTGCCAGATGCGTTCATATTCATTTGATGGATTAGACACGGCCCTTAGTAATATCCGTTAAATAGGAATGATCAAGAATAGATGTCACATTCTCGTCTTCATCCAGAAAAACAACGGGCCCATGATTGGTGAAATAGAGCAACGTATATTCCGGAAATGATGTGTGATCGTGGATCGCGTCCAGTGGCTCATAACCATAAGTGCCTTCCAGCGCCGTCCCCATCCGGTATTCCATCTTGCCCTCGACAACATAATATTCACCGGCGCCCAGATGTCGATGCTTGGGGAAGAAACTGCCCGGCTGGCATCGCAGCAACACGGTCCAGCGGCCCGTTTCCTTGCTGGTGAAGAAGAGCTTGAAATCAATGCCTTCGACTAGGTTATACCATTCCAGATCATCTGGGGTTGTTAACAGTTCTGGCGCAATGTCCATGTTGTGCTCCTGAAAAGCCTAATAGGGGATGTTAGAATGAAAGCCGAAGTTCAGCGCCATAGGTCGCGCCTTCACCGAAATACCGCGGTACCAGGCCAAAGCCACGCAGATCGGTCGCGTCGACAATATGGGCCTTGTCGGTGACGTTTTTGGCCCACAGTGCAAACTCCCAATCATTGTCAGGATCGACCAGAGATGCTCTGAGATTGAGCAAGCCATAGCCTTCACCGGAACTGACCAGCTGATCTTCGGCATTGTTGTAGAATTTCTTGCCGGTGAAATTATATTCGGCACGCCAGCGCGTTTCGAATCGGCCCACAGGGACGGTGACTTGTGCGTTGGCCGAGAGAGTGAACTTGGGTGCGCCCGGCATTCGGTTTCCGGAGAAATCGCGGGGCAGTCCGGTTACAGGATCTATGGCGCCGGATAAGTAGTTTTTGAACTTCGCATCCAAAATACCAAAATTCAAACCAAGGTCGAGCCAGTCGGTCGGAGTTGCAAAAGCTTCGACTTCAACACCCTTGATCGTCGCATCTGCCGCATTGTCGAGACCCAGCGTGGGTACAGCACTGCCCGCTTGCGTGTTGACGGAAAGTACCTGCAAGTCGCTATAATCATAATAGAAGGCTGAGAGATTCAACCGTAATTTCCGGTCAAACAAGGTCGACTTCAAACCAACTTCATATGAGATAAGTGTTTCGGGATCGACTTGGGTGCGCTCCGCAAGGCTGGTAATGATACCGATGTTGAAACCGCCGGCTTTAAAACCCTTATCGACGCTGAAATAGGCAAGGACGTCGTCGGTCACGTCATAATCAACACCAAGGCGCCATGAGAATGACTTATAAGTGTCGCGCAAATTGGCAAATGGAACCAATGCAACCGGTGCGCCATTGGGAATATTCATGTCAAAGAAATTGGGGATCAAATCTGCCTGATGGGTCGCGCGGACTTTGTCGATTGTGTAGCGTGCGCCAACCGTAAAGCGTAGCTCTGGTACGACCGCATAGGTTGCCTGTCCAAACACAGCATAGGCTTTGTTTTTTCTGGTCGCTTGCGTGATTAGCGGCAATGCGCCTTGCGCAAAGGTCAACTCTCCCACCAAATCGGCATTGCTGCGGGCGTTGAAATCCTCGTAAAAATAATAGAGCCCGCCAATCGCGTTGAGCGTGCCGTCATCGTAGGAAAGCTGGAGCTCCTGCGTGAATTGTTCGGCGTCAGTTAGGAAAACAATCTCATCGATACGCAGTGGTCCGCCATCGACATCCACTGCATTATCGACGTCACTTTTGTCATAGCCGGTAAGCGATCGGATCGACCAATCGCCGAAATCATGTTGTACAACAAAATTCACGAACACATTATCAGAGAAATTCCGTGATGGTCCGTTGAAATTCAAGATACCATCATCGTTGGGGAACGGATCAGTGTAACCGAACAAATCCCCTCCGTTGATCACGCCAACGGGTTTGTTCTCCAGATAATCACTGCGATCGCGACCACCGCCGACGGTCAACCGGATATCGGTATCCGGCCCGGGACGAAGCCGGAAAATGGCGCGGGCAGCAGCCTCATCGACATTGATCGCATCGCTATTGTCGAAAATATTGGTTTTCTCACCATCGCGTCTGCGAACCATACCAGCAACACGAACGGAGAAATTATCCGTGATCGGCAGAGAGGCCGCGACTTCGCCTTCGAAGAGGTTATAACGCCCGTAACCAACCCGTGCATTGCCTTCAAATATATCGCCGGGAAGTTTTGAGAAAAACTGGACAGCGCCGCCGGTCGTGTTTTTCCCAAACAGTGTACCTTGTGGTCCGCGCACAACTTCTATCCGTTCCAGATCGAACAGAGAAAATATCTGACTGCCCGTTGATGCTACAACGACGTCATCGCGATATACACTAATGGGTCCAATCGAAGAGCTATTAAAGTCATTATTGCCGACACCGCGAATGAAAATATTCGGGACGCCGCCGAAGGTTTTGATTTCGAGATTGGGAACTTGATCACCAATCGAAAGGCTGTTGGTGAAGCCCGCTTCAGCGATCATCTGATCATCAAATGCCGTGACTGATACAGGGACATCCTGCAAATTCTGTGCGCGTTTTTGTGCGGTCACGACGATCACGTTCACGCCGCCTTGATTATCTTCTGCCGCAGCTGCTTCGGAAACATTGTCCTGCGCCACGGCTGTACCGTGCGAGGCAAATGACAATATGGCAGCCGACCCGGCCAGTAACTTCTGTGTGTGCTTTTTCATGGACTTAATCCTCTTCCTGTCCGGCAACCATCTTGATTGTGATCGTCCGGGTTTCCCATTGGATAGCCCAAAGTTTTCCCGCATTTCATGCGTCGTTGCGGCTGGAATATTGTAGCATAGTGAACCGGCTTCACAGAACTTGTGCCATTGTGACAAGTTATTTGGTTCTGCGTGTCATTCGAGCTGCGTAACTTGCTATTTCCTACCGTAACGCATAGATTTCCGACAGGGAGAGGAAAATGGAGCTAGAGGATGAGCGCTGGCAATCAGCGATATTGCCTCCGACCAGGCAATTGCATGGTTTTCAAGAAGTGCTGGACCGGACCCATTTTCATTGGGATCTGAAGTCAGATCAAAAAGATCACTATATAGCCGAAGTTCGCCGCCGTGCGGTGAATGACTATATGCTAACGCAAATTGTCGCCGATCCCGTGACAGGATTTCGCTCGACCCAAGATATCAATAAAAGTGATGAGAACTATTTCTGCTTGCTCTATTTTACCGGGGGAGAATGTCTTCTGGAACAGGGTATCAATTCCACTGTTATCAATAGCGGGCGTATATCGATTTGGGATAGCACCCGCCCCGCACGCTTCCAAAATAGCAGTCGGCTCAATCAATATTCGCTGCTGATTCCGCGCGATGAAGCCAAGCTAATGATCCCCGGTATAGAAGATATGTGCGGACTGAGTGTTGATGGTACCAAAGGATTAGGGGCCATATTGCATTCCCATCTGCGCCAAATCCACGATTCTATCGACATTGTTGATCCTGAGGATCGTCCGGCAGTTTTGCGCGCTACTGTGGAATTGGTGGCAGCCGCCTTCAAGCCAGAGGATGCAAACCAATCAAGTTCTGCGTTCCGAAAGGCGGTATTGAATAGGGTACAGGAATATATAGTCGCTAATCTGGGTGATCCGGAATTATCCCCTGCTTCGATTGCTGCAACATTTCAGTTTAGCCCTAGATATCTGCACAGACTTTTTGAGCAGTCCGATCAAAGTGTCGGCACTTGGATCCGCAAACGGCGGCTGAATGCTGCAAAGGCTGATTTGGGAGATGCTATCAAATCTGGCCTTTCTATTACCGACATAGCGATGCGCCGGGGATTTGCTGATCCGTCTCATTTTAGCCACGCCTTCAAGAATGAATTTGGCATGTCTCCAAGGGATTTTAAACATTCGGTCAATCATATCGGTGGCGGAATTTAAAACCGGTATATACCGGATTCACGCAAAAACAATTTTGTCGCCGCGCTGACACAAGCGCAGGACGCTACCGTGCCCTAAACCATCTCCAATAAAAGAGAGGATGGAATATGGCAGGTCGTCTGCAAGACAAGACCGTCTTAGTCACGGGAGCGGCCCAGGGTATAGGAGCAGGTATCGCCCGCGCAATGGCTCGCGAAGGTGCGCAGCTACTCATCGGAGATATCAACGAAACCGTTGCAATTGCTCTGGCAAAAGAGATTGGCGGGACCGCCAGCTATCTGGATGTCGCTTCGCCGGGAAGCTGGAAAGCAGTAGCTGCGAAAGCCGAAGATCAATTTGGCAAACTCGACATCCTAGTGAACAATGCTGGACTAGAATTGGTCAAACCAATGGCCGATCACAGTCAGGAAGACTGGCGAACCATCATGTCGGTAAATGTCGACGGTGTGTTTTTGGGATGTCAGACATTTGAACCCCTGTTGCGCAAGGCAGCCGAAGGCGGAACGTCTGCATCGGTCATCAATATTTCTTCGATCGCTGGCTTGGTTGGTTATCCAGATCAAGTCGCTTACAATACTTCCAAAGGCGCGGTGCGACATATGTCGAAAAGCCTCGCGATTGAATGGGCTGCCCATGGCGCGGCGATACGCTGCAATTCTATTCATCCGGGATGCGTCCGTACTCCCATGCTCGAAATGGCGGTCGATGGCTGGGTCGAAAATGGGTCTATCCCCGAAGAAGATCCTTGGAGTGCCGTTGCCTCGCTCTGTCCGCTCAATTTGGTGGGTAATCCAGAGGATATTGCGATGGGGGCGGTATATTTGGGTTCCGATGAGGCCCGCTTTGTGACCGGCATAGAACTGGTGATTGATGGCGGTTGGGTCGCGCGATGAGTAGCAACCAGAACAAGCGGCTTTGGATGTATGCCAACATGGTCAAGAGTCGGCATTTTGAGGATTTGATCAAGCCTGCCTATTTCGAAGGAAAATCACCGGTTTTCAACATGGCTAAAGGGCCGATACCTGGTGAGATGCACTTATCCGATGGACAGGAACCCTGCGCCGTCGGTGTTTGTGCCCATCTGCGTGAAGATGACATAGTGACGGCAACGCACAGACCGCATCATATCGCCATTGCTAAGGGCGTTGACCTAAATGGCATGACGGCAGAGATTTTTGGTAAGAAAGATGGTTTGGCTGGCGGACGCGGCGGGCATATGCACTTGTTCGATCCGGCTGTGAACTTCTCCTGCTCGGGAATTATCGCGCAGGGACTGGGTCCCGCGGTTGGCGCAGCTATGGCAGCGAAGCTTAGCGGCAGCGATGCCGTCGCGGTGGCCTTTCTCGGCGAAGGGGCAGCCAATCAAGGTGCATTTCATGAAGCCCTCAATCTGGCCTCGGTCTGGAAAGCGCCCGTTGTTTTCGTGATCGAAGATAACAGCTACGGGATATCGGTTTCGAAATCCGATTGCACGGCGGTGGAAAGCAATGCCGCTCGCGCAGCGGCTTATGATATGCCCGGTCACCATGTCGCTGGGAATGACCCAGATGCGATTTCTGAAATTGCTGGCGAAGCGGTTGCCTATGCCAGAAGCGGCCAAGGCCCCAGTCTGATTGAAATTGAAACTAGTCGTTTAGAAGGACATTTCATGGGGGATCCTGAAGGCTATCGCCCGGATGGCGAGGTGGAGCGACTGAAGGAATTGGATCCCATTCCGAAATACCGGGCGCGCTTGCTCGCAGATGGATTTGAAGAAGCTGATCTCGAAAGCGCGGAACAAGATGCGCGCAATCAAGTCGATCAAGCTTTCTCTTTCGCCCGTGAAAATCAATATCCAGAACCAGAGGAGGTGTATGACCATGTCTTCGTCTGATACACAGATAACAGCAGCGCCAGCCGAACGCCGCCTAACCATTGCGAAAGCGATGAGCGAAGCTATTGGACAGGAAATGGAGCGCGACCCATCGATAATCGTGCTCGGCGAAGATATCGGCAAGATGGGCGGTGTGTTCGGCACCACGACGGGATTGCATGATCAGTTCGGTAGAGATCGCGTGAAGGACACACCGATTTCGGAAACGGCCTTTATCGGCGCTGCTGTCGGCATGGCGGCGAGCGGGATGCGGCCCATTGTGGAATTGATGTTTGTCGATTTTTTTGGTGTCTGTATGGACGCGATCTATAATCTTGCGGCTAAGCAAAGCTATTTCTCCGGCGGAAAAGTGTCCTGCCCGATGGTGTTGATGACGTCGGTTGGCGGAGGATATGGCGATGCGGGCCAGCATAGCCAATGCCTTTATGCCACCTTTGGCCACTTGCCGGGCATGAAGGTGGTCATGCCCTCCAACGCACATGATGCAAAGGGACTGATGCTCAGCGCCATCCGAGACGATAATCCGGTCATCTTCATGTTTCACAAAGCGCTGCAAGGCATGGGCTGGCTAGGCACGATAGCGGGTTCGATTACCGATACGCCGGACGATGATTATGTCGTTCCGATTGGTAAAGCGAATATCGTCCGGCAAGGCAGCGACGTTTCCATTGTCGGGCTTGGCGCCACTGTTCACCACGGACTTGAGGCTGCAAACAAACTTGCCGAAGCTGGTATCGAGGCCGAGGTTATTGATCTGCGAACCATTGCCCCGCTCGACCGACAGACAATCATTCAGTCCGTTTCAAAAACTGGCCGGTTGCTGGTGGTGGACGATGATTATTTAAGCTTTGGTATCGGTGCGGAGGTTATCACATCTGTCTGCGAGAGCGGCGCCGCGCCGTTAAAATGCCCGCCCCAACGCATCGCCCATCCCGACATCCCCATTCCGTTTTCTCCGGTGTTGGAGCATTTCATTCTGCCGGATGCAAAAAAAATTGAACAGGCTGTATTGTCTATGATGAAAGCTGAGAAATGACCGAAATTCGTGTGCCCGAAGGGCAGTGGGAAACAGACCAGGAGGCTGCACTGGCAACTTGGTTATATGCGGATGGAGAGGCTGTATCGACAGGTGTCACGGTCTGCGAGATCATGGTTGAGAAAACCAGTTTCGAAGTTCCGGCACCAGCTGGTGGGGTTCTTGCGATTGCGATCGCAGAGGATGATGTCGTTGTTCCAGGTCAAATCATTGGCACGATCACTTGAATGCTTGTTTGAGCGATCAACAAATACTGATAAATTTGGCGGACGCCATTTGCTCTGGGCACGAGATAGAAAAATGCTGTGGTCAGGTTGCTATCGATTCTGACGATCAGTTGATTGATGAGCTAGTCGGCCACTATCCCGGGGATTCGCGTCTAAGGATATGGGAAAATCAACAATGTCTGGTGACAACAAAACGTATCGCCCGGCTGTCAGATTTTCGCAAGTCTGCTAACCGAAGCGCCCAAAAGGGATGGCCGGTATATGTGCGTTCTACTGGCGGAACCACGGTTGTGCACCGGCCTGGAGTATTGAATGTATCGCTGGCTGTCGTCTCGAACAATTCTGAACCCCGACCGGACGAAAGCTATGCGGAATTTACCAAGTTACTGGTTAGTGGCCTAGAGCGCATCGGCATTGAAGCGACAACCGGGTCTGTATCGGGTTCCTATTGTGATGGCCGTTTCAACATTTGCGTAGCTGGGAGAAAGTTAGCGGGAACCGCTTCACGAATTGTTCGACGGGAAGGAAAAGCAATCCATCTCTGCCATGGTTCACTGACGGTCTACGGTTGTCCCCGCAAAGATTCCGGTCTGGTTTCGCATTTTGAAAACGGTCTTGGTATTGATCAATGTCTTGATCCTACGAGCCATGTGTCATTGATTGAGGTTTTACCCCGATTTTGAACCGGGGGCGCAGGCAGGTTCTCCGCGAGCAATCGCTGGTTAGTTTTTAACGATAGCAACACCATTGGCGGGTTTGCATCGATAGATGATGGCAGGTGTTCCATCTGGCGTTACATATTCAGTCGCAACGGCAGTCTCCACAGCTTCAACTTTTTCATGCGGTACCAAAGTAACCACGCATCCGCCAAAGCCGCCGCCCGTCATTCTGACCCCGCCGCTCTTGCCGATGACGTTTGCAATCAACTCAACCAGTCGATCAATGGGGGGAACTGTGATTTCAAAATCATCCCGCATGGATTGATGCGATGCAGCCATAAGGTTTGAAAGCGCCATGATATCACCAACTCTAAACGCTCTCGCTGCGTCGAGAACTCGCTGATTCTCTGTCACTACATGGCGGGCGCGGCGATAGGTTACGTCGTCTAGGTCGCCTTTACCATCCTTCAACCTTCGCTCATCCAGGTCACGCAATGCGCTGATCCCAAAATGCCGCGCGGCTTTTTCACATTGTTCACGCCGTTCGTTATAGGCGCTATCAACCAGGCCGCGTTTGACGCCCGAATGAATGATCAGAAGGCTCAGCTCTTGCGGAATAGCAATGGGTTCGAAGTCCAGTGAACGGCAATCTAAAAGCATGGCATGATCCGCGACAGAACGAGCGGAAGCCAATTGATCCATAATGCCGCAGGCGCAGCCGACGAAATCGTTCTCGGATTGTTGAGCGATCAGCGCTATCTGTGTTTCGTCAATGTCATCGAACCCGTTGATTGCGGCTATTGCCTTACCAAGCGCTACGCTGATCGACGCAGAGGACGATAGTCCGGCCCCCTGCGGGATGTTGCCGCCAATCGCGATCCGGGCACCGGCAATCTTTAGGCCGCGGGCTTTGAAACTTGCCGCAACGCCTCGGACATGGTTCTTCCATTCATCGGTTTGATATTCGAAGTCGCTATTGATGCCAAACCGGTCATGCTGATCGTAATCACATGCGATAACTTCTACTTGATCACCCTGTGTTGGTGAAATCGCCACAATTGTCTCATGATCGATAGCGCAGGGTAGAACAAAACCGTCATTATAGTCGGTATGTTCCCCGATCAGGTTCACACGGCCAGGCGCTGAGATGATCAATTGCGGTGATTGGCCAAAACCGGTCTCAAATGATTGCACGACGCGATTGATCAGTTGCTGTCGCCTGTCCATGTTCAGGTGTCTTGGCGATAATGTGTCGTAGAGACATTACGAAGCATTTCAGCCGCGCGTTCGGGAAGTAGATCACGTTGTGCTTCCGCCATCATCTCATAGCCAACCATAAATTTACGCACCGAAGCGGATCGCAGCAAAGGGGGATAGAAATGTGCGTGTAACTGCCAATGCTCGGAATCTTTTTGTCCAAAAGGCGCGGCGTGCCAACCCATCGAATAGGGGAAGCTGCAACGAAATAGATTGTCATATTTTACTGTCAGCGCACCCAGAATTTCGGCCAGTGATTGCTGTTGATCGATATCTAGATCGGGTAAGCGTGAAACGGTAAAGCGCGGCAACAGGAGTGTTTCGAATGGCCAGCTCGCCCACCACGGGACAACAGCTACCCATTGATCATTTTGTACAACCATCCGGTCCTCTGCCTCAATTTCCGCTTCGGCGACGGCGAGTAGCATTGCATGATCATTTTTCTGTGCATAGGCCAACTGGGTTTGATCTTCGTTTTTCACAATGTCCGGCAGATAGTCATTGGCCCAAATCTGCCCATGGGGATGCGGATTGGAACAACCCATCATCGCACCCTTATTTTCAAAGATCTGAACATTGGGATATCGCCGACCCAGTCTTTCGGATTCTTGACACCAGGTTTTGACAACCGCAAGCCGTTTATCCTGACTTAACTCGGCCAGTGTTTTACTATGATCGGGTGAAAAACAGACAACATGACATTCACCGTTGGCGGCTTCGCTTTGAAACAAATCGGCTGTGTTACCCTCCATTTCAGCGGACGTTGATACTAAGGCAGGAAAGTCATTTGGAAACACGTAGACGCCATCATAGTCGGGATTGAAATCCCCCGTTGCTCTTTTGTTGCCGGGGCAAAGATAACAATCGGGGTCATACGCGGGCGGCGGCGGTTCTGGCTCGCCCTCGTCTCCCTGCCAAGGCCGAGACAATCTGTGCGGCGATAACAATATCCACTTATCTGACAGCGGATCATAGCGCCGATGCGGCTGATCCATTGTCATGACGCTTCGGTTCCACGCACCAGATTAAGGCCGATAAATGTTGCCCGATTGCCAAACAACAACGCATTGGAAGCCAGTGCAACGATGATCGATGACGCCAATGTGGCTACCATGAAGTCAATATAGTGGATGGTGATGATGCCAGCTGGTTCTAGTTGGAATGTATAGGCTCCATAAAGCAGCACACCCCAAGTCACACCGCAAATCGCCGCTGGTGCACAAACACCTCTGAACAGAAGCCCTACGACAAAGGCAGACAGGATCGGCATGGACAGCAATCCATTGAGTTGTTGCAGCAGGTTTATAATGCTCTCGGCATTTTGATAGAGCGGAACCAGCATGACCGATGTGACGGCGAGTAAAACCGAAATGGCCGCCGCCAGTTTCCAATGATCTTTCACCTCGCCAATAAATTGATCATGAAAATCGACTGAATATAGTGCCACCGAACTGTTGAGAACAGCGCTGAACGTGGTGATCACGGCTGCAGCGACCATGGCTGCGAATGCACCCGCCAACCAGTCTGGCAATATTTCCGCGACCAGTTTGCCATAGGCTGCATCGCCCACGTCGCCGAATAATTTATAAGCAACGATTCCGGGGATAACGACGATGGCGGGCACGATCAGGATGCGGATCGCTGCGGCCACCATAACGCCTTTTTGCGCTTCGCGTACGGTTGGAGCGGCCATCGCTTTTTGGGTGATATTCTGGTTTGTCGAC
Organism: Parasphingorhabdus sp.; assembly: GCA_039978835.1. GTDB lineage: Bacteria > Pseudomonadota > Alphaproteobacteria > Sphingomonadales > Sphingomonadaceae > Parasphingorhabdus. The sequence continues at coordinate 444,264 of JBDWAQ010000013.1, forward strand.
CAATAGAATATCTGAATAAAGATCATGCCGGTGAACAACGTATGGAACGGAATGGGAGAATCCTCTCCCCCGATCATTGTCAATCGTTCCGCTGGCATATCTGTGACGATATCAAAATCCACTGCTGCCAATGCCAAGAATACGATCAGCAAAGCGAGTCCCAAAATGCCGATACCGGAATAGGTGTCCATCACAGCAACCGCCCTGAGTCCACCGAATATCGTATAGGCAGCAGAAATCGCGGCGAGGATTGCGGCGAAAAATAGTATGGGCACGTTCCCACCGAAGAGCGATTGCAGGAAGAGTGCACCTGAATAAAGCGCTGCGGGTAGATAGATGAGAATATTACCAAGGAGGAATAAAGCGGAAATCAACGTTCTTATAGACCGACCTTTATAGCGCTTCTCCAGCAATTCGGTGACCGTTGTACAATTGTTCCGATAATAGACAGGAACGAAAACAAAGGCGAGAATGAGCAAGCCAAAAAAGCCGCAAATCTCCCACCAGGCGAGTAAAGCCATCTGGTTGCCATTCATTCCCACCAGTTGGTCGGTCGAGAGATTGGTTAGAGTGATTGCGCCTGCGATAAATATCCAGGACAAGCCGCCACCGGCGAGAAAAACATCCTTGCTAGAACCGTCATGCGATTTCGCCTGACGTACTTTCCACCATGTTGCGAGGCCAATAAAGGCGAGCAAAAGAACACAAACAACCACTTGTATGCCGCTGGCTTGCGGAAGATTCTCGAGCAAATTTTTCCTCCCGCTAGTGCGACAATTTTTCGCATCTCATTCTGACGATGATCGGTGAGACTATAGTTGATTTGTTCAAAAGCAAGTCAGCAATTGACTCCTTGTGCAATAGGCGGCTTATTTTGCAGGCAATGACTGATGCTATTCCTTTGATCCGACTAGATGGAGACCATGTTTCGTTGGTGTTTTCGCGCGCCTGCGAAAATATCGATTTGATTTACCTTGGACCAACTTTGCTTGACGATCAGAAACTTCAGGATTTGGAGGCATCCCAGCAATATGGTCAACATGAAAATCAGCCAGATCATCCGCCCATTACGGGAATTTTCCCACAAACTCGAGGAGGCTATGGTGGCCCGCCGGCACTTGAGATTGTTCAGTCGAACCGGGTTATCGATCCGGATTTCAGGCTAGAAGGTTTCGGTGGATCGGACCGGCATGCCAGATTTACATGGGCTGACGAAAGCACTGGACTGCTAGTAGACCAGCATTGGGAGATTGGATCAGGGGATGTCGTTCGGGTGGCGACCCAGCTGGCCGCAAATAAGACTGGTGCAACAGTGATGAAAGCCAGTTCCTTGGTTCTGCCATTGGCGAGCCGTTTTGATCGCGTGACCTGGTTCCCAGGACGGTGGGCAAAAGAAGCGCAAGAAACCAAATTGACAATCGATAGGCACATCATTGATATGAGCACGCACGCGGGCAAGCCCGGCTTTGCTGGCGGCAATTGGATCATGATGTCCGACAGCGGGCAGGGCGACCAAGTTGGCATTCACACTTCCAGTTTGGGCAATCACAATGTTCAGGTCTTCCGTGATTTTGATGGGCGTGCTGTGGCTAAAATGGCGGCACATTGTCCGGCAGGCGGGATTTTCTTAGCGGATCGTGGTTCTGCAGAATTGGGTGTGATCGAATTTTGCTATGCTCCCGACGCTGATATCATGACCCATCGGTTTCAAGACCATGTTCGAAACGAGATATTGCCTGATCGTTCAAACTGGGGGTTACGTAAAGTGCATCTCAACAGTTGGGAGGCTCTAAGTTTTGATCTTAGCGAGCGTGGTTTGATGCAACTTGCCAATGATGCAGCGGAGTTGGGTGTTGAACGACTGGTGCTCGATGACGGTTGGTTTAAAAATCGTCGCAATGATCGCGCTGCTCTGGGCGACTGGACGGTGGACGCAGCAATTTTCTCCAATGGGCTCATACCGTTGATAGATCATGTGAAAAGCCATGGCATGGACTTTGGCCTATGGGTGGAACCGGAAATGATATCCCCCAACAGCGATCTGTATCGCGCGCATCCAGACTGGTGCTTGCATGATCAAAGCGATGACCGACCGACAGAGCGCAACCAGCTGGTTCTTGACCTAAACCGCGACGAAGTGCGTCAGTATATCAAGGATGTTCTTGATTCACTGTTGCGCGAGAATGATGTTTCATATCTGAAGTGGGACCATAACCGGAGGCTTTTTCCTGACAATGGAAAGCAGGAAGACGGCATTCGTGACCTGTTGGTTCACATGCACAAGAAATGGCCGGATGTTGAAATAGAAATCTGTTCGAGCGGTGGTGGCCGAATTTCTACCGCCTATCTGCGGCACTGCCATCGTGTCTGGCCCAGCGACAATAATGATCCGATAGAGCGACTGCCGATCATGCAAAGTTGGAGCCGCTTTCTGCCTCTGGAGGTTTTGGGTAATCATGTGGGACCATCACCAAACCCGATAACTGGGCGTCGGACAGCGATGGATTTTCGGGCCAAGGTGGCGATGTTTGGCCATATGGGTGTGGAGGCCGATCCTGCGGATATGAGCGATGCAGATCGCGATTGCCTTGCAGCGCATATTGCATTGTTCAAAAAGTGGAGATCAGTTTTGCATAGCGGAGATTATGCCCGGCTTGATCATCCTGATGATGGCATATTTGCGCATATGGTTGTGAGGGATGATGCCGCAATCGGAATGGCTGCACAGACCGGGTTTGCAGGAAATTTCAATGCCGCGCCGGTTCGTTTGAAAGGACTGGAGCCGGATGCACAATATCTGGTTCAGTTACCCAAACCATGGCCGATAAAGGCATCCCAATATTTACCCGATGCCGAGCGCTGGGAAGATGGGCTTCACTTGACCGGACAGGCGTTGATGCGGCAGGGCTTGGCGCTGCCGTTGATCCATTCGGAAACTGCTTGGTTGTTCACTTTGCAAAGGATTGATTCATGAAGCTGGGCTGTTGTTACTATCCCGAACACTGGCCCGAAGACATGTGGGCTGAAGATGCGCGGCGGATGGCCGACATGGGCCTTTCGCTGGTGCGGATCGGGGAATTTGCATGGAGCAGGATGGAACCGGAGCCGGGTCGCTATGACTGGGACTGGCTGGATCGGGCGATTACGACATTGGGTAACGCTGGCCTGAAAGTGATATTGGGAACTCCGACTGCGACGCCTCCCAAATGGTTGGTGGATCAGATGCCCGATATGGTCGCGGTTGATGGGGATGGTAACCCGAGGAAATTCGGATCGCGGCGGCACTATTGCTTTTCGCATCATGGCTACCGGGAGGAATGTCGGCGGATCGTCAACGCAATGGCAGAACGCTATGGAAAAAATCCCGCAATCTCTGCTTGGCAAACTGACAATGAATATGGCTGCCATGAAACCACATTGAGCTATTCGGGTGCGGCTGCAGAGGCTTTCCGCGTTTGGCTGGCGCAAAAATATGATAACATAGAGGCGCTCAACAAAGCATGGGGCAATGTCTTCTGGTCGATGGAATATCGGGATTTCGCCGAGATCGAGCCGCCAAATCTAACGGTGACAGAACCCAATCCATCGCACGTTCTGGATTATCGTCGCTTTGCATCGGATGAAGTGCGTAGTTTCAACCAAATACAAGTCGATATATTGCGCGAGTACTCCCCAGACCGGGACATTATCCATAATTTTATGGGGTTCGTCACTGATTTTGATCATCATGATCTGGGTTCGGATATCGATATTGCAAGCTGGGACAGCTATCCGCTTGGCTTTCTGGAGCAATATTGGTTCGGGGTGAACGACAAGAACGCCTATGCCCGCCAAGGGCATCCCGATATTGCCGCTTTTCATCATGACCTCTATCGCGGGTGCTGCAAAGATGGCCGCTGGTCGGTGATGGAACAGCAACCGGGACCTGTAAACTGGGCCCGCTGGAATCCCATACCGCTTCCCGGCATGGTGAAACTTTGGACCCTCGAAGCGGCAGCCCATGGGGCAGAATTCTGTTCCTATTTCCGTTGGCGACAGGCCCCTTTTGCGCAGGAGCAAATGCATGCGGGATTGTACCGGCCCGACAATGTGATCGCACCGGGCGGCGAAGAAGCCATGCAAGCTGCCAAAGACTTGGCTGCGCTGAACCTTCCGGAAAAAGCCGATCAAGCACCGGTTGCCCTGGTGTTTTCCTATGAAGCCGACTGGTTGTTTCAAACCCAACCGCAGGGGCAGAATTTTCGGTACATTGAGCTCGCGTTCGAAATGTACAGCGCGCTGCGCAAATTGGGTCTTAATGTCGATATCGTCTCGCCCGACGCTGATTTGACCGGATATAAGATCGCCATCATTCCCTCGCTGCCAATTTTAACGAGCGAACAGGTGGGACGAATTGCTGCGCTGAACGTTCCCGTTCTATTTGGTCCGCGCAGTGGGAGCAAAACCGCGAACCTGCAAATTCCTGCAGAGCTACCACCTGGCCCGTTGCAGGAAGTTCTTCCTATAAAAGTCTCTCGCGTTGCCAGCTTGCGGCCGGGATTGCCCGATGGCCAAAGTCGTTGGATGGAAGAGATGGAAGCCTCATCGGTACCAATGGTGATGTTGGAAAACCACCAAGACGCTGTTTTTAAACAAAAAAATATTCACTACCTATCGACTTGGCCACCCAAAGAATTGTTGGATATCATTTTTCGAACCATGGGTGAGGAGGCTGGCTTGATCATGCAATCTCTACCACCTGGCCTACGTATCCGGCAGCATAAGGGATATATTTTTGCCTTCAACTACGGCTTGGCAGCTTGTGATTTGCAGCAGGTTTTTCCTACCCTGACAGAGGATCAGATTGTGACTGGATCAACGAGATTGTTGGCCGCTGGAACTGCTGTTTGGAAGCCTAACCTGATTTCACATCCCTAAACGGCATATTGCGGTCGACTTCCATTTCGCGGGGCAGGCCCAAAATACGCTCCGAAATAATATTGCGCTGAATCTGGTCACTCCCACCACCGATGCTGTGCATGTAGGATTTGGCAGAGTCGAAATTCATGTCGGCGGAATCAGGAAAATCATCGCCATCGAATAAGCCGGACGCGCCCAATATTTCTCCGGCTACCCGCGCTTCACCGTGCTGCACGCGTGACATGGCCAGTTTCCCCAAAGACATTAGTGACGAAGACCCATTTTCAATAATCTCCGCTTTTGCACGGCGCATGTTGAGCGAATTGAGATGACGGTACGCGACGACCTGCGCGATTTTTTGCCGTAGTACCGGATCGCCCAGTTTCTCATGACGCTGGGCCAGCTCGATTAAAGGATGGGTATTGCTCTTATCTTTACCCTGACGCTCGGTCGCGCCTTCGCCCATGATAAGCCGTTCATAGGCGAGGGCGGTTTGCAATACTTTCCAGCCGCCATTCAGTTCGCCGACAATATAGCGAGCAGGAATGCGAGCCTCATTGATGAAAATCTCATTAAACTCGGACTCGCCGGTAATCTGATTAATCGGCCGGATGTCGACGCCATCCTGTTTCATGGGGAAGATAAAAAACGTGATACCGCTATGTTTGGAGACATCCCAGTCTGTCCGAGCAATCAGCATGCCATAGGTTGCTTCATTGGCATTGGACGTCCAGATTTTCTGACCCGTAACCACATATTCGCCGCCATCCGGGCCCGCGACATATTCCGCCTTTGTGCGGACGCCAGCTAAATCGGAACCGGCATTGGGTTCCGAATAAAGCAGACAGCTAAAAGCACCGGTCAGCATTTTGGGGAGCAGTTCCTGTTTCAACTCCGGGCTACCCATTCTATAAACCGTGACCGCACCAAGGTTATAGCGGTCCTGAGAGCGACCAATGACTTTGCGCTCTTTCAGGATATTGTCGATAATGCGCGCTTGCCCGGTGCTATAGCCGCGCCCGTACCAGTCGGGTGACCAGGTCGGTACGGCATATCCCGCTTCAAGCAACTTGGTCAGCCATGATTTTGTATCAAGCTTGTCCGTGCCCTTTTCACAGCGTTTTTCACTGTCCCAATGGGCATCGAGCCAAGCTTCCAGTTCGCTGGCCACATCTTGGTTAGATAGTTTTGCGGGATTGCTGGCCATTATGCTGCCTCCAACTGACTGAGATATTGATCGCGGTGGTGATCCGATGATCCAAATAACCACAGCCCGGTTCGCGCACGCCGCCAATAGAGGTGCGCGGGATGTTCCCAAGTGTAAGCAATGCCGCCGTGCATCTGAATGGCTTGGGCGGTGACATCGCGATAGGCATCGGCGCAGGCAAATCCAGCGAGATTTATTAGCGCCTGTGCCTCGCTTGAACCCTTGGCATAAGCTTCGGCGGCGTGGCGCGCAGCCGATGTAGCGGACTCCACCTCGACCAACATGTCCGCGGCCATATGCTTCATTGCCTGGTAGCTGCCGATTTGACGACCGAATTGATAGCGCGTTTGCAGATAGTCGATGGTGATATCAAAAATCCGTTTCACACCGCCCGCCTGTTCACCTGCCAACGCGATCCGCGCGAGGTTCATCGCGTTGTTAACGGCAACATCATCGACGCCTTCGAGCAATTGGCCAGCGGCGCCCGACAGTGTGATTTGCGACAATCGCAAAGTGGGGTCATTGGTTTTAAGTGTGCTAGTCTCAACACCGGGCGCATTGGGTGCGACAAGGAAAGCACGAATATCATTATCGACTTTGGCGATGGCCAATATGCTGCCCGCCGTTTCAGCATGCATCACAAAAGAAGAGTTGCCATTTAGCTGCCAGCTATCGCCGTTTTGCTGAGCAGTCACGTCGATGCCGTCGGAGGTCCAAAGGCCTTTGCTTCCGGTTAATGCAAGTGCGATGGTCAATTGCCCGGCAACAATTTCGGATAGCATTTGCGACTTCACATCTTCATTGGTTGATGCGCTAATCAAGCTGCTTGCCACAACGGCTGTCGAGATAAACGGACCACAGAGAAGGCGGGAACCGGCCTCTTCCATCAACATCTCTAGCAATATCGCATCACCGCCAATGCCGCCCAGCTCCGGGTCTATCAGCAGGCCGAGAACGCCCATCTCCGCCATTTCCTGCCAGAGAGCGGTGTTAAAGCCAGTATCTGTATCGATGGCCTTGCGCAGGGCCTCTTCATCGGCGCGTTGTTCCAACAACCGGGCAAAGCTGTCCCGCATGGCGATCCGTTCTTCTGCTGAAATAGTCGTCATATGATGCCTTCAAGATATCTGGTTTGTAGTAGCGGTTTGCATAACCATCGTAAGACATGAGGCCTAGTTTCATTTTGACCAATTGGCAAAACTATTGGTTCTGAAAAGAAGTTGGATGATCTAACCCATGGGCTTGCGCTAGTGCGATATGGTGCCTAGCCTGATGCAAAATAATATAAGAATTTTGGGGGAATGCGTGTGGCCGTTCAAATGAAGCAGATTTTGAAGCCGATGGCTATGGGTTTGACCTGCCTGTTACTGGCAAGTTGTAAAACCACGGGTCCTGTCGAAACAGCCATCTCACCGACAGTTACCGTTGCCGACGCGATATATCTGGGCGAAAATATTGTGACGATGGATCCAGCCGTCAAAGATGCCGAGGGCGTAGCCGTTTCCAATGGAAAGATTATCGGCGTCGGTAGCCGTGAAGAGATTTTGCGCCATAAGGGCCCGGATAGCACCGTTATGGAACTGGGCGACAGAGCTTTGCTCCCTGGATTTATAGATGCACATGGTCATCTCACATTTCAGGCGGCGCTGCTATCGGCGGTCAACCTATCCTCACCACCAGTTGGCAAGGTCAAGAATATCGATGATCTAAAAAATACGCTGAAGGCGCATATTGAGTCGAACAAGCTAACCAAGGGCGATTGGGTCTTTGGCTATGGCTATGATGAATCGCTCATGGCGGAAGGGCGGCATCCGGTCCGGACCGACCTAGATGATGTTTCAACCGATCACCCCATTTATCTGTTGCATGTTTCTGGCCATTTGGGCAGCGCCAATAGTGCGGCGCTCAAAATTGGGAATGTAGGGCCCGATACGCCCGATCCAGAAGGCGGAGTGATCCGTCGAATGGCGGATGGAAAAACGCCCGATGGCGTGCTCGAAGAACGCGCACAATATGCCGTACAGGCCGAGCTACCAATCCCCACGCCGCAAGAAGCATTGGGCGGACTAGCGGCTGTACAGAAACTCTATGCCAGTTACGGCGTGACTACTGTGCAAGATGGCGCGGCGTCTCAACCGTCGATTGATCTGGTCCGTGCGGCGAATGCGCAGGGGTTATTGTCGCTGGATATTGTCAGCTATTTCCATTTGCGGACACCCGAACAGAATTTACCGCCAGCGGAGCAGTTTGCTGGTTATCAAGGCCGATTTAAGCTGGGCGGAGTCAAGTTGGTGCTCGATGGATCACCGCAAGGCAAGACGGCCTATTTGACCAAGCCGTTTCATATTGTGCCAGCAGGACAGAAGCCGGATTATCGGGGCTATCCCAATTATCCGACCGATAAAGTCAATGCGATGGTGGGCAAAGTGCTGAGCCATAAAGTGCCGCTAATCGCGCACGCCAATGGCGATGCGATGGGGGATGAGCTTATCAACGCAGTCGAAGCATCCCACGCAAAAGGACAGCAAGGCAAAGGTCGCACCGTGATGATTCACGCCCAGACCGCGCGAGAGGATCAGCTCGACCGGATGGCCAAGCTGCGGATGATCCCGTCCTTTTTCTCCAGTCATGTATTTTTCTGGGGTGATTATCACCGTGACAGCGTGCTGGGACCTGTTCGGGGTTCGCGGATTAGTCCGACCAAATCGGCGCTGGATCGCAATATGATTTTCACCACGCACAATGATGCGCCGATTGTTCCGCCGGATATGATCCGGTTGCTTTGGGCCACCAGCCACCGGGAAACACGTTCGGGCAAGATATTGGGCCCGGAACAGCGTGTGTCGATACATGACGCGCTGAAATCGATGACGATCAACGCGGCCTATCAAAATTTTGAAGAGGATCAGAAAGGGTCAATTGCGGTTGGTAAGCAAGCGGATTTTGTTGTTCTTTCCGAAAACCCGTTAAATGTGGAGCCAGCCAATTTGCTGCGTGTGAAAGTGATGAAAACTGTGTCGCGCGGCAAAACGGTATTTGCCGAGAAATAGTCTCAGTTTTGCGCGATGGTTTGGACCTGATTTCCGACGGGAAAAGGTTCATCGCCCAGCGCAAGGTGCAGATTAATCCGGTTTTCTAATCGTGCGCGCCGGGCTTCCACCGCACGGGTTTGTGCTGCGATTGCGGTTGTTTGCGCGTTGATCAGATCAAAGATTGTCGAACGGCCATTGATATAGCGGCTGCGGGTCAGGGTGACGGCGGCACTGGCTTCCTCCGCAGCTATGGCAGTGGAATCGACCTGTTGTTGCAAAGTATCTTCTGCGTCGAGTCGGTCTTCGACTTCCTGAAAGGCCGTCAATGTCGCTTGCGCATAGTTGAACAGCGCAGACCGAGCGAGTTCGCCTTGTCGATCTGCTTCTGCAAGGAGCGCACCGCCGCGAAACAGCGGCTGAAGCAAACCTGCGGAGATAGCATTAATGTACGTTCCGGGATCAAACAAGTCACCGAAATTGCCTGAGCGTGCATTGGCATCAAAGCGCAGCGTAAGTTGCGGGAGCATCGCGTGACGGGCTTCTGTCGCCCGCAATCCGGCCGCATCGACCTGCGCTTCTGCTGCAATCAAATCAGGTCGGCCAGCCAGTACGGATACCGGTGCGGAGACAGCGGGCAGGTTAGCCGGAGTGATCAAATCACTCGCTCCTGCCGCTTCCCCCAAAGGATATTGACCGGTCAACACTTCCAGAGCCCGAGCCGCATTTCTGGACGCGCGCAAGGAAGCTTGCAACCGGTCTTCGCTATTGGAAACTTGTACCTGTGCCAGCCGCACATCAAGGCGAGAGGCGAGGCCAGCGCGGAAGCGGGCATCGGTTATGCGCAGCGTATCCTTGCGCCGGTCGAGATCGTTATTTGCCAGATCCCAGGTAATCCGAGCCGCACTACGATCATACCAAGCGCGCGTAACCGATGCTGCTAGGGCCTGTCTTGCGGCGGCATAGTTGGCAGCAGCAACTCTGGCATCTGCGTTCCCGGCACGGGCCAGCGCCAGATTGCGACCCCAAATATCGGCTTCCCAGCTTGCGGCAAAAGCGCCATCATAAACGGTAGCGGCATTCTCCGCATCTGTGGCGGTCCCAGAAATTTCCACAGTTGGAAACAGACCAGCCCGTGACACCCGCATGGCTGCCCGCGCGGCGCGAAGCTGTGCCAATACGGATTGTAAATTGCGATTGCTGGCAAAAGCCTTGTTGATAGCCTCTTCCAGAGATTCATCCTGAAATCCTGACACCCAACCGGACTGCGAAACGTCGACTTGATTGTCGCCAGTCGGCGTAATCGGTAATTCGGGTCGTGCTGCCCAATTATCAGGGGCAAGAGGTATGGTGGTCTGATCCAGCTCCGGTCCGCCCCGAATCGAGCAGGCAGAAAGTGATGTCAGAACGAGCAATGACAATATTCGGTGGTTCATTTTTGATTATCCCGCCGATTTTTTGTTTTTGGTGGACTGGGCTTGCTCTTCATCTTTAGTGCCGTCGTCCCAAGTCACCGTCTGACCATCGCGCAGTCGTTCACCGCCGCGGACCACGATCATATCGCCATTGGCAATTTCACCCGTAATCGCTACCCGATCGCCGTCCGGCTCGCCCACTTGGACAGTGACCCGCTTAGCGGTCTTGTCTTCTGGATTGACCGTATAAATGAAGATACCGCTATCTCGCAGTACCAGTGCATCGCGCGGAGCTGTCAGCACCTCTCGCTCGATACCGGTTGGAACAGTCATCGAAATGGCGCTGCCCATTTTTAGATTATGCGTGCCCATCGGAGCGCGTACTTCCAATGTGCGGCTGACTTCATCGCCAGCTTCGATGACGGTGCGCACCCGCGATGTACGCTCTTCGCCATTGGCAACAATTTGGACTTCCTGCCCGGTGGTTAAGGCGCTCGCCACGGCAATCGGAACACGAACCCGGGCTTCCGATCCTTGCCGTCCGACTACACGCGCAATTTCTCGTCCGGGGGTTGCATATTCACCAACTTCAATCCTGCGTTCAACCAACTGACCAGCAAAGGGGCTGCGAATACGAGTGCGCGACAGATTAACGCGTGCCGTGTCGAGAGCAATTTGTGCAGCGGCCAGCCGGGCACGGGTTTGATCGCGGTTGGAGATTGCTTCGTCCAAAGCCGCTTCTGATTCCGCCTCTTCCTTCAGCAATTGTTGTAACCGCCCGACGAGCCGGTTTTGATAGGTCAGGTCGGAGCGGAATCGACGCACATCGGCTAGCGCCTGATCGCGCGCCAGACGGATGGTGCGATCGTCAATGACCGCAATGACGGTTCCCTTGTTGACGCGAGCACCATTGTTCAACGTCGTTTGTACCCGGCCGGATACTTCGGCCGCGACCACGGAATCGCGATCGGCGACAATGTCTCCGGGAGCCGTGAAATTGGGCGTGATGGCGGCCTGCTCAATTTTGTCCAGCGTCACAATCGCCGGCGGAGGTCCGCCTTGACCAGCTCCCGCTTGCTGCCCATCAGCGGGATCTGCTGCAAAAAACAGGAAATAGGTTGCGGCGGCGACGATCAGCACGCCGCCCATGAGTAACCAGCGCATATTGTCGCGTACAAATTCGGGCATTGTCAGGTTCATTCAGCAGGCTCCAGAACGGGACCACCACCTAGGTTAGGTTGGTCGTCCACATCTTTGGTTGGGGGATTGTTACCACTATCTTCCGTCTTCTTGGCAGAACCGAGTTGGATCAGGGCGGGCAAGAGGATGAGTGTGAATATGGTTGAGACCAGAACGCCGCCGACAATGATCACAGCCAGTCCGCGATAGATCGCGCTGCCGGGGCCGGGAACGAGTGCCAGTGGCAACATGCCCATGACTGACGTTCCGGTGGTCATCAAAATCGGCCGCAGCCGCAGCTTCAGCGCTGCGCGGGCGGCTTCGGTTCGGCTCATCCCTTCTGCTTCGCTTTGTCGGGCCTGCGCCATTAGCAAAATGGCATTGTTGACCACGATGCCAAGCAAAATGACAAAACCAATCATACCAAGCAGATCCAGGGGTGTGGGTTTGAATAGATTGAGTATCTGAATAGCAATGACACCGCCAACCGTGGCGAGCGGCAGAGCGATAATCACTAGTGCTGCGTCACGTGCAGAGCGGAACACCGATGCCATGATCACGAACAACAACGCTGCGGCGAGGATGAAGTTGGTGCTGAGTGACTTGATCGCTTTCATCAAAGCGTCCGCATCACCACCATAGCGCAGAGTTTCTCCAGCATGGATGGCCTGCATGATTTTCGGTTCGGCCTCAGTTTGAATTTTTTCCAACGCTTCACCCAGCGCCATTCCTGCTGGAGGATTAATATTGAGTGTCACCGTTTTGCGGCCATCGACATGGCTGATCTGGTTCGGCCCGACTCCTCGCAGCAAGGTTGCGACTTCACGCATCGGCACGGTACCTGAATTCGGTGTGACCAAAGGTGCGCTCTCAATGGCTTCGGGATCAGCTGCCGCCGATCCACGCAAGATGACGCGCATGCGATCACCGTCGGACACATATTCACCCAGATAGAGACCATCTCCTAGCGCCCGAACTGCGCGCCCCACCTGATCTCGCGTCATCCCAAGTTCTGCGATGCGGCGATCATTCGGCGTTAGGCGTAGTTCAGGTACCACGACATTGGGATCTGGGTTAGGCCGGACCATGCCGCCGGGCAGAGCAGCCTGGATTGCATCGACCGCTACCAGCGAAATTTCCCGCAAGGCTTCATCACTTTCACCCTGCAAATGAACTTCAATGCTACCATTGCCGCCGAAATTTCCAAACAGACTTCCCTGTTGGGCAAAGGCTTGCACATCGGGAAATCCGGCCAGAATTTCATTGTTTACGAGCTCTGTCATTTCCTCGATGCGCGACTGATCCTTGATTCGGATTCCGGTGTTAAGGCCCCAGGGATTGACGAATAGGTAATAGTTTAACAGCTCAGGCTGCTTTTCGCCTTTTAGATATGGATCAAGTCGCTGAACGACCTCTTCGGCAATTTCCGTGCGGGCGGACTCTAACGTTGCACCAGACGGAAGACCAACCCACGCATCGACCGCATCACGCTTCACATCAGGAAGATAATCGGTTTGCGGCCAGAGAAAATAGGAGATGACAAAGGGCGCAAAAATCAACGATGGGATCCATATTTTGCGCTTCTTGTCTGTGTCGATCAGAGCGAAAATGCGGTCTGCATATCCCTCCCAACGTGCTTCATTTTCATCCATGTCCAACTGACCGGCATAGTGACGTGCTGCGGCCGGAAGGACGGTGACTGCTACAATCAGGCTCGCTACCACTGAAATGGCAATGGTTAGAGCGAGGTCGGCAAATAACTGACCTTCGACATCGGCGATAAACATAATCGGAATGAAGATTGCTACAGTGGTGGCTGTTGACGCGAACAGAGCGGGCCACACCTGCGCAACTGCTTCCATTGCGGCCTCTCCCGGTGTTCGCCCCTGGTGACGCAATCGCACGAAATTCTCCATCACGACGATCGCTGCATCCAGAACCATGCCCGTGGCGAAGGCCAGTCCGGCTAATGAGATCACATTGATCGATCGCCCGGTCATTCCAATGACCGCCAATGTAGCAAGCAAGCAAACAGGTACGGTTGCCGCGATGATCAAAGTAGCCCGCCAGCGTCGAACAAAAAGCCAGAGCAGGCCGACGGCCAAAATCGTACCCAGCAACAGATTTCCGCCAAGGAAGGAAAGGGCGCGTTTGATAAATACCGAAGGATCGAAGCTTTTTTCTACCCGCGCGCCAATGCTTTTCAGCTCGTTATTGTTGAAGCGATCAACTGTACTGAGAACGCCATCAATGGCATCGAGCGTGTTGCTACCCGGCTGCCGGATGACTCGCATCCCGATGGCCGGATTGCCATTTTGATAGGTCACGCCAAATGCTTTGTCAGGTCCGACGTTGATATCGGCGATATCGCTCATTCGAATGACCGTTGTGCCGCGCTGTGCAACGGTTAGATTGCCGATCTGTTCAGCGGAAAAATTGCCTTCAAAGCGAAGCGCATAGCCGCGACGACCAACGTCAACGGTTCCGCCACCAACATCTTGGAAACGTCCCACCGCTCGGGATAACTCGTCGATTGTTAGATTCAACTGAGCTAGCCGCCAGGGGTCAAAGCGAATGCGTAATATTCTTTCGCCAGTGGGTGCTTCCAATGTGACCCCTTGCACGCCTTCCACCGATTCTATTTCGGGAATAAACGTATCACGCGCAAATTTTGCCAGCGCTTCCGCATCCATATTACTATCGGGCAGAGCCTGCAGGAAAAGATAAATTAGTGATTCGCCCTGCTGACCATTTGCCCCGCCCACTGATGGTCGATCTGCCTCCAACGGCCAGTTGCGCACCCGCTGCACACGACTTGATACTTCCGAAAAGGCCTTGTCCATGTTGGTACCAAGAGCAAATTCCAGGTTAAGCCAGACATTGCCATTGTTAGACCATGAACGTGTAGTTACCAGGCCAGGCAATCCCCGAAGTTCATCCTCGATAGGGATGGTGATTTCTGATTCTATCTCCTTGGGACTCGCTGCCCGCCAATTTGCCTGCACAGACAATGACGGGCGTTCAATATTGGGGAAAAGCTGAATGGGCGTGCCAAATGCCGAGACAATCCCGATCAAGGCTATAAGCGCCAGTACAGCCGAAACGGCAGCTGGATATCTGAGTGCAACAGCGGTCAGGTTCACAATTCCCTCCAATCGTGAGGGCAAATCGACCAATGAATCCCACGATCCTAGCGGTCAAATTTACCATCAAGCAGTCACTCCCTCAGCAACTACAACTGTCATCGCTATAGTATCATTGGTAACCTGCTAGGCTGATTTCGACCAAGACAGTCCCGGTTTCGATAAACGGCAACGGGGCAATTGATCACAAATTGTTAGAAAAGCTGATTGGAAAACGCACGATACTTGACGATCTGGGTACTTCGCTCCAATGGCGATATATGCGGTTTTTCTCTGATAATGCAGCTTCGGTTCACCCTAAGGTTTTGGAAGCACTTGGTTCGGCCAATGTGCAAGATACGGCCTATGATGGCGACGCACTGAGTGGCCAATTGAGCGGAGCATTCTCCCATCTGTTTCAGACGGATGTAGAGGCATTATGGGTGGCCACTGGGACGGCTGCCAACTCTCTCGCATTGGCATCGATGTGCAAACCGCATCAGGGCGCTATCTGTCATCGCGAAGCGCATATCGAACAGGATGAAGCGGGGGCACCGGGATTTTATACCGGCGGTGCCAAGTTGATGTTGCTCGACGGCGCGGGGGCAAAGCTGGACCCGGTTGCACTTGATGCCCATTGCAAAGCCATCCGTGATGATGTGCATCAAGTACAACCAGCCTGTGTCTCGATTACCAACGCGACGGAATATGGTTTGGTATACACACCGGATGAGGTGAAGGCGATTTCAGAGGTCTGCAAATCGCATAGTTTAAAACTACATATGGATGGTGCGCGTTTCGCCAATGCGGTCGTTAATCTGGATTGCGATCCTGCTGATTTAACATGGCGCGCGGGCGTTGATGCCCTGAGTTTTGGCTTTGTTAAAAATGGCGGGATGAGCGCGGAGGCGCTCGTGTTCTTTGACAAAAGCCTGGCTGCAGACACGCGCTATAGTCGGAAGCGGGCTGGACATTTGCAATCAAAGGGCCGTTATCTTGCGGCACAGATTCTGGCAATGTTGGACGGTGACCTCTGGCTAGATAATGCCAGAGCAGCCAATGCGGGCGCGCAAGTCTTAGCCGAGGCCGCGAAGGATCGGTTATTATATCCGGTGCAAGCCAATGAAATTTTCATCAGACTTGCCACTGCGGAAGCGAAGCAACTTCGTGATGCTGGGTTTGATTTTTATGACTGGGGAGAGGGGCAAGCGCGTCTCGTGACCAGTTGGAATCAATCCACTGGAGATATCCAACCATTGGCCGATGCAATCGCAGGCCTATGACTGATCAGCCCGGTGGCGAAGTCAGTCTGCTGACGCCGCGCATTCTCATTCCATTTCTGTTGGTGTCCCTGATCTGGGGATCGACCTGGTTAGTTATCAAGGATCAGATATCCGAAGTGCCACCCAGTTGGTCGGTCAGTTACCGTTTTATGATTGCAGCCGCTGCCATGTTTGTTCTGGTGGCTCTTCGCCGCACGACTTTTCGCCTCGACCGAACAGGACATGTCCTGGCGATGATATTAGGCGTCTTCCAGTTTTCGTTCAATTTCAATTTCGTTTACTATGCCGAGCTGTTTATCACTTCGGGTTTGGTGGCGGTGCTTTTTGCTCTGTTGATGGTGCCCAATGCGGTGTTGGGGCGGATATTCATTGGTCAGAAGATAAGCGGGCAATTCATCGCCGGGTCGGCAATTGCGGCGGTGGGAATAGCGCTTCTGTTCTGGCATGAATATCAATCTTCAACAGCTAGTTTGGATCAGGTGCTGCTTGGCTTGGTGCTGACTTTTGGCGGGATCCTATCAGCTTCTATTGCCAATGTTATGCAGGCTGGTGAACGTCTGAAATCCTACCCGCTGCTTACGGTTCTGGCCTGGGCAATGCTCTGGGGTGCGGTGATCAATATAGTGATTTCGTGGGCGACCGTGGGGCCGCCGACCTATGAAACCCGGTCGACCTATTGGGCCGGAATCGTCTATCTGGGAGTGATCGGTTCGGTGGTTACCTTTCCGCTTTATTTCGCGATTATTCGAGAAGTTGGACCAGGACGTGCTGCTTATTCGAGTGTGCTTGTTCCCATCGTCGCTATGATATTGTCGACCATGTTTGAAGGATTTGAGTGGACCATCTTGCCAGCGATCGGTGCCGCGATTGCGATGTTGGGATTGATTGTGGCTCTGAAGGCCAAAAAAGCAAAGTCCAGCTAGTCCAATAGATCAATCAAACCGATTTTGTAGTCTTTGAACTGTGGCTGCCAACGCAGTTCCCTTTTTGCCTTGCCGTTGGTGACTTTTCGATTCTCTCCGTAAAATCCCATCGCCACTTTGGAGAGGTTGGCCTCTTCTAACGCTATTAGCGGAGGCACATTCATACCGAGCAAGCGTGCCGCATAGGCCAACACTTCATGTTGCGCTGCGGGCAGGTCGTCGGTGACATTGAAGACACCAGCGGGACTATGAAATGATGCAATTATAGCTAAGACAATATCATCGACATGAATACGGCTGAATAACTGACCGGGAACGTTGATGCGTTTGGCCTTTCCCTGACGCACCCGTTCCAGGGGATTGCGAGCCGGACCATATATACCGGGCAGGCGAAAGACGCGAATATCGCCTCGCAATTTTTGCCAGCGCGCATCAGCGTCCGATCGTGCCCTGCGACGCCCGGTTCCTATGGGCGCGTTTTCATCAACCCATGCACCGCCAGTATCGCCATAAACACCGGTGGAGGACAAATAGCCTGACCATTGCAAATCGGCCTCGGCGATCGCCTTTCCATAATTCTCGAGCACAGGTTCCGAACCATCGCGAGCGGGCGGGACGGAGGAAAGGATATGAGTCGCATTTGAAATGGCATCTAAAACTGACGCTTCATTGTCGAAGGCAATGGCCCCGTTCTGTGCTTCCCTGCGCGTGCCGGTAACCTGCCAGCCCTTACCGCGCAGATGCTCCGCCAGGCGGGAGGCAGTGTAACCCATTCCGAAGATCAGCATATTGGCCATGAGGGTTAGTCTTTCTCCAACTTACTGGGTTTTCCGATGGCTGGGTTTTCGATATTTTCCGCTTTCCAATGCATCGACATTCTGACGCGGGTCGCACCGGATGGATGATCGAAGAACAGCATTTCCTCAATCGGCCCGGGTTCGATCTTCCGATATTCGGAAAGCCGCATCGCCACCTTGGCGAAGCCGTCGGGCTCTTTGGCCGCGTTAAGACCGAAAAGATCGGCATCGCTTTCATTCACGCGGATGAGGGTGTTGAGCGCCGGCGTAGCGGCCAGGAAATAGACCGTTAGCAAAAGGCTGAATAAGGGCAGGGCAGCGGGATCTGACATGTCTCTAACGCCCCATTGCTCGCCATAACGGGCAATCAACTTTGGCGCGATTCGCGCAATCAGGAGAAGGCCGATAGCCATGATTAAGCCAATGATGAAAATCGTCCGCCATGTATGACCCAGCACATAATGCCCCAGTTCATGGCCCATCACGGCTGCGACTTCTTCGGGATCAGTACGCTCCAACAGATTGTCATTCAGTGATATGCGGATGGTTGGTCCAACGCCGGAAACATTGGCGGAAATCCGCTTGTGCTGCTTCGATTGATTGAAGACATAGATGTGCTCAGTGGGGACATCATATTCAGCGGCCATGGCGACAATGCGGTCACGCAATGGGCCCGGTTCCATCTCTGTATATTCGTTGAACAAAGGCGATATGAACACTGGCCCCAATAGCAATCCTATGAAGAGAAATATTGAAACCACGCCCGTACCCCAGATCCACCAAGTTTTCGGCGCGCGGCGGATGACAGCAAAAATGGCCATGATCAACAAGGGAAATATCAGCAGCGTAATTAAGAATCCAATGGCTTGTTCACCCGCCCATTCGCCAAAGCCTTGACTCATCAGGTCATATTGTTTTTCGCGGAAAAAACTGGTGTAAATGGTCCACGGCAGGATCAGAACGAAACTGGCGATTAGATAGGGTATGGAAGTCAACCATGTAACCGCCCAGGTGCGCTTCGTTTTTCGTTCAGCCCAAGCGCGAAAACCAGATGACAGGCGGGATTTCAGCAAGAAAAAGTCAATAAGAAACGCGACGACAGCGCCCCAAAGGGTCAACCAATAGCCACCTTCAAAATAGCTGTTCGATTTTTCCAGTTCTTCGCCTTGCAATGTATCAATATACGCGCGGCTCGCCTGTTCGACGTTAAATACTGTCGTTGCTGCTGCCTCTTGAGCAAAGCTACTTTCGACTGGCAGGCTGAACAATATCAACGCCGTTAGTAAGATCCCGAACATTCTAATCATTGCACGCTCCCCCATTTTTATGAGAACAACATAATCGCAATTGCGCGGTGCGCCAATGGCTCTTATGGCTTGGGCTATGCTAGATGTACAAAATCCCGCCAATCCGGAAATGGCCAATGCTGCGCCAACACCACAGGAACCACTCACCATTCGCCGCGAAGATTATCGCCCGCCAGCCTGGTTTGTTCCCGAGATAGAACTCGATTTTCAGCTAGACCTGAACCGAACGATTGTCCGTTCCAAACTGGATGTACGGCTGTCGAAAAGCGCTAAATATCAAGAGCCATTGGTTCTAAACGGTGACGGGATCAAGCCATTATCCGTGAAAGTGGATGGTGAGACATGGATCGATTGGAAGCTTGTCGGCGACAATCTGGAATTGCCCTTACCCGGTCCGGCGCATGTGTTGGAGATTGAGGTTGAGATTGATCCTACTTCCAACACGCAGTTGATGGGGCTCTATGCCTCAGGCGGCATGCTGTGCACGCAATGCGAGGCTGAAGGGTTTCGCCGGATCACCTTTTTCCCGGACCGGCCCGATGTATTGAGCCGGTATAAGGTTCGCATGGAAGGCGACAAGGCGGCTTTTCCGGTATTGCTATGCAATGGTGATCGGGAGGATTCTGGTGAAGGAGATGGCGGTCGTCACTGGGCGCAGTGGAACGATCCCTGGCCAAAGCCGAGCTATCTATTCGCTTTGGTAGCCGGTGATCTGGTTGCCAATAATGACAGCTTCACCACACGCTCTGGTAAGGCAGTGGAACTGAATATCTATGTTCGTGATGGTGACCTCGACCGGACCGGACATGCAATGCAAGCGCTCAAAGATTCGATGCGCTGGGATGAAGAAGTCTATGGCCGTGAATATGATCTGGGGCTGTTTAACATTGTTGCGGTCAGCGATTTCAACATGGGGGCGATGGAAAATAAAGGCCTGAACATCTTCAATTCTCGCTACATCTTGGCCGACCCGGAAGTAGCGACCGATGCCGATTTTGACGGTATTGAAGGTGTCGTTGCGCATGAATATTTTCACAATTGGTCGGGCAACCGGGTTACGTGTCGGGACTGGTTTCAACTGAGTTTGAAAGAAGGCTTTACGGTTTTTCGCGACCAGAGTTTCTCCGCGGACATGGGGTCCGAAGCCCTCAAACGGATCGAAGATGTACGGATCTTGCGCGCCGCTCAGTTTCCCGAAGATGCAGGGCCGTTGGCGCATCCGATCCGACCGGAAAGCTATCAGGAGATATCCAACTTTTACACGGCGACGGTCTATAACAAGGGCGCAGAAATCATCCGCATGATGCACAGCATGATGGGTGCCGAAAATTTCCGAAAAGGCACCGATCTGTATTTTGATCGTCACGATGGCGAGGCCGCAACCTGTGAAGATTTTGTCCAGTCGATGGAAGATGGCGGCGATATCAATCTAACCCAATTCCGCAAATGGTACGAAACACCGGGAACACCGCGCGTATCGGTCAACATCAGCCACGACCCGCAAACCGGGTCTGCCACATTGGAATGTAAACAGTCCTTAGCGGCGGGCGGCGAAAAACCGCAACCATCGGAAATGGTGATCCCGCTCAAAACCGCGCTGCTTAATCCGGAAACAGGTGCCCATGAGGGTGAACAATTGGTGGTGCTAAACCAATCGGAACAAAGTTTCACATTTGATGGTCAGGAACAACAACCCATCCTCTCGATCAACCGTGGTTTCTCTGCACCGATTATATTGGAAAGCAATCAGAGCGCCGAAGAACTGGCATTTTTGTCATCGCACGATGATGATCCCTTCGCCCGGTTTGAGGCGATGCAGCAATTGATGACCAGCTACTTGCTGGCAAAGATATCCGGCGCTCCCGCAGACCGTGATATCATATTGCATGCCGTAGGCGCGGTGCTGGCCGATGAGAATATCGATCGCGCCTTTCTTGCAGAATTGATCTTGTTGCCGAGCGAGGCTTTTCTGGGTGATCAGATGGCAGAGGTTGACCCACAAGCTATTCACGATGCACGCGAACAATTGCGCGGAAAAATCGGAATCCAGTTTGAACGCAGATTCCGGCGTTTGTACAATCAGTGCCAGCCGGAAGAATTTTCACTGTCCGCCGAAGCGCGCGCCGATCGAAAATTACGCAATGTAGCGCTGGGATATCTGGCCGCTTCGCATGGCGAAGACGCAGCCGATATTGCCTATGATCAATATCGTACAGCCAACAATATGACCGCGAAGCAGGGTGCTTTAGGCGTGTTGTCCCACATGGATGTGTCAGAACGGGCATTGGCCTTTGACAGCTTTTTTAAACGCTTCAAGGACAACGCGCTCGTGCTCGACAAATGGTTCATGTTGCAAGCTATGTCACAGCGCAGTGATACATTGAAACGGGTGCAGGGGCTTGCCCGGCATCCCGACTTCACGCTTTCCAATCCCAATCGGGTGCGCGCCCTATATGGAGCATTCACCAACAACCAAGCTCATTTTCATGACCTGTCGGGCAAGGGCTATAACTGGGTGGCCGACATGGTGATCGAACTCGACAAGCAAAACCCGCAAACGGCGGCGCGCTTCATTCCGCCACTTGGGCGCTGGCGGCGCTATGAGCGCGTGCGCTCCGAATTGATGCGGTCGGCTTTGGAAAGCATCGCCGCGCAGTCGGAGCTCTCCAAGGATGTGGCAGAACAGGTGCACAAAAGCCTTGCTTGATATCTCATCCTCTTCCTTGCTTGCGGGAACGCGGCACGGATTTCTCGGACGAGCCGGGGGTGTCTCGAAAGGCATATATGCAGGTCTGAATGTTGGCCGCGGCAGCGATGATGATCAGGATGTCATTCTTGAAAACAGAAGGCGCGCCAAAGAAGGATTATTATCAGGCAGCGAGCTGATAACGGTGCATCAGGTACATAGTCCAGATGTGATGACTGTGTCCAAAGCCGTGCCCCTCAATGAACGACCGCATGTCGACGCTATGGTCACGGATCGACCCGGTCTGTTACTTGGCATATTGACTGCGGATTGCGTGCCGGTGCTATTTTTCGATCGCAAGGCCAATGTGATTGGTGCCGCCCATGCCGGCTGGAAGGGCGCAATATCCGGCGTTACCGATAGCACTATTGCTGCGATGGAAAAACTGGGTGCGCAGCGCGCGCATATCGCCTGTGCGATTGGCCCGTGTATCGCGCAAGTAAGTTATGAGGTGGATAGCGGTTTCTACAAACGGTTCGTCGACGAAGATGAAGGAAACACAGTTTTCTTTGAAGTTGGAAAACCAGATCACTTCCAGTTTGATATTGAATCCTATGTGGCAAGTCGCCTTACCAATGCGGGCATACAACAAATTGAGAAGCTCGGCCTCGACACATATGCCAACGAGGATCGCTTCTACAGCTATCGTCGTTCTTGTCATCGCAAAGAGGATGGCTATGGTCGACAGATATCGCTGATTGGGTTGGGGGAATAAGTCGGTGAATGCACAGCGCATAGGGTTGTTTGGCGGTCTTGGCGTATTCATCGCGATGCTTTTGATGCCCGTACCGGAGGCGATGAGCGCGGAAGCTTGGAAGGTGGCGGCGCTGACCATCCTTATGGCGACGTGGTGGATGACACAGGCCGTACCGCTCACCGCTACCGCATTGCTGCCCTTTCTGGCGCTGCCATTATTTGATGTCATGACGACGCGGGAAGCCGCGAGCCAATATTATTCGCCGATCTTGTTCCTGATATTGGGCGGTGCGTTTTTGGCGCTCGCCATCGAACGTGTGGGGCTGCACAAGCGGCTGGCACTGGCGATTATCGGCATGGCCGGGAAAAGCGCGTGGGGCATATTACTGGCCTTCATGATTGCTACGGCCATTCTCAGCATGTTAATTTCCAACACCTCCTCGACTCTGATTATGATCCCTATCGCCGTGGCTGTATTGGTTGCGGGCGGTATCCGAGATGGTGAAACAGATGGCTTTGCCGGAGCGCTAGTGATGGGTGTAGCCTTCGCGGCATCTATTGGCGGAGTGGGCACACTAGTGGGCAGCCCCACCAACGCGATTGCGGCGGGTCTGATGAACAAGACGCTGGACATGGAAATCGATTTTCTGACCTGGCTGAAATTTGGAATGCCGATCGTCATAATCGGTATTCCTGTTTTGGCAGGCCTTCTGATCGCGGTGCAAAAAGTCGGGCGGAATAGTTTCGATGGTTCGAAGGTACAGTCCGCTATTGGCTCGCCCGGTCCATGGAGTATTCCGGAAAAGCGCGTTGTTCCGGTTGTGGCGCTCGTTGTTCTCGGTTGGCTGTTTCTGCCACAGCTTAAGGCCATCGCTCCCGAGGGCGCATTGCATGACGGTACCATTGCCATAATCGGCGGATTGCTGCTCTTCATGCTGCCCGATGGCACCGGACGGAAATTGCTCAATTGGGATGAAGCCGATCGCGCGCCCTGGGGGGTGATCATGATGTTTGGCGGCGGTCTGGCATTGGCTGCGGGCATTATTGATTCCGGCTTGGCCGATTGGCTGGGCGGTGCGTTGGAACCGCTTAAGGCTGTGCCGGTTATCGTCATTGCCGTTGCTCTGGTCGCGCTGGTGATATTGGTGACAGAGTTTGCATCCAATGTAGCGACAGCCAGCGGTGTTATGCCGGTGGTTGCCAGTTTGATATTGGCAACGGGTGTCGATCCGGTCTTGCTCGCCATGCCTGCTGCTGTCGCAGCCAGCTGGGGTTTCATGCTGCCGTCGGGGACAGGTCCCAATGCGATTGCCTGGTCGACCAATCATATCGAATTGCCGAAAATGCTGAAAACCGGATTTCTGCTTGATCTGGCCGGTATTCCGATCGTCATCGGTTGTATCTGGTTGGTGGCTTTCCTGTCCTCCTGACGAATCAATTTAGTTTCTACTGAAATCACTCTTGCCCTCGACCCCGCTTCATCATATTGAAAACGGGATTGGGGAGAGACGTTTCTGCGGAGGTTAGAAACCCGAGGCCCCAAAATCATAATCTTGCTCCTGCCTTCCTGGGAGCGTTTCGGGCGCAGCATGCTGTCCTGCGACGCTGCACCGACTTTAGGAAGGGAAACACTATGTCTGATTCCACAGATAGCGTCGACAAACCAACACCGCGCCGGAAGCCAAAGCCAGCGATTGAAGAAATTGGCGGTCGCAAACTCAAACCGGCAACCTTGATGATGGGACATGGTTTTGATCCCGTGCTTTCCGAGGGATCACTGAAGCCGCCGATTTTTCTGACATCAACCTTTGCTTTTGAAAATGCAGCGGCGGGCAAACGGCACTTTGAAGGCATTACTGGTAAACGTCCCGGCGGTGCTGAAGGATTGGTCTATTCACGTTTTAACGGACCCAATCAGGAGATTCTCGAAGATCGTCTGGGTATCTGGGATGGCGCGGAAGATGCATTGGCTTTCTCCAGCGGCATGACCGCGATCTCGGTACTGATGCTGGCTTATTGTTCGGCCGGAGATGTGATCGTGCATAGCGGCCCGCTTTATGCCGCCAGCGAAGGCTTTGTTGCCAAAGTGCTCAGCAAGTTTGGCGTGACTTATGTTGATTTTCAAGCTGGTGCCACGCGCGAGGAATTGGATGCGGTTTTGGAAAAAGCGAAAGCGCAAGCCGACGAGCAAGGCGGAAAGGTAGCGATGGTCTATCTGGAAAGTCCAGCCAACCCGACCAATGCCTTGGTTGATATCGAAGCGGTTCGTGATGCCCGTGATGCCGTGTTGGGGGCAGACGGTCCGCCCATAGCAATCGACAACACATTTTTGGGTCCGCTCTGGCAACAACCATTGAACAACGGTGCGGATATCGTGGTTTACAGTCTAACCAAATATGTTGGCGGCCATAGCGATCTGGTCGCCGGGTCATTGGCCGGGGCAAAAAAATGGATGGATCCGGTACGGGCGCTGCGCAACACCATGGGCGGGATTTGTGATCCGAATACGGCATGGATGCTGATGCGGTCGCTGGAAACGGTTGAGCTTCGCATGGAGCGTGCAGGACAAAATGCCGCAAAAGTGTGTGAGTTTTTGGCCCAACATCCAAAAGTCGAAGGTTTGGGTTATCTAGGTATGATATCCGATGCGCGGCAACAGGATATCTATGATCGTCATTGTAGCGGTGCAGGATCGACCTTTTCGCTGTTCATCAAAGGTGGAGAGGAAGA
Organism: Parasphingorhabdus sp.; assembly: GCA_039978835.1. Classification (GTDB taxonomy): domain Bacteria; phylum Pseudomonadota; class Alphaproteobacteria; order Sphingomonadales; family Sphingomonadaceae; genus Parasphingorhabdus. The sequence goes on from JBDWAQ010000013.1 coordinate 469,597, forward strand.
GAGCTTCCGATTCCTAGACAGCATGCGGATAGCGAAGCTTGCGGTCAGCTTGGGTGGAACCGAAACATTGGTTAGCTTGCCCGCCGCGATGACCCATTTATCGGTCCCTGACGAGCGCAAGGCACAATTGGGGATTACCGACAATCTGGTGCGGATATCAATCGGTGTAGAAGATCCTGATGACCTGATCGCCGATTTTGATCAGGCGCTCGCGGCGGTTTAGTTCCAATCAACAATTTTCCAGCCGCGCTGTGCAGCCAATTTGCGCAGCGCGGGGCTGGGAGTTGTGGCAACAGCTTCATCGGCATATTCCAACATCGGTGCATCGCTGACATGGTCCGAATAGGCGCGAATATGAGCGTCTTCACGATCGATATTCTGTTCTTTCAGAAAAGCCGTGATCCGGTCCAGCTTGGCTTCATCATAGCAGTTCCTACCAATGATTTTCGGTAAGACATGGCCATTACTGTCAACTTCCAATCGGGTGCCGATCACGTCGTCAAAACCCAGTCTTTTGGCGATAGCCTCAACATATAGTTCGTAGGAGGCGGTCGCCAGCACCAATCTGCGGCCTTCCTGACGATCCGCTTCAATTTGGTCAAAGGCCTTGGCATATGAGTTTCTGCTAAGCACCTTTGCAGCATAGGCTTCGATCAATGGCTCAATGGAATCGCGCTTGGGTTTTCCTAGCAAAAGCCACTGATTATAGGTTTTCAGACCTTCGCGGCTAATCATTTTTAATCCGTAAGCGATGAAGCCAAACGGTAGCAATGGCAGCAACAACAAACGCCACGGCGCGCGTGCAAAAACCATGTGCATAAGGAACGGCGTGTAGGTTCCCCGAACGGTAATGGTCCGGTCCATGTCGTAAATGGCTAATTTCTGCATTGGTTTCGTCCGGTCATTCGCGATCCCCTAACAGCAGTAGCGATAATTTGGTCAAAAAATTCAGAATTTTAATGGCTTGAGCTTTGTTACAATTTCCGTCACCTATAGAGGTGATGACAATCACCAGTGACTTTGTCCATGAGACGGATGAAAGCGGAGCCGAAACGCTCCGCTTTTCTGGTGATCTATCTATAGCATCACTGGATGACATGCCGGAACGACTGCGCGACTGTCATTCGGTCGATAAATTAAACTTATGCGATGTCGGTTATATAGACACGGTGGGTGCCTGGCTTATTCACCGCACAGCGCGGGATATGGATGCCGAGATTTTTGGTGGGGATGACGAAGCCAACCGTTTAATTAAGGCAGTTGGCGATGTTGATCCGGCTTCTGATGTTCGTCCCGATCCGCCAAACCCGATAATTAGAATTTTGGGTGACGTTGGCGAAGCGACCAGCTTGGCATTGTCTACATTATTTGGATTGATCAGCTTCCTGGGTGCGGTGATTGTTTCATTTTTCTCGTTGCTGCGACATCCCGGGCGCATCCGCTGGAACGCAGTGATTCAAAGGTTTGATGTCGTCGGCGTAAGGGCCTTGGGCATTATTGGCTTGATGAGCTTTTTGATCGGGTTGGTGATTGCCCAGCAAGGGGCCGTGCAATTGCGGCAATTTGGCGCGGAAGTGTTTACCGTCAATCTTGTCGGCCGGCTAACCTTGCGCGAATTGGGCGTACTGATGACTGCGATCATGGTGGCGGGCCGGTCGGGATCGGCTTTTGCTGCGCAGCTTGGAACCATGAAGCTCACCGAAGAAATAGACGCGATGCGTACTATTGGCGTGTCGCCCACCGAGGCATTGGTTCTACCGCGCGTCATGGCTGCGGTCTTTATGCTGCCACTGCTGGGATTTTATGCATCGGTAATGGCGATTATCGGCGGAGGCCTTTTAAGTTGGGTGGAGCTTGATATTCCGCCCGGCACCTTTTTCAGCCGTATAAGAGAAGTGGTGCCGATTACTGATGTCTATGTAGGTTTGGTCAAGGCTCCTGTGTTCGGACTGATCATTGCTGTTACGGGCTGCTATCAGGGCATGCAGGTCAAAGGAAATGCGGAAGAAGTAGGCAAACGGACAACCGCCGCCGTGGTTCAGGCAATTTTCCTCGTCATCGTGCTCGATGCCTTTTTCGCCGTATTTTTCACCTGGATAGGGTGGTCCTGATGCTTGGTCCAAAACCCATAGAGTTTAACCGCAATTACGAGGGCCCAATCATTTGTGTAAAAGGATTGCGGAATAGTTTTGGTGATCAGGTCGTACATGAAAACCTCGATCTGGATGTCCAGCGCGGTGAAATTATCGGTGTTGTCGGCGGCTCTGGAACTGGCAAATCCGTACTCATGCGTTCGATCATCGGATTGCAGCAACCCGACGAAGGCGAAGTCAGGGTGTTCGATGAACAGATACTGGGTAAATCTGATGCTGAAACGAGCGAAATCCGGAAGCGTTGGGGTGTGTTGTTCCAGGGTGGCGCTTTATTCTCCACATTGACCGTGGCCGAAAATGTCATGGTGCCGATACGCGAATTTTATCCCAAAATGGATCGTGATTTCCGCCGGGAAGTGGCCAAGTATAAAGTGTGTTTATCCGGCCTGCCGCCTGATGCTTCACCGAAATATCCATCTGAATTATCTGGGGGTATGAAGAAGCGTGCTGGTATTGCTCGTGCTTTGGCGATGGACCCTGAATTGCTATTTTTGGACGAACCGACAGCTGGGTTGGATCCCATTGGCGCGGCGGCTTTTGACAATCTTACCAAGGAGTTGCAGCAAACATTGGGTTTGACTGTTTTCTTAATCACCCATGATCTTGATACGCTGCATGCTATTTGTGATCGGGTTGCTGTTTTGGCCGACAAAAAAGTGATCGCGGTAGGCACGATTCCGGAGTTACTGGCGCTCGATCATCCGTGGATTCAGGAATATTTTAACGGGCCGCGCGGAAGGATGGCTGCACCGCAGCCATAGAATTGAAGGAGATGAACATGCAGAGTTTTCTTGCAGTGGCAGAAATCTCCGTCATAAAGGTGATGTAAATGGAAACGCGATCCAACCATATTCTTGTCGGTGTCTTTACGCTGATCTTGCTGGGACTTCTGGCAGCATTTCTTGTTTGGATTGTCCGCTTTGGCGACGGTGCGACCAAGGAATATGATATTTTCTTTTCGCAATCCGTTGGAGGCCTTGCCTCTGGAACTGGCGTGACGTTTGCCGGCGTCCCCTCGGGACAGGTTACCAAGGTTGAGCTTTGGAAAAGAGACCCTGATTTTGTTCGTGTCCGCATCGCTGTAACCGAAGATACACCGATTTTGGAAGGGACAACGGCGACGATTCAAAGCGTCAGCTTTACGGCACCGCCCAATATCCAGTTGGATGGAGCAAAGAAAGACGCGCCAGCAATCTCTCAATTGGGTCCGGAAGGTGTACCTGTTATTCCCACCAAGCCGGGGGCGCTAGGCGAATTGTTAAATAGCGCGCCATTGGTGGTAGAACGGCTCGCTACACTGACTGATCGGCTGACATTGCTGCTGTCCGATCAAAATCAGGAATCAATTCAGGGCATATTGAAAAACACGAACCGGCTAACCGGCAGTCTAGCTGATCAGGCACCGGGCATTGAAGCCTTGATGGCGGAGTCGCAGATTGCCATTCGCAATGCCGGGCAGACTGCAGAAAAGCTCGCCCTGCTCGCGGATAATGCAAACGGGTTCCTGACCGCAAATGGTGAACCACTGGCGAAAGATCTTAGCAAGACGCTTAAATCGGCTGAAAAGAGCATGAAGGCACTCGATGATGTGCTGCAAGATACAAGGCCGGGACTACAACAATTTGGCAACAAGACGCTGCCTGAGGTCGATCAACTGGTCGAAGATATGCAGGCATTGACCAGGTCCATGACGTCGGTGTCAGAGCGGTTGGATCAAGGCGGAGCAGGCTCGCTGATTTCTGCACCCGCATTACCCGACTATGAGCCAGGACAATAGGGGTGATGACAATGAACATTATCAAAAAGCTTCGGTTGACGGGGCTATTGGCAACCCCGCTACTACTGAGCGGATGTGTGAGTTTTGGCGGTGCAGAACCACCACCATTTCTGCTATCTTTATCTTCTGATACGGTCGTTGTTGCTGGCGCTGAGCAGACGGGACCGAAGTCAGGAGCCGTGGTTGTGCGCTTACCGGCCACACCGCAGAAACTGAATAACTTGCGCGTTCCTGTGCAGACTAGCAGCACGGGTATTGCTTATTTGAAAGAAGCGGTCTGGGTCGACAAACCAGCACGACTGTTTCAGGATTTGTTGATTGAAACGCTCAGCTCCAAAAACAATCGTATGGTGCTGACATCCGCGCAGGCTTCTGGAAAAGCGGAAACATATTTGTCGGGCGAACTGGTCAATTTTGGCGTGGATGGGCCCGGTTTGATGGTTACGGTCACTTATGACGCTGTAAAGATACGCGATGGTCAACCGGTTGCAAAGCGTCGCTTTGAGATAAGTGAGAGTGTCTTTGCGGCTGAACCGGCCCCGGTTGGAGAGGCGTTAAACAATGCGGCGAATAAAGTAGCGGCAGAAGTAGCCGACTGGATTGGCTAAAACGAACTAGGCGAGTTCGCTTTCTTCGCCATAGATAAATCCTTCTGGGGCAGGCCAGTCCAAAGAAGTGGCGGCCATGACTCGGAACAATCGCCCCATTTCATCCAGATGCGTTAATCGGTGATGGGATGCGCGGATCGCATCTGCTTGTTTTGGTGCAGCCTTGCATAGAGTCTCCATGCGCTGGTCAATACCGACCGCTTTTAACCAAATACCCTGTTCCGCTGGTCCATGGATGGTGAGCATTCGATTTCGTGCGGTAGTCGCGAGACTAAGAAAATTCACGTGAGCAGTTAAATCCGATGTGCCTGGGCTGTCGAAAGGGCTGATTGGCATGTGATTCTTGATCGCCTGCAATGTGCTTCCCGTTCCGGGTTCATCATAGCCATAGTCGACAATGAGCAATACACCGCCCTGCTTGGCAATACGGTTAGCAAGTTCACCCAATATTTGCGTGCTGGCGGGAGAGCTTTCCAATATTGTTCCGACATCGAATTCGATTTTAGTCGATAGCTGATCGGCAACGGGTTCTGTTCCTGGAATCGCTATAAATTTGTTGCGCTCACGGTCAACCATGTGCTGTCGCCAACCATCCTTTGTGTAGATAAATTGCTCGATCGGAAGCGCATCAAAAAACTCATTGGCAATGACCAGCAAGGGACCAACTTCGGGAAGGCTTTGGATGGTTTCGTGCCAGGTCGCGTCCGGATGTAAATCCGCTTGCTTGGCTTTTAAGACCGGACTGGTCTCCACAAAATGTACGTCCGACTGACAACCGAATTTGGACATTGCCCGCAGCGCGTCACTGGCCAAGGTACCCCGGCCTGGGCCGAGCTCGACATAGTGACAATTGCCCGGCGATCCTTTGCGAAGATACAGATCGGAGAGCCAAATACCGATCAACTCACCAAACATTTGACTGACTTCGGGAGCAGTGACAAAATCACCATCCTCGCCAATCGGATCCTTGCTGGCATAATATGCAGCATTGGCAATGCCCATATATTCGCCGAGTGTAATCAGGTCTTCCCGATCAATTTTCTCCGCAAGTTGATGCAGCGCCGATGGCTGATCAGGCAACGCTTTCGTCTCCGGCTTCTTGCTTGGCTCCGATCTGTCGCTTCTTGGCCGTTAGTACCAGCCAAGCACCGAGCAGGATCATCGGCATGGTCAAAAATTGCCCCATGCTAAATCCGGATTGTTCGACAAGCCAGGTCAACTGTTGATCCGGTTCGCGGAAAAATTCGACGGTGAACCGGCTGAATCCGTAGACTAGCAAGCCGGCACCAACCAATTTGCCGGGTTGATAGCGCGCATTGGTCGTCCAGAATAGCAGCGATAATATGATGAAATAGAGCAAGCCCTCCAAGCCTGCCTCATAGAGCTGGCTGGGATGGCGTGCGACCTCGCCGCCCATGGGGAAGATAATGGCCCAAGGAACATCTGTGGCGCGGCCCCAAAGCTCTCCGTTGACGAAATTCGCCATCCGGCCAAACAACAACCCAAAGGGAATTACACAGGCGACATAGTCACAAACCCTTAGGAAACTGAGCTTTTCTTTGCGTGATATCCACCAAATCGCAAGCACCACACCCAGTGTACCGCCATGCAACGACATACCGCCTTGCCAGACTTTAAACACATCAACCGGGTTTTCGAGTATCGATGGGTTATAGAATAGAACATAGCCAAGGCGGCCACCGAGGATAATTCCCATCGTGGCCCAGAAGATCATGTCATCAACATGGCGCTGTGCCAAAGGAGCGCCGGGTTCTCTAATCAATTTGCTTAAGTACCAATAGCCAATGATGATACCGGCCAAATAGGCAAGCGAGTACCATTTTAGCTGGAAAAATCCGAGATCCAGAGCATTGGGTGATACTCCCAATTCCTCAAATCGCGTAAATTCGACCGCGCTAGCCAGAATAATGTCAATCAACTCTTTTCCCCATGTGGTTTCGTGTCCATATAAAGGGTAATTCCCCTATACCAAGAGGGAAACTATAAGAGAATAATCGGGAGAAAATTGAAATGCCATCAGAATTGGATCTGAAAATCCGTGCAACACTGGAAGCCATGATGGCTCCGGGCCAATTGCTTGAACTCACACAGGGCGAACATTTTGGCCAGCAAATGCCGATGTTCAAAAGTGCACCGGGTAATCTTGCCGATTTTATGGCCTATTTCTGTAACCAGCATGCCGACAAGGAATTCATGGTTGATGGCGATATTCGCCTAACCTTTGGCGAGGCCTATATGGCGGCAAAAACGCTGGCTGGCGGCTTAGTTGAAGGTCATGGTGTCAAAAAGGGCGATCATATTGGCATAGTCGGACGCAATTCGGCCAATTGGGTGATCCTGTATATGGCCGTCGTGATGTCTGGCGGTGTCGCTACCAAATTAAACGGATTCTGGCAGGGTGATGAAATTGTTGAAGGCATGAATGATGTGGGTTGCACATTTGTATTTGCCGATGCTCAGCGGGCGAAGCGCATAGACAGCAGCGGATTGGAATATAGTGCTGAAATCGTTATCTTTGACCATGATGTACCGCCGCTCGAAGGATTGAGCGCATTGCTGGCCAAAGGTGGTGGAGCGGAAACCGCATTGCCGCAGCTTGACCCGATGGACCGCGCGACGATCCTTTTTACTTCTGGATCTACCGGACGCTCGAAAGGCGCCTATTCCAATCATCGTGCGGTTGTGCAGGGTGCGATGAGTTTTGTTGGTGCGTTTGCCGTGGTTGCGGCAATCATGGAGAAAGAGGGCACCATGCCCGATATTCAGCCAGCCGCATTGCTCTGTGTGCCCTTGTTCCACGTGACGGCATCGGTGCCGTTGCTGTTGGTTAGTTTCGCGCTCGGCCGCAAGATTGTGTTCCTCAACAAATGGGATGCAGAAGGCGCGATGAAACTGATTGAGGCCGAAAAAGTCACTTACTTTGTTGGTGTCCCGCTTATGAGTATGGAAATTTATTCGCATCCGAAACTGAGTGACTATGATTTGAGTACCTGTGTTTCGGTCGCGGCTGGCGGTGCTCCGCGTCCGGTTGAGCATGTGAAGCGGATCAAGAGCGCCATGGGTGAAAACGGTTTCCCGATTATCGGCTATGGCTTGACCGAAACGCAAGGCACTGGCGCTTCCAATCAAAATGAAAATTATATGGCCCGGCCGGATAGTACGGGACGAGCGACGCCGCCCATCATCGAGATTGGAATTCTGGATGATGATGGCAAAGCGGTGCCGCAGGGCGAGCGCGGGGAGATTGGCATACGATCTGTTTGTACCTTCAGCGGATATTGGAACAACGATGTGGCCACCCAGGCCGCCTATACAGAAGACGGCTTTTTCCTGAGCGGTGATATCGGCTATCTCGACGAAGAGGGCTTTTTGTACATCGTTGATCGCAAGAAGGACATCATCATTCGTGGCGGCGAAAATATCAGCTGTCAGGAAGTGGAGGATGCCATCTATTCCCATCCAGCCGTTGCTGAAGCCAGTGTTTTTGGTGTCGATGATGAGCGGTTTGGTGAAGTTCCAGCACTTGTCTATCATTTGAAAGACGGACAAAATCTGTCGCAGGACGAATTGACGGAATTTCTGTCGGACAAATTGGCAGCGTTCAAGATACCCAGTCACATTTGGCGCCATGATACGCCTTTGCCACGTCTGGGAACCGCCAAAATTGATAAGATCACTGTGGCTAAAAAACACCGCGAATTGCTTGCTGAAACCGGATGAATCTACCCGCCGACATTTCTCAATCGAAAAAAATACCGGACAAGCGGATTGTCCGGCAACGAGAGATAATCGATCGGCGTGCGCTGTCTGGTAAAATCGAGGCGCTGATTTATGAGCATGGCATAGGCAAAGCGCGCGCAGAGATTTTACCAGTGCTCCAAACGGCTTTGGCGGATGGCAGGGCTGAAATTGGTCGGCGGCTATTGAAGCGATCGTCTGCCGGGCATGAAGCCGCAATCGCGCAATCGTTTCTGGTCGATCAACTGGTTCGGTTGATCCATGATGTCGCAGTTCACCATCAATATCCGGTGAACAATCCTTCGTCCGGGGAACGCATCGCGATCATGGCCGTTGGCGGATATGGGCGCGGAGAAATGGCGCCACATAGTGATGTCGACATAGCGTTTTTGACACCGCATAAGCAGACCAGTTGGACCGAACAGGTCGTAGAAGCGATGCTCTATTGGCTCTGGGATCTCGGATTGAAGGTCGGTCAGAGCAGCCGATCGATCGATGAAATGGTTCGCATGGCGAACGAAGATTTGTCGATTAAGACAGCATTGTTAGAAGGCCGGTTCATTTGGGGTGATAGCGGCGTCTATGAAGATGCTCGGGTGCGTTTTTTTGCTGAAGTTGTGGCTGGTACGGATCGTAAATTTGTCGCTGACAAACTCGCGGAACGCGATGCACGACACCTAAAAATGGGCGATAGTCGCTATGTCGTTGAGCCCAATGTGAAGGAAGGCAAAGGTGGTTTGCGGGATCTGCAGACACTCTATTGGATTGGTAAATATATCCACCGGGTTAGGACTGCCGCAGAATTGGTCGATGTCGGGCTTTTGTCAGATGTGGAATATAAGCGCTTCCGCAAAGCAGATAATTTCCTTTGGGCCGTGCGTTGCCACATGCATGATCTTACCGGACGAGCGGAAGACCGGCTGACTTTTGATCTACAACCCGAAGTCGCCAAGCGGATGCGTTTTGCAGAACGCAAAGGCCAGTCGGCGGTTGAGCGGTTCATGCAATATTATTTTTTAAACGCAAAAGTGGTCGGCAATCTAACAGGAGTGTTTCTCGCGCATCTTGATGAAACCCACAACGCAGGCGTTCGCCGGTTCATTCCCAATATTACGCGCCGCCCGAAAAAGCTAAAAGGCTTCATACTGGATCGCGGACGCTTGGCGTTGCCGGATGAGAGTTTTTTCGAAGAAGACCCGGTGCGGTTGATCGAGATATTTCAGCTTGCGGACAAGCACGCGCTGGAAATCCACCCTCTGGCTATGCGCGCCGCGCGGCGTGACGCGAAGCTGATCAACAATGAAATCCGTGAAGATAAGCGGGCAAATAAATTGTTTCTGGAGGTACTTTGCTCACCGCGTGATCCGGAACTGGTACTACGCTGGATGAACGAGGCCTCTATTTTTGGTCGCTTCGTTCCTGACTTTGGGCGTGTGGTCGCACAGATGCAATTCGATATGTACCACCATTATACGGTGGATGAGCATAGCATCCGGGCGATTGGTTTGTTGGCAAAAATTGGCAATGGTTCCCTGGCGGAGGACCACCCCAATTCGACTGAAACCATGAGCAAATTGAAAAACCGCCGGGTTTTATTCGTCGCCACGTTGTTGCACGATATTGCGAAAGGAAGGGGCGGCGATCATAGTGTATTAGGGGCTGAGGTTGCGTTGGAACTATGCCCACGCTTTGGACTGGAACCATTTGAGACTGAATTGGTTGCTTGGTTAGTGCGACACCATCTGTTCATGTCGGCCACATCCTTCAAACGAGACCTTTCTGATTACAAAACCATTCAAGATTTCGTAGCGCATGTAAAAAGTATGGAGCGGCTGCGACTGCTTACAGTGCTTACGGTGGTCGATATCCGTGCGGTTGGTCCGGGCGTTTGGAATAGCTGGAAACGCCAATTGCTGACCGATTTGTTCGAAGCTTCGGAAGAAATGCTGCGCCTAGGGCATAAACAACGCGGGCGTGATGAACGGATCACTGAGAAGAAGGCTATATTATTTGAAGCGCTTAATATTGCGCAAACGGATTTTGATATACTCGCAAATCGCTTGAACGATCCGTATTGGATCGCAGAACCGAACGATATGATCGAACAGAACGCGCGGTTAATGCTCAGGGCTGGTGAAGATAGTCTGGCGATTGCCGCGGATCCCTATCCGGACCGCGGTGCTACGTTGGTCACGGTTTATGCTGCCGATCATCCGGGACTTTTCTATCGGATAGCGGGCGGCATCCATGTGGCTGGTGGCAATATTATCGACGCTCGAATTCATACCACTCGCGATGGTATGGCGATCGATAATTTCCTGGTCCAGGATCAGCATGGAGAGCCTTATTCTGAGAAGCGTCAGTTGGAACGACTCAAAGAGGCGGTTGAAGATGCGTTAGCCAATCGGTCGAAACTGATCACCAAATTGGATGCGCGGCCGCTGTCGCATGCAAGAGCCGATGCTTTCACCATTACGCCTGGCGCAATGGTAGATAACGAGGCTTCAAATCGTTTCACTGTGATTGAAGTAAATGCGCAAGACCGGCCGGCTTTGCTCCACGAACTCGCCTATGCGCTTTTCCAGGCGAAGGTAACGGTTCATAGCGCCCATATTTCTACCTATGGCGAGCGAGCGGTTGATACCTTTTACATCACTGACCTGCTTGGAGGGAAAATCTCCAACAAAGTTCGGCTCAATAATCTGAAGAAAAAACTGATTGCCGCGGCGACGGAAAAGTCGGAGGCTGAAAAAGCAGCTTAACCCAATTTGTCCTTAAGCGCCGCCAATGCGCCAAATGGACCGGCTTCTTCTTCGCTTTTCAAACCTTGTTTCTCAGCGACCACATCGGCGCTGGGGCCGCGAGGAAAGGGATCGAGCGATAGATATAGGGTTTGTGCAATGGCTTCACCTATATCAATTTTGTTGCCTTCATATTCGATGAGGTCGCAATCTTCAGCTGCAAGTTCAATCTCTTCATTGTTTTCCGAAATTTCTGTTTTCGGCAGGAAGATCACTTCAAACTGTTCCTCGACAATAACAGGCATGGGTTCCCCACTTATCGAACAAGATTGTTCTAATTTGCCATTGATAGCGCCCGTGACTCGAATTTTATGGCCATCGACGGCCAACGCATAGGTTGCGTTTAACTCTTGAATGGCCAGGAGACCAAAGCGTTTGGCAAGAGCCTTTCGTTCACCATCGTTGGCTGTGACAGAGCGTTTTTTGCTGTCAGGGCCCAATTCTGACAATTTCACAATATGCGAAAATTCAGGTGTCATTTCGAAATCTCGGGGATTGTACCGGAAAGGATCTCAGCAGTGGAGATATCGGTAAGGTCGGTATGAAATTGCTGCAAATGCGTGGCCACAAATTCTGCTGATTCTGCGCTTGGTTCTTCACCCCGATATAAATTGCGATTAAGTGCCTTCACCAGCTTTACGGTATCATCAATGGATTCGCGATAGGCACCGATGCGTCCGCCCAATGCGCCCATCATGCGTTTGACGTGTTTGCCCACAACCATGTCGCCGATGCCGATCTGCCGTAATTGTCCATCCATGTCGGTGATGAACAATTCAGTCAGCCAGGAGGCTTGTTGATTTGCAGTTTCGTCGCGCTCTAACCGGATCAATACCAATACAAATATTGCGGCAATCATATCGAACCGGCCATCGATACTATCTGGAACCGCACCCTCTTCATACCAGAATAGGCGTCGTCCTTCCCCGATAATCGAATCATAAAGCGGCTGCATTTCCGCATTCGGATTTTCCTTGGAAAACAGCTTGTCGAGAAAAGACATGTTTTAACGTTCCAGTATCATTAGCCGAAGGCTTGTTTCGGCGATTGTTAAGTCTACATACAGGGCATATTGATATTTACTGCGCGAGATGCAATGGGCCTTTGTAGATTGCGGTTTTACTCGAATGATCGAGACGAAACCAGTATTGGAGTTACGAGATGTTTAAGCAGCCTAGAAAAATTGCGATAGTGGGCGGATTAGTTGCCGTTGGCATGGTGCTATCAGGCTGTTCACAAGTGCGCGGGCATCAAGGCTATGTTGCCGATACCGTACTGATTGCATCTGTTTCCCCAGGAATTGACAACCGCCAGTCAGTGGAAGCATCCTTGGGTCGTCCTACCTTCTCGGGTCAATTTGACAATAATGTATGGTATTATGTGTCACGAGAAACAAAGCAATTGGCGTTTAATTCTCCCCGACCTCGCGATCAGCAAGTGCTACGCGTTCAGTTCGATGCCGCAGGTAATGTGATTTCGGCCGATCGAACTGGGTTGGAACTCGTCGCCAATATCAGTCCAGATGGCGATAAAACTCCGACGTTGGGACGTGAGCGGGGCTTCTTTGAAGAGCTGTTCGGTAATATTGGTGCCGTCGGTGCACCGGGAGCGCAAGGGCCAAGCAACGACCGTACTCGGCCGTAACACAGCCTAATTTTCGAGAAACTTGATCCAGGGTTTGCCGACTTCTTTCCAGTCGACGGGATCCCAGATTTTGTGCATGTCAGCCCGCGCCTTCTCCTCATTCCAACCTAGCCGCTCTGTTCGGTAGCGGTAGAAAAAGGCGGACACACGGGCGTTGACAATACAATGGACATGGACTTTTTTGCCATCCAGTCGATCCATTGTGTCGCAAAATTGCTGGAAATCCTGCTCCGTCGGCGCGCTAAAGACAACCGGGATGTGGATATATTCTACATCTATTGCGTTGAGAGTTCCGCGTTCATCAGTCAGTGATTTCTCGTGATCTTCCATTGCAAGGTTGATGACATGACTGACGCCCAGCGCCTTGATTTCGGCCAGTTCCTCTTCGCTTGGCTGGCCCGAAGTGGTGATCCGGTCGTCCAGCCTAAGCCAGTTGTGGATTTGGTTTGGATCGCTCAATCGGCTATCCCGCCAGCCGCAAGCACAGCCAGTGTTACCAATTCAGAGGCGGTAGAGGCCATGGTGGCAATCTGAACGGGATGTTCAAGCCCAACCAGCATCGGTCCAATAACCGCATCCCCGCCCAGCTCACGCAGCATTTTGGCTGACAAGTTGGCGGATTGTAGTCCGGGCATGACCAGAACATTGGCTGGCTGATCTAGCCGACTGAATGGATAGTTAGCCATGAGCGCGGGGTTAAGCGCTACATCAGGAGCCATTTCGCCTTCATATTGGAATGGAACCCGGCGTTCATCGAGTATCGACACAGCGTCGCGAATATTTCCAAGCCATTGACCCGGAGGATTGCCGAATGTCGAGTAACTCAAAAAGGCAACTCGCGGTTCATGACCCATTTTGCGGGCGACCGCAGCAGTTTGTTCGGCAATATCCGCCAGTTCATTGGCGCTTGGGCGCTCATTGACGGTGGTATCCGCCATGAAGACGGTATGATGCTGGCCGACCATCACATGGATGCCAAAAGATGTTCTGCCAGGGACCGGATCGATGACTTTCGAAACATCCCGCAATGATTGTGAGAAGGTTCGTGTGACGCCCGTGATCATCGCCTCGGCCTGACCCAGCTTCAACAATGCGGAGCCAAAGACATTTCGTTCCTGATTGACCAAGCGTTTGATATCGCGGCGCAACGCCCCTCTGCGTTGCATTCGTTGATACAGCATTTCCACCATATCCGGGACAAGCGGGCTTTTGCGGCTGTTGTGTATTTCAAAGTCGTCCACATCATTCACGCCAAGTTCGGAAAGTTTGGCGCGCACTTTGTCGTCGCGGCCAACTAGAACCGGCACGCCATATCCACCGTCGCGGAACATGATTGCGGCACGCAGTACGACATCTTCTTCTGCTTCGGCAAAGACAACCCGCTTCGGAGCCTGCCTTGCTTTCTCGTAAACCTGTGTCAGAACAGATGTGGTTGGATTGAGCCGCGCCTTGAGTGATTGGCGGTACTCGTCCAGATCATCGATCGGTTTTTGTGCCACACCGCTATCCATAGCTGCTTTCGCCACCGCAGCGGACACCACATCCATCAAGCGCGGATCAAACGGTGCGGGAATGATATAGTCTTCGCCGAACACGGGTGCTTGACCGCCATAAGCTGCGGCGACTTCTTCCGGCACCTGTTCACGAGCCAGTTCCGCAATAGCCTGAGCCGCAGCGACTTTCATTTCTTCATTGATCCGGGTGGCCCGAACATCAAGCGCGCCCCTGAAAATAAAGGGGAAGCCCAAGACATTGTTGACCTGATTGGGGTAGTCGGAGCGTCCAGTCGCTACAATCGCATCCGGACGAGCGGCTTTGGCATCGGGCGGAGTGATTTCAGGATCGGGGTTGGCCATCGCAAAGATGATTGGCTTATCCGCCATATCTTTGACCATTTCGGGTTTCAGCGCACCAGCAGCCGACAGACCAAGGAACACATCCGCGCCCTTCAAGGCTTCGGTTAAATCGCGCGCGTCTGTATCAATTGCATGAGCCGACTTCCATTGATCAACATTGTCGCGGCCGCGATATATCACACCGCTACGATCGCACATGGTCAGGTTTTCATGCGGCACACCAAGAGATTTGATTAGCGATGCACATGCGATAGCGGCAGCCCCGGCGCCATTGACCACAACTTTGACATCTTCGACTTTACGGCCGGTAAGCAGGCAGGCATTGATGATTCCTGCCGCCGCGATGATTGCGGTACCATGCTGATCATCGTGAAAGACCGGAATGTTCATCCGGTCACGCAATGTTTGCTCGATGATGAAACAGGCCGGAGCGCCAATGTCTTCTAGATTGATGCCGCCAAAGCTGGGCTCCATCAATTCAACCGCATTGATAAAGGCTTCGGTATCTTCGGTGTCCAGTTCCAGATCGATACCATCGACGTCGGCGAAACGTTTGAAGAGAACGGCCTTGCCTTCCATCACCGGCTTGGAAGCCAATGCGCCCAGATTGCCGAGCCCCAAAATTGCGGTACCGTTGGAAATGACCGCAACCAGATTGCCCTTGGCGGTATAGTCATAGGCGGTAGATGGATCTTCGGCGATCGCACGAACCGGAACAGCAACGCCGGGTGAATAAGCAAGGCTCAGGTCACGCTGTGTCGCCATTGGTTTCGAGGCAACAATCTCGATCTTGCCAGGTCGGCCATGTGAGTGAAAAAGTAGCGCTTCGCGCTCGGAAAATTCTACATTGCTCTTATTCTTGTCGGCCAATTTGTCTCTCCGCATATTTGGCAGGTTCCTGCCAAAGGGTTTTGCGTCCCAAATGGACCCCTACTCGCTTTAAGGGAGTCTCGCAATATCAAGCAATTATCATGTGAATTGATCACTGCTCTTTAATGTCCTTCTCGTCTCCGCTATCGCATTTTCATGGCAACTCAGATTCGCGAAAAGGCTAAATCAGGGGATAAAAAGGCGGCATCCAAGCCAGCCAAAGTCACGCCGATGATGGAGCAATATTTCGCGCTGAAGGAAAAAGCCGCGGATTGCCTACTCTTCTACCGGATGGGCGACTTCTTCGAGCTGTTCTATGACGATGCCGTAAAGGCCTCTGCAGCACTCGATATTGCGCTCACGAGTCGGGGGAAAAATGCAGGCGAATCTATTCCGATGTGCGGTGTTCCTGCACACTCGGCGGAGAGCTATCTGGCAAAATTAATCCGTGCCGGTTTCAAGGTGGCGATAGCCGAGCAGACCGAAACACCGGAAGAAGCAAAAGCGCGGGGCGGGTATAAGGCGCTGGTAGCACGTGACATTATCCGTTTTGTGACGGCTGGCACGCTAACCGAAGATACATTGCTCGATGCACGATCCGATAATATGCTGGTCGCACTGGCTGAGGTGCAGGGGCAGATCGGACTGGCCGCAGCCGATATTTCTACCGGCAATTTTGAACTGACGAGCATAGCACCGGAAGAATTGACTGCTGAATTGGCCCGTATTGCACCGTCAGAGGTCATCTGCCCACCGTCTTTGTTCCAGCAAGTAGAAGGCCGCCACCGCGGTATCACAACGGAATGGAAAAAAGCAGATTTTGACAGCAACAAAGCCGAAGGGCGCCTCAAAACTCTGTTCGGATCAGATAGCAAGCACGAACTCAGTCAATTTTCCCGCGCGGAGATAGCAACAGCGGGCGGTTTGGTGAGCTATGTCGAGCATGTATCACAGGGTGAAACGCCCTATTTGCATAATCCGGTTCAGCGCAAGACTCCCGATTTTCTGATGATTGATGGTCCCACACGGGCCAGTCTGGAGATTGAACAGACTTTGGCTGGCGACCGCAAAGGTAGCCTTCTCGATTGTATAGATCGTACGGTGACCGCGAGCGGTGCACGTTTGCTGGCCCGTGATGTTGCAGCGCCCCTGTGCAACACCGCTAAAATTGGTGAGCGATTGGCGTTGGTACAATGGTTCCATGATGATCCGGCGGTCCGCGACGATATTCGGGTAGCTTTGAAAGCGCTTCCCGATATTGGCCGGGCTTTGGGCCGGATATCGGCGGGACGAGGCAGCCCCAGAGATTTGGGGCAAGTTCGTGATGGTTTGGCGGGTGCGCGCATTTTGCGTGAGCGGCTGTCGTTGATGATGGCGCTGCCAGAATTGCTGCAACAAATATTGCCAGCGCTCGATGGCCATGCGGCGATGGTTGATCTGCTCGAACGCGCGTTGGTGGAAAGCCCGCCAACGGAGACGGCGAGCGGTGGTTATATAGCATCGGGATATGATCCGGCTTTGGATGAGCTACGCAGCGCGGGTTCGGATGGACGTCAAGCCATTTCAAAATTGGAAGGCCGCTATCGCGAGTCCACCGGGATCAATACGCTGAAGATCAAGCATAATGCGGTTCTAGGTTATTTTGTTGAAGTGCCGGCACGTCATGGTGATGCCCTGATGACCGAGAATTCTGGTTTTGCCCACCGCCAGACATTGGCTGGTGCGGTACGGTTTAACTCAACCGAACTCCACGAAGAAGCATTACGCGTCACGCAGGCGGGCGCCCATGCGCTGGCATCCGAAGCCGCGCATTTCGAAGATTTGATCGAGAAAGTATTGACGCGTAAGGAAGCCATTGCGGCTAGCGCTGATGCGCTGGCCCGGATTGATGTCGCCGCTGCGCTGGCGGAACGTGCGGCTGAAGGACAATGGTGCCGCCCCGAATTTGTCGATGGCAAGCATCTGGATATCCAGGGCGGCCGCCATCCGGTGGTGGAAGAAGCCCTGAAAAAAGCAGGTGACCCGTTTGTCGCCAATGATTGTTCCTTGGCGGCACATGAACGGCTCTGGCTGGTTTCTGGCCCCAATATGGGCGGTAAATCAACCTTTCTCCGGCAGAATGCACTGATCGTTATTCTGGCGCAGGCGGGGGGCTTTGTCCCCGCATCTTCAGCAAAGCTCAGTCTCGTTGATCGGTTGTTCAGCCGCGTGGGTGCTTCGGATAACCTCGCACAGGGTCAATCAACTTTCATGGTCGAAATGGTTGAAACGGCAGCGATCTTGAATCAGGCTACCGAGAATAGTTTCGTCATCCTGGATGAGGTAGGGCGGGGAACGTCCACCTATGACGGTTTGGCACTCGCATGGGCCGTGGTGGAGGCGGTGCACGAAACCAATCAATGTCGCTGCCTGTTCGCTACCCATTATCATGAGTTGACCCGTCTGGCTGATCAATTAGATGCGTTGTCACTCCACCATGTCCGGGCGCGGGAATGGAAGGGTGATCTGGTGTTAATGCACGAACTGGCTGGCGGTCCGGCTGACCGTAGCTATGGATTGGCTGTGGCAAAACTGGCTGGTGTACCAAAACCCGTGTTGAAACGCGCCAAAGCCGTACTCGATAAACTAGAAGCTGGACGGGCGGAAACCGGCGGCTTGGCCGCAGGATTGGGCGACCTCCCTTTATTTGCGGCCAGTTTGGCAGAGACCGAAGAAGTGACGGACACATTACGGGATGCTCTTGAAAATCTCGATATCGATGCGTTGAGCCCGCGAGAGGCGCTCGATCAACTCTATGCACTTAAGGCAAAGTTGGAAGAAGAAAGCTAGCCCGCCACCGCTGCCATCATTTGCGCGCAGATGATGGCGCCATAGGTGCCCAAGGCATAACCCAACACCGCCAGTAAAACACCGACGGGGGCAAGGGCAGGGTGAAAGGCCGCCGCGACTACAGGCGCTGATGCTGCCCCGCCCACATTGGCTTTGCTGCCGACCGCAACGAAGAAAAATGGTGCTTTGATGATTTTTGCGACCGCAATCAGCAATATCGAATGGAAGGTCATCCAGATAAACCCGACCAGGAACAGCAACGGTTGATCGGCCAGCATGAATATATCCATTTTTGTGCCGATGATCGCGACTAACAGGAAGATGAACACGGTTCCGATTTTGGAAGCACCGGCACCTTCATAACCGCGCGCGCCGGTAAAGCTTAGGCCAAGCCCGACCGTGGTTGCGGTCACAACAATCCAGAAAAACTCTGCCGCCAATATAGATTCGCCGAAGCCCTGCGCTTCGAAAAACGGCACTGCTACAGCCGCAACTAAATGAGACACCGCGACACCGCCAAAAGCGATGGCGGTCAGCATGACCAGATCGGCGGCCGATGCGGTCCGTTCTACCGAACTTGTGTAATCGGCCATTTTGTTTTTCAGTCGTTCGATCGCGCTACTATCCGCGCCCAGCCAGCGGTCCACTTTCTCGGAATTACCCGCGCCATAAAGCAGGAAGGCCATCCAGATATTGGCGACCACAATATCAACCGCGACCATCGCCGCATATTTCTCCTGATTATAACCGTAGACTTCCAGCATCGCCGTCTGGTTCGCTCCGCCTCCGATCCAACTGCCCGCCAATGTTGCGAGCCCGCGCCAAATAGCATCTGCGCCTTCGCCGCCAACGGTTTCGGGGCTAAACGATCCGACAATCAACATCGCGATGGGGCCGCCCAATATGATTCCGATTGTGGCGGTGAAAAACATGATCAGTGCTTTTGATCCCAGCCCCATAATCCCCTTCATATCGATGCTGAGCGTCATCAAAACCAGTGCGGCAGGCAGGAAATAATCCTTGGCAATCTGCCAAAGGTTGGATTCCTTGGAAGATATTAGTCCGAAGCTATTCATCAGCGAGGGAATTAGATAGGCCAATAAGATAATGGGTATGAATGTGTAGAATTTATCCCACCATCCACCGCGGCTTTTTGTGTAAAATATCGCGCCGAGCACCGCCGCCAGCAACCCAAAAACAATGGCATCATTGGTGATTAATGGCCCGTCCAAAATGTCTCTCCCGTTTTATGCACCCTAGCGTGAAAAGTTAGAAAATCACTATTTAGTTGATTTTCACCGCCAGCTTTAGTCAAACGCCCGGATGACTGACCATGCACCCGATCCCGCCATGCTTGCCAAAGCAGAAACGCTCACCGAAGCTTTGCCCTATTTGCAGCGCTATGCGGGGGAGACTTTTGTGATCAAATATGGCGGCCATGCCATGGGTGATCCGGCACTGGCGCGCAATTTTGCCGAGGATATTGTGCTGCTCAAACAAGTGGGCATCAATCCGGTGGTCGTTCACGGCGGTGGCCCGCAAATTGGCGCGATGTTGGAACGGGTTGGCGTGGAGAGCAAATTTGTTGATGGTCTGCGTGTCACAACCAAGGAAACCGCAGAGATTGCGGAGATGGTTCTCTCTGGCGCGATCAACAAGGAATTGGTCAGCTGGATTGGCCGGGCCGGTGGCAGTGCCATTGGTATTTCGGGTAAAGATGGCGGTTTTGTGAGAGCGGCCAAGCTGCGGCGTACCGCTCGCGATCCGGATAGCAATATTGAGCGGATTATAGATCTGGGTTTTGTAGGGGAACCCAAACATGTGGATCGCGGTGTTGTGGATACGATTTCCGGGTCTGGCATGATCCCGGTAATCGCGCCCATTGGTGTCGATGACGATGGTCATACCTATAATATCAATGCGGACACCATGGCCGGTGCCGTGGCCTCGGCCTTGCGTGCTGCGCGTCTGTTCTTGCTGACGGATGTAGCCGGTGTGCTGGATAAGGAAGGGGAATTGCTGACCGACTTGGATCCTACCAAGATCGAGGCGCTTTCAAAAGATGGTACTATCAAAGGGGGTATGATCCCCAAACTGGAAACATGCGTAAACGCGGTGACCAAGGGTGTGGATGCCGCTGTCGTGCTAGATGGCCGTATCCCCCATGCGATGTTGCTTGAAATCTTCACCAGTCAGGGTGCTGGCACACTAATCCGGGATGATTTTGAGGCAGTTGAATAAACGCTAAACTGTGTTATATTAATGGTACACTAAATTTCTTGGCATAACCCTGCACAACCGTTAGGGGCTCGGCCAACAGATAGAAAAGGTTCGCGTCATGGCATTTGCCCTGCTTCAAATTATCAATATTCTTCTCAACGTCGCCATTACGGTGATTATTGTGCAAGCGATTATGAGCTGGCTGCTCGCTTTTAACGTGATTAACCTGCAAAATGACATTGCAAGAGCTGTTTGGACTGCACTTGATGGTCTAACGGCACCCATTTACAATCCGATCCGCAAGATCATGCCTGATTTTGGTTCGATTGACCTGACACCAATGGTTGTCATCATAGGTATAATTATATTACAGGATGCTATTCTTCCACCAATAGCGCAGGCCTTACTGACTTGACCACAGCACATATTATTGACGGCAAAGCGTTTGCAGCGGAACTGCGCGAACGCATAAAATCGGCCGTCCCCACATTTCAAAGCCAGGCCGGACGCGCGCCGGGATTGGCTGTTGTTTTGGTCGGTGAAGACCCGGCTAGCCAAGTCTATGTGGCTTCCAAGCACAAGGCGACCATTGCCGCCGGTATGGAAAGCTTTGAACATCGACTATCCGCCGATACAGCGCAGGCCGATTTGATTGCTTTGGTTGAGAAACTGAATGCGGATGACACAGTTGACGGCATATTGGTGCAACTGCCTCTGCCCGACGGGTTGGATGAAAAAGCGGTCATCATGGCGATTGACCCGGACAAGGATGTCGATGGGTTGCACGTGATCAATGCTGGTCGATTGGCCAATGGCGAGGAGGCACTGACGCCCTGTACACCGCTCGGCAGTCTGATGCTGCTGAAGGACACTTTGGGTGACCTCTCCGGCCTTAACGCCGTTGTCGTTGGACGGTCTATCTTGGTTGGCAAGCCCATGGCGCAACTACTGCTGGGAGAGAATTGTACCGTAACAATGGCGCATAGCCGCACACAGGATCTGCCAGAGGTAGTCCGCCGAGCAGATATCGTTGTCGCCGCCGTCGGCCGTGCTGAAATGGTCAAGGGTGACTGGCTCAAAGACGGTGCGGTTGTCATTGATGTTGGTATCAACCGGCTTGATCCTGAACCCGGCAAGGAAAGAGGCCGTCTGGTTGGAGATGTCGCTACCTCCGAAGCGCTCGATCATGTTCGTGCCATCACTCCGGTTCCAGGAGGGGTTGGCCCAATGACGATAGCGGTGCTACTACGCAACACGTTGGTCGCCGCATCTGCGCGGGAAGGTCTTGAAAAACCGGAGGGTTTCTAATGCGAATTTTTGCTGCATTTGGCATCGCCTTGTTACTGGCAAGCTGCGCCAGTAATGGCGGACGTCCGGCTGATCGGGAGCGTTTTGAACGCATCGCTGGTAAGCCAAACGCCAATCCCAGTGAAATCGTGAAGGCAGAATTGGCTTTTGCACGATTGGCACGCGAAGAAGGACAATGGACCGCGTTTCGCGAAACGGCGACGGAAGATGCTGTGATGTTTGTGCCCAACCTGACCAATGCACAACAATGGTTGAAGGGTAAAGCGGACCCGGCAGAAGCTGTCGACTGGCAACCACATAGAATTACTATGTCCTGTGATGGTTCTATGGCTGTGTCCACCGGAGCGTGGCAGGCGGCTAATGGTAGTACCGGAAAATTTTATACCATCTGGCAAAAACAAAATGCTGAAGATCGGCGCGCTCGAGGAAAAGAGAGTGAATGGAAATGGGTTTTTGATCATGGCTTTGCGGTGGACGAACCTCTTCAAGAACCAGATTTTGTCGAAACAGAAGTGGCCGCATGTGATTCCAAACCATCTCCAAGAATGACGATTTCTACCAACGCAACCCGCAACACCAAGGGGCAGTCCACAGATGCATCACTGTGGTGGAGCGCGATTGAAAATGCAGATGGTCGGCGCCTGTTGTCCGTTTCCATTTGGGATGGCAGTGAGAAAAAGAGCGTTGTTCAGGAAGATTTTGGTTTAGCAGCTAAATGACCGAGCTATTTATCTCTGCCTTGATCACGTTTTTCGTGGCGATTGACCCGCCCGGCTGCGCGGCTATCTACGCCAGTATGACCACCGAAGCGACGCCGGCCCAGCGCCGCTCAATGGCGTTTCGAGCGATTTTTGTTTCGGCCATTATCTTGCTTGTCTTTGGGTTTTTCGGAGAGGCCTTGCTAACCGCAATCGGCGTTAGTCTGGACAGTTTCCGTATCGCGGGCGGGATTATGCTGTTCATAATAGCGCTGGAAATGGTGTTTGAAAAACGTACCGAGCGCCGTGAGGGCAGAGCACAGGAAATTATCGATACACCTGAGATAGAGGATGTCTCCATCTTCCCCATGGCGATGCCGATGATCGCGGGGCCGGGTTCCATCGCGGCCTTAATGCTGTTTATCGGTCGTGCCGAAACGGCAATGGAACAATGGGTTGTTCTGGCCGCTGTTGGTGTCATTTTGATTGTTATGCTGCTGTCCATGCTATTGGCGGGACCGCTCATGAAGATCATGGGGCAAAAAGTGGAAACGGTAATTACCCGCGTATTGGGCGTAATATTGGCGGCTTTAGCGATCCAGTTTGTGGTCGATGGATTGAAGGCGAGTTTTTAAAGTTTCCGTGCTTCTTCGATTAGCATAACCGGTACGCCACTCCTGATGGGATAGGCAACACCTGCCGCCTCGCTGATCAATTCTTGCGCTTTCTCATCATATTTCAGCGCCGTTCTTGTCACTGGGCACACAAGTATGGCGAGCAATTGTGGATCAACCGCTACTGCCTCGCTCACTGCAGCGTAACCCGGTCGTCATCGCCGTCCGAGCGTCCAAAGAATTGTAGCAACTGAATGATTAGCTCTGATCGATTGGCAAGGCCGTCGACTTCCAACAAAGCCTGTTTCGATGCGACATCAAAGGGGGCGATTTGCGCAATGCCGTTGACGAAGGCAAAGTCATCTAGCCGTCCGATGCTGTCCCAATCGACCTGATACCCCTGCAGATCGGCAAATTTTCGTGATTCAATCTCAAGCGCAGCCCGTTCGGTGCTGGCCAGTATCTCGTCATTTTCCTTGGGCTCTTCTATCTCTGCTTGAACCTGACGAAAAGCGGTGCTGGAATCGAGCTCTTCGATCACCTTAAAACGGGCGACACCTTCCAACACGATATTAAAGCGTCCATCTTCCAGTGCTTCAATATCGATAATCTTGCCTACGCAGCCGATATCGAACAGCTCGGGCGTATCTCCACCTGTTTTTGGTTGGATCATACCAATGCGCCGATCCCTTGCCATCGCGTCATTGATCAGCGCCTGATAGCGTTCCTCAAAAATATGCAACGGCAGATGCATGCCCGGAAACAGCAATGCACCGGGCAAGGGAAAAATAGAAAGGCGTTTCGTTTCGGTCATATTATCCGAATAGTATCGCTGATAGTTTGCGGCGGGTATTGGCGACCCACTCGTCTTCCAGACCGACCATTTCAAATAAGGAGAGCAGCTTTTCACGTGCCGCGCCTTCATTCCAATCTTTTTCAGCTTCAATGATGCTCAGTAGATGATCTGCTCCACCATCATGATCACCGGATGCGATCAAAGCGCTGGCCAGATCCAATCGTGCTTGATGATCTTTGGGGTTACTTTCTACCGCCGCTTTCAGACCATCTAATGCACCTTCTTCCGGCTTGTCCTTAGCCAATTCCAGAGCCGATTTCGCACGCTCAATGGCAGGATCGCCTTGCAAATCTTCTGGTAAACCAGCCAGAGCCTGTTCGGCTTCTTCGACATGTCCGGCAGCGACCATGGCGCGAACCAATCCGCCAACCGCTTGCACATTGTCTGGCGCCATTTCCGCAATTTGCGCGAAAATACCGGCGGCACGTTCAGCGTCGCCTTCACCCAGCACTTCTTCGCCCATCGCGAGTAACGGCTCGATATCCGGTTTTGCTTCTTCGCCGCCTTCGCCAACGGGCAGTTTTTCAAGCAGTTGATCCAATGCGCCGGAAATCTGGCTTTCGCCGCGCGCGCTGGTCAGGTCAGCAACCGGCTTACCCTGAAAAATCGCGTAAACCGTCGGAATCGACTGCACCTGAAACTGGGAAGCGATGAATTTATTCTCATCAACATTGACCTTGGCCAGGATAACGCCTTTGTCCGCATATTGGGCGGCCACTTTTTCCAATAGAGGCGTCAGCGCCTTGCACGGCCCGCACCATTCGGCCCAAAAGTCCAAAATAACCAGCTTGTCCATGCTGGGCGCAACAACATTTTGTTGAAATTCTTCAACTGCCTTTTGTTCTTCGACCGTCAGTCCCGCTGTAGCCAAGGGATGCCTCCTGATATGCTGAGCGCGACAGGAATTATACGTTCCAAGAATCGCGCTAAAATTGTTTAATATTCGCGCTTTATGTGGGGATCAAAGCGGCAAAGCCAAGCATATTTTTACTTTTCAGTGTTAGTGAGGTGAAAATGGGGCTTGCGGGGGTATATAACCCATGCTAACCGCGCGCCTCATCTGCTGACGACGATACCATGTTTCAGCAGCGCCAAGCGGGCGTAGCTCAGTGGTAGAGCATCTCGTTGCCAACGAGAAGGTCGAGAGTTCGAATCTCTTCGCCCGCTCCAGTATTCTCAAAATGATGACTGAGACATAGAAGCAATTGCTATCTATGATATATTTACAAAACTATTTGTTGCAGGTTCGACGCGAATTGAACTTCCGAAGCTATGGAGCGATGGTCCTTTTTACGTAACTCTCAAATGAGTCGACAAAAACTCGGGTCTTGTTGGGAAGATATTCGCGATTGGGGTAAACGGCAAAAATTGCCCGGTTCAGATCCTTAAGCTCTCCGGTGAAAAGCGGCTCCAGCGCTCCTTGTTGCAATTCAGAATGAACCAAAAAACGCGCGAGCCGGGCTATCCCCATCGCCTGCAACGCAGCAGTTTTAACGGTCAGGCCGATCCCGGAAAAACAGCTGTTCACTCGCACAGACTGACCGTTTCGAAAATCCCAGCTGTCATTCGTTTTCCCCTTGGCATGGATGGTCAGGCATCGATGGTTTACGAGTTCAGTGGGTGATTTGGGCCGCCCAGCCTGTTGCAGATATTCTGGCGACGCACAGACAACCCATGGGTCGTCAATCAACTTGCGTACGATGAAGGAGGTTTCGGTGGGGCGGTCAAATAGAAGCGCTACGTCGATTCCATCCTTTAACAAATCGATGCCTCCATCGCCTTGAACGAGGATCACTGAGATATCCGGATAAGTATCCGCGAAGCCTTTCAAGAAGGGAACTAAGACCTCTACCGACAACGCATCAGAAGCAGCGACACGTAGTTCACCAGCAGGATGGGAACTCAAGTCACGCACAGTTTCCTCAGCATTTTCAATGGCTGAGAGAATGTTTTCACAGCGTTCGAACAACAATTGTCCCGCTTCCGTTAACGACAAGGAGCGGGTGGTTCGATTAAACAAACGAACCTCCAACCTTTTCTCAAATCGTGCTATTTTTTTGCTGATCGCCGATGGGGATAGACCCAGCATATGACCGGCATCGACAAAACTGCCCGCTTTGACAACTTCGCTGAATACGCTCATTTCGGTCGCGGGTTGCATAAGTCGTTTTCTTTATCATTGATGACGATATGTCAATAATCTAGTTCTATTACGTCTATTTATTCACTCACTATCTCACCCTATACAGCGATCGGTCGTTTTGGATGAATGACCCAAAGGGATTTTTACCTGCTGAGTGGAGCGATTGGATGGACAAAGAATTGGCGAGCCAGATCAAGTCGGGTTTGAAATTGAAATGCGGGCACTGTGGAACAGGCTTGCTGTTTAAGAGCTATCTGAAATTTCACGACCAGTGTGACATATGTGAGCAAGATCTGACTGTCGCAGACACTGCTGATGGTCCCGCTTTCTTTGTGGGTTTTGGCGTCACGATCATCCTGGTGCCGGTGATCCTCGTTCTTGTGCTTTCCTTCAGCAGTATCGCCGGAAAGCTGTGGGCCTTTGCAATTGGTTTAACGATCTGCCTAGCGATCTGCCTAATCCTGCTACCGCCAGTCAAAGCGATATTATTGAACCTCCAGATATTTTATAATTCTGGTGAAGGTTCACTGGGTAGATAGCGCGGCGGCAGTAAACTTGGCGATCGTTTTTGCGCCCATAGCGGAACCTAGGCTTATATCTGCCCTATCCCGAAAGTGGACATTAGAACACTTTACTGATGGGCGACCCCATCATCAGAACGACGACACTCAATTATAAAGATCATTCCCAGCAACCACACTGCGACCAATATATGGAATAGATGCCAACTGAGGTCTGGATCCAGTAGCGGGGATCGGCGGATTAGCAGCAGATTTATCAAAAATATTGAGACAATTGCTGCCAAAGAAATCCGACGAACAAAGGTGCTGGCTGGAATCAATGCTGCAGCAATGATTGCGGCAGAAAGCCAAATGATGAACAGCGGAGTTGTGAGCGCTGGAAACGCAAACGCTGTCACCGTGTTGATGATGATGGCGGCCAAAACGATCGACCTTCCAACTGCAGTTCGTTTTACCGATGGCTCTGCCAGTAGAAGTTGCGCGGACATCAGCGCCATTGCAATTGAACCGCCTATTTGAGAGAAATTTTTATGAAAACTGGCCAGCTCGGTAATTTCGCCAGTGCCAAAACGATAAACGCCTATGGCCGCTGCAAGCCCAAATATTGCGCTGCCCAACGCTGCCAACCCATACCCTGATCGCGATAGACGCACCATGCACCAGATCGCAACCAGGACGATAAACGCTTCGGAGATCGCATAATGTGGACCTGGCATCGCTTAAGTCGCCTCCAGCATGATCGCATCCTGAGCATCGATATTTTCCAACTCTTTCTGCGTTTGTGCGTGTTCACGCTTAATATCCGTTGATGACTGACGCGAACCATCATGGCTCCAGCCGGGAGGAGCCAGAACATATAAGATACGCTGCCAGAGGTTCAAACCACGCTGGGATACATCTTTGGCTATACCCCAATATTCGTGAAATATGATCTTGAAGGGATTGAGAGTTTCCAGATTCTTGACCAACCCGTAATCCACCCGATCTTCTTCATCTTCCGGTACAAATGTTCCAAACATCTTGTCCCAGATAATCAGCGTACCGGCATAGTTGGCATCCAGATATTGCGGGTTGCGGCCATGGTGAACCCGGTGATGGGACGGCGTGTTGAAAATCGCTTCAAACCAGCGCGGCATTTTGTTGACCAATTCGGTATGCAGGAAAAATTGATAGGTCGGATTAATCACACCGCAAAACAGTACCAGAACCGGATCAAATCCGATCAGAACCAGCGGCAGTTTGAACATCATCGTGCCGGTAAAATGCTTGGTCCAGCCCTGGCGCAAGGCCACGGAAAAATTATACTGCGTGCTGCTGTGATGGGTCACATGCATCGCCCAGACCCAGCGGCAGCGATGAGCAACCCGGTGATGCCAGTAATAGCGCATGTCATCGATGATGAAGCAGGCAACCAGCGCTGTCACGGACAGCGGAATGGCGTAGATCTGATGTTGCTGAACCCAAAAAAGCGCGCCAACCGAAATAAATGCCGTCGCGCCGTTTGTGACTGCGCTGACCAGTCCCATGGACATCGAAACGCCATTGTCCTTCCAATCACCCGCTCCGCGTTCGTGGAAGAAATGGTTGAAGATGGATTCCGCAAAAATCGCAATGAAGTAAAGCGGGATAACGATCAGCGCGATATTCGATGTAACAATAGACTCTAATGTCATGGCTCAGCTCTCTTCCCATTCAGACCATCTTTGGAAGAACGAAAGGTAGAGGAAGTATTTACTGAAATAAATTGAGATAAAAGATCATATTTGTTACTAACGAGAACATATGGATGATCTTCGCCTAATGCGCCATTTTGAGGCGGTGTACAGACTGCTTAGTTTTTCAAGTGCGGCTGGCGAGTTGCATCTTACCCATTCGGCGCTCACCAAAAGCATAAAGGCATTGGAAAATAGCTGGGATGTGAAATTGTTCCATCGAACCACGCGTACCGTTGCCCCGACCGAAGCTGGCAAAAAACTCTATCCGATGGCTGTCGATCTATTGAGCTTTGCAGAGACGGTGAAAACCGAGACACAAAGCGGCGAGCATATCCTCCAAATTGTGAGTGGGCCTGCCATATTGGATACAATGATCCATCCGGCCATTGGCAAATTTGCAAAACGGTATCCGAAAACAAAAATCAATGCTGAGACTATGCCACCTACCCATGCGGTTGAGGAGCTAATCCAACGGCGCATCCATCTGCTTTTGTACAATGAGGCAACGCTTAGCCAACTGCCACATCTTGATCGGTTGCGCGTTCGGAAAGTGATCGAAGAGCCCTATTACATCATCTGCCGACCAAATCATCCGGTATTGGAAACGGATCTTCAATTGACGGATGTCGTCGAGTTTGATTGGGTTATTGCGGGCTTTGATACGCTGTTTGAAACCAGCCTTCCTCCCGAAACACAGGCATTGCTCAAACAGCATAGCTTTCCCAAATACCGGTTGCTCAGTCAGGCAGCCTGCATCGATTTGGTCATGGGATCTGATATTCTGACATCCATCCCGAAATCTGTCGCTGATCCACTCATAGCGGATGGCAAGCTAAGCGGCTTTCCGCATCCCGAAGATTTGCAGTTTTCCGTTAGTGCTGCCGTCTTGATCGATGCAGGTTCCGAACCAACCGTAAATCACTTTATCGATTGTCTCTAACATTGGATTCTAATGTCCGTTTTTGCGCCCAAAACGGACATTAACGCTGTGACTGCATTATCCCGAAAGCCGGAACTGGCAATGTAGAGCAGATGCAGGCCATTTGTATAAATTTTATGGTTAAGAAAAATACAAATAACCGTAAATGAATTTGAAAGAATAAAATTTGCCATCTGGAAGGAGCAGTGAAGCAGCAATCGGTGTTGCTAGTAAGGGAGAACCATGGCTTATCACCTTTTAGTATATTCGAAATCGAGTATCTTTTCTGCCCTCATCAGTGAGATGGCAGAAGCAAATAGCTCTATTAAGATTGTTGGTTTTTGCAAGACCGAAGACCAACTTTTACAAAAGATGGATGGGGTTCTTATCGACAAGATTATTATCGATGAAATTGATGCACCAGAAGTCACTCTTGATTTGATTCAGCGTATTCGCGGCGACTCCGAAAAGAAGATCCTCTGTGTAACCACCAACCTTGTGAAAGGTGCGCGTATTCGCAAAAAAGCCACCGAATTGGGTGAGGTTCAGTATTTTGGGAAAGCAGACTTCTACAGTTTACGAGAACAGGGTGAATTGACGGATCTGCTCGATTATATGACGAAAATTCCTTCTATTGCGACTAGCGGCCATAGTGAGAAACTATCCCAAAGCCATCATGATACATTTTCTGATCAAGGCTTCATCATCCGCATGACCGACTATTCCAAAGCCGCCTAAGGCATTTGGTGCGGTGCGCCATCCCATGGCATAGCAGCCTGCTCGCTGTTTCAGGCATTGGTTGTTGCAAGGTGGTCGAACAACTGCGATGTCTTGGAAGATATTTTTTGTGTGTTGTTCGGGGGAACTATGGCGAGCCGGAAATTTGATGTTGTTTCGAAACTTGTCTGTTGTTTAAGCGTAAACTTATCATTCTTGCTCTTCGCATCTCCAGCGCGGGCAGCGACCATCGATGAACGGATAAATCAGACCGTTCAACCTTACACCGACATGCTGTCGGCCTTCATTTTCTATTCGGTTCCGATTGGCGGTGCAGATGTGCCGCTAATCGTTTGCTGGCTGATTTTCGGCGCGATATTTTTCACGGCCTATCTGGGTTTCATCAACCTGCGCGGGTTCGGGCATGCGATTAATCTGGTCCGCGGGAAATATGCCGACCCGGAGCATGAGGGAGAGATTTCCCATTTTCAGGCGCTGACCGCTGCGGTTTCCGGCACGGTTGGCATAGGCAATATTGGCGGTGTGGCGATTACCGTGTCACTGGGCGGGCCGGGGGCGATCTTCTGGTTGATTGTCGCCGGGCTGATCGGGATGACCACCAAATTTGTCGAGTGCACCTTGGGTGTGAAATACCGGCAGATTAATGATGATGGCACAGTGTCCGGCGGGCCGATGTATTATCTGCGCGAAGGATTGTCGCGGCGCGGCATGCCCAAATTCGGTAAGTTTTTAGGATCATTCTATGCGCTGAGCATTGTCATTGGCTGTCTGGGCATCGGCAATATGTTTCAGTCCAATCAGGCCTTTGCCCAGATACTGGCGGTGAGCGGCGGTGAAGAGAGCATGCTGGTTGGCTATGGCTGGCTGGTTGGTTTGGCCATGGCTGTAGTGGTGGCTTTGATCATCATTGGCGGGATTCAATCGATTGCCCGGGTGACGTCGAAACTGGTGCCGTTCATGGTGGCGATCTATATATTGGGGGCGCTGGTTATTCTGGGCATGAATATCGCGGTCATTCCCGATGCGATTGTGGCAATTGTTGCCGGGGCATTCTCTATGGAGGGTGTAACTGGCGGGGCGATCGGGATCATGATTCTGGGCTTTCAGCGCGCGGCCTTTTCGAACGAGGCCGGCATTGGGTCGGCGGCGATTGCGCATAGTGCTGTGCAGACCAAGGACCCGATGACCGAAGGTTTCGTCGCGTTGCTAGAGCCGTTTATTGACACGGTGGTGATCTGTACGCTGACTGGTCTGGTGCTGGTTACGACATTCCCGCCCGAGACATTGATGGCCGGCGGTCTGGTCGGGATCGAGATGACCTCGGCGGCGTTTAACAGCAATATTGCCGGTTCCTCGCTGCCGCTGTCCTTTGTGGCGCTGATGTTCGCTTTTTCGACGATGCTCGCCTGGGCCTATTACGGAACCAAGGGGTGGACCTATTTGGTCGGGGAAAGCAGCACGCGGCGGCATATGTTCAGCCTTATTTTTTGCATCTTCATCGTGATCGGCGCGTCGATCCAGCTGAGCGCGATCCTTGATTTTGCCGATGCGCTGATCTTTGTAATGGCGATCCCCAATCTTCTGGGTCTGTATATCATGGCGCCGGAGGTGAAGCGCGATCTGGATGACTATTGGGCCAAGCGGATGAAGCGCAAACAGGTGGAGGCCGCCGCGCTGGAGCGGCCCGCCTAAACCTGTTCAAATCTCAGGTATTGATACCCGCCGCAAGACCGTTGACGCGCCGGCCGCGCATGATCAAGCCAACCGCGATCAGTAATTGCAGCGTGCCATAGAGCAGCAGCGTGAATAGCACCATGTCGCCTATCGGGTCGGGCTGTCCGACCACGGCGGGGAACAGCGACGCCTTGAGCATGAAGCCCAGATTGATGTTGCGCACCACCACCTCGATATCAATCGCGGTGCGGTCGGCGTGGCGTAGGCGCAGCGCTTTGCACACCAGCCAGCTGGCTAGCGCCAGCACAGCGATCAACCCGGCGACCAGTGCGATATTGACCAGCCCGAATGCCTCCCAGTCCAGCCGCCCGGAGGTGGCCGAGCCGACCACGATCATCAAAATGCCAAACAGCGATGCGCGCACCACCCATTTGGAAAATGTCGCGGCGGTGCTGGGGAAGAAGCGCAGATAGAGCATCCCGATGACCAGCGGCAGCAGCAGCGTCAGCGCGATCTCCATCATGATCTGACCGCGCGGCATGGTGAAGTCGTCGGGCATGTACTGCGTGATCAGAAATTCGAGGATCAGCGGCGTGGTGAACAGACAGGCCAGCGTGGTCACCGCGGTGATGGTGATCGACAGCGGCACATTCCCGCGCGCAAAAAAGGTGAAGATATTCGATGTCGTCCCGCCCGGAATTGCGGCGATCAGGGCCATACCTACCGCAACACCGCCGACCACGCCAAAGCCCGATATCACCGCCAGCGCAACCAGCGGCACGATGATCAGCTGGATCGCGGTCCCGCTGGTCACCGCCTTAGGCTCGACCAAAACCTCGCGGAAATCGCGCGGGGTCAGCGTCGCCCCCATGCCCAGCATCGCAGTCACCAGCTGGAACACCGCGAACCAATATTCATTGGCCAGATAAAATTCGCCCATAGCCTTCCGCCCTTCCGCAGATGATGGATGTTTGCGCCGTGTTAGGGGATTTTGTGATTGGGGGAAGGGAAATTTTTTTGGGACCTCAGGCGCCGGGCGCGGACATCCGTCCGCTTGGCTATCCTCGCTTCGCTGCGGACGCGCGGTCGCGCTTGCCGTTGCTGTGCAACGGTGCTCTCGCGTTTCAAAGAGCTGTCGAGATCGCCTCCCTTTCTTGTCATTCCCGCCTACGCGGGAATGACAAAGTGGGAGAATTTCCGTTCGCATCGAGCGAAGTCGAGATGCTTTTGTTCGTGACAACTGTGTCTCGACTTTGCTCGACACGAACGGTTGGGAATGACAATCTCATCCACACAAAATTGCCCATCCAAGTTGCACGTCCACCGGCCATCGTCTAAAGCCGCGGTGAAACCGATTCATCGACCGTTTTGCGCGGACCTCGCGTACTCCCCGGCGGCTCGAATAGACCTTTTCAAACGGAGAAAACATGACAACCACCGGCAATGACTCACTCGGCACGCGTTCCACTCTTTCGGTCAATGGCACCGACTATGCCTATTACTCGCTGGCGAAAGCGGCGGAGAAACTGGGTAATATCGACAAGCTGCCCTACACATTGAAAGTGCTGCTGGAAAATATGCTGCGCTTTGAAGATGGCGGGCATACGGTTGCCGCGGGTGATGCGCAGGCGGTGGTTGACTGGCAGCAAAATGCGCGTTCGGACAGCGAAATCCAGTACCGCCCCGCACGTGTGTTGATGCAGGATTTCACCGGTGTTCCCGCCGTGGTCGATCTTGCCGCGATGCGCGATGGCATCAAGGCGCTGGGCGGCGATGCGGAGAAGATCAATCCGCAGGTGCCGGTGCATCTGGTGATCGATCACTCGGTGATGGTCGACGAATTTGGTACGCCGCAGGCTTTTGAGAACAACGTCGCGCTGGAATATCAGCGTAATATGGAGCGTTATGAGTTCCTGAAATGGGGTTCAAAGGCGTTTGATAATTTCTCCGTTGTTCCCCCCGGAACCGGAATCTGTCACCAAGTGAATCTGGAAAATATTGCGAAAGCCGTTTGGAGTTCCAAGGACCAAAATGGCGATTTGACCGCCTATCCCGATACCTGCGTGGGTACGGATAGCCATACGACAATGATCAACGGGCTGGGCGTGCTCGGCTGGGGCGTTGGCGGGATTGAGGCGGAGGCCGCGATGTTGGGGCAGCCGGTTTCGATGCTGATCCCAGAGGTTGTGGGCTTTAAACTGACCGGCGAATTGGCCGAGGGTATTACCGCGACGGATTTGGTTCTGACCTGCGTACAGATGTTGCGCGCCGTGGGTGTGGTTGGGCGTTTTGTTGAATTTTACGGACCGGGTGTGGCGGCATTGAGCCTTGCCGACCGGGCGACGATTGCCAATATGGCGCCGGAATATGGCGCGACTTGCGGGTATTTCCCGGTTGATGACAAGACGCTGGATTACCTGCGCCTGACCGGACGCAGCGAGCAGGATATCGCTTTGTGTGAGGCCTATTGTAAAGAACAAGGCTTCTGGCGTTTGGATGAAGCGAAGGATGCGATTTATTCGAATACGCTGGAGCTGGACATGACATCGGTTGTGCCATCGCTATCGGGTCCGAAATTGCCGCAGCAGCGCGTGTCTATGGCCGATCTGGATGAGAGCTTTAACAAAGATCTGGGCGATGTGTTTAGCGCCAATGATGACGCCGGGCGGGTTGCCGTTGATGGCGAAGATTATAATTTCGGTCATGGCGATGTGGCGATTGCGGCGATTACGTCTTGCACTAACACCTCCAATCCTAGCGTGCTGATTGCTGCCGGTTTGGTGGCGAAGAAGGCGCGTGAGCTGGGCCTTGAGCGGAAGCCGTGGGTGAAGAGCTCTCTCGCGCCGGGGTCACAGGTGGTCACTGATTATTTAGATAAAGCCGGATTGAGTGACGATCTGGATTATATGGGCTTTAATCTGGTTGGCTATGGCTGCACGACTTGTATCGGGAATAGCGGGCCGCTTCCGGCGCCGATTTCCAAGGCGATTAATGATAATGCGATTGTGGCCGCGAGTGTGCTGTCCGGTAACCGCAACTTTGAAGGCCGTGTGTCGCAGGATGTGCAGGCCAACTATCTCGCTTCGCCGCCGCTGGTTGTGGCTTATGCGCTGAAAGGTACGGTGCGTGAGGATATGTACGAGACGCCGATCGGGCAGGGCAGCGATGGTGCGGATGTGTACTTGAAGGATATCTGGCCCACCAATGATGAGGTCAACGCCGCGATGGGCGGTGCGGTTTCGCGCGAGATGTTTGAGAGCCGCTATGCCAATGTCTATGACGGTGATGCCGCTTGGCAGGATATTGAAGTGACTGGTGGGGATACTTATCAGTGGCGTGCTGGTTCTACGTACGTGGCGAATCCGCCTTATTTTGACGGCATGGAAATGACCCCGGCTCCTGTTGGAGATATTGTCGATGCGAAGACTTTGGCGGTGTTGGGCGATTCGATCACCACCGACCACATCTCTCCAGCCGGCGCGATTAAAGAGGATTCACCCGCTGGCGAATATCTCCGCGATCACCAAGTCAACAAAGCCGACTTCAACAGCTACGGTTCGCGACGCGGAAACCATGATGTGATGATGAGAGGTACGTTTGCGAATATACGTATCAAGAACGAAATGGCCGATGGAAAAGAAGGCGGCTACACCAAATATAATGGTGAGATCATGCCAATCTACGACGCCGCAATGCGTCACAAAGCAGACGGTAATGATCTGGTCGTTATTGGCGGTGAGCAATATGGTACCGGTAGCTCTCGTGATTGGGCGGCGAAAGGTACTAACCTGCTCGGTGTGAAGGCTGTGATTGTTGAAAGCTATGAGCGTATTCACCGTTCAAACCTGATCGGCATGGGTGTTCTCCCGCTACAATTTGCTGAGGGTGTTGATCGCAATACACTGAGCCTTGATGGTACGGAAACATTCACGATCAAGGGCGTTGCAACGCTTGACCCGCGCCAAGACGTGGAAGTAGAAATGACCCGTGCTGATGGCACGACAGCCACGTTCAACACATTGTGCCGTATCGATACTGGGAACGAGATGGAGTATTTCCTCAACGGCGGTATCTTGCATTACGTGCTGCGGAATTTGGCGGGCTAGAAAGCCAAGCAAATTTGTGCAAAGTCGGGGGCATAGGAGAAAACCATGCCCCGACTGCGCGAAATTCCGCGATCTGAAGTTACCGATGACTATGTTCTCGGACTTTACACCATGTTATTTGGAGAACGCGATCCGGTAGCGGAGCCGGGTACTGCGACAGGTACGCCGGGAAATTGGTGGACTGTTTTCGCGCAAGTTCCGGACGCTTTTAAACACACTACAGAAGGCTTCGGTTTTTACCGAGCCCCCAATCGTAAGCTTGACCCAAAGCTTCGCGAACTGGGTCAAATCCGCGCTGGTTATGCGGTGGGCTCGCAGTTCGTCTACTCTCAACACAGCAAGGCCATGCGTTTTGAAGGCTTCTCCGAAGAACAGGTTAAAGCCATCCCCAACTGGTCCACGGCCAATTGTTTCAGCGATGTGGAACGCGCGGTGCTGGGCTATACCGATTGTCTAGTTCTTGAACGGGGCAGAGTACCGGATGGTGTGTTCGCGGCACTGAAGAATCACCTTAGCGAGGTGGAAATCATCGAACTTACTTATATTACCTGCACCTATATGATGCACGCGGTGATGAGCCGTGCGCTTAAACTGGAATTTGATGACGTGCCGGAACCTATTGTCGAAGTGCCGGCTCCCGATGGCGCCACTGCAGATGTTATGGGTATGGTCGATAAACGAAAGGATGCAGACAAATGAGCTATCACCACCTGGCCCTTGCAGCCAAAGATATGAAGGCGATCCACGCATTTTACGAAGGCGTGATGGAATTTGAATTGGTTAAAGTCGAAATCGCGCCCGTTATGGGCGGCGGTTGGGGCAAGCACTTCTTCTATCGGATGGGCGGCGATGACAGTAAGTTTATCGCTTTTTGGGAGTTGATGGATACGCCGGGAGAGGGCGATTACTCCTACGATCTCAATGAGGCGGCAAAGACACCCCAAGGGACCAACCATTATAGCTTCGCAGTAGATACTTTGGGTGAATTGGAAACCTGGCGAGTTAAATGGAATGCAGCGGATCTGGACGTGTTGGAAATTGATCACAATTGGTGTCGGTCCATTTACACCCGCGATCCCAATGGCAACATGGTCGAGTTTTGTCTGACTACGGGCAGTTTTACTGATGAAGATCGTGAGCGTGCCATCGCTGCACTAGATGAGAAGAAAATGAACGCCTCTCCGCCACCGGCAATGATGAAGCAATGGATGGCAGCGGACGCTGAATAGAATTGCGGCATCGAAACTCTAATGCCCGCGCTAGAGATAACGCGCGAATGTTAGAAGCGGAGCAAAAACAGCGCTCAAGGACAACTAACTTGCGATGTGTAATTCCGGCGTTCCGGTTTTTCTATCCGCTCTTGCGTGAAGCCCTTCCAAGATAGTGTTGATTACGATACGCAATCGTTCCTCAGTGGCTAGATGCATCATTTGCATCATCAAGTTGGGATTGCAGAATGGCTGCACCATTGTGTTGACCAGCGATACAATCGCATCCAGCTCTAGTCCTTTAAAGTAACCAGCTTCCATCGCTTCGGCCAATATTGACGCCATATAGTGATCAGCCAGATCGACATAGCCTTTGATCACATCAAAATGCTCGTCACCTAATTCCATGTAAGAGGCAAACAGATCTGGATCTTCGTCATAACGCGCACGTTTCAAAAGTAACCGTTCTGCAAAAAATCGGTACAGTTTATCTTCAACCGGAATGTCTGCCGCTACCAGATTTTCCATAATGACAAGCAAGTCGGCAAACCATTCGCCGGCCATAGCCTCAGCCAACGCGTCTTTATTCTCGAAAAAGCGGTAGACATTGGATGGTGACATGCCAGCCGCGCTAGCCAGGTCGGTCATGGTAAAGCTAATCGCGCCCTTATCGCGGATCAGCTGATCGGCTGCTTCCATAATCTCATTGCGCTTGGCTTCAATGTCGGTTTCGGGACGGGGCATATGTTAAGCTCCTGGGGAAAATCGTAGCGACAACATAGTCACTGCGACCTATATAGGTGATACAGTTTGCTGATAAAAGAGGGAATCATTCATTTTTCAATTACCTTGAAAGTAATGTTTTCCTTTTCACACACTGATTTGAATGGTTACAATGGCTTATGACTGATCAACAGGGGGAAGCTGCTAAAGCGGAGGAGATGCCGCCAAAACGCCAGAGGGCAGTGCTCCATCCGATTTCGGGTAGTGTTCGGCTGCTGAGGCGTTGGTGGCGGATTGCGGTGCAATCTGAGGTTGATCAACCGGCAATAATTACAAAGATAAAAGCCGATTGTAGTTTTACACCGCGTTATTCTTTCTTGATCTGCATGTCAGCTGGCATCGCCATTTTGGGCCTGTTGCTATCATCGCCAGCTGTGGTGATCGGAGCGATGCTGCTTTCACCGCTTATGTATCCTATCATGGCCGTTGGATTCGCATCGGCCGTCGGCGATTCCGCCTGGTTAAAAGATTCGGGCTGGGCGCTGTTTATGGGAACACTGATTGCGGTATTGTTTTCTGCTTTCGTTGTATTGCTCTCGCCTCTGCAAACGGTAACACCTGAAATTGCTGCCCGAACGCGCCCCAATCTATTTGATTTGGGGGTTGCGGTTTTTTCCGGACTAGCCGGCGCTTATGCCATGATCCGGGGCGGGTTAGGTACAATTGTCGGTGTGGCCATTGCCGTGGCTCTAATGCCACCTCTCGCGGTTATCGGATTTGGGTTAGCAACATTGAACTGGACCGTCTTTGCGGGATCATTGCTTCTCTATTTCACAAACCTGATGGTCATCGCGTTGACCGCAACCATCATGGCTTGGCTCTATGGGTTTCGCTCGTACATGACTGAACGGCAGACGCAGCTACAGATTTTCGCGATGATTGTGGTGTTCGTTGGCCTTGCCATTCCGCTAGGTCTTTCGTTGGTGCAGATTGGGCATGAGGCGAATATTTCGAGGTCGGCCAATGGCCTTGTTAAAGATCAATTCGGTCCGCGTGCGCGGGTTTCGCAAATTGATATTGATTTCAATGCGGACCCTATACTGATTTCTGCATCGGTCTTTACCCCAACCATAAGATCCGGTGCTGAAGAACAAAGTTCGCGGGTGCTTAGCCGTACTTTTAATGAACCCATTCAGGTGCAGATCGAACAATATAAGGTCGAGACTGGTGATAATGCCGCGCAGGCAGAACTAGCTGCCCTTCGTGCTAGGGAGCAACAGCAGGCCGTAGAAACGCAAGTTAGCAAATTACGGGAAAACCTAGCTCTAGTTGCCGGCGTTGAACAGGATGATGTCATTGTTGATACCTCCAAACGCCGCGCTATCGTAATGGCAAAGCCGCTTCCCGGAGCATCGCTGCAAACTTATTATGCGCTCGAACAACGGATGGTGAAGCAAATGCCGGACTGGGCGATAAATATTCAGCCACCGCCTGCTGCTTTACCTGACTTGGTGGTTGCAGAGAATGAGCTGACCAATGCGTCAAAACGGCGATTGGAATGGATCAGTTGGGCAGCGCTTCGTAGCCCTATGGCCATAAGGATGACAGGCGCCAAAGCCGATATGGGCATAGTCGCATTAGAGCTGGCTAAACAGAACTTGTTCCTAGCTAAAACTGAAACGGAAAATAGTCAGAGTGGTAGGGTGAAATTTGACTGGCAGGTCGCTGGTCAGACGGACACAATATCCAATTAGTTGTTTACGCTAGGTTCATTTACAGTGAGTTAGCCAGTCTCGTTAGATGGGAGAGAGAATATGCGGACTCTTGCTTATGCAGGAATGTTATTGGCGGTGGTTTCGGCGCCTGCCATTGGCCAATCATCCGGTCAGGGCGATGTCTCGGTCACAATCTACAACAACAATTTGGCGCTGGTACAGGATGTCCGGCGATTGAATATTCCGTCTGGGCGTTCGGTGCAGACATTTCCGGGCGTGTCCGGCCAAATTCGTGCTGAGACTGTTGGTTTTAACGCAGCAAATACGGGAATCATCGAGCAGAATTTCGACTATGACTTACTCTCCCCACAAAAACTGATGGAAAAAGCGGTTGGTGAAACGGTGACGATCGTGCGGATCAATCCGGCTACCGGTGCAGAGAGACGGGAACGGGCAAAAGTCTTGGCCGCCAACGGTGGTGTTGTGCTGCAAATTGGGAGCCGTATCGAAGTTTTGCGTGATGACCGTCTACCCACCCGCGTGATTTTCGACAAAGTACCAAGCAATTTGCGGGCGCGTCCTACCTTATCTGTAACACTGAACAGTTCACGTAGTGGTACACGTCCAGCACAGTTAAGTTATCTGACTAGCGGGATGGGCTGGAAAGCCGACTATGTCGCGCTGTTTGACGAAAATGCTGGGAAAATGGATGTGCAGGGCTGGGTGACTTTAACCAACAGCACCGGCACTACGTTCTCCAATGCCAAGACTTTGCTGGTTGCGGGTACACCCAGCGTGAACGGCCGAAGTAATAGAGGTGGTCGTAACAATATCCGGCGAGCCGGAACCGAGACAGCCAATCGAGAGTCTTTGGGCGATTTTTATCTTTACCCACTGGCAGCGCGGACTACCATTGCCAACGCACAGACCAAGCAAGTCAGCTTTCTGGATGTCACTGGTGCACCGGCACAAAAGACATATGAATATGCCAATGGCTGGTTAACCACACGTAATGAGCCGCAAAGTGCCGCGACGGTGTTACAGTTTAGCTCGTCCGCAGATGGCGGATTGGGTGATGCGTTGCCGGCAGGGACGGTGCGTGTTTACATGAAAGATACATCTGGACAGCCACAATTTATCGGTGAGAACAATATTGGCCATACGCCAATGGGATCCGAATTGGGATTGAAAACCGGTGAAGCTTTTGATGTAAAGGTCAAGCCGACGGTTACTGAACGCAAGCGATTGAGTGCCAGAAAGTGGCGAACTTCGATGACTTATGAGCTGACGAATGCCCGCCCTGGTGCGGTTACCGTATCTCTTATTCAAAATGGTTTGGACTTTTATTGGGATGACACCCGCATTGTGAGTGAGAGCATGGCCAGCGAAAGGCGGTCATCGAACAGCATAGTTTGGAAGGTCCCAGTCCCAGCCAATGGCCGCGCCACCGTGACGGCTGTGTTTGAGACACGGTTCTAAACCATGATGGTTCGAACGCTCTTTGCGTTCCTGATTGTTGCCTTGGCCGGGACAGCCCAGGCGCAATCCGATTTCGTGCGTCAGATCGTGACATCGGATGGACCATCCTCGGTGTCCGTAACCGTGTACCGTGATCCCAATCGGGCGTCTGACCGCTCGATGAATCTAAACTATCTCAATGGCTATGCACTGATTACGGAACAGCGAACGGTGACATTGCCCGCTGGCGAAGTTGACCTTCGCTTTGAAGGCGTAGCGGGGGGTATTATCCCGCAATCAGCGATTGTCACAGGCCTTGCCGAGGGTGTGCTAGAAAAAAACCGGGATGCGGCGTTGCTTTCGCCATCGGCATTGCTCAACGGACATATCGGACGCGGCGTTACCGTCCAGCGGACCAGCGCTGTGACGGGTCGAACTGAGGAATATGCCGCCAACATCAGAACCGATGCACGCAACGGTGTTGTGATTCAGACTGCTGACGGATTTGAAGCCTTGCGCTGTACGGGCCTGAATGAGGCTCTGGTCTATCCGGAAGTACCTCAAGGCCTTTCTGCCAAACCGACATTATCTGTGAAAACTATCGTCAACCAACCAACCAGGGCCACTGTCACTCTCTCATATCTCGCTACTGGCTTTGATTGGCAGGCAAATTATGTCGCAGACGTCAGTGAAGATGGCGAAACAATGAACCTGTTTTCCTGGGTGACCTTGGCCAATAGCGACGAGACATCTTTTCGTGATGCTCAGACCAATGCGGTCGCGGGGCAACCCAATAAAGGCCGCGACAATATCCAGCGCGCAACAGGTGGCGCAATCGCGCTGCGCTGCTGGCCGCAAGCGACAACCAGCGACATTGCGATAAAACGATTTGAACGAGCTCGCAATGAAAGCCGTTACCGGGGGCAACCGTTGCCAGCACCAATGATGGCGATGGAAGCAGAATCGGACATGGTCGCGCTCGGCAGCGCGAAACAGGTTCAGGCGAAACAAGAAGAATTGGGTGATCTCAAACTCTATCGCATTCCTGTTCCTGTGACAGTAGCGTCAAAAAGTCAGAAGCAAGTGGCGATGTTTGAAAAGCAAGCCGTACCTTTCAAACAATTATATGAAACTGAAGTTGGCGCCACCGGTTATGGAAACAGTGGGACGCTGTTTATCACATTACGCCTGCAGAACAACGAACAGAATAGTTTGGGTCTGGCACTGCCCGCCGGTAAGCTGGTGGCATTCAAGGAAGCAAGCAATGCCAGGCTTTTACTTGGCGAAGGCAATCTGGACGATAAAGCGATCGGCGAAGAAGTGGAAATCCGGATTGGTAACAGCCAGCAGGTTCGTTTTGCAGTGGATCAAATAAAGCAGAGTGAAGGAGATGATCGGAAATATCGGGATTTCGAACTCACCTTAACCAATGCACTGGCGCAGCCCGCTTCGATTGAGTTGAAATTGTCGCACAGTGACCGGGAGCGGTTGACAAAGGTCAGTAAGCGTCTCGGTCGCAAAGACGGAAAGCCGTTGTGGAAAGTTACCGTCCCAGCCAACGGATACAGCACCCTGCGCTACCGGGTCAATTTTCGTTAGCTCAGATGTTTGGCTTTTGATTCTTCCGGTATTGGCCGCGGATTATGATTTTCATCCAGAGCCACAAAGGTAAACAAGCCGCTGGTTACAGGTACCCGCTCTTCATCCAAATTTCGTGATGCGATCACATCCAATCGGATGGCCACTGATGTACGTCCAATCCGCTCTACCCGGGCGTAAACCGAGATTAGATCGCGCTGTAATATTGGTGCGATAAATTCCATCGCCTCGATGGCAACCGTTGCGGTTGATCCCTTGGCCACACGTGCAGCCATAATGCCGCCGGCAATATCCATTTGCGATAAAACCCAGCCACCAAAAATATGACCATTATTGTTGAGGTCACGCGGTTGCGGTGCAACCCGCAAAACGGGTTGGAGCTTTTCCAAGGCCAATAGGTCATCTTCACTCATCGGGAGAAATACTCTTTGTTACTGGATCATCTATCGACTCGTCATGCCCGGTTGCGCTTGAGAGGAATACCAATCCCATCAACGCCGCCATTAGCATGACGGCAAAGCCAACGCCGCCAGCCGTGGCGATGTACATGTGAATCGAGATCAGACC
The DNA here is from genome assembly GCA_039978835.1 of Parasphingorhabdus sp. Lineage (GTDB taxonomy): Bacteria > Pseudomonadota > Alphaproteobacteria > Sphingomonadales > Sphingomonadaceae > Parasphingorhabdus. The sequence goes on from JBDWAQ010000013.1 coordinate 512,676, forward strand.
GTGCTGATAAAAAAGAATGGAGAGCGTGATCGTTATACAAATGGCAGTAAAAATGCCCATCCAGCGCATAAGCTGCCAATAGCGCGCCCAGGCTACGCTAGCATATACCGGATCGTCTAGCTGAGAATGTTGAGGCATTGGGGGTGACTCCATTGTTCTGTGCCGCTTTGGACGACAAATAATCGTCCTTCAAGCCCAATCCCTTTCAAAACTATGCTATAGAGTTGCAATAAACAGAATCGGAGAGAGGGAACCGGACAATGTCAATTCAGTTGATCTTAGATGCGCGACAGGGAGATATCTTCAGTTGCAGCAGCGATATGACAGTCACCGAAGCCGTGGATATATTGGGAGAAAAGCGCATTGGTGCGCTGCCGGTGTTGGATGGTGACAGGGTCGTTGGAATCTTTTCCGAACGAGATGTCCTCCATTGTATTCGCGAACACGGTCATGCTGCGATGGATAAGAAAGTATCTGATGTGATGACTGCCGATGTCATTTCGATCGACTCCCACAAAAGCGCTATAGGCTCGCTTTCGCTTATGACAAAGCGGCGGATCAGGCACTTGCCAGTCGTTGATGATGATAAGTTGGTTGGTTTTGTTTCGATTGGTGATCTGGTTAAACACCGCATTGATGTGATTGAGGCAGAAGCCGCAGCTATGCGGGATTATATCAATACCGCTTGAAAATCATGCGATCTGAATATTTAACCGACTGCAATTTGCCAGCATATTTTGGCGAATGACTTTTGCCCGTTCGATAGGATTTGGATATCTGTCACGATACGCTTTAGACCGGACTTCCAGACTAAACGGGATATTGGTGGGTAGGGCGTTAACAACATCTTGTACCGGTAACTGCCCTTCTCCCGGCACGCTGCGTAGATCTATCGCATCCTCTAAATAGTGCTCAAAGTCCGGCTGACAATCTTGGTTGCCGTCGCAAATTTGTGAATAGGGCAGGAGATGCGGATCGAGTTTTGTAAGGTCTTTGGCGTTATGGCCGGCACGCTGGAAATGGATTGTGTCGATGAGTAGGGCCGCTGCCGGATGAGCTGCGTGACCAACGATATCCAGTGCGTCACCCATATTCTTGACCGCAGTGATCATCAGGAATTCCAATGCAATGCGCATGTTGCCTGGGGCAGCCCATTCGCAGAGTTGGCGTAGCGCCTCCGCTGTCCGAATCTTGTCAGGTTCGGAACTGACAACCAGGGCGTTGGGTGCACCCAACTCCAACCCAGCATCGATGATCAATTTGTGGCTGTCATCAAGTTTACCGCCTTCTGGAATCCAGATAACTTCGACATCCAGCACCTTTAGATTGTGGCGTGCAATTGCAGCCTTTGTATCCTTGAGCGCATCGGAATCCCATTTATCTGGTTCGATGGTAAATCCGACATGAGTAAATCCTGCCCGTCCGGCAGCGTCAGCAACGTCTGCGGGCTGACATTCGGGAAGCGTTCCGGCGGCCAGTGATAATATATGAGGCATGAGGCCAGTTTGGGAGTGTCTTCTCCAGTTCGCAATACGCACAATCGTGAGCCCAAATCGACCCGATTTGACTGTGATGCTATTTTACTCAATGTTGCAATTTACAAAAAGTAAACAGTATTCAGCTAATACGGTTTTGTATTTGGGAGCTTGTTAATGATTGGTTTGAAACAAATACCTACCATTACTATAGCGGTATTGGCCCACAATGAGGCCGAGAGAATTGAAAAATGTCTGGCTAGCCTGCCATTGGGCCAGCCGGATATTGCCATTCACGTTATTGTAAACGGGTCGACTGACGATACGGCAGAACTGGCGCAACAGGCGGCTGACGTTTACGACAATGTAATTGTGCATGATTGGCGGCAAGGCGGCAAATCGCGCAGCTGGAATCGTTGGGTTTTTGATGAATTAGGCGATTTTTCTCCAACCCATATCTTTGTAGATGGTGATGCAGAAGTTGAAGCGGGATCGGTAACCGCATTGGATCGAGCAATGCACGCCTTTCCCGATGTTAATGCGGTTTCCGGAATGCCACTTAACGGTCGTTCGGTTGAACATTATCGCGATCTGATGCTGCGCGAACATGGATTATTCGGCGATTTATATGCGCTGAGTGGTGATTTCTTGTCGCGAATGAAGTCCAGACAGATACGCCTTCCGAACGATCTGGTCGGAGACGATGGCTTGTTGGCAGCAATGGCAAAGACAAGTCTCGAAAACGAAGGTTTTTGGTCGGATGACCGGGTCTTCATTTGTGAGCAGGCCGGCTTTCGTTGTGCTCCGTTCCATATTTTGGACTTCTCCAGCTGGGTAACCCAATATCAACGCATGATTAGCTACTCAAGACGCAATTTTCAAAACCGAATTATAAAAGACATCATGTGCTCGACCGGGCCGGTTGGTCTGCCGGGGCGACTAGTCCCACGTTATGGGCCGTATCGAGATCAGTTCGAACTGCGGGGAGGGATTACCGGTTTCTTTGATCGTTTGGCTAAAGGCCGCATGATGAAAGAGTATGTTGAAAAACCAAAACACTGCCCGTCGAATGACCATTTCGTGAGTACTTCAATATGAAAGAGGCCGGCAAAAACTGGATGAAGAAAGCAGCCAAAATGGCGGGTTACGATATAACTCACGTCACCAGAGTTGTTCCTTATCGTGAAGTAGAAAATTGGCTTGCAGATCATGATTGTGGGCAATGGGATGCTCTAGAGATTTCTGCAGGTTGGAAATGGCGAGACACGTCGTGGAAGAGCTATTCCGAAATGAACTGGCCGGAACATGATATTTGTGAGGACCGACTGGATAGAAAATTTGATGTCATTATCGCTGATAATGTCTGGGAACATTTGGAATACCCCTATCGTGCAGCGCGCAATGTTCATGACATGCTGAAACCCGGCGGTTACTTTATCAACATTACTCCGTTTATGATTCGGTATCATCCCATCCCAAATGATTGTAGTCGTTGGACGCAATTGGGTATGGTGCGTTTTCTGGAAGAATGTGGATTTGATCCGGATTGTATAGAGACTGGTGGGTGGGGTAACGCGAACGCGGTGAAATCCAACCTATTTCGATGGTCACGGGCCGGTTGGCAAAGACGGTTTAAAAATGATGAGCGTTTTCCGGTAACGATCTGGGCTTTTGCTCAAAAATCACTGAACGCATAGAGTGTTTCTAACCGCCACATTCTGTCGCGGCTCGCTAAACCAAAGCTTAATATCTGTCTGCTAGGTTTATCAAATGAACCGAATAATCGATTATCTGTCTCTCAAGACCCGAAAAATGTGGCATGATCAAGCCGCCGCAGCTGTTCTGACAACACCGCCGATTGAGGCCAAGAATGATGGTGTCATTCTGTTTTCCATGATCGGAACGCGGGTTTTATATCCATATCTTGTAGCCATTAAATCGCTGCACCATCAGTTACAGCGCGGGCGCATTGTGGTATTGGATGACGGTAGCCTCACAAATGCTGACAAAAAAGTGTTGAAGGTCCATCTCGACAATCCTCGGATTATAGCGATTGATTCTGTTGATACCGGCGATTGTCCAATTGGCGGAACCTGGGAACGTCTGCTGACGATACTGGATTTGCGGGAGGATCATTATGTAATCCAGCTCGATTCAGATACGATCACAACCGGAGCCGTGCCACAGATCAACCAAGCTATTGAACAAAACCGCAGCTTTACGATTAAAGGCGGTGCGGAATCTCAACTGGTCAGTTTGAACGAAGCATCCCACAACGCTAAGAACAGTGAATATTTTTCCGCGGCCAATACGCATGTCCAGGTAGCGATTGAAGCGGCTATGGATCGCGTTGCTATTTCTGATCGTCCAGATTTGCATTATGTTCGGGGTTGTTCCGGTTTTACCGGATTCTCAGCTTCTGAAGTTGGACGAGGTCTCGCTGAATCCTTCTCTGCAGAAGCAACTCGTTTACTGGGAATGGAGCGCTGGTCAGAATGGGGCAGTGAGCAGGTGACGTCGAATTTCGTGATCGCGAATGAAGCGGATCCATTGCTTTTACCCTATGAGCATTATTGCAATTTCTGGAATGAACCACTGTCGAACGACGTCCGGTTCATCCATTTTATAGGCACTTTTCGTTATCATCAGGGTTTATATACCGATACAACGCGTGATGTCGTAGAGATGTTAAGTTATGAACGTTCCGACGCCCCTGCGCGAATGCGGGCTTAAACCGGCTTCGTTTTAGCTAACCCTTAAAGATACTGGGAAGCTATCAGCCCTGATTGCGGATCATTTGATAGATTTCCACAACTGTCTTGCGGCTGAATATCATCATCCAACCTAAGTAAACCAAGCCGCCAATCGCGACCAATGAAGGCAGCTGCACAAATTCGGATGGCCATTGAATGAGCCGGTCAATCAGGATGACTGATGCCGCCATTGCCAGCGCCGCAGTAATGGATGGTAGCAAAACATCGATCAATTTAGATAATCGCACCTTCACTACAGGCAGCGTCCATATCGCTATAGTGGCTAGCAGGATTGGGTAGCCAATCAGCCATGCGTAAGCGATGCCAATCACGCCCCAATTCAGGCCTATCAAGTAGCAAATCGGCATATAGACCGCGCCGACTATTGAGTTACGCGTGGTGATATCTGGTCTATTGATCGCATTGCATGCGGGGCCAACTAAGGTCAGCAAGGTCATGAATGGCATCGCGAGCGCAAGGAGTTCCACAAAGGCAATTGTCTCAACCCACTTTTCACCTAGCAACACCTTCACCAAAGGTTCGGCGGTCACTGCAAATCCTACGAATATCGGTAAGCCGACGAGCATGATCATCTGGACTGACTTAACAAAGGCGCGAGCGACTCCATCTTCCCCGTCAATGCGACTGTAGGCAGAGAAAGCAACTTCATTTAAAGGCGGTACTACCTTATTGATAAAAATCTGGGTCAGGAAAAGGGCAGTCGTATAAATGCCTAGGGCATGTGCATCAAATTGCCGCCCCACAATGAAAACGTCTGCCTGTGTTTGAATGAACCAAAACAAATGTCCGATCAGAATGACACCGCCATATTTGACTATAAAGCCCGCGCCATTGAAATTGAAACTGGGCCACATCCAACTTTTTGCCGCTATGGTCATGCCGATGGCTCTTACAAAAGCAACGATCAAAGGCGCCCAGACCAACGTCCAGACACCCAGGCCAGCAAAGGCACCGGCGATTGCAGCAATGGCCCCGCAAAAGGCAGCTACGATATTGACTTGCGCCTGGCGCTTGAAATCCATTTTTCTTGAAAGAACGGTATAACCAAGAACAACAAATGGTGTGGTTAGATAAAGCAGCGCCTGCACGCGAAGCAAGTCGGCGACCAATGGTTCCTGATAATATTCCGCTGCGAACGGGGCTATCCCGATTTGGATCGTTGCCAACCCGGCATTAAAAAGAATCAAAAGCCCAAAAAGCTGCTGGAGAATCTTCGAATCGATCGCCTCCCGTTGGACGACAGCGTTCGCGAATCCATAGCCGTTTACGAGACTCAATAGCAAAGTGAGCACCGCAGTCATGGCTACAAGGCCATAATCACTGGGGTCCAGGATGCGAATGACCAAGAAAGTTGATACCCAAGAAACAATCTGGCCAAAAATCTGTGTCCCAGACCGCCAAATAACGGCATTGCGTACGCGCGCGCGAAAGCCAGTGTCTTCGGACGATTTATAGCCGATTTCTCCCGGTTGCGGCCCGGCAGCAGGCATGGGTTCAGGTATATTTTTCTTCATTGCGAAGTCTGATAGCGGATAAATACCAATAAATTTGAAACAAAAGTGAAAAAGTGTGTTGACGGAATCAGGTGACCCGCCTAGAGACCTTTTCACCGGCACGACGCGGCTCATACGGGCCCCACTGTGTTGGTCGTCAAAATTTGTAACAACGGTTCTCCCCGGTAGCAATAGCGGGAAAAATCGTTGTCTGCCTATTCTGACGGGCTCTTTGACATTGTAATAATAGATGAAGGGACATGTGGGCGGCGGCCCCAGACCCGGGAACTTCAAGGTTCCGGTGCTCTGGTAAATTAAGTCGTTCCATAGGTTTTTTGTCGAAGTTCACTTTTCGAAGTGGATGGAAGCAGATTACCGAACATGTCCTAAATATGTATCCATATACGTAATTAAGATTTGTGCAGGAACGGCTCCTTGAAATGAAGCTGTTTCGGTGGATGGCAAACTTCGGTTTGTGCCACCATTACAGGACATCAAACTTGAGAGTTTGATCCTGGCTCAGAACGAACGCTGGCGGCATGCTTAACACATG